>NZ_BAEN01000022.1 GCF_000314975.1 Aliiglaciecola lipolytica E3
GGCTTTAGCCGCGACAAAAAAAAGATGTCTATTAAGACATCTTTTTTTAAATTTCTACGAAGCTAAAAGCAGCCTAATTTACCCTTTTTCGACTTGACCAAACTCTAGTTCTACTGGAGTTGAACGACCAAAAATAAGTACAGATACTTTCAAGCGGCTTTTTTCGTAATCCACTTCTTCTACAACACCGTTGAAATCTGCAAATGGGCCATCGGTAACGCGGACCACTTCGCCTGGTTCGAACAATGTTTTTGGTTTTGGCTTGTCTACCGATTCTTCTAAACGGTTCAAAATTGCATCAGCTTCTTTCTTAGATATTGGCATTGGACGATCTGACGTTCCACCAATGAAGCCTAACACTCGTGGAACACTTTTCACTAAGTGCCATGAGTCTTCGTTCATTTCCATTTCAACTAATACATAGCCAGGAAAAAACTTACGTTCACTTTTACGTTTTTGACCTGCTCGCATTTCCACAACTTCTTCAGTGGGTACTAAAATCTCACCGAAATAGTCTTCCATGCTGTGCATTTTAATATGTTCAATTAACGTTTTTTGAACACGCCCTTCGTAACCAGAAAATGCTTGTACAACATACCATTTTTTATCAGACATGATTTACACTCCTAAACCGGTAACAAAAGACACGACCTGGACAATTCCCATATCCAATAGATAAAGGACCAGTGACATAAATGCTGTAGCGGCCAATACGATTAGGGTAGTTGTCGTTGCCTCTTGTCTTGTAGGCCACACAACCTTGCGTACTTCAACTCGCGATTCTTTTGCAAAAGTTAAGAACGAACTTCCTTTTACAGTGCTACTTGCGATAAAACCGGCAATCACTACAAGCGCAACCGCACCAAGCGCACGATAAAGTACAGAAATTTCTTGATAATAAGTATTGGCAGCAATAACACCACCTAAAATCAAGACAACAACCAACCATTTGAGCATATCCAATGAATTGGATGGTGATTCTGTTTTTTCGCTCATAATCTTATTTCCGTAATAAATACTGATTACTTATTTCTCAGGCAAACCAGTATGTTTAAATTCAAATTTATGTGTTTTGACGAAAGTTGGCAGGGGTGGAGGGATTCGAACCCCCAACCATCGGTTTTGGAGACCGCTGTTCTACCAATTGGAACTACACCCCTAACAAATTTCGGTTACACCAACCTTGTGAATTAAACAATTTTCTAGTGGAAAATTTGGAGTCACACAAGGAGGGAGGCGTATTATACTCATTGAGGGAACTGATACAAGTAAAATTGAAGCCACAAATGTGTAAATTTGAGTAATTTAAAGTATTAGTGGGGTGGATAAAAGAAAACCGACGGTCAACATTCTTCACCCCAACAATTTAAATGCCGCCCATGTGGACGGCAACGTAGAAGTTAATTAAAAACTAGGGTTGGACTTCCATGGTTAACGCTAACCCCGAAAAAGTGCTATATGCACGAATTCCCACATGCCAAGTACCGGATTGTGGTGAACTAAACGAACATGTTTCTGTATTACCGTTTTGATAAGGTCTGCAATCGTAACTGCCAGTGGTTGGGTTGCTACCATAACGCACATATAAATCCGCGTCGCCACTTCCACCGTCAGTTGAGATAGTTAGCCCTGATGATCCCGCAGGAACATCAACTGTGTAGTAAACCCAATTACGACGTGATGCAGAGATGTTCTCAATGACAGTCAATGACCCGTTATTGCCGCTACCAGCGTCAGTATAATCAGCTTGCAGTGAAACGCCAGAGTACGCACTATAGCCAATTATTTTAACGTAATATGTACCTGCCTGAGCGGTACTAATATTACAAGTTTCATTATTCCCCCCTAGGTACGGTCGGCAATCATAACTATTGCTTGTAGGCTCACTAGCAAATTTTACGTATAAATCTGCATCTCCTGATCCGCCAGACATTGAGAAACTTAAATCAGTCGCCCCTTCAGGTACCTCAAGTGTGTAGACCAACTCAGAGTTCGCGGCACCAGATAAACCAGTTACTGCTATACCATTAGTTAACACGTTGCCGCCAGGATCGCCGCCGCCATTGCCACTACAATTTGCCGCTAAGAAATCTGACGCCGCTTTCGCTTGAACTAAGCCATACCCAGTTTGGTTGTCTCTCCCTGCTGTTTCCAAGTCGAACGCGGTTGAAGTTAACGCATTACGTACTTGAGAGGCACTACAGGTGGGATTATTTGCCCACACTAATGCTGCGACACCAGCGACGTGAGGACTCGCCATAGAAGTACCATTGTAATAGGCATAATCAGTATTGCCTGCGACTTGTAGAGTAGCAGAGCTTCCAGTTGCAGCCACTAGTTGCTGACCAAGAGTCCGGTTCACTGATACGACCGGTACTGTGATTTGACCATTATCATCAACTAGAAATGGATTCTGTAAACCAGGGCGATCGCTGTTACTGTAAACAACAATGCCCGCAGCCCCTGCATTATCGCACGCTAAGGCTGCGTCAATTTCGGGATAAGAACTTCCAGCTTGATTATCAGCTCGCTCAACAACACAAATTTTATTACTCATGCTTGAACAACTAAAACTACCATTAGAGCTAGTACTGCACGCACCTATTACACCAGAAACCGTGCCATTGACATTGCTTATAGCGTAGTTACCACCGCTAGCCACATAACGCGACGGTGGCAAGACTCGATCATCTCCAACAGTAGATCCGTTAAACGTGATATAGCCTTGGCGACCATCATTTATTCCCACCGTAGATAGAATTGCTTCACCGGGGGCAGACAACTCTACTTGATTTGTATACTGAGAGAATTCTGCGCGGATACCGGTTTCATCCACTGCCCCGACAGATATTACTGAGCTATAAGATGCAGGATATGAGTGACTTGAATCACCGGCATTACCAGCTGCTGCCACCAGCAATACGCCATTATTTGCAACAGCCGTTAAACGGTTATTTTCGCTAGTTGAAGAACCGGAACCGCCAAGTGACATATTAACCACATCCGCACCATTCGCTTCGCAGGTTTCAACCGCATCAGCCAAATCACTCGAATATCCCCACCCTGATTCATTAAACACTTTTATGATATGTAGATTAATGTTTTGATTCGGCAACACACCCACAATCCCTTCATCATTATTGATTCCAGCAATCGTGCCGGCAACATGGGTACCGTGAGAACCACCCGGCACGTACCAATTACCCGTACCTGAGTTGTTAGTACCTGTTACAGCATTGCCGCTAAGATCGGGATTATTGATGTCGTAACCGGAATCAATAATGCACACAGTTTTAGCACCCGCACTAGTATCTGTGAGCTGATCCGCCTGAACATTGGCGATTCCCCATGGTTGCGATTGTGCCATCAAATATCGAATTGGGTCTGCTTCTGCAGATTCAATCAAAGGATCTTGCTGCAATTGTGAAATTAAGGTTTGCATCTTGGTTTTTGATAAACGTTTTTCAAGCTTTAGTATTGCTCTACCTTGTTTATTCTTTTTCAGAAACCGTAACTTGTGTCCGGTTTTACTAATCAGTTTATCTAATACTTTATTACCACTTGAACTTTGCCCTGGAGCAACAAAGAAGCCGTTGCCTGTCAGGTTTTCGGAAGTTAAATTTGAACCGGGGTTTTCGAGTTCATGCAAAGTAGCCTGACTCTTAAACTCAACCACAATTCGATCCGTTTGGTTGTTTTTTAATTCCGGGTTTTGCGACTCCAACCAGTTTGCAAAAGCTAGATTGGTTGAAGGCTGTGCAGCTATTGCTGGAGTTGCGCTCATTACTGCCAAACTCACAGCACTAATAAGCAATTTCTTATTATTCATTCCCAATTTTCCTATTTTTATAGTTATTTTATTTATTGTTTTATTTACGTAGGTACAGATTTAGTTAGTTACATAGATTTCTCCTTAAATTAGAAAATACCAAATTCTCCCAGCGCCTTAAGCGCTAGGGGAAAGATGTTTATAATCAGAAGGGAAAGGTAAAATTATTAAGTTTTGAATGCCAAAGAATGCAAATTACGGAAATAAAATGAGCAGTTGTTTAGATTTTTCATAAAGTTTGAGTTCCTATATCTTGTTATTATTTTAAGGCTCAATTGAAAAGTTCAGAAATGTGCATTCCACGAACAATTGTTAACTTAATGTTAAAACTAACCATATGGTCAAGCTATTGCAACCTTTTTTTACCATAAAATGGTATTTATTTTACCCTAACTATGAAAAATCAAATAAAATCACGGAGCTAATTTAGTCCGGAAATTGACTTTTTAATGGCGTTATAAACATTAGAATGAGACATTTGTAGGAGAAAAACCAAAATACGATTGAAGCACCAATCTAATAGTGGTTTAAAAATAGTGTCGTGGCAATGTGGACTATTGACGTGAAATATTAATCCACTCCAATAAATCCACCTGTCTGATGAGACCAAAGTTTAGCGTAAATACCATTTAAGGCTAACAGCTCACTATGACTCCCTGATTCGACGATGACGCCCTGCTCTAACACTAACAAGCGGTCCATCTGAGCAATCGTGGATAACCTATGGGCGATAGCCAATACCGTTTTATCAACCATGACTTTGTTTAAGCATTGTTGAATTGCGGCTTCAACTTCAGAATCTAAAGCAGATGTTGCTTCATCTAAAATTAAAATAGGCGCATCTTTTAACATAACTCTCGCAATGGCTATGCGCTGTCGTTGGCCACCAAAAAGTTTAACACCACGCTCGCCAACCTGAGCGTCATAACCCACGTTCCCGTTTAAATCCGAGAGTTGTTGGATAAACTCATCCGCTTCAGCTTGTTTAGCTGCGGTTATCATTTCTTCTTCTGTTGCCGACGCCCTACCGTAAACAATATTTTCGCGCACCGAACGGTGTAGCAAGGAAGTATCTTGCGTCACCATACTGATATTGGCTCGCAAGCTTTCTTGTTGAACCTGCCTTAAGTCTTGCCCATCAATTAATATCTTGCCACTTTGTACATCATAAAAGCGCAACAAAAGGTTAACCAAAGTGGATTTACCAGCGCCTGAACGGCCGACCAAACCCACTTTTTCACCTGGCTTGATGGTAAGGTTGAGTTTCTTGAAAACGTCGATTGGATTGCCCTCGGGTCCTGCATAACCAAAATCGACATCTTTAAACTCTATCGCACCACCACTCACATTTAGCTCAGTCGCATCGGAGCTATCTTGTACCGCTACATCATTCGCCAACGTATTAATGCCATCTTGCACTGTACCGATGTTTTCAAATAACGCAGAAACTTCCCACATTATCCACTGAGCCATGCCATTGAGTCGAAGACACAAGCTGATAGCCACTGCCAAGTCTCCCGGCGTGACTAAATGATTAAGCCACAAATAAATAGACAACGCGCTTATACTAAACACCAACAGCGCATTTGAGAACCAAACAAAACCATATAAGGTCGTGACTAAACGCATTTGCGGATAGACTGTATGCAAGAAACCGCTCATTCCTTCTTTAGCGTATTCTGATTCTCGCTGACTGTGGGAAAATAGTTTGACCGTCATAATATTGGTATAACTATCGACGATTCTGCCAGTCATGATAGAACGCGCATCCGCTTGTTTTTGGGAAACCTTTTTTAAACGCGGAATAAAGGTACGCAGAATTACAAAGTACGCCAGCAACCATATCAATAGAGGCACACTGAGTCGCCAATCGATAGAAAAAACAAGTACAACAATACTGATAAAGTAAACGCTGACATAAACCAGAATATCCAGTAACTTCATTACCGCTTCACGTACCGATAAAGCGGTTTGCATTACTTTGGTGGCTACACGCCCTGCAAACTCATTCTGGAAGAAACCAATACTTTGCCCCATTAAATAGCGATGCGCTTGCCACCGAATTTTCATGGGGTAATTACCCAATAGGGTTTGATGCGTTAATAGCGATTGAAAAATAACTAGGCTTGGCAGGATCACTAAAATGACTGCTCCCATCCAAATTAAACTCGTGATCTCTTCTTCGATAAAGGTATCTGGATTGCGTTCTGACAACCAATCGACGAGTTGCCCAACATAACTAAACAAGGACACCTCAAGGGCAGCCACAGAAGCCGCTAGAATAGATACCGTAAATATTGCTGGCCACATACCTTGGGTATAGTGGCGACAAAAAGCGACGAGGGTTTTAGGTGGTTGCGTTGGGTGCTCAACAGGGAACGGTTTGGTTAACCGTTCGAAAAATGAAAACATGCACAGTCCAGTTTATAGTTACGTTTGTTTTGCAATGATACTATCAATTTTACGTTTATGTTCGTCTTGCCACTGTTCTAATGTCATTTGCTCATCTTTGTCTGTGCGCGCTCTAGCAATTTCGTAAGCGGATTGTGCTTGCTCTCTGGGCACGACTGCAATCCCTTCTTCATCGGCAATCACTATATCGCCGGGGTTCACAGTAACTCCGCCACACTGAATAGTTTGGTTTAGTGGAGAATACGCTTTCTTGGCTGCTGGATACGGAATCACACCTCGCGCAAAAACCGGAAACTGAATATCGCGGGTTTCTGCCAAATCGCGCACTACCCCATCGATAACAAAACCGGCTATTCCCCTTTTTTTTGCTATGGCGCAAACATTACCGCCTGCACAGGCAAATTGCGGGTCTGATTTAACCACAATTATATCACCTGGAGATGCTTCATAAATGGCAGCATGCATCATCAAATGATCACCGTCTTCACAGAAAACCGTAAAAGCGGGACCTGCTATTCGTGGAGGTTGTGGCCACAAGCTCGAAATCTGATAATCGATAAATTGTTCTCTAGGGAGTGCATCTGCATATTCACAAGGAGAGATTTGTTTGAACAAGTTCATATCTAACATAGATTATCACCGATAATTTTAAAGTGGTTAATAGATAAATTTTGTAAAAAGTTTAAACAACCAGATCCCACAAATACCAACTTGAATCAGAAAAAAGAAAAATCTTATCTGCACAGCAAAAACGGATGTTGATATAAGATGAACAACTGATTGGCATATTCTTGCTGCGAGCAAAAAATACGCCAAAGAGTCAGTTATTATTGAAGCGTTTGTGGCTAAGGCCAGCAGCATTATTCCGCCAATAATCACGAAACTTTCTGCACAATTTAGGTGAGCTCGGGTCAACCTTTGCCCAAAATCAGGAGAATCAGAACCGTCAGCTTTAAATTGATTAGGTAACCGTTGCTTTTGACTGACTAAAACAGTTCGATAAGCCGCCAATGCAATCAGTAGCAGTAAAGTCCAGGTTATATAGCCAAGCAACGCGATGATAGTAGCATTCATATTCTATCCTTATGGAGTTTATCTAAACCGTTAAACGACTGAAACTAACCACTCCACAGAGAAGAAGCTTATTGCAAGTGTTTAATGTCTGCAGATAACTAACGGTAACCCAAATATTATCGAAATAGAAATATGAATTGTTCTGTTACAGTTTTTTGTGCCCAAAACTCACCTTTGGGGCTATTCTTAGGCTTTACCTACAAATTGGACACCGATAATGATGAAATTATGCTTTTTAACTCATAAGTATGCTCACAAAATTGTTGTTACCATCTTTATTACTTTACTTAGTGTCAGTGCTCAAGCAGCCAATCATCAACTTACCAATCAACAAATTCAGGCGATAATTGATTCACCTGATAGACCATCAGAAGATGCTCAGCGCGATGCGGCTCGACGTCCTCAAAAAGTATTAGGTTTTTCAGGAGTCGCTTCTGGGGATACAGTTCTCGACCTTCTAGGAGGCAGTGGCTGGTATACAGAGTTATTTTCTAAAGCAGTAGGTAACGAAGGGAAAGTTTATTTGCAAAATGACGACGTATATTGGAAGTTTGCTGAAAAAGAAATAGAAAAACGTACCGCGGATAATCGATTACAAAATGTAGTTAGATTAGATAATGTCGCCATTGCCGATATCGACGTAGCTGACAACTCAGTAGATATAGTTATTATTGCGTTGGCTTATCATGATTTATTTTTTACTGAAACCGCACGTGACGGAAAGATTGTTAAAATTCGCGATGACGTTGTCGACCATCACAAAGCGTTGGCGAACATAAAACGCATACTTAAAGATGAGGGTTCGGTAATCGTTATTGACCATAATGCGTTAGCAGGTTCAGGTTATAACGCTGCAAATACTTTGCATCGAATTGATGCCAATATTGTTAAACACCAGTTTACTGAAGCTGGCTTTACATTAATCGAACAAGCGTTTTACTTGCAAAATCCAGAAGATGATTTAAAAGTAATGGTATTCGACCCATCAATTAGGGGTAAAACAGATCGATTTATTTATAAGTTCAGTAAGTAATTTATACTGCTGATAAGTTTAAAGCGCATGG
Organism: Aliiglaciecola lipolytica E3; assembly: GCF_000314975.1. GTDB lineage: Bacteria > Pseudomonadota > Gammaproteobacteria > Enterobacterales > Alteromonadaceae > Aliiglaciecola > Aliiglaciecola lipolytica. The sequence continues at coordinate 8,380 of NZ_BAEN01000022.1, forward strand.
AAGCATGCCAAATTTAGTAAGAGGATTATATGAAGTTTTATTGTATGTCATTTGCTGCCACGGTTTTACTTTTTGGATGCAGCGAGTCACCTCCTGTGGACACAACTAAAAAAGATGAACCAAAAAAAGTTGAAATCCCAGTAGAAGCAGATCCTGTGGTTGAAGATAAACCACTAGGCTCTGGAATAATTCTGGAGCATATAGATACGAGTGTGAAACCGGGTGATGACTTTTTTAAGTATGCTAATGGTAAGTGGTTAGATACCGTAGAAATTCCCGAAGATAAAGCAAGTTTAGGATCGTTTCAAATACTCCATGATGAAGCTCAAGAAAACGTCATGGCTATCATCAAAAACTCAGCGGAAGGCGATTTTAAAAAAGGAAGCAATGAACAAAAAGTGGGTGACTTATACAACGCTTACACCAATATGGAAGCTCGTGATAAAGCCGGAATAGAGCCTCTTGTGCCAGAATTAGAGAAAATCGACGCAATCCAAAATCAGGAACAATTGGCACGCTATTTTGCCTATGCCATAAAGCACAGTTTAGGTACCCCATTCGCATTAGCCCAGTTTGTTGATTTTAAAAATCCTGAATCGTACATGATTTACTCTTGGCAAGCGGGGTTAGCTTTGCCAGATAGGGAGTATTACACCAGCGATGAAGGTTCTTATCAGGAAATAAGAGAGAAATACCAAAAACACGTAGCCAAGATGCTCACCCTGACAGGAATAGAAAATCCCGAAAAAAGTGCAGAAATCATTTTGGATTTGGAGACCGAACTTGCGTCTTATCACATGAAAAAAGAAAAAACGCGCGACATGGTTGCGTTATACAACAAAGTACCCGTTGCTGAATTATCTGAACTTATGCCCAAATTTAACTGGACTGCTCTATTGCAAGAATTAGAGCTAACAGGTTTAGACGGCGTAGTGGTGACGCAAATGGATTATATGCGTAATCTGGACGACGTAATTGCGGATACCCCTTTAGACACGTGGAAGATCTATCTTAAATGGATGGCAATCCATCAAGGTGCAACTTTATTAACGACAGAACTAGATAATGCCAATTTCGAGTTTTTCAGCAAAGTTTTGTATGGTGTCGAAGAACAACGTCCAAGATGGCGTAGAGGTGTAAATTTAGTAAACCAGCATTTAGGCGAAGTTATTGGTGAAGTTTATGTCAAGGAGCATTTCCCACCAGCGGCTAAAGAACGCATGTTGGAATTAGTGGATAACCTATTAAAAGCATATGAGATCAGCATAAAAGAACTTACGTGGATGTCAGATGAAACCAAAAAAGAAGCGTTAGACAAGCTATCCAAATTTACGCCCAAAATTGGCTATCCTGATAAATGGAAAGATTATTCCCAATTAAATATTTCAGAGTCTGACTTAATTGGTAACATTAAGCGCTCAAATGAATTGCAATGGCAGCAAGTTTTAGAAAAGCAACCGGGTCCAGTGCAAAAGCATGAATGGAATATGACACCACAAACGGTTAACGCATATTACAATCCACCAGCTAATGAAATTGTATTTCCAGCTGGAATATTGCAACCACCATTTTTCAATATGGAAGCCGAGGATGCGGTTAATTATGGCGGCATAGGTGCGATTATTGGACACGAAATTGGTCATGGTTTTGATGATGCAGGTAGTACCTTTGATGGTGATGGTGTGTTACGCAACTGGTGGACTGAAAAAGATAAAGAAGAGTTTAAAAAGCGTACTCAGCAGTTAGTAGACCAATACAACAAATTTCAGCCTTTAGAAGATTTAAACGTAAATGGTGAGTTTACTTTAGGTGAAAATATAGGTGATTTAGGCGGAATTAGTATTGCCCTTAAAGCCTATGAATTAGCTTTAGATGGTAAAGAAGCTCCTGTGCTTGACGGTTATACTGCAAGACAGCGTATTTTCTTGGGTTATGCGCAAGTATGGGCAACTGTGATGCGCGACGAAACGTTACGCAATCAAATTAGTACTGACCCGCATTCGCCAGCTGAATACAGAGTAAATGGTGCGTTACCGAATGTTCCTGAATTTTATCAAGCATTTGATGTAAAAGAAGGTGATGCTATGTATCTAGCGCCAGAAGATAGAGTTAAGATTTGGTAGTGGATTTAACTTAAATTAATAACCAGAAAAAAGAGTGCCTAGGCACTCTTTTTTTAATACTGACGAAGCTCACGTGGATTTACATTATGTGAGTTTTCTAGCTTTAAATTTCCGACCTTTCATTTTACCTTCATTAAATTGTTTTAAGCTGCGTTTAACACTACGGATTTTTACTGCAACGTAGCTATGAGTCGCAATGACTTTTATCTTACCTATGTCTTCGCTAGGCACATCAGCGTCTTTAGTTAAAGCCCCGAGAATATCACCCGGGCGTAATTTGGCCTTTTTACCACCATCAATACAGATTGTTTGAAATTCTGGCTGAACAATGCGATTGGCATGAAAACGGATTGCTTGGATGGCTTTCCATTCAACTTTTCGTTGTTGATAATCTTCTATGGCATTTGCGCGAGCAATTTCATTGGCAGCACACAAGGTTAATGCTAAACCTTCAGCATCAGCTCGCCCAGTGCGCCCTATACGGTGTATGTGAACTTCGGGATCTGGAGTAATTTGATAATTAATAACAGCCCCTACGCCTTTCACATCCAGCCCTCTAGACGCAACATCAGTGGCAATCAGTACTGATACACTTTTACTTTCAAATCGCACCAATACTTGATTTCGATCTTTTTGTTCTAGATCGCCATGCAAGGCCGCCACCGAAAAGCCCATCTCGTGAAGTGCTTCAAGTAATTCATTACAAGCGATTTTAGTATTACAAAAGATAATTGCCGATTCGGGTTGAAACTCTGTCAATAACGCAGCGGTAGCTTTAATCCGATGTACGTCATCCACTTCAAAAAATATTTGCTTTATCTTGGCGGTATCATGCGTCGATTCCACGGTAATTTCGATAGGATTACGTTGAACCTTTAAACTAATTTGCTTAATTTGATCAGGGTAAGTAGCCGAAAAAAGTAAAGTTTGACGATCTGTAGGCACGGCTTTGATTACCGCTTCCATTTCATCTTCAAATCCCATATCCAACATTCTATCGGCTTCATCAAGAACCAAAGTATTGACTTCTTTTAAGTTCAAACGTTGCCTAAACAAGTGGTCCATAATTCGACCGGGGGTTCCCACAATAATGTGTGCACCATGGGACAAAGAACCTATTTGCGGACCCATAGGTGTGCCGCCGCACAAGGTTAAAACTTTCATATTTTCAATCATTCGGCCTACTCGACGAATTTCTTCAGCTACTTGTTCAGCCAATTCGCGAGTTGGGCACATCACTAAAGCCTGAATTCTAAAGCGTTCGACATCCAATCGATTTAACAGTCCTAAAGCAAACGCGACAGTTTTACCGCTGCCGGTTTTTGCTTTAGCAACGACATCTTTGCCCGCAAGTATTTTGGGAAGACTTTGTTGCTGAATCTCTGTCATGCCTTCGAACCCTAGCGTCTCTAAGTTACTAATTAGTTCAGGTTTTAATGGTAAAGTAGAAAATTGAGTCACTAGGTTTATCTCTTTAAATTATGATGTAAATGATATTTACAATGAACCGCCACGATCGATTTCAATTGCTTTTTGCAAACTCTCTAACAGCCCTGCTCGTGCTTTTAATTTTGTAGCTCGATGAGCTTCTACATCGAGTGATGACATCGCAGTCGCGACTTTACTCACTGCTTTTTCAAATTTTTTGGATTTAACCACTAAATCAAAAAAACCAGCATCTAAAGCATGTGCTGGGCTAAAAATCTCTGCATTTATTACCGAACGATTAAAAAACGATTTTGCGAGTCTTTCGTGCGCCAACTCGATGCCAGCTTGGTGCATTGTCATGCCAATAGCCACCTCATTTAGACCGATTTTATAGTCTCCATCTACACCTATCCGGTAATCCACAGACAACAATAAGAACGCGCCTTTAGCCACGGCGTGACCAGAGCAGGCAGCTATCACAGGTGTGGGAAACGACAAGAGTCGTTTTGACAAAGTAGAACCTTTTTCAACAAGTTGCATGGCAGATTCCATGCTTTTTTTCATAGTGCTTAAGTCATAGCCTGCAGAAAACATTCCGGCTTTGCCGGTTAACACTACTACTTTTTGTTTTTTTTCTGCTTTATCTAAACACAAATTGATTTGATCTATCACTTCATGGGACAACGCATTTGCTTTGCCGTTGTCGATGGTGATAAGCGCATATTTATCTTGATCGTGATAACTAACAAGTTTACTCATGGTTCGGTCCGATTTATTTAATCCACAAATTTAATACGCCATCTTCCATATGCATGGGAATGGGTAATGTTTCGTATTGCTTAAGCCAATATTCAGTAATTTCTTTAAATTTAGCCGTTTTTTTATAGTTTTCAGCCGCACTTTTTAACTTATTAGCTAATTTAGTATCTGTACCATTTTTCGACAATGTAAGATAGCTGATTGTTTTTTCATACAGAAACACGCGATGGAATTGATTGCAATCTTTTCCTTGAACTTTGCAATAATAACGCATTCCTACATCCGAAAAGAAAATTGCACTTGAGCGCCCACTTGCCAATCCCTCTATAGCATCAGACCAAGTCGAGTAAACGTGAATATTTTTTGCGCCTTGCTTTAGTAATATTTGATGACGTACGTCATTTTCTAGCACAGCAATAGAATCAAATGTATTGAGTTGTTCAATATTAGCAATGGGTTGGCTAAGCTGTTTCGCACTATATACCGAGTACATATTAGCAGTTAATGGTGTAATCCAATGGTAAACATGCTCCCTCTCTGGAGTACGAGTTAAAGCAAAAGCAAGAACATTAGATTTTATTCTCGCCTCACGCTCAACTCGTTCCCAAGGTGCAGAAAGTATCTTTTGGTGAATGCCGGCACTGGCTAATATGCCATTCACTTCATCAACTAATAAACCATGAAGCACACCTTTGTCGTCCATCACTACAAACGGTTCTTCTGGGTGGGTCAACACCCAGAAATCGCCTGAATCCTGCGCATTTAGCGGTTGGCTCAACACCACAATAAAAACAGCCCACAACCACTTCATAACTAAAGGCTTTCAATCTTCCAATTGACCGTTTGCCCTGCAAAAAACGGTACAATCGGATTACCATTTGGCAATATAATTTGTTCTGGAATCTGCCATTCTTGTTTTATTAATGTAACCGTTTGACTATTACGTGGTAGCCCATAAAAATCCGCTCCATAAATACTGCTAAAGCCTTCAAGCTTGTCGAGCGCCCCCAGTTCATCAAACACTTGTGCATACAACTCCAACGCACTCCAAGCGCTATAGCAACCCGCGCAACCGCAAGCTGACTCTTTGCGATGTTGCTCATGCGGCGCAGAATCCGTGCCCAAGAAGAACTTGTTTGAACCACTAGCCACGGCTTTCCTTAATGCTTGTTGATGGGTATTACGCTTAAGCACCGGAAGACAATAGTTGTGCGGGCGCACTCCACCAACCAATAAATCATTACGGTTAAGTAATAAATGTTGAGGAGTAATAGTCGCAGCAACTAATTCGGAGCTTTGCATCACAAAGTCTGCGGCTTCGGAGGTTGTAATATGCTCGAAAACAACTTTAAGTTGCGGAAACGCATCGACTATTTTGGTTAAATGCTTATCGATAAAGATTTTCTCTCTATCGAAAATATCTATATGACTCTCTGTAACTTCACCATGAATTAATAACAATAAATTTTGTTTGGCCATCTCTTCAAACACAGGGTAAAGCGCTTCTATGCCAGCGACGGCTGCATCTGAATTAGTCGTTGCTCCAGCAGGATATAATTTAGCGGCTACAATTCCCGCTGCTTTTGCATCTTTAATGTCTTGGATCGTTGTTTGATTCGTCAGATATAAAACCATTAATGGTTCAAAATCACTGTTTTCTGGCTTTGCTGCTAAAATGCGCGCTTTATAATCCAATGCCATTTGTGCATTAATAATCGGTGGCACCAGATTCGGCATGGCGATAGCCCGATTAAAGCATCTAGCAGTAGCCGGAACAGTTTCCCCTAACATATCATGATCACGAAAGTGTAAATGCCAGTCATCTGGAGCGGTAATTGTAATTTTTTTCATCAATGGCCTTTCTGATAGTTTAAGCTAAACGTTTAACCCTATTATGCCCGAAAATCAGCAAAAATAATCTTTTGCATTGCATAAATAGCATCTGCTATAAGTTACTCGTTATTATTAATCTTGAATATCACCGGAAATATGCAGTACTAAATGCCAACATCTATCAGTCTTACCAACCTAGTAGAAAGAAAAAGTGCACCGCTAACAATTGCACTTAAAATTTTAGATCGCTTAGTCGGCGTGAAAAAAATGGATGCTCTGTATAAATTGCACAACATGCAGGATCTTTCCAAAGAGCTATTTGCTAAGAAACTATTAAGTATTCTTAATATTGAGGTATTAGGTGGCGATTCTCTGCAACGAAATGTTCCTGAATCAGGGCCATTGGTGATTGCCAGCAATCACCCATTTGGCGGTATCGAAGGCGTCATTTTATGTTTATTGATAGGTCAAATCCGTCCCGACCTGCAAGTAATGGCAAATCAAGGACTTAAACTTTTTCCTGAGCTTAACGACTATTTCATTTTTACCAATCCACTGTCTGAACGTGACCCAAAAAATGCGCCTTCTATTCGAAAAAGTTTACAACATGTGAAAGACGGTGGCGCTTTACTGGTTTTTCCCGCAGGACGAGTGTCCTATTATCAAAAAGATAAGAAACGGATAAGCGAGCACGTTTGGAATCGCGTCATCAGTAAGCTGATTACTGTTTCTCAGGCGCAATTTTTACCGGTGTTTGTTAGTGGTCAAAATAGTGAATTATTTTATCTTCTAGGTCGTATATATTTTCGATTTAGACTATTTATGTTGGCTAGAGAATTATTAAATAAACAGAATACTCAAGTCAGAGTCAGTTGCGGATCTGCGGTAAAATCAACAGCTTACAAAGTTGAAAATATGCATCAACATGCCGCACTTTGTCGAATACAGAGTTATTGCCAAGACCCTTTATGGAATATGCATTGGCCGCAAGACAAAGTGCTAGAACAAGCGCCTTTGGCTGCCCCTGTTTCGTGGCCAGATATTGCCTCGGAATTGGCTTCCCTACCAGTTGAGCAATGCTTGCTTACCCATAAACAATTTTCAGTTTATTACGGATATCAACATCAACTTCCCGGCACCGTATTCGAAATAGCACGACTACGTGAGCAGGTATTTCGGGAGCACAATGAAGGTAGTGGCGAACCAATAGACACCGACGATTTTGATGCCACTTATACACAGTTATTTGTGGTGAATAATCAGCAGGAAAAAATTGTCGGAGCATATCGGATGGGGCAAACCGACAGACTGCTTGAGCAAAATGATCTGTCGCAACTCTATTTATCGCGGATGTTTAATTTTAACAATGACTTTATAAACCAACAGCAACCTTGTTTGGAATTAGGCCGTTCGTTTTTAATTCCGGAATATCAAAAGAGTTTTCAAGGATTATTCCTATTGTGGCGCGGAATAGGCGCATTTGTTTGTAAATTCCCACATTATCGAACGTTATACGGCACGGTGTCTTTGAGCAAGATGTACAGTCCGCGTTCTGTCTCATTAATTAAGCAAGCCTTGATCACACCTACAAATCAAGTAACAGCACATAATGAATTTTCATTTCCATTGCACCCAGAGGTGATCGATTTCAGCAAACAATACAACCTACCAACTCATCTCTCAGCTCTGTTAGCTTCAGTGGAGCCTGATGGCAAAGATATTCCTATTCTAGCTAAGCATTATCAAAAGCTTGGAGCCAAGTTTCATTGTCTAGGGATTGATAAGAACTTTAACGATACACCGGGATTACTGTTAAGTGTGGACTTGCCAGACGCGCCGGAAAAACTATTGAAGTTGTATTTAGGGGATGCTTGGCAAGGTTATGTTACCCATACTAATCAGTAAAACTTAAAACCGTGGCTTTAAAAGCGCGAATTCAAAGAGCCTCAGCTCAATGAATGCCTGGTTCACACACCCGACTATTTAAGACTTCTTAGTGTAGGCACTGATGATAACGATACGTTGACCGTTCACTTTGCCTTCTATATGTTCTGGGTTATTGCTCAGGCCAATACCCCGAACTGCTGTGCCACGCTTTGCAGTAAAATTTGCACCTTTCACATTAAGATCTTTTATTAATGTAACGGTATCTCCTGCTTGCAATGCGGTCCCATTACAATCCAAAGTAGGCTCATCGCTATGCTCAACTAATCCAGATTCAGCCCACTTGAGCATATCGTCGTCTAGATATAGCATATCCAACAAGTCTTGCGCCCAGCCTTCAGAAGACAACTTTTTCAACATCCGCCATGAGACAACTTGCACGGCTGGCACTTGGCTCCACATACTATCGTTCAAACAACGCCAGTGGGTAATGTCGAAAGCTTCTTCTTGGCTCAATTGTGACTGACATGTGCCACAAACCAAAATACATTTGTCAGCATGCGTTTCTTCGGGAGGAACTTCATAAACCACCAGCGATTCTGTGGAGCCGCACAGTTCGCAGGCTTGATTACTACGCGACAATAAAGTTTGTTCAATGGACATGTAAGAACCTTATGAGTTTTAAGATTAAGCGGCGCTATTATGCATAAAATCCACATAGTTTCTATGGTTTTACAATTTTACCTGCTCGATTTGTGACGAAAACCTAAAATTCTATGCCTGTGCTCGTTGAAAAGTTACTGTAGCTGGCGCTACCCCAAAATTTTCAGGCGATGTCTTACCTTTAATGGATTGCATAACACTGAGCAACGAAAAGTGATGTATTGCGTGGCTGGATACAAAAACGAGTTCACGTGCTAAAGAGGATAGCACTTGCACAGTTTGCGTTTTGTGTAGACTTACTTCACTGATGACAAGCACCGGTGCATTTAAATCTGAGTCGCAAATAGACGTTAACCATTGTTCTATTTTCAACCATTCTGTGAATGCAACTTCAGTACTTTTTTCAATATTGGAATAACGATTACGTTTATTATAATCAACTAAGCCAAGTTCAACACCCCGCTGCAAAGCCAGATAGTGATCGATTATATGACGCATATGCATACCCGCACTTCCGGACAAGTACGGTTTGGCAATCTCTTGGTATTCAGAGTCATCAATCTGATTTAAATAATGTTTGGCTTGGCGCGCGACTTCAAGCTGACTATCAAGCATGAGGCTCCCTTCTTGTTTTCCTAAATTCGACGTTTACTTTTTAGCTAAGACCTTCATTCATAAATAATAATTTCAGTTAAATGAAAATTACGATCCATCTAAGATTAGTCTTGTTCAACAAAAATCAATTTAGAAGTGTCAAACCCTGCTGCACTCGCTTCGCGGATTAGCAATTTTAATACTGATTGGGGCAAGGTTTTTTGTCTGCTGAGCAACCACAAATAATCGCGACTGGGACCACTAACAAGTGCATATTGATAATTTGAATGGTCGAGATAAAACACTACATAACTAGAATAAAACGGTCCAAAAAAAGAAACCTTTAAATGACCAAGGCTTTCGTCATCAACAAAATAAGCTTTACCCTTCGCTTCTTCCCATTCCTTATTTTGCGCATTGTATCCACGGTTAACCACATCAACGCCACCGTCATCTCGAAGAGAATAATGTGCAGATACGTTATTTAACCCCTCCTCAAAACTATGATCAAAGCGTGCTATTTCGTACCAGGTTCCCAAATAATTATCGATTTTAAAGTTTTTAACTGGCTCAATGCCCTTAGGAACAGAAGTACAGGATATTAAAAACAAACTAAGAATGAAAAGTAACCCATATTTGTAAAACATAAACTCTATGACCCTAGATCGAATATTAAGTAATATTGGTTTAAACGTATCAAACTCGATTTTGTATCACTTAATCTATCGAAACAGAGAATCTGTGTAAAATTTATACTGTTCAACTGCTGAGGCTTAATTTCATTTCAATAATAGATTCAGTGAAACCGGCCTTTTTGTAAGCATTTATAGCGGCATCGTTTTCGGAATAAACATCCAAATAAAAATCACTAATTCCCTTTTCTTTACCCCAGGATACGAGTGTTTCAATGATTAATTTATTTATTCTCCGTCCTCGGTATTCCGGGGCTACATACATAAACCCTAAATATATATGCTGGTCATGAACAAACGCTTGCTTAGAATCTCGAATTTGAGCATAGCCAATACCAATAATTTTATTTTCGATTTCAGCCACTGCCACGTAGGATTTTGCACTACTCAATAAAGTGTTTAAGTCGTAATAGATTGCATCTTGTTGTTTTATCGCTGTATTAAATGGGCGCTCAGCGTCTATTTGTCTTTGTTCTAACTCTAATAATTCAATTTTATCGGCCAATGTTGCCTGTCTGATTTTCATATTATCCAACTGTCTATGTCACCTTAATTGTTTAGATGTGAATCCGTATTGAAGTTAGTTCATATTAAGAATTAATGTAACTTTTCTTGCAACCATTGCACCGTCGTTTTCAGTAACGTTTCATCTTGTTTCGCGTCTGGAGACAATACGTTAAATATGTGATTAGCCCCTTTTAAAATAACCACTTGAGCGTCGTCTGAGCCGCTCGCTTGAATTAACTTTAATGACGATAACGGGTTTACCAGTCTGTCTGCTTCGCCAGCAACTGCCAGTATAGGCTTGGTAAATTCATTTAAGTCGCTTAGTGACGCCTGTAGCTCAACTTGTTTAAACCAATCTAAACTTAACTTTAACGGTGTACGCCACTCAAAAGTTAGTTCAGCCACGCCATCTCTTTTTGCTGCTAAGTAATAATCGTCAAAAACGGTTTTAAATGGTCCTTTACCGTTGCCAGCTACCGAAGACCAAGTCACTAAAGCTGCAATATCTGATTCCTTGGTTGCCAACATCTGAGCTATTAAACCACCTTGGCTAAATCCTAATACGGCGATACGGTTCTGCGCTATTTGTGGTTGCTTTTTCAAGTAGTCTAAAGCGACGCCAGCGTCACGAACTGCACTTTCTAAAGTATATTTCGAATAATCCACCTGACTATCACCTGTTCCGGCAAAATCGATTCGAATCGATGCAATATTTTTGGCTAACAACATCTGCGCTAATCTTACGTACAAATCCCCCACTTCGTTTTTATGCGAAGCGGTTCCGTGCAAAAGAATAATTGCTGGATATGCTTGTTCAATTTCAGGTGTTGAAAAAATCGCAGGGACTTGATATTCACCATTATCCAACATTAGTTTACTTTCCATACTGTGCGACTTCGTCACGACGATGCAACACAATAAAGCCCACATTTTCAACCTATTCATTGGATTGCTTCCTGTTATTTTCTTCGCTAAAAGTTGAACATAATAAGTAAATAAAATAAACAACCTAAGCTCAGCAAGCTTTTCTTAATCTAATCAAACCAATGCAATGTCTGGCCGCTCGGTGAACAAAAAAATCAAAATAGTTTGATCTCCACCAATAAATGTTTATAATTTTCAGAAATTACTGAAACTTCAGAAAAGAGAATTATATGAAGATGACCCCCATGATAGAAACATTCGTAATGCATTTCGGCGAAATGGGTAGCCGATGGGGGTTTAACCGTACTGTTGGCCAAATGTACGCGTTATTAGTTGTTAATGAAGAGCCATTAAGTGCTAACGATATTGCGGACGCATTAAATATATCTCGTGGAAATGTCAGCATGGGATTAAAAGAGTTGCAAGCCTGGCGATTAGTTCAAGTACAACATATACCCGGAGATCGAAAAGACTATTTTAAATCTTTAGGCAGCATTTGGGACATGGCAAATAAAGTCTTTGAGGAACGTCGAAAGCGAGAAATTGAACCGACCATGACGGTATTAAGGGATACATTACTCGCATCTCCTGCAAACGCGCAAGAAGTGTACGCACAGCAGCAATTAAAAGAAATTCATGATCTTCTAGAAAACTTCACAAAATGGAGTGAAGAATTACAGAGATTGAGCCCAGAAAACATGGCGACTTTGATGAAATTGGGTTCAGGAGTAGGTAAAGTATTAGACATGAAAGATAAATTTTTAAGTCACAATTAGCGCAATATTTTCAGCAGATAATCGCCGTAATCAGGGTTCAGTTTTTAATTTTGGTTTGACAAAAGACGGCTAACATCAGCGCCGCTAGGGGTTTTTAATGGCAGACGTAATGCTACTTTCACGCATTCAATTTGCAGCAAACATTAGTTTTCATATTTTATTTCCAGCCATAACTATCGCTCTGTGCTGGTTATTATTTTACTTCAAAGTACGTTTCCAAATTTCAAAACATCCGGTATGGATGCGAATTTATCGATTTTGGGTAAAAGTATTCGCGCTTACCTTTGCTATGGGTGTAGTTAGCGGTATTACCATGTCATTTCAGTTTGGAACGAATTGGCCTGGATTTATGGCGACAGTGGGCAATATTGCCGGCCCGTTATTGGCATACGAAATCATGACTGCGTTTTTCTTAGAAGCGACATTTTTAGGTGTCATGTTATTCGGGATTAATCGTGTCCCCCCATGGTTGCACACCTTATCAACATTTATTGTGGCTGTTGGCACGTCCTTATCAGCGTTTTGGATTTTGGCGTTAAACTCCTGGATGCATACGCCGGCTGGATTTGAAATGCGTGACGGTGTTGCCTACGCGGTCGATTGGATGGCAATTGTTTTTAACCCCTCTTTTCCTTATCGTTTAGGGCATATGCTACTTGCCTCTGGTTTAACCGTGTGCTTTTTGATCGCGGGTATTTCGGCATATCGGATTTACCGTGGAGATAATAAGAAAGCGCCAACGTTAGCGCTTCGTACCTCCATCTTTTTAGCCGCCATACTTACTCCATTGCAAGTGGTGATGGGCGACTTACATGGCCTTAATACCTTTGAACATCAACCGCAAAAAGTGGCGGCAATGGAGGGGGTTTGGGATACCACACAAGGCGCACCACTGCTCCTATTCGCGGTTCCAGATGAACAACAACGCACAAATCACTTAGAAATAGCCATACCTAACATGGCAAGCGTTATTCTTACCCATGATCCTCAAGGCCAAATTAGAGGGCTCAACGAATTTAAAGGCGAACACCCACCGGTTAAACCCGTATTTTATGGGTTTAGAGTAATGGTTGGCCTAGGAATGCTAATGCTACTGAGCAGTTGGTTAGCGAGTTTCTATTTGTGGCGAAAAAAATCACTTTCCAAGTGGATGTTAAAATTTTTCATAGCGATGACGTTCTCCGGATGGGTGGCAACACTAGCAGGTTGGTATGTGACTGAAATTGGCAGACAGCCCTATTTGGTTAGTGGCGTGTTAACTACCGCAGATGCGGTGACAGACATAGCGCCAGAAAATGTGGGCATTAGCTTAGCTGCGTATCTGTCCCTGTATGCATTTTTACTGTTTGCTTATGTTAAAACACTATTTTATATGGCACGAAAATCAGTCGAAATAGAAGAATATGATGCAGAGGAATATACCCCTGCTCGCACCACAGGCTCTTCGGAGGACAGTCAATGATTGTAGATCATCAGTTACCGATTATTTTTGCAGGGTTGATGGCGTTCTCAATTTTAGTGTATGCCATTTTAGATGGATATGACCTAGGTGTAGGCTTGTTGTTACCAATGGACAATGAACAACAACGCGACAAAATGATTGCCTCAATTGGTCCGTTTTGGGACGCAAATGAAACTTGGTTAGTATTGGCGGTAGGACTGCTACTTGTGGCGTTCCCTAGTGCTCACAATATCATCCTAAAAGCACTCTATTTGCCCACAGCAATGTTGATAATAGGGTTAATTATTCGTGGTGTTTCATTTGATTTCAGAGCGAAAGTTAATGCTCAAAAGAAAACCCGATGGGATAAGTTTTTCAAATTGGGATCGTTCATTGCCGCAGCTTCTCAAGGCTACATGCTAGGTATGTTTGTGATGGGGTTTGAGGTTGATTTTAGTTCAGTCGCGTTTAGTTTATTGAGTGCCGCTGGCGTTGCCATGGCTTACGCATTAATTGGCGCGTGCTGGTTAATCATGAAAACCGAAGAAGAGCTGCAATTAAGAGCCATTAATTGGGCTAAAAATGCTGGAAAAATATGTTTAGTGGGTATTTTAGCGGTGTGTATAATTAATCCGTTAATTAACTCCTTTGTATTCGACCGCTGGACGCAACCGCCTATGGCGTATCTTATCGCATTTGTCCCCATATTGTGTTTCGCTTTTTTCGCTATTGGATATTTCACTCTACAACGACTTCCAGCAGAAAATGACAATGGCTGTTGGTTGCCATTTGTATTGTGCACTGCGATCTTCACATCAAGCTTTGTGGGCTTAGCGTTTAGCTTTTATCCATTTGTGGTACCAGGCCAATTGGACGTTTGGCAAGCCGCCAGTGCGCCTGAATCGTTAAGGGTTATATTGTACGGTGCACTCATTGTTATCCCTTGCATATTTGCTTACACACTTTTTTCCTACCGAGTATTTTGGGGCAAAGTAAGGGATTTGGAATACCACTAATTTAGTGGTATTCCGTTATGCAATAAGCTTAATTTGCGCTTGTCGGCAAAGCAAAAGAGTTCAAAAATGCTTGTGCAAAAGCAGAGTTATGCACTTGTGCTTTATCCAGAGGGTTGTGCCACCATATGCCTTCGCTATTTGCCAAAATTATAAAGGTGAGTTTTTCGTCTGGTATTTTTAAATATAAACTAGAGAAGGCATTTTCCCACCACCCCGAGTGCCAAACTAACTTCTTGCCGTTGTGTTGTTGGATAAACCACCCCAAACCATATTCTAAGCTTGCTCCATCTTCTCTTGTGAAGGCTTTCATCATTTGCTTTTTCGACGAAGAAGAAATTAATTCATTTTGCTCAAGTGCGATATCAAATTTTGCCAAATCTAAGACCGAAGAAATAACTCCACCAGCCGCGCCATCCCCTTGCTCTGACAAAGGCGGTGAAGGCACAACAAGGTTGTTGTCATCAATCATATATGGCCGAGCGCTAAGTTTTCGTAACGTTTCAGGTAGCGCCAAACTTCGATGAATTCGAGCCGAACGCGACATGTTAGCGGGTTGGAAAACATGTTTTGCTACCAATGTAGAAAAACTAGTATTCATTGCCGCCATTACTGGCCGAGAGGCCCATGAATACAAAATGGGATTATAAGAAAAGTAGCTGCCTGGGGAGCCTGTCGCAGTATGCGTTAACAAATGTCTAAGCGTGTGATTAGCGGGTTCACATTTCAGATTCTTAGCGAAAATAGATGGCTGTTGTTGAAACGCATGACAAAATTCATCCCATTTACTGTAATTAGTTAATGGTTCGTCAAGATTTAGCTTCCCTTGTTCCACCAACGCCATTATCACAACAGCGGAAATAGGCTTTGTTACCGATGCAATATTAAATAACGTATCTGCTGTTGCAGGTGCTTGCTGTTCTACATCCGCCATTCCGAGACCACCAGCAACCACTATCTGCTGGTCTTTGATTACCGCAAAAGACAAGCCCGGAATACGATTTTGAAGACGAAGTACCTCCAATTTATTGACGAATTCCGCGACAGTTGACGCGTTGTGTTTGTTGCTCTGTGATATAGATTTTGCAGACACACTGATACTTAAAAATCCAAATAATAAGCATAATATATATTCACGCATAACAATCCTTGAAGTGATTTTCATTTAGTCATTTTAGGCCAATATACACGTCCATACTTTCCACCGTTAGCAGTGTTAGCAATGCAAGCAAAACCCTGTATCGAAGGGCAAACTGATTTATCGCATACGTATTCAATGTAAACTTTGTGTAAACTATTTAGAATGTAGACATTGATTCTAGTACGAAGACCTTAAAATGAAAAAATTACCGTTGAGTTCGTATTTCCCAAGTATGCAACCTATCGCTTTAGGATGCATGGGACTGGGAGGTTCATGGAGTAAAGATCCGTATTCTTCTGAACAGGTTAGACAAGCACATGAAGTAATTGATGCAGCTTTAGATGCCGGCATTAACTTTTTTGATCATGCAGACATTTACACGATGGGGAAAGCCGAACAGGTATTTGGGGAAGTGTTAAAGGCTCGTCCAGAATTACGCAAGCAGATGATTTTGCAATCAAAATGTGGGATCGTATTTGAAGATGACAAAGGACCAAAACGTTTCGACTTTTCAAAAGATTACATATTGAAATCGGTAGATGGCATTTTAAATCGACTTAAAACCGAATATTTAGACGTATTTCTATTACACCGACCAGATCCATTAATGGAACCAGACGAAGTTGCCGAAGCTTTTTCAATTTTAAACGCCAGCGGTAAAGTAAAGCATTTTGGCGTATCCAACCAAAATCTACATCAAATGACGATGTTGCAACGCTCTATGGATATGCCATTGGTC
Organism: Aliiglaciecola lipolytica E3; assembly: GCF_000314975.1. GTDB lineage: Bacteria > Pseudomonadota > Gammaproteobacteria > Enterobacterales > Alteromonadaceae > Aliiglaciecola > Aliiglaciecola lipolytica. Next base: position 24,897 of record NZ_BAEN01000022.1, read on the forward strand.
GCCAACCAAATTGAATTACATCTGATGCGTTTAGACTTCTTAGACGACATTGTTTTAGCAAATAATGCACAAGCGAAAGACGTCACTTTTACTAGTGGGACAGTGGAATACTGCCAGCTTAATAATGTACAAATTCAAGCATGGGGAAGTTTATGTCAGGGAGTATTATCAGGTAAAAGCGTATTCGAACAACCTCTGCATATCCAACAAACTGCCGACTTAGTCAGCAAATTAGCGGCTGATTACCAAACCTCTGCTGAAGCAATCTTACTTGCGTTTTTAATGCGCCATCCTGCAGCAATTCAACCTATTATAGGAACAACCAATCCGGCACGAATTAAAGCGAGTGTACAGGCTAAGAACATTAACTTATCAAGAGAGCACTGGTATTCACTTTACATCGCTGCTCGTGGTTTTGAATTACCTTAAAGGGATAGAGAGTCAATCAATGAAATTACTACATAGATTTTTTTTAATCACTATCGCTGCATCCACACTAGTCGCTTGTAGTGAACAAAACCACTCGCAATCAAAAAGTCCGAAGTTAGAACCAATAGAGTTGTCATACCCGGCAATTTACGATGACTATCTGAATCGGGATATTCGAGATGATATTTTTTATTTCGTAATGCCAGATCGATTTTACAACGGCAATCCAAACAACGATTTAGGCTCAAAGACCATTAAACAATCCAAGGGTGGTTTTGTCATTAATGATGTCAGAGGCTTTCATGGCGGCGATATACAAGGGGTAGAACAAAAGTTAGATTATTTGAAAAACTTAGGGGTTAGTGCCATCTGGATGACACCTATTCTGCGCAATAAAGCGATTCAATCAGATGGATACGGGCATCATGGGTATTGGATTCTCGATTTTACACAAATTGACCCGCATTTTGGCAGCAACCAAGATCTGAAAAACCTCATTGAGGCTGCCCATAAAAAAGGCATAAAAATCTTTTTTGATATTATAACCAACCATACCGCTGATGTTATTAAATACGAGGAGTGCCACAATCAGGATGGTAGCTTTATCGACGAGAATACTTGTCCATTCAAATCTAGTTTGCAGTTAGCTGAAGGGGATAAATACACGCCATTTGTGCCCAAAGGCGATGAAAACGTAAAAGTCCCAGCTTGGTTAAATGATCCAAAATTTTATAACAATCAAGGTGACAGTATTTGGCAGGGTGAAAGTGCTATCAATGGCGACTTTGTTGGATTGGACGACCTCAATACCAAAGATCCGCAAGTGATCTCGGGAATGATAGATATCTACAAAAACATTATCAGTGAATTTAAACCAGATGGCTTTCGCATTGATACCGTCAAACACGTTGACATGATTTTTTGGTCACAGTTTAGTCCGGCAATTTTGGCCCACGCTAAACAACAAGGTATCCCCAACTTTCATGTTTTTGGTGAGGTTTATAGTGCCGACCCTATTGAATTGAGCAGTTACACTACGCTTGGCAAAATGCCTGCTGTGCTTGATTTTGGCTTTCAAAGCGCGGTTGCAAATGTGTTTTTCAGGAAAAAATCGCCACAAGAGATTTCACAGCTTTTTGAAAACGATGATTTTTATAATGACCATGACAGCCAAGCGGATTTATTAATGAATTTTCTGGGCAACCACGATATGGGCAGAGCGGGATTTTTTCTGAATGACAGTCTGCCTAACGCAAGTGAACAAGAAAAACTGCAGCGTGATATCCTCGCTCACGCTTTTATGTACTTCTCTCGCGGCGTACCAGTAATATATTACGGTGACGAACAAGGATTTACCGGTTTAGGGGGCGATGTAGGTGCCAGAGAAGATATGTTTGCATCCCAAGTAAAAGAGTATAATAAAACTAAGTTACTAGGCACTGAAGCCACGCCTGCAGACGATAACTTTGATCCGAGTCATCCAATCTACCGAGGGTTACAAAAACTGGCCCAGTTGCGAATGGACCATCCGACTCTCCGCCGAGGATTGACCTTCAATCGGTATTTCCAGAAAAACCAACCAGCATTTGCTATTTCCAGAGTCGCTAAAGAAGACGCTTTAGAATATTTACTCGCTTTTAATCCGTCAACAGAAAGCCAAACCATTTCCTTAGAAAGCACAGCTGACAACTATCAATTAATTGACGGAAGCGACTCGTTCTCTATAGTAAATGGACAATTGGAAGTGACAATACCTGCACTTAGCTACACTATATTGAAAGCAAGTACGCCAGTGGAAATGTCTAACGTATTAGCATTAGATTTCTTGGGCCATGAAAAACAAGGGAGAACAGTGCGTTTTGACTATCGGTTATCTGCAGAGATTAGTCATCCAATCCCATTATTTGAAGTGACAACTGAAATCAAAGATGAACAGGGTGCATATACACTCATAGCAAAAGATAATACGCCTCCGTACTCAGCAATCATTGATAATGACGTATTTATCCGTTATTCACCCACGGATATTCGAGTAACGATCAGTGACTGGCAAGGAAAAAGCGTAGAACAAACGTTTGCGTTGAGTACAAACGCTTCAACTGAAAAAACAAAAATTTCAATCGATTAGAAGAGTAATAAAATGACAAAATTAAAAGGCTTTCATCATGTAGCCATAATCTGTAGTGACTATGCTCGCTCGAAAGCCTTTTACACTGAGGTGTTAGGGTTTACTGTCTTAGCAGAGAATTATCGAGTTGAACGGAGTTCCTACAAACTCGATCTCGCTTTGCCCGACGGCAGCCAAATTGAACTGTTTTCGTTTCCCAATACGCCTCAGAGACCCTCTCGCCCTGAAGCTCAAGGCTTGCGGCATCTGGCGTTTAAAGTCGATTCAGTGAGCGAATTTTGTAAATATTTAAAAACCAAAGACATCACGCCCGAACCTATTCGTGTAGATGAATATACTGGTCGAGAATTCACTTTCTTTGCCGATCCTGACAAGTTACCGCTTGAGGTTTATCAAGATTAATCCTCAGCATTATTTCTGCTCTCAGGTAGATCAGACAAGTACTCGACAAACTCAACTTCAAATCCACTCGGATCAATAAAGTAGGTATTCATTCGGTACTGATTATTCGCACCAAGATTGTGAGGAGTAAAGCCCGCTTTTCTTAAGCGAGTTATTACTGACTGTAAATTACTTACCTCAAAAGCGAAATGCGCCAGTCCCAACTGGTTGCCTTTAAGGTCTCTATTGGTGCCACTTCCACTAGCATTAAAAGTCAGGTAATTATATTCATCTCCAAAATGCAGCCAATCACGTTCTATGCCATACCAATCTGCGTTTCCTTGCTGACGAATAGTCCAATGTGGAAAAGCAGCGGAGTAGAAGCGCAATGTGTCTTGCAGGTCTTTAACCACGATATTGATATGCTCTAATCGTATCATCTTGCACCTCACTTCAAGTTCATAGTGTTATTGAATAAACGAAAGAACCTTCCCTTTAGTTCCAATTTTTGTCTTTTTGGAAACACGATTTCGGGTGGATTCGTGTATGGTTGCTCAATGGCTTGTGTGTGTTTCATGATTTATTCCTTTATAGATTGATTTAACTCAAGAGCAAGAGTAATTCCTCAAGTTAACTTGAGGTAAAGCACTTTTTTGCATATTCTTAAAAAAATTGAGGAATTATGTATGCCTGAAAGAGAACTAAGTGTTGGATTTGTAGCCAAGCGCTGTGGGGTAAAGGTTTCTACGCTGCACTTTTATGAACAAAAAGAACTGATTAAAAGCTGGCGTAACAGCGGCAATCAACGGCGCTATAAAGCCGATGTTTTACGCCGTGTGTCAGTAATCAAAGCTGCCCAAAAGTTGGGAATAAGTTTGCAAGACATCAAATTAGCTTTCGCGTCTTTGCCGCAGTCGCGGACACCCAACAAACAGGATTGGGCAGCTCTTTCTCGTCAATGGAAACAACAGCTCGATACGCGTATTCAACGGATGCAAAATCTCAGAGATTCTCTGGATGGCTGTATTGGTTGTGGCTGTCTTTCCATGAAATCTTGTCCAATATACAATCCAAATGATGAACTAGCGCCTGAGGGCCCTGGACCTGTAATTCTAGAAAGGTAACGACGTCTATAAGCGGGATTTCAGATGGACAAATAGCTCAATTTTTGGCATGATTTGACTACGGCACGCACGCGGTAAACCAGCTCATTTATGTTATCTTTCAGCACTCTTCTTTTTTCGAATTTACCGTTTTTATTCTTTGCCACCCTTTTTCAAACTTCATTTAGGAATCAACATGTTAAAAATCGTAGTAGTCGGTGGAGGCGCTGGTGGGCTTGAGCTGGTAAGTAAATTAAGTAAAAAGCTAGGAAAAAAAGGGTTAGCCCAAATAACCCTAGTGGATCGCAACCGAACTCATTTATGGAAACCGCTATTGCATGAAGTAGCGGCAGGAGTCATTGATAAAAATTCTGATGGTGTAGATTATCGCATGCATGCGGCTCGTTTTGGTTACTCCTTTCAATTGGGAACCATGAACAGTGTTGATGCCGAAAAGAAAACCATTCATTTAGATGCACTTTATGACGATTCTGGCGAATTGTTACTCGATGAGCGAAGCATTAGCTATGACTATTTAGTACTAGCAGTCGGCAGTGTGAGCAATGACTTTGGAACACCGGGAGTGGCGCAGCACAGCTTTTTCTTAGATTCATTGCCACAAGCTGAACGTTTCCATAAAGCGCTTTTAAATCAGCTTATCCGTATTAATTCGCAAGAATCAGATGCAGACAACTTGAAAATTGCGATTGTTGGTGGTGGTGCTACTGGCACAGAACTGGCTGCACAGTTACACCATGTAGCTAATCTGGCAAAACACTATGGGATGCCAGAAATGTCAGCGTCGCGATTACAGGTAAGTATCATAGAAGCAGGAGATAGAATTCTACCTGCGCTACCTGAGAGAATTGCCGTTTCTGCACGTTCGGCTTTAACAAAATTAGGCATTGAAGTGCTCGAAAGAACACGGATCTCCAGCGCTCAAAAGGGTGCATTTATCACCTCCGAAGATAAGCCGATTGAGGCCGATCTGTTAGTATGGGCCGCCGGCGTAAAAGCACCAGACTTTATTCAAGAGCTAAATGTATTTGAAACTAATAGAGCGCAACAAATTTTAGTCAACAGTCACCTCCAAAGCACGACTTGTGAAACTATCTTTGTATTAGGAGATTGTTGCGGCTTTATGCAAGAGAATGGTAAGTGGGTTCCACCACGAGCTCAGTCAGCACATCAGATGGCGAGTACGGTTGCTGCAAACATTACAAGTATTGTTCGTGGTGGCACTATGAAAGATTATAAATATGTCGATTACGGTTCGCTGGTTCATTTGAGCAAGTACAGTACCGTTGGCAGTTTAATGGGAAGCCTAGCCAGTAGTAGTATGTTTATAGAAGGCAGGCTTGCCAAATTTGTCTATATATCACTTTATAATATGCACCAATTCGCGGTTCATGGCTGGTTCAAAGCAATACTGGTTTTATTAAGTCGAAAAGTTAGCAATATTGTCGGACCTAAGTTAAAGCTGCATTAAGGTCCGCTATAGAAATCATCATTAGTATTTGATAACGCGTATTTAGCAGGCTAATAAAGCTGTTAAATACCGTTATTTTTAATTCAGCTTAATGATTATTTCTGTATAAATTCTTGCCATGCGATATAGCTACCTAACCCTATGAGTATCGCCCCTGCCACCCGATCTTGCCAGCGAATAAATAATGGATGTGACGATAGCCACTTGCCTAAATTATGAGAAAGTAACACCACTAACAAATCACTGCTAAACGCCAGAATTGCGTAAAGCAGTCCTAGAATTACCAACTGCAATGCAACCTGACCTAACTGAGGGTCAACAAACTGCGGTAAAAATGCTAAGAAAAACAATGCAGTTTTGGGATTGGTCAATTCCACCACGATACTTTGTTTGAATACTTTAGACATTCCCATTATGCGAACTTTAGGCTTACTAGTGTTGCCAGCCCCTGAAGCTCTAATCGTCTGGATGCCCAGAAAAATCAAATACGCTGCACCGCATAGCTTCAGTACAGTATAAGCAGTGGGCGAATAGCGGAATATCGCCGCTAATCCCAATGCTGTCAATAACACATAAATTAATGAACCAATTGCCATGCCACCGGCAGCGGCGACACCTGATCTGTGGCCGTCCGACATGGTCCGAGCTAAAATATATAAATTTGAAGGACCTGGCGAAATACTCATTATCGCCGCCGCTATTGAAAAAGCGATTAATGTTTCGATAGATGGCATGTTGGGAGCCCCTAATATTTAATAGGCTTTAGCAGCCTATCACAATCTTCAAAGTATGAAAGTAACGCCACTCAAAGTCTGCAAATTAATACAACCTTAAATTAACTCAACGAATGTCACCTTTATTTACCCTTTGTGGACATAATTTGGGCGAAAAAAACTTGCATCAAACTTAAAAATCTTCAAAATAAGCGCCGTGTTAGTTTAATTTAACTACTCAAGTATAAACTAACCAGACAAAAGGAAATGTCATGTTAAAAACAGCTACTAGAAAATTGGAATGTTTATGCCCTATTTGTATGTCTGCAAATAGTCTTGATACCCGCCATAAATTGGTGATGAATAAAACACAAACAATGCGCTGCCAAAAATGCGCTTCTAGTTTCGAATTTATTATAGCCAACGGCGTTGATAACGAAAAAAATGTGATTGTAGTTGGATAGAGATCGATATCGGAGCTAGTCATGATTTATATTTTTCACGCGCAAGACCAACTAATGGATACGCTGGCTGAAGTGGAAAATGAACGAGCGTTGTTAGCCACCGTTATCGAGAATATTCATTTATACCATTTAGCCACTCGAGTTAAACATTCAGAACTTGATATTGCATTTGCCGCCTCCGGTGGGCCCACTGCTTGGGTTAATGTGGATAACATGTCGGTCGATTTCGCACCTAAGCCAAGTAGACGTTCTAAATTTGGAGATGTTTTGGTAGAAATGGCCAATGGTTTCGCAAACCTTTCGACGCCTGCCGGCTTTATACCGTTGGTAGATATCATTGAACGTAATGGCCAGTTACTCAAAAAGCAATTTAGTTAAAGCCTATGTAGAGCGGAATTTATTCCGGTTAAACATAAAAAAACACGCGGCTAAAGCTACGACTACAATTCTTCTTTCGCCAAAACCTTTAATTTAGCTTGATACAACCCTTTTTCCTGCGGAACATATGCCAATGCTATCGCTTTATCCATTGACTCCTTTGCTAGTTCCATTCGCCCCATTTGATAGTAAGTTTTGGCCAAACCGAAATACCCTTCATGCAAATACGGAGCAGCCTCTACAGAACGCTTAAAATATCGCAACGCAAAGAACAGGTCATTTTTGGCCAAATGGTAGTTCGCTAAGTCAAACCAACGATAAGGATTGTCGTCATCAATGTTAGGCAAGTTTTTTTTCAATTCAGTTAATTCACCATCACGGCCTTGACGCTCCAAAAGCATGACATAATTACTCAAAATGTTAACTGAACCCGCCGTGTGTTCAATCGCATATTGGTAAATGCGTTCCGCAACATCCACATCACCAAGGTTTTTGTACAACACGGCGAGGGTGTTTAGCGTTTCAGGATTTTGACTGTCAATCTCCATCGCTTGCGACAATAAGGAATAAGCTAAATCATGTTCTTTAGCCACAATGCTATCGCCAGCTAAATTTTGATAAAACATCGATAAAAATTGTGATTTATCAATAAAATCTCCAGTGACATTTCCTTTTTCAGGAAAATAATCGATGATCATCTTTTTTCTAGTTACGACAATGACATCTTTATCAACTTCTTTCTCGGGCGCAAATACATGGGTTCTCACGTGTGAAGACAGCGTCATGACATTGTGAAATCGTTGATAAATAGGTGCGGCATTTACACGTTGATAGCGAATTTCTAAATTAACTAAATTTGCCAAGGCTGTGGTTAAAATCGCCAAAGAAAGGCAATTGCCGCTTTGCGATGACAAAGCGACCGACGCCGTGTAAGTATCGCCTCGATAGTCAAACCCATAAAGGATCATATCAAGATAGTTATAAAGCCGCTCGTGACCTTCAACATGGGCGTTGTTTTCGCCATTATAGTAATTAAGAAAATGTAGTTTCTGTTGTTCTGTAAGTTGAAATATATCTTCGATAGTGGCCACTTTTTCTTGCTTAAACTGCGATGATTGCCAGTCCAATTTGGCTACGGCTGTTTGTGAACTAGGAAGGTTGTTAGAGGCGTTGCTATGTAATTGGCAACCCAAAACTCCGCCTATTAAACAAATTACAATTGCCAACCTAACCACTGCGTTTACTACCATTTACAGGTCCTTTTTCATTGCTTGTTTTGTGCTAGTTTTACCAATAGCGTTCTAAACTAATTTGTCCTGGTGAACGACGAAGGTGTTTTTTCAATCCAAATGATTCTAATAACGCTAATGTGTCTTTAATCATGTCGGGATTACCACATAACATTACCTGACAATTCGTCGGGTCAAACTCAAAGCCGCATGTTCGTTGGATTTCACCATCTTTTATGAGTTGCGGTATTCTGCCAGTTAAAACATTGTCCCCTTTCTCTCGGCTTACAATGGGCACGAAGGAAAATTGCTCAGACTTAGTATCTAACCAGCCATTAATTTTTTCTAAATAAGCCAAATCATTTAGGTGCCTTACACCATACACGAGTACCACATGTTTGTAGCTTGTCCAAATATCTAGTCCATCTAAAATTGATAGAAATGGCCCTACACCGGTGCCAGTCGCAATGAGAAATAAGACGTCGCTGCTCGGAACTTCGTCTAAAACCAAAAAGCCCGTGGCAGGAGACATAACCTTCACACTGTCTCCTTTTTCCAATGCATGTAATTTTGGCGATAAACTTCCTTCTTCAACCGGCACGGCGATAATTTCCAGACAATCTTGCTCAGGCGAATTGACCAAAGAATAGGGACGCGAAAGAACGCTATTGTCTGATTGTTCTATTCCAATTTTAGTAAACTGTCCTGCTTTAAATGCAGGAAACTCAGAGCAGGCAATCTGAAGACTGAAAAGGTGATCAGTCCAATCAATACGATTTACAACTGTGCCTTCATGCCACTGCGCCATATTCCTCTCCCAATCGCTAACGTTGCCAATAACTTAACATGCTCTTCTATAAAGTGCATACGCTTAATAGTAGTGAAGTCAATTCACATGCTGTTGAAAACAAATGTAAAAATGTGCTGCAACATTATGCTTAACCGCTATAATTCCGGAAACCTTTAATTACCCATTTGACTGAATGAAAACGAACTTAAGATTGTTACCTGAATGGCATTCGCAAGAAGCCATAATATTAGCTTGGCCAGATGAAAACACCGATTGGAAACCTTGGTTAGACGACGTTAGACAAACGTACAGGCAGCTTATTCAAGCGATAACCAGCAACAATACAGGTGTGATTTTATTGGTTAGAGAAACCCAACTCGCTGTTGCAAAGGAACATCTTCAGGGCTGCAACAATATATTGTTAGTAAGTGCCAACTACAACGATACTTGGTGTAGAGATTACTGTTTTTTAACCGGTTCGGTTGGACAGAAATTACAACCCATCGAGTTTACATTTAACGGTTGGGGTAATAAATTCAATGCAAATAATGACAACAAGATTAACCAAAGTGTGCTGGCTGAACTATGTAAATTACCTATTCTAAGCGTAGATTTAGTGGCGGAAGGTGGTGCACTTGAAATTGATCAACACGGCCACTTACTTTCAACAGCTCTGTGTCTACAAAACCCAGAACGTAATGGTGACATGACATTAGCTGCATATAAGTCTGCATTTGCACAACATTTAGGTGCAAGCCAAATAAGCATCCTTGAAAATGGACATTTAGAGGGAGATGACACTGATGGTCACATTGATACCTTAGTTCGATTTACTCCAAATAATGGTGTGGTCATCCAAAGCTGTTTTAATCGTCCAGATGATAGCCACTTCGAAGGTTTAAATAGCTTAGTAGATGAAGTAAAAGCACTATTCCCAGCGCATCAAATATTTGAATTACCTTTGCCATGCATACATAACAAAGTTGGTGAGCGCTTACCTGCTTCTTATGCAAACTATTTAATTAATAATCAACAAGTGCTTTGTCCTATTTATCGTCAACCGGAAGATGAACTTGCGTTAACGATTATTGGCGAAGCTTACCCAGACTACCAAATTATCCCTATTGACAGTTTGCCTTTGGTGCAACAATTTGGCAGTGTACATTGTCTTAGTATGCAAGTTCCGGTGGGAACGCTGAAAACTAACGTTGTCAAACAGTTCATTGATGGCTTGAACACGTTTGCAGGTGAGGAATAAATGAAAAAAGAAACGTTAAAAGTAGGTTTAGTTCAACAATCTGTTGAATCTAATGACAAACTACAAAACTGGAACAAGAGCGCTAAACAAGTTGCACAATTAGCATCAGAAGGTTGTGAACTTGTGTTATTGCAAGAGCTTCACAGTACGCTGTATTTCTGCCAGGAAGAAAATACTGATTATTTTGATTTAGCGGAAACAATTCCTGGGCCAGCGACTGACTTTTTTGCGGATTTGGCTGCTAAACACAATATTGTACTTGTCACTTCCCTATTCGAAAAGCGCGGCTCTGGGCTATACCATAATACAGCCGTGGTATTTGACAGACAGACTGGAATGGTAGGCATGTATCGAAAGATGCACATTCCTGACGATCCTGGTTTTTACGAAAAATTTTATTTCACGCCAGGTGACCTCGGCTTTGAACCTATAGATACCAGTGTAGGTAAACTAGGCGTTTTAGTATGTTGGGATCAATGGTATCCAGAGGCCGCTCGATTAATGGCAATGCGCGGGGCAGATATGTTATTCTACCCTACCGCTATTGGTTGGGATAAAACCGATACTGCAGAGGAAAGAAGTCGTCAGTTTAATGCTTGGCAAACCATACAACGCTCACATTCAGTAGCGAATTCAGTTCCGGTTATTGTGGCCAATCGGACAGGCTTTGAAGCGTCACCAGTGGCTGGCGATCCCGGTATCCAATTTTGGGGGCAAAGCTTCATCACCGGTCCTCAAGGCGAAATTCTTGCTCAAGCTAGTTGTGAAGACGAACAAACTTTGTCGGTAGAACTGGATCTGGCCCGTACTGAAAAAGTAAAACGAATCTGGCCTTACTTTAGAGACAGACGAATTGATGAATACCAAGATATAACTTGTCGTTGGCGCGATTAGACGACCAATCAAAGTGGATAGTTAAGATGCTACTAAGCTAATGGTTCACAGAGGCACATACCAGATGGCCAAATATGTCACACTACTATGGTTATTTTTTAGCCCTGTGTATATTTGCGCTGCACCAATTAAGTACATTGATAATACAGACTCTGTAGACAAACACGGTGTCTATTTCATCAGCTTATTAAAACTTGCCTTAGAAAAATCCAAAAGCCAATACGGTGACTTTGAAACGCAAGGAGTACCTGTCACTATGCAACAGCATAGACTGTTTAAGAGTATCGACTCTGGCCTGATTGACTTAATGTGGACTGTTACATCTACCCAGCGCGAACAAGAAGCACTGGCCATTCGCATTCCTTTGTTAAAAGGCCTCATTGGCCACCGTGTTTTTGTCATTAAAAAAGACAGAGAACCTGAATTCAAGCAAATAAGTTCTTTGGTACAACTTTCCGTACTATCTGCAATTCAAAGTCATGATTGGCCCGATGTTGCCATTTTAGAAAATGCTGGATTAAAAGTAGAAAAATTTAACTCTCATAGCTCTATGTACAAATTACTCGCCAACAATAATGTCGATTATTTTCCACGCTCTTTATTAGAAGTTGTTGAGGAAATGGAGCGTAATGCTGATGATACCTTGATGATTAACCCTCATCATATGCTAGTTTATCCCAGTGCAATTTACTTTTTCGTTTCCAAAAAGAACACCGCTCTAGCGCAACGAATTGAATATGGTTTAAATGCCGCCATTAAAGATGGCTCGTTTGACCAACATTTCTATTCTTATTCAGGTCACGCCAAAGCTCTGAAGGGACTAACTCTGCGTAATCGAACGGTGTTTAGAATTGATAATCCGTTGATGCCAGAATCAACTCCCATTCAAAATAAATCGCTTTGGTTAGATATTGAACGCATCCCTGACTGAAGAGTCATTCATGCTATCAACTATGCACTAGCGCTTGGACGAGCACTCACAGCATTATACCAACGTTGCAAATTCACTTGATCATCTTTGATTTTAATTTTAACCACTCTGGCAAAATCGATGGCGCAAAGCGCTGTGATGTCAGCAATAGAAAAGCTATTGTTAGCAATAAATTCATTGTCTTTTAGGCGTTTTTCCAACACGTTAAGATATTTACTCGCATTGATACCTGCGACTTCACCATACTCAGGTACCGGAGTCATACGATCTTTAAAATAACCAGTCGTATGCTGAAAACACATGCCAACTTGCATAAACAAAGCAAATTCAACTTGGCGTTGCCACATTTCAATTTGTGCTTGTTCAAGGGCTGTAGTTCCCATAAGTGGCGGTTCAGGATGAAGGGCTTCAAAATAACGACAGATAGCGACAGATTCACTAATACACGTTCCATCGTCAAGTTCCAAAATAGGGACTTTACCAATTGGATTTTTTAAACGCATGTCTGGACTGATATTTTCGCCTTTTTGCAAATCGACCTGCACATATTCCATATCTATGCCTTTTTCAGCTAGAAAAATTCGTACACGTCTTGGTGTCGGTGCGGTATGAGTATCATAGATTTTCATTTTTCTGACTCCTGCCATTTAGTCAATTTTTCTTGGGTTTGGGCGTCAATAGCCGCTTTATTTTGGCTTACCCACCAGCGTTCCATAATACGCACATTTGCTTGATTAGATTTGTAAAAAATATCTGCGACATCACCTATTAGTGGGATTAAACCTAACAAAAAATCAATCAGGCTATTTCTAAGCATTTTTATGATAAGCGGCGTTGGCAAACCCATACTTTTACCCATAACAATGATTATTGCGCCAACAATTAACATTATCCCGTCACCGATTCCTGGAATAAGTCCAATTAAAAAGTCTAAACCAAATTTAACCTCAGTGAAGGGAATACGCACCGCTGTATCAGACAAATTAGCTAATTTTTGTGCCACTAACAATGATTTAGGTGCTTCAACTGTAGCTTCAGTACTCATTCATTTGCTCCTAAAGACTTGGCTAGCATGTCTCGATTTGCACTATCCGCGTCCTCTTTCCAACCATGAAGGTTTGTTTCGATGATAGCCGCCATCATATCAATATGTGCTGGGTCATCGTTCAGCGCAGGAATATACTCATAGCGTTTTCCTCCGGCTTCTAAAAAGTAATCACGATTTTCAATGCCAATTTCTTCTATCGTTTCCAGACAATCCGCCGAAAATCCCGGACACACTACTTGCACTGACTCAACTCCACTGGCAGGAAGACTCTGTAGTGTATGATCAGTATAGGGCTTCAACCATTCCTCGCGTCCAAATCGAGATTGGAAACACACTAAGTACTGGTTTTGATTTAAGCCCAAATTTTCGGCTATTAAACGTGATGTTTTGTGGCATTGACAAAAGTACGGATCACCGTTGGTTAAGTATCTTGCAGGAATTCCGTGATACGAGAATATGAGTTTGTCAGCTTGTGGGTGATTTTGCCAATGTAGGCGAATTTTATCTGCCACAGCTTGGATATACTTTGGATGATCGCAATATTGCGAAATAAAACGAAGATCAGGGATCCAACGTCGTTGTTGGAACTCTGCTGCTACAGCATCAAAAGTAGAAGCAGAAGTGGATGCGCAATATTGCGGATATAAAGGCAATACAACAATTTTACGAGCACCTTGTTGCAACATTGTATCTAACGTTTTGGATATACTTGGCTGCCCATATCGCATTGCAAAATCAACAACCACCTTGTCACCGTGACTGGCCCGCATTTTTTGTTTTAATGCTTCAGCTTGTTTAGCAGTGTAGAGCATCAAAGGCGACCCTTCTTCCTGCCACACTGTTGAATAGGCTTTTGCGGAGCGTTTCGGTCGGAAGTTTAAGATGACCAAATTAAGAATCAACCACCACAAAACCCGTGGAACCTCGACTACACGCGGGTCAGATAAAAATTCTTTAAGATAGCTTCTAAGTGCCTTTTTAGTGGGTGCATCTGGCGTCCCTAAATTAGTGATAAGTACGCCTATTTTATCTTCCTGATTATGTTTAAAGTTTGGGCTACCTGTATATTTCATGAATCGTTTGGTCTCAAGTTTTTAAGTTCTACGGGCTAACCCAATTATTGGATTAGCCGTAAGATCAATAATAACAGGTATGCTGTACATTATTTTAAGTTCTATTAAGAACCTGCATTATAAAATGTAGGTGATTCTGGTCCTACAGGCAGTCCCAATAAAAACACCCAAATATAAAATAATAACGTCCAGCCAATAAAGAAAGTAATTGAGTAAGGTAACATAGTCGCAATCAGCGTCCCCATCCCCAAATCTTTTTTATAACGTGCTGCTATCGCTAGAATCAATCCAAAATAACTCATCATTGGCGATATGACATTGGTCACCGAATCACCAATACGATAAGCCGCTTGAATAACCTCTGGAGAATAACCTATCAACATCAACATAGGTACGAAAATCGGTGCAGTAACAGCCCACTGTGCAGATGCGCTGCCTAGAGATAAGTTTACTACTCCGCACATGAGGATGAATAATATAAATACTTCTGGTCCATCTAACCCTAGCGCAGTTAATAAAGACGCGCCCTTGACCGCTAGAACAGTCCCTAAATTTGTCCATTTAAAAAATGCCACAAACTGAGCAGCAAAAAATACTAATGTAATATACAGCCCCATGGAGCCCATACTTTTAGACATTGCGTTAATTATATCTTTATCGTTTTTCATTGTGCCGGTGATTCTTCCGTATACAAAACCCGGGACAGCAAAAGTGACAAAAATAAAGGCGACGATACCTTTCAAAAACGGAGAACCTGCTACAGCGCCTGTTTCAGGATGACGTAAAATTCCATTTTCGGGCACAATGGTTAGAGCTAACAAAATACATACAGCAACAAAAGACACACCCGCCATTTTCAATGCGAACTTTTCTTTGTCGGTTGGCGCTGTCATCTCTTGCTTTTCAAGCTCTACAGATGCTTCACTTGGATCATAGGTCCCCAGCCTGGGTTCGACGATTTTCTCTGTTACAAGCGCCCCCATTGCAGCCACAACAAATGTACTAACAATCATGAAATACCAGTTAACCTCAGGGCCAACGACATATTCTGGAGAAATCATGTGAGCAGCAGATTCTGTAATACCTGACAACAAAGGATCTACTGTACCCAACAGTAAATTCGCGCTATATCCGCCTGATACACCAGCAAACGCGGCAGCCAAGCCAGCCAAAGGATGTCGACCAAGGGAGTGGAAAATCATTGCGGCTAAGGGAATTAAAACGACGTAACCCAATTCAGAAGCAGTGTTAGACAAAATTCCAGCCAGAACCACTGTTACTGTTACCATACGTCTGGAGGCATTCATAACCATCGCCCGCATGGCAGTTGAAAGTAACCCTGAATGTTCTGCAACCGATACACCTAACAATGCAACCAATACGGTACCTAGGGGTGCAAAACCAGTAAAGTTGGTTACCAATCCGGTGACAATTCGTTGTAAGCCTTCCGCATTAAATAACGATATAACCTCTATCATGCCGTCAGCATCGCGTCCTTTGGCCCCTAGAGGACGTGGATCAGCAACAGCAATATCAAAATATCCTAAAATGCCGCTCAGAATAACTATGAAAAGAGCAAGAAGTGCAAATAATGTAATTGGATGTGGTAGTAAATTACCTAGCCACTCAACAGTTACAAGAAAACGTGAAAACCACCCTGAATTTTGTTCATTAGGCGACTGTTTGTCTGTTTGATTTGAGATCAAAACTATTCCTCTGTCGTGTCGGATCTTGTTATCAACTTCGTCCGTTGCAAGTCCTTATTATTTTTTTGCATATGATAGCGAATTAACACGATAAAGTGCAGTTCTTGGTGATAATTAGGGTTGATGTATATTTTTAAGGTCCTGAACGAGTGACGACAAAGTTATCAATCATACTTTGCAGTGCCTTATCATTGGTTGCCAGATTGGCAAAAATCAACTCAAGATTTTTTGCAATAGAAAGCCCAGAAGTAGAGGTCTCAAGCACATTATGGGTATCTTGGGCAATTTGTTTGATAGTGATTGCTTGCTGTTCAGATGCAGCAGCAACAGTTGTAGAAAGCTGTTCTAACTCTTTCACCTGACCGACTAATTCGGTAGAAAGCGCTTCAACATCAGCTGCTCTGTGTAACGATTCCTGTGCAGTAGACACATTATTTTCCACAGACGCGACAACATCATTGCTAGCATCTTGTAAATCCTGCAATAAATTAGATATTGAATCCGAGCTCGCCTTACTTCCTTTTGCTAACGTTCGTACTTCATCAGCGACAACTGCAAAACCTCTTCCTGCTTCACCCGCCCTAGCCGCTTCGATAGCAGCGTTGAGCGCTAACAAATTTGTTTGTTCCGCTAATGAATTGATAGTATCTAAAATGCTGCTAATTGAAGTCACCTGCTCTTCCATATTGTTGGCTTTTTGTTTCACCACTGACATGTTTTCAGACATCATTTTCAAAGCATCGCTATTGGCCAAATTCACTTTAATACTTTGATTTGTTTTTTCCTTCAATTTATCACTAGAATTGAATGTACTGGTTGCGGACCGTGCGATTTCCTCACTGGTTTGAGCCATTTCTTCCAGTGATGTCGCAATATTACTCGCTAATAAATGATTCTGATCTGCATTCTTAACCACTTTCTTAGTCGATTCACTCAATTCCATTCCCAGCTTTTTGCCTGAATCTATAGTTGTAACTAAACCAACCACAAGATTTTTAAAAGCATTGAAGGTATGTTGGATTGCATGGGAAATTACACTCAATTCGTCACGGCCAGCCAATCTAACATCTACTGTTAAATCTCCATTCTCTGCGATAGTTTTTAAGTGAATAGTTAATTGATTTAAGCGACTTTTTAAGGAGCGCATTAAATGTATGTTGAGAAGAGCGAGTAACACTAATAAAAGGCTTAATAAAGCGGCTTCAATTATCAGCAACAATACGGCATTACTGCGATTCTGTTCAGACTCTTGGTGTTGTAGTACCCACTGCTGATCTAATACCTTTTTAATTTCACCAATTTGTTCAGTCGCGAGGGAAAACCATTGTTGAGGAGTGTATGCAAATGCGAGTAATGGACCTGATGCGCTTGTCACTGCATCGCGAATTTGCAGCATATTTCTATAAGAACTTGAAGTGAAAATGCTATTCACCTTGTCTTTCTGGTCTTGTTCTAGAAAAAGTGGAAGGTATTTTGAAGTGGTTTCGAATCCATCTACATATTCTGATATTTCAGACTTAGCTACTTCGCTGATGTTTTTACGTGCAATAACGCCATTTATTTTCCCTCGAGCTTGACCGGAATACTCCTTCAACCAAGCCAGCGCCAATGCCCCTTTTAGACCTTGAAGCACTTTTTTGTTGTTGACATAAACGTATAAGTTTTCTGCGGTATTCAATGCATACTGATTTAACAAACTATAATAAGCAAAAGCCTCAGGTGCTGATTGTGTATCAATTTTGGCTCTTACCGCATGTTTTTGCTTTAAATGTTCCGTCAGTATTTGTGAAAATTGCTGAATTTTAACCGTTTCTGGCCATGGCTGATTAATTAGCTTATTCAATGTTGATACGGCTTGATCCGCATTAATACGTTGTTGGGTCAACGACTTGTAAATATCAGAACTGCCAGACCCTAAAAAGCCAGCGCTCAGACCGCGTTCGACCGCATGATGATGAGCAACCTTTTCCAAACTATCTAATAACACTAACATTCGTTTATCAGCATCGCTTTGCTCTACTAATAGCCATGCACTGCGTAAACTAAAAAATGCCAATAAAATAACTAATGTTGAAAAAATAACTAAGCTAATCAAAGTAATTTTGATAATGCTAAAACGATGTACAAAGCCGCTTGCAGTTGAATTCACGATTTATCCTTTTTGCGAAAAATTAAAAATGTTTGAGGGCTTTTTGCTTTTTTGAGTGTATGAGATTAGCCTAATAAACACACTAATTGGACAAGAATTAGCAAATTATCCGCAATAGAAACACGAGTTCAACCCCACATTTAAGAAAAAGCGATTAATATCAATAATATCCCGTGCATATAGTGTTTTTTTTAGGCTATGATTGATCATCGGTGTTTATACAGAAGGAAGTGAAAATGGCGAGTAAAAAATCTGACAACAAAGACATAGTCGAAGAAGCTGTTAATAAAAGTGATGAAACTAGCTCTGAATTGGCGACATTGCGCCAAATTGTTTTTGGTGCAGCCCAAGCGGATATTGAAAATAGACTTTCAGTTTTAGAGAATAAAATGCTTGAACGCTTTCAACAGTCGGATCAGAAACTGGCTGAGCACGTTAAAGAATTAAACACCGTCATGCAAAATGGTTTCGAAGACATGCAAAACAAAGTCAACTCAGTTGACAAGCAATACGAAGATAAAACAGCTGAATTACACGCCTATGCAGACAAACTTTCTTCCGAATTAGAAATGTCAGATACCAACGGCCGCCAAGAAACTGATGAACTTCATTCAAGAGTAGACAAAGAAGTCGCCTTACTAACCGAAAAATACGATGCTCGATTTGCAGAAGCGTTAGAGAGATTAGATCAAGTAACGAAAGAGCTTAGTTCAACCAAAACCGATCGGAAAACATTGGCGAAACTACTCGCAACCATGGCGATTAATTTAGAAACCGACGAAGATTAAAGCCACTTTTATGGCAAACAACCCAGACGCCAAAAATGTACCCGATGACGAAGCGGCCATGCGTGAGCTTCGCGACATAATATTGGGTAAAAACAGGCAACATGTTAAGCAAGTATTAAAAGACAATGCGAGAGAAATTGTCGGTGATGTCGTAATAGAAGCAATTCATGATAGACAAAAATTAAACCAAGAATTCACCACTGTTTTGACCCCTGTGGTTCAGCAATCTGTTGAAAAATCCGTCAAAAATCAAAGTGAACAGTTTGTCGGTTACCTTTATCCGTTAGTGGGCCGTTTAGTACGCAAGTCGGTGACTGCTTTTTTAAGTGAATTCGTAGAGAAAACCAACGAAGTTATTGAGAATAGCCTTACTTTTAAAGGCATAACTTGGCGAATTAAAGCGTGGCAATCGGGCGTAAGCTTTTCCCAATATGTAGCGAGCCAAACGTTTGTATTCAAAGTTGAGCAAGTCTTACTAATTCATAGAGAAACAGGAATACTACTCAATTCAGTTTCACAATCCGTCAGCGACTCGACAGATGGCGATCTGATTTCTGCTATGTTAACAGCAATTAATGACTTTGTTTCAGACTCGTTCGGTTCGCAAAAAAATACCTCAGAACAAAATTTAGAAGTTATCAAAACGGAAGATTTTTCCTTAGTCATCAAAAGAGGGCCTCAATTACTTTTAGTTGCCGCTGTTACTGGTAATATCCCGCAAAACATTTCGACCAAGTTCCAAATTACCAACGAATATATCCATAAATTATACGCAAAAGAAATTGCCAATTTTAATGGTGATACTGTTGTGTTTGAACCAGCTGCCCAACAATTGAGTGACTGTTTAGTTGCGGAACTGCGTCCTGAAGCACAAAAACAAAGAAAACCCATTCTGGCGATTGGTTTATTTACCTTACTCATTCTCGGATTCAGTTTTTTAGGGTTAAAAAGTTATCAACATAATCAGTTTTTAGAACAGGTCAGCGACATTGCACATCAACCTGGCATAATTGTTAGCAATATAGAAAAGTCAGGGTGGCAAAACATTAAACTAGAAATAATGCGAGATCCTGAAGCCATTTCTGTTGAAGATTGGATGTCTTCACAGCAGTTAGACACGACAAAGATAAGTTTATCCGAAAAGCAGTATCTGTCTTTAGAAGCACCACTTGTTAAAAATCGATTAAATAAACTATTAAAACAATTTCCGGAAGTCAGTATAGATTGGCAAAACGAAATTCCCACATTATCTGGTGTATTACCAAATGTGCAACGCCTTTCTTTAGCACGTGAAATTAACGCTATTCCCGGTTTACCTTATGCTGAAGAACTACTTTCTGGAGTCGTTACAAAAGAGCTTGATACGATTAGCGACGATAGCCCAGAAATACTAATGGCACTTTTTGAAATAAACTCAGCAAAAATTGATAGCACCCAGATTGAGTTTGCTCAAGGCCAAAGTGAACTGAGCAACGAAGCAAAAGATCAGTTGCTAACCTTATCAAGTACTTTAAAGGCGACAATAGAACTGGCTAAAAAGCTGGAGTTAAATGTAGGATTGATTATTATGGGTGCTAGTGATTCAACTGGCTCCAAACAATTTAATCAAGCATTGAGTCAAAAACGCGCATTCGCTGCACGTCAATATCTGATAGAACAGGGAATTGAGCCAGAGTATTTAAATGCTATTGGCTTAGGGGTGATTGAAATCAAAGCAACTGGCGCAGGCTTACGAAAAGTCATTTTCAATGTTATTGATTTTAAAAACGAATAAAAAAGGACATTAACGACACCATGATCCAAAAGAAGATTTGCCTACTTGGCCCGTCAGGCGTAGGGAAAACCAGTTTGGTCAAACAATTTGTAGAGGGTATTTTTTCTGAAAAATACCTCACCACCATTGGTGTCAAAATTGATAAAAAAGTCATAGATTTAACGATCGAACAAGTACAACTGATGATTTGGGACCTGGAAGGTATAGATCGATACTGCGGATTTCAGCCCAAATACCTCAGAGGCGCTTCAGCCTATGCCATTATAACCGATCAAACACGTTCTCAAAGTCTCGTTGAAGGCATGGAAATTCATCGCATGGTCCGCGAAATAAGTGATATCCCCGCTATTTTAGTTGTCAATAAAAGTGACTTAGACGTCGCATGGCATTGGACCGAAAACGAACTAAATGGTTACAGTAAAGAGTTTGTTCGTAGCTTTTCAACCAGCGCTAAAACAGGGGCTCAGGTGGAAGAAATGTTTAAATTTATCGCTCAATTAACCTTGAAGTAATCGCCATGCAACAATCACTTATTCAAGCGTTGGGGATTATAGATTGCACGATTCTAAAAAGAGAATCTAATCGACAATTCCAACTTTTACACTGTAACGAACAGTGGTTTTATGCATTAGCTCCAGAAGCCATTGGACACGAAACGTTTGAATTTGCAGGAAATTCACCTTTCTTAGAAGACTTTTTTATTGACGCTGAAGACTTTTGGCAAATTGGTAATGATGGGCAAATTCAATCTGGCATTTGGACAGAACAATCTAAAGATAGGTTATTGCGCTTAGAAGCGATAGCAGCTGTAGCCAAAGGTGAGTCATATTTAATAATTAATAACCTAGAAGTTGAATACGAAAGACAACAAAATACCTTGCAAGTAGCACGCGAACTGCTTATTTCCAATGATAAAATGCTTGCTCAGCACGAATATATTCACGAACGATTGGACCAAGTATTACGACAAAATCAAACACTTCAGTCACTCCATGAACCGATAAAACGGGTGATTGAAAACGCAGAATTTGGGGTGATAATTACGGATGCGAGTATTACACCTATAAATCAAAATCCAAATGCCTACTTATTGTTAGAAACCACAGACAATGAGTTTGAAGAAACGCCATTTGAGATAATGATTAAGTTGTTTAAACATCAATGTGCTGAATACGAACGAGTATTTGATACCGCGAGTCGCTGGCACGGAGAACTGTTTTGGCACAAACCACCTTATTCCAGTAAATGGTTAAAATTAGCTTTGTATCCAGTAAAAGATGCAAATGAAAAAGTGTGTAATTGGATTTTCATTTTCAGTGATGTCAGTCGGATAAAATATCTGATGCAACGCAATGAAAAACTAAGCCTCTATGACAATGTCACCAGTTTACCCAATCGCCAGTTTTTCTGGCAGAAACTAGAAAAGCAAATAGAACAAGAAAAGCCATTCTTTGTGGTGTATTTGGATGTTAAGCAATTTAAGCAAATTAATGAATTGCATGGTCACCAGGCAGGGGATCAAATTCTAGTCGAACTTGCTAATCGAATACAGCAGTGTTTAAGCGAGTCGGATTTGTGCGCTCGGATTGGTGGAAACGAATTTGGCATGATTATATCTGGCACAAATGATCAAACCATATGCAGTGATTTGGTGCAAAGACTGATTGAATCTGCTGAATTACCGCTTTATACCGACTCAAAACAAAAAGTGCAGGTAAGTTTGAGTTTAGGGGCTGCCCACTTCCCAAGCGATGCATCAGATTCTGAAGAATTGATGAAGTTTGCTGATTTGGCCATGTTTTCCGCCAAAAAAGGCTCAAAAAGCAAACTTCGATTTTATTCTAAAGCACTTAAAGAAGAATCAATGCGACGTCTCGAATTAGAGAATGCATTGAGGAAAGCCATAGACGAAAATCAATTTGAATTATTTTTGCAGCCAATAATGAATTTAGCCACAGGCGTAATTACGAAAGCCGAAGCTTTGATTCGTTGGCGCATGCCTGATGGCTCTTATACAAGTCCAGACCAGTTTATTCCGCTAGCAGAACAAACAGGGCTGATAATACCTATCGGCAAATGGGTGTTAAGTCGAGCAGTTGAAATGGTAAAGGTTGTTTTACAACACCAGCCAGATCTAAAAGTTTCTGTGAATATTTCACCTCGCCAAATTGCTGACCGACAATTATTTGAATTTGTTTCCAAAGTAATAGATCACAGCGGTATACCTGCACAAAATATCGAGTTAGAGCTAACCGAAGGGGTTCTGATTGACAGTTATGACCGGGTAAAGAAGCTACTCGAACAAGTACGCGATATTGGTATTTCCACATCAATTGACGATTTTGGCACCGGCTATAGTTCACTTTCATACTTACAAAAGCTGCCGATAGATAATTTAAAAATAGACCGCTCTTTTGTATATGACTTGGAACAAAATGAAAATGATAAAGCCATTGTACTTGCTGTGATAGCCATGGCACGTAGTTTAAAATTAGGGGTTATCGCTGAAGGTGTTGAAAATCAATATCAAGCTGACTTTTTACTGGATAATAAATGCGATATTGCACAAGGGTATTTATTCAGTAAACCGCTTCCTTTTGAACAGTTCTGCGATTTACTAATTGCACAGAAGCATGCAAAAAAAACCTAACAAAATGCGCTCGGCAATTAACTAGGTAAAGGCCTGTAAACCGGTTTGCGCCCTTCCTAAAATTAATGCATGCACGTCGTGTGTACCTTCATAGGTGTTTACAGCTTCCAAATTCATAACATGCCGAATTACGTGATATTCGTCTGCAATACCGTTACCCCCATGCATATCTCGCGCTACTCTTGCTATATCAAGGGCTTTTCCGCATGAGTTTCGCTTTATTAACGATATCGCTTCAGGAGCGAGTTGTTCTGCATCCATTAAACGTCCAGCTTGTAAACATCCCAACAACCCTAACGAAATATCTGTTTGCATATCGGCTAGCTTTTTTTGTATCAGTTGATTTGCAGCTAAAGGTTTACCGAACTGTTCACGGTCTAAACAATACTGACGCGCTGCATGCCAACAAAACTCGGCAGCTCCCAAAGCTCCCCACGCTATCCCATAACGTGCCTTATTTAAACAACCAAAAGGCCCTTTTAAGCCTGATACATTAGGCAGCAAGTTAGCTTCTGGTACGAATACATTCTCCATTACAATTTCACCGGTTATTGATGCACGTAATGCAAATTTCCCTTCAATTTTCGGCGCGCTTAGGCCATGCATGCCTTTTTCCAAAATAAAGCCACGAATAACGCCATCGAGCTTAGCCCACACCACAAATACATGGGCAATGGGGGAATTCGTGATCCACATTTTGCTACCATTTAGCAAATAGCCATCATCTACTTTTTTAGCATGGCTGCGCATACTTGCAGGATCAGAACCAGAATCTGGTTCGGTTAATCCGAAGCAACCTATCCACTCACCACTTGCCAGCTTAGGAAGGTACTTATGACGTTGATTTTCATTTCCGTAAGCATAAATTGGATGCATAACCAATGAAGACTGAACGCTCATTGCACTGCGATAGCCGCTATCCACACGCTCAACCTCACGAGCAATTAAACCATAAGAAACATAATTAATATTAGAACAACCGTACTCTTCAGGTAACGTGGCTCCCAATAAACCTAGTGCGCCCATTTCTGCCATAACTTCAGGATCGAAATGTTCGTTGCGGTTTGCCAGCAAAATCCGTGGCATCAATTTCTGTTGGCAATATTGGTGTGCCGTATCTCGTAAAATACCCTCTTCTTCATTTAATAGTGAATTCAAGTTGAGAGGATCTTGCCAAGCGAATTGAGTCATACTGTGTTTCTCGCAGGTGGTTAATTACATAGCGTTTGCAATTTGCATTGAAACTATCTTTGATTGATCGTCTGAGTGTAAACGACCAACTTGATGAAAATCATAACTTTGATGAAAAGCAGCAGAAACCGGATTTGCAGGTATTAGATTATATTCACAGCAAAGATGACCAATTTTTTGCGATCTGGCAAATGCAAAAATGTCGTCATAGAGACGCCGCCCCAGACCAATTCCGTGCATTGAAGCAGCAATGACAACGCGATCTATGTACAGAAAATTCTTATAGCGTAAGTCGAACCATTGATAATTATCACTGAGATATTCTGTTGCTGGACGCATTGCTAATAAAAAACCGACAATGCTTTTTTCTGATGATTGCTGATTAACTTGTTCTATAACTCGATGGTAAGCACTGAGATTATGCAATTGTTCAATTCGCGCCAGATCCATTGGGCTAGTGAATTTTACAAAATCATCATTTAAGCGTTTGATCGAGACAAAATCATTTCGTGTTGTATCTCTAATTTGAAACTCAGCCATGAGATCTACCACCACTAAAAATTAAGCCTTAAACAAAAAAGCGCCTTAACGGCGCTTTCATTATCATTGCATATTAGTTTTTAGTACCAGAAATATCTTTCATATATTTAAAGAAATCACTGTCTGGTTCAACAACTAAAACGTCTTGTTTGCTGTCAAAGCTTGCTCGATACGCATCCATACTACGCAAGAAGGCATAGAATTCAGGACTTTTTGAGTAAGTTTCAGCATAAATCTGTGCAGCTTGTGCTTCACCTTCACCTTTAATCTTACGCAAGTTTCTTTCCGCATCTGCCAACATAACGGTTACTTTAGCATCGATATTAGCTTTAATAATTTCTGCTTGCTCACGACCTTCAGAACGATGCTCCTTAGCAACAGCTTCACGTTCCGCACGCATACGCTGGAATATAGAGCTACTTACTTCCGGTGGCAAATTGATTTGTTTGACTCTTACATCAACAATTTCAATGCCTAGCTCATCTGAACTGGTAGACGCTTGCTTCATTGCTTCGTCCATTAATTCAGAGCGCTCGCCTGATACAATTTGAGAAATCGTACGAGTACCAAATTCCGAACGCAATCCATTGTTAACTTTTTGTTTTAACAGAGATTCCGCTTGCAACTTATTGGCACCTGTAGACAAATAGTAAGTCGCAAAATCTTTAATTCGCCACTTAACATATGAATCAACGATCAGATCCTTTTTCTCAGAAGTAACAAATCTTCCCGCAGGATCATCTAAAGTCTGAATTCTCGCATCTAACTTAACGACTCTATCAATTAGTGGAATTTTGAAGTGTAAACCAGGGCTAAATACAACGGTTTCGCCTGCTGAATCACGTTCAACTTTACCAAATTGAATCTTTATCGCTTTTTCACCTTCAGGTACGACAAACAAAGACAGAAAAACTGCAATGATGACAAGTACAACAACACCAATACTTAAATTCTTCATGATTAGTTTCTCCCCTGTCTGTTTCTGTCGCTACGCAAGGTAGAAGGTGTAGAGTTATTGCTCTGCGAAGTAGAAATATTGTTTTGTTGTAATCCTTCTAACGTGCTGCGTGAGTTAGCTCTTGGTAATTGATTACTTTGGTTCTCTAGAATTTTATCTAGAGGCAAATACATCATATTGCCCGATCCTTTATTATCTATCATGATCTTAGTGGTGTTTTGATAGACTTGTTCCATAGTTTCTAAATAAATACGTTGGCGAGTCACTTCTGGTGCTGCATTGTATTGTGGCAATAATTCCTCAAAGCGCGCGATTTCACCTCGTGCTTCTAAAGTTACTCGTTCTTTATACGCTTGTGCTTCTTCGGCCATTCTATTCACCTGACCACGTGCGCGCGGTTCAATTTCACGAGAATAGGCTTCTGCTTCACGAATAAAACGTTGTTCATCTTCTTGAGCTGCGATTGCATCATCAAATGCTGCACGCACGGCATCCGGTGGACGAGCATCTTTAAAGTTAATATCAACTATTGAAATACCCATATCATAAGGATTGATGATTCCTTCAAGCTCCTGCCATACTTGTTGACGGGCAGCTTCACGACCACGAGTCAATATGTCATCCATCTTGGAGTGCCCTACTACATAGCGAATTGCACTATTTAACGCCTGACTTAAACTTTGTTCAGGATTAGTAACAGCAAAACGGTACTTGTATGGTTCAACGATTCGATACTGTACTTCCATCTCAACGCTCACGACGTTTTCATCTTCAGTTAGCATACTGCCTTCTGATGACATAGATGAAATGGACTGCACATCAACGGGAATAACTTCATCTACAAAAGTTGGCTTCCAGCGTAACCCTGGCTCAACAAATTGACTAAATTCACCAAAACGTAATACCACCCCACGCTCAGCTTCTCGAATGGTATAGAAACCACTAATAACCCAAACGACAGCTAACAATACGAGAATAACAGTTATGCCCATTCCGCCTAGGCTTTTACCACCAGACGAACCGTCACCACCGCCACCTTTGCTAAATTTGCCAAATAGGTTTTTAAATATATCATCCAAATCAGGTGGACCTTGATCACGTCCCCCTTTGTTTTTCCAGGGGTCGTTGTTCTTTCCACCGGGCTCATTCCAAGCCATCTTCACTCTCCGTTAGGTTAAGTCTAAAACTACGCCAACCTGATACTTCCATCAAATGTTAGCTTATTTATATTTATTAGTGTTTTACTACCAGACTAGACAAATCAATTTCTGATCTCTTTTCCAGTCGGTTCCAATCGCTCGTTGGCATTCTGACATCTACCAGCCAATCACCATCTTCAGCATAGGATTCAGCTGAAATACAATTCATACGAAATAGTGCGCCTCGCAGTTTACCTTCTTTAGGCGGAATGCGTAATGTAAATTGCACAATGCTTTGTGATAAACATTCAGTGAGGGCATTAAATAATAAATCAATGCCTTGGTTTTGCTGCGCAGAGATCCATACACGAATAGGAACGCCTTCTTCGTCGCGGTCAATTCGTGGCTCTACACCTTCCATTCTGTCAATTTTGTTACAAATCATTAATTGTTGGATTTCAGACGCATCTATCTCTTCTAAAACATCATTTACTTGGTCGATGTTATCCATATATTGCTCATCCGAATAATCCACAACGTGCAACAGCAAATCCGCTTCCTGAGTTTCTTGTAACGTCGCTTTAAAAGCAGCCACCAAATCGTGTGGTAAATGTCGAATAAAGCCTACGGTGTCAGCCAAAATGGCTTGCCCTACATCCTGCAATTGAATCTTTCTTAAAGTAGGGTCTAGTGTTGCGAACAATTGGTCAGCAGCGTACACGCCAGCATCAGTGATAGTGTTAAACAGAGTTGATTTGCCAGCATTCGTATAACCGACCAATGAAATTGTTGGCATTTCCGCGCGTTTACGCGCTCGGCGCCCTTGTTCACGTTGCTTCTGGACTTTTTCTAGACGTCTGAGAATACTTTTGATTCGGACCCGTAATAACCGTCTATCGGTTTCCAACTGGGTTTCACCTGGTCCGCGCAAACCAATGCCGCCTTTTTGTCTTTCTAGGTGAGTCCAGCCGCGAATCAATCGTGTGGATATATGCCGCAATTGAGCCAGCTCAACCTGTAATTTCCCTTCGTGAGTTCGTGCGCGTTGCGCAAAGATATCCAGAATTAATCCTGTGCGATCTAGCACTCGGCATTTACACAATGCTTCTAGGTTTCGCTCTTGGGAAGGTGACAGTGGATGATTGAATATAACAACGTCTGCGTTGCAAGTACGCACAGCGTTAGCAATTTCTTCTGCTTTTCCACTTCCGGTAAAATATTTTGGATGTGGCGCTTGACGAGAAGCCGTTATAACTTCCACAGCATTAACACCGGCAGATGAAACTAGCATTTGCAATTCTTGCAGATCTTCTTTGCTCGAATCATCAGAAAAATCGATATGAACTAAAACAGCCTGCTCGCCTGCTTCGTAACGGTCAAACAAGCTTTTCTCCTATAAGGTTTTATTCACCGTTATCAGAGTCAGGTTGTGCGCCGGTTGACATATTAATGGCCCGAGAAGGCACAACAGTTGAAATGGCATGCTTGTATACCATCTGACTAACAGTGTTTTTTAACAGAATTACAAACTGGTCAAACGATTCCACCTGACCTTGTAATTTAATTCCGTTGACTAAATAAATTGAGACAGGAATACGTTCCTTTCTTAACGCATTCAAAAACGGGTCTTGTAAAGATTGCCCCTTTGCCATCACTATTCCTTATCCTTTTCTTTTTATTATGATTTTCATCTTAGATACAAATTATACAGTAAAACGTGGGGCTGTATAGCTGCCTATTAACTCACAGTATTGCTGACATTCAATATGGTAGTCAAATTGTCTTTTTCAAGACCATCTAAAAATGTTACGTTTTTCCAACCTCGTAGCCACGTAATTTGTCTTTTTGCCAGCTGTCTGGTTGCGGCGATGCCTTTAAATACCATCTCGTCGTAACCAAATTCGCCATCCAAATACTGCCACATTTGACGATAACCGACACAGCGCATAGAAGGCAAGTCAAGATGCAAGTCACCTCGCGCTTTTAAACCTTCTACTTCGTGCTGAAACCCATTATCAAGCATACGCAAAAAACGCTGTTCAATGCGTTTATGCAGTATACCCCGATCACTAGGCATTAGGGCAAATTCTTTTACCGAATAAGGTAGAGAATTTGTTTTCTCTGCTGTTAATTCGGTCATAGTTTTTCCACTTATTTCAAATACTTCCAAAGCTCGCAAGAGTCGTTGTGGATCATTAGGATGTATTCGAGCAGCGGAGACTGGATCCACCTCTTCGAGTCGCTTATGTAGCTCACTCCAGCCAATGTTTACCGCTTCATTTTGTAATTTTTCTCTTACTTCACTATTAGCGGCAGGCAGGTTTGAAAGTCCATCAACTAAGCTTTTAAAATACAACATCGTGCCGCCAACTAGTAAAGGAATCTTTCCATTTTGCGTAATTTCTTGCATTGCTTTTAACGCATCGACCCGAAAATTCGCCACAGAATAGGACTCGATGGGGTCGATAATATCAATAAGTCGATGGGGAACTTGGCTTAATTCTTCGACACTTGGTTTCGCAGTACCAATATCCATCCCCCGATAAATGAGTGCAGAATCGACACTAATTATTTCGCAAGGCAGCTTTTTACTTATTTCTAATGCCAAATCAGTCTTACCGGAAGCAGTTGGCCCCATCAAAAAGATGGCTGGAGGTAAGTTTTCTGGGTGTTGTTTATTCATCAAATTGTGTCAGCCAACTAGAGAGAGGAACAGATGTTCCACAAGAGTTTAGTACATCTTCTATATTATTTTGTTCGTGAAGCCATTGGGACAGATAATTTAGTCCAGAATCTTGGTCTTCAACCCGACTAATTTGATGTTTAGCCAATACAAAATAGAACAAATCGCATATTTCCCGCTTTCGATTGTCACTGAGTGTATTTTCTAACGTTTTACTTGATTGCTTAGCGATATCGATAGCCAATTCATCAAAAAATGCCAGAAGGATACTAGTCCAATCCATTGCACGTGTGCCAGAAGGCACTTGTTTTAGCAATAAACGTTGATTGACCACCGCCAATTCAATCAAGCACGAACGCATTGTAGTTAACAGCAAGTCATCGATTTTGAGTTTTACCTGTTCGAACGAAAGCGAAATAGGCATTAACAAAGGCTGCATCACCGATTGGTTTAATGCACGTTCAGTTTGCAGTTTTTTAGCCGCTAAACTGACTGAATTACAATAAAAAAACTCATCGGCATATCTAATTAGAACACGATTTGCATTTATCTGAACAATGCTAACTCCATCTTGACTACCAACTTCTGTTTTTTTCGTAGACATCAAGTGTGTATAGTTTTGTGCCCCCGTTTTCGAGGGGCGAGGCGCTGTATAGTTAAAGGCTTTTTCACGCTGACTCTCTCTGCCAGTTGTGGTGGAATAAGCCTGTGGTGTTTGTTGAGATTGTGGGCTGACATTCGTCGTCAATGGGCGAATATATTGATGGCTAGGTTCAACTTCTTGTAAGCGTGTTTGCTCTACTTGCGCTGTATCTTCTGCGTATTCGCTGAAAGATTCTGATAACGCCTTTGATACCGAGCGAAATATCACATCATGTACTAAACGTGCTTGATGAAATCTCACTTCATGTTTGGCTGGATGAACGTTAACATCGACCTGCATGGGGTCCATCGTTAAAAAGAGAACAAACGCGGGATGTGAATTAGTTTCAATCAAACCTTCGTAAGCTTGTCTTATCGCGTGGTTAATTAACTTATCTTTCATGACTCGGCCATTAACATACACATATTGTAAGTCATTTTGCCCGCGCCCTTCACCGGCAGGGCTTAGCCAACCGGTCAATTGAATACCTTCATATTCGCTATTAATTGCGATGGCTTTATCCGCAAATTCATGACCGCAAACGGCAGCAATACGCTTAATTTGCGATTGACTGTCTTTTATAGCTGGGTATTTTCGCACCCCTTTACTGTTGTGTTTAAGATTAATAGTGACGTCAAAGCGGCTCAAAGCGATGCGTCTTATCACTTCATCAATATGACTAAATTCGGTTTTTTCTGCACGTAGAAATTTTCGTCTTGCCGGCGTATTAAAAAATAGGTCGAGTACATCGATACTGGTGCCGTCTGGGTGTGCGCTGGGTTGTATTGTTACCTGCATATCCCGTCCTTCTGCACAAGCCTGCCAAGCTTGCTGCTGAGAAGCGGGTTTTGAGGTAAGGGTTAATCGTGACACAGAACTGATACTCGCGAGAGCTTCACCTCGAAACCCGAGGCTGCAAATATTTTCCAAATCATCTAGTTTAGATATTTTGCTGGTCGCGTGACGACTCAATGCCAGTTCTAATTCTTGATGATGAATTCCTTTGCCATTATCGCGAATATAAATTCGTTTATGCCCGCCTTTTTCAATCTCAATGTCGATGGTGTTGGCATCGGCATCTAGGCAGTTTTCAACTAGCTCTTTGACCACAGATGCGGGCCTTTCTACTACTTCACCAGCAGCTATCTGGTTAGCAAGTTGGGGGGATAGAATTTGAATTGGCACAAATAACCTTTAATAAATTTGGGCAGGAAAAAGCCTGATTCAGGTACTCGGAATCGTTAACACTTGTCCTATTCTGACGGTATCGCTGCGCATATTATTCGCTTCTTTTATAGCACTAATCCGCACATTATAGCGTTGAGCTAGCAACGACAGAGATTCACCGCTTCTAACTTTGTGAGTGCGTTTTTCAGACCGCGCATTATTTGCCCATAGCGTACCATCTGGCGGGAGTTTTCGAAAATGCTGTTTTATAGCGGAAAATACCGAAGCCGCTAATTTTTGACGATGTTTACTCCAATTGAGGTTTTTTTCTTCATTGGGGTTAGAAATAAAGCCAACTTCCACCAAGATTGAAGGGATATCAGGTGAGGTCAAAACTGCCAAGCTCGCTGCCTGAGGTAATTTTTTATGTAAACTGGTTACTTGTTTCAATTCAGAAATTACCATTTTACTAATGTCATAACTGGTAGTTAAAGAATGATCCATGGACATATCCAATAGCGCTTTCGCCAAATAGCGTTCACTGGCCGTATCCTGAATGACCTCTGCTGCCCCACCTAATAACTCAGAATGACGTTCAGTTCGTTCCATCCAACGTCCTAATTCAGAATTTGCTCTGCCCATGGACAAAACCCATACCGATGCCCCTTTGGGCTGAGGTGTGGTAAACGCATCTGCGTGAATCGAAATAAACAAATCTGCTTTATTCTTACGGGCAATGTCAGGCCGGTTGTTAGGCGATATATAATAATCACCGGTACGAGTCATAATTGCACGTAAGCCTGGCTCTGCATTAATCAGTTTAGCCAGACGGCTACTCACACTTAGTGTGATATTTTTTTCGTAAGTACCACCGCGTCCTATGGAGCCGGGATCTTCGCCACCATGTCCTGCATCGATAGCGATAATGATATCTCTGTCACGCGTTGAGTTTTCTGAACTCATTATGACTTGTTGAGTCGATTCTGATTTATCACTTAAATCGATAACTAAACGGTTTTTATAAGGTGGAGTTGGCGGCAATGCAAAAATCTCTGCATTTAATTTACGGCTGAGTTCTAACACCACACGCACTGAAGAATCACTTTTTGCCGTGCTATAACGTACTTTTTTGACTAAATCTGTGGGTTTTACGAATTTTGAAAAGTCTATTTCACCTTTTGTATTGGCTAGATCGATTACCAAACGTTCTGGGTTTGAAAGAGTGAAATATGAATACTCTGGCTCATCGGTGAGATCTAAAACCACCCGAGTATTATCTGGAGAAGGCCATAAGCGTAGTGCTTCAATCGCATTTTGTGCGAGACAAAAATGGCTCACGAGCAGCATCGCGATGCCACACCATAATTGAACCAGAAGCCTTGATACACTATTCATCATTATTATTTTTGTAATATCTCAACAATTTGCCGCCCAATGTCACTAAGCGGGACAATGTGGATGCGCCTTCCACTAGTTTCAAATTCTATACTAATCTCTAAATCAGCTGTTGCCAATAGGCCAGCGCCTTTATCGGGCCATTCAATTAAGCAAATACAGTCGTCTGCAAAATAATCTCTGATCCCCATGTATTCTAATTCTTCAGGATCAGATAACCGATATAAATCAAAATGAAAAATTCGCCACGGTGACACTTCATAGGGTTCAACTAAGGTGTAGGTAGGGCTTTTCACATTGCCAACATGTCCTAAACCCTGCAAAAAACCGCGGCTAAATGAGGTTTTTCCGGCGCCAAGATCACCTTCAAGGTAAATGACTAAATTTTGTGTAGTTAATTTTGCAATTTGAGCTGCAATACTTAATGTAGCTGCCTCATCAGGCAAAAACTGAGTATATTTCATGGTTAGTTAACAAGTCGTCTTAAATAGTCAAATAAATCGCTGGCGATCATACCACGTTGACCATAGTTTTCTGCCACTAAATCGGCTGCAGCCGAATGCACACAAGTACCATACAAACTGGTATCAGCGGCTGACATCCCTTGTGCAGCCAACGAACCCAAAATACCAGTTAACACATCTCCCATTCCTGCTGTAGACATCCCCGGATTACCGTTCGCACACACAAAAGCACCTTGAGAATTATGCACGATACTACCTGCTCCTTTTAAAATGCAACTTGCAGCATAAGTCTCCGCTAAAGCTGATGCTGCTGCATAACGATCTCTTTCCACCGAATCAACATCGGTGTTTAACAATCTGGCCGCTTCTGCACTATGTGGAGACATTATTAAAAACGATAATGCTAATTTACGCGGTTGTTTACTTAATAAATTTAATCCATCTGCATCAATTATCAATGGTTTATCGTGATGGCTGATGTAAGTAAATAACTGACTAAATATTTCTAGGCTCCAGGAGTCTTGCCCAACTCCGGGACCAAAAACAACACAATCAGCCCATTCTAACAATTGTGATAAATCTTCACTCGTCACCATCAGCTCTGCTCTACCGTGCATTATTGCCGCAGTTGAATTGGGATGACAAAAGACTTTGACTAATCCGGTCCCGCTTCGTAAAGCAGCTTCTGCACATAGACGAATCGCGCCTGCCATGCCGTTATTTCCACCGATACAAAGTAACTTTCCATTGTTACCTTTGTGACTATTTTGCGCTCTTTGCAAAAGCGGAGCAAAGTCAGCATGAGCGATTAAGCGTGCCGCTGGTTCCGTTATTTGGTTAAATCTTTCCCCTATATTCAGTGGCTCAAAAATCAGCTCCCCACTTATTTGCCTGCCAAACCCTGTCACTAATCCTGTTTTTATACCTACAAAAGTAATAGTCGTATCAGCTTCGATACATACGTCGAGGATGGCACCGGAATCTGCGTCTAACCCCGATGGAATATCAATGCTTAAGACATGTGCGCTAGTTTGATTAATGGTTTTGATTATTGAACCATAGCTTGACTTAACGGGCCCCTTGAGGCCAGTTCCCAATAATCCGTCAACGATTAAATCAGCCTGATTTAACTCAGACAATTTCAATGTCGCCACTTCACCGCCAGCTGATATCCACATGGAAAGGGCCTGTGCCGCGTCACCGTTTAACGTGCGAGTTGGATCGATGGATGCCAGACGCACGTTATAGCCATGCTCTAAAAGCAATCGGGCTGCAATGTATCCATCACCACCATTATTACCCGTACCGACTGCCACTAAAATATTGGCTGTATGCTCAAAGTGCTCGGTTACCCATTGAAACAGCTTTTTCCCAGCAAGTTGCATCACATCAAACAAAGGAATAGAAAGCTGTTTGGCCGCTTCTGCTTCCCCCTCTTTAACACACTGCGCTGTAAACAGATTTTGTGATAACCTTTGCTCCAACAATTCTGCTTTTAAGGACCGTCGTGACACAATTATCTCCACTTTTTCTGGACGAATTGGCTAAAAATATCAAGGAGTGGGGCAAAGCGCTAGGTTTTCAGCAAGTAGGTATAGCAGACACCGATTTATCGCAACATCAGAAGTACCTAAAAAGTTGGCTTGAAAAGGGTTACAACGGCAATATGCAGTTTTTTGAACGGAATCAAGAAAAGCGTGCAGATCCGGCGCAATTGCTACCCGGTACGCTGCGTCTAATCAGTGTCAGAATGGATTATTTGCCACCAGACGCAAGTTTCGCGCGCGATCTAAAGCAATCAGGTACAGCTTACATCAGTCGTTATGCGGTGGGTCGTGATTATCATAAATTGTTGCGCAATAGACTGAAAAAATTAGGAGAGAAAATTCAGCAACATTTTGCCGAATTAGAATTTCGACCTTTTGTCGACTCAGCGCCAGTATTAGAACACGCTGTGGCCGAAAAAGCGGGAATCGGCTGGACCGGAAAGCATTCTCTAACCTTGAATAAGGAGGCTGGATCCTGGTTCTTCTTAGGTGAGTTGTTCGTCAATATCCCGTTACCAATAGACCAACCCATTCAAAATGATTGTGGCAGTTGCACAGCTTGTTTAACCATTTGTCCAACTCAGGCTATTGTTGAACCTTATGTTGTTGACGCTAGACGATGTATTTCTTATTTAACCATCGAACATGATGGCGTCATTCCTGAACAATTCAGGACAGCGATGGGAAATCGCATTTATGGTTGTGATGATTGCCAGCTCATTTGCCCTTGGAACCGTTACGCACATTTAACCCAAGAAAAGGATTTCTATGCAAGAGTGGCAATTAAGAGTCAAGACTTGCTCGTGCTGTTTGCTTGGGATGAGAATGAATTTCTGGCAAATACTGAAGGTTCAGCTATCAGACGAATTGGCTATCAGAAGTGGCAAAGAAATATCGCTATTGCGTTAGGCAACGCTGACTTTGATACCAACATTTTAAGTACGTTGAAATCCAAATTGCAAAACACCAGCGAAATGGTTGCAGAACACATTCAATGGGCGATTGAACAACAACTAAATAAACAGTTGAATACGCCCCCAAATAATGAACAAAGGCTAACTAAACGCCTAATTAGAAGTGTCGAAAAAGGGCTTCCTCGAGACGCCTAATTACAGGCCACTATTGATCCAAAAATACATGGAAATAGGTTTTCCCGTTTTTACTGGTAGATGACGAAGACGTACCTGAGTAATCCCACCAGTCCATTTCACGCATAGCTGAAATTACTTTACCCCACTCTTGATGTTCACCTGCATACTCACCAATCAGTTGGCAACGGCTATTGTCACAATCAAGTTGGTGAAGTTCGATAAGATCTGCATTTTTATGTAGTGCTAAAAAATCGCTGATTTGATTCTGTGCGGTTAAATTAGCATCGTTAGCAGAGAAACTCTGTTCAAACTCTCGTTTTTTCTTGTCTGTTTGAGTTCTAGCATGTTTCGACTGTTGAAAAGCATCACCTAGCTCAGCAAGTGGGTGCGTTTTATTCAGATCAGACAAGGTTTCTTCTGAAAGGTCCTTTGTCGAGACAATCTCTATTTCAATGTCTTGCGATGTTTCTGCATTTTCAGAAACATCAGGCAAAGCTGGCAGTTTTTCATCGCTATCCACTTCAATAATCAACTTAGAGATTTCTTTTGTGGGGCTATCATCAGTTTGATAACTACCAAACCAGTAACCAGCGGCAAAAAATAAAACTGCACTAACAATGAGAAGCAAAGGACTTTTCACGATACTTATTCTTGGTGATATTGTTTACTGAATTTATGCACAGCTTCGACAAACACACCTGCATTTTCAGGTGGAACATCAAGATGAATGCCGTGACCTAGATTAAATACATGTCCTGTTCCGTTACCAAATCCCGCAAGTATTGTTTTGACTTCGTCTTCAATTCTTGCCGCAGGTGCATACAAAATGGAAGGATCCATATTACCTTGCAGCGCAACACGGTCACCCACTCGACGTTTCGCTTCAGCGATATCGATGGTCCAATCAAGTCCAACGCCGTCACATCCGGTATCCGCGATTTTTTCTAACCAAGCGCCACCGTTTTTGGTAAACAGTGTCACAGGAACTCTTTGACCGTCATGTTCGCGAATCAGACCATCTACAATTTTATGCATGTATTGCAACGAAAATAATTGATAATCTCTTGGCGTAAGCACGCCTCCCCAAGTATCAAATACCATCACTGATTGTGCACCAGCCTTAATTTGTGCATTCAGATAAGCGATAACAGAATCAGCAAGTTTATCGAGTAATAAATGTAATGCGTTAGGATCTGCATAAGCCATCTTTTTAATTTTGGTAAATGCTTTACTCGCGCCACCTTCAACCATATAGGTGGCCAAAGTCCAAGGGCTACCGGAGAATCCGATTAGTGGTACTTCACCTTTTAAATTGCGACGAATGGTACGCACCGCATTCATTACGTAACCCAATTCATCTTCCGGATCAGGAATTGGCAATGCCTCTATTTGTGCTTTCGATGACAGCGCATGTTTAAATTTGGGTCCCTCACCTGTTTCAAAATACAAGCCTAGGCCCATCGCATCTGGAATTGTTAATATATCTGAAAACAAAATTGCGGCATCTAAATCAAAACGTCTTAACGGTTGTAAAGTGACTTCACAGGCCAGTTCAGCATTTTTACACAGTGACATAAAATCGCCCGCTTCAGCTCGCGTTGCTTTATACTCTGGCAAATAGCGCCCTGCTTGTCGCATCATCCAAACTGGTGTTGTGTCGACAGGTTGACGTAGCAAAGCGCGAATATAGCGATCGTTTTTTAACTGCATGATTTATCCGTTTTAAAAGTGTTGAGCTGAAATAGCGCCATTTACCATTAACGAGTAAGCAATGGGCCATTATCAAAATTGCGGCATAGTTTAGTAAAAAAGCGCTCTGCTTGGTATATTTATCGGTTTATTTGTTTTTTTATAACAAATATTAAAATTAATTCTTGCTTTATGTTATTAGTGTTTGGTATAAAACTACTGTTTTAAGAATAATAACAATTAAGAAGCTCGGACAACGAGCCCTTCACGCTAAAAATTCTAACCCTGCTTCGGCAGGGTTTTTTATGTCTTATTATCAAACTCACTGGTAGGTAAATTAGCGATTCTGCTAAGGGTTTCTTTAATCAATTGACCAGCTATTGAAATCGTTGGCGGTGTCAGAGGTAATTTGTCGGCCTCATACCAATGCGCTTCTAAAATTTCATCACCATCAACTTCTATCTCGCCACTGTCATGTTCCGCAATGAAGCCCATCATCAACGAATGAGGGAATGGCCATGGCTGGCTATCAAAATATTCAATATTCTTTATTTTAATTCCAACCTCTTCAAACACTTCACGGTGCACCGCTTGTTCGAGGCTTTCTCCACTTTCTACAAAGCCGGCAAGAGTCGAAAATATTTTTCTTTCTCGTTGTGCCTTTCCTTGGGCAAGTAAAATTTTATCGCCTTTACGGATAGACACTATGATGCACGGTGACACACGCGGATAACAACGATGATGACAATTAAAACACTGTGTTGCCATTTCCCAATCAACTTGCTGCATTGTGCTTCCACATTGCCCACAAAAACGGTGTGTTCTGCGAAACAAAATCCATTGCCAAGCGCGAGCTACCGTTTGAAATAATGGAAAATTTTCACTTAAATAGATACCGCGCAGGCTGATGGTTTCAAACTCTTCTAATTCGAGTTGCTCGTTACCCACGTCGATAGCCAAACAAGGAGCTCCTTGGTATTCACCTAAAGAAATAATCTGATCATTATAGTGATGGACGATAGGAAGATCTTGCCATGTAGATTTAAGCAACGCCTGTTGTTGCTTATTTGCGACAACCCTATCCCCCATAAAAATAATCCAATGAACTTCACTGTTAACGCCGATTTCATCAATATTTATTAGCATAACTCACGCTTATGTCTCTTATAAGATACACAGATAAAAGAATTATCTACTGCAAATTTGAAGCCTGTTTAATCGAATTATATTAACACGATTTAGGTTATGACATAAAAGCATGGTGTGACTAAATGATTTTTACGAATAAACTAAAGCATAGTTTAGTTACTTTATTGCCAGTGATATACTATTGGTCATTAAAGACGTTCTCTTGTGAGGATTTGTAATGCTAGACAGAGTCGAAATCGCTAAACAAAAGTGGAGTGGCTACCATAAATCAGTGGATATATGGTTACAAGAACGTCAGAAGTTATTAGTACAATATTGTCAGTTAGCCGGGCTTCCTCCATTTGAAAAAGCAAAATCTGGCTTACCTGAAACCGATAAAATACGGGATTTCTGCGAAAACTTAGTTGATTACGTTTCCACTGGGCATTTTGAAGTTTACGACAAATTAGCATCTGATCCTAAATCCCAAAATGTTGAACAAAACCTTGAAAATTCAATTTATCCCCGCATTTCAGAGACCACAGAAGAAGCACTTGCGTTTAATGATGCATTCGCCGAAGCGTCATCTGACAAAGATTTGGTGAACTTTGACGACAAGCTTTCATTTCTAGGGCAACAGTTAGAAGCCCGCTTTGAATTGGAAGATCATTTGCTTCAATCCCTGAATAAGCAGGGCTAAAAAGGATATAAGTAGCTATAATGAATACTGAAGCGCAACTATGTAAAGCAAAAGAATACTGTGAAGCTAAAGGTGCCAGATTCACAAGCCTTAGAGAAAAAGTGTATGAATTACTATTAAACAAGAGTAGTTCAGTGGGCGCATACGAACTACTGGATGAGCTTAAGGTCACTGAAAGTGGCGCAAAGCCAGCCACTGTTTATCGCACTTTGGACTTTTTACTTGAATTTGGTTTGATTCATAGACTGGAATCAACCAATGCATTTGTAGCTTGTCATCACTTTGATTGTAACCATCCTGTGCAATTTTTGATTTGCGATACGTGTGGATTGGTCAAAGAAATACAATCAGAAGGGTTAAAAGAAACCTTAGACAAACAAGCTAACTCTGTTGGTTTTAAAGTCTCTAAACAAACTATTGAAGCACATGGTATATGTGCTCAATGCCAATAGCTTCGAATTTATAATTGCAATGGACACGTTTGACACCATTGTATTTTTATCAGTGCATTAGAAGGATCTTAATATTCTATGAATGTGGAATTCATCAATCCGTTTATTTCTTCTCTTAGAAACGTGCTACTGACGATGGCACAAACTGAATTGAAACCTGGGAAGCCGCAAAAAAAACGAGACTCCAAAGCGCAAGGTGATGTTTCAGGTTTAATTGGTATGGTTGGGAATGATTTAAAAGGCTCTTTGTCGATCACATTTGACGAATCGTTGGCCATCGAACTTATGTACAAAATGGTTGGCGAAAAGCCAACGAGTTTAGATGACGAAGTTCAGGACATGGTCGGCGAAGTTGTCAACATGGTGTGCGGCGGAGCAAAAAATATTTTAGCCGAAAAAGGACATGACTTTGGCATGGCTACTCCCATAGTAGTGTCTGGTCGCAATCATACGATTAATCATCAGGTAGATGGTCCCAAACTCATCATGCCTTTTGTTAGTACGGCTGGAAAAGCTTACTTGGAAATTTGTTTCAACAAATAGTGTCGCTATGTGGATACAAAAAGTAATTACCATAAATGCCAAGGCAAGAGGATTTCATTTAATCACTCAAGAAATTCTTCGAAACCTACCTGAAATCAGGGAAATACAGGTAGGTATGCTGAATTTATTCATTCAACATACAAGCGCAAGCCTCACAATCAATGAAAATGCAGATCCAACGGTAAGAATTGATCTCGAATCTCACATTAATCGTATGATCCCTGAAAGTTCGGAATACTACTTGCATAACTACGAGGGTGACGATGATATGCCAGCACATATTAAAGCCAGTATTTTTGGAAGCAGCGTAAGCATTCCGTTAAGCTCTGGCAAGCTGGCATTGGGTACATGGCAAGGAATATACCTCGGTGAGCACCGCGACCATGGAACCCAAAGAAACATAGTGGCAACACTACAAGGACTTGATAAAGACGTGTAAAAAAAACAAATTGCTTTTGTAAAAATGACAATAATTGAATTTAAACTATTTTTAATTTAGATAACCACTACACATGGGATGGAAACATGAAAAAATCATTAATCGCAGTAAGTCTTTTAGCTGCAATTTCTAGCAACGCATTCGCTGCTGACGATACAACCGACAAATACTGGATCGGTGGGTTTACTGAAATATATAAGCCAGATGAAGATAAATTCTTCGATTTTACATCGTTTGATGCTGGACTAGGTTTTGGTGCTGAAGTTGGTGTAAGAGAAAGTGAGCATTGGGGTGGCCGTTTAGAAGTGGCTAAAGTTAGCTTAGAGAGCGACGCAAACCTTCTAGAAGATACAGCGACTCGTTTCGGTATTGATGCTATGTACTTCTTGGAAGATGACCTAATGTACATTTTTGGTGGTCTTAAACATATCGACATGGTTCAATCTGGAAGCATGGCGAACGTTGGTCTAGGTAAGCACTGGGATTTATCAGACAAAGTTAAGTTGGTAACAGAAGTTGCGGCTTATCATGATTTTGGACAAGCTTATAACGATATAAGCGCAAAATTAGGTTTAGCCTATACGTTCGGTGCTACAGCACCTAAAGCACCTGGTGATGCCGACCAAGATGGTGTTAACGACAATCTTGATCAGTGCCCTAATACGGCTATTGGCGCACGAGTAGATAGTTCAGGTTGTAATGTTGATTTAGACGGTGATGGCGTATTAAACGGTGTTGATATGTGTCCAAACACGCCTGCTGGAACTCGCGTTGATTCAACAGGTTGTAACTGGGATAAAGACATGGATGGCGTTGCTAATGACATCGACAAATGCCCAGATACACCAAAAGGAACGGTAGTTGGTGCGAAAGGTTGTAGTTTAGAAATTGATAGCGACCAAGATGGTGTGCTAGACAATGTTGACGAGTGTGCCGACACACCTTTAACTGATAAAGTGAATGCGACTGGTTGTAGTATTTTTGAAGAAGTAGAAGTTCGTGAAACGCTTAAAGTAACTTTTGCTAACAACAGTAGTGTTATTGAGAATCCAAAGGATCCGAAATTCCAAGAATTCGCTGATTTCTTGAATCGTTTCCCTGATACTCATACAGCAATTGAAGGACATGCATCTGCGCCAGGTCGTGCAGATTACAATATGTCTCTTTCTCTTAAACGCGCCAGAGCTGTAAGACAATTGCTAATCGACAACTACGGTATCGATGCTAGCAGATTAAGTGCTGAAGGTTTTGGTGAGACTAAATTGTTGGATACCAGCAATACAGCAGAAGCACATAAAGTGAATCGTCGTATTGAAGCTGTAGTAACAGCATCTAAGAAAGAAAAAGTATTACGTTAATAACGAATACACCATTCAAAAAGCGGCTTTTTAGCCGCTTTTTTTATGTTCAAAATGAAAAATAGAACGCTTAAGAGCAAGTATTATGATTGATTAAGCCAGACGTTATTCGTCTGAATACGCAGGCCCTGCATAATTATCAAAACGTGAGAATTGACCTTGGAATGTAAGGCGTACTGTACCGATTGGCCCGTTACGTTGTTTACCCAAAATGATTTCGGAAATACCTTTTAGATCTGTGTTCTCGTTATAAACTTCATCGCGATAAATAAACATGATCAAATCGGCGTCTTGCTCTATCGATCCTGATTCACGCAAGTCTGAGTTTACAGGTCGTTTGTCGGCACGTTGCTCCAAGCTACGGTTTAACTGTGACAACGCAACGACTGGCACCTCTAATTCTTTTGCTAACGCTTTGAGTGAGCGAGAAATTTCAGCAATCTCCAAGGTTCGATTGTCACTCAATGATGGAACACGCATTAACTGCAAATAATCGATCATGATCATGCTGATACCACCACGCTCACGGGCGAGCTTACGCGCGCGAGTCCGCACTTCCATGGGTGTTAATCCGGAGGAGTCATCGACAAACAAATTATCCTTGTCTTTCAACATCGCCATTGTATTGGAAATGCGCGCCCAATCTTCGTCATCCAACTGCGCAGTTCGAA
This sequence comes from Aliiglaciecola lipolytica E3, assembly GCF_000314975.1. Classification (GTDB taxonomy): domain Bacteria; phylum Pseudomonadota; class Gammaproteobacteria; order Enterobacterales; family Alteromonadaceae; genus Aliiglaciecola; species Aliiglaciecola lipolytica. The sequence goes on from NZ_BAEN01000022.1 coordinate 68,070, forward strand.
TTTTGGTCTGATCCACTCGACTCAATGACGCCAACATACGCATCATGATCTGCTCTGCCGGCATTTCCAACGAAAATACCAATACCGGTTTTTCTTCCAGCAACATGGCGTTTTCGCATAAATTCATAGCAAATGTTGTTTTACCCATTGAAGGACGAGCCGCTACAATTATCAAATCGGAGCCCTGCAAGCCACTGGTTTTTTTATCCAGATCGGTATACCCCGTGGATACACCTGTGACTTCTTTATTGGTCTTAATCAATGCTTCAAGGCGGTCGATGGTTTTGCCTAAAACCGACTCAACATCTTTTGGCCCTTCGTTGCTACCGGTGCGTTTTTCGGCAATTTCGAAGACTTTAGTTTCGGCGAGATCAAGAATCTCACTACTGTCTCGCCCTTCCGGGTTATAACCTACATCAGCGATATGATGTGCTACTCCAATCAACTCTCGCGTAATTGCACGCTCTTTAATAATTTCAGCATAGGCAACTACGTTGGCAGCACTAGGGGTATTTTGCGCCAACTCCCCCAGATAGGTAAAACCACCTGCTTCTTCCAATTCGTCATGATTTTCAAGTTCTTCAGAAACGGTAATTATATCTACAGGTTGATTGGCAGATAGTAATCTAACAATGGCGCGAAAAATTGTACGGTGGGAACGATTGTAAAAGTCTTCCTCCACGACGACTTCTGCTACTTTATCCCACGAATCTGGGGCAATTAGCATACTACCAAGAACTGATTGTTCCGCTTCCATAGAGTGTGGCGGTATTTTCAATTTCTCAATTTTATCGTCTTTGTTTTTATTCAAAACGGCTTTCACAACATTAAATCTTCCAACTTTGGGCCGAGTATTATGCGCTAAGTTTAGCGGCGACTCAAAGTGAATCTGAAATTTTATGTTGGAGTTTATAGGGATCGTTAAATCCGTAGGCTAGGGATTATCAAGGTGGAAAGCTAAAATCCTTTGCTAGGGGCTAAAGCCCCTACTACATTTCGTTGGTTGGGATTTATCCCGGTGGAAAGCTAAGATCCTTGCTAGGGGCTGAAGCCCCTACTACAGGGATTTATCTCGGGGAAAAATACAGATTATCCTTAATGTTTATCTACTTTAATTCTGCCGCTTACGGTTGATACCTTTACTTGGCCGTTACCACCATTGTGGGAAAACTCTAACCAGCGACTCGGTCCATATTTGGCTTTTTGTTCTTTGTCGCCTGTAATTTTATTAACGATTCTTCCACCTGCATGGCCTTGTAAATCGAACCGAGCAGAAACATCAGATTGAAAATACAGATTTACATTACCACCAACGCTACTAGCTCTCACGTCTCCTTGAGTGGCTAACTCCATTTTCGCGTCGACATTCCCGTTAACGGTATTTAGGTTTAAATGTTCTATTTTTCCTAAATTCAGATCGATATCTCCATTTACCGTTTCTGCCTTAACTTCTAAGCTTAATACGACTACATTAATATCCCCATTGACGGATTCATAAGTGGCTTCATTTGCTTTCGAATCTCGGTCTTTGATATCGCCATTGACCGTTTGGATTTTAATATTTCCCTGCAATGAACTGGCTTCAATATCCCCATTAACGGCCTCAATACGCAAACGCCCTGTTAAATTAGACACTTCTATATTGCCATTTACCGTGTCGATATCTGCGCTACCACGAATATCAGATACATCTACATTTGCGTTAGTTGAGGTATAGTTTACGTGGCTTTCATATGGCACATAAATTTCAAGTTCATCACCATCATCAGAATTCCAGCCCCAACTACCTCGATGATTTTTCACTCTCACTTTAATAATAACTTCGTTTCCATCGCGCTCAAAAATGAACTTTTCGGTTCTATCACCCAGCTCTCCAACTACGCGTACCTCATTTTTCGACCAGCCCTTAATATTTGCGTAGCCTCCTAGGTGCTCAATTTGCACATAACCGCTTTTATCGGCCTTTAAGGTTTTGTCTACCTTTTCACCCGCTAAAGCAAGCGTGCTTAGCAAGCAAAAACCGACACTCAATAATATCTTTTTCATTTTAATACCCTTATTTTACATTCACTGCTGTGCAGTGATAAAACGCTAGGAAATACAAATCGTTACAGCTCATAATAAATTGCATTTCCATTAAATTTGTCGCCATTTAGGCGAGTGAACCCGCTCTATCAGGTCAATCTGTTGTTGATGCACGTTTTGCAGCATTTTCAACAGTGCCATATTATTTTCATCATGTTTCAAAGCAGCTTTTATTGCTTCTGCTGCCTCATCCAATTCAGCCAATTGTTTTTGCCAATTTTCGGTCAATGCTGGCTGATCTTGAAATTTGACCAATAAAGCATTCTTTTGCATCTGATGTTGACTGCTAAGTGCACTGACCAGATCTTGTTGTGTCATTTGTTGCGTCGATGGATTTAAGGAAAACCAGCTAATGACTGCCACCAAGGCAAAAGACGCAGCCATCGCAACAACCTTAGGTGCAGTTGAATTAGTGCGACGTTTTTGTGCCTGTTGGTTAGGTGCAGCTTCCTCAGCTAATGCTATTTCTATTCCAGCCCACAGATCGCGTTCTGGTAGTTTTTCCTTATTAAGGGAGTCCAGTTGTGCACGTAGATCAGATTCAAAATTTCTATTACTCATAGCCCATCCACTCCTTTAACAACTGTTTAGCACGGTGAAATTGTGCTTTGCTAGAGCCAACTGCCATATTCATCATGCTTGCAATATCTTCGTGGCGATACCCTTCTATTGCATGTAATACAAACACGATTCGAGCGCGTTCGGGCAATCTTGATACATGACGTTCCAATTCACTTAAATCCGTGGCTTGATCCGCAGCATAATAATTCGCCTCTGTATCTTCGATATTGAACATTCGCTTCACCCACCCTCTCTGCTTGCGCAAGTAAGAAATCGTAATGTTTGATGTCACAGTATGCAGCCAAGTTGAAAACTTACTATCACCTTTGTAATTACCTATTTTTCGCCATAATTGAATAAATACTTCTTGCGAGGCATCCTCTGCGAGTGACTTATCACTGGTCAAGCGATAGCACAAACCATATACCTGACCAATATAAGTCTGATAGAGAGTTTGATATGCTTTTTTATCGCCTTGTTGTACCGCACTTATCAAGTCACGTTCAGACTTGTCTGCAAAAGCGCTTTGTGCAGAAACAACATTTCCTTGTATATTCAATGTGTTTATCGTTTTATTAGTGTGTTGAATGATTAGTCGCAGGGTAAAACAGAATGGTTTAAATCGCCAAAAAATTAATTTTTAAACTTTGACCTAATGATTTTCGGCTGTGGAAAAAAGTTTAATTTTATGAATAGATAACACTTCAAGTGGTAACTATTCACTTCTTAGGTAGAGTCTGCAATATTTCATAGGTAATTGTCGTATATACGTTTATTTTCTAACTATTGCAAAGATAGTCGTCTACAATTTTAGTTCTATTAGCTAGGGCATAAAGGTAAATCAATAATGAACATGGAAATCACCCCATTTGACCACATTTTAGTTGTGTTGCAGGCAGATGAGGACCCATCTATCCCACTGGCAAGAGCAACTAGATTGTGTAAAGCATTCTCAGGCAAGATGACTGTGTTTGTGTCACTTCATCGACTATTTTATCCAAAAGCGGATCTAGCTGTTTCGGATGATTTGCATGAAATAGTTACGAGTCAGAAAAATACAATTAGCAACACCTTGGAAAAATGGAATGCAAGTGAGTTTGTAGAAGATATTGTTTTGTCTTGGCAACAAAAACCATCTTTAGCTATAGCCAAGTTTATTGAGTCGAAATCATTCAATTTGGTTCTAAAAGCGCCTTTCCAGCAAAGCGAGTTCAAACGCCTATTTCGTAGTGGATTAGATCATTATTTTGTTTCTGACTGCCCCTTACCCATATGGATGGTTAAACCGAGACTTTGGGACAAGCAGCTCGAAGTTTTAGCATGTGTAGATATCAGTGATGATGACTTTGATAATCACGTGTTGAACCGAAAGATCCTAGCCGTCAGTGACAAACTTTCACAATCCATCAATGCGCAAATGCATGTAATTGATTGCTATGACGGTGAAATTGGCACGATGCATATCGATTACAATAATAAGCGTGGTTTTAAACGCGAGGCGACAATTCAGCAAAAACACATAGAAAAGTTAGAGTTGTATATAAAGGAATATGCTCTGTCTAATGATGTTCTGCATTCTGTAGAGGGCTTGCCTGATGAAGCAGTGCCAGACAAAGCAGCGAGCTTAAATGCCGAAGTTGCTGTTATTGGTAATAATGAAGATAAACATTTTATGGACAAAATGTTTGGAGATACTGCAATGGCGTTAGCCGAGGCCATGCCATGCGATATATTGGTTTTGAAACCTGAATAAGGTTTAACGAATAACGAAAAGGCTTGTTAGATGGAAGAAAATCTCAAAGAAAAAACCGGTAAAACCTTGGCTGAATGGAAAACGCTATTGGCGGCTCAACCATTCGAGAAGCATGGCGAATATATGTCTTTCCTTAAGGGTGAACATGGTATTACCCATGGATTTGCAAACTTTATCACTCTGAAGTTTCGCGAAGCCGACGCAGGCTCAGTGGATGCGGATGATTTGGTCGAGAATCAATATAAAGGTAAAGAAGCTTTAAAACCGATTTATACCTTGTTAGATGAAAAAATTAAGAACCTTGGAGCGGATGTAGAAGTCGCACCAAAGAAAGCTGCTGTCAGTTATCGGGTAAAAAGGCAGTTTGCGTTGGTACAACCTTCCACAAAAACCAGAATAGATTTAGGACTGAAGCTAAATGATACTCCCCATGAAGGTCGATTGGAGACCTCTGGACCATTTGGTAGCATGTGCAGTCACAGAGTGCAATTGACCGACGCCAGTCAAGTCGACGAACAAGTTTTAGATTGGATCAAAATGGCATACGAACAAGCAAAATAACCCGAAGGCCGGGATTTATCCCGATAGAATTCCAATGCAATGTCCAGCGGCTAAAGCCCCTGCTACAGTTTTCTCAAACCCATAAAAAAACCTCGCCGAAGCGAGGTTTTTAATATCTACATAATCTGAAATTATGCTTCTTGGATGATAACCAATTTAACAGTGGTCATTACATCTGAGTGTAACTGTAGGTCAATTTCAAATTCACCTGTTTCACGCAATGTACCAGTAGGCAATTTAACTTCAGACTTAGCAATTTCAACGCCAGCAGCCGTGATTGCTTCAGCAATATCACGAGTACCGATTGAACCGAAAAGCTTACCTTCGTCGCCAGCTGGTGCAGCGATAGTCACTTCACCAAGTTCAGCAATTTTAGCTGCACGAGCTTCAGCTGTAGCCAATGCTGCTGCGATGTTTGCTTCAAGTTCAGCACGTTGTGCTTCAAACTTTTCTACGTTTGCTTTAGTTGCAGGAACTGCTTTTTTCTGAGGAAAAAGGAAGTTACGTGCATATCCTGATTTTACAGTGACAGTGTCACCCAAGCCGCCCAGGTTGGCGATCTTGTCTAGTAGAATGATTTCCATCTTTGCTACCTCTTAATTACGCCAACGATTACTTGTGAGAATCAGTATATGGAAGCAATGCTAGGAAGCGCGCGCGCTTGATAGCAGTTGACAACTGACGCTGATATTTAGCGCTAGTTCCAGTGATACGGCTTGGTACGATTTTACCACTTTCAGTGATATAGTTTTTCAGCAAAGCGATGTCTTTATAATCGATCTGGACAACACCTTCAGCTGAGAAACGGCAAAATTTACGACGTCTAAAAAAACGAGCCATTATCTGTCTCCTTATTCTTGATCTTCGGTGCTAGCAGACTCTTCAGCTGCAGCAGGTGCTTCTTCTTGCTTTTCAGTACGCTCTGAACGACGGTCATCGCGACGGTCATCACGGCGTTCTTCTTTCGCCATTGGAGACTGTTCAGTAACAGCACCTTTGGTACGCATTACAAGATTGCGAAGAATAATATCGTTAAAACGGAAAGCAGTTTCTAGCTCTTCAATTGCTTCGGCAGTCGCTTCAGCATTGATTAACACGTAATGTGCTTTGTGTAACTTTTCGATTGGATAAGCCAGTTGACGGCGACCCCAATCTTCTAGACGATGGATAGTTCCGCCGTCGTTTGTGATGATTCCGGTATAACGTTCGATCATACCTGGAACTTGTTCGCTCTGGTCAGGGTGGACCATAAACACGATTTCGTAATGACGCATTGTTGCTCCTTACGGTTGTAGCCTCTTACAGCTCAGCCAAACTGTATTGAGACAAGGAACTAAAGGTGATAGCTGATTTAAGGGCGCGAATTGTATATAAAGCCCGCACTTAAGGCAACATTTATTTCATTTAAAACAAAAGGCGGCTAAAGCCACCTTTTTTAGTATTTGAATACTACTAGTTTAACTCCTCACTCAGTCAGTGCTTGCTTTACCGCTTAAATTGTCAATAACATCTTGAGCACCGTAACTTTCTTGATTCGGTTTAGGTCCTTTCCCCATGCGAATATCTAAAATGCTGTGTACTTCCTTGCGAGAGTTGCTGTGTCCCATATTAATGTTAGCTCCAATCTCTGTTGATGGACGCTCATAAGTATCGCAAGTTAATAATCCGCAGTGGCGAACTACCTGTCTTTGTTGGCTTGCGCTAACAGAAGAAGCAGGTTGCAGTTTTTGTGACTCAACAAATGTTTCTTTGCTGGTTACCACAAACCAATCGAAACCTTGCTGCTGGGTTAATTGTGCAGACCTTAGTAGAGCAAAGTCTGCAGCATCAGCGACACTTTTAGAATACGTTTTAAACTGAACTCGATAACGATCATCAGTAATTTTTTGTTCGCTATAGCCCACTGAGCCATTTTTCGCTGGGCGATAGTCAGGTTTTGAAGCACAACCTGTAACAAATAGAACGATAGATAAACACATCATGATAGTTTTCATATTTCACCTCTTTATTTTGCTTGTACGCTAAATTAGTTTTGTACTTGCCAATTTTCGTCGATTGCTTGTTGCTCTTGAGCCCTATCCAGCGGCGCACCAACAATCATTTGATCAATCACTTTATCTAAATTCTGCTGGTTAGATGCTGTTTGATAATCTTGAGATATTGCTCCTGCTTGCTCACCTGATTGGGCCTTTTTATGCCACCCATTTACTTGCTTACACGCAATATTGATACTGCTAGTGTGATTGTTTGCTAATTGATACTGTCGGCACATTTCACCACTTTGGTTAACAAAACTGAGTTGTGATTTGATACTGGTACCATCTGAAGTTTGTTTAACTTCTCCACTCAAAGTGCTATCTAACACAGCAGCAATATTGGGATTTACCATAGAATCTGGCGTTGTCGAACTAAACGTCAACATGCCAACCACTGCGACTATTGCCACGCCTGCTGCAAGAGAGTACGGCAACTTGAAGCCTTCTGAACGGGACTTTTTAGCCGCCGTCAAAGGCACCACATTATTGGTAGTTAGAGCAGCGTTGTTATTCGTACCTGCATCAATTTGTTGGGCTAAAAACAGTAATTTTTGTGGAACATCGATATTGTCCATTTGCTTAGCATTGTCGATAACCCACTGGTCAACTTGAGACAAATCCGCCATTCGCATGACTAAGCTATCATCTAACTCTAGCGCCACACGCACCTGCTCCATTTCTTCTGCCGACAACTCTGCATCTAAAAATGCGCTCAACATCTCATCGGTAATATTCATGCTTTTTCTCCATGTGACAGTGGATTTACCATGTTCAGCAACGTCATTCTAGCTCTGGATAAGCGACTCATAACAGTGCCTACCGGAACTTCCATCGTGGCAGCCACATCTTTATATGACATGCCTTGCAACGCCACTAACGACAAGATTGAACGCTGATCACTGGGTAGTGAGTCCATAGCCTGGTTCACTTGAGTTAACATTGCCTGCGCTTCATGCTGAGGCTCTTGTTCATTTGACGCCTGCTCTTGTAATTCGGGAGATTGCGTCGCATTAAGCCGTACCTTGCGTGAACGATATTCATCAATCCAGACATTGCGGCACACTTTGAACGCCCACTTAAGGATCTCAACATCCTCTGGCGCGCCTTTTTTCAATATTTTCTCAAACGTAGCTTGAACTAAATCATCTGCATCAGCTGCGCTACCAGTCAACGAAAACGCAAATCGCCTCAACATAGGTATGATTTTTTCGAAGGTGTCAGTCATGGTTTTTACTCTTTTTTCAGTATCTTTATTAAGTTAACGAATGAACTAAAATTTTATTCCAAATAAAATGAAATTTATTTTTAGCTGAAACGTTTACTAATCAAGTTTAGTATTAACACAAGAGGTAAACATGACGCGAATCAAAATTACGATATTCAGTTTGTTGGCATTTAGTCAGATGTCTTCGGCACAATTAATTAATACTCAAGGCATTGTTAAGCAAGTTGAAAATATTGAAAAAACGATCGACCGTTTAGAGCAAAGAATAATCGCTGAAGAATTAAAAGAGCCCTTTGCGCTCAGTGAGTTGCCAGCGATAGAAAGCGTAATAACGGAGCCATTAACAACATTACCGAAAACTTTGGCGATAGGCGTTGACCTAAGCAATCCGGCTTTTATAGAAGTCGAATTGGAAGATGGATGGAGAGCGGTTCAAAACCAATGGATGATTATTGCAGACGAACAAACTAAACAGACTTTAATCGGTTTAGGTGCTGTGATTAATTCGGATTCAACATACTCGGGATTAGGACTGTCTGTTTTGCGATTTACAATTCCGTCCCATTTAGACTCAAAGTCCGCATTAGCTAAACATTTAACTCAAGACGCTTTTGTAACCTTAGATAGAAATCATATTTATGTGGCGCAATCCCAGACACCGCAAACCGCTTTTGATTCTGCAGAAAAGCAAATAGACCAACCAATGTGTAAAACGACTGCGCGAATCGGCATGATCGATAGCGCAGTCGCTCGAACGCACCCTGCGTTTACGAAAGCGAACATAACTGCCAAGTCTTTTTTAACCAATAACCTAAATTCTCCAGCCCTTCACGGCACCGCGGTCGCAGGGGTGTTAATAGGAGATTTCAACACCCTGACCCCATTATTACCGCAAGCGCATTTATACTCTGCAGAAGTGTTTTATCGGCAATCCGACTACTCCCAGGGTGCAACATTAAGCGCCATGATTGAAGCATTAAACTGGTTAGTAGAGGAAAAGGTTACAGTAATCAACATGAGTTTGGCTGGCCCAGATAACCGAATTTTAAATCGAATGATTACAGCAGCTATCCAGCAAGGAACCATTATCGTTGCTGCTGCAGGAAATGAAGGACCTGCTGCCCAAGCAGTTTATCCTGCTGGATATGAAGAAGTCATAGCCGTTAGTGCGTTCGACAATAGTTTAAAACCATATCGCTGGTCGAATCGAGGCGATTATATAGATTATTCTGCGTTGGGTGTAAACGTGATTACAGCTCAGGCGTTGGGGGGATTAGGCAAAGAATCTGGCACCTCGATGGCGGCGCCAGTTATTTCCGCGGCACTCGCATGTTTAGTGTCAAAGCAATCAACACTATCAAAGCAGGATATTGAAAATGTGCTGCTCTCCCTTACTAAACAATCTGTAGATTTAGGTCCCAAAGGGAGAGATCCTGTGTTTGGAATTGGGGCAATTCAACGTAAATAGTAAAAACTTAAAAAGTATAGTTCACCCCTAGGCTAGCAACATTTTGTTGGTAAGTTAGGGACTCGATTTGCGATTGATAATCGCCATGTTCAAACTCGGTTTTAACCGACAAACCTTCAAGTAGAGTCACCTCCCAATTGACCTGCAATACTTTTCTATTTTCATCCCGTTCTATTTCATTCGTTCCCTGAAGTCCAGTCACTTGCACGGTATCATAGTCTTTTTTTAAATATCGCCAACTCAACCCAACTTTAGAATCAAGACCAAATACATTGAATTTATGTGTGACTTTACTGTTTATCCCGGCAGCCCAATAATCAAACTGATTATCTTGTGCATTTTCTTTTTCGGTGCTTAATCCCAACATCAACATGGTTTGTGCACCATTTACAAAATGAAACAGATCCGCTGATGCACCTACACCTCGAGCATCACGTTCAGTTAAGTTAGTAAACGACTTGTCTTTGCTTTTAACACTGGTTCTTAAAAAAGTATTAGGTTGAAGAAATTTACCTAGATACACACTCACTTGTTGAAAGTCTAAGAAAGTGTCACCAGCTAACCTAGCATTTGCAGCGTCAAAACGCATACCTAGTTCAATTTGGCTAAACTTATAACTCGCATCGGCATTCAATTGATGTAAGGCTAAATCATATTGCGAATATTGATTATAATTTTGTTGAGAATAACTATAGCCGCTAGATAATTTGGCTTGTTGATTGATATTCCACTGCCCCTGGATAGTACCTTTCAATTGTTGTCCGCTATCACTTTGTTTAGACACATCGTCTAGCTCATCTACACTTAATGCAGAATTGTGCACGACGCCTGCACCTAACTCTCCGCTAAATACAAATTCTGATTGATTGTCGGCCCAAACCAGCGCGCTAGAAGTACAAGCCAAAACACACGTAATATTACAAATTAATAATTTCATATTGACCACCAATAGTGCTGAAAATAAATACCTAAAAAGCGCTGACAGAGTGTCAGCGCTATCGGGATAAGTAGACAGATTACAGACCTAAGTCTAAATCACCGGTAATGCTGTTAACGACTTCAGAGGTAGTCGCAGAGGCTAATTCACCATTGATTTGATCTGCTACTACAGTATCAATTTGGCTATTGAGAGTTTGTGAAATCGCGCTTTGAGTATTACTCGTAATTGAATCTGCAATAGTTGTGTTTACGGATTGTTGGATGACTTGTGATGCCTGAGAGGCCACATTTAACGCAGTATCTTGCTCTATGCTTGAAGTGATGTTGTTGGCAAGCTCAGAAGCACTATTTACATCAAGTGCGCTGTCTACAGCCGAATCAGATAGCAAATCGTTGGCGTCTAACAGTTGTGTTGATTCGCTTGCATCAATGCTATCAGCAGATTCCACTTCTGAACCACTAAGTAGATTGGTTTGGGTAACGGTTGTCAGAGTATTCGTCACAGCTAATGAACCCGTATTGGCGACATTAGCGCCTACGCCATCAACTGTCCCAGATAATGAACTAGTCACATCTGACATTGAGTTAGTCGCTAGGTCCTGACTTTGCTCTTCACCTTCCGTGATTGTTGACTCAGTTTGAGATTGTTCAGACGTTGTGTCCGTGTTTACTTGTGCATCAGTGTTGCTCTGTGCCGAAAAATCGCTACTTGCAGAAGCGTCGACAGTTCCTTCGTCTGCATTAACTTGTTGTGATACTTGGTTTTGATTGGATAACTGAATGTCTTGGCTTACTTGTACACTGGCCGCAAGAGCAGCACTACTAACCTGAGCCATACCAGCGATTACCATTATGTTTACAATTTTATTTAGCTTAGTCATCTTCGTTTCCTCATGTTTATTGAAATGACACTTGGATAACGAATGGAAAATGAATTTATTCCATAAAAACTAAATAAATTATTAAAATTTAATCATAATGCTACTTACAGATGTTCTAAACCGACTAATATTCCGACACCAATTAACGCGATTAATGACCAGATTGTGGTTCTCCCACTTACCTTTTCACCTAATACTTTAGCGACAACTAAAGACAGAATCACGCTCATTGCGAACAGCGTTTGCACCACCGCAGCTTTAGTGTAGGTAAATGCCACCATTTGCAAATATAACGCAGCAAATGTGCCTATAACCGTTGCTCCGACAAAAAATAACCAAGTTCGTTTAGCGTTGTTGGAAGTAGGAAGCCATTTTTGTTTGGTTAGTAGCATCAAAATAACAATAATAACTAAACCACCGATTAAGCGAATCTGACTAGCATTAAACGCATCTATTCCAGTTGAAGTAAGCATGTCTCGACTAATAACTGCACCGACAGCTTGGCACAATGCCGCTAAACCTGCATAGACATAACCGCTCAATTCAAACTTATCGAAGCTAGAGCGTTTTTGGATTTTAATAATCATATCCACTGAAAACAGCACAAGCGCGATTCCGCACCACTGTTGCCAAGTCAACCACTCTGCTATCCAAGCCATGGCTAATAAAGCGGTAAAAATGGGTGCGAGGGTTTCTGCAATCAAAATTGATTGGCTATCACCAATTTTATTCAGGGCCTGAAAAAAGAAAGTATCGCCTAAACCAATACCTATTACACCGCTGAATAACAGCCATAACATGGTATTAGTTGAAACTGAGACTTGGGGAACAAAAAACTCAGTGATAACCAACAAAATGCCAATTGCAGCTAAACCTTTCCACAAATTTAGCGCCAATGGCGAAAAGTTACTGCCTAAAATTCGAAACATACGAGCCGCAATAGCCCAGCACAAAGCTGTGCTAAGAGCAGCTATCTCACCTATCATCATTATTGGAATCTTTTAATACTGAATAAACTTAAAATTAATTAGGGTTGTGACGTGAATTCCCGAATTTGTTTGCGAACCGAATCACGTAATCGTTCAAGATCCTTATTTAACCACATTTCTTGGGGAACTTGCTCCCATAATCCTTGTAGTTTTTCAATTTGATCTTGAAAACTGTAATATTCCAGCGCGGCAATAAGTACTTTTGGTTTTAAAAGCTTATCACTTTCTACAAATTCAAAATTTATTTGGTTACGGTTAAGGTTAGCTAAACGAACTTTCCATTTAGTCGCTTCGCCTTGTGATGCATTAATAATAATCTGACTAGCGGATTGAAATGCATTTTGATCGCCTTGCTGATTGTAAAGTCTTGCCAACCAATATTGACGCTCATAAAACGCATCTTCCCAGTGCGCCATTAATTCACTTCTCACTTCGCCAACTTGCTGATAGCTAGCCTCAAACAATTCTTTAGCTTGTTCTTGATTACCCAATAGCATCGCAATTTGTGCCAAACCAGCATCACTAAACGCACTTAAATATTGCCATTGAAGATCTTCATTTTGGGCACTCAACCCTGAACTACTGGCAACCTTAAGGTCCTGTAGGGCTGATTCCGCTTGTTTATATTGACCGACTAACAGGTGGGCGTTAGCTAACTTCCACAGAGCATAGGCTGCGGCCATCTGATTGGCTTCTTTGTTTTCTTTTTTATTGATGAGCACGCGCAATCGTTGTTCACCTTTATGCATTTCTAATGACTCAGCGATTTTTAGTTCCGAAAAATATTTATTTGCTAACCAGGTATAAGCATCTGCCGCTTCCACCAAGTCAGTAATCTCCGCAACTGATTTACCTTTTTCCGCAAACTTCACAGCCTCAAAGTAATTTTGCATTGCACTTTCGAGTTGCCCTCTTTGTGCTGCTATTTTTGCCAAATTAGCGTACGCACGGGATAGCTCGACTTTGGCAACAGGACTATCAGGCTGCAATTCGACTAAATCAAATGCGTTGGCCTGATAAAACAAAAAGTATTGTTCGGCTTTTTGTTCATCGCCTGCACGCAGATGAGTCATCGCTATCCAGTAGTTGGCATGCGCCAATTCTAAAACATAGGTAAATCCATTGGGATGAATCTCGACCAATTCATTATCTAGCTCAAGAGTTTTATTGAACGCATCTAATGCGCCTTTGAATTCTCTATTTTCTAAATACACTTTACCGATTTTAAAAAATGTTTGGCTGCGGCTTAACTTTGAGGCTGTTGAGTCATCTTTAGGTCCGACCGAGCTTAAATATTCCAATGAACGCTCTGAGCTTTCCTGTACCAAGTCTAAGCGTCCAATACTTTCTAATTGGGCACCTTCTTCAATTAAAAACTCTATTAAATCATGGCTCTCCGCTAATTTGGCCTCAGCCACTTTCTGGCCTACTTTTGCGTCATAAGCGTTCTTTATCATGAAACCAAATAGCATCATTAACACAACAACACAGCCAAAAATTACCCGATACTTTAAACTGTCCCGTTTATTCGATGCATTAATCATGGATTTTAATGTATTGCTAATCGTGCCGCCGTGCTTGAGCACCATTTTGCCTTCGTCTAACGGTTTACCGGGGGACAACAAATAAGCTGAAGGTCTAGTTGCACTTTTCCACTCTGCAGCCTGCGCTTCAAGTTTGTTTTTAACGGCAAGTAGTTTTTGATGATTTTCTAAGGTTTCACTTAGTCTTGGCCAGTTAGCAAATAAACAATCATGACTTAAACTAATGTATTGATTACCGTCGACGCCAGTTTTTGTTTGCATGATGCCAATGTTTTCAAAAGCATCGATCAGTTCTTTTGCGCGATTGCTCTTGAACAAATCGCTAGACTTGACCCACAAACGTTCGTAATTCCCTTGATCTGTTAAAACAGCAAGGCGATTAACTATTCGATTAAAATGCTTTTTGGTAGAGCGGTCTAAAGAATCATAAGTTTGCTCGGTGATTTTTGCTATCGCGCGCTCAAGTCCCCCTAAATTACGATAAGTAGAAAAGTTTATACGGCCAGTTTGTGATCGATTTTGGTATAAGTGCCACATCACAAACTGCATCAATGGCAAGCTCTCTGGAAACTCAAACGCACGCTGAGCGATATATTCATCGAGGCTGGGCGTGTCACCATTTGCTTGCTCAAAATCGAGCTGATTAGTGATTTTCGGATTTACCATTTTCTTAAGTTGACTTAAAGAAGGAGGTAACACATCCATTTGACCGCCATTTTGCTTCAATCTAAGCAATGCCGGGTAGTCTGAAAGACTTTGGTAAAAATCGCTTCGCAGAGTTGCGATAACAAAGATTCCACATTGCACGACAATTCCAGCAAGAATATCAGTGAAATATCTTCGTTCGGTATACCCTAAGCTTTCAGTGAGAAACAAACTTTCAAGCTCAGCAATACCAATCGCTAATTTTTGTTCTTGCGGCCAAAATTCCATTCTTTGCTTTATCATCAATAGAAATTTGTCGGGCTGTTGTTTGCACATCTTTACGACGGAATTAACTTCCTGATTAGATATGATTTTACCGCCTGATATTTCCGAGATGGCTAAAATAAGCGAAGTAAAAGGATCAATACACAGATTGCAAGATGAAATAACACTAAAACGAAAAGATGTGTTTTGATCGGGAAAGGAAAGCTGATTTAATTTAGGTAAAATGCCTGCTTGCAATAAACTAGACTTACCAGCACCGCTTTTTCCCAATAAGAGTAAAAAAGGTTGTGCAGCGTTGGCTTTATTTTGAAGCTTAGAAAGTGCATTTTCAATAACATCTTCTCTTCCTTGAAAGTTCGCAGCATGTTCTGTTTCAAACGCATACAACCCGACAAAAGGGTTATCAATTTTTCGGTAACTTGATTCCAAAATCCACTTCCTAATTTAGCAAAATTTTGCAGCTTCATGCTTCGCTAAAACTCACTTTATGGCAAAACCATAAGTTCCTTTTACCCCTTGTGGATAATGTTGCCGAACGTGCCGATTCTTCTAGCCCTAGGCAAAAAGTATTTTCATCCACTAAAAAACAATAAGTTATCATCTATTGTTAATTTTCGCATTATTAAATTGTACTAAAAACCTGCAAATATTAATTACAAAAAATATTAATTCAGCCAAGCATAACTAAATTTCAAGAATATCGATTGTTCTGAAACGGTGCGCGCTTGAACGTTGTCATTTTGTATTGAATTGTCTGAATAACCTATAAATAACTTGGTCAATGGATTCAACTTATACGAATATAAAAGTTGCGTACTTAGCCCACGTTCTACACTTAAAATGTCATTGGTATTAACCGTATAATTATCTAGGTTTCTCTCGATATCAGAGTACAAAAAAATTAAACGAATAAATTGTCGTTGATTAAATTGATAAGTCAGGCGCGCATCGGTTAAGTTTGCGGTAAATAGTTTGCTTCCCTGCACGTCTAGTGTTCGGTAGGTGTGTCGCACATTAAATTGCAAATGCTTGCCTATGCTAAGGTTCATTCTAGGGCGTAAATTTAGCTGCTTACCAAGTCGGTTATTAGTAAAATCAATTTGATCACCATACTGACCATAAAAACTAAAATAAAGTGCAGAAGAAGGCCGCATATCAAAATATAGACTTGCGGAATCCTCTTGAAACAGGGTGGTGTTATTTTCAATTTGTAAACGGCTGCTATCTTGTCTCAAGCCAACCCTTTCGCGCGTTTGCAGGGTAAACTCCATATAGGTTTGGTATCGAGCACGAATACTGGCATGAATTTCCGCCTCTTTTTCTAGCAACTCACCTGCTTGGCTGTGGGTTGTATCCCAATCTCCAAAAACAGCAATCCGATTCCACCAGCTATTTTCGTTAAACCAGCGATATTCTCCACCAACAACGGTTTTAGTGACATCAATTGCTCTTTCAAATCCTAAATCTGCTCTAAAGTCTCGACTGTTACGAATATGATCCGCTCTGACACTCCAGTCTCGTTGGTTGTGGCGATAGTTAAGTTTAAATGCATTACCTCTAAACGCGTTTTTGTTACTTAACCTTATTTGCGCTTCATCACTAAACTTATCGGACAGTCCAAAAGGATATTGGGTTTCTGAACTAACTAGTTGCACTCTAAACGTATCTTGTTCGGTTATTTGATATTTGGTGTCTAGTGCAACAACATAATTATGATAACTATCCGACTCACGCGCAGTTGAGACCACGCCAAATGATATTGTTGGTGAGTAATCGAAACGATAGCGCAAGGCTAAATTGTTGGATTTTTCAGACAGTTCAGCCACATCAGACCCCAAATTTCCAGGAACCAGAAAAGTCGTCGTTTGATCATCTGCCATAAATAATCCTAAAGAATGTTTATCCACTCTTCCGGTCACTTTCAGTCCATAGTCCGGTGCATTGATGTTGCGAGTATGTACCAAATTAAAATTACTACTAAAGTAATCGATATTTTCTAAAAAGAACGGGCGTCTTTCGCCAAAAAACAATGCATTTGTATTGTTGATACTTAGCTGCGCGATATCTGACTCTACCTGTGAAAAATCTGGATTCAGGGTAGCCTGTAAAGAAACCTCTGGGGTGACTCCCCAAGTTAAATCTAAGCCTATTTCTTGATTATTAAAATCATTCCATTGATTCGATTCAGTCAGTTCTCGTTCTCGACTTTTACTTGCTACAACCGTGGGTATAACAGCAAAATTTCGTCCTTGGCTGGCTGCTTTAAAACCACTCACGTCACCCAATTGGCAAAGCGAGCATGCGTTATTACGATTGGTAGGAATGTTTGAAATTCTTAATCTTTCATCGCGGGGATAGAAACGCACAAACTCCGCTCCCCAAATTTTATTTTCTGTTCCTTCCCTGAAGTTTAATATTCGTAGAGGAATGGCCATCTCAACTTGATATCCCGTTTCTGTTATTTGTCCAACCGCATCCCAGACTCCATTCCAACTGTCACTTTCTCTGCCGGTCATTTCATTTTGGATTGAATCAGCTTGCACTCCCAGTGGATTAGAAAAAAACTGATACGCCAAACGGCTATCATTAAAGGTATCAAGCTTCAACCCGACTAAATCATCACTCCAAATTTTGTCCCGATCACGATAGTAAGCGCGAATATTCTGAGGATTAGGGTCATGGGCAATAAAGCCGATGTATAAAGTTCTATCATCCTCAAATACACGCACTTCGGTCGTGACCGGAGGAGCTGTGTTTTCATGAGGCCGGGTAATATAATTTAGACTAAAAACTTTTGCTGATTGCCATTGGCTTTCATTTAGTGCGCCATCTAAAACGATTGCTCCTTTCACATTTGGAATAATGATAGGTGTCGGTTTTGGGGCGATGCCCGGAGGAGGGATTTGAGCAATGCACACAGCGATTAGACGGATCTGTAAAAAGCTAACGTAAAAAATGCGTTTACATAACCTACCCAAACAAATCTGCAACGGAAGTCACCTTAATTTAATCTTAGCAAAGTTCCTTTTAGGACCCATTGAGAATAGAGCACTGTCAATAATCTAGCAATTAAACAATTATTTTAACCCTGTTCTCCGTTTAGCTGCGTTTAGTCATTAACAAAACCATAAAAAGAGGTAAGGACTATGCAAAATGTTATGATACAGCCAGCTCAAAACGACTTTCATAAAATTGGAACCTCCATCATTTTAGCGGCTTTAATGACCTTTGCTTTATTTGTCATGATGCAAAAGCTGATTGCTCAGGATAGCGATTATATCGCGCCGCCTGAAACTGGAGTGTTTATTGATCCGGTGTTTAACAGCCAAGATAGTAAAACAATTGAACAAACAAAAATAAAACCGATTGTGCCGCCACCCGCAATGCCAAAAACAATCCAACCTAAAATTGAATTTGAACCCAATGATTCTGATGTTATCTCAAATTTCACAGTGAAAGTGCCCACCCAGGAAATTGTTAAAGAGAATCAATTTTTAGCCATTGAGGATGCGGAAACCACGCCTATGATCCGAATTTCGCCTAAGTATCCCGTGCATGCAGCCCGTGATGGCATTCAAGGTTGGGTAAAGCTAAAATTTAGTATTGATGTAAGCGGTGCGGTAAAAGATATTGAAGTCATCGATGCGCAACCCAAACGGACTTTTGATCGAGAGGCACGTAAGGCACTTAAAAAATGGAAATACAAACCTCAAATTGTGGATGGAAAACCAGTGGAAAAAACAGGTTTAGAAGTTGTGTTAGACTTCAAATTAGATACCTAAACTATTTCACTGTTAAAAAGGACGTTTAGTGAGTTTAACATTAGCGATTAGATCTTTATTCACAAACGGTCATTCAAATGAATGGCTGGTTGTGAAATTTGCTCAAACAGGTGATAAAAAGCTATTTGAGTTACTTTACGATAACTGTGCAGATGACCTATATCATTTTTTGGTGACTCAATCAGATATACATCTAGCTAAAGATATAAGCCAAAAAACATGGTTAACCGTATTTGAAAAACCTCAATTATATCGCGAGTCAGGCCGTTTCAGTGCGTGGCTTTTTACAATCGCTCGTAACAAATTGCTTGATGAATTTAGACGCACTAATCGTTGGCAATCTATGACCGATGATATTCAAAATAAACAAAAAATACCCTTTGCATACACAGATACAATTGAAGATGTGTTTAATACAAGTTTAATGACATTGCCGTTTGAACAACGCGAAGCATTTTGCCTGCAACAAGAAGGATTTGGCTTACAAGAAATCGCCAATATCACCCGTAGTGGCGTTGAGACGGTGAAAAGTAGAATTAGATACGCGAAGAATTCGCTTCGCGAACAATTAGAGAAATATCATGACTAAGCCCAATGAACAAGAACACGGGTCGTCAAAACACAATGCACATTTTGAAACTCGCATTTCCGATCTTTATCAACAACGTAAATCTAAGACGAAATCCACTGCGAGCATGAAACGTCAAATATTGCAGCGCGCTGAATCTGAACCTGCCCCGCACGGATGGTTCCGCAGTTTCCAGCGTATTGCGTTTGCCGCTGGTACACTATTGCTATTAAGTTTAGTCGCTTTGCAATCCTACGAGTTTCGGCAATCCCCCAATAGGCTAGTCTACACTTCAGTAGAGCTTCACAATATTGATGATCATCAATCGCAAGATTACACGCAATTGAGTCAGCGTTATCAGCAACACTACCAAGACTACTTGCAACAACAAGCATTATTAGCCAGCCATCATCAAAAATCGGCTATTTTGACTCAATTTGAAAATGGTTGGGAGCTTAGAACCTGCAACCAGGAATTGGTAAAAATATCCAAAGAGCTGGTTGCCACACTTCAACAAATGAATTTAATAAATGGTCATTTTAAAAGTGGTGATAGTGTCGAAGTGGTGTTTAATGTGTCTGGTTTAATTGTTGGCATCAATCCTAATAAAACCATGTTGAAATGTTGATAAATATGGCGACAAATCAAATTCAGCTAAAAGGTGTTTTGATACAAGGCCATCAGGTTGCGTCAGGAAAGGGAGTTCAATCCCCTTATCCCGCCGGTACGATATATTTGCAAAAGCCGTTTTTCAAAAAGTTAGGTTTAGATTTAAGCAACCTATTTGAGGGTACATTAAATGTATGGTTACCCTGTGAATCCTTCAAAATTCTCAACCCTGACTTTTGTTTTGAAAATGTCACTTGGATTGAAGGATTTAATCAAGAAACATTTTCGTTTGTTAAATGCCAAGTTGAATACCAAGGAAATCAATATTCTGGGTGGGTTTACTACCCTCACCCAGAAACCAAAACACAACATTTCCAACAGCAAAATCTTATCGAAATTCTAGCTCCGTATATTCCCAATATCGTCTATGGTGATGAGTTAGCACTTACGTTTCAAACCGAACGAATTGCATTTTTCGCCCCCAAATAAGCCATCCTCCGCGGTTTAACAATTAATAATGACAGTTGTTTAATTGCTATATTGTTGTGGGGATAGATTGGGTTTATTCAGCAAGACAATCAGATAAATAAAGGCAATTATTGGCAGGAATGTTCCTGTAAACCCTATTACTGCTGACAAAAATGGGTTTTGCCCTTTTTGTTTTGCCAGAAAAAAGCAAATAATGCCGACCGAGGCAGCAAAAACCAAAATTAGCTCTGCAAACAATGTAGCATTGATATTCACTACGAACACCCCATAAAACTTACGTATTTATTTTTAAGAAAATATTTGAAAGTATCAACGAACCTGCTTGAGTGTATAGCAATTCTAATTGCCGTTTTTTTCTCGGTGAGAGCAGCCTGGCCAACAACAAGGACGTCTTTTTCCTTGTTTAAGATCATTACACATTCTTTCAATTCGCCGCTGTCGAGTATCTGCTTTTTTAGCATCAATAATCCAACAAATCCATTCGTTTCTCGCAAGTGGCGTGATTTCTTTCCAATAACCTAGAGCCATATCATCGCACATTAGAGAGTGTGCTAAATCATCAGGAACGGTATGTACAACACCACTAGCAAGTTCAACTTTAGACATTTCCGCCATTCCAAATTCATCCGCTTGATCTTGCGAGCATAGCCTAAAAGTGAATTGACTTAATGCTAGCATATGATGATATAGTTTAATTTAATCGAGAAAAAATCAACAATAAGTTAACATTTTACTCAATAGAAACCCAAGTTAAGTTCCGGAAAAAATGTATGGACATCAATAAGTTTAAGGATGAAAAGTGAAGTATTTACGTATTAATATGTGGTGTATATTAGTCTCAGTTATTGTACTTAGTGGATGTGTCGCCAGACCTTACGCCATTATCGACGGAACGCGAAGTAAAGCCTCAGATTTAGACAACTATGACATCACTATCGTGTCAATTGACGGAAAGATGGAAGTGGGCACACAAGTCAAAAACGTCAAACCCGGATTCCACTATATCAATGTTGTCACAACTAAAAACCTCAGAAGTAAAGTGTATGAACCACGCATGTTTCCTGTAGATGCCAAAGAATGTATGCGCTATGTGGTTACTGCCCAACATGATAATAATCTGGTGGACGATTGGGAAGTCAAGCTACTAAGAGAAGAACCCATTCTTTCATGTACTCCTAGTGAAAAAGAGCCTGAAGTAGAAACGATTCCTAGTTATTTAGCCCCAAATCAGACGGCTGTCTGTATTGATAAAAATTCACTGAATCAAAACCTAAGCCCTGTCGATTTATATCCTTCGATTATGCAGTGTATTTTAGATGGAAAGGCACAACAGGCTATCTACAACTATTTTCTAGCCAGTGCATATGGGATGTATGACGCTCAACGAGTGGTAGATACCACTTCACACCAAGCGATTAATATTATTCAAAAGCATTCTATTTGGTCTCTTACTGCGTTGGAGCAAGACAAATTTCAACAAAAACTAACGACGTTTATTGATACCCCAGAAAGTATGCAAGCAGCTTGTACATTCCTTCAATCATTGGGAAAACCAAACTATGTGCCAGAATATATGGTTGAGCATGGCGTTCGCAAACTGACCAAAGAAAATCCGGATGGATTAGCAAACGATTTTGCTGAAGACGAACACTGGATTTCCGTTTTGAGAAATCAACTAAAATGTAAAATATAGCGTTGCTTGCACTAAAGTACCGAGTTTGCCTGACCATTCATGGTAACTCGGGCTGCACTTACGCGCTTGGATAGTCATTTAGTGGCCCATAATGAAAGTCATAACTGCTCCCATCTATTTATAACGCCTAACAAATGAGCTATCCCAAAAGCGCTACAAATGACCGAGCTGATTATCCAAAAAGTCACTGAATTTTGTGTTATCGCTGGATGACTTGATACAAAAGGTAATATTAAGCCAGCAATTCCCCTTACTAGATATATGACGGTAATCAATATCAAAGCTAGCTTTAACAATGGAAGTTTAACGATTACACCTGCGCCAGAGAGAGCATATAGCCCCCAAACAAATAACATAGCGGCTATGGCAGATGTTATCAAAGTAGGTTGTACACTGCCTGACTCTGCCAACTTTGCCATGCCTTCTCCTGCACCTAAAACACGATACCAAGTTGCACCACCGATAATTGTGGCAATATGCAACATACCAGCGGTGAAGCTCAGTGCAGCAGCGATAATTAGCTGATAACTACCATTCATCCTATTTAGAACCCCTTAAAAGTGTGCGTTTATATTGACCATAATCGATATTCATTAAAGATTGTAGTTTAAGCGATGCTTTCACCAACACTATTTGCAGAAGATAAAAAAGCTTAGACAGCTTAACTTTCTACACTAATCTCACCCAGTTTTTGATAAAGTTGCGCCAGATTCTCTACCGCTTTTTCATACAGCTCTGTGGTTTGTGGATTGCCTTTAATCACCGGATGTTCTCCTAGAGACGATTCAAGGTTATTCAACAGTATCCAAGTTCGGTCCAAGGCTTCGTGATAACTGTACTTATCAATTGTCGAGCTTTGCATACAATCACCTTTGTCGCTAACTAGCATAGATTTGCCGTCTAATCGACGTCTTCGATTGCTTTCAAATTTAGCAAATCGTTTTTTCCCCCAATAAGCTCCTCGACCTTTCTTTGCACCATTATGCTCTGTTTTCTTTACTCCAAATGCCATGTTAAATCTCGCTTACCAAAAAGTGTCATTAAATATTATATAAGTAACTCGTACATTTTGAATTTATTGCGGGGCATTACGTTGGGCTGGGTGGTTATTGAACCCTTTCAATATAGAATGTGGGTCAACGACGGCTTTATGCTCTTTCGCCGCTTGTGCCCACCAAATTAGTTGATTAAACGAGCGGGAAAAATAATCGAGCCAAGCATTCTCTTCGGTTAACGCAACGCCTTGGTCTGAAAAAGCCTGTTGTGCTTTAGGAACGTGAATCATTGCCGAAACGGGAATACATCCCAGCTCAGAAAGAAACGTACGCATTCCTATCGCAGCGCGCATGCCGCCCCATTGGCCTGCAGAGTAGGTCACTATGGCGCTAGGTTTATAAGAAAATAGCGTGCTGCCAAAATGATTCAGCAGGTTGGCCAAAGCAGGACTCATAGAGTGATTGTATTCAGGGCTTATCATTATGTAGCCATCACTAGACTGAATTTTATCTGCCAATTGGCTTAAAATGGGTGGAGCTTTACTTTTTGCATAAGCAAAATGCGGCTTAAAAACCGCTTCCAATGGATAATCCAGCACATCCACTAGCTCAATTTCATGTTCATCAAAGCGATCTTGTAAAAAGTGTATGCAAGCTTTTGCAACTCTCTCACCCAAGCGAGCGGGTTTAGGTGGCGTGCTATCCCGTGCTGTACCTAAAAAAACTAACAACTTCATGTGCAACACTCCATTTATTTTTATAGATGTGATTTAAGAGTGGTCGATAGATATGTCGTTGGGAAATGGTTTACCTTGGCCACTTTCAAGAGCCTCTTTGAGGCTGAGCATGAATACGGTCCACTTAGTATTGCAGTGAGCCATAAAGTCAGTCGCTTGCTGCCAATTTGAATGTGAAAAATTAACAAATGTTTGTTGCCCATCAGAGCTAAGCTGGAAACTAATTTCAGTCCCCTTCCATGCTTCAGGAACATTACCAGAATGCTGCCAGACAACGGTATTATTGGCCACTAATTTCGCCACTTTAAAGTCTGGGCCTGAACCATTAAAACGAAATTTTATTACAGCTCCAACATCGCCAGCCCCTGACACATCATTAGTCCACCACTTCATCAAACCATCGTTAGTGGTTAACGCCTCATAAACTTGTTCTGACGGAGCCTGAATGCCTACTCTGTGATTGATTGCATACATAATTTTCCCCAACTAGACTATTGATGGCGCTCTGACCTTTGCTAAAAACTATCGCCAAATTTTAGTTTATGATGTTAGTCGAGCTTATTAAGAACCGCCAGAATAGTTTCGCTGTTAAGCCATTCCATTCACCCATTTGCCGACACCTAAAGCCTCCATGATAAATTCCACCGACAAAGCAGCTAATATCATCCCCATTATGCGAGTAAGAAGTGACGCACCACCGATACCAATCAACCTGATAATACCGCCAGAAAAAAGCATCAAAATAAGTGTTATCAATAGAACAACCAACATGGTAGCCGTGGTTATCATTTGTTCTTCGATAGAATATACATGATTATCAGTAATCAAAATGACAGCAAGAATGGCCCCAGGCGAAGCTGTGGCTGGAATGGCTAACGGAAATACCGAGATATCATGACGAGGTTCGCCAGTCTCATTAGTTGAAGAATTTGAAAAAATCATCTGCAATCCGAATAGAAAAAGGATCACGCCCCCGGCAACTTGAAATGACAATAGACTAATACCCATCGCTCCAAGTAAAAGTTGTCCCACCACGATTGCACCAATTAAAATAAGCGCTGCATAGATGATAGTTTTTAACGCCGTTTTTCGCCGCTGTTTTGCTGTCATGCTAGCCGTTAAGCCTGCGAAAAGAGCCATTGTGCCTATTGGATCAACGGTTGCCCATATAATTAGAAAGTTATTTAGTATGTTATCTATCATGTGCACCTTAATTTTTGATTAGCCTCACGTTGAGACTAGAAACTGCTGGTTAAAAATGGCGAAATACCAATGGAAAAAAATAGCTTAGTCAGATTGAATAATGGATAGTTACAGATTGTTTATGCGATTATAAAAAAATGCTTTGGCATTTTGGTAAGACGCTTTGTCCTTTGGATATCGTGTATGTAACTCCTGTTTTAAAGTGTTAAATTCGCTAATCAGGTCTGAATTATCTCGCATTAAGTTAACAAATTTTAGATGCTTTTCAATATTTTCATCACCTTGCTGAAAAATATGTAAATGTGCCTTTCGATACTGTTTAGTAAAATATGCCCTTCCTTGAATTCCATATTCTCCCTTATATATATAACCCAAATTACCGAAGTTTAGTGACAAGATTTGTACTTTAGATAATTCTTTTACCACCCCCAATAGATCAATACAGTCCTTTGCCCATAATCCTTTGACTGCGGTTGAACCTACATGAAATATTTCGATTTCACCTAAAAAGTTCAATTCTAAAGCGTTTTTTTCTATTTCAAAATCTACCTGCCATTGGCTGTTGGGCGGAAATAAATACATTATTTAAACTTCGGACAAAGAGTTGAAAGCTTCGCTATAACTCACTCTTTCCCAACACAAAAGAAGCGGGTACTTTGCTCACCATGTACTTGTTTTGTGAATCTATATTTTGATATTCAAATGACACACTCGTTATATTGATTATGTGGTAAGCATCGTAATTATACGGATCGCTCGGGTCAGATGGGTGAAACTCACCTTGATGAGTTGCACCTTGGTATATTGAAAAATAGATGTTACCTGCAACACCCCAAATGCCCTTTTCAGAAAACTGTTGTTTGGTTTTGTTGGCTTTGGTCACCAAGAAGTCAATGGTATAAGTACCATTTTCTGCGCGGTCAATAATCCATTGTTTACGACCACCTTCTTTAGTGGGCGTATCACCATACCATCTGCCTAACATCATGATTCTTTGCTCGACCTTAGTTTCAGATATTTCAGGCTTTAATTCAGTTACTTCAACAATTTGCTCGTCTTTGGATTCAATTAGTTCGGGTTTTGATTCTGTTACTGTTTCAATTTGCTTGTCTTTGGATTCAGTTAGTTCAGGTTTTGCTTCTGTTACTGAAGCGCTTTCCTCTACTTTATCAGTGGCTACGCACCCTACCAACGTCAATAAACAAAAACCTAATACAAGACTTCTCATATATTTCCTTTTACTTTGAAACACCCCAATCTGCTTGAGAATAAAGGGGCTATGTAGTGAATTATTATGTTTCCTTTTGCCACAGTAAGTTGCAACAAAAACAATACCTGTAGAAAGGAATAAACTAAAAAACTGATAACACTAAGGTTATGAGTAATATTACAAAATCGGATAATTTAGGATTATATAGTAGATTTACAATGAAGGTGTCATATGTTGTAAAGATTATTGGTAAAAGACAACCTATTATTTAGTCAATAAAAGTGTATCGGCCTTACACATTTAAAAACTAACGATAGGAAAACCCCAAAAAATTTGTAGGCAAATAACTGTCTTCCAAAGTGTCGATACAAAGCCCTTTCAAGGTGACTTATTCGCCTATGACTATTTCACAATCGATACTAGTTTTACAGGCTATTGAATTGCGGATTAAACATTTTTCATCTGCTTTAAATAACAGCCTCTCCGCATTTTGAATACTTTCAGAAGCAGGTATATGCAAACGTATATTTGACTTCACTGACGTAAATTGAATCTTACCATCTAATTTGTCTAACTCGCCTTGAGATTCGCATTCAATCGAAAGCCACTCTAGTTTAGAAGCTCTGGCAATAGCTCGAAAAGACAAAACAAAACAATTGGCGATAGACGCCATAAATAAGTCTTCTGGAGACCATTTATCCCCCGGCCCACCAAATTGAATAGGCGGTGCAATTTCGATATCCGCTAAATTTTCACATTTTGAATTTAGATTTCCTGAAATATTACCTTCTGCGGTTACTTTGTACATATGGGGAAAGTCTTGCATTTATCTCGCCTCCGAAAATGCGATTAATTACTGATTTACAATATATGCCGGTTTCTTACCCTTGGCTAATTTTTAGCGATTGGCTATTGAGTGGATATTCGCAATAGCCAACCGTTACTCTTTCCTTAAAAATTTAAGGGTTAGAAAAACCAACTGGTTGGGTTCTCAATCGCTCTATTTGCATCTAACGCTTTAATACCTTGAGCGCAGCGAATGATTAGCCAAATTATCCAAAATAAAATAACTAGCCAACCAATAAGGATCAAAGACAATATCGAACCAATAACGATATAAAGCGCACCTATCCAAAACGTTCTAATTTGAAAGCGATAATGTGTTTGCAACCAATCGGGTGCGTCATTTTTATTGATATAGGCGATGATCACGCCAATAATTCCAGTGATACCAAACACTAACCCAACCAAATAAAGTATATAAACGATTTTGGCTGTGCCTTGCGTGTTTTGACTTGGCTCGATAACTTCATTCATCTTTTTTCTCCATTATTGTGACGAATTTAAAATTCTAAAAATAAACGCAAATTAAATCTCTGTTTTACTTTTAGCATAAGTTGTAACTCACTGTACAGACTAAAAAATTTCAACTATTAAAATCCAAAACCCTGTTGAATTTGACTCTCAGGTTCAGTTTCTTGAATAAGCTCAGGCCCTTGATTAGTCACTTTGTTTACCTTGCTGGATACAGGATAATATTTGTAATCATCAGCATAGGGCAACCAAGCAATATCTTCGCTTTGGCTTACATCAGCATCAAACCATTGTTTAGCTAATTGCCGGTCAAACATCAAAGGCATAGCATGATGTAATGGTTGCAACTCACCTTCTGATGGACGCGTAATAATAGTGAAAGAACCCGGGGCATCCTGTCGCGGAGATTCATACAAACCACCAAATAATATTGGATTGCCGTCTTTACGACAGACAAAATAGGCTTGCTTATGGCCGTTCTCTTGTCGCCATTCATAATAACCAAGAGCCGGTACTATGCAGCGTTGACCACTTTTCCAAGCCTGTCGGAAGGACGGTTTTTCAGCGAGCGTTTTGAGTCGTGCATTAAACGTCGAAAATTCTGTATTAGCGGTTTTCACCCAGCTTGGTAACAATCCCCATCGAAAGACTTCACATCCGTCAGGCGTAACGATAGGTGCCATCTGTGTTGGCGCAACGTTAAACCCAAGCTCAGCTTGAGCTGGCCAGTCAGCGAGTATATCTGCCCAACCGTGCATTGCCCCCACGTGATTTGCGTATCTGCCACACATTATTGTTACTCGTTAAACGATTTGTGCTTATTTAAAACATTAGTATGGCAAATGGTTGCGATGATGAAAAGTTGCCATCTCATATGTATCACTATTGAATCGTTTATTAATATCAATAAATATTGATATGTTGCGTTGAAGCCAACAAGCAGCCAAATTAGGATTTCTATTTTCAGGCTGGGAGAAAGTTATGCTTAAATTATATGGTTTTTCGGTTAGCAATTATTTCAACATGGTTAAAATGGCAATTGCACTGAAACAAATTGACTGTGAAGATGTCATCACTTATCCAAATCAAACCCCCGAATATCTGGCAATTTCACCAACCGGTAAAGTTCCCGCGTTGCAAACTGATGATGGCGTTTTAATTGAAACCAACGTTATATTAGAATATTTAGATGAAAATTATTCTGGCATAACTTTATATCCTGCCGATGCCTATCAAAAAGCACGTGTCAAAGAGCTGGTTAAGATGATTGAACTGTACGTGGAACTTCCTGCAAGGCGATGTCATGCCGAAGCTTTTTGGGGCATTCGTGGCGAAGACATTACCAAAAAAGAAGTAAAACGAGCGTTATTAAATGGTATGCAGGCAATTTCGCGTGCGGCATCTTTTTCACCATATATTGCGGGAGAAAACCTCACTGCGGCGGATATTTTCTTTCTCTATTCAGCTGACCTCGCCGCAAAAGTTGCCACAAAGCTATTTGATATAGACTTATTAGCCGAAGCGCCTGGTGCAAAAGAGCTGCTTGCTAAATTAAATGACATGCCGGAAGCAAAAGCCATAGCCGAAGCGCGCAAAGAAGCGACACCTGCATTTAATGCCTATTTACAAAAAGCATTTCAAAAATAGGCTAGACTGACTATTTATTAGTTGAATCAATAATTAGGAAAATTTCCATGAAAAAATCTAACATTGCCGTAGTTGTAATGGCGACAATTTTTTTGGGTTATGTAGGCGTTCGAACTATTGTCCCTGGCATGTTAGAAAAGAAAATGAATCAAGTTGTAAATGCAGAGCCGGTAACAATCGATGAGGAAACGATTCGATTTCATAATTCGCTAATCGTCGGCGATTGGCATGCCGACACCTTATTGTGGAATAGAGATATTTCAGATCAAAGCGACGTAGGTCACGTAGACATTCCGCGCTTGCAACAAGGCAATGTCGCATTACAGATGTTTACCACCGTAACCAAGTCTCCGGCTGGATTAAATTATGAGAAAAATGCGACAGATGCGGCCGACAACATTACGCGATTATCATTAGCGCAAGGTTGGCCTATTGCCACTTGGACAAGTTTGACAGCTCGGGCAATTCATCAAGCCGAAAAGTTGTTGCAGCAAGCTAACGATCATCCTAACGAGCTTATGCTGGTTACATCTCAAGCAACTCTATCTTCTTTTTTGAAAAAACGTGAAAGCAACCCAACTCTAGTGGCTGGACTACTGGGCACTGAAGGTTCTCACGCGTTAGATGGTGAGCTAGAAAATATACAGGTGCTGTACGACAAAGGCTTTAGAATGATGAGTTTGCAACACTTTTTCGACAATAAACTGGGCGGTTCACTACACGGAACCAGTCAATCTGGTTTAACGTCTTTTGGCAGTAAAGCAGTGGAAAAAATGCAAGCGCTCGGGATTATTGTCGATATTTCTCACTCTTCCGAGCAAACGGTTAGAGATGTATTAGCGATGAGCAAAGCCCCGTTAGTAGTTAGTCATACAGGGTTGAAGGGGCATTGTGATTCAAAACGTAATATTTCTGATAGCCTGATGCAGCAAATTGCTGCCGCTGAAGGGCTTATCGCGGTTGGTTATTGGGATGGCGCAATTTGTAGCACACGTCCCAGTGATATTGCCGATGCGATTATTTACGGCATTAATTTAGTTGGCGAAAATCATATAGCTTTAGGCTCAGATTTTGATGGTGCAGTAGCAACTGAATTTGACACCAGTCAGCTCGCAATTATCACGCAAATATTACTGCAAAAAAACGTATCTAAACAGACGGTTGCAAAAGTAATGGGTGGCAATATGCTTACTTTTTTACAAAACAATTTACCTGCCCAGTGACAATATTTTTGTAAAGACAAACTGAATAATGTGACTTTAGTCACTTGTTAAGTTAATCAAAACAGATAGCATTTAGTGACTGATTATTAAGCAGGATGTTTAAATGCAGCAGTCACCATCAATATTATATGCAAGTAACCTTAAAAAATCTTACGGAACAGTAGAAGCCATAAAAGGCATCAATTTGAATATTCAAGGTTCCGGCGTATACGCTATTTTAGGTCAAAATGGCGCAGGGAAAACCTCGCTCATAAAATGTGCATTAGGATTAGAAAAGATCACTTCTGGTACCTTGCAAGTTATCGGAAGCGCGCCAGGTACACTTCAAGCAAAACGTCAAATTGGGGTGATATTGCAAGACTCTGATTTACCTGATTTATTGACGGTTAAAGAGCAAATCACCTTATTTGCAAGCTATTACCCCACACCTTTTAGCGTCGAAAAAACCATCGAAATGTGCGCACTGGAAGACTTTGCTGATAAACGCTACAAAAAATTATCAGGCGGACAAAAACGTCGTGCTCAGTTCGCGTTAGCGATTGTTGGCAATCCCCAACTTATCTTTTTAGATGAGCCCACAACTGGTTTGGATATCGAAGCTAGACGAAATCTGTGGGCGGTAATACGCGATTTTGCCAAACAAGGAAAAACAATTGTATTGACGACGCATTATTTGGAAGAGGCCGAGAATTTGGCCGACCGAATCATGATTATGAATTCTGGAATAATTGTAGCAGATGCTTCCCCCAGTGAAATTCAAAAACAAAGTAAAGGCTCGGTCATTCGTTGTGAAACAAGCACTTCTTATGAGGTACTACAAAAACTGACCGGAGTCTCCTCGGTATCAATTTCCGGCAGATTTAGTGAAATTCACAGTACAGACGTAAACCAGTCTCTAAGTGAAATGTTAAGTCTCGATCCTAATCTAAAGGATTTAACCGTCAACCAACCCAAATTAGAAGACGTATTTGGTCGTCTAAGCCAAGGAGTTAAATGATGAGCAGAATACTTCACTCATTTGTTTTGGAAACAGGCGCCGAACTTCTCAAAGCATTACGGGCACCAGAGTTTATTTTTCCTACACTTGGTATGCCGGTGGCATTTTATTCACTGTTCGCCATTATGATACCCGGTAGTAGTAACAATCCAGATTATCTGCTGGCGACATATGGCGTGTTTGCAGTTATGGGCCCTGCTATTTTTGGGTTTGGTATCAGTGTCGCTAACGAACGCGACAAAGGCTGGTTAGATCTCAAATTAGCAGCACCAAGTTTAGGTTTTAGTTACATAGCCGCAAAAGTATGTAGCACACTACTTTTTTCCAGCTTGTCGCTGGTGATCATTTATTTGGTTGCCGGTTTTGCTGCTGGAGTCGTGCTGCCACAGCCAACATGGGCACTATTATTAACAACCCATATTTTAGCAACCTTCCCTTTCATATTAATTGGCTTGATCATTGGCTTTATATTTAACGCCAATGCCGCAATTGCAATTTCTAATGTGATATTTCTGGCGTTCGCCGCGCTTGGCGGCTTATGGATACCGATCATGCTGTTTCCACAAAGCATGCAAAGTTTTGCACACTTTTTACCGACTTTTCACCTTAGTGAAATTGCGCTATATGTGTTGGGTGCACCTGGTGAAAGAGACCTAAATTACCACATTTTAATTATCGCGATTATGAGCCTCGTATTATTGGCAGCCACTGCGTTTGCTTGGTCAAAACAGCGTAACCATTAAAATAAAGAATAAGGACAATATTTATGATTAAGTACATTTTTGCTGTCGTCAGCGCAGTGGTATTAGGGTTACTAATTACATTAGTATTTATTCTGCCAACTGATAGCAAATCAGCCGGCGAACGCTCGGTAAACGCCGAGCATGCACAAGGCACAGATGACAAAAATCAAAATTCTGTGTTATTTAAAAATCTACGCATTTTTGATGGAAGCCATTTAATTGAGCGTACCAGTATCTTAGTGAAAGACGGCATCATCGTGGACATCGGCGATTTATCTGCACAGCCCAATACACGTATAATTCAAGGTGAAAACTTAACTCTGATGCCCGGTATTATAGACGCCCACACACATTCTTTTGGAGAAGCTTTAAAAGACGCTTTACGCTTAGGTGTTACTACTCACTTAGATATGTTCACGGCTGAAAATAGTTTATTGGACAGTCAACAAAAACGTCAATCGCTCACCTACAGCGATCAGGCAGATTTATACAGTTCAGGCACGCTTGCAACTGTTGATGGAGGACATGGTACCCAATATGGCTTTGCAATAGATACCATAGGTAGCATCGATGAAATTACAGATTGGATTGCCAAACGTAAAAAGTCTGGAGCGGATTATATTAAATTGGTTTACATGCCAAATCAGCAATATATGCCAAGCTTAGATAAAGCAACCGCGTTGGAAGTTATCAAACAGGGTCATAAGCAAGGTCTTAAAGTGTTGGCTCATATTTCGACCTTAGCAGCAGCGAAAGACTTGATTGAAGCAGATATTGACGGATTAGTGCATATTTTTGCTGATCAATTGGTCACCGATGAAGTTGTTGCGCTAGCAGTAGAAAAAGACATTTTTATTATTCCAACACTAGCGGTAATTGCTTCGGTAAATCAACAGAATCGCAATAGTCAACTGCTTGCGGATGAACGTATTTCTTCGAAGCTTTCTGGACAACAAAAACAAACGTTACAAGCAAGTTTTAATTATGCTGCTGGAGGATTTGACTTTGCTGTGGCCAAACAGAACGTACTCCGTTTTCATCAAGCAGGTGTTGCTATACTAGCAGGATCAGATGCGCCAAATGCGGGAACTGCATATGGAGTGAGTGCTTACCATGAAGTGACTCTATTGGCAGAATCTGGCTTATCACCTAAAGAAGCATTAAGCGCTGCAACGAGTTTAACTGCGAATAAATTTGGATTACTCGATAGAGGCTCAATTGAAGTTGGAAAACGCGCCGATATGGTAGTGATAAGTGGTGACCCCACAGTCGACATAGACAATATTTTCAATATTGAATACGTCTTCAAAAACGGCTTTCAGATCCGTCAACAGTTACCCGAAAGCGTGGATGGTTCGGATATCGAATCAACCTTATTAGGTGATTTCGAAGGGCCCGATAATTTGCTATCAACCAATGGATTTAATTGGAGTCACACAGATGACCGAGTCGCTAAAGGCAATTCAATCGCCACAGTGGAGACTCAACACGCAATCGGCAACGAGGGTAGTACAGGTTTAAAAGTGGTAGCCGTTGTAAATGCCGGTTTTCCTTACCCTTGGTCTGGCGCCGCAGTAGGTGACTTCGAACCACCGATTGAAGGTGTTGATATATCTGAGTTGTCGAGCCTTGTTTTTGATGTAAAAGGCACATCTGGTAGCTATCGTGTAATGGCGTTTTCAGCTAAATCTTCTGGTATACCTCCCAGTCAAAACTTTGAAATTCTCGACCAATGGCAAACCGTTAAGATGCCTTTATCTGAATTTAAAGGATTAGATCATACACAATTATCCGGATTTGCATTTGTTGCTGGCTCGACATTAGGTGAATTCGAATTTATTCTGGATAACGTCCGTTTGGAGTAAATTTTATCTTTGATAACAAACGGATAGTGGTAGACTGAACAGATATTAAGCACATTCAGTTTTTTGGCAAGGAGCAATATGCGGATCGTTATTACTACTACGTTAAACAATAACTTGTTTCACGCAAAGTTAACCCCGTTGATGCAAAGCTGCCCCGATATTGAGCTGGTCGTGGTAAGTGACCGCGCGGGTAACAACTACGAGCGCGTAACCTGGGTTTATCCTAAGGGTAAAATCACTATTTTTGGTCGATTATTTTCGCGCTTTTTATTGTTACTCAAAGAAGCTTTTCACAAAGACACAAAATTAATCATGGCATACAGTCTAGTGCCACATGGTTTATTTGCAGTGATTGCCGCAAAACTCAGACGCGTCCCGGTATTTTTGCACTTTATCGCCGGCCCAGCTGAATTGCATTTTGCGCACGATTTAAGAGTGACCGACAACCGCATAATTGAGAACACACGATGGCCAAAAATGTGGGAAAAAATCGCACATTTTTTTACTCTTCGCGCCGATCGGGTTTTTGTTCCCGGTTCGGTTACTCAGCAATCACTTTTAAACGATGGCGTTAAGCAAGAACGTATTTCTATACTGCACAGCACAGCAGATTTAGATAAATATCGTTTACCTCGCGAAGATGAGATACGAGATATCGATGTCATTGTTTGCGCACAATTGCGTGAGCGTAAACGTCCGCTATTCACCTTGGATGTATTAGCAAAGCTGATAAAGAAACACCCAAACTTAAAAGCCTGCTGGCTCGGTGATGGGGTAATGCATGATGAGTTTGAACGTGGCATAGAAGAACGAGGTTTAAGAAACAATTTACAGTGGCTTGAAACCGACAATGTTGCGGATTTTTTTAAGCGGTCTAAGCTGTTCTTGTTGTGTTCAGTCAATGAGGGACTTTCATTAGCCAGCCTAGAATCCATGGCCTGTGGTGTTGTGCCAATTGTTGCGCGATGTGGTGACATGGAATTTGCGATTCAAACCGGACACAACGGTGTCATACTAGAACAAGACGCGCAAATCGACGATTATGTGCTAGCAGTACAGCGCTTATTGGAAGACGAACAAGCCCGCATTAAATTGAGTGAAACCGCTCGCAACGAGATTGTATCTCAACACAGTTTTGCCTCTGCTGAGCAAAAATGGCGCGACATCTTAGCTCAAATCAGTCCGATAAAAACATAGTCATAACGGCAAACAAGACTCAAATGATTCAAGATATGCAGCAAAACAAATGGCTAAAATTCAGCAAAACAAACCATCATAATCCGATAAAATTATTTTGTTTCCCTTTTGCCGGCGCAGGAGCCGCCACTTTCACAAGCTGGCAAAATGATGTAGCGCCACACATTCAAGTGATTGCAGTGCAACTGCCTGGCAGAGAAAATCGTTTTAGTGAACCACCAATGGGTAAAATGTCAGAGTTGTTAGATGTACTCTCACAGCACATTTCCCCTTACTCTGCACAACCTTGGGCTGTATTTGGGCACAGCATGGGGGCCACAATCGGCTATGCTTTAATTTCCCGTTTAATTGAAACAGGCTGTAATCCCCCGCAACATTTCTTTACTTCTGCAAAATCACCACCTCACTGTCTACCAAGCTATGCGCCATTAAGCCACCTATCAGACAATGAGTTTTTGGATACGTTAGCTACACGCTATGGCGCTGATACGTCTACTTCCCAGCGTGAACTATTGGAATTAATGTTACCAACATTACGTGCTGATTTTGGATTAATTGAATCCCAGTACAATCACTCAACAATCCCTTTAAATACTGACATCACGGCGTTATACGGAACGCAAGATCATGCAGTCAGTGAACAACAAATGATGCAGTGGTCTAGATACACCAATCAATCATTCGATATAGTAGAAATCAATGGCCCGCATTTCTATTTGCAAAGTGCTAAGCAACAAATAATGTCCATAATTAATCATCGGCTTTGAATATTGAATAAAATGGCTAGAAGTAATGACTCAAGGAAATATGATTAAAAGCGACTTTATTGATGTTTGGTTGGTAAATCTGAACAACACAAGTTCACTATTGCCATACCAGCATTTGCTAAGTCATGTTGAAACGACAAGAGCAAAGCGGTTTAGGTTTAATGCAGATAAACAACGTTTTATTTGCCGCCGAGTTGCGTTGAAACTTATTTTGAGTAAGTACACTACACAAGATGCTAATCGATTAATCATTGACGAAGCAGATCAACAAAAACCGAAATTAATGGATGCACACGTCCATTTTAATACCTCACATTCACAGGATGTGGGGCTTGTAGCCGTGAGTAATCAGCCGCTGGGAGTCGATATTGAATACCATAAGGACACTCTGGAAGAGTTGAACCTGTTAGCCAAAAACGTGCTGGCAGAGACCGAGCTAAAACATTTTTTGGAGTCAGAAGAGACTGTAAGCAAACGCGCTTTTTATCAATTTTGGACGCTCAAAGAAGCTTATTTAAAAGCAATCGGATTAGGACTGTCGGTTGATCCTAAGCAAATCGTGTTTGATTTACAGGCGTTAAAAATCACTTCCCAGCCAGAATCTAAACCTCAACTCGATTGGCAACTCCATCAACCTGAATTGTTACATGAGTTCTCCATGGCCGTTGTCAGTTTAAGTAAACTTAACAAACTCAACATACTTGAATTTACCTGGCCATAGACGTTCTATTTTTGAGTTTCGGCCACCTCTGCCGCCCATTCACAGAAATACGCCATAAATTGATTCTGATGGGCCACATTTGTAAACAAATGATCGGCACCATCAACGACTTTAAAATCTATCAGTGGATTTTTCTGATAGGTTTTAAGCTTCTCACCAAGCAATACATTTAAAAATTGCTGACTAATATCCAATCCAGAAACCAGTAACAGCACATTGCAATTCCTTTCAAGCAAAACGTCCATCTCATCGGTAAAACTGGCGTTTTGTAACGGCGAATGGGATGGCTCCATAGATTCAACTGTTCTCTCACTCGTTGACTTTTTAGCAGCTAGCCCTAGTGTTGAAAATAAGCGTTGATAATCAACTTTTCCAGTTAACAAATTCTTCCAAGCACCGAGTCTAAATAGTGAATCAGTCCAATATCGTTTCGACCATGCTTGACTGGCAAGCTCATTATTAGATGTGTCATCTTGATAGTTAATAAGAGCAGTAGCAATAACCCGCTGATCTTTTATGGCTGTCTTGAATGAGCAGTAAGCACCAGAACAAATACCAGCTAATATAAACTGATGGTATCCACGCTTTTGTAAGTAATCCATCACTTCAATCGGCTCTTGAGTTGCAATTTGGTAAATGGACAAATTGTCTTGTCGTGCTGCACTATCACCGATTCCAGACAAATCAAATCTAACTGCTGAAAGACCATGATCAGACAAGGCTCTTGCTAGTCTAGTATATACTCTGCCTGGACCTGCGTGATGTATCAGACCAGAATTTAATAGTAGTACGGCCACCTTACTTCCAGCGTTATTCTGGCGTCGTTGTTTAGCCGGGGTAAAAATACCTACACAACTGTTAGTTGGTCCCATTGAAAGCGTTTGTTCATTCATCTTTCACTTCCTATTAACCAACTTTGAATGCTCGACAACAAAGAAATTGGTACGCGAGCCTGCATCGCTTCTTGTCGCCAAATCTCAATACCTTGGCTTGAGATATAGGTCACTTCATCTCCCAATAATTGCTGCCAATATTGTAGGTCTTCGACGGCCACGCATTTTTTGTCACAAGGGACAGCTATCAGTTGCTGTGGTGACGTCGATAATTCCTGTACATCTTTCATCAACTCAGGTGAGATACTAAAGCCCAAGACTTCGCTTAAGTGTTCTTTTGTCGCAGTATACCCCAGTGCTTTTTCATGAGCTTTTTGATCCTGTGTCCATTCATCAAGTAGCTCTTTGCCATCCAAACAAGGTTCCCACATGCAAATCCCGTCGACATCGTCTCGTTGCATCGCTACCTTTTGTGCCAGTGTTGCACCTAACCTAAGCCCCATGATAGAAACCTGATTGACACCAGTTCGCTGTTTAATAAAATCGATGGCTTGATGGATATCCTGCTGCCAACTTGCAAAGCTATGTTGATGATACTCACCGGCAGAATCACCCGTCCCACGATAATCAAAACGCAGTACATCTATGCCTACCTTAGTCAACATGCTGGCAAATTGCTTAAGTGCACGATGGCAACGCTCGTATTCATGCCCCAACGGCGGACAAATCACCATTACCTGCTGGGTTTCTGTACTTTTTTCTGCAACATGATGACAAGCATAAATAGCGTTATCGTTGAGGCCGATAAAAAGAGGCTGAATGTTCTCTACATAGCGCTGTAGGTTATTGTTCTCTTGGGAAATCACAATTTTAATTCTTCTTTATTTGAAATGCGTTTTCGTACATACCCGCAATTTGCCCAACCGTTTGTTGAAACAACTCGCCAGGGTGGATACGCACACCTGTTTGGGCTTCAATCTTATCTACTACCTTCATCGACAACAATGAATGACCACCGAGGTCAAAAAAGTTATCGTAAGCGCCTACTCTAGTCATGTTGAGAACACTGGCAAAAACACCTGCGACCAAACGCTCAGCATCACTTTGCAGGGCATCATCATGAGCTGCAGAATGTTCTTCAAAAACAGGTTCTATCAAGGCCTTTCGGTCGATTTTATTGTTTGGCGTCATCGGATATTCGGGCAACCAAATATAAGCTGCAGGTAACATGTAGTCAGGCAAATTGACGTTTAGAAATTCGCGTAAAGTTTGATTACTAGGTGTTTCTTCATCTGCAGCAATTAACCAACTGACTAAGCGTTTATTTTCGGCCTCACCTCGAACAGCTACAACGGCATCTTTAATTAGGGCGTGTTCTCGCAAACGTGACTCAATTTCACCCAGCTCGATGCGATAACCACGTAGCTTAATTTGATTATCCATGCGACCACTGATAACGACATTGCCATCTGCTCGCCACATTGCGGCATCGCCGGTACGATAAACCTTACCGGTTTTAATTCCATTAATAGGATCAACAACGAACTGCTTGGCGGTTAATTCAGTACGTTTATAATAATCCCTAACCACACCTGTGCCACCTATTATCAGCTCTCCCACAATTCCAGGTGGCAATAAATTCATATTTTTATCAACAATATAAAATTGCGTATTGTGAATCGGTTTTCCAATTGTAATTTGCGCATCCGCATTATTTATTTGTTGTACTGACGACCATACACAGGTTTCGGTGGGTCCATACATATTCCAGAGTGAATCCACAAGAGGCAGTAGTTTTTGACACAACGCATTGGTTAACGGCTCCCCTCCACACAGTACTTTCAACTTCAATGGTGCATTCCAACCACACTGTAACAACAAACTCCAGGTTGCTGGTGTTGCTTGCATAGCTGTGGCACTCGTCTCTTTAAGAAGATTTAACAATCGATTTCCATCAGTCGTTTGTTGTTTGTCTGCGATAACCAAGTGAGCACCCACTAGCAAAGGAAGCCACAATTCCAGTACATGGATATCGAAACTGATAGTCGTTACTGCGACAAAAGTATCACTAGTTTGTAGTCCGGGTTGCTGTGCCATGCTAAGCAAAAAGTTGCTCACATTGTGACGTTCCACACGCACGCCTTTGGGTAATCCGGTGGAACCTGAGGTATAAATGATATATGCCAAATTGTCAGCCGAAACTGCCGACGGAATGAGCTCAGATGTCTTTTCTAAGTTCCACTGCGGACGACTTAAAATCTCACACTGATTTTCAGGTAACGTCGATGCTAGAGAGTCAGTCGTCAAAATTAATTTACTTTGCGAATCCCCTAACATGTAAGCAATTCTATCGCTGGGAAAACTAGGATCTAATGGCACGTAACAACCACCTGCTCGCAGCACTGCTAACATAGCGATTAACATATCAATACTGCGTTCGATATAAATTGCAACCGGTACTTCTGGTCCTACACCTAATGATTGTAGTTGCTGTGCAAGACTTGATGTCGCCTGTTGTAATTGCGCATAACTAAGAGCTTCATCACCACATTTCAATGCGGCTTTCCCACTATCGCGAGTAAAGTTCTGGCAAATCAGTTGCGCTAATTCAATCGGATTTTGCTGGCTATCCAAAAGCGGCATAGCCGGGCCTTGCCACTTTTCAATTAATGCCTGTTGTTGCGTCGGGGACGAAAGCTGCAAAGCTTGAATTGACTGACTAGCATCTTCAAGGAGTTGCTCGAGCAAGTAACTGTAGTGTTCTGCCATCGCCTGAATTCTATGGCTATCAAATAATGCGGTATTGAACTCAAACCAAGCACTTAATGAGTCTTCTTTTGCATTATTCCCTTTTTCATAAACGTATAAACTCAAATCGAATTCTGAAATGCGATTGTGCACTTCTTGAGGATGCATAGTTAACTCAGATTGATTACCTAGATTACTCTTAGACGCTGCCTGTGGAGCATTCATAAATACCATCATCACCTGAAATAATGGCGATTGACTACGATCACGTTCTGGATTTACCGCTTGCACCACTTTTTCAAACGGCACGTTTGCATGTTCATTGGCGTCCAATACCTCTGAGCGAACTGCCTTGATAAATTCAGCACAAGTTGGATTAGAAGACAAATCACTTCGTAGCACTAAGTTATTCACCAGCAGGCCGATGATACTTTCAAATTCACCTTTTGGACGGTTAGCCACTGGCGTCCCGACAACAATGTCTGTTTGCCCACTGTATTTAGATAACAGGATTTTAAATACTGCCAACATGGTCATATACACTGACACGCTCTGGGAAGCGCAGAAACCGCGAAGTTTAGCGGTTAACGAGGCTGACAAGTGAATATCGGCCTTATCGCCGACAAACGTCTGCAAAGCGGGGCGAATGCGATCTGTTGGCAACTCCAACCGAGTCGGTAAAGCGGTTAGTTTGGTGGTCCAGAAATTCAAACTTTCGGCAACGGCGTTGGAATGCATATATTCACGTTGCCACTGCGTAAAGTCTGCGTACTGGGTCACATTTAAACCCGCCAATGGTGTACGACCTGCGCATATATCTTGATAAGCGCTATCAAGTTGTTTGAAGAGTAACTGCATCGACCATGCATCGGTGATGATGTGATGAATGGTTATCAATA
Source organism: Aliiglaciecola lipolytica E3 (assembly GCF_000314975.1). Lineage (GTDB taxonomy): Bacteria > Pseudomonadota > Gammaproteobacteria > Enterobacterales > Alteromonadaceae > Aliiglaciecola > Aliiglaciecola lipolytica. The sequence continues at coordinate 109,282 of NZ_BAEN01000022.1, forward strand.
AAAAGTGCTTGTCGTCACTGACTTTGAGCAAACGTAGTCTCAATAATGGACCTGTTTGTAAATCAAAGGGTTGATTAAATTCACTTTCAGAGATCGCCTGAAGTTGCTTACGCATGTCACTTTGATTCAGATTCGATAACTTATCTATCGGCATTTCTACCGACATTTGGTCATGTATCACTTGTACCGGCTCTGAATGCGATTTGGCAAAAGTGGTTCTTAAGCTTTGATGAATTGCCACTACATTGTTTATTGCCCGGTGCAAATTTTGCGGCTCTAACTTGCCTTCAATACTCAATATTGAATGCTTGTTATGTAAAGTAGAGTTTTCTTCTATTTGCTCCAAAAACCATACACGTTCTTGCGCATACGATAAGGCAACTGTATTTGCTGGTGATGAGACAGGTTTAGACACTGCTTGAACAGGCAATTTTGGCTGCGTTTGCTGGGCTGGAGGAGCGACTAAAAGCTTGGCAAAATATTGATAGCGAGCTAATAGATGCTCGATAGACTCAAGCTGATGACAATGGGCACTATAACCTACGCTGATTTGTGCCTGTCCTTGCTCAATCCAAACATTAAATTCAAGTAAATGTGTGCGTTCTTGTTCAGAGTGACGGCTTGCCTGGCAAACACTGATGGGCGCAAAATCCGCATTGCGTTCACCTTGCAGTACGTTACCTTGATATAAAAACACAACTTGCGGCCGTGCAAACTCTTCTTGTGATAATCTACTTTGCGTTGTTTGCAGCGTACTTAACCCAAAACTTAATCCAGCATCGCTAGCACGTTGTGCTGTGTCGCGTACCTGTTGGATAGTGGCAATTGGATGCTGACTCGAACCAACGGTGAAAAAGGCCGGATATGCTTTGGTAAACCAACCTAAAGTGCGACTGACATCGAGTTCATCCACACTGTCCCGACCGTGCTCTTCTAACTCAACCAACATGCTTGATTGCCCGCTGAACTCTCCTAATGTTAATACTAAAGCGGCCAATAACACATCTTTTGCTTGTAACCCTTGCTTGACTAAATCTTTGGTTATACGCGCGGTGGTAAATGCATCTAACGTCACCCGATACTCTGCTGCTGAAGACACCAGATTACGTCCATTATCATAATCAACCGGTAAGCCTAATAGTTGCAAGCCGGAATATTGCTGCCAATACTTGGCTTGTTGCTGACACAAATCACTTTTTGCAAAGGTCTGTAGTGCAGTTGAATAAGCTTGGAAAGACGCAGTTTTGGGAGGCAGCAGCATCGGTTTATTGGCTTGTAAATTTTGCCAAGCACTGTTTATATCGTCCACCAGAATATGAAACGAAACAATATCTACCAACAGATGATGTACTAACAGTACTAACACTGACTGATCACTTTCGCCTTTTAACCACACAAACCGGTATAGATTGCCGCCATTCAATTGCAAAGACGCACTCTGTTTGGCCACGTGTTCATCAAGCAGTTGCGACCAGTTTTTATGTTTAAAATCATCAGCATTGAATTTTATATGCTCGAACGCTAACTCATGCTCTTCACCTTCCACAATTTGCCGCCAGCCATTTTCCTGCTGCTCAAAATGCGTTCGAAGTACATCATGTTGTAGCACGATTACCTGTAATAGTTGTTCAAGCTGCTGGGCATCAATCTGCTCTGGTGCTGACAGCTGATAATAAAGATTCCATTGATTGGGATAACTAAAATTATTGGCGAAGAACCAGTTTTGAATCGGCGTTAATGGGGTTTCGCCAACCACTAATTCTGCCGCGCTTAGCGGCTCTTCAATCGCAGACTCAGTGTGTGAAGACGGTTCTGTGCTCGCGCGTTGCTCTTGCTCCACATTGCCCAATTGATCTTCAACCAAAGCCGCTAACTCGGCTATAGTTTGATTTTCAAATACTTGCCTAGCTGTAATTTTCAAACCTTGTTGAGCAGCACGAGATGTCATCTGCAAACTAACGATTGAATCCCCTCCCAACTCAAAGAAATTGTCTTGTAATGACAACTCATCAACACCCAGTAAATCCTGCCATATACCCATTAATATGCGCTGACAGGAAGTAAGTGACGGGTCAAGTTTCTCGCTATCTAGTTCGTTGTCTTGTGCTGGCTCTATTATTTCACTGGCAATAGAGTTTTCTTCAACCAATTGCTGAAACGGATTGAGGTTGCGAGTTGACACCACGATTTGTGGCCAGTCAGATTGTAGACAACGTAAAAAGGCTTCTACTCCTTGTACGCTATCGATGCGATCATCTGCACTAGGCGCTTTAGCGTCTTGACTCATAGCACTGCCAGTCCACGCATCCCAGTTGATACTAAAAATAGGGGTCTTAGAAGGGTTCAGATCAGGATGTAGATAACCGCCAGTATTTGCCACACCGTCTAAATAATAATTGGCAGCCGCGTATTCTGCACGTCCCGGTCGGTCTATAAAAGAGGTAAGTGATGAGCACAATACGATAAAGTCCATGGGCTGATCGGCAAACGTATTGCAAAGCTGCCAAGTGCCGTGCACTTTCGACGAAAACACCTCGTCAACGGTACTATCTTGCAACATGGCAATAATGCCCCCTCCGGGAATACCTGCGGCATGAAAAATCCCATTGAGCGAACCAAATTGGGTTAGGGTTTCTTGTTTTAGCTTTTGCATAGCGGCTGGATTTGCCACATCTCCAGCAAAAACTAACACTTTCGATCCTCTAGCCCGCAGTTTTTTAACGGCTTCAATTTGTTGACTAACCCTTTCGTCCGTCGAAGACTCCGGTAGAGCCGCGCGACTAACTAAGATTAAGTTAGCCTGATAATGTTCAGCAATATAGGTTGCTAATGCTAACCCCATCGCTCCCAAACCACCGGTAATCAGATATGTACCACCGATTTTGAGTTTTGATTTATCAGCTTGAACAGGTGCTAATTGAGCTGCCTGTAGTTGCTGCACCCACCGACGGCCTATTTCATAATTAACCACTAAACTATCGTCATTTGTTCGGCATTCGTCGAGAATTCGAATAAGGTTAGGGTGAGATTCGTTGATATTAATGAATTTACAATTCACGCCTTCATATTCAGCTCGTAAACTACGCAGCAATCCTAACGGCATAAGTCGTTCAGGAGCTGTTGTGTACTGACTATTTATAGAACAAGCATGATGGCAAAGATAGTTAAATGTAAGTTCACTGAAATCTATCTTAGTAACAAGAATTTGCAGTACGCTAAGTAAATTTTTAAAAGGCTTGCCTGTGGGTACGGATGTATTTTCATCTGACACGTTTTGCTGTGAGCCAATGACTACCACGTTTGTAAATTTATTTGTGGGCGCATCATTTAACAGACTGGCTAGTAAGTTAACGTCAGTAGGCTCGGCAATTAAATGGCTAGTTATGTTACTAACACTTTGTTGCTCTAGACAGGCCACCAGCATTTTTAACGGCTCCGCGTCTTCAGCTAACAACAACCAAGACTCATCTTTGACGCTACTACTATTTGAAGCCGAAAGAGGTTGAGATTGCCAAGATGGGCTGTAAAACCAATTTTCAAAAGGCATTTTATTGGTAGCAACACCCTTTGTCGTTGCGACACTTTGTTTTACTTGGATCTCAGCCTCTGGTTCAACCCAACATAACTTGCGCGAAAAAGCATAGGTTGGCAGTGACACTCTTCGCCCAACGCTTGGCAAAAGTTCTGACGATAGATCTACACCACAAGTCCACAATTTGGCATGCGCAGCATTAAAGAACAAAGTGTCGTTGATGTTTTCCAGCGGATGCCTAAAGCTATTGATACAATTTATATTGGCTGGCTTTTCAGCATTTGAACGTAGCAACGAACACAAAGTATTGCCCGGCCCGCATTCTAAATACACACGTTGTGCATTGGACAATAAGGTTTGAGCTGCCCCAGCAAAATTAACCGATTGACGGATATTATCGAGCCAATATTGCACCGAAGTAATGGTCGATGAGTCAATCACGTCTCCCGTAACAGTAGAAACTATGTCTATTGATGGCACCTGCATCGAACACGTTCTTAATACTTGTTCAAACTCAGGCAAGATTGGCTCCATCATTTGAGAATGAAAAGCATGAGATGTATTTAAATTTTTAGCACTGACGCCCTTTTCTTTCAGTCGATTTGCCAACTCTGTCAATGCCGAGGTGGGCCCTGATACCACGCATAGCGAAGGTGAATTTATCGCAGCGATAGATAATTCTTGATTCAGCAAGGGTTTCACATCGACTACAGGTAATTGCACTGATAGCATGTTTCCAGCAGGTAAAGCTTGCATAAGTTCACCACGTTTAGTCACCAAACGTAATGCATCTTCTAAACTAAATACACCCGCGATACAGGCTGCAGCAAACTCACCTATACTGTGTCCAACCACAGTATTGGCTGTAATTCCTTTAGATTGCCACAATTTGGCTAGCGCATAACCGACGGTAAACAATGCTGGCTGGGTTATTTTTGTTTGAACCAGTTGTTCTCTAGCCGGCTCAGATTGCTCTATTTGTTCTGGGAATAACACCTTCCGGATATCAATTTCTAAATGAGGCAGTAACAATTGTGCGCAAGTATCAACATGCTGTTTAAATACAGGTTCTGTTTGATATAAATCACGTCCCATATTCACATATTGTGAACCCTGACCCGGAAACATGAAGGTGATCACCGACTCCTCTTGTGAACATTTACCGGTAACTAATTCTGGGGATTTTTCTTCGGTTAAGATAGATAATGCGTGCTGCTTAGAATTACAAATAAACGCGCGACGGTGTTCAAATTTTTCCCGACCAGAATTCAGAGTAAAGGCAATATCTTGTAACGCCCGGCCATTTTTGGCTCGGAAAGTGTCAATTAACTTCTGAGTGTAAGCATCTAAACTGCTTTTTGACTGCGCAGACCAACCTATCAAATAAGATTTTTGGTCATTTGAGGTTTGTTCATGAATTAAGTCGTCGGGGGTCTCTTCTACGATAATATGCGCATTGGTGCCACCAATACCAAATGAACTTACCGCCCCCCGGCGAGGAAAATCGTCCACTTGCCAAGGTTGGCACTTATCGTTTACATAAAATGGCGTTTTCTCAAATTGAATAATTGGGTTAGGCCGTTTGAAATTCAAACTAGGTGGCAACGTTTTATGTTTCAGCGCCAATACGGTTTTAATCAAACCCGCCACACCGGCTCCGGCATCCAGATGACCAATATTGGTTTTAACTGAGCCAACCGCACAATATTGCTTGCCTACGTCTTCACCAAAGGCTTTTGTTAGTGCCGCTATTTCAATAGGATCGCCCATAGGAGTGCCAGTACCATGGCATTCAATGTTAGAAATTGAATCCGCTTCAACATCAGCCATCAACATCGCGGTTTGAATCACCTCAACTTGGCCATCTAATCCAGGTGCGGTGTAACCTACTTTGGCCTGAGCGTCATTGTTTACTGCCGAGCCTAAAATCACTGCCTCAATATGATCGCCATCTTCTATGGCGTCGGCTAGCCGTTTAAGCACTACAATTCCGCCACCGTCCCCTTTGAGTGTGCCACTGGCGTTTTCATCAAACGCGTGGCAATGTCCATCAGGGGAATAAATCATACCTTCTTGATACTGATACCCCCAATTCACTGGCAGTGTAATAGATACACCACCAGCGAGCGCTACATCACACGATCCTGATATTAGTTGCTGGCAAGCAACATGAGTGGCAACAAGCGAGGTTGAACAAGCAGATTGCAAGGTAAAGCTTGGACCGCTCAAACCCAATTTGTAGCTGGCTCGAGTGGATAAGAAGTCGTTTTGGTTGAGTACATTTGCCTGAAAATCAGATATAGCTGCGAGCACTTTCTGGTTTTTGCGAACGTTGGCTTCCAGATAAGTGTTGGTGCTGGTTCCGGCAAAAATCCCTACCGGTACTTGCATGGAATTAGGGGCATAACCTGCATCTTCCAGAGCTTCCCAAGCAAGCTCTAAAAACAAGCGTTGCTGTGGATCCATTACCCCAGCTTCTCTAGGAGTGTAACCAAAAAACTTCGCGTCAAACTGATTATAAAAATCCACAGCACCGTGCGCTGGAACGAAATTATCCTGTTTCACTACCTCTGGATCATGCCCCAAAGCAATCAGTTCTTGTTGACTAAAACGTTGAATTGATTCAACGCCATTTTTCAGATTCTGCCAAAACGCATCCGCATTATTTGCACCAGGAAAGCGACACGCCATCCCAACCACCGCAATTTCAAATCCGCTAAAGCGTTCTTCGTCTTCTGACATATTATCGTCCCTGCCGCTTTTTCATGGCTGCCATTTTAGCAAGTCGTTGTTGACCACTTACTTTACTTTTTTGTTTCTCTACTTTTGGTGTCGATTCTGATTTTTCGCCAGACAATGAATCTAAATAATTCGCTAATGTCTTAATCGTTGTATATTGAAATAAGTCGACTAATGACACTTCTTTGTTCAACTTCTCGACAAGCTGAGTTTGCACTTGGGCCATTTTTAATGAATGCCCGCCTATGTCGAAAAAGTTTTGATTGATGTCGATTGCGTCTAAATCCAATACATTTTTCCAAATATCACTGACCAAGCTTTCCATCGATGAGCTAGCATTACTCACCGTAGTTTGGGTTTTCGCGCGTAATGATTCGGGAGAGGGTAAAGCCTTACGATCAACTTTACCGTTGAGGCTTAACGGTAATGAATCAAGTACAAACACCTGTGATGGAACCATATAGTCGGTAAGCGACTCTTTTAGAAATTCTCTAATCGCCAAAGCATCTGTGTTACTTGAGTTAACTGTACTTACGTAAGCAAACAGGGTTTTGTCGTAAGCTTGCGTTTGATGTGCTACCACCACGGCCTCGGTCACATTTGGGTATTTACGTAAAACCGCTTCTATTTCGCCCAATTCTATTCTAAACCCTCGCACTTTTACTTGGTGGTCAATACGGCCTAAAAACTCTAAATTTCCATCGGCTCGATATTTAACCAAATCTCCGCTACGATAAATTTTTGAGTTGGTACTATTCGAAAATTGATTTTCGATAAAACGTTCAGCGGTCAAATCTGCTCGATTAATGTAGCCACGAGCAACACCAACACCTGCTATCCCCAGCTCGCCCGGCATACCTGCAGGTAATCGATTGAGTTGTTCATCTAAGACGAATAATTGTGTGTTCGCTACCGGTTTACCGATGACGGGTAACCCTTCATCCGACTGATAACATTCCGCGTAACTTGCCCAAATAGTTGTTTCAGTTGGACCATAAAGGTTAAAGAAACGGCGTTCTGGTCCCGCCCACTTTTGAACCAGTTCAGCGGAGCAAGCCTCTCCGGCAACGGTAATAACTTTTAAGTCAGGTAAACTTTCATCACCTAGAGCGCTCAATGCTGTTGGTGGCAAAGTAACAACTTGCACATGCTGTTGATTTAACAGGTTAGCCAACGCTGGCCCCGGTAACACCGCTTCTTTTGCTCCCATGACTAGCGTACCTTGCGAGCCCCATGCCATTGCTAATTCAAATGCCGATGCATCAAAGCTCATAGATGCAAACTGCAATATTCGCATACCTGGCTGCAAACCAAAGCTGTCAATTTGAGCCTGTGCAATATTGCACCATCCACCATGCTCAAGCATCACACCTTTTGGCGTACCCGTAGAACCCGACGTATAAATCACATAAGCAAGGTCGTGAGGATTCGAATTGATATCTAAATTCTGGGGATCATGATGACTCACGGAATCTGAATCGTCGTAAGTGACGGTTTTGATATTTTGACTGGCGAACTTATCAGCATAAGTACCGCGAGTTAGTAATAAGCTAGCGCCAGAATCCGCTAACATGAAGTCTAAGCGTTGTTGTGGATAGCTCGGATCTAGCGCCATATAAGCAGCGCCTGATTTAAGAATAGCTAAAACACAGATAACGGTATCTAAAGAACGCTCGACACACATGGCAACTAAGCCGTTTCTAACCGCTCCATGAGTTATCAGTTCTCGGGCTAGCTGATTCGCTTTTTGATTAAGTTGTTTGTAAGTTAAACTTTGGTTACCAAATCGGAGCGCTTCTTCATCTCCCCTATTTTGCACTGCCAACTCAAAGAGTTGATGCATACATAATGCATTCTTATAGGGCGCATCAGTTTGATTCCAACTATTTTGTAGCGTAATTTCAACTGGTGACAGCAAATCTATCGAGCTAATTGTCTGCTCAGGAGCGTTTATAACGTTTTCCAATAAACGTTGATAATTCAAAGTCATTCGCTCAATAGTCTGTGCGGCAAACAGGTCTGTATTGTATTCCCAATAAGCGAGAATCTCAGAACCCGCCTCCTCTAAAGTGAGGTGCAAGTCATATTTTGCCGTACCTAAGTCGGCCTCCATTACGTTATAGGATAGCTGTTGGTTTTCGCTACGAGTTAAATCCGGATCACGAAAATCAAATGCAATTTGAAACAACGGAGAACGACTGGTATCACGGGGCGGTTGGAGCTTGTCAGCAAGATATTCAAACGGAATATTGTGATTTGCAACTGCATCCAAGGTGGTGTGATTAACAGCATCCAATAGTTGTTCGAAACTGCTTTGTTTAGATACGTCCGTTCGCAGTACGACGGGGTTCACAAAAAAGCCGATTAAATTTTCCACTTGGGCAAAATCTCGGTTTGCAACCACGGTTCCTACTAACACATCAGATTGTTGTGCATAGCGAGCTAACAGCACTTTAAACGCGGTTAACAAAAGTACAAAAGAGGTTTTATTACGTTGTTTGGCAAATTCTTGTAACTGCCCACTCAATTTTGCGGGAATGCACTGTTTAATGCGTTTGCCATTATAAGTTTGCACCTGTGGCCGAGGGAAATCGGTTGGAATGCCAAATCCAGACAAAGCGCCTTTTAAATTTTGTTGCCAGTACGCGAGTTGCTGTTGATAGTCGCCTTTTTCCAATTTGCCTTGTTGCCAAGCCGCATAATCTGCGTACTGCACACTATTTGCAGGCAATACAGGTAATTTTTGACCGGTATATATTGCTTCAAATTGTTGAAACAGTACTCGCATAGACCATCCATCACTAATGATATGATGCAGCGTTAACACCAAGGTGAACTCATCTTCAAAATTAACTAATGTCGCTCTAAGCAAAGGCCCATGCGTTAAATCAAATTGAAAGCGTCCTTCCGAAATTAAAAGCTGATTATATTCACTAATTGAAGCAACAGATTTCGTGTTTATGTGTGCTGAGACTGACTCCAAAACATGTTGTTTGGGGACGCCACCTAGAGATGGAAACACGACACGTAGACTTTCCTGACTACGCATTATGGCTTCAAGACATTGTTCTAAACGCGCGTGTTCAGGCGTATGGTCAAAACGAATACTGGCGGTGACATTGTAAGCACTAGATGGAATATCCAGCTGCTCTATAAACCACAACCTCTTTTGGGCAGAAGACAAAGGTAGTGGCTCGCTACGATCTAATATGGGGATGTCAGCTTGCTCTAAAATGTTCGACTCAGACTGACTGACAATTTGCTCAATCGCGGCCGCTTGTTGTTCACAAGTCGCGGCACTGAAAATATCTTTTAAGGTCCAATTTACCGCAAATTGAGTGCGAATAGCGGCGATCAACTTAGTGGCTGTGATAGATTGTCCGCCAACATCAAAGAAGTTCCATTGTATGCTGACAGTATCGAGATTTAGAATTTTTTTCCAGATTTCGACAACGGCTTTTTCTGTCTCAGTTTTAGCTGGCACAACTTCAGTGTTACCTTGCGTGGCAATAAGTGTTAGCGCCGCTTCATCGACTTGCCCATCACTTAAAAGTGGTATCTTATCGATCTGTAACAGCGGCGTTTCGAAAGATTGTGCAAAGTTATCGACAAAATCTAACTTTTCAGAGCCCGCAGTTCCTTCTGAGCTGCTAAATACAGTTGGCGTCAGGCTATTTAAGCAATTTGGCATTAAGCGACGAATAATGGGATTCTGAGGATCTAGGCCGACAATATATTGACCTGCTTCACCTTGCCCTAAGATTAAGCGCAAGCTATTTAAGGCCGCTTCAATATCTAATTCAAGAATCCCTCTTGCTCGTAGCGCTTCGATTGCAGTATTTCCTTCACTCATACCCGTTGAGCGCCAAGATGACCAATTGATGTCGAAACACCTTAAACCTTGTTGTCTTAGATTATGCGACAAGCCGTCTAGGGCACAGCTAGCCGCAGCATAAGCTCCTATCGTTGCACCACCAAACACACCAGCGGTTGACGAAAAATTAATTAAATTAGCTGCTGGGAATTGTGTAAGAATGTTGGCAAACGAATTAGCGCCCGCCAGCTTTGCCACGGCCAAATCTGAGAAACCTTGTACACTCTCTTCTTGCAACGTTGCTTCATGATAACCACCAGCTAAATGGAAGATACTGTGCAAGGTAACTTGTTGTTCTGACAACCAGGTTTTAACAGCTAAGTTCACAGCCTCGCTGTTTGTTACATCGGCTGTTACATAGGATAGATTGGCGGTGCTTTTTAGCCATTTTGACAAGTTTACATGCTGTTGTTTTACATCCTCCAAGGAACTGCGCCCGATGATTAAAATTTTTGCATGAGCCGAATGCAGTAATGTTTTAATCAGTTGCTGACCGATCCCCCCAAGTCCGCCGGATAAAACAAATCCAGCAGGTTGATTGGGAGCGAGTGGATCTGTTTCTATGGAAGTAAGTCGACAAGGATTCAGTTCAGCGCTAAAACGTTGTTGATTGCTCCAAATAATATCCTTACCAGCTTGTTTAGACTGCAATTCGATTATAATTTTGCTCGCAGCATCAGGTTCGTTTAACGCTAGGTCAATATGCACATAGTTGATGTCAGGCAGTTCTTGCTTTAGGGTTTTGATTAACGCGGGAAGCCCAGCGTTATCGGCTGTAACCTGACTACTCTGCCAAGATTGAGCACCTTGGGTGACATACATAAGCTGCAATTGTTGATCGTTCTCGACATATGAACATATCCCTGCTGCACACGCTACAATTGCCGAGTATAGTTGCGGCGAGTTCTCATCCCACGTTGATGTATCATCTTCGTCTTGAAGAGACCATAAACATAGAACGTAATCTATAGATGTTTTATTGTCTGATTCTGCGATGTGAGCCATTGCGGCTGTATAATCTTCACTTTGCACTGACCTAATTTGCAAAGGGTCATTGCCGTTCAAACTCAATGTATCAGACCCAGTAACCAAAATAGGTTCAGCCCCGAGCGTTTTGAGCTGGTTTACTAATTCAATACTAATGGTGTTTTGGTGTGCAAATATTACCACCTTTTTTTGCGCTAACGATTGAATAAGGACCGGTTGAGTCAACTGCCAACTTGGTTGAAATAACCATGCTGGAATACAGTGATTTCCTAATAACATGTCAGCTGTTTTTATTTGCTGATAAAAGTGGCCAGCTTCAAAGCTATTTTTTAACTTTGTACGCTGAATTTTACCAATCGACGTTTTAGGAATTTGATCTCTTTGCAGTGGTACAAGATATTGGGGACTTACGCCAGCTTTGCTCGTCACCTGACCTTTTATGGTGCGCAATAATGAAGCGGTTAGATTACCATCACATACAAAAAAGATTGCCAAGCACTCTTTCCCGCCTTGATGCGGATCAGCAACTGCACAGGCTGCTGCGAACGAACGGCTAATCTGCTCAATATCTTCTACGATGCTCTCAATTTCTGGACCCGAGTAGTTAACGCCGTTTACAATAATAACGTCTTTTTCTCGTCCGGTGATGGTAAGTTTGCCATCGACTAAGATACCTAGATCACCGGTATTGAACCAACCATCCTCGGTAAACGCCTCTTCATTCGCTTCCGGATTTTGATAATAGCCGTGAAAAACCGTGTGACCTTTAACCTGTAGACGTCCCACGTCACCTTCGTTTAGCACTTGGTTCTGGGCATCTGTTATGCGCATAAAATCGCCCGGCATTGGAGGTCCAACGGAAACATGCGAGTCAGAGTCACTGGTATTATCCAATTCAAAATCTCTGGCGTAAGTAATTCCCGAAGAAGTTTCAGACATGCCCCAAGCTGGGCACATTGCATGTTTGCTTAACCCAGAGGATTCAAATAACTGTAAAAACTGTCTTGCAGTGCTAGCAACGACTGCCTCACCACCGTTTAATACCAACTTAAGTGCCGACAAATCCCAATTGCGTTGTGCTATTTCTTCGCTTAAGCCAGCGATCAAGCCAAATGCAAAGTTGGGCGCAAAGGTAACACTTGCCTGATGTTGCTCGAGTAAATCTATCCAAGATAACGGGGCAGCTAGAATATCCGCCGCCGCAACGTGCACTTGAGTACAGCCTAAATAAACATCGCGCAAATGGAAAAAGATAATCCCTGCCACATGGTCCAAAGGCATCCAGTTCAATGAACGAGTCTGTTCAGAAAATCCATTAACTTGAACACTTCCTATGGAACGACTAATTAAATTTTTATGGGTAAGAGGGACACCTTTAGGCGTTCCAGTGGTACCAGAGGTCAACATAATCAAGGTGACATCTTCTTCTGACGCTTGATAATAATCACTATCAATTGAATTACTTTGTAGTTCGGTACAATTGATTACAGGCACAGCATTTTTTTGTTGTAACCATTGCATGGCAGATATGTCGGCATGCAATTCAGTTGAAGTTAAAATAGCTGCGTTACCTAGCATCGCACTTACCCGCTGAAGATTATCAATCGCACTTTGGTCATTTTGATAATCTGCAGCTAGAGCCATTGGGACCGGGACAAAACCGCCAAGCAAACATCCCCAAAAATTTATCAAAAACTCTGCATTATCGGCAAACTGGAAAATAAAAGGACTGCCTACCTTATGTCCCTGCTTACGCAATCCACATAAAACCTTGCTGGCTTGTTCTAATAGTTGCGGATAATCAAGACTGCGTTCCACTCCTTGTTTATACGAGACGATATTATTGCCATTATTTGCACTAGCAGCACGCAACAAACAATCCACGAGTACTTTAGGGGCATTATCTGGCACGTCCAATTTACCGCCATCACTATAGGCAATTTGATTGTTTGTTGTTGCGTTAACTTGACTCGTTTTTTGTTGTTTTTTAGCCGTATTTTGTGGGCTTGTTTTTACTTGAATTAAATCGTTTAAATATAATGGAGGGGTGTCAAAGCTGTTGGGAGTTAGCAGGGCTACTGCATCTTGTCGATTATGACTTGCAAAATGCTGTTCAAGATTTGCATTCAGATTATTCTGCTCAAATATATATAAACTATCCAATGCGGTGGTATCAATTTCGCCAAATTGATTTAAAGGAATGGTTGTAACGGGTACAACGAAATCAACCGAATGATTAGGCGGTAGAAACTCAAAAATTGAATTTTGAATTTCTTGTTCAGCATAAAATTCATCAACAACAACGAATAATATCGACTTTGATTTTCCACTCTTATCTGCTTTGTTATGCAGAAAGAAATCCGTTATACCAGGGTGGTCACTAATTAATTGTTCGAAGTTACTACCATGCATGTAAATGTCGTCCTATTTATTACTTCCTTTAGCATTCCATAATTAGAGTATGCTTCTCAATATAGTATTTGAGTAAAAATCTACGCGCTCGCCCAATTTCTTTCACTATCAAAACGTTAAACCAAAAAAATTGTAGGTTTTTTGACTAGTTTGTTGTTGAATCCAGTATATTGTATAAAATAACATCATCAAGACATTTAATGTCTAAATGTATAAGTGAGTAGGATGTTGGAGTTTATGAATGGATGTTGTTGAGTTGGCCCATAAAGCCATTAGCCCAATCTTATATTCTTTAGGTTTTTATCAAAGGAGTTGGTCTAGAAAAGCGAAAACTCAGGGAATTGTAGCCGTACCTTATTATCATAGAATTGTAGATAGTCATGAAGTAAATAGCGGATTGCTCGCAGATGAGCTTGGTGTTCCCGCGGATATATTCGAAGCACAAATGCGTTTTATGTTAAAACACTTCACACCGATTCGTCCTTCTCAAGTCAATGAAGCATTAAAAAAGCCAGGTTTATATTTTACCGTCACCTTCGACGATGGATTTGAAGACAATTACACTGTTGCCGCACCAATTTTAAAGAAGCTGGGAATATCGGGTGCGTTTTATGTAGTGAGTGATTATGTAGGAACCGACAAATTATTTTGGTGGGAGCAATTAGCTTACTTATTAAAAAATACCCAAAAAAAGCAAATTGATATAAGCCAAGTTTATCCACTTTGGTTAGAGCAAGAAAAACTCCCTAAAATTATACTTTTAGACTCTGCGGTGCACGTACAGGAAGCACAGAAAAAACTAGCCGCTGCGTTTCGCCACACCAAACCTTGTGATATCCCACAAACAATTCTAAAACTAGCGAAAGAACTAGCAGTTGCTGCCGTACAAATTGGTAGAGACCACCCACTGATGAATTGGGAACAGCTTCACGACTTACAAAATCAAGGTTTTGAAATTGGTGGACATACTGCAAGTCATATCAATTTAGGTAAAGCAGAAACGAACGATTACGCCCATGAAATTAATCAAAGTACACAAGATTTGTCGTCAAAACTAAAAAGCCCCGTGGAAACTTTTGCTTATCCTTACGGTACGTTTTCGCACTATACCCATGCCGCTTCAAAAGAAGTGGCTAATAATGGTTATACCTGTGCATTTACAACCAATAATGGTGTGATTACTCAATCGAGTGATAAGTATGAATACCCGCGATTTACACTAAATAAGAGTTGGCCTTTTGCCTGTGCGTTTAATGTCGCCAGTGCATTTCGTAGTGGGTCTTAAGCACGGTAAGCAATATTGGCGAAATTAACGTGATAACAAGGAAAAGTTTTTATTATGGTTAAGTCAGTAGCACTATTGATGCCTGCCTTGAATGAGGAAACTTCAGCAGTTGAAACCTTGGATTCAATATTCAAGTCAACTCGCTTGCCTGACGAAATCATTGTAGCGGATGGCGGTAGTACTGATAAAACTCGTGAAGTTGTAGCGAAATATCAAGATCGAGGGGTTAAGTTAATAATAATCGATAACCCTGATGTCTATGCCGGCGCTGGAAGAAATTACGCATTCGCTGCCTGCAATAGCGATATTTTAATGTTAATGGACTTTGGGAATACTGTCGCCCCAGATTGGATAGAAAAAATGGCCGTACCGTTCGAACAGAATCCAGAAATGGGGTTTGTAAGTGGCGCATTTATTCCTGATGCTGATAGCGATTTCGAACATGTTGTTGCTTCAATTTTGTACCACAACAATGCGTTGTTAGACAAAATCCCTATCGAAAAATTAATGCAGCAAATGCCGACTGACCACTCCCCCGGAGCATTAAGTTTAGCCATCAGTCGAGATATGTGGATCAAGGTACAAGGCATGCCAGATTGGTTACGAGCGGCTGAAGATAAATTATTTGGTCGGAAAATGATGACCTTTAAGCCGGTTTACGCACTTCTTCCTGAAGCCAGAATTAAGCACCATATGCGCAGTAACCTGTTAGATGTTTTCAAACAAATGCAAACCTATTCCAGAGGAAATGGGCGGACCAGATACTTACAAAAATATCTTCTGAAGTTACTCGCAATATACATCTTACCATTGATTTTTATACCATTTTTTCCAACGAAAATACTCTTAACTGCTATTGTTATAGGGGCATTAATGTATTTTTGGAAATCTGGTGTTTCAAAAGTTATTAAGGTTGACGGGAAATTACGTAAGCATAAATTTATTTTCCAATCGATTGGGATCGTTGTTGCACGTGATTTAGGTGTTATGTGGGGCACGTTGCTTGGCTTGTTTGATTGGCATATGAAGCCACAATTTAAACAAAAATATTATCAATATATAAAGGATACATCGTTAATCAATGAACCAATAATTGTAGATTAATGTTAAAAACAAAATACGGAATTTAGATCGTTATGAATGGTTTATTAAGACCTCATATGACAAAACTCACCGCTATTTTTCAGTTGGTCGATGGGATACTCATAGCTGGTTGTTATGCAATTATACACAGCAACCATAGGATAGTTTGGCAAGACAAAGACACATTGCTAATATTGATATCGTTAGTCGTTTTTTTTGTTATTGCAAAAAAATATGGACTGTATCGCTCTTGGCGAATATCAACAGTCGTCAAAGAGTCATTCAACATTTGCACAATATGGCTATATTCCCTGATTATATTGGTTTTTTTAGGCTATTTGTTACAGCAACTTCAATATTTCCGTCCGCAAATAATATTTACATGGTTAATCGCGACACCAATATGCTTGTGTGTTTGGCATGTCTTTGCTAGGAAAGTCTCACACTTTTTGAGGATTCGGAATTTCAATTCCAGAAGCGTCGCAATCTTGGGCTACTCCGAGTTGAGTAAACGCTTAGCCAACACAGTCAATAATGCGACTTGGATGGGATTACATTTTTGTGGTTATTACGATGACAGAATATGCAGTGATGGCAGCCGATTAACTAAAGATGATTTAGAAGATGAATTCTTTAAAGGCAATTTAGATGATCTAGTAAAAATGGCTAGACTGGGCGATATTGATATTATTTATATTACATTTCCCATATTTGCCGAAAAGCGTATTCAAGAGATTATTAGAGCCTTTTGTGACACAACAGCCAATGTATATCTCGCTCATGATTTCGATTCCTATAATATCTTAAGCGGCAGATGGGATATGTTGGGCGAAGTCCCTATTCTTAGCATTCACGAAAGTCCATTTCACGGTGTGAACGACTGGACTAAAAGAATAGAGGATATTTTAATTTGTATTCCCATCCTAATGTTAATTAGCATTCCTTGTTTAATAGTAGCGATTTCAATCAAGCTTGAATCACCTGGTCCAGTCATCTTTAAACAGAGACGCTATGGTCTTAATGGTAAAGAGTTTTCAATTTGGAAGTTTCGAAGTATGAAACACATTGAAAACGAAACAAATGTACCTCAGGCAACTAAAGATGACCCAAGAATCACTAAAGTAGGGCGTTTTATTCGCAAAACCTCGATCGATGAATTACCGCAGTTTTTAAACGTTCTGTCTGGAAAAATGTCGATAATAGGCCCACGCCCCCATGCTGTTGTCCACAATACCAAATATCGAAAAATAGTTGATCGTTACATGTTACGACATACGGTTAAACCTGGGATTACGGGCTGGGCACAAGTCAATGGGTTTAGAGGAGAAACCCAAACAACCGACAAGATGAAGAAACGTGTGGAGTTTGATCTGTTTTATATTCGCAACTGGTCATTGCTATTTGATTTGAAAATACTATTTATGACTTTCAAGGCATGCATATTTAACAAAAATGTGTATTAGGTGCTTGGTAACACCTAAATATCACTTAACGTCCTAAATTATAAGGGTTGTTTAACGCTCTTACAGGTTATCGGCTTATCAGAAATCCTTAGTGAAGGGAAAAATCAATCAGGACACTGGGGCAATCACACATTCAAAATAAGACTGACTACAAGTTTCAATTAATCTCATTTCACGCGCGATTTTATTTCTGCAAACTGACCGAACTATGCTTTCTGTTGGGGTAGGCCTTAATCACTTAATATAACGCAATTAAAAAACCCGGCTGTAAACAGCCAGGTTTCACATATATTACGCAAATAATGGGGTTATGCTTTTTTGCGTGAAACTCTTAATCCAAATAATGCTAATGCAAACAAAGCAAGCACGGATGGTTCTGGGATAACGTCAGCGTTATGTTCAACCAATAATTCAACAATCACAAAACTTCCTGCATCAATGACCAAATCAGCAATGTTAAAAGCAATATTTGAACTATCAAACAGTACATTGCTTTCTGAAAACCCTGCGATATTAGTTTGTAAATTGTCAAATCCAACTAACATGCCAGGATCATCTACACCCCAGCTTAGATTAGCAAACAACATCCCAATAAACTCTTGAGGACCAAGTCCTAAAGCTTCATTCAATGACATTGCTTCACCTTGTACAACCACCCCCCCTGGGAAAATGAACCCGAGTGCATTAGCTTCGATATCTGCAGTAACAAAGCCGTCCAAAAAGCCTACAGCTTCTGCACTACCTTCTTCTACCGTTACCGTAATCGGATTAGCTAATGTATCTGAACCGATGAATACCGGAGCACTCCCTGGAGTTTCAACAGACACTAGCGCAATATCTACATCCTGGCCAATTAATGATGCCTGAGCAGGCAACCAACAGATTAGCAAGGCCGTTGCACTAACAAGCTTCAAGGCTTTTGAAACGGAAATCATTTTTTATTCCTTAGCGTTTTTTAAATTAAATTTACTTTTATATACGTGATTTGTCTCTGCAATTTTTATGCACAAATCGTAAACTTAGATTTACAAAAACAATATCCGCTTGTTTTTTATACAAATTTAAATTTTGGCTTTGTGGGGTTACAATTAGCTCAATGCTTAACTGTAAAATTTTTCGACACCTAAAACTATTCGTCTTGCTGTATGTAGCAGCAAATAAAGCAAAACACGCCCTCGGTAGGGCGATTGTATACGCTAGTATTGATTAATAAATATTCTTCTATAATCATCTACTATATGATTGGTTTTCGTACAATTCATAACGCTAGTATTTAAGGGAGAAAGTATTAGGTTTGTTTTTTATTTTTCAGGATTCATTATGTTTATTAATTTTCGTCAGTCTTTTCTCGCAGTAACATTTGGGGTAATGGGTTTGGTCGCTTGTAGCGGCACTTCTACTGCCGCCAATTCAATAACCACAATTGGTGATAAAACCAAAATTGTAGCCGGTAATAAAACCTTCGAAGTAGATAAAGGTTTTGTTTTTGAAGTAAATCAAGGTTCACGCAAAAAAGTGGAGCAGTTTTATGATCCCGACTTTGTTAAAAATTCATATGCCAAGCAAAACAACACGGTTTATAGATTAGTGCCCGGATATGGCAAGTTGAAAGTACAGCGTAGCTTCAATGAAGGCTTTGAATCAGGATCGAATGTTCGTGATTTGATTGGTCCTGAGCACAACTGGACTTCAATGACGATCCAAGGAAAAGCGTCACCAGATGTTCAATCCTATGTAAAATTGCGCCATGACGTACTTAAAGGGAAAGATTTCGAAGATAATCGCTTAGATCCGTCAAATACTAAGAAGCATGCTGGGTCAAAATCTCTAAGAGCCATTACCAAAGCAGCTAGCTCTGGTTTGTCTGTCAATAAGGCCAGTATAGATTCAGAACTTGTATATTTCACAAAAGGCGACGACTTTTGGTTTAGCGGCTGGTTTTACATTGAAAAAGGAAAGCCCACAAGCATAATTGATTTAGAAAGTACCTATATGGTTCAAGCCCCTGGCATTAGAGTAATGCTGGATGATGATTTGCGTCCAAGCGTTGAGTTAAAGTTTGCCCATAAACCTACTTTTAATATGGCTTCTGGAAAAGACTATTCTATGCCTACCGGAAAGTGGGTGTTTGTTAGACTACATATTTATCTAATGGATTCTGATGCTGGTCGCGTAAGACTTTGGATGGATGATCAAAAACTGATTGATCAAGCCGGTCGTACCTTAACCTTATTTGATGCGGTTTATAATAGTCTACAAGTAGGTATTACTGCCGCGCCTGCCGCTATTGAAACCATTATGTATGTGGACGACGTGCGCTTAAGCGATGTCGGCCTGTAATACAAACATCAGTTTGCAATCCGAACTTTAACAAAATTGGAGTTCGGATACGCTTAACGACGAAATGAGGCCAAGTCTTGTTTCGTCTGTTTATCTAACAATGGCGTTTTCAACAACATCATTAAAAATACAGCCGCTACAGTTAGCTTTAGCGCCACACTATAAAAACTCACACTATCTGACATTGCCAAATTCACCAAAATTCCCAGCACCGTACCGACTGTCATAATAGATGATGCTCTAGACCAATCTAGAGTAATAAAGGGCGAGCCTAAAACAGAATTAATTAAAACCGTAGTGACGAGTCGGACGATGTTCACAAATAACAACGCTAAGCCCGCCCCGTATATGCCAAATTGATGAATTAATAAATAATTAGCTGGGATCCCAACCGCTAAAGTAATAAATCCAATCAACGGAATCGCCCAAGTTTTTTTATTATAGAAAATACCTAATTCGATATTCAAATTTAACGACGACAGGACAAAGGAAAGACCTAACAGAGGCAAAACTACCACAACGTCTAAATACGCTTCAGGAGAAATAAGCCAGACTATTTCTGTACCAAACAACGAAAGTAACAACGCAAAAAACATCATTACCGCTACGAATAACAGCAATATTCGATGAAACGCGCTTTGGTCTTCACCTTTTGCCAGTGTTTCAAATCGACGAACGAAGAATATTTGTGAAAACGGTGCCGCAATAAACATATGTAACATTGACGCTAATCTATGCCCTAATGAGTAAACCCCCACAGCAGCAGGGCCGATAATACTATTAATGTAATATCGCTCGACTGTGGTGAGCGCTGAATTTGCGAATGCAGAGGGCACCAGTGGTAACCCAAACAACAACATTTGTTTAAATAGCGTTTTAGAAAACCCGAAGCCGACACGAGAAAATGTAATTGCCAGCGCAACGAGAGATAAGCTACCTAATGAGGCTATTGTGGCGTAAATTATTCCCGGCACACCGAGTTTCCAGTAGACTACAAAGAGTAAATTTAAGCCGATAAATAGCACCGCTTTGCTAAGTGCCATGGCAAAATAAGACCAAGCTCGTTTGCGGATCACCGCATATCCCATTAGCAGTTCATATAAAATAGTAAAAACCAGACCTGCGATGGTATACATAAACAACTGCAAGTATTGTTGAGATTGAAACATTACCTCAACAGTGAGGCTGGCCAACGGATAAGCAAAGACTAAAATCAAACTGGCAATCGCGAAAAAGCCCAACATGGTGGTACTAACAACCAAATTTTGTTGCTGTTTACTGTTATTTCGCTCGAAATAAAAGCGGCTCATGGCACCCGCAAATCCCATTCCAAACACAATCGTAAACAGATCGCTCACTGCCATAATAATGGCATACAAACCATAGTCTTCTACCGATAATACATAAGTGTATACCGGCAAAAGTAACAAGCCCGCAGAACGATTGGTTATATTGGCAATTAAATAGATTTTTCCATGATCAACAATTGTTTTAACTTCAGACATTATTGATTTGCGGCCTTTTGCTTAGAAAATGAAATTGCAGCGCCAACAATAAAGAACATTAAGAACATTAGATACCAAAATAAGCCAGTATCAACAAAAAGGCCATTTAACATCCAATTGACTAATATCACTCCCGCATACATTGCAAAAACTCTAGATTCAGGGCTAATCATTTGGTTGGCAGATATCAACTTCAATTGCTTAAATGAAGTCCAAAGCACACCTAGATACAGTGCCAAACCGGTGAATCCGGTAAGTGCAAAAATATGTACAAATTCGTTATGGGGAACGCCGACGCCTGCTGCCCAATACGCTGAGATTCCACCTATATCGATGGTGTAATGTGGATGCGCCGTTTGAAATCCTTCAGTTCCAAAGCCAACGCCTAATAGCGGATTTTGGATGCCCATACTAATCCCAGAAACCCACAACGACAGTCGATTATAAATTGGTGCCAAAGAAGATAAGCGTTCTTGAATGGAGTTAAAATCCACTAAAAAAGGTAAAAGTACTATCGCCGCAACAGTCCCTAACACTCCGCAAAAGACGATCATTGGACGAACTTTGGCATCCAAATACGCAATAAGCATCATGGACACTGCAACTGCTAACCACGGAGCTCGAGTCTTAGACAAAAATATCGCTACACAAACCATACCTAAAATACCAATGATCGCCGTTCTCGCTAGGTGATCTTTGGTCTGGCTATAGCGAAACACGCCAAGAAATAATATTGTCGCTGCTACCGCGCCATATTCTGAAGAGTTAGCAAACGTACCGGTTACCCGTCCTTCGTCAGCGTGGGGAACTTCCAAATAATCAGGTACAAAAACATCCATCCCTAAAAAATATTGTAGAATTGCTTGGGCGGTCATAAACAGCCCAACTATCAACAAAATATCAATTAAGCGCAGAATTAACTGTAAATCCCAATTGAGACGGCGTGCAACCACAAAGCCAGAAAAACCCATAACATACTGAATTACAAAGAAGGCGTCTTGATTAGGTTTTGGTACATATGCACCTGACAAGACTGAAAAAAAGTAGGACAGAATAGCTACCAATAAAAAGCCCATGGCAAATTTTTCAGGACTAATTAATGGTTCAATAGACTTGTGGCTAAACAAAAAGTTTAGAAATAATAATCCCATAATACAGCCGAATAAAAAGCGCTCGGTATTGACAAAAGGAAGTGCCTGAATAGCAGTATTGGGAAATACGAATATAGTTGGAACACCGATTAGGAGCAAAATTGCAATAACGCGAATGCCAGAAAACAACATTAGCAACAGTGCAATTAAACCGATTAAAGCCCCCATTCCTGCCAATGAGCCTTTTCCGGCCATCAGTGCAAACACGCCACAAATAAAAAATGTTGGAAGCATCCAAAATTTAGAGTTTGTGGTAGCGAGCATTGCAAGAGGCTCCTTTGTCATTCACGCTTGGCTTTAGGTGCTTTAAAATTTATCAATAGAACCCAGTTCAGGTACGTCTAGAATCTCTTCTGCAATCCCTGAACTGCTAACCCGTCGATCAAAATATTCAAAGATAAAAGCGATGCCAAACGAAAAGATAAACGCCCCTATGACTGCAATGGCGATATAAAACAAACGTGAATGGTCAGGTCTAACTGCGGGCGTCGAAAGCTCTACTACACGCACGTTAATCAAGTCTGCGTTGGCCAATTCTTTTAGTCGCTCTTCGTCATAACGACGTTTATACGAACGATACAAGGCCTCTTCAGTTTCAATATTTAGCCGCATTTGAGTGGTTTCTGATAGGTTTTCTTCAAGGTTTTGCATTTGCTCTTGGATACCAGAAATTTCTTGACGATTGGCTTCAATCTGACCTTTTAACGCTATCACTTTTTCATGTTCAGCAGAAAATCTAAGTAATAAGTCGCCAAGTTCATGTTCTCGTACTGCGATTCGTTCTTGCAATGCAGACTGCCGCTGAATCAAGCTTTTTCGCAATTCGGATGTCGCAGCAACATCTTCTGATTGATTGTATTTATCTAACGCTTTGCGGTGCTCAACTAATTGGCTGAGCAATTGATCCATTTGTCTTTTATAAACTTCAGCAGTACCTGATGAATTATATAATTCGACGTGATGTTTGATGTAGCTTTGTACGATGGCATTGACCATATCGGATGACCAATCTGGATTTTCATCAGTATATTTAATATGAATAATGCTTGAACTAACTAAGGCTTTAACACTTACATTTTTCAGTAAATAACGTATCCAATTGTCTCGCTTAGTCGCCTCATCAGATAAACCGACCGAGACGAGCGCTGAACGAAAACTCTTTTTCATGTCCTTGATGAAACCTGGTTTTTCTGGACGCTCGTGAGGTTTAACCATGTCAACAGCATTGGCAATGACAGTATGCGAAAGAATAATATCTACTTGCGTATTTAGTACATCCACAGTTTGCAGGCCAGGGGAAATGTCAGCCCGCATCATAGGTGCACGATTATGTTCCACTAGTACCACGGCTTTAGCAGAGAATGGCTGTGGCGAGATGTATTGCATTAAAATAGCCACTGCTACAATAAAAACGAACATACCGATTATTCTTCGGTGCCATTTAAATAAAAAGATAAAAATATCGCGCTTAGTCACAAACTCTTCCTGTTTTTAATTTGTATCAATGGCACTATGAAATTAATTTATACACAAAATCGGGAATGGGCCTTTCATGTTTATTCATAATAAACCCACTTAATTTACAACCACATCTATCAATGGTCTTATTGAAATGTGAAAGCATTTCTCGTGTAGTATGATTTCCATCTAACACTAAAATTAAATCATCTACTTGCTCAATCCAGCCTAATGGTGCTTCCGTACTCCATGCTCCAATATCCATAATAATGGTGTCATAGCGTTTTTTTAATGTTTCCCAACACAGCGAAAATTCGCTGCTTGAGCAAGTTTGTGAGTTTTCTAATTTAGCTAAGCTAAGTACATTTAATGCGGGTTCTCCAGCATGCACAATGTAATTATCAATATTGAAATTGTCTGACGATACATCATTTGCCTGTAAATATGGTGCTTTACAATCCAGCAAATCAGAAACGCGCTGTGAAGATGGATTGGCATCAATCAATAACACTGACCCAGCCGAACGCGCATTGATTGCTAAAGCTAAACCGACTGCGGTTGTGGTCACCCCTTCTCCAGAAGAACGGGCCATTAAGCCAATGACTTTGCTCAGATCTGGTTTCCCTAACATACCTTCTGATAACAATCTCAGTCTTACATGTTGATATGCAGCATTTTGATTTAAGCTGTCAGAACCGATTAATTTTGAGGCCATTAGTTGGTTCCATCGTTTATTGAATATGAAAAGCCAATGCCAAATTGAAGTGGGATCATTTTACGAATGTATTGCTCTACAGCTTGATTGGCTTCTGCAATACCGGTTTTTGGCACATAAATTACGTCACTTGGCATAAGTTCAAATTGATCACTTTCTGACATCCCATGTTCTAAACGTCCAAGTAAATCAATAGACCAATTTTGGAAACTGTTGTCTTCCTGACGTCTAAATAAGCGAATGTCTGCACTTTCAGCGGTATCCATAAAACCGCCTGCCGAAGCCACAGCCATGAGTGGACTATAAGGAGCTGAAAAAGGTACCGGTCCTGGGCGGTTCACCTCCCCAATCACATACACTACCGGTGGAGCTGTATCCACTAAGCGCACCATAACATACAGACGTGAACCAAATTTTTGCTGATATTTTTGTTTTATCGTTAGACGCAATTCAGACAAAGTCGTTTTAACGCTAACTTGATCAATGAAAGGCAGGTCAATGGATTCTGAATGACCTACGATAAAGCGCATTGGTTCATATTGTCCATTGCGGCTAACCAAACGTAATAAGGGGTCGAGAGGATCTTGGCTTTGTTCTACGGAAATCACCACGCTAGGCTGTTTAATTTTGCGTTTAGTCAATTCTGTGGTGAGTACTTGGCTCAGCTCATCCACCCCTTTGCCAGCTGCGAGCAACCTTCCTACTAATGGAATGGAGACATGTCCATCAGGTAACACGACTGCACGTTCTTTAGTTAATGAAGGATGGTCCATTACATCCACTCTCAAAATATCGCCTGGCGAAATTTGATAGGGACTATCGATTAAACTAGTGGCCTCCAAAAAGCCTACAGCAATCACATCGCCACTACTCAACAAGGGCTCTCCACGTTGTGGCTTTACGTTTTCCAGTTTTTCTGCAGAAGCCATAGGCAATGGCGTTCTGCTAGTACAGCCAGTTAAAGCTAATACAAGTACGCTTAAGAACAAACACCATAAGATTGGGCGTTGAATTAGTGAATCTAGCTTCATTGCTTTCCTACTTCTTAAAAATTTACCAATTCCAAACCAGCGTTATTTAATTACGCAAACAATTTATCACTTTTCACCA
Source organism: Aliiglaciecola lipolytica E3 (assembly GCF_000314975.1). Classification (GTDB taxonomy): domain Bacteria; phylum Pseudomonadota; class Gammaproteobacteria; order Enterobacterales; family Alteromonadaceae; genus Aliiglaciecola; species Aliiglaciecola lipolytica. The sequence goes on from NZ_BAEN01000022.1 coordinate 134,936, forward strand.
TGCTCAAGCATCTAAACAAACGTCACACTTCGGTATACTTTACGTCTATTAACTTATTCACCGGTATCGCATATTCACTAGTACCAATACCGCGACAATATCCACAAACTTTAGGCTGTTTATTTTCACTAAAAGAATGCCTGATATCGTTCATATGAGCACTATGCCAGATTTCTTCGAAACTTTGTTTGTATAAATTTCCGATCACATGTTTAACCGAACAGCATAATCCAACATCACCATTTTGTTCTATTTGAACTTGTCCCGTCCAAGGTGCTAAACAAGAACCTTTGGGACGAGTTAAGGGAAATATGTTTTGTTTGATTACTTTATTGCTGAATCGATTGGTTACATCTCGCAAACCCGCATTAAGGCCTGCCCAATGTTTCATGCTGCCCGAGCCAATATTAATTCCTAATTGCTCCGCTTTCTCTTTTAAATCAGGAAGCGAATCATTAAATCGCTTAGATACTTCAGCATTTGATTGGTCAAAGTGACTAAATTTTTCTTCATCGTCACTTCTGCGTGTACCGAAAATCGTGCGTTTATTGGGATGTAAACTCATAAAGCGCACTTCGCTTATTCCAAGACGATGAGCTAAATCGATAAATTCTTCTGTTTCATTGACGTTGTCTTTCATCACAATGAAACTCAGCCAAAAAATATTATCTTTATGTCCCTTTTGTCTAGATAACTCTAGCAATCTATCTATTTTATTAATCGTTTTATTAAAGTCCGCATCCATGACTCTTTGATAAGTTTTTGCGGTTCCTGCATGGATGGAAAACCGTATATCCAGTTTGGCTTCTACCATTTTATTAGTAAGACGAGTGTTTAACGGAAACCCAGTAGAGTTACAATGCAAAAAACTGTCATTTTCATTCGCAATATCAATGTAACGGTCCATTTTTTGACTGAGCAAAGCTTCGCCGTTGCCATGGATTGCCATCGTTTCTACATATCTAAAATAAGGGCTGAGCTTGTCTAAAATCTCATCTGGCATTTCAGAGGGCTTACGACCATAAGTTTTTGGTACTGTACACATGATACAGTCATATGGACATCCTCGCTGCGACTCCAAATACATGACCGCAGGAAAACTCTTAACCTCAGGAACTAAACTCGCTGATTCACTTGCCAACAACTCTCTGTGTTGTTTGGGGTCTAACATGATAATTAAGCTCCGTCGTAAAATGTTCCAACGTGCGTTGGATCCCTTCTTCCAAACTCACTTCCAATTGATAAAACTTGAGCTGCTTTTTATTATCACCTACCCGATAAAATACACCTTCAGGTTTGCTAGGGTCATTACGCAGTTCCAACTCAACTCCAGCGACAGCTTGGATTTGTTGGGCTAATTCGAAGAAGCTGGTTCCAATACCACTGGAGATATTTATTGATTCACCAGCTTCCATGTAGTTAATGGACTTGAGTACAAATTTCACAATATCATCAATGTGTACAAAGTCTCGCGCTTGTTGACCACTTCCCCATATAACCATTGGGTCTTCTCTATCAAATACTCGTTTGCAAATACGTGGAAAAGGATAGCTTTGATCTTGGTCTTCGCCATACCCCGAAAAAGGCCGGTAATTTAATACCTTCATACCGTATTTTTCTACACAATAACTCGCTAAAAATTCAGCAGTGAGTTTTGCCCAGCCATAGGTCATATCTGGCACGCCTATATCTTTTTTGAAGTCGATCATATCTTCAGTCAAGATAATTTGTTTTTGCTGGGTCTGAAAATTTATTGGATATGCCGCAGACGAACTAAAATTCAATACCACCTGAGGCATTGGATTCAACTTCGGCAACCAATTGAAAAACATGGCATCAATCGCAAGATCTGTTGCGACTTTAAGGGGATCCCCCTCAATTGTCATTCGTCCACCGACCACAGCGGCCAAATGCAGTATTAAATCAAACGATTGTTCATTGGCACAGAAATAACTACGAACATCTTGATTAATAAATGTAAAATTTTTATAGGTTTTTAAAAATCTAGGCCATTTGTCTGGATGTAATCCGGTAGACAAATCATCTACCACAGTTACTTTATATCCTTGCTTGACTAATTCTGCGGTAAAATGTCTTCCAACAAAGCCACAACCACCGGTAATTAATGCAGTCTCCATGTATCTACCCTACTTCAATTAATTCATTGCATTACTATCTAATCTGTTTTGCATCCTTTAATTGAGAATTGTCTTAATCCGCAACGCTGCAAAATGCTCATTATAAAAAACTGTGGTAAATATTTTAGGTAACGCATACCTAAACGTTTTGGTTCTTTCACAGCGCGATGGAACCACTCAAGTCCGTTTTCTCGCATCCATTTAGGAGCACGTTTTACTCTACCGCTGTGGAAATCAAAAGCTGCTCCGACAGTTATCACCACACCCACGTTTAATTTGTCGAGATGATCTTCCACCCAAAAATGCTGTTTTGGTGTACTAATACCAATCCAAAGGACATCCGCTTCAGATTGATTAATCAGGTCAATTTCGGCTTGGTCTTCTGCTGCGGTCAATTTTCTAAAGGGCGGGGAATATGCACCACAAATATTAATATCAGGGAAGGACTGTTTAAGTTTGCCGGTTAGTAGAGACGGTACTTCTTCCACACCACCATACAAAAAGTGCTTTAATTCATGTGATCTTCCTTTATCACAAACTGCCAACATCAAATCTGGCCCAGTGACTCGATCACTCAGTTGTAACCCTTGTGAGCGAATGTTCCACACCACAGGCCAGCCATCCGCCGTAGCTAAATTGGCTTGATTGACAATTTTACGAAATCGAGAATCATGCTGTGCAATTACGACATCTTGAGCGCTATTAACACAGACAAACTGAGTCGGCCGACTCTTAGCAAAGAAAATAATTTTGTCGACAGCTTCGGTAAACTCTATGGGATCAATTGCTAAACCCAAGACATTAACCCGCTTCCGTAACACTTCATCCATAATATTATTTTTCTAGTGATAGGAAAAATTTCTTCAAGCAGTCGAAATTTAACCAAAAACTGATTACAAACTAGACTACATCAGAATCAGGTATAGTCAAGAATTTGACGCAAATTTAATCAATTTTTGCGACTCGGTTAAAAAACTTTCCGCTTAATAAACATAGATTTATCTATTACTGTTAGTTATGGTAATAATGAGTATTATGTACAACGCTGCACAGCATTGTTTTTGCAATGGAAGTCTGGTCAAGTTTTTATGAATTCAAAATCGAAAATTAAGATTGCTTTTTTAGTACCAGACCTTTCGGGTGGCGGTGCTGAAAAAATTGCTATTACATTTTTACATAGATTAGATAGGGAGTTATTTGAGCCTTCATTGATATTGTGTAGTAAAACAGGGATTCATCTTGATTCTGTTCCTAAAGATGTGCCTGTTCACTCTTTACGCAAAAATTCCGCATTTAGTTTTCCTATGCTTATTTGGCGATTCAGAAAACATCTTCAACAATATAAACCTGACATAGTAGTTAGTTTTTTATGGTATGCGGACGTAATACAACTACTTGCAAAGTTAGGACTCAAAACCAAAACTATTTGCTGTTTCCATACCGTTCCCATTTCAATCTCAAAAGAGCGCTTTGGAACATTAAAATATCTGTTTTTAAAGCAGTTATATAAGTTAGCGGATCGCATTCTTGCTGTATCTCAATCGGTTGCCAATGACATTGACCATAGCCTTCTAAACGGCAAAAAAGGCAAAACTTTTGTGCAGTATAATCCATTTGAAATAAACCAACTCGTCGCAAAATCCCAATTGCCTGAATCTACTTGGAATGCGAGTGATAAAGGTAAAATTGTATTCGTAGGTAGGCTCGAAATAGTAAAAGGACCAGATAGGTTATTAAAAGCGTTAGCGAAAATTCCAAGCGACATTAATTGGCATGCTAAATTTGTGGGCGATGGCTCTATGAAGTCACAACTTATTTACGAAGCTAAAAAGTTAAAAATATTCAATAGAATTAGTTTCGAAGGATTTGTGAGCAATCCATTTCCAACCATTAAGCACGCAGATATATTAGTACTTACTTCTCGTTTTGAAGCCTATCCTAGTGTGATTGTTGAAGCCATGTTATTGAACACGCCGGTAGTGGCTTATAATTGCCCATCAGGCCCTTCTGAAATAATCACCGCGAACAACGGAGTACTGGTGGAATCTGGTAACAGTGAAAGCCTTAAAGATGCGATTGTTGATCTACTCAAAAATAGAGAAAAAGCAGCAAGTTTAGCTGCAAATGGCCCAGACTCGGTAAAGCACCTAAGTGCAGAATCAGCCACTAAAATGCTCGAAGCGCACATTACAGAAGTGGTGTTAAAAAACGATTAAAAAGATCTAGCTTGGACGCAATAATTGTTTAATCGAGCGTCCACATGCGGCACTTTGCACTTTTAACGAATCGAAAAACGGAAATCTTCCTTGCTGACTTGGAACAATTCCAAATTTACGTAACCTACGATTAATTTTGTGTAATAACAGAGTGTGATCCACGTCTTCTGTCACTAACGAAATGGTATATGACAATGAAAATTTTTCAGTCCCAGATTTTACCCAATGGGGTGACATGGGCGGATGATATATAAAATCACCAGCGCTTAATGGCAACACTGTTGCTCTTTGTTCAAACTCCGTTTTATAAGTCTTTAGCATAGAAATCTTTTCTGATGCTAAAGCCTCTCTGGCTTCACTAGGAAAAGTTTCAAAATCCATTGGCGGAAAGCTATGCATCACTTTGTTACCGATAACTTGTAGTAAAAAATTATGCTCCGGATCAGCATGAAATGGAGCAACAGCCCCTGGTGTAGAAACAAACAAGCCAACGCTGCTGCTAATTAATTTGTTAGTTGAAAAGGATGGTACACTTTGAGCCACTTTATCAATAAAAGCGCGTTTAAATTCGCGATATGTATCTAAGTGTTCATCCAGTTGAATAGCTTGTAGGTGTATATTGCCATCACCACTTTCCAATCTAGACACCAAATCAGGTACTTCATTTAAAGATAATCTTTGAATATTTGAATTTGCCGGATCAGGTGACGTGACACGAACGAAAACTTGATTTGCCGGCATCTGACGAAGCAATTCATCAATCAGTTTCAAATCTGTAGGTAACTGCGAAAGATCCATCCAAGTTTTATCAAAGTTTACCGGTCTCTTACCCCAACCAGCAGCCAAATCATTTATGCTTTCCATTAATCGTTCGACTCATTCCGCTCATTAGTTGTTTGATAAAGCTAGCACATTACATAGTTAGCGGCTACTGCATATTAACAAAGGCCCGCTGTTAACGGGCCTTTACTTGATATCGAACAAATTTATCAATAATGAAATTGAGAAAGTATTGATTAAGCCTTTCACATAAACGTTTGAAGTCTATTGGAACGAGCAACTACACGCTGTTTTCTACATAATATAAAGGTGATTAAAGTGAACCATAAAAAAGTCAGTCTAGGTTCAGGAATTGCCATAGGGTCATCTTGCGGATCATTGACATTTATCTCTGGAGCTGCCTGAATTTGAAAACTTCTAGTGCTAGTAAAACCATAGCCGTTGTCTGCCAGCACACTAATGGTGCTATTGGAGTCGCCTGGAATAAAATTCACTTGATTTCCAGTCGCATCATCAAATTCGCCGTCATTGTCTAGGTCCCACAGCAAATTATTGTTAGCATAAAGCGTCAATGAATCCCCAACTCTAGCAGCGTTTGTATCAAAATTTATATCATCAATGATTGGATAGTAGTAGGAGTGTAAAGGACTTTCCACAGGTGTTGGATAACCAGAAGGGCTAAATAGCCCTGACAAATTCTCGCCAGGCAATACAGAGTAACTCCCAGTCAAATTGAGATTACGACCTCCATTTTGTGACGACAAATCAACATGTAACCCTTCACCTATCAATGTCACTCGAGATCTATCAGCACTTATGTCGATCTCAAAATTGTCTGTGAAGTATGTACTAGGACCACCCATAACTTGCCAACTTGAATCAGAACCGTTGCGCAAATAAGTACCTGCTGCCAAATAAAGTTTAGGTAACGAGCCGGCTGGAGTGTAATTACTTAACTCATCCAAATTAAATCGAAATACCTCGCCATCTGCGACCAAAAAGTACATACGGGATACATTTGTCCCCCACCAATGAGTTCGGTTTCGGTAAGTACCGAATAAAAAATTGTCGTTGCCTAAAAGTAATTGATACCCCGCAAGGTTAGGAGAGTTTGGAACGACATTTCCATTTGAAGATAATAAGCCTGTATCCTCAGAAAAAGTAATCAAACTTGCCAGTGCGGAGCTTGAAAAAGAGATTAATAACGCAAAAAATATACACTTCATATGATTGCTTCTTATGCTACAACATTAAATAGATTAACTTTAAAGCACCAATTATGCCAAACACTAACATACTGATTATATTAAACAAACCAACAAACTGCGAGCGAAGCGCTGTTAAGTGTAAAATTTTTTTGACACCTCCATTAATGCTTACAATTTAATCTCTTTTACAATTCAAAACGGCCAGTTTTCACTTTTACATTTACTCGGTGTAGTGAACGATAATGCGCCTATCATCACTAGCATCAGACGATATTTAAGTGGGGGTTTACCATTTTCGACCACTCCTTTTAGGGTGTTTAAGATAAATGTTGCTCCCTGCTCCATATAATTAGCTGTTTTTGTTCCTGCCGGCATATCTTCATTTATCAATGTAAACTCCGTCCCATCTTCAACCTCTTTTAGCTTGTATGTCACTTTGCAGTAAGGGTCGTCTAAATTGGTGAATTTAAATGTATGGGAATACGTATAAGGAGGATCAAATTCCAGCACCTCTCCTACTACAGACGTGTACTTACCTTCCTTTCCAGTGCGCATTCGAATTGGAGCTCCTGGTTCGAGCCCAGGCGTATCAAGCCGTGAATTAAAAAACTGCGCTTGCAGACCATCTCGTTTAGTTATTTGCTGCCAGACTTTATCAATCGGTGCGGCAATAAATATTTTATGAACACTTTTTAGTTTGTTTTGGTTCATTTTCAGTATCCTTTAACTCTTGTTCTATTTGATTTTTAAAACCGGTTAAACGAGAAGCCATAAAACGACTATATTCGTCTGTCCAGCGATCGTAAATTTGCTGTATGGGTATGACGTTAAAATAATGATGTTTGGCTTTGCCTACTTTTTCAGTTACTAACAAGTTGGCTGATTCTAAAATTTTCAAATGCTTCATTATGGCAATCCGGCTCATAGCAAACTGATTGCTAATATCATTTACCAGACAAGCAGGATTGTTCTTCACATAATCAAGAATTTGACGTCGCGTTTTATTGGCAAGTGCGCTGAATGTATCGTCCATTTCTCGTAAAGAAACCAAACATGTAACTTAAAGGTTACATATAAGATAGTGAAGATAATCACTAATTGCAAGTGATAAGCAGATTCAAAGAGTAAATTCGCGTGTAGACATTAAATTTGTCGAATGGCGTTTAGGGTGATAAACAAAATAATGACCGCTGAAAATAGACTTCTCTAGAATATTGAAAATAAGAGATACTGTAGTCAGTAGAATTAGCAGAATGTGAAGATTACCTCGAACGTAAGCAGCTCGGTGCAACCAGTAGTTGATGATTCGAGTATGAATATGTCAAACTTGAAAGCATTAATTACTAATGCGTTCCCAGCAGTATCAGGAGAGACAGCATGAGGTCACTTTATTTGAAAATTTTCTGCCAGTTAAGTGCTGCAACTTTATTTTGTTTATCATCACTAGCATTAGCTGATACACCAGAAATAGATCTGTCAGGGCAATGGGATTTGCGCTTTGAAAATCTAACCAATCCATTATTTCCAACGACCGACGAACGTTTTAATCAGCATAACCAACGTCTTTCTTCGAAGTTAATGGTGAAAGGTGTAATGACATGGTCAAATTTCGAGTTGGTGGGTGAACTTGGCGACTCAAGAGTGTATTTAGATAATAACGATCCAACGTTAGGTAGCGGACAAGTTAATACGTTAGAACCCGTGCAATTGCATTTTTCATTTCTGGGTAACTCGGAAACGAGTAGAAGCATAAGCATGCAAAAGCTCAGTTTAGGGCGTTTTGTTATAGACCATGGTAGCCGCCGACTGATTGGAAGTGGTTATTTTCGAAACGCGGTGAATTCGTTTGATGGCGTAATAAGTGACTGGCAATGGCAAGACTGGAACGTAAGAGCGTTATATCTGTTGCCAGTAACACGCCTCCCAGGAGATGCTCAAAGCATTGATAGCAATGATCGAGCATTAGATAAATCTTTCAGTGAACGTCGACTCTACGGCGTATATGCAACGTCACCATCTAAAACGTGGCAGATACAGACTTATTGGTTTAAAGAGAAAGACGGCCCAAATTTAAATACTGCTAATCGTCAACTCCTCACTATGAGCGCACACTATACGTTACCCAAAACGACCGATTGGCTCGGTGACGCAGAGCTCATACTGCAATCTGGGACCCTTCATCAAACCACATCACCAGATGATCTAAATGAAATTGATCACCGCGCTTGGTTATTTCATGGCGAACTAGGCCAAATGATTACTGATAATACTTCCCTTCAAGCGGTGGTGGACATCATAAGTGGCGATAACAATAATGGTGATGATACTAACCGTAACTTTGATTCACTTTATGGAGTGCGGCGTTTCGATTTTGGCCCTACCGATGTATATCAGGCCATGCCCCGCCGTAATTTAGTGTCATTGGGGCTAAAAATGGTTAGTAAATTTTCTAAAAAGGACAATCTTTTAGTACGTTATTTGAATTTCAGTTATCACCAAACTCCGGTTGATAGTTCAAGTGATATTGGTAATCAAATAGAATTCCGCTGGCGCCATCAGCTTTTACCAAAATTACGTCTTGAGTTTGGTGGCGCATACATGATGAAGGGCGATGCAATTGCGCAGGGGAATTATCCAGACGATACGCTATATGGCTATAGCGGATTTCAATTCAAATTCTGATGGGCTAAACGGCTATACGCTCTATACTAAGTAAAAAGGGGTCGGAGTGAATTGACGCTATTGGAAGAGATCAATAACACCATATATTTTATGGCTGCGGAATTATTTGAGTTATTGAATTTTTACTACCTCCGCCCCCTTTTTATTTTTTAATCTTTACCCAAAAACAAAAAAGCCCCAAAAGTCAGGCAAAGATTTCCCTGGGATAAATACGGTCCTACAACCAACGCTATGTTTAAAGACACGTGTTACCCATATTTATACCGTTGAATAAAATAAGCTAACTGACGGGTTTATATATGTTTTCACACGGTAAAATTACGTTAAAAGTAGCTAAATTCACTTCTTCGGACGTTGGTAAAGCCGTCATTGCTCCTAATTTAGAACAAACTAAACTACTAACCTTTTCAGCAAATTCGACAAATGATTTAATCTTGGATGCATAGAAATCGTCAGGAACGGGTAGAGTCGCTAGTTGATAGAGCATTGCTCCAATAAAAGAATCACCCGCTCCTGTCGTATCCATTACGTTGGTTTCATATGCTGGAACAATAAAATGAGATCCTGAGTAAGACACAAGACAGCCATTGCTCCCGAGAGTAACCAATACGATTTTAATCCCTTTTTGATGTAAGTAGTCGCAGCCAGAAACAATTTCTTCTTGTGAGCTTAATAACAAAATTTCTTCTTCGCTTACTTTAACAATATCGGCTAATTGCAAAATTTCATCACACCGGCTTTGGAACAAAGACAAGTTATATTTCCACAGGTCTGAACGGTAATTAGGATCGAAGCAAATTAAGTTACCATTTTTCTTTGCGGCTTTAGCAATACCAGCATATGCATCAGCAAGAGGCCCACCTAATAAAGCAGTAGCCGACCCCAAGTGCACAATGCTATCGTCCAATATAGTATGCATTGTTGCATCTGAAATGGTTAACTGTTCGTCGGCTCCTCTACTAAAAACAAAATCTCGTTCACCATCTTCAGAAAGCGAAACAAAAGCAAGCGTTGTATTTTTAAAATCACAATGCTGAACATAGGTCGTGTTCACTTGATAATTTTGCAAAACATTTATTAGATAATCACCAAACGGGTCTCTCCCGACTGATGATACAATAATTGCTTTGCCGCCAAGTTTACCCACGCAGGCAGCTACATTGGCTGGCGCACCGCCAGGCTTTTTAGTGAATTGACCACCATGATGTAGCCCTTTTTGGGAATCAGTACACACAAAGTCAATTAACATCTCGCCAACACACACTATTTTCTTCATTTCAACTTTCCACTTATTGAGTCTTTTCTTATACCACGCACAAAAATAATGCAAAGTACTTTTCAAAACTCTATTTTTCGTTAATCTTGTTGCTAAGTAACAAAAAGATAACATAAAAGACAACGTTGTTAAAAATAAAATTAAAGATATTCACAGATAAATTGTGTATTTTTATCAAGTAGTGATAATTTCTAGTTAACAAGCTTTTTTGTCGAATGAATATAAGCCGTTTAGCTAAAAAATAAGAAGTAATATGGTAACTATTAAACAAGTCGCATCACATGCAGGTGTTTCTTTTAAAACTGTTTCACGGGTGGTCAATAATGATCCAACGGTAAAATCAGCAAACCGTGAAAAAGTGTTGCAATCGATTCAGGCACTTGGTTATCGGCCAAATAGAGCCGCAAGCTTAACCCGCCGCAAAAAGTCAGGGATATTTGGGTTTATTGCTGATGATTTACTCAAAGTACCTTATACCTTTGATCTCATTAGAGGTGCACAGCAAGTTGCTTGGGAAAATAATAAAGAACTAATGGTGTTGAACGTCAACGAAGATCGTTATACCGCTGAGAAAGCTGCACAAAATTTAATCGAACATAGAGTGGAAGGCATAATTTATGCAGCCATGTATCACCATGAAGTGGTGCTACCGGATATCTTGCAAGAATGCCCAACTATATTAGCCAATTGTTTTTGTAAGAATCCGCGCTTTCCCAGTATTGTGCCAGATGAAATTCAGGCAGCAGAAACCGTCACGCTATCGCTAATCGATGCAGGTTATAAAAAAATTGCGTTTATGAATCTAAATGAGCTAATTATTGCAGCCCAAGATCGAAAAAAGGGGGTTATTAATGCGTTTAATCGCCGTGGCGTCTCATTAGAAAATTTACATATTGAACCAGTATTTTATGGCCCTGCAGGACAAGAAGTTAGTTGCTCTCGTGAAGTTACTGCTAAAATCGTACATGAATTTAAACCAGACGCAATCATTTGCGGTCAGGATCCCATAGCAGTAGAAGCTTATTTCGTTCTGCAATCAATGGGACTGCAAGTTGGTAAGGATATAGGAATCGCCAGTTTCGATGACTGGGACACTATTCCAACTCTGCTGCAACCAGCATTATCAACAATGGCGTTACCACATTTTGAAATGGGCGCGTGGGCATTAGAGTACTTGTTAAATGGACGGGAAGACAAAGTGCATGAAAAACTGCCCTTCACGTTAGTAAAAAGAGGGTCTTATTAGGCCGTATTCTAGATTGAAGGTTTATCTGAGCTCAATAAAATAAACGATATCAGGGTAAATATGAATACAATACCACCAAGAATCAAATACGAAGTCGAAAATCCCAGTTTGTCATACATTATACCTGCATAAATAGACAAACCCGATGCAGTAATTTGACTCGAAAATTGAAATCCAACTATATACAAGGTGGCTGATAACCTAGTATCAAAGGTATTAGTAATATATTTGAACACCGCCACTAACATAATGGGTAATTCTACCGCGTGTAACAACTTCATAATCGACAACATCACTATATCATCGGCTAAACCGGAACCAATTATACGCAGAGCCATGATAAATCCACTAAGAATTAGACCATTTTTTGCGCCTATCTTGTTAACTAAAAAAGGCGCGAAAAACATACAGCCAGCTTCCAAGAATACTTGCATTGAATTCAGGTAGCCGTACATAGCGTTGCCTTTTTGTTGATCGCTAAACATTGACGAATAGTAAACTGCAAATTGCTGATCGTAGACTGAGTAGATGCAGGTTACCCCCATCACAAAAATCACGAATGCCCAAAACTTTCGCATCAGCAATAACCCGGAGACTAGCTTTAAATCTAATTTTCTTTGCGATGAGCAAGGTACAGTAGATATTGAATTTTCCTCGTTGAGGGGTTCTAACAAAAAGATAAGCAACATAAAAACGCAAGCACTGAGTGAAGCTAACCAAAAGTTAATATCTGGTCCTTTATTAAATAAGTAACCTGCAAAAAAGGTCGCCGAAGCCCATCCCAAAGAGCCCCACATTCGTGCTCTACCAAATTCAAAATATTGACTTCTAGCCACCTTTTCTACATAACTTTCCAATGCCCCAATCCCTGCTCCAAAAACTACAGCAAAAAACACGCCTCCTAACAATGCGCCTAAATAAAAATGACTGAGCAATAAAGGGCTGTACACAAAAATAAAAAATGGGCCAACGGCAATAAGCATTACCCCAATAAATAACAGTAGGTGTTTGCGCAAACCTAACTTATCTTGAAGATAGCCGTAACACGGCATAACAAACAGACCAGCTATTGCGTTGCAACTAAATATCGTACCCGTTAATTCGCCACTCAAACCTATGTACTGGTTTAACCAAATAGGAAATAACGAAAATGAAAATGACCAACATAAAAAAAAGGTAAAAAAAGCACCGCTCAGTAACCAATAATTTTTAATAGACTTACTCACTTTTACAACTCTTTAAATGCATAAATTGGGTCGCTTGCAATAGTAGTTGATGCTGAGCGTTGGATCAGCCATTTGTTAAAAAATAGTTATAGCAAAATTAGACAACGTTGTATAAGTTAATTTTAGTCGTTAGAATATATCCATAAAAGTCTTGATCACTCAGAGTAAATAAATGTCCTCAGCCACTAAAAATTCTAAGCTATATACAGAAAAGCATCGGCCTCTTTTTCATTTTTCATCGCCTATAAATTGGCTAAATGATCCAAACGGACTGCTTTATTATAATGGAAAGTATCATTTATTTTTTCAGTATAATCCCAGTGACAAAGTATGGGGGGATATGCACTGGGGGCACGCAACCAGCATTGATCTAATACATTGGCAACATCATTCCCCAGCCATTTGTTCAGAACCTGATGGACTAGGATATATTTTTTCAGGCAGTGCTCTAGTAGATTGGCATAATAGCAGCGGTTTACAACAAGGCGAACATCCCCCTCTACTGGCTATTTTCACCCATAACTCCCGACATGATAAACAAGTTCAAAGTATAGCCTATAGTGTTGATGGTGGTGATCAATGGCAACAGTATTGCAAAAACCCTGTTATCAAAAATCCGGGGCTGAAAGATTTTCGTGACCCAAAAGTCATTTGGCATAATGATAGCAAGCGCTGGATCATGGTTTTAGCCGCTGGCAATGTAGTTCAGTTTTACAGTTCGGTAAATTTGCTTGAATGGCAATATATGGTCGATTTTGGAAAAGACTTTGGCGCACACGGTGGTGTATGGGAATGCCCTGACTTTTTCCCACTGAAGGTTGATGGTAGCAAAGAGGAAAAGTGGGTTCTTCTTGTGAGCATTAGTCCTGGTGGCCCTAACAAAGGATCTGCCACACAATATTTTATTGGCGAATTTGACGGCACCCGGTTTGTTCAGCAACACACCGAAATTTTATGGATGGATTATGGCCCAGATTGTTATGCTGGCGTTACATTTAGTGACATTCCAAAACTAGATGGCCGTCGAATTATGTTAGCTTGGATGACAAATTGGCTATATGCCAGCCAACAGCCTACCGCGCCTTGGCGAGGTGCCATGACGTTTCCACGCGAGTTGACATTGGTCAAATCAGTCCACGGAATACGCTTAAGTGCTAAACCTATTGCAGAACTGTCTATGCTGCGATTACCTAATCCTATCAACTTTCAACAAATATATTTCGATAAGCCTATCTCACTAGATAGCGGTCAGGCTTTAGCCGAGTGCCTCGAATTACACTTGACGATTGATTGGTCTGAGCATTTAAGTGACAAGTGGATTTTACGATTTCACAATGAGATTGGAGAAGCGTTGATCATTGACTTCAACTCTTCCATTAATCAACTTGAAATTGACCGCAGTAAAGCAAACTATCGCCTTTCCCACATAAAAGAGTTTAACAACCAGATAAAAGCACCTGTCGAGTTGGGTGGTAAAAAACACATCTCATTAATCATTTTGAAAGACGCTTCTTCAATAGAAATATTCACCGATAACGGACTTTGTGTTTCAACCACAACCTACTTTGTTGAAGCACCTTTGAGTCATCTTGATATTCAATCTGGTCACAATGACATACCGATGAAAATAAAGTCAGCACAAATTTATTCCTTAGAATCAATTTGGCATTAAACGATACGACATGTATACGAAAAAACCGCAATATTTGCGGTTTTTGTTTCTCGTAAAGTAACATTTAATGTGCCGTGGCGCTCATATGTACGTGATCAAAACTGACGAAGCCACACGCTCCAGACGCTTCATCAAAAATAGTCACTTGTACAAATTGCCCTACCCAATCTGACAAGTCTAGCGATTGCCAATGCTGGTCACCCATAATACGTGAATCACTGCACGTATTAGGACGATATTGAATGATGGTTGCTCCATTGGCAGAGTTAACTACTCTTAAGCCTACCTCTGCGGTGCCATTCCCGCCTGACATCAAAAAGTTTAATCGAGTACGACTAGCATCTACTTTGAAAGTAGGTGAAGTTAAAGTGCCAATTGGCGCATCACATCCGGCTAAGTTATGGTTGAGCTCACAAGTACTTACTGCCCGCAAACCGACTTTTGCATTATCAGCAAATGACGTTGCACCTAACCATGCGTCTGCATCTGCTGGATTTGCAAAATCACCTGTTGCAAGCCAACCATCAACTAATGCAGTTGCAGGGACATCAAAAGTCCCTATCACTTGGGTAAAAGCGTCGTCACTTATTGTTACATTGTATACGCTTTGATCAGGGTTAGTTTCAGCAAAGTCAGAGGCCACATAATTGAAGTCGACTAACGACGGATCCACCTTACTTAGAGATGTCATATGAATATGATCGACACTAATAAAACCACAAGCACCAGTTTCGTTGTCAAACACTTCAACTTTAACTGTTTGATCTACATAAGCAGACAAATCTAAGGTTTCCCAATTTGAGTCATTTTTGCTATATGCATCTGAACAGGTACCCGGATTCAACCGTATCAATTCATTATTGGCCATATCCAGCACACGTATTCCAACATCATTGCTCATCTGTGGGTTACCACCAGAGATTAATAATGCCAAGGTCGACTTTTCGGCGCTAACTGTAAATTCTGGTGAAGTTAATGTCCCTGTCCAAATATCACAACCGCTTCCCGCAATTTCACACGTCGTTAAACCACCTAAACCAACACGCGCAGCGTCGTCTGCAGTTGTGGTTAAGCTATACCAAGAGTTTGCCGATATTGGATTTGCAAATACGCCCGTTGCCGTCCAACCTTGTTCAATCATGACTTGAGCATCATCAAACGTGGCGATAACGCTCTCATCCGAATCCTGATAAGGCAGACTAACCCGATACGATAAATTTGCCAACTGACTTTGTGTGAGAGTAACGACTCCACCGTCAACCATGTTGTCTGACGGAGATTCGCTGCTTTGATAAAGATGATCAAAACTAACAAATCCACACCCTCCCGACTCCTCATCATAAAACTGTGCTCGAATTGTAGCTCCCACTAATTGACTTGCTTGAATCACTGTCCAATCATCACCTCCGTCTATATATGAAGGAACACAACCTGCTGGAGAATAATTATGTAACAGATTTCCAACTGAATCTAACACCCGAATACCCACGGCTTTGGGATTATTTTCACCGCCAGTCAACAACATAAACAGATTATTTTCAGTTAAGGTAAAAAGAGGGGAGGTTAAGCGACCTTCTATAACATCACACCCATTAATATTTCCATTCATTTCGCAGGTGCTCACAGCTCCCTCACCAATTTGTGCTGCTGCACCATTCACGGTGGAGCCTCGCCATGCTGATTCGGTAGCAGGATTGGCAAAGTCCCCGGATCCAACCCATCCTTGCAATATGCTTGACTGGGCTGTATCAAAACGCCCTATCACTAGAGCATTATTTTGCCCATCAGCACTTAATGTTACATTGTAAATTTTATTGGCAACGAATGTGATGGCGGTGCTCATTGCGGACTGACCAAACAATTCAGGATCGATATTGCTAAACGCATCTTGTGAAATCGCCAAAGTTACAACTTTATTTAAATTAGCATAACTTTCTGCTGTACCAATTATCTCAAATATGACTTCAGTATCACTAATACGAGTTAACGTGAAGTCTAACCCTGAAGGCAAGTTATTGGCTATCCAATGATTTTTATTTAATTCAGTCGTAAAACTGTTGTTAATCAACTCTACACGAATTTGTTTACCCAGCTCAGAACCTTCATAAACTTGATTATCAGCATTACCTACCAATGATAAATTAGTAAAAGTAACCGTTTCGACTTGTGCGGTGATGACTGGCGCAAGCGCCGATACTGTGTTTGGTAATTGAGCTTGGACAAATTGAGATCCTTCTACTGTCAAGATGAGGTCAGTTAAATCCGCATCAAAGTCAACAGATGAATTGCCCGCAAGGGTGATTTCGGCACGATTGTCATCAATTCGCTGAATACTGCCAATACTAACTCCTTGAGGCAAATTATTAATACTCCACTGTGCAGCATCCAAATTATCAACCAATGTATTGTTGGTCACAGATAGCGCGATTATTTCCCCATTTTCTTGTTCTTCAACTATGCCATCAGCATCAGACGCTGCTCCAATATAGGTGCGTTTTGATTGCATATCACGAAGTTGATAAATATCAACCTGAGTAAATAGTGTGTCCGCAGCTTCTGAATAAAGTGCAATACCTGTGCTATCGTTCAATGTAGGATAAATGCGAAATGAAAATGCGGCTTTGTCATTAATAAAAACATCCACCACTGAACCGTCTATAAAAACATGGAATTTTTCAGGCTTACCAAACACCTCTTCATTGTAGGCACCAGTTTGCTCACTTAATCCATTAGCTGCTGGTGATAACGACGATATACTTTTGTTCAATACAACGTTGTGGCGCTCAGCATCATAATAAATACTTGTTTTTTCCCTGCCATCAGCAGAAGCTGCAATTACTAAACCGTACTTATTAGCCGTATTGTCTGCATCTAATTTCGCAATAATTTCAACGTGACGGCCTCTTGTATGCAGTAGGGTTTCTCCATTGACTTTAATGTCATTTTGCGTACGTAGACTGCTATCAATTCTCAAGGAACTAAGTTCAGGGGCGGCTTTTTGTGTAATTGTGGCATTATCATTTGCTAAGCCCCAAACACGCGGTGCACTGAATGTTTGTGTCCAACCAGCAGCGAGTTGTGCTTCAGAGCTTCGACGTTCATCGACTATACCAATGCCGGTAATTTGCCCCTGTGCATTGCGCGCCAGTGTCGGAGAAATATGCCCGATTATCAGATCAAGAAACTGCCCTTCGGTGTCATCGGGTACAAATTCTCCATTTGTCCAGTTCCCAATCCAATATAAAGCCCGTGGCTGGTATCCTCCACCAACCGGGTTAACTAACAAGGCATATTTATTATCGCTGATTCTCTCAAAAATAGGCATTTCCCATAAGGTATTATCTGGTCCCATTGCCGCAAAATTTTCTGCAGACATAAACTCTGACCTAACCCAACTGGAAGAATCACTAATATTTTGAGTACTATAATGTAATAAATAGCCGCGTCCTGCTTTAATTGCACCAATAATCATGTGCCAGTCATCCCCGTCTTTCCATAAGTAAGGATCACGCATATCGTCAGCACCTGTTCGATCAATAATAGGACCTAATTTAGTCCAATCTTGTAAATTATCAGCTGAACTGGTGGCGACAGAGATACCAGGATTAAAGTCGTTTGAATAATTAACACTTGTATAAAATGCATAAGCGGTGTCATCTTCGACTACCACATCACCGGACCAAATCCCCTTCATATCCGAGCCTTGCGTATCTCCCAGATCGACCTCTGGCCATAATGCGTCTTTTGAATGTGTCCAGTTTACAAAATCAGGTGACATCATGTGTCCCCAATGCATTTGGGTTTTAAATGGTCCATTAGGTGTTCTTTGATAAAACATATGATATTGGCCATTATATTTAACCAAGCCATGAGGTTCGTTAGTCCATGCTGAAGGAGGCATCGCATGGTAAATCGGCCGCTGTGAATCATTTAGAAATCGACTTTCAGGAACTTGTAAGGCAAGCTCAGCACTCAAGCTAATGGCATCAACTTGTTCCGTATACACCGCTTTTATTTCATCACTATTCAGGACACCGAGTAACACTTCGGTATTATCGAAAATGCCATTGATACCATTTACCAATGGAAAGACACCCAAAGATTTATCAATATAGCCCTTACCAATAACAAAATCAGTATCAGCAAATTCAATTTCCTCACCCACTGGAATAACTTCACTTGAGGCGACTTCAATGCCATTTAGATACAAATGCATACTACCATTTACACCATCAACCACTGCAGCCACATGATTCCACCTATACAAAGGAAATGTTTCTGGCGCTTCAAGAGTGTATTGATTGCCCCCCATAGTTATTCTGAAAGACCAGCGGCCATAAGCATTTATATTGATGCTAAAGCCTTCATCTTCGCTGGCTTGATGCAACAACGCAGATGGTGTTAATTGTGCATATGGCACTTCAGCATCTGCTGGGTAATTTTCTATAGCCACCCACGATTGTAGAGTTAACTCTGACGTAGCTGGTAACTCAAGTGGTCCGGATACCCAGCTCGAATTACCATCTGTGCGAATACCTGTATTTTGCACCGCGTTCACGCGCTCAGGACTAGAGAAAGCAGTGGTAATAATAAATTCGGGGCCACCTGCGCTATTATGAGCCGTTGTAACACCATCTTCTTCATCAAACTGTAAGTAGAGTTTAGATTCTACAGCGACCGGGGTTGGCGCTTCTGGCTCAGTAGTAGGAGTGGACTTAGGGGCTTTAATTTCGTTTCCACCTAAACACGCAGTGAGGATGACAGTATATGACAGTAGTATAAGAACACGATTAACTTTCATGAGAATTGACCTTAATGACTCACCGGTCAAATCACCTTCTTAAAGTGATTGACCGATAATTTGCAAAGCGGTCACTAACCATAATGTCAGTGACGATATTTAAAACTAGGGCTGAGCACTAAATTCACTCATGTGCACATGATCAAATCCTACAAAACCACATCCTCCCGCCTCTTCATCGAAGATCAACACACGTACATAACTATCAACATAATCAGTTAAATCAATTTCCTGCCAATCATCGTCACCATCAACATGAGGAGGCGAGCATGTATCGGGCGTAAATGCGCCAACTTCAGTATCGTCATTTGCGTTCAGTACTTTCAATCCAACCAGCGCATTACCATCACCACCAGCCATCAAAAATCGCAATATGGGTCTAGCAGCATCAACTTTAAACGTTGGCGAAAGTAAACTTCCAACAGGAGCATCACAGCCTTGTGAATTGTCGTTTATCTCACAGGTAGAGACCGCACCAACGCCCAAGTAGGCAGGTGCTGGATCAAAATCTGTAATGCCACTTGTGCCTTTCCACGAGCCAGCAATGGCAGGATCCGCAAATGCGCCTGTAGCGGTCCATCCATTTGTTAATGCATCATCAAAGCTACCGATAACCTGTACAAATGTGTCATCTGTAATGGTTAAACCGGTATTACTCTGGTTCACATTCTGTTCGACATAATCCTCCATACCTACTCCAGTCATGTGCACATGGTCGACACTAACAAAACCGCACCCACCGGCTTCTTCATCAAATACCTGCACCTTAACAAATTGTCCTGCATAAGCAGTCAAATCGATGGATTGCCAATCATCATCACCATCAATGTGAGGAGGTCCACAGGAATCGGGTGTAAATAAGGCTAACTCTGAATCATCGGAAGCTAACAACACCCTTAAACCGACGGGTGCCGAGCCGTTCCCTCCCGCCATTAAAAAGGAAAGGAGTGGGCGTGCCTCATTAATTAAAAAAGGTGGGGAAGTTAACGAGCCCACAGGCGCATCACAACCTTCACTATTGGCGTTCATTTCACAGGTTGTAACTGATCTTAATCCTACCTTTGCACCCGGGGGGTCAAAGCTTTCTGTTGCCGTTCCCACCCATGCATCTGCATCAGCGGGATTTTCAAACGCGCCAGTTGCCAACCACTGATTCGTGGTTGCGTCATCAAAACTACCAATCACTTGTTCAAATGCATTATCATTCAAGGTGACATTAAATACGGTTTCATCAACGTTAGTTTCACGAAAATCTTGCTGCCCTGGGCCTGCCGTTACTCCCATATAAAAATGGTCAAAGCCGATGAAGCCGCATCCGCCACTTTCTTCATCAAATATAACTACCCGCACAAAATCATTTATCTTTGAAGTTAAATCAATAGCTTGCCAATCATCGTCATTATCAACATGGGGTGGCGAACAGGTATCTGGTGTAAAGGAAAATATTTCATTATCGCTATCATCCAACACACGCATTCCTACTGCCGCGCTGCCATTTCCACCTGCCATTAAAAAATTAAGAATAGGTCTATTAGCATCAACCCGAAATAAAGGTGAAATTAAGGTACCCACTGGCGCATCGCAACCTTCTGCATTGTCATTTATCTCACAGGTACTGACTGCGCCGAGTCCTACATATGCAGGGGCAGGGTCAAATTCAGTATTACCGCTGGTACCTTTCCACGCATTTGCACCTGCTGGATTGGCGAAAGCGCCGGTGGCTGTCCATTCATTTGTGGTAGCATCATCAAAACTGCCGATTACCTGTACAAATGCGTCCACTGAAACACTGATATTTATCAGTGTTTCATTAACGTTTTCTTCGCTGTACCCGTTGTCCACCGGTACCTCTGGTACCGGATCGGGTGAAATTATTAAATTTGCTGGCGGATCGACTCGATTACCTGCAGGATCTTCGATCTCTGTCTTACATGCGACTAAACCTAGCGCTAGTGCTGGTAAAACAGTCATGCTAGTTAATTTAGAAATTCTCATATTATGTTTCTCACTTAGTCCAACTGTTCAAATTGTTGTTAATCGTGTTTTTTATCACACAGAGCTAAACAACGTTGTCTATAATAGGTAAATAACTTCTGTAGTTATTTGATGTCAGCTGACAATAAATCCAATGTTGCTTTTTCTACGTGTGTCTGTGTGTCGCTGCTTAGCGTAATTTTATTAAAAGGCTCGTTGGGGAAGACCAATGCTGACATAACCAGTTCCCCTCCATTTACAAATACTTCTATGGATGAATTATCATAAAAAATATCAAACTCAAGATGATTAAAATCAGTATCTAGTAAACCGTGTTGCACACCCGCAAAGCGGGCTTCAAAATCCACATTACCTGACTGAGTGCGGTCAATTAACATCTGTTTTGATAATACATCCACGGTTATCGATACTTTTTCCTGTAAACTATTGAGATATTCAAAAACGAGCTCTTTGCCATTAAAATCTTTCAACGAAATACGTAATCTATTTGATCCGGCACGCAGATCTACATCACTAAATAAGGGGGTTTCTTTATGTACTTGTAGATTGTCTTGCTGGAATTGTTGAATGGAAATAAAGTCGAGCTCAGTGACAGGTTTAGAAATCAACCGCAAACCCAATCGGGTATTTTGCAAACTCAACGAGCGGGGTATCGTCATTGCACTACGCCATTTTTGGGTAGGCACTTGATTGGCGTAAAACCAGTTGCTCATCCACCCCATTAACATCAATCGCCCATCGTCTTTAGGTACGTCAGAGAAAGTAACTCCTGCGTAATTGTCGGTTCCATAGTCTAACCACAAAGCAGGATGTTTTGCCGCATTCGCTGGCTCATTTGCAAATACAAATTGATCTGCAAGAATATGTCCCCAACCACCTTGTGCAGAGTCAACAATTTCAATACTTGCGGATTGCCCTATAAATTCACCGACATCCCAGCTAGCGGGTTGTAATTTCTCCGACTCGGGTCCTGATGTCGAACGCACAACCTTGCCGTTTATTAGCAAATTAACTGCTGTTTGTTCGACATGACTGCCACCACCTACATAAAAATTAATAAATGGATGTGTCAATGTAAACGCGTGTGAACTCAGTCGTCCTGTAGCTTCATCGCCGGTATTAAAAGAATTGGCTAACCCATTACCATTAAAACCTGTTACTTCTTGCTGATTGCCATAGGCTCCTTTGGCAGGGGTATTGCCAAACGCCGATCCAGACACAGTCCAATTTTTAAAATCTCCTTCAAAGTCTTCAAATACCTGACCTTTCGGAAATACACCTGGTATTGGTTGTAGTGCATTTTGTATTTCTGGAGCTAGCGTAAATACCGAACCGTCAAAATCACCAATAAAATATTGCGTGCCCGAGCCGCCATTTGGAGCTCCCGGCATTACACTGACGATTAATACGTACTTATATTCATCGGTGCCTGAAACGTTAACTCTAATTAAATCAGGACATTCCCAAACTCCACCGTGCTCACCCCAGTTTTGACCAAAGCTGCTTTCGGCTACCCAATCACGCAGGTTAGTAGATGAATAAAAACCGATATTATCACCTTGCGCTAACACCATAATCCATCGCTGAGACGGCTCATGCCAAGATACTTTGGGGTCGCGAAACACAACTTTACCAGGGTTATTCAACACTGGATTTGCGCTGTATTTAGTCCACGTTCGACCTTTGTCAGTGCTATAGGCTATACCTTGGGTTTGAAAATCGTTGTTACCTGCTTTTTCTGACTTAGCATTGTGATAAGTAAATATCGCCACCATTGGCGGATTGTCTTTTGTGCCCAATCCTGACGTATTATTCCAATCAACCACTGCACTACCTGAAAAAATAGTACCTAATTCGTCGGGAAATAAAGCGATGGGCAAATGTTCCCAATTTACCATATCCCTGCTAACGGCATGGCCCCAATGCATGGGTCCCCATACCGTCGATTCAGGATGATATTGATAGAATAAATGATATTCTCCGGCATAGTAAACCATGCCATTAGGGTCGTTCATCCAGTTTTCGGCTGGTGTGAAATGATATTTAGGGCGAAACGCTTCTGCCTCCGTTGTAGAATTGGTATCAGCATTTTTGTTTTGTTGTGTCATAAAACAACCAGTTGTAAGTAGACTGATCGAAAGTAATAGTATCCATCTCATTAGCTTTGCGCCTTTTGATTGTTAGATAAATTGGAAGAAAGCGCTTCTAATGATTTACCTTTGGTTTCAGGCATCATGAAAAACACAAATAGGAGTTGCAAAAACATCATAAAAGTGAAGAAACTAAACACCGCCCCTGGGCTGTACTGCTCTAAGAAAAAGGGCATAAATAGAGTAATGAGCGCCGCAAATACCCAATGTGTGCCCGAACCAAGTGACTGTCCCTTAGAACGCACACTATTGGGAAATATTTCGGCAATAAATACCCAAATAACTGCTCCTTGACCGATTGCATGTGAGGCGATAAACAAAAACACAAAAAACACCACCAGCATGCCTCCTTGACCACTGTTAAACGCCCAAGCCACCACGGAAAGAGAAATGATGTAGCCGACCGACCCTAGGTACATCAAAGTTTTACGTCCTGCTTTGTCAATTAAGTAAATGCCCAACATTGTAAATACCAAATTAACAATTCCTATACCGGCAGAGGACAATAAGGATGAACTGGCATCTAAACCAGCTAGCTCGAACACGCGTGGCGCATAATAAATAATAAAATTAATTCCCGACAACTGGTTAAAAGCGGCAATCAAAAAAGCCAACGACATTGGCAAGGTATAGTGTTTTGAGAATAACTTAGCGGTTTTTTGTGTATTTACTTCTGTTTGAACGGCAGCGACAATACTATCTGCATCGTCATCACCCAATTGTCGCAACACGTCCTTGGCTTTGTTGACATTGTTACCATGTAATATGAGCCAACGCGGACTCTCTGGTGCACGGATAATTAACAGGAAATATGCCAAAGCTGGGATGGCTTCAACTCCCAGCATAATGCGCCAGTCATAGTCTGAAATACCTGATATCAAATAGTTAGATAAAAAAGCGATCAAAATCCCAAACACTATTTGAAATTGATAAATCGCTACAAGCCTTCCACGATGTTTAGCAGGCGCTATTTCAGAAATATATGCTGGGACCACAATAGAAGAAATACCCACACCAATGCCGCCAATAAACCGCAATATTGCGAATGTATAAGGGTCTTGAGCTAAGGCAGAACCAATCGCCGAAACCAAATACAACAGACCAATTAAAACCAATGTTGGTTTACGACCTAATTTGTCACAAGGATAGTTGCCACCTAATGCCCCTAAGACAGTTCCCCACAATGCCGACGACATGACAAACAAACCGTGAAATAAATTAGAAGATTGCCATAAAGCCTGAACTGGCTTATCAGCACCTGAAATAACTGCAGTATCGAAACCAAATAAAAATCCAGCGACAGCGACAGTGATAGACCAAAAGGCGATTTTACCCATTATAATAATTACTCTTCATTTACTGTTTTCAAGCGCTTAACCGACACAAGCTCATTGTCGGTTAAGCGATATTAAATAAAATCAATAGCCGGGATTTTGAACGTAAATTCCGCCGCTCAAATTGACCTGCTGATTTGGAATAGGCAAGTACTCGTGTTTACCTTTAGTGAAAGCCGCATCGTCGAGATAGGCCTTTCTGCCGCGTTCAATCGCGAAATAGGTATCAAGGGTTTCTTTTGCAACCCCCCAACGCACAAGGTCAAAAAAGCGATGTCCTTCAAGACCTAACTCTAGACGACGCTCCCAACGCAAAGCAGTAAAGGCTTCTTGTTTAGTGGCAAAACTGCTGTAAGGTTTGATGTTGTAGATACTGGCATCATTTAGCATATCAGTGCTGTTGGCTGCGCGAGTGCGCAGGCGATTGATAATCGGCAAAGCTTCGTCATAACGATCAAGCTGAATCAATGCCTCGGCTTTCCATAAAAGCACATCGGCATAGCGGACTAAAACCGTATTCATAGACCAGATAGTAAAGGGGCCATTTTCACCACGACAATCACACTCCGGATGCTCTAACTCCTTCATACTGGTAAAATTGCCATAAATCCCAGGTGCACGTGCCCAAGAATCACCACCGTGAATTAAACTAGCGTCATATTTAAACGGTTTACCTTCCATCGCAACGGTATGGTCAAGACGTGGGTCCACTTGATCGCTGTTCATATTGTAGACAGCATCATTAAACGTGGTAAATAAAGGCAAGCCGTTGTTGTCAGTTTTAAAGGCATTGACAAAGTTTTCAGTAGGAACATGGAAACCACAGCAGCCAAAGCCACCAGCCTGAGGGGCATTCAAGGCTGTAGGCCAGGAGCCACGACCATCTGGCGAGCCATCATTGAGGGAACGCTGTATCGCGAAAACAGATTCTTGATTGTTGTCATATTCAGCTTGAAAATTATTACCAAAATCCTCCAATAATGCATACACGCCTGAAGCTTCAATATCGTTGACCAAGCTCACGACTTCATTGAGTTTTTCTTGGTCGATAGAAACCACCTCATGTACATCGTTTTGTTCGTAAGCTTGATATAGTAAGGTTTTAGCTAAATACGCTTTGGCAGACAAAGCTGAAGCACGACCTACTTCTTGTTGCACATCAGGCAAATTTTGCGAAGCAAACCGAAAATCATCGGCAATTTTGTCCCATAGTTGCTGATCCGTTAAATCTCGGTTAGTGGTCGCCAGAATTTGCTCTTGTGTCATAGTTTCATCAATCCACGGAATATGCTTATGATGAATTTTCAAGTCGAAGTAAAAAATAGAACGAATAAAACGTAGTTCAGCTTGTTTAGCTGCCGCGTCTGGGATAGATGACGCATCGGCATTAGCGATGACTTGTAGACCGGCATTGGCCCTAGAAATACCTGTATAGTTGCGGGTCCACTTTTTATTATTTAGGTCAATCAAGTCAGGCGGAAAAGATTCCATATCAGGCACCAACGGCGCAAACATGGATAAGGCATGATAAGCGAAAATATCACTAGGACCATTTCCCCCTTTATGGGCATCACCGGCACGTAAATTACCTGTTGGCCATAAAAACATTGGTGCGGTGTAATGATCGTTGCCTAAATAAGAATAAGCGGCTATTACCAAGCCATCTATATTTTCAGCGTTGGTTACTTGAGATTCGGTTAATACTGCTTTTGGAGGTACATCTAAATCTCCCCCGCCGCAAGAAATAACCGATAGCGCGAGTAAACTACTTGTCAATAATTGATATACATTTTTCATAATTTTTCTCTGATTTCTGAACTTTAATCGGGTTCTTTGCAAGGCAAGTTTCATCTAGAACGTTACCTCTATTCCCACTGTGAATCGTCTCGCTACCGGGAATACTTCATTCGGTGTTTCAGGATCCTGACTCAACGTGCCGTCAGGCGTAATTGTCAGTAAATTAGAGCCCTGCAAGTAAACCCGAGCAGACTTAATGCCGTAATCATTGAGTAAAGATTCATCGGGCGTGTAGCCCACTGAAAGGTTTCTCAACTTAAGGTAAGAAGCGTCTTCGTAGAAAAAGCTTGATTGACGACCTTCGCCATTGTTATCAATTAAAGTGAGAGCAGGTACATCTGACTGCGTATTTTCAGGGGTCCAAGCGGTTAACACGCGATCGCCATAGTTAGAACCAATATTCAGTGACGTAAAGTCGGTAAAAGTTCGCCAGTTATTGCGAACATAACCACCTTCAACTCCCTGCCAAAACATGTTGAAATCCCAATTTCCGTAACTCACCGAAAAATTCATTCCGTAGATATAATCGGGATCTGAGCTTGCAAAGAAATCTTGATCTTGCTCATCAATTACGCCGTCGTTATTGAGGTCACTCCAACGAATGCGACCTGGACCTGCTCCTGCTTGTTCAGCATGAGCATCAACTTCTTCGTGGGACTGAAACAAACCATCAGCAATGTAGCCAAATACAGAATTAATTGAATGACCGACAATAGTTTTGTCTTGTCCATTTCCACCAAATGAGTTGACCACATCTGTGGGTAAATAAATAACTTTGTTATCTGCTTTTGAAATGTTAAAGGTAAGGTCAAATGATAACTCTTCTGCTAGGAAATCAAATTGCACAAAATCTTCGTATCCGATAATGAATTCGTAACCAACATTTTCGATCGTTCCACCATTAACTAACTTTTGGGCCCCTTCACCCAAAGTAGCAATCGGTTGAGTAAGAGTAAGTATGTCTTTAGTTTCTTTTTCAAAATAATCAAAACTGCCGTAAACCGTACCGTAGTAAAGGCTGAAATCGACACCGAAGTTAGTTTGTGTTGAAGTTTCCCATTTCAAGTCCGGATTACCCGTTTGAGCCCGTGTAAAACCAGAAGGTAACGTACCTGAATTAGCCCCTGTAATATCATAAGCAGTACCTTCATCCTGAAGGTCCGTAAATAGTGATTGAGTGGCATAGCGTGGTTGATAAGTTGTACTGGTAGCACTTGTACTAATTTCCTGATTTCCTGTTTCACCCCAACTGGCACGAAACTTTAGCGACGAAATTAGTTCAATATCAAAAAACTCTTCGTTCGAAACAACCCACCCTACAGAGGCTGCAGGAAAATTACCGTACTCATTATTTTTACCAAAACGCGACGAACCATCTCGTCTTAGAGTCACACCAGCTAAATAACGTTTGTCATAATTATAATCTGCACGAGTAAAGTAGGAATTAATTTTCCAACTATCTCCTCCCCCCTCTACTCTGACATCGTCAGTGGCTTGGGATAAAAATGCAAAATCACGGTCATCAGATGCAAAGCCTGAACCGAATCCACGCGTGTACTCTGTATCAAATTCAATATTTTCAGTACCTAACAAAAAGGTAAACTTGTGATCATCATTCAGAACTAGTTTGTATTCTGCGGTATTCGACCACACTAAACTACGGTTCCAATTTTCATCTACTGTTAATAAATCGCCAAAACTTAAATTCCCAGCCCGAAAACTGCGAGTATAGTTTCGAAAATAAAGTTGTCCGTAATCAACACCAAAATTACTCCGTAGTTTAAGGTTTTCAATCGGTGTATATTCAATGTAGAGGTTACCCATAATCTTGTTATAGCGATTAACGTTGTCTTTATTCATTTCAATTAAACGAACTGGATTATCACGATCGGTTATGCCAGATACCGGCCCTCCCCAACCACCTTCTTCATTGTAAACAGGGACAATAGACTGCTGCTCTATAGATAGGCCTAAAATATTGCCAGCAAGCGCGTTAACTAGATTTTCTCGTTGATTGGTAATTGTAAAGTTCTGACCAACTGTAACTTTGTCCTTAATAATCTCGTGTTCTGAATTCACGCGAAACGACAATCTCTCAAATTGCGAACCATCTACAATACCCTCCGCTTCAAACGAACCTATTGAAGCATAAAATCGTGATGTATCACTTGAACCTGAAATCGACAAATTCATATCTGTAGTCATTGCAGAGCGCGTGACTTCATCGAACCAGTTTGTATTTGCTGGACGCTGCACTTGGTCTGCATCAGTAAACGCGGGTAAAATGACACTATTCAATTCAGGATTATCAAAATCCTCATTCCAATCATAGGTGTATAAAGGACTGACTGAATCTGGATTTCGTCTATCATTTACGGCTGCCCGCCATACTGCCTG
This sequence comes from Aliiglaciecola lipolytica E3, assembly GCF_000314975.1. Lineage (GTDB taxonomy): Bacteria > Pseudomonadota > Gammaproteobacteria > Enterobacterales > Alteromonadaceae > Aliiglaciecola > Aliiglaciecola lipolytica. The sequence goes on from NZ_BAEN01000022.1 coordinate 163,854, forward strand.
CCCACGTTCGGTAGTTGTTAACGGGTTAAGATCAAAAGAATAATCCTCAAAACTTTGGTTGAATCTGAAATTGACGTTAAAGTCGTCGGAACCTTTTTTGGTAGTGATAACGATGACACCATTGCCGGAGCGCGCTCCATAAATACTCGCCGCAGCTGCATCACGTAGTACCTGCACATCAGCAATATCATTGCCATTTAGTTCGTGCATGCCACCTTTGGTTGGAATGCCGTCTACAATGTATAGGGGATCATTGTTTCCTAATGGACCTAAGCCTTGCCCACGTATACGCACAGTTGCGCTTGAACTGGGATTGCCATTAGTGGTGATTTGTAAACCAGGTACCCGCCCCTGCAAATTTTGCATTATGTTTCCAGCTGGTAAATCAACAACTTCCGATAAATCTACTGTTGATATAGCGCCTGTTAAATCAGATTTTTCTACTGAGCTGTAACCATAACTAACCTGTATAACCTCGATATCTTCATAATTGGCAGAATTATCTTCGCCTGCTGGTACTTGGGAATTTTGGTTATCAACATCCTGCGCATGCGTTACGCCAGGGATCGCGAACATTAAAGAGCAATTAAATAACGCCACCCTTATGCTTAACGATAGTTGATTTAATTTTGGCTTTATCATGTATCTCATCCTGTTTATGTGAGTGCAATTCATTTAAACAACGTTGTCTTTTTATATTTATAAACTTAAAACAATAAAGATTCAACATATATTTAACAATTTAAGGTTGAGGTTTTTATGAATGTATAAAAAAAACAAAAATGCGATGTCAGGAAATTAAAAAGTGAAATAGATTTTAAATTTTTAAATTTAATTTAAATATCAAATAGATGAAAATCCCAAACTAACTATTAGATGAGGCTAATGTAGTTAATTTTTGTTTATATGAAATTACATTGTGAATAACAGTAAAGGTATTTGTTAAACCAGACTCGTTGTCGATACGCACGCGCAGCAGCGGGACACGAGCGTGGCGCTGGTACGATTCTTTTGTTTTAATCCTAAACGAAAAAGCCCCGCATTTTCATGCAGGGCTCTTGGAATAAATGGTGCCTCGACCCGGGATCGAACCAGGGACACGCGGATTTTCAATAAACAGCTTCGCCAAACAACTTATAAAATCAAATAGTTACATGCATAAAAATTAGCTTTGCAAAAACTTTGCATAATTTGTTGATTCATGATCTACTATCAGCATGGCTAAATACACTGCTCGGCATGACATCAATGACACGCTGTATATCTATAAACAGGATAACAGCGAGCGTTGGTATGTGCGTTTTAGATTCGAACAAGATACCAAGTGGCGTACCAAATCAACCAAGAAAAAAGATAAGGATGAAGCCATTGCTATGGCTCATCGAATCTACCTTGACCAAGAAATTCGCTTTGAAGCAGGAACGCTAATTGAAAGTAAACGCTTCAAACATATTGCAGATAACGTAATTGACAAACTAGAAGCCGAATTCGCAATGAAGCAGGCACTAAGGTCAAAACAAGTGCCGCCTGAAAAGCTAGTCGACTATATTGAAGCTAATGATCGGATTGGCTCTAAGAGACAGGACAATGACCCCGTTTTCCATGATTATTCACGTGCACTCAAAAACTACCATATCCCCTACTTTGGCAAGAAGTACATCACAAACGTAGACCAAGAAGCAATCAGTGAGTTTGACGAATGGCGTGCTAATAAGTTAGGAAGAAAACCCGCTTCATCCACATTGCAAACTCATAATGCTGCACTCCAATTAGTGTTTAAGGAAGCAATTGAACGAAGGTGGATGATTGCCGCTCAAGTGCCAGTATTATCATCTAAAGGTGAGTCGGGTACTCGACGAGCGGCGTTCTCAGAGGAAGAGTATGAAGTTGTACTCGAAGGCATATATGAGAGTGAATCCAATGCCCATACTGAAAAAACACGACAAATTCGAGAGCTGCTTTATGACTACTGCGAGATTGCAGTAAACACAGGAATTCGACCTGGCACTGAAATGGAGGCCATAACGTGGGGTGATATTGAATTACGCAGCCAGAATGAAAAGGCTCAATTTTTTATTCACGTACGGAAGGGTAAAACAACCAAACACACTGGTACCAGAAAAGTAGTTTGCAAAAAAGACGTGATTGGCGCCCTTATAAGACTCAGGAAGCGATTCCCAAACAGAAAACCTACAGACATATTGATGCGATTAGCGAGCGGAGAGTCTACTCCACAGTTGAGCAAAGCATTTGAAAAAGTGCTGCAACGTGAAAATCTAAAGCAATCCCCTATGGGGCCACGTACACTCTACTCGCTTAGACACACTTACATTACATGGCAATTGCTTAATGGTCAGACTATGGATGTCATTGCCAAACAATGTGGCACCAGCGTCGCCATGATTGAGCAGCACTACAGTCATGTTAAACCTGAGATGTTTGCAGTTGCCCTGTCAGGTGTGACATTTGACAAAGAGAAGCCACTGCCAAAGTCCAAAAAAAGGCAAACTGTGGATTCCAAAAATATGGAACGCGATGAGAAACGATTTAAAGAATGGGCAGCTGAGTATAAGACACGCGGCTGTATCTAAGCCTAAGGCTTATTCTCATTACGAAAAAATCTCAATAGAATGAAATATAGAAAAGGAGAAAATGTGAATATCATTCTAATTGACGATCATGAAGTTATCCGTGACGGAATAAAGGGCCTAATAGAACAAGAGTTTGGCTGGCAAGTTATTTATTCTGCATCTCAATTACCGAACTATAATGGCAATGACTTATTTGATAACACCGACGTGGCAATCCTAGACATTTCACTAAAAATTGAGTCAGGTTTCAGTATTCTTCAGAAAATTAAATCTTTCTACCCCCATATAAAGTGTGTCATGTTGAGCATGTATGATCACATAGGATATGTAAGTAAAGCTCTGGAATTAGGAGCAGATAGTTATGTCACCAAAACTGCGGCCACAAAAGAGTTAATGGCAGCGTTGGGAGCTGTAGAAAATGGTGATAACTATCTGAGTTCAGATATAAGTAATTCACTCGCATTCAGTAAAAATAATTCTTTCAATGGATTAACCGACCGTGAAAAAGAGGTGTTTCTTCATCTCTCAAAAGGCTTACCGCCCAAGAAAATATCCAAAGTATTGAATACCATGCCAAAAACAATCATGGTTCATCGCACCAACATTTATAACAAACTTGGTGCCAGTTCTCAGTTTGAATTACTCCGGCTTGCACTTGCAGAAGGTATTTTGGATGTTGAGGATATTCTCAACGTCTCACAAAACTAAGCAATCCGCTTAGAACGCATAAAGCTCTTACTTATGCAGTTATTTTTTAATTGTACGTTACCTATTCCAAACAACAAAAACATTCGTTGTGACCTTTGTGTTGCGAACGTGAAAGCTGTGTTAGGAGAGGTGACGAGTTATGAGCATATTCGTCAATACAAATGTGCCATCGCTCGGAGCGACTCGACAAGTGGGTAACATTCAAAGTTCTCTCACTCAAAGTTATGAACGCTTGTCATCTGGCTTTCGTATCAACAGTGCCAAAGATGATGCAGCAGGGCTACAAATTTCAGACCGGATGACAACTCAGGTGAACGGGCTTAATCAGGCAGTTAGAAATGCCAATGATGGCATCTCTGTAGTTCAAACGGCTGATGGTGCTATGCAAGAGATAACAACTGCATTGCAGCGCATGCGTGTTTTGGCGGTGCAGGCGCAAAACGGAATTAACTCAGGTAGCGATCTACAAGCAATTCAAAAGGAAGTTGCTGAGCTTAAAGAGGAGATTGACAAAATTGCGCAAACAACGCAATTCGCTGGGCAGAACTTGCTCGATGGCCAATACAGCAGCCAGTTTCTTGTTGGTGCAAATGCAGGACAAAATATCACCGTGTCTCTTGCAACCAGCAGGGGGTTCGGCACTGAAAATATTGGCATAGGAGGACTTGATGTAAGAACACCGGATTCTCCTACGATTGTCGACGACGATGGAGGTGACTTAATTTCTCTAGGGACCGTGCCTGGGGGAGTATTCGCATCAGTACCTAGCTCCTCAGGTGTTTTGGCAGGGTTACAAGTTAGTGTTGATAATCAAGGATTTGTAAACCTACCATCTTTAAATTTGCCAGGCGGGTCCGGTCCAAATGCTATTGCAATAGCTGATGCAATAAATTTGATAACCGATCCTACATTAATTCCAGGAAGTGCTTCTGTTGCTGCTACAGGGGGTAACTTATTACTGTCAGGGAGTACAATTTCAATCGCATTCAAAATTGGACCGACAGGCGATTTAGCCACCATCAACTCATTAACTGGTATTTCAACTAACTTCTTAACTTCACTATCTACAGATAGTTTTGAATCAAATTTATCGATAATTGATGGTGCAATCTCTCGAATAGGTTCTTTCAGAGCAGAACTCGGCGCTTTACAAAACCGATTTCAGTCTACGATTAGAAACCTTTCAAATATCGAAGAAAATGTCCAAGCCGCAAGAAGTCGAATTAAAGATACTGATTATGCCGTTGAGACCGCTGAGTTGAGCAAAAGCCAGATAGTACAGCAGGCATCATTATCCGTGCTTGCTCAGGCAAATATCAGACCTCAGACCGCCTTAACACTTTTACAAAATTGATGGAATTAAATTTGAAACCTGTCTTAAGTGCAAAAGATGTAACAGAAAACGTTGTCCGATATTCGAGGCAGTACTTAACCCTTAAATTTCTGTTTTGGGGCGCTTTATACTCAACCACTTTTCATGGCTTGTGGTATTTGAGTACTCAACTTGAAACTGTAGTTAACACAGTGAGTTGGTATCTTCCAGCCGGTCTCAGACTAGCAGCGTTCATCATTGCTCCTTACCGCAGTTGGCCAATGCTTATCGTCTGTGAAAAAGTACTTTTTTATGTTCTGTTTAGTCCGAATGCGGCTTTAGATAAAGACTACTTTTTCAGTGGCTCTGTCGGATGGTATTTGGTTCATTTTATAGCCGCGCCATGCGTCATTATGGCTGGAGCTTGGGTCATTAAAAGAAAATTCTCCGCACCTTACATTGCCTCTGTTGAATCAACGATCTCGTTTCTCATTTATAGCTTGATAATGAGCATGTCTTTCGGTCTGCTGTTCTTGGGAAGAAAAGCATTTGAAGGTTCACAAGTAAGTCAACATTTTTGGTCGACGCTTTTTGAATTTACGCTTGGTGATATCGTTGGCATTCTCGTTTTATCACCGCTCCTATTACTATTGAGTTCCACACAGCGAAATGGATATTCGTCAGGTTTGGCATTGTCTGTATCAATGTGGCTTCTCACGCTCGTTGTGTCTCACTTGTTTCTAACGAGTGGTTTTGATTTTTCATAGCATTTGAAACACCTTGCTATTCTTCCTGCCTTATTTTTAGCTTACAGATACGCGATTGTGGGGGCTGCCTTTTCAAACCTATTGATAGGAATAACGGCATTCGTAGCATCAATTGATTCAGACGTTACACCACTTGAGCATCAGTTTTATGTTATTGCCATGTCTATAAGCTCACTTATCCTAGGTGCGGCGACTTATCAGACAAATCAAATGCAACGTCGACTTGAGCTGTCGAATGACAAGATAAACGCTAAGAACACTCTTCTTACAGACGCTTTGGACAACATTCACCGTCTAACCAATCAATTGATTTCTTCTCAAGAAGATGAGCGAAAGCGATTATCGAGGGATCTTCATGACGATTTTGGTCATCGAATTGTTGAACTACAGTTACAACTTAGCTTAGCCAAAACTTCAAGTAGCCCAAACTTTACTTTTTTTGACAACCTTTCAGATAAGCTTGACGCATTGCATCATGCAATGAAAAAAAGTATTGGGAAACTACGGCCACATGGTATCGACACATTGCCTATTGAGGAGGTTATCCGCAACTCAGACATTATCAAATCTGCGAAGAGGCTTGGCCTAAAAGTAGAAATAGATGCAAAAGGCTCAATCGATGCATTGCCGTATACTTTAAAAATAAATACCTATCGCATTATTCAAGAAGCTTTAACCAACATCATAAAGCATGCTGATGCTTCTTTAGTAAAAATACAATTAGACTATGGGCAATCCAATTTGGCAGTAACAATCCAAGATGATGGTGTTGGTTTCGAGCAACCGAGTGCCCCCTCTTCCTTAGGTGTTGTCTCGATGCATGAGCGAGCAATGCTGATGGGGTGTGAGTTGCTGATCGCTAGCAACTCGGCAGGAACGACGATTTCTTTCAATGCTCAGATAAAATAGTCAGTGTTAATTCATATTAAAATGGAGCTATTTATAGTTGTTATCGCTGCGAACATTTTTGATGTCGGCGGTGATTAACAGCAGCTAGTTCCGCAATCAAATTACTAGTGAATCCATCCGGTTTGTTCAAGTCGCTTCCAAGCCGCTTCAACATGTAAAGGCGTCATCAGTACCTTCTTTCGATCGTTCCACTTATGGATAGCTCTAAGGGCTTCGTTCGGATTCGAAGCTCCCTCGTTCTTGTTGACCCAATGGACAGTAGAAAGAAGCTCAACACCATATGGTGACTGATAACCGTCAATTAATTCTGCCACTCTTTGAATTCTACTATTTATAGTCTCATTTGAACTTTCAAGAAACTGCCTAGCATCTTCCAAAGCTGATTCGATTGGCCTTATTTCTGATTCCACAACACCATCACCGACACCCTGAATATAATGCCCATCCATAGTATTGAGTGCGTGCCTTAGAGCGTCAGCATATGGACCATAAGTATCTTTTTGAAACTGAAGCTTCATATTCTCGCCAGCTTCTTGAAGGAAGTAAGCAAGCTTCTGCACTTCAATTTTAGATAAACCAAAATTTACTGAACGATAAGTCTCTAACAAGGCCAAAATAGCCGCTCGTCCGGCTGTCATCTTTGGCTTGGGGGTATTAATGTCTAACTGTGTTGCCTTAATGCTATCGTTGGGTTCAAACAACCTGACTTCTAAATCATCAATTGGTTCTAAGTAAGCAAAGATTAGTTTCTTCACTTCAATCCAAGGCAACCCGCCTAAACCGCTACCCAAAGGTGGTATAGCAATTGATTTAATATTTTTGTTTTGAATATTGTCTACAAGGCTCTTTAAGCCCGATTCAATATCCTCCAGTTTCGAGGCACTTCTCCAGTGACCCTTAGTAGGAAAGTTGATGATATAACGGGGAGTTGCTAGAGCACCAAGTTCGAATGTAAACATCTGCCCAAGTTTTACATCACCTTGTTTACAAGCAGCGGCGTACGCTTTGAAATTCTCAGGCCACTTTTTCTTAAACTGTAGTGCTATGCCTTTTCCCATTACGCCGACACAGTTAACCGTGTTGACAATGGCATCAACATCTTGCTGTTTAAGCAGATCCCCTTTTGTGGAAATTATCGTCATCTACTGTCCCAAAAAGTACCAATCAGTCATTACATCGACGGTTAAGTTAATATTACTTTGCGCTAGGATTGATCTAGCCTCAGTTGCCTTATCCTCATTGGCTACACCAATTCGCGTCATCCAACTCAAGGGCACCTGCTCTTTAATCAAAAACTCTGCTTGCCTTTTTTCTCCTCGATCCACATACCTTGGATTGGCATGAGAGTTCATAAAGTACTTACAAAACCCGTCTAACCGTGGAGACTCGGTCATTGTCAACCAATCGACAGAACTTGCCAAGAGATTTAGGTCAGTAAAACACTGACTGTAATCTAGCGTCGCATTTCGGTCATAAAAAACAAATTCCTGCAAACCATTGTGCAGAGCGTTTTCAATTGTTGTTTCAAAATAAATTATATCCGTTTGCTCATAATTACAATTCTGAACTGTTCCATTATGAATGGCAGAAAGCATTGGTGATCGAGGCGCGAAATAAAAAGGCACAAATTCATGTACCAAGCCTCCGGGTGGATTGCTCACAGATTTAATCGCCCTAGCCCCTTGGGCTCCGCTATGAGCAATATTATGATATTGCAAACCGAGCTGCTGACTTTTAGTATTACTAAGTAAGCTTCCTTGCCGACAAATCATTTCAAGATTATCAATAGCGGTAATATGAAATAGGCGCACAGGCCTAGGCATGGTCATATTTCTTCCCTACTTAAATTAGTGCGTGTTCAAAATCTTAATAAGTTGAGCAAGATCACGTGCGGTCAGCTTCTCACGTTTATGATCACGCAACGTCTCGATGATCATGTCTACCCGCGTCTTACTGCTCATACTTTCTCCCTATTCTTCTTAAAGTTCTCAGCCTGCTCGAAGATCTCCTTGTACACCTCGTCGCGATCGACTGGTGGGTAGCCGTGCTTAGCTAGTAGTATGATTAAGTCCACTTTCAACTCGGCTTTAATATCGTCGCGTTGGCTCCAGTCGGTGTACTTGGCTTTGTCGTCTACAACTTCTTTTACAGCCTTGGCTAGCTCTAGTAATTTATCTTCGGGGTAGTTGAAGTCGTATTTGGCGGCTAAGGCAAGCAGGATGTCATAGAACGCTTTTTCCTCGAAGTTGATGCCCATATCTTCAAAGGAGTTCATTTCGGTTCTGAGGTCGTTGTACATGTTGATGATTTCGTCTGAAAAATCTTCCAGTACTTTGCTCACCAGAACGTCTTCTTCTTTTCGCTCGTTATATTTTTCGACCAGTGATTTAAATCGCTCTGAAAAGTCAAACGCTTTAGTTTTATTAACCTTTTTGAACTCGCCCAAGGCTTTTGCCAGCATCTGCTGAAGTAACTGTATTTTGGTATTTGGCAGCTTTATCTTTTCTATCTTGGCAAGGTAATCATCGTCGAAGATATCTATTCCATCTTGGCCTTGTCCAAGCTTGAAGATTTCTTCTACGCCATCAGCCTTTAAGGCCTCGGTGATCATTTCGCGTACTTTGGCATTCATCTGCGCAGTATCTGGCGCATTGCCTTTGGTTAGCTTGTACACGATGGAACGCACTGCAAGATAAAAGTGGATCAGGTCTCGGTCTTTTTGGTTAAGTTTCTCGCTACCACAGCAAACGTCATAGGCTGCCTTCAATCGTTTCACCAATGCCATGAAGCGATGCTCAAGCTTTTTGGTTTGTAGCACGAACTCAGCAGCATTATTCAAACAGTTCAACTGAGCAATAGGTTTGCCAGTGAAATAGTCGCTGGCATCAAAGCCGTAGGTCAGCTTGGCAAGAAGGTCTAAATGATCTTTCACCACCACGACAGACTGGGCGATATCTTCAAAATTGGTTTCATCTGTCTTGGCATATTGAGCCAACGCTTTATTCATCTGGCTTTTTATACCGATGTAATCAACGACTAACCCCTTGTCTTTGCCTTCGTATTTGCGGTTAACACGAGATATAGTCTGAATCAGGTTGTGGCGCTGTATGGGTTTGTCGATGTAAATCGTGTCGAGGAATGGCACATCGAAACCGGTTAACCACATATCCACCACAATGGCGATTTTGAAATTGGACTTTTCATTTTTGAATTGACGATCAAGCTCTTTACGATCTTCCTTGGTACCGAGTAAATCCCACAATACTTTGGGATCGTCTTTACCACGGGTCATTACCATTTTTACCCGTTCTATCGGCTTAATCTTTTTCTTTTCTTGTTCAGACAGTGTTGCGCCTGCTTCGCACTCCAATACTTCAAACCATTCGGGCTTAATGTCTTTAAGTGCTTGATAGAGCTGCCAGGCGATTTCGCGGCTACTGCACACGAACATGGCTTTGCCTTTGGTGGTTGAGCCTTCTAATAGTCGCTGCTCGTAGTGCGCTACAAAATCTTTCGCCAGAGCCTCTATACGGTCAGGGTCGCCCAAAATAGCCGTCATGTTCGCTGAGGCTTTCTTACTTTCCTCAATCTGGTGTTCGTTGCTGCCGTCTTCGGCGCATTGCTGATAATAGGCTTCAATCTCTTCTAATTTGGCATTGTTCAATACCACTTTGGCTGCGCGACCTTCATACACAATACTAACGGTGATCTCGTCTTTGACAGACTCTGTCATCGTATAGCTGTCGACCACCTGACCGAACACATCCAAGGTGGCGTCTACCGGTGTACCTGTAAAGCCCACATAGGTGGCATTAGGTAGCGAGTCATGCAAATACTTGGCAAAGCCGAAAGTGCGTTTAACACCTGCATTAGGACCTTTCTCCACAATGCGCAGTTTCTGATCAAGATTAGTCTGACTTCGGTGTGCCTCATCTGAGATACAAATTACATTGCTTCGTTCGGTCAATAGCTGGGTATCTTCTGTGAATTTGTGGATGGTGGTTAAGAACACACCGCCGCTGTTGCGGCCTTGTAATTTAGCACGCAAATCAGAACGACTTTCTACCGACTCTACAGTCTGATCGCCAATATAACCTTTGGCATTGGTAAACTGTTGGGAGAGCTGGTCATCCAAGTCGGTTCTATCTGTAATCAGCACTATGGTTGGACTTTCGAACTCAACACTTTTCATCAACAAGCGGGTTAGAAACTGCATGGTAAAGCTCTTACCGCATCCCGTTGCCCCAAAGTAAGTACCACCTTTACCGTCGCCTATTGGCTTACGATGGTCTTTAATGTTTTGGTATAACTTTCTAGAGGCATAATACTGCGGATAGCGACAGACAATTTTCACTTCATGTTTTGAGGTGTCAGGAAAGAACACGAAGTTACGTATCACATCACGAAGACGCGCTTTATCAAACAAACCTTCCAACAGTGTATGCAATGAGCTGATGCCGTCTTTTTCAATCGACTCGTTCCCTGTCACCTTTCGCCACGCATAGAAGAAGTCATAAGGTGCAAACAAGCTACCCATTTTGTTATTAACGCCATCGCTAATGACACAAAGTGCGTTATAGATAAATAACTGGGGGATGTCTCTGCGGTATCGTGTTGTGAGTTGCACGTAAGCATCGTGAATGCTGGCTTCTTCGCCACGAATCGCACTTTTAAACTCAAACACCACGATAGGTAAGCCGTTGATATACAGAATGCCATCAGGTATGCGAAGCTCGCCTTCAGCACCTTCTATCTCAAGCTGATTAACGATTTTATAGATATTGCTGTCTTTAGTGGCTGAAACTATCGTTTCGAATTCAGGGTGTTGCTCGGCCACCTTTTGTTGATGGTTTTGCTCTATAAGGTTTGTTTCGTACTTGCCGCTTAGTAATACTGGAAGCAGTGACTCGACCACGTTATCGTAATCAATAAGCTGAATATACAAGTCTTTCTGGGAGGCTTTACCTGCTTCGCTACTAGTTTCTCGCTTAAGCAGAAAACCATCACTTAGCCATTTACAAAACGTTTTATTGCTTTCGTATAGATCGCTGGCAGGCAGAAGCTCAATCTGGCGTATTATACTGTCGATTTCACCGCTGGTAATATCATCATCGGTATATCGCTTGGCTAAAAACGTACGCAGGTCATCTTTAATGATAACGTCGGTAGGCGCACGCGCAATCTGATTACCTGGCACATAAGGATATCCCTGTCCTTCTAGCAACTCGATAATTGCCGCCTCTAATTGTGCTTCGGTGAAATTCAGCATACTTACACTCCCTGTAATTCAGCCTTTTGATCGATACCGCTTTTTCCTGCTGAATTTAGTCGGATTTCGCCGGAGATCAGATTTGGAAGCAAACAGTCTCTAATATGCATCAAAGTAGTATTTTGTTTTGAGTTTTTAGATACCTTATTGAAGTATTTAGAAACAATCTCTTTGAAAGCCTCTGCAACATTAATTGATGGGATGTAACATGTGTAATTATGAACATGATTCCTATTCAGAGTAGGAACAGCAGAGCCTGAGTTGAATTCTTCTAAAGGTAAAGATTGTAAAAAGAAAAACGCATGATAAGGATTTGATGCCTTATACTCTTTTATCCAAAGTGTCGTATTGAGTGGCCAAAAATCTTCATCAACAAATGTCGTAACTCCCAGTTTACCACTTCGACCTGTAACTACACCGGGACCTGCTACCTTACTTTGATTGTGCGTTCCATCTTGGCCGCTTGCCGCCATTAGTGGAAATTCACCATCTGTCCTAGAGTGCTTTGGTAGATCAAACCCTCTTTGCAAAACCATCAAATCACTTAACACTCCTAATGCCCATCCCTTCGGCACCCAACCATCTATACCAACATTAGGCTCACTTGTTTGCTCAAACTCGTTGGGGAATAGGTTTCGGATATGTTCTGGCAAAGGCTGAAAGTCAGGTAACGCTTTGGCCTTTTTGCGAACTTCGACTCGATAGGCCAATTCTTCGGGTATTGGATTACCTGCCGCTAGCGCGTTATCCACTACCGGGTCAAAATCGACAAACCAGCTTTTAAAAAGCGCCTGCGCCATTTGCTCTAGGGTTTGGTTGGTTTGTTGATTTAATTGGATTTTGTTGTCCAAAGTTTCCAAGTGGTCAGCTATATAAGTTTGAATTTCTAATTTTGGCTGTGGGACTTCAAATCCCTCAATCATCGACTTGGTTAGCGCATTCCGTGTCGCGCCTGCGCTAGCCAAATTTAGCAATAACTTCTGGGCATAAGGAGAAGCCAAATAGTACCGAAGGAATCTTGCGTCAAACTCTGATGGTTTTGGGCGAATAATAGCTACGTGCTGATTAACTCTAGCTGGAAGTACATTTATATCTACCAAGCAAACACGAGCGACGGAGTCGCCAGTAATATTAAGAAGAATATCTAATGGTTCTAATACGACATTATTAAGCTTCTCTCCTGCTTTTTCGTCTATATAAACCAAGCCGTCGTGTTTAAATCCTTCGTTGTATATATTTTGGCTGCGTATCAAGCATATCTCACCTGAATCTTTGTATACACTACTTCCACCTCTCGGAGTTGCTCCGCTGCCGATTTTTATGCAGTAGTCTTTCAGGGGCACTTTTCGCCAGTTATTTTGCATATCCCAACCCCGCTAAATTTTGGCGAATAGCTTGATCCAATTGCTCAGCCTCTTCCATTTGGCTGAATAAAGCTTGGCTTAACTCACGCATTTTCGCCTCAAATGGAACTCCATCATCTTCAATGGCGGCGGCACCGACATATCGACCTGGCGTTAACACGTAATCGTTAGCTTTTATTTCGTCTAAGGTTGCGGATTTACAAAAACCGGCAATATCTTCGTATGAATCAAGCTGCTTGTGTTCCTTTAGCAGCTCTTGTGTCGGGGCGTCGTTTTGTTGTTCTGCGAGTGCCTGTTCAATGGATTGGTTATCCTGTCGCCATGCATGGTAAGTGTTTGCAATTTTAGCGATATCTTCGGTAGTTAGTTCCTTGTGCACACGGCTAATCATACTGCCCATTTCTCGGGCATCGATAAACAGTGTTTCGCCTTGTCTGTTGCGGTAGCCCCGCTCTTTATCTTCACGTTTATTCTTACTGATAAACCACAAGCAAACAGGGATTTGTGTGGTGTAGAACAACTGGCCGGGAAGCGCAATCATGCAATCGACGAGGTCGTTCTCGATGATTTTCTGACGAATAGCGCCTTCACCACTGGTGTTAGAGCTCATTGAACCATTCGCTAACACAAAGCCTGCCGTACCGTGCTCACTAAGCTTAGAAATCATGTGCATGATCCACGCATAGTTAGCGTTACCTGTTGGCGGTACGTCAAAGCCAGCCCATCGAGGGTCGTCGGTGAGTTCATTGTCGGCACGCCACTGCTTCTGATTAAACGGTGGGTTCGCCATAATGTAATCGGCTTTTAGGTCTGGGTGTTGGTCTTTAAAGAAAGTGTCTGCGGCAATGTCACCGAGATTGGCAGAGATACCCCGAACCGCGAGGTTCATCTTCGCCAGTTTATAAGTGGTGTTGGTATATTCCTGACCGTAAATGGAAATATCTTTGCGATTGCCTTTGTGACTGTCGATAAACTTTAACGACTGCACGAACATACCGCCTGAGCCACAACACGGATCGTATATCTTGCCTTTGTAGGGCTCTAACATATCGCTGATCAGGGTAACCACAGACTTCGGTGTATAAAACTCGCCACCGCCTTTTCCTTCGTTAGCGGCAAACTTACCAAGGAAGTATTCATAAACTCGACCTACTAAGTCTTCCTCGCTCATGTCGCATTCGTTAGCCACGGTATTGATGTTATTAATGGTGTCAATGAGTGCGGCGAGCTTGCTTACGTCCAACGACAAACGCGAAAAGTAGTTATCAGGCAATGCGCCTTTTAACGATGGATTGGTTTTCTCTACGGTATGTAATGCAGTGTCAATTTTAACCGCGATATCGTCTTGCTTGGCTTGTTTTTGAATTGTCGACCAGCGGGCTTCTTCAGGTAGGTAGAACACATTATCTTTAGTGTAAAACTCAACCATATCAACATAGTCGCCCATGCCTTCTGCTTTAAGCTTTTCTCGTTGGGCTTCAAACTTATCGCTGATGAACTTGAGGAAGATAAGGCTGAGAACTATGTGCTTATATTCTGCTGATTCAACGCTTCCACGAAGCTTATTGGCTGCATCCCATAGGGCTTCTTCAAAGACGATTTCTTTCTTATTAGCTGATGACTTTTTCGTTGTTTTACTCATTGCTTGTTTCCATATTCTTGTTCCATTCGCCACTAGTGCAGATTCATACTTGCTGCACTATCGGCATTTGTATTTGGTAATTTTTGTAGTAACTGGGCCATTTCTCTATCTGGCCATATGTAATCTTTCTGACCTTTTACGCCACAGGGCCTATGGCTTAAATCTGCGCTGTATCGGTACGGGTTGATACCCGCTACCGAGGCGCTCTTGTAATACAATCCATAATCAATTTCCTGAGACACCTGATTCATCGTACCTTGCACCGAACGATTGCAGATTGTATCGAACGTAAGTGGTTGGTAGTTCGTCGCAGCGGCATCAACCAGTTCAGGCGGCAAATCGCTTTTCAGCAAGGTGTTAATAAACACGTCGTTAAAATGCCAATCAAGGTTTGTGAAGTCTTTCTTGGTTAGGCATGGGATAAACAAAGTGAAACGCGTCGCATCATGCACTGCGATGACACACTGTCTACGCTGAATAGCGATCAGGTTTGCATGCCAATTGAGCCACTGCGCCTGTATGCCTATAGCAGTCGCAGGTTGTTCTGTAGCTTTCACCTTCTCAGGTAACTTGGCGTAAAGCTTTTTGGTGCAATGAAGGATCAATTACCACCTCCGCTTCCGTTACCTTTAGCTTCATACCCCGGTGCAATCGCCAAGTTTTGCACATTGTTGAGCGTAAAACGGTTTTGCAGCCAAAGTTGATATTCCGCACCTTTTAATGTGCCTCGCTCGGTACAGTCCACGTTCCACCGCCTTAACAGGTAACCAGCCATTGCCGCCCGTACCTCGATAAGAAGTTGCTTGTTTTCCATGCCGTAATCCATTTCTATCGCGGTTGGATGTTCAACATTCTTCGGATGCGGCACAAGCTGAAGTGGTATAAGGCGCTGCCATTCGGTATCTGCTTGGGCGCTTTCATCTTCGTTAGGCGTGTCTTTAATTGTTACCTTGCTAATGCGCGTTAACACAAAGTCTCGGAAGCTTTGACTCTTACGATCAAAGGCGCGAACGTGCCAGCGTAGGCCATTGTCCACGATGGAATGTGGTACGAGCTCTCTGGCATTCGAGCCGCTAGAAAGTGACGTGTAAATAACGCTAACCGCTTTGTTATTGAGAATAGCCTGAACAAGGCGCGCAACGATAAAGATGTCTGGGACATTCAGACTGGATGGTGCTTCTACTGGAAAGTGTATATCGCCTATTGCATCAAACCCGTCTGAGATATCGTTGGCAAGTTTGGTTAAGGTACGCCTTGCGTCGTGCTCGAAAACAGGCTTGAACTGAGGCGTCTGAAAGTAACGTTTTTCTCGCGAATCGTAAGACAGGTTATCCGGCGCGAGCTCTTTGTAAATACTAAAATCGCGTGAGCCTGCCGATAAGCCGACCTGAAAACGATTAATTAAGTCCTGACGATAAATCGCACCTTTGAACAATAGGCAAAAGTCGATGTAGGCAAGGCGTTGTTTTTGAGCAAAGCTGATGGAGTCGAGCATCGTCCCTGTGTACTTTTCTATACTTTAGTCCAGTGTGGTTTATTTTGAGACGGTTGTAAAGAATATACGCGTCTAACTGCTCATAAATCGGCGCTTAAACTCCTTCTTTCTTGCCTCAGGCTCGACCTCTGTTAATCCAGTGCATCGATGCGCGGCATGCGCATCCCATCCAAACGGCCAGCGTTTAAATTCATGTTGATGACAGGCAGGACAAGAACGCTGATGGCCTGCATTAGAAACAGACTGCTTTTTCTTTGTTGTGGGTTTAGGCTTTGTCGGTAGCTTTATCGCTGGACTGTTAAACGGCTCAACTTTTGGTATCCAGATAGCATCGCCTTTCTCAGGGTCACCAAAACAGATGCGTTCCTGTTCAGGTAAGCTTGCTACCCATGCCGCACTGTAGGCGTCCACTCTGTCATGCATCGGTCCAAGGCACATACTGTCTGCTTGCGACCAATCGTCGTCAGTTTTAGGCCAACCGGTGTAATGCGACATGGCAGACAATTGCAATTCTGCCTGATTTCCTTTGCTTTTGTGGATGTCAGCAACACCTAACTGTTTGACTGTCGCGTGGGGATAGACTTCGATGCATTCGGCGACTTTGCTTAGCCGTTCGTTCAACGCAAAACCCAACAGCATAAAGATTTGGTGGGCATGTGGTAGGTTTTGTATTGGCTTACCCGCCTCAAGATGTGCAATACCTTTTGCTTTAATCACCTTAAAGTCATCGGCAGAAGGAGTGGTGTAACAACTAATACTCGCTCTATCGAGGGCCTGTTCTGCAAATCTACGATCAAGATGGTTATCCCTTGGCAGAAGCGGAGAGTCGATACCTATTCGGATTGGGCTTAAATAGAATGCGTCGCATACCGTTTCTATGTAACTGGCGACATTTTCTGCAAATGCCTGATTAACCTTGTCATCCAAGGTCCGTGCGTTGCCTAAACCTCTCGGTGGTTTTATTGGGTAGCTGGCTAACGGGAACGGTATTAATCGCCCATTTTCTTGAGTACAAATCACCAGTGGCAGGTACTTACCTTTAGCACAAGCGACATCAATACCGATAAACACGTCCATGTTTGCCTCTCCTATCTGTCAGGAATGAACATTTCATTATTAAACGATACTACACGATTGGAATTAATACCCAATCAAGACATTGCCTGAGTTATTATATTTTCGATATTTAACAAGGATGTTCAACTATGCCAAGAAAAAATACTTCTTTTGCTAACCTTCTTTTCCAAGCACCGTGGTGGGTGTCGGTTATAACAGCAGCAATTACCTATGTTGTAATGGGTCAGGTACTGCCTTCTGTTGAAACTGATAACCAGCTTATCAACATGGTATTTAAGGCAATCGCTATTCCTGCGCCTTATTTTGCAATTTTCATATTACTCATTGCGCCTTTTTCGTTTTTTAATTCGCGTCGCAAAGCCAAGCAATTAGATGCTCAAAAAAGTATCGAAACCATTCGGCAATTGCATTGGCGAAATTTTGAGGAGCTAGTGGCAGAAGCCTATCGAAGACAAGGTTATCGAGTAACCGAAGGTGGTTTTGGTGCTGACGGTGGGATTGACCTAGAACTGAGAAAAGGCGAAGAGCGTATGCTTGTTCAGTGCAAACAATGGAAGGCACAAAAAGTTGGTGTCAGTGTGGTACGCGAGATGTTTGGTGTATTAACCGCCAGTAATGCAGACAAGGTTATTGTCATCTGTTCAGGTAAATTTACCCAACAGGCGATAGATTTCGCATCTGATAAGACTATCGAGCTACTTTCTGGAAATGACCTATTGTTGCTCGTTAAAGATGTCCAAGCAGAGCCCAATATAGCACCGCTCCAACAGGCATCATGCCCAAGGTGTGGCAGTGAATTAGTTGAACGGCAAGCTAAGCGTGGCACCAATGCAGGAAATACCTTCTTGGGATGTTCCAGCTTTCCCAAATGCCGCTATACCGAATAGATATTTTAAGGAAAATAGATGAAAGACTTGGATGTTCATAAAAAAGTAGCGGTACTCATTGATGCTGATAACGCCCAACTATCGAAGCTATCTGCCATTTTGGATGAGATATCCGCGCACGGTCATGTACTTATCAAGCGAGCCTATGGTGATTGGTCTGTTGAAGCCCTGAAGAACTGGAAGACGTCACTCAATGAGTTAGCCATCCAGCCTATTCAACAATTTGCCTATACCACCGGAAAGAACTCCACCGACGCGTCCATGATCATAGATGCGATGGATTTACTCTATTCTGAAAAAATCGACGCATTTGCATTGGTATCCAGTGATAGTGATTTTACGAAACTCGCATCTCGTTTGAGAGAGTCAGAGAAGTTTGTTTTTGGTGTAGGTGAAAAGAAAACGCCAGTGTCGTTCAGGAATGCCTGTGATGACTTTATCTTTACGGAAAACCTTGAAGCCGGAAAAGTACCTAAAACAGGAAAGTCCAAGCAAACAGAGACTAATGCTTCCAATGGTGCAGAGGAGTTAATACCGGCACTTCTTAAAGCATGGGAGCTTTATCAAAATGACGATGGATGGGTGAATGCGGGCCCAGCTGGTAGCTTCCTAAAACGTGCGAAGCCTGACTTTGACCCAAGAACTTATGGTGCTGCAAAAGTTACCGATATTATTTCAAGTCTGTCGACCGTTTTTGAAATGACGAGACAAAAAGGAAAAGGGACGACACAAATCATTCTGTACCGCCCCATTGTTGCAACCTCTTAGGCTAATCGAAATCCCAAGGCGGAAGGTCATCATCGATAGCGGCTGACCGTTTGATGGGTTTCTGCTTCTTGGGTTTGGATTTCGCTTTAGATATCGCTCTCTTTTCCTTTAGATAACGCTTGTAAGCACGCCTTGCTTTTTCGAGGCTCTGAAAACCTTTATGTTTATTCTTATGAAAACCGTTAACTTGAGCATCTACCTCTTCCCAAGTAGCGTAAACGCCAGGCTCAAAACCTTCGAATACGACATAGGCTGCATGTCTGCGGGAAATTTTTATATCGTCAAAACCTCTTGGCATAATCTTGTCCTTACTGTGTTTAAGAATTCCTTATCTGTTTACAGTTTTCAGAAATGCCACCGGGTTTAATCGGAAATACTCACAGTAAAAGCCTCTAACTCAAGCAGGTAATACAAGAAGTTGCCCTCCCAAATCTGATACATATCTTTTGCCTGTTCGATAGGGAATACCCCGAATAGATTTTGAAAAACACCCGACTGAAAATCAAAATCGAGCTCTTTTGTCAGCTCCGCATAAGGGCCACTACCGATGTAGGCAAAATCGGTGATGTAGCAGAAATGCCACATGTTGTCGCGTTGCTCGAGTCTTATCTCGACCGGATGAAAGCCCCCTCTCTTGGCACAATAGTTGGGATCTCGAAAATTAATAGTAACCGCCTCACTGTGCTGTTTGTTATTTCTTAACAGGTTGTCAAGTTCATGAACAAATTTAGTTGATACTGGCAAAGCCAGTCCATCGTAATGAATACGCATAAAATACCTCGAGTATTAGATTGAATGTGATGTGCGCTTTTCGGCGCTAAATTCGTTTGAAAAACGCTAATTTATTGGTATGCAGGTAAGCCAAGCACCTATCTTTGCGGCAGTACCCTATTTCTCGATGAGCAGAAGCGGATAACACAATGAGCGTGCTCCGCACTCTGTGCTCTATTACTTAGCCTTCTTCGGCACGGCAGGTTTGAGTAGAAACTCATCCAACTCACCTGACTCTGTTGCTTTGATGATGGTGTCGATGACCTCAGGCAGTTTGGCCTTATCACCGATATCTATCGACGGTTTTCCTTTTTGCAACTCGATAGGCTTATTGTTCACTTTGACTTCCAGATAGTAGTGGTCGTCGCTTTCGTAATACCAAGGCCTAACTGTGGTAGGTCGACGCTGAACGGTGACTTCGCCTGTCTCGGGATTTTTGACTTTCTTATCCCGAAAGGCTTCGAAACGACGGTTCTCAATCATGCAGACAGCCATTTCTTTTTGCTGCTCAAGCTTTTCAATAAGCTTGAGACGTTTGCCGAGAACAGGTGGCTTTGGCTCGATTTTAGGACGAGCGATTACCTTGAGCGAACTCAATACTGATGTAGTCATGTTGTATACCTTCTAGGTTGGTTTAGTTGGCTATAAAGCCGATTGGGGTTTTAGGTTGTTTGCGACGGTTTTCCTCAACAAGCAGTGAGAGTGCTTGTGTGCGGTGGTCCGTCTTGGGGTTAAAACGCATGTGTCTGGCAACGATTGCCAAATCACCTGGCGTAATATGCTTAAGCTGACTGAGTGTAGAGGCCTCAGACTGAGTGAGAGCGCGTATGCCAAGCGTTTGCTTGTACAGCTTGTGCAGTTGCTTAACTGACAAGTATGTGCATTCAAGCTTGATATCAAAGCGTCTCAGCACCGCATGGTCTAACTTGGCTGCGTAGTTGGTAGCGGCAAACACGGGCTGTGTATTGCACTCAAGCTGTGTCAGCAACTCATTGACCAATTGAACATCGTGTTGGGCGGTTAGATGCTGCCTGTTTGCTAACAGACTATCGACTTCATCGAGAAGCAATATTGCCTGTTCACGATGGGCACGATAGAACAGTTCAGAAACCTGTTGTTCGCTTTCGCCTACGTATTTGCTGAGCACATCCGATGCCGAGACGCGGATAATTACCTTGTCGTGGACCTCGGCTAGATGATGAGCCAGTGCGGTTTTACCTGTGCCGGGTGGTCCGGTAAGTAATACACGAATAGGCGCATCGCATTTAATCGCATTGTCGATGTCGCGAATTCGCGACTTAGGACCTTTAATGTTGAGCAAGCTCATATCAAACGGCATCTCACCTTGGTATTGCGGTACAGACTCCAACAGGCCAGATGCGATTAAGGTGTTTTCAGCCACTTCGATAACCGTCTTTTCGGCATCGTTACCTGAGTGATTTACCAAATGGGCAACATGGCAGGCATTATCGATAACCGCTGGCGTGAGGTTATCTGTCTTTGCCCATTGATGTTTGAACGTCTTGGACAGACGCAAGCCTTTACTGGATGTCTGGATAATGGATTCAAGCTGCGACGCAGGCGGCGCGGTGACTTCCATCACCAGCTTAAACCGTCGAATATAGCTAGGCTCAAGCCAGTCGATATAGTTGGTAATCCAGATGCACGGCACTTGGGTGTGTTCAATAAACCGCTGTAGCCGCTCTTTGGTATATCGGGTATCGGCTTGGTCAAACAGGCTCTCACATTCATCAATTAACAACATGGCATTACTGTTACAGCCCAATAAGGTTTGTAACAGCTTTAGGCTTTGCAGCCGTTCATCGCTGGCAAATGGGTGTCCGAATTCATTCTGCGTAGCGGTCTGTTTGGTGTCTTTTGCACGTACCTCGATAAGCTGACGATGAGTGACTTTCGCGAGCGTTCGGGCAAACTCGGTCTTGCCGTTGCCGCTTGCGCCATATAGAAGAAGCGAAACGCCCGAAACCTGTTTATCCATTGCGGCATTGAGGTACTCGCTCACCAAATCATGGTTGATATGAGCAAAGTCTTTAAGACCAAACTGCGCCTCTGGGCTGCTCGTCATCAGTGGTGCTAGCAACTGCTCTTTTGTCTTAATCGTTGTCGTCAGTAACGCATTGCGTAGAAAGTACGGCAGTCCCAAGGTCGATAGATTATCGATGTCCATACTGTCGACAAAACCAAGCTCAAAGAGCTTCGTCTGTGCATCGTGTAAAGCCTCAATGCGCGACTCGAACATGTGGCATAAGATACGCTGGTTAGTTAAACGCTGGACGGTAAATTCCATGTCGGAGTAAAGTTTGGCGAAGCCTTCATTGATGGATAAAAGCATCGTGAACAGCATTATCTCGCTACATGGATGTGCTAGGCCAAACAGCTCACAAACCTTATCGACGTTTCGTGATAACCGCAGCTCTTCAGGTGATAAAGCAAGGTTTGATAACAGTACCTTTTTAACGTCCTGTTTCTTTACCGCCTTAGCAAAGCGCACGTGTTTATCTATCACCTTGGGCAACGTGGCAGGCCAGTCAAAATCGACGTGTGATGGTGTAACTTCTAACAGGCGTAAAGCCAGCTTTGAGCCCAGTGCAGGCAGAGCACTGGATACCAAATTGCGCGACGTCATAGCGGCAGACCTGCATCACCATAATTGAGTTCATCTGCTGCGTTGCGCATCGTTTTGTCATCACGCTTGTCATAAATGACGGTGGTTGAAATATCCGAATGCCCTGCCATTTGTCTGACTGTATTGAGGTCAGCACCTTGGTCTAATAGTCGGGTGATATAGGTTCGGCGTAAGTCATGTGGTGTGACAGTAGGTAAACCTAGGTCTTTGAAGTAGCGTTTAACGAGCGAGTAAACCAGTTCACCGTTAATAGGATTAGCGGTATGCGCATGACCACCGCGTTTTACCGTACAGAATAGGTAGCCAGGCTTGTCAGTACGCACCTCTATCCAGTCTTCGATGGTGACTTGCACCCAGTCAGGCAAGTAGACAGTGCGCGACTTGTTGCCTTTGCCTTGGGCTACGAACAGCGTGCGTTTTTCCTTGTCGTAATGCCCAATGTTTAAGTCAGCGACTTCGCTCCTGCGCAGACCACATCCAAGCATCACCGCGAAGATGGCATAGTTGCGCAGTCCTAACGGTGTGCGGTTTTGTGCCAGCAGCCGGAATAGCTTTCGCACCTGATGCACCGTAAGCGGCGTGCCGGCATGCTGCCCATGCTTTACTTTGGGAACAGATTGAAGATTGAGATAGTGCTGTTGGTCCACTTGGTTGGTGATAACGGCAGCTTTCACCACACCTCGTATCGCCATCATGGCTCGGTTGATACTGCGTGGTGCAAAGCCTTCGCGTAGAAGTGAGTTTTGAATTGAAAGCGCCTGTGCATAATCAACACGGGCAAGTTTGGTGGGTAAATCAACAAGCGGCCAACCCATGACATCAGCAATACCTTCTAACTGAGCCTGAATTGACCGCCTGCTATTGGGTGATAATCGAGCCAAATACAGCTGATACGGACACTGTGCATCCATATGAACCTCCTGAATAAGCGTTTTAGTGTGGGATTTGGAGACTGCTGGAACACAGCCATGTCCATAATGTAACGCCTATTTCAAAGGATTCCTGCCGCTGTTTTTGACCTGTTTAGTATGTAAAAATCAATGATTAAAATGAATCTCTAGCCTCGAACTTTCAATCGTGATCCCAAACATTTCGAATCGAGCATCGCACACCTCTAACACCAGCTTTGATAATGCTCTTGCAAGCCGCATCTTTGATGTATTATTGGGATCAAGCATGGTTAGCAAGTGAACGAACAATTCTCTTTCAACTTTTTGGTGCTTATCTGAAGGAAATATGCTCTCCCCAAGTGAAACATCATAATTGGATTGAAAATTGATTTTTTGCGCTGGAAAGCATTTATCTCCGAAGGTACGGCGTTCTTCATTAGAACCAAAATCCAAAGTTATAACGTGTTCGTCAAAGCTCCAGTCATTCTCTGAAAGCGCATTACTTCTTAAAACCACAGCTTCATAAATTTTGATTGCCCTAGAAAACACTTGAGCTCTAAATCCCGCTTTCCAACAGGTCACAAACATGTTTTTGGTTTTCTCAAACCCGTACTTTGTTATGCATGCCCCTATATATTCAGGGTAGACACTATAATTGGCACTACAGTCCATTTCTGATTGCCAGCTACTAGACGGCCCCATTGACAAAAAGATATCCGGAATATCCTTCGTTAACATATCCATCCACCGCTCATCAAAGATGCTATACCTCGAAATATCAAAGCTTCGATATATAGGTTTTAAGTGCTCTGACTTATGTTCGAGATCATGCATATCGATTGAACAATAGAACATTGAACCGTTCGCCAGTAGTTCAGCTGCTATTCGGCTCAACATCGGAGTGGTTACTTCTACTAAATATTCACTGAGTTCACCATCAGTGCAGTTAAAATCATCGTTGTCTAGACACTCAAAAATTTCATCTAAATGAAATTTTAGTCCACCTAATGAGCATTTAAGCTCTTCTAACGACAAAAGCATGTCAGGGCGAACTAATGGTATGCATTCGTAATCATATTCTGGTTCAGTCATAATATTTCCTATAAAAGTTCAGGTAAACTTGTTGTCGCGACAAATAAAGTCTGAACCGGAAACTCGTCCAAAGCCATAGCCATAGCTTAGTTAAACCGCTGTTCTGATTGATGCTTTGTAGTGGTCCTGACATTAGCAAACACGCATTTCTCAGATCTACTTGTTACTTGGAGTACCTCGCTGGCTGGATACTTTGTACGAACGGCTTAGTGACTGCCGATTTGAGTTTTGCCACCGTTGTCTGTGGAATAGTATGGGTATGCTTGTTGACACTTCTGACGACAACTTTGGTGTCTTCTCTATTAAGATGCTCGTAAATGCTGGGCGTTTTTTGGATTACCAGTTGTCTTGCTAAACGTTCAGGTAATGCACTGAATATCTCTGGTGATATAAAGTCAACACGCTCCATTGGATGTGGCAGTTTATCTAGCTCGTCATAACGGTATATCTCATCACCTCTTTGATACCTCCATTTACTCTCGTACCTTGTTGCGATAGCGATGTTTTCAAGCAATACTCGTTTGTTAGCATTCTTCGTTGTGCTCAGTGTCTTGTTGCACAGTTTGAGCACTGGGTCGTACAACATATCAGTATCCACACCAATATACGCACCACGCATCAAGTAAACCGTTTCTACCGGAACATTGTTAGCCAAAGCGTTTTCTGGACGCACTTCACATCGCTCTGCTTCGCTATCGTGATTGAGAGCAAAGCCAGCTATACCTTGCCACTGTATGCCAAGATCATTACACAACAGCATTGAATTGGCGACTGCGTGCTCTCGTTCGGTCTTGAAAGATTTAAATATCCACTTGAAAAACTTTTTAATATGTCTGCGTCGCACTAGGTTTGGACAGAACCTAAGACGACAATGCTGACGAGAATCGTTTTTACTTATTGAATTATTACCAAGCTGGAAAATGATCTTCTGATGTTTGTGTGCCTTTATCTCGAAGTTGTGACTGTAGTATTTAAATTCGCCGTTGCGCTTTCTGACGTCCGTAATAGGAGAAACAACCCAACCATCAGGTCCTTTGCCATCATATAATCGCTTCGCAATAGCAATTGCGCGTGCAAAGCTAATATTAAATGAAGCAGCGTAGTTATCTATATCGACTGCGAGTAAGTGACCTGTGTCGATATGTCTATGAAAATAATTGGTCTGATGCTTGATGAATGATGGGTCAGATACTAGCTGGGTAGCAATATCGATACGATGCTGCGGATCATCGGAAAGGTAATACTCCAGCAGCGAATCTCTATGCACTTTATTAATCTGAAAATTAATCTCTTCGGCCAATACTAGCTTGCATTTTTTGCGGCCATAACGATGCTTTTTAAACGTACGTTCAACTTTGTTATTGCTGGATGTCTTAGTCTTATTAATTGTCATATTGGTTATCTGTATACATGTAATACTGTTAGAGATGTGACACACGTTTCATCGCGTCTTGTCGTTAAATTACTATTCCCAACTGTTATTTACAGATTTCTAGAATGTACGATAAACACCGATTTGATTGTGTCTAAACACCTCAGAGTAGCGCCTCAATAGAAACCTCAATTTTTGCAATATCAACAACTGCTAGTTTCCAAATCTCGGAAAATATTATGTGAATAACCACTAACATTTTACTCAGAACTACCGCTTACATAATTCTCAGTACCACCCATCAATCTCTAAATTTGTAGAATTTTTGGCTTGATCTATTCTCTGCTTAGATTACCATAAATGGTAGAGTCTACCACTTAAAGAGGTTGGTGATGGCAGGAAAAAGAAGTAAAGATATTGATGTTTGGATTCTACACATTGAGAATCTTCTGGCTCATTGCAGTGAAGGTAAGGAAGTACCGCCTACATGCAAAGTGTCAATAAACGTGAATGAAGAAACTAATGCTTTCATAGACGAACATTCGAGTAAATTTGGCGAGCAAGAATCTCAACTCTTTATCCAATTGCAAGACTATCTCTCTTACTTCGATGGGGATATTTCCGGTTCAAAACCGAAGATACGAGCGAAACAGGCATTAAACAGGCTTCATCCGCTTGTAAAGTGGTTAGAAGAACACGGTGCGCTGAAGGTAGATATAAGAAATAGCAATGAAGAAACCCCGATGTTAATCAAATCCATGGAATGGATAGAAGCTCTGCTTAATGCATTGAAAGAAGTTATTGATAAGGATGATTGGGACAGATGGACAAAGCGAATTTCTCAAAAGAAAAAGGATGCCAAACGTGATCGTATTCCTATCAACAAAAAGGTGAAGGAATATTTGGAAGATAGGCAAGCATTTTTTGACGAGCCTTCATTGCAAGCTTTCACAGACAAGCTCGGTGAAAAGTACGACATTTGTTCTGTCAGCGACCTAGAGCGGCAGCGGTCACTAGTAGAAAAGTTGGAAAAACAGATTGCGAGCAATCAAAAAATCTTAACAGTCTTAGAAGATAGTGGAAACTTTTATGACGCGCTTAAAGCACTAATCGCTCATGATGTGAAGGTGAAGGCAAACCAGAAATATAGAATTGGAAAAATGAAGCCCGTTCAGGACGGTGTAGATCACGTCGTAAGTAAGCTCACTCCTGTAGAGGATGAGTCGGATTTTATTTTGGTTGATTTAGATAGCAAAAGAGAAAAGTAGCGACCACGCTTTGCAAAGAAATAATCCTTTAGATTTAGTGAAATAGATGACACCAATAGGAAGGGAGCCTCGACTGAGAATTGTGTCGCGCGTTACAGCCGCAGGGGTACAACAGCGTATACCTGTATTTTTCCATCGTCCATGATCCAAAAAGCCCTGCATTTTCATGCAGGGCTCTCTGAATAATGGTGCCTCGACCCGGGATCGAACCAGGGACACGCGGATTTTCAATCCGCTGCTCTACCAACTGAGCTATCGAGGCACATAAAACTGTGCTATGTAAGCTTTAGTGCTCTTTGCAAAACTTTGCAATAAAAACCTAAGTGCTTACTAACTTTAAAACTATTGCTCCAAAAGCTTTTTTGGTAAATCTGATTGGAAGTGCTTGCACTTTTCAATCCGCTGCTCTACCAACTGAGCTATCGAGGCACTGACTTTACGTCTAAGTACGACGCTAAAAAGTATACTTGGTAGCGCCGTGGGTGCGTATTAAACGGATTCTTGGCTTTCAAGTCAACCGATTTTTAATTTATTTTAATCTTTCTGGTTCGTTTGTTCGAAAAGCCAGCAGAATTTCTATTATTTAGTGACTATTTTAGTCCGAATCAAGACGAAGGAGGAACATATCCCTCAATGTCAGGTTCTTTTCCTTCAAACAAATATCCTACCATTTGCTCTTCTAAAAACTTACGCGATTCTGGTTGCATCAAATTAAGTTTATTCTCATTGATCAACATCGTTTGTTTTTTCTGCCAATCGGCCCAAGCTTCTTTGCAAATATTGTCGTAAATTTTTTTACCTATTTCACCTGGATAAAGTTGGAAGTCCAGTCCATCGCCTTCTTTTTGCATTTTTTGACAAAAAACTGTTCTGCTCATAATCAATATATCCTAAATTTTCTGTTAAAGATTTTTACGTAGTGTACTAAAAAGTTTGATGGTTGGCGCAGCTAATCCCACATTGGCAGGAGATTTTAGATCGTACCAAAGTGATTCTTGTTCCTGCACGCCGGAAACTGGAGGCGTTTTAAGGTGCATGAGTAAAGGTTGTATATCTAAGTGAAAATGACTAAAAGTATGTCTAAATTCAGTGAGCGGTTCGATGTATAGCTCACCTAAGTTAAGGCTGGCTGCTTTTAACTTTGCCTCTTCCACATTATCGACTTCATACAAACCAAATAACCCCCCCCAGATACCTGAATCGGGACGTTTATAAATTAACACTTGCTGCTGCCACATGGGTAACAGCATAACCGTGTTTCGTACTGGTATGGCTTTTTTTGGTTTTTTGGTAGGTAACTCTGCTTGCTTGCCTTGCGCGTAAGCTAAACAAGTAGTTTGTAAAGGACAGGCATCACAATTGGGTTTTGAACGGGTGCAAAGAGTCGCCCCTAAATCCATAATAGCTTGCGTATACAAACCTGTATCTTTTGCGGGTGTTAGCTGGTCGGCATATTCCCACAACTGCTGTTCTACTGATTTAGTGCCGGGCCAGCCATGCACAGCGAAGTAGCGAGTTAGAACACGTTTAACGTTGCCATCTAGAATACTAATATGTTTACCATTTGCTATCGAAAGCACAGCGCCTGCAGTAGAGCGACCAATTCCAGATAAAGACATCACACTCTCGAGCTCATCTGGAAATACACCAGCGAATTGGTCGCGTATGGTTATCGCTGCTTTGTGTAAATTCCTCGCTCTGGCGTAATAACCTAATCCTGTCCAGAGATGCAGAACATCATCGATCGGCGCATCAGCTAACGCCGTGACATTAGGAAACCTTTGCATAAATCGCTGATAAAAAGGGATAACAGTTTTAACTTGAGTTTGTTGCAACATAATTTCAGACACCCACACGCGATAAGGTGTTTTATCTTGCTGCCAAGGTAAGTCTTTTCTACCGTGTTGATGGTACCAGTTGAGTAACTTGTGGCTAAATGTAGATTCCGGATTTGGATTGTGCATACGCTCTTTTTATTTTGCTGCTTTTTAATTAGCAGTTATTGGTGTTCTGATTTGCTATGATCATACAAGAATTTTGGTTAAATAGATGATTAAGATGCGAGAAATAAGCACGCCTGTTGTATTTTTCCCCGGTACACTTTGTGACGAACGAATTTTTATCCCAGTATGGCGAAAACTTAATATCGCTCAGCGTAGTTATGTCCCTCTACAATGGGCAGATACGTTAGAACAAATGATGGCTCTGGCTTGTGATCGCATAACTGCATATGAGGGAAAAGTTCAGTTAGTTGGGTTTTCTATGGGAGGCTACATAGCAGCTTTAGCGGCTATGCAATTGCCAGAAAAAGTCGCGTCTTTAACGATGATTGGCTATTGTCCGAATGGTTTAAGTGAACAAGAGGTTCAGCAGCGCAAGGCATTGATTAAAATGATTGACGCGAAGCAACCTGTTGCTTTAAATAAAACTAGATTAGCCCAGTTCTTTACATCAACGGAATTGGATAATGCAGAATTAGTCGCTCCCGTTAAAGACATGGAAGCTGATTTAGGTCCTAGTGTGCTCAAAGCGCATATTCAGTCCACCACACCCAGACCTGATATTTCCAAACAACTAGAAAACAGTCCTTTCCCAATTCATTTTGTGGTTGCTGAACATGACCAAGTTGCCAATCCAATCCAAATAAAAGCACATGCTGAGTCGATTTCTTCAGCTAATTTTTATCAAATTGATAGTACTGCGCATATGATGCTACTCACTAAACCAGAAAAATTAGCAAGTCATTTGGAAACCATTCTAGTTTAGTTAGTGCAGCGGTCTAATCTAAGGTAAAATATCGGGCCAGATTGCAAAATAATTCAATAAATAAGAGAAATAATTTCCATGAGCCAGTTTAAAACTCAAGAAGAAGCCGAAGCTGCAGGCGTGTATGTGCAAAAAATACGCAGTTTTGTTAAGCGCGAGGGGCGCTTAACTAAAGGACAGGCAAAAGCCCTTGAGGAATTCTGGCCAACCATGGGCTTGTTACATAGCGATGGGAAGCTGGACTTTGAACAGGTGTTTGGCCGAATTGCCCCTATAGTCCTTGAAATTGGTTTTGGCATGGGCAAATCATTAGTCGAAATGGCGGCCAACGAAACAGACAAAGACTTCATTGGTATCGAGGTTCATCGTCCAGGTGTTGGTACGTGTATGGCCGAGGCCGACGAGCAAGGTGTAAGTAACCTTCGTGTATTTGAACATGATGCAGTTGAAGTATTGGCTGATTGTGTTGCAGATCAAAGTATTGACCGATTGCAACTATTCTTTCCCGACCCATGGCACAAAAAACGTCATCATAAGCGTCGAATAATTCAACCTGATTTTGTGCAAAAGCTGCGTGCCAAACTAAAAATTGGTGGGGTTTTCCACATGGCTACGGATTGGGAGAATTATGCTGAGCATATGCTAGAAGTTATGTCGTCAGCTGAAGGGTTTAAGAATTTATCACAACACGACGATTATGTTCCTCGACCAGAAAATCGTCCTTTAACTAAGTTTGAACAACGTGGACACCGTTTAGGCCATGGAGTTTGGGACTTGATGTTTGAGAGAGTGAGCTAATGTTATCGACCACAAGCCAAGTGCTTGTGCGCAACAAAGAATTATTTGAAACCGGTAAGTGGCTATTTGTTAATCCTCCAGAAGCCGATATTTTCTCAGCGCTGAGCAACGCTGACATTTATGGATTTCATCAATTTTTTGATGTGTATCAACAATGCCCTAATAATCAAAAACATGTTTTTGAAGCCCATTATCCGATAGAGCAGTCAGAAGGCAAATTATTTGATGGGGCTGTGATATATATGCCTAAATCAAAAGAGCATGCTAGCTTATTAATTGCCAATATGGCTGCATGCGTAAAGCCCAATAGCAACATTTTTCTGGTAGGTGAGAATAAATCGGGGATTAAAAGTGCAGATAAGCTTTTCGCAAACGTTTCTCAGCGCATAAATAAAATCGATTCAGCTCGCCATTGCAGTCTGTATTGCGCACTTTTGGAAAACACCGCCACCTTCGACATCAAATCCTTTATAAAATACGAAGATATTCAAGTAAGTAAAACGACATGTAAGATCGCGTTTATGCCGGGTATATTTAGCGCTGGCGCTCTTGATCCCGCTACGCAATTATTAATTGAAAACTTACCTGAACAACTTACAGGTAATGTTTTGGATTTCGCCTCGGGCTCTGGCGTAATAGGTTGTTTCGCAGCAAAAAACAATCCTGGGATCAATTTAACTTTATGCGATGTTAGTGCGGTAGCAACCTATTGTAGTCAACTAAGTTTGTCGGCGAATAACCTTCAGGGTAAAGTTTTAGCTTCTAACGGTCTTGCGGAAATTAAGCAAAAATTTGATACTGTACTGACAAACCCGCCGTTTCATACGGGTATAAAAACTGATTACAGTGTGACAGACCAGTTTATCAAACAAGTAAAGTTCGCATTAGGACCAAAAGGCATATTAATGTTGGTTGCTAATCGTTTTTTACCCTACCCTGATATTATTAAAGGATCGTTAAACTCGGTTTCAACACTAGCACAAACGTCGAAATTTAGCCTTTACAGAGCCCAAAAATAGAATACAGTTATTTAATATACAAAATAGATAGCTAATTCGCAGTGTTGAATTTTAGCAGTCTCACTTTTCGACGCTTGCTAGCGACACTGTTGCTCATGTAATCTGCTCAATATTAGAAGACGCAGATGCGCAATACTCTGTTGTGTAAATTTGGAGAAATATATATTGAAGATTCTTTTTGTCGTTTCCGAAGTAGAAGATTTAGCTAAAACAGGTGGTTTGGCAGATGTAGCTAAGGCTTTGCCCATCGAACTTAAAAAGCTAGGCCATGATGTCATCTTAGTAATGCCATACTATAAACTACTAGCCGAAAAATTTGATGCTCCAATAGTTGCGTCGCAAAGTATTGTTTCAAATCACAACACCTATTCATTCAATATACGCCAAATTAATATACAAGATATACCTGTGTTTTGTGTGGATTTTCCCGATTATTTTCATCGAGATGGTTTTTATACGGATGGTTATCATGCGTTTGCTGACAATGCGCAACGTTTTGCATTTTTCGCAGATGCGGCCTTAGCAACCAGCCGAGCGATTGAGTTTAAACCCAACGTTGTGCACTGCAACGACTGGCACACAGCTCTAACGCCATACTTTTTGAAAATCGATAACAGCGGCTTCTTTGCACAAAGTAAAACAGTATTAACCATTCACAATGGTGCCTTTCATGGTACTCATAGAATCGACCAAATACCCTTTGTGAATCATCATTCAGCATTACACAACCAACTCGATGGCGACGCATTGAATTTCCTACGAATTGGGATTCGTTATGCCGATAAAATTAACACTGTTAGTCCAAATTACGCTAACGAACTGTTGACCACTTTAGGCAGTCATATGCTGTATAACGAGTTTTCTGCACGTAGGAAAGATGTCTCAGGCATCTTAAACGGGTGTGATTATACTCAGTGGGACCCTGCAACCGATGAATATATACCTATCAATTTCGACGCAAACAACCCTGCAGGAAAGCAGGAGTGTAAACGAAAGCTTCAAGAAACTGCAGGCTTTGAGCAAAACCAAAAAGTTCCGCTAATTGGTATGGTTTGCCGATTGACGGAACAAAAAGGGTTCGGTTATATCTTACCGATACTAGAAGATTTACTGCAACACAATGTTCAGCTATTAATTGTTGGAACAGGCGATCCTTCGATTAGTGAAGTATTACATCGTCATGCACAAATTCATCCTGACAAGTTTATATTTATAGAAACTTTTAGTGTTGAACTAGCGCATTTGTTAGAAGCAGGTAGTGATTTCTTTTTAATGCCTTCGCTGTTTGAGCCTTGCGGACTAAACCAAATGTATAGTTTAGCTTATGGTACTGTACCTATTGTTCGTGCTGTAGGTGGATTAAAAGATACCGTTATTGATATAGCTCATCAACCTGATTTAGCAACCGGATTTGTGTTTGAAAGCCCGGATAGTTCTGCTTTACTTGGCTGTATCTATCGCGCTCTTTTACATTATTACGAATATCCAGACAGTTTTAATGAAATGAAGATTCGTGGCATGAATACCCGATTTACCTGGCATCAAGCAGCATTAGAATATGAGGCACTTTATCAATCATGCTGAGTTACTCTAAGGTCGCTCTGGCGACTTTGAAATTTGTTCGATTATTTATTTTTGCGATTGCTTTATGCATTGGTTTTTCAGCAGTTGCACAGCAAGCAATACCGGACAAGTGCATTCAATTGCCGGAGCGTAATAGCGCTTGTCCCAATATATTATATAAACGTTCACCTGTTGATGTTGCTAATTACGACATTAAACAAGGAGAAATGATGTGTATATGTATGGCAGATTTTAGTTCATTACGCATAGAAGCAAGTGACGACGCTGGAAAAGTGGAGCAAATTTTGACTTTGAATAAAGCCTCAATAAAATTAAATATCGATGAGAAAACCCTACTTGAAGTTATACGAAAGTAGTAAAAAAAACGTATTTAATCCATAGTCTTTGATTCTTTTCACTTTTATTCGTCAAAAAGTTTTCTTTTTAGCCAATTTATATCACTATTATTGATAGCGGCCCAAAGCCTAAATTAGAAACCGACGAAACTTTATGGTATTTAGCGTAAAAAACATATCATTGAAAACACTCATTGTTTGGGTGGTGATGGGAATTACAACTTTAGCCCTTGTTGTTACGTCAAGCATTTCATTGATTAATCAAATAACAAATTATAAGAATGAGTTAACGCAACAAGTATTAGTATATGCGGAACTTATCGGTAGTAATGCTAGCACAAGTATAAAATTTGATGATGATATCGTTGAGCATGACAATCTAACTATCTTAAGCGCAGCCAAATTCATTGAAGCCGTTCACATTTATAAATATGTGGAGGGGCAAAACCCAACATTTTTCACAAGTTATAATCGAGCAGATCAACTGCCTATACCTCCCATGTGGAGCCGTATAGATGAGTTAAAAAAACCTGTACAAATTGATAACCATTATGAGTTTATTCGGCCTATAGAAAATAACAATGAGCTACTTGGTTATGTTTATATTAGGGTTTCTGCTGATATCTTAAATAAACTGATCGCTAGTTCGATTTTAACCACATTAGCTGCTTTGGTAGTAATTTTAATCATCTGTTATTTGCTGACCTTAAGATTACAAAAAGCACTCGCAGATCCCATTACAAACTTAGTTACATTGGTGCAGCGCATTTCGAGACAAAGAGATTACAAAAGTCGAGCTGAAAATACTAACATCAAAGAGTTAAATATATTAGGTGGAGCGTTTAACGATATGCTCGATCGCACGCAGCATTACCTGCAAGAAAGAGACAATGCTGAGATGGAACAGCAGAAGTTGCATGCAAGTTTGGAAGAAAAAGTCCAATTGCGCACCGTAGCGCTTAAAGAGGCAAATCAAGAACTCATTGAAACCCTTGAAAAACTCCATCAATTTCAGCGGCAGATGGTTCAAAATGAAAAAATGGCGTCCTTAGGAGATATGGTTGCAGGTGTAGCGCACGAGGTTAACACTCCTATCGGATTGGGCGTGACTGCCTCAACAATGATGCTGGACCGACTTAAAAATATTGAAAAGGAATTCGATGCTAAAACATTAAAGGCCAGTACGTTATCCAAGTTTATTTCCGAAGGTCAGGAAAACCTAAACATTATCTATCGAAATCTAAATCGCGCAGCGGAACTCATTTCTAGCTTTAAGCAAGTTGCAGTTGATCAAACTAGCGAGAGTAACCGAACATTTAGTTTTTCTCAGCTAATGGATGAAATTTTGTTGTCGATGCGTCCAAAGCTGAAAAAATATGATCATGTAGTCACTGTGCATTGTCCTAGCGATTTATACATTGAAACAAAAGCCGGTCCAATAAACCAAATAATGATGAATCTCATAATGAATTCTATTATTCATGGTTTTGAATTCATACAAAAAGGCAATATCGATATTTATGTGGAGATGATTACCGATAACAAAATAAAAATACGTTATGTTGATGATGGCAAAGGTATTCCCGAACACCTAAGAAAACGAATATTCGATCCTTTTGTGACCACCAAACGTGGCCAAGGTGGCAGTGGTTTGGGCATGCATTTGGTGTACAACCTTATAACCCAAGCCCTGAACGGTTCCATCACGATTACCAGTGAAATAAACAAAGGAGTGGAGTTTACGATTCTGTTTCCAGTCAGAAAAGTAAACGCAAGTACTATGGTAAAGAGTTCATAAATGATGTTAATAAGAATAATTGTTGCCTTAACAGTGACATGGAGTACGATAATTTATGCTAATAAAAACGATTTCGAAGTATCAACAATCTCGATTCGTTCAACATTCTTTATCCACGTTATCAACTATTCTCGGTGGGAAAACGAACCCGTCGATCTGAAGTTTTGTTTAATTGAAGATGCCTCAAACAAACATTTTTTAATGTTGCAAAATGCGGGTTTAATCGATCGAAGTGAAAAAAATATAAACTTACAGCGAGTGCAAAGTTTATCACAGGCTATTGAACATCATTGTCACTACATTTTTGTTGATGAAGTGAATGAATCATTAACTTTAGTTAAAGAATTGAAACAAACTAGCTTATCGATTGTCACTATTGGAGAGACAGCGTCTTTTATTAAGAATGGCGGCTTGATGAGTTTGATTGAAGAGTACGACAAGATAAGAATTTATATAAATAAGGACCAGTACGAAGTTTCGCCAGTAAAATTCAGCGCGAGACTACTAAAGTATGCTAAATTCAGTGGATAATAGCCTGATTTCAAGATATTTTCTGGTAAACTAAATGTATTGTAAAAAAACGGATAAAAACAATGACGCCTAATATATTAATTGTTGAAGATGAAGTAGTTACACGAACTACATTGAAGAGCCTGTTTGAAGCGGAAGGCTATAACGTTTTCGAGGCTGAAGATGGCAGCCAAATGCATGATTTTTTCGAAAACAATAACATCAACCTGGTAGTGATGGATATCAACTTACCAGGCAAGAATGGACTTATACTTGCTCGTGAAGTAAGAGACCGCAAAAATGTCGGTTTGATTTTTCTTACGGGAAGAGACAACGATGTTGACCGCATCTTAGGATTGGAAATTGGTGCAGATGATTATCTGACTAAACCCTTTAATCCAAGAGAATTAACCATCAGAGCTAGAAACTTACTCAATAGAACTCTTAGTAATAACGATGATGATGATTTACCAAGTCGTGTTAGCTTTAATGGCTGGATTCTAGATGGTGATAGCCGCAGCTTGATATCTCCTAGTCAAAATGAATTCCGTTTGCCTCGTAGTGAGTTTCGCGCATTGCATTTGTTTTTGAGCAACCCTGGAAAAATACTTACCAGAGAACAATTAATCATGGAAATGACTGGCCGTGAATTGCGTCCTAATGACCGTACGGTTGATGTGACTATCCGTCGCATACGTAAGCATTTTGAATCGGAAGTAAATTCAGAAGATTTGATTGTTACCATCCATGGTGAAGGTTATCGCTTCTGCGGCTCTGTCGATATGTAAGAGTAGCGATTGATGCTTTGAACGCATTCGAAAGGGCTGTCACAGCCCTTTTTTACGTTTAATCTCATCATTTTACTATGTGTAATTTTTAGCACTTCGAGGCAATTATCAGACTTTTAGAATATCTCAGCCAAGAAGCGAATGGTGGCGAACGCAGCCCTCAAGTTATTTTTGCGCAATTTGAAGAGTTACTCACCAAAGTACCTCTACTTTATTCTATTCTGTTAGCCAACTCTTTGGCGCTCGCTTATACGCACTATGGTGTTGCTCCTGACTATCTGACATTGTATATGGCGGCGATATTAAGTTTTGGCTGCATCACTCGTGCGTTAAAATGGTACGGTTTCAGGCATAAAAATTTTTCGTTAAAAGAAGCAAAACATCAAATAAAAATGACGGTGTTATTTGCTGTAATTATGGGGGTAGGTTTTTCAATCTGGAGTTATACCCTGTATTTTTATGGGGATTTCGCACTGCGTTCCCACGTCATCTATTACATGTCGATAACCGTTATAGGCATCATTGTATGTCTAATTCACTTACCTGCTGCTGCTTGGTCAATATCGATTTCAGTAGGCATACCGTTTGTTGTATTTTTCGTTTTTACCGGCGAACCGATTTTTATCGCGATTGCGAGTAATTTCGCTTTGGTGACAATTGTATTAGTTACCGTAACATTAAGTTATTACCGTGCGTTTTCACTAGTTATCAATGCTAAACAAGAGTTAGAACAACAACATAGACACACTCAAAAGTTAAACGACCAAAACGAGATATTAGCAAATCAGGACGGTTTGACTAAGTTAGCTAATCGAAGAAGTTTTGCCAATCACTTAAACCGAAAGCTAGCATCGAACACCGTCAAACATTCTTTTATCGTCGGTTTAATCGATCTAGATGGTTTTAAACCTGTTAATGATATACATGGTCATGCCGCAGGAGATCGCGTGCTATCAGATGTAAGTGAGCGACTTCGTAAGCTACTCAGTGAAGATTGTTTTCTCGCCAGAATTGGCGGTGATGAGTTTGCACTAGTCATTGATCACAGTGAGGTCCATGAAGAAATTCATGCATTAGGAAAACGCATAACGACGGCATTACAAGTACCGTTTAAAATGCGCACTGGACTCGTTCAAATCTCTGGGTCTTGCGGTTTTGCAATCTACCCTGAAGCTGGCAATACTGCTGAAGAACTGATGGATAGGGCTGATTTCGCGTTATATGAGGCTAAAAGTAAATCTCGAGGTGCGTCAATCATCTTTAATAACGAGCATGAGCGTTTAATTAGAGAAAAGTCGCGAGTGGAATTGGCTTTGACACAAAGTGTAAGTAGCAAGCAGATGTCATTGCACTACCAACCTATAGTTGACGGATTTAATGATGAGATTGTAGGTTTAGAGGCGCTTGCTCGGTGGCATCATAGTGAATTAGGTCAAATACCTCCGGAACAATTCATCGCAATCGCAGAAAAAACCGGCATTGTGACTGAAATCACATTATATCTTTTCGAGAAAGCGATAACCGACCTTAAACGTTGGCCAAGTCACATGTTCTTATCATTTAACCTTTCAGTGCACGATATTATTAGTCCAGACACCATTCAACAGCTCTCACAAGTTTTGCAAAAATATGACGTTCCAGCTAATCGAGTGCAATTTGAAATTACTGAAACCATCATGATGTCTGATCTGGACCACTGCTCAAACGTCACTCGAGAATTACAGCAAAAAGGTTTTAAAGTAGCACTAGATGACTTCGGCTCCGGTTACTCGAGTCTAAGTTATATTCACAAGCTTGCCTTTGACTCGCTAAAGATAGATCGTAGCTTTGTGCACAATTTGCATATAGATATACGTAGTCAAGGCGTGGTCAAAACCATCTTAGAGTTATGCACTAGTTTTAATGTGGGTTGTACGGTAGAAGGTGTGGAAAGCGAAGAGCAAAAAAACCTGCTACTTACACTTGGGTGTAAGCATATGCAGGGTTATTACTTTTATCGACCAGGCCCTATCGAAGACATTAATTTAACCGGAATTGCATCTTCGTCTAAACAAAATGCAAATTCAGGCTAAACTTATCCTCCCGCGAGTTGCATATTGCTGACCAGAATAGAGCCAGTGTGAATACTACCGCGAGTCTCAGCAACCGAACCAATAGCTGAGATGTTCATCAACATGTCTTTTAAATTACCTGCAATGGTAATTTCGTGTACAGGATATTGAATTTCACCATTTTCTACCCAGAAACCCGCAGCTCCCCGCGAATAGTCACCAGTCACAATATTCACGCCTTGCCCCATAAGCTCGGTAACCAGTAATCCAGTTCCCATTTCTTTTAATAGAGCTTGGTCACTATGTCCTGTGTGCTTTATCAACCAATTATGAATACCACCTGCATGTCCATTGGTTTGCATTCCCATCTTACGTGCAGAATAACTGGTTAATAGGTAGTGATTTAACACGCCCTGACTGACTATTGTCATGTCTTCAGTTTT
The DNA here is from genome assembly GCF_000314975.1 of Aliiglaciecola lipolytica E3. Lineage (GTDB taxonomy): Bacteria > Pseudomonadota > Gammaproteobacteria > Enterobacterales > Alteromonadaceae > Aliiglaciecola > Aliiglaciecola lipolytica. The sequence continues at coordinate 202,775 of NZ_BAEN01000022.1, forward strand.
CACACCTTCATTGTCAAATGGTGAACTTGCCAGTCCAGAAGCAATGTGTGGACGCTCAAGAATCTCAAACCAATCAGGTAATACTTGAGTGTTCAAGCTGTCGAGCAAAAAAGACGACTTACGGAATAAACTACCACCGCTCACCGCACTGACAAAATGCCCTAATAAACCGGCCGCGACGTCACGATGGAAAATCACCGGTACTTTAGCTGTTTTTAACTTACGCGCATTTAATCTGCTTAATGTGAATTCAGCGGCTTCTTTACCAATTTGTGCAGCTGAAGTCATTAAATCAGCCTGACGATTAACTGTGTAGCTGTAATCTCGCTGCATATCGCCATTATCTTCACCAATAACGACACAACTGAGACTGTAACGACTACTAGGATAACCTCCGATAAAGCCGTGACTATTTCCATAGACTTTCATTCCGATATTGGCGTTATAAGAAGCGCCGTCAGAATTAGTGATTCTAGGATCGAAATCTAACGCCGCTTCTTCTGCGATTAAAGCTTGTTGAATACCGTGCTGAGTGTCTAACTCAATAGGATGATACATATCTAAATTGGGATAATCATAAGCCATTAAAGATTCGTCCGCCGGACCAGAAAACGGATCTTCACTGGTATATTTTGCAATTTCGCAGGCTTTTTCTACGGCTAAACTAAGCGCATTGATACTCAAATCAGCTGTTGAAGCACTGCCTTTTCGTTGACCAAAGTAAACGCTTATTCCTAAGCCACCATCATTGGTAAATTCGACAGTTTCAACTTCTTTTAATCGCGTCGAGACGGAAATTCCTTCGACTTTAGACATGCTAGCCTCAGCATGACTCGCCCCTTTTTGCTTGGCCAATGCCAAAACATCTTCAACGGCTTGTTGAATTTGGGCTAATTGTTGCTCCATTTGCATATAAGACTCACTTTCAATGCACAACTTTTAATGCTGTGTCGTATTAGCTGGGTTACAATTAGCATAGTGTAACACTAAAGACATTATCATGAGCGATACGAATTTTACCGAAAACGGTGCAGATCAAGAAATCAAAAGCAAAACTCAACTTAAGCAGGAAAGTCTTGCTATCCAAAAGTTGGGAGAGACATTAGTAGATCTAGGTGCAGCTTCATTAGCCAAGATCCCAATGGACGATGAACTGGCCGATGCTGTTGAACTAGCCCGCAGAATCAACAAGAAAAAAGATGGGTACCGACGCCAATTGCAATTAATTGGAAAATTGATGCGTCATCGAGACACTCAGCCAATTCAGCTCGCGTTGGATCAATTGCAGATGGCTCACCGTCAGCAAACCAAACAGTTCCATCATGTGGAAGAAGCTCGGGATAAGGTATTGTTGGGCGACAAACACATTGAAGCCTTATTAAATGAGCACCCTGAATTAGATCGTCAAAAGTTACGTCAATACGCACGACAAGCAAAAAAGCAGCAAGAATTGAATAAGCCACCTAAAGCGGCTAGAGAATTGTTTCAATATCTCAAGGAAAACTTGTAGGACCTGCCATTCCATGGGATAAATCCTGAAGAATCCCCACAGTAAAAAGAAGTAAGTGCTTGAAATTTGGTATTATATATTTCACCACAAAACAAAAATAACCAAACTCAAGCACTATGAAGCTATTATCAGATTTATTTACCTTAGATTCAAACGTTTTAGATCCGCGTATTACCACCTCACTGTTTACCGCTGCTAAAAGCCTCATAAATGGCTCTGAATTAACCTTAACAGCGATGGGAAGAAATGCGGCTTGTGACACTGGTGGCATTGAAAAGCACAGTATTAAACGGATTGACCGACTGTTGGGAAATCCTCGACTACACCGGGTTATTCCTCGCTATTATCAAATCATACAAAGCTTGTTTATCACGGATAAACATCCGTTAATTCATATTGACTGGTCAACGGTGTACAACTATAACTTTGTGATGTTAAGAGCAGCAATCTCCATTAAAGGACGGGCGATTACCTTGTATGAGGAGGTGCATCCTGAGGAACAACATGCTCAGCCGGTGATTCAGAAACGTTTTTTAGCTAGGTTAGCTAAACTCTTACCGAGTGACTGCCAACCGATTATTTGCACAGATGCCGGGTTTAAAATACCTTGGTTTAAGGAAGTGAGCCGACTCAACTGGTATTGGTTGGCAAGAACCCGCGGCAGTGTGAAATGTAAATTGGCGACGGAAAATCAATGGCGCTACGTAAGTGATTATCATACTCGAGCCTCTTCTAAGGCCATGGAGCTTCCCGTTTGTACTTTATCGAAAAGAAGTCAGTATTCGTGTCGAGGCGTTTTATTCAAAGGGAAAAACAAACAACGACATAATGTAAATAGAAAAGGGGTGGTGACCAAAGACAATATTAATAAGCGTCATAGCAAGTCAGCCAAAGAGCCTTGGTTCTTAGTCTCCAACCTTCCGCAGCATCAATTCAGTGCGAATAAGCTTGTCCATTTATATTCACGTAGAATGGCCATTGAAGAATCGTTTAGAGATTGTAAAAATGAATACTATGGACTGGGATTATCCCGTAGTTTAAGTCGCTGTGAAAAACGTCTGCAAGTCATTTTACTCTTAGCCATGATGGTACAATTCTATCTATACTGTGTGGGTAAAGCGGCAGAAGCCCAGGGCTATCACCGCCATTTCCAAGCAAACACCACCACGAGCCGGCGCGTACTATCTTACGGGTATTTAGCTCTGAGACTGCTCAAGCATTCTCGGTTTTATCTAAATGAGAACATGCTCAAAGCATCCATCGAAGCCCTAGTGGAGGATGCAAAATGTTGATGCCGCTGTGGGGATCCCTCAGGATAAATCCCATGCTACAACTCCACGGGATAAATCCCGTGCTACCTGTAGGTGAGGCGTTAGCCTCGCGATAGAAATCACAACTCCATTGGATAAATCCCGCGCTAGCTGTAGGTGGGGCTGTAGCCCCGCGATAAAAATCACGACTCCATGGGATAAATCCCATGCTACCTGTAGGTGGGGCTGTAGCCCCGCGATAAAAATCACAATTCCACGGGATAAATCCCATGCTACCTGTAGGTGGAGCTTTAGCCCCGCGATAAAAATCACGACTCCACGGGATAAATCCCATGCTACCTGTAGGTGGGGCTTTAGCCCCGCGATAAAAATCACGACTCCACGGGATAAATCCCGCGCTACAGTGATGTTCCCCCAACGGTTAATTCGTCCACTTTAAGAGTCGGCTGGCCAACGCCAACGGGAACACTTTGTCCGTCTTTTCCGCAAACCCCGACACCTTTATCTAAACTCAGGTTATTGCCAATCATCGATATTTTTTGCATAACTTCAGGGCCGTTACCGATCAACGTAGCACCTTTAATCGGCGTGGTGATTTTTCCTTTTTCAATCAGATAGGCCTCTGAGGTTGAAAACACAAATTTACCGGAAGTAATGTCGACCTGCCCACCACCAAAGTTAGGAGCATAAATACCTTTATCAATACTACTAATAATTTCTTCTGGGCTGTATTGCCCTTCTAACATAAACGTATTAGTCATTCTGGGCATAGGTAGATGCGCATAAGATTCTCTACGACCATTTCCTGTTGGGTTAACTCCCATTAGTCGCGCATTTAACTTGTCTTGCATGTAGCCAGTTAATATTCCATCTTCAATTAAGACATTTCGTTGAGACGGTGTACCTTCGTCATCAACAGATAATGAGCCTCGTCGATCAGCGAGTGTACCGTCATCAACGACTGTGACTCCTTTTGCCGCGACTTGTTTACCCATTTTCCCGCTGAAAGTTGAAGCACCTTTACGATTAAAATCCCCTTCAAGACCATGACCTACAGCTTCATGTAGCAACACTCCAGGCCAGCCAGCACCTAATACAACTGGCATCAATCCCGCTGGCGCATCAATAGCTTGCATATTAATTCGTGCCATATGGATTGCTTCATCGGCAAGCAGTTGAAAACGAGGTTTATCACCTTCATTTTTTAAAAAATATTGATAACCGTAACGTCCGCCCATGCCCGCACTACCACGCTCACGACGCCCTTGATTTTCAATTAATATGGAACAGTTAAGTCGAATAAGAGGTCTGATATCTGTGCTAAAAGTACCATCTGTGGCGGCAACTAAAACTTCTTCATACACGCCACTAATACTCACCACAACCTGTGTGGCTAATGGTTCTTGATCGCGAATATACTTATCAACATCTTGAAGCAAAGTGATTTTTTGGTGCTCTTGCATGTCCAAAATAGGGTTTTGAGCATAGTATCGGGCGGTGGTTTGTTTTTTACTGCTAGCTTTGACTTTAAAGTTTCCACCGGAGTTGGCGATCGTGCGAGATGCTGTTGCTGCTTTTGTTAACGCTTCCAAACTAATATCGTCAGAATAAGCGAAGCCTGTCTTTTCACCGCTAACGGCACGCACGCCGACGCCTTTTTCAATATTGTAGCTACCGTCTTTAATAATTCCGTCTTCTAGCACCCAGCTTTCGTGTTGACTTGATTGAAAATAGATATCGGCAAAATCATTTTGATGCTGACATATCAGATCTAACGCGGATACCACTTTGCCAGAATCCAAATCTGCGGCATGTAATAAATTTTTTTCAACCAAATTAGACAAGGTAACTCCTGAATTGATTATGTTGCTGAACCGGCATATTGGTTCGAATTCTACTGATTTCGGAAGGTTCAAACTTTGCTTTTGCCGTTCCAGTTCCTGTGGCAATTTCTGATAATGTTTCACCCCAAGGCGATATCACACATGAATGACCGTAAGTTTCTCGACCATTGGCATGCACACCGCCTTGATTGGCGGCCACTAAATAACATTGCTTTTCAATCGCTCTGGCTTTTAACAAAGGTTCCCAATGGGCTTTACCAGTGGTGCGAGTAAAAGCACTAGGTAATACCAGCACGTCAATATCACCCATTGCCACAAACATGCCAGCGAAGCGCACATCATAACACACTGCGACGCCGATTTTTCCAAAAGGTGAATCCACGACAACGACCTTTTCGCCGGCTTGTGTGTATTTTGATTCCAGGTAATTGCGGGTCCCATCTTCTACTTCTACGTCAAATAAATGAATCTTTTGATACTCATCTACGCGACGACCGGCATCGTCAAAAACCAAACAAGACGCTGTATATTTACCCGACTTAATGGTTGATAAGGGAATAGTACCTGCGACTAACCAAACTTTGTATTTGGCGGCCATTGCCGATAAGGCGCACTGAATCGGACCCTCATCCAATTCCTCAGTTATCGATAGCAAAGCTGCATCACCTGCGCCAAAACACGCAAAACATTCTGGCAAGACAACTAAATCACCAGCGTTTTGCTGTGCAATAAAATCTTCAACCTGTTTCAGATTAACCGATACATCTGGACTAGACACGAGCTGACATGCCACCAAATTAGCCATTATTAACCCCTTGTATCATTATTGATTTGCAAATTTACTCGTTCGTCGGGCAATACCTGCGGAGGTTTGTCTTCAACATCTTTTTTATTAGGTATGTTTCTGGCAGGTAACGCGACCTCTTTACTCTTTCTATCCAATTCAGTCAGAATAGGATCATCTAAGGTCCCTGTGACTGAGTATTTTACATTAGAAATAACTTTTGCTTCTGTAAGTACCTGATCAATCGCTAAGGCCGCAATAGCCGTAGCAGGGTTTACCATCCAGTACACAAGTAAGGGTAAGCTCGAAGTCACATTTGGCGCAAACTCAATTTGATAGCTCAATTCTTTACTGGTTAAATCAGTATAACCCGCAATCAGCATTTCTCCTGCGGCACCGTCTATGACCATATCTCGGGTATCGGCTTTGCCATTAACAATTTGAAATGAGCCATTCATTTTGTCGTAGAAGAAGCCTTTAGCAAATACATCTCTGAAATCTAAACTGAGTTTTCTAACCAAAGATTGTAAGCTTAAGATACTGAATATGCGCGCCCCTTTGTCACTCACATCAGATAAATAACCGTCTGTTAAACGCCAATCAATCCCCCCTTTGAGGCTGGCTAGGGAAAATTTGTGTGGCGAGTCTTGCCAACTGAGATCAAATTTAAAATTCGCTTTGGAGTCTTTAATTCCAGAATCAAATCCGAATCCCTTCAAAAATGCACCGAAATCTGGACTACTAAGCTCACCTTTGAGGTCTGTACTTGTTCTTTCTGGTGAGATAAACCAATCTCCGCTAGCATACAAAATACCATTACTATTATTTAACCGTAAACTATCGATTTGCATACCCGTAGGGGCCCGAGATAGTGAAAAATCGACCTTACCTAGGTCGTGTCCAAAGATCCGACAGCTTTTACAGTCAAATGAAACAGGAGGGAGATTCTGTAATATGGGTTGCGGCGTTTGCAGTTCGCTTGGATCTTCGTGCCACTGCGCTAAATCTATAAAATCAGCGCGAATATCTACCCCACGATTTAACCAATCATCGTACAGGGTTACTTTGGCTCTAATTTGATCGGCATTAAACTCTAAAAGCCAATCGTCAGTGGAGTGTTTTGCGACTAATTCAAGTTGATTAATTTTCTGGCCAGCGACTATCATCGTATCAGCGTTCACGTAAACCCGTTGTGGTGCTGACAAAATAGGGGTTTCATTGCCACTGGGTAGGTCACTAATGATATTTGAAATGACTTGATACCAAGCATCGAAGTTAGCTTGCTGCACGTTAGCCGATATACTAAACCCAAGTCCCATCGCTAAAGATTCACTTTCGCCAATAGATAAATGAGCGCGGGAAAATTGCATCGTATCGTGTGGGAGTACACCTTCAAATGATATGGATTCCCCTAACAGAAAACTGAAATTAGATGCTTGGTCTTCACCTTTACCCGTCACAAAAAATACTGTTTCATCTTCACTATTTTTATTAAATGGTGCAGGTAAAACTGACTCTAGACCCTGTAAATTGCTAATTAACTCAAACTCATATGCGTAACTGTCTTTGTTTAGTGTTAGTTGAGTATTGGCCTGCCAAGCACTTTTACCCTTAACATATTCGTTTAGGCTAGGCTGATGTTGTGACAATAACGGCTGCAATTGCCAGTCACCTTGCAGTTCAATATCTGCTTTGTAAGCACCCGAAGAATCTGAGTGCCCAGCGAAGTTAGCTGAGATTTTTTGACCTAGCAGCTCCCCCGTTAACCCATTAAAGTTAACTTTTTCATTAGCAAACGAAACGACCCCGTGCATTTTGTCAAAATTTAACTTCAAACTGGGCAAATAGACAGGATTGCCATTAAGACGGACTTCTCCCTTTGCCATTACGTCTTTACCAGATAAAGGAATATGTAAATCTAATTTGGTGGCCAACATACCACTGACGTTTACGCCATCCGTCAGCACTGCACCTAAGTTGTCTGCCAAAAAGCTATCGAGTATTAATTCTGTTACTTCGCTGCTGTTCGCACTTACATCTGCATCTATATTGAGTACCGCACTGTTGTTCAGAACAGGAATAACGGCTTTAAGTTGAGATAAAGCGACATTCTTTAATTTACCTTTGTGAGCCAGCATAGACAGGCTTTTATTTTCAAACAATAAATCTATATCTAAATCGGTGAGCTTCGGCCAATTTGGATCAAACTTGAACTCACTATTATTAACATCAACAGTAATTTGAAAAACGCCCTGATTTTCTGCAAATGGAAATTGATCTAGCGCTCCTTGCCACAACACTTGAGTAGCAGCAATCTGTCCACTTAGCATCGCATTCTGCAAATATTTTTTGGTCTCGGCCCCCATATATTGATCAGGGAACAGTTGTTTTACCTGAGCAGCACTTATCTCACCAATATTAGCACTAAGATCTAATTGATTGCTTTTGCTATCAAACGCCATTTGCAACGCTAAATTAAGATCTGGACCTGCCAAAGATAGCTGTGGTATCTCAACGATCAATCCTCTGGGCTGCCAGTCCAATAATGCTTCAAGATCGATGGAATCGTAGATTAAATTCGTATCCAACGTATTATTAGCAGTAAATTCGCCATTACTTCCCGAAATGGTTAGTTTGCCTAGGTTGTCGTACATACTAAAGCGACCTGATAACCCACTAACACCGGGTAAGGCATCCACTTGATTCCAGCTCACATTAGAAAAATTAGCAGTAGCTAAAAACTGTTTACCAACCAACATCGCTAGCTCGTCAACGCGCACATTCGGATCAAGTTGATCAAAAAAATCTATTGTTTGTTTGTCAAACGCGAGCGGTAAAACGGGCAATAGTGATTGCAGATTTACCGGTGCTTGCATATTGAAATGCGTATTACCGTCACGACCTATGTGTCCCTTCCAACTGGTAACCAAGCTTTGTTGATTTGATTCTAAGATTAAATCATCAATATTTACTTGCCAGCCAAACTGATCAGGCACACCACGAATATTGCCGCCAATAATCGCTGCATCAACCTTACTTTCAGGAGAAGTCCAAGAAAACTCACTTTTATCCAGTTGCATTTGCACACTTTCAATACGGCTTTGATTTAGTTCTGCCCAAAACGTAAAATTACCTCTACTTTGAGTTAGTTGATTCTGGGTGCGAATTAGCTGATTTAACCAAGGAGATAAATCGAGTTCTTCACCTCGGGCATAAAATGTACCGCTGAGATTGTCTTTGTTGCCTGTCAGATCAAGCATGAAAGTCGTTGAGTTATTGGCCAACTCAACGACTCTTAATTGGCCTACTGCTTGGTGACGCTCATCCTTGTTTACCCAACTCAATTGCTGTACTTGAATTAACTGTTGGTCATAACGTGTGGTCACGTCAATTACACTATTGCGAACGGAAAAGCGATGCAGTTGCTGCAAGAATAAGTCTTCTAGGGCATCCACCACGGGAAAGCCGCTTTCTGAACTTTGAATACGTGCCAGATTAATAGATAGCGCTAGCCCGTTGAGTTCAAACCGTCGAGACTGAATTTGTCTGGCAACGATTGAACCCCAAAAATCGATTTCAATTTGCGTTTCGCTTATTTCTAAACCAATTGGTGATTGTTGGTCTTGTTTGAGCTTTACATCTTTGAGGACAAGTGATGGACCACTTTTAGCCCAATTTGCGCTAAGCTCTCCAATACTTAAATCTATGCCGTAACGGTCACTTAAAAAGGTTTCAATGCGTTGCTTATTTTCGTCCATGTAGGGTAAAGAAAAGCGCACTATGCTGATGCTCACAGCTACAAGCACTAGCAAAATAGCTGCTAGCGTCCATAGTTTTTTAACTAAGTAAGCGGCATAGTAGGAAGCTGACTTCACATCATTACCACATCGAACTTATCTTGGTTATATAACAATTCTGTTTGCACTTTTATTTGTTTTGACACAAATACCTCTAATTCAGCTAACATATGGGACTCTTCCCCCATCAGCGCTTCAGCGACCGCTTGTGACGCATATACCACGAATTTATCTGCGTCATAGGCACGATTCACTCTAACAATTTCACGCATCACCTCAAAACATATCGTTTCGACAGTTTTAATAGAACCACGCCCTTTACATACTGGACACTCGCCACACAGGATATGTTCCAAACTTTCGCGCGTGCGCTTGCGGGTCATCTCGATTAGCCCCAGTGAAGTGAAGCCATGAATGTTAGATTTAGCCCGGTCTTTGCTGGTCGCAGCTTCTAAACTGTGCATGACTCGGCGTTTATGATCTTCATCGGTCATATCGATGAAGTCGATGAGAATCATACCGCCTAAATTTCTGAGTCTCAGTTGACGAGCAATCGCTTGTGTCGCTTCAATATTGGTGTTGAAAATGGTCTCTTCGAGATTCCTATGACCGACAAATGCCCCTGTATTAATGTCGATCGTGGTCATGGCTTCAGTTTGGTCAATGATTAAGTAACCTCCTGATTTTAGTTCGACACGACGCTCTAACGAACGTTGCGCTTCATTTTCCACATCGTAGAGATCAAAAATGGGGCGCTCGCCTTGATAATATTCGAGCAGCTTATTTAACTCAGGTACGTACTCTTGAGTGAAATGCTGTAACTCTTGAAAAGACAGTTTAGAATCGATACGAATGCGATCCAGTTGTGTACCTACGAAGTCTCTAAGTACACGTCTCGCCAAGGGTAAATCCTCGTATAACACGTTTCCTTTTCGACCTTTCATACGAGTTTGAATTTTTGCCCACAAACGTTTTAAAAATTCCGCATCCGATATCAGTTCTTTTTCTTGTACACCTTCTGCTGCGGTACGCAAAATAAAACCACCATCATCACTACAATATTCCTGCACCAGTGACTTTAACCTTTCTCGCTCTGCTTCATCTTCTATTCTTTGCGATACCCCTACGTGGTCAACACTGGGCATAAACACTAAATAACGTGATGGGATAGTAATATCTGTGGTTAATCTGGCACCTTTTGTACCAATCGGGTCTTTTACTACCTGAACAACAATATCTTGACCATCACGCAGCAAATCTCTGATATCTTTTTTTGCAATTGCGGTGGTTGACATCTCATCACTGACTTCATTATGAAAGGCAATATCTGACGCATGTAAAAACGCGGCTTTATCTAAACCGATATCGACAAATGCGGCCTGCATTCCAGGAAGAACACGACTTACTTTGCCACGATATATGTTGCCTACTAAGCCACGTTTGGTATGGCGCTCAACGTGTATCTCCTGCAAGATACCGTTTTCAATCAAGGCAACTCTCGATTCTGAAGGTGTTACATTTATTAGTAATTCAGCACTCATACAGCTCAATTCCTGCCTGTTTTATTAATTCACTTGTCTCATATAAAGGTAAGCCTACTACCGCACTATAACTACCTTTAATATGCTTAATAAACTGTCCCGCTAAGCCTTGGATACCGTATCCACCGGCCTTGTCATGAGGTTCGCCGGTGTTCCAATACCAATGCATTTCGCTTTCTGATAATGATTTGAAGTAAACCTGAGTAGCAACCATACATTGATAACATTGTGTTTTAGTTTGTAGGGCGACTGCCGTCATCACAGTATGTTGCTTACCACTTAATTGTTGCCACATATATTTTGCATGTTGAAAATCAGTTGGTTTACCTAAAATCACTTCATCATTACCTGACCCCACAACCACAATAGTATCTGCGCCCAACGCGCCATTTATGTCGTGACTTTGTAGCCAACCCTGCTTGGCTTTTTCTATCGCTAAACGAGAGACATAATCATTAGAGCGTTCATTTATCAATTGAGTTTCATCAATATCTACATTAAGTGTAGTAAACTTCACACCTAATTGAGTTAATAGCTCTCTTCGCCTTGGAGATTGGGATGCTAGCAATAACATGCGGACCTTAAGTAATTCTGAATTGCCGTCTGACTTTGCGCAATAATGCAAAAATCCAAGGCCACATTAACATCGTCGTTAATACCGGCCAGAGATAGTTAAATAGAAAACTAACATCGGTTTGCAAGTGCTGTAACCAAAATACGACGAGGTGATAAAGCGCTGCCAATGTGCCTATGATAAAAGATTGCTGCCACAAGGAATAATTACGTAATCGTTGGTAGTTCGAAACCAGAATAAAAATGTTGATACACAAAGCGAAGCTATGCACGCCCAAACTTGTGCCCATTAATATATCGAGTACCAGGCCGACTATAAATGCAACGCCTACATTAACCCGAGTAGGGAGTGCTAACGCCCAATATGACAACACCAATAATACCCAATCAGGGCGAAATTGATCGACCGTTAACGGCATAGGGACGATTTGCAAAATCAAAGCAATAATAATACTCAACAGAATGATGTAATTACGAAGCTTCATGACTAATTCACCGATTGATCAGTTTGCTGCAGGTTGGGCTGAGTAGGCGCATCATCCGGCCACAATAAAAGCAAGTATCTTAATCTGTCGAGCTGTGCAATGGGGGTTGCGGTCACTTGCGCAAAAGGACGACTTTCGTCACGGACTATAGAGGTAATAGTTGCGGTGGGGTAACCTTCTGGAAAGATATTTCCCAAGCCTGAGGACACCAACAAATCACCCACTTGAATATCAGCACTGTGAGCAACATGTTCCAGAATTAATTCATTAAATTGCCCCGACCCATTAGCAATCAATTGCACATTATTGCGTGCATTTCGAAGAGGAATAGCATGGGTAATGTCGGCCAACAAGAGAACCCGGCTGTTGGTACTGCCCACTTCCATAATCTGCCCGACAATGCCTTTATCATCAAGGACAGTTTGCCCTTCATAAACCCCATTAATAGCACCTTTATCAACAATAATTTGCAAACTAAAAGGGTTATTATCCACTGCCATTAGTTCAGTCACCATTTTTTGTACAGGTGCTGAGATAGGTGAACCTAAAAGCGTTCGTAGTCGGTCATTTTCAGCTTTTAACAATTCAAACTGCTGCAGTTTTTCAGACATGCTTAACGCCTGTAACGTTAAATGTTCGTTGTCTTCAAGCAACTTTTTGTGGGTGGAAAATTTTTCGGCACTAGAGCTGAGGATTTGTCCGGGAAGACTTGCTATGTATTGCAGGGGACTCACAAGTGAGTTTAAATAAACTTTTACTGAGGCGAAACCGTCGTATTTGTGGTCGACAAAAATCAATACCACAGAAACAACTAAGGCCAACGCTAGTCTGCTGACAATGGATGGCCCTCGTGTAAACATAGTATTCATCTAAACTAAATACCTGTTTGATAATGATTGTAAAACGTCAAATTTGTCTGACACAATTATTCCCTTGTCCAGACTATTCGTAACTAAACAGGTCACCACCATGAATGTCTATCATCTCAAACGCTTTACCTCCACCACGTGCAACGCAGGTTAAAGGATCATCAGCGATGACTACAGGAATACCTGTTTCTTCCATGAGTAAACGATCTAAATCTTTCAATAGTGCACCACCGCCGGTTAATACCATGCCGCGTTCAGAAATATCAGAGGCTAGTTCAGGTGGTGACTGTTCCAATGCCACCATAACAGCAGACACAATACCTGTTAGCGGCTCTTGCAACGCTTCTAGTATTTCGTTGCTGTTGAGCATAAATCCTCTGGGTACACCTTCGGCTAAATTACGGCCACGCACTTCAATTTCTCTTACCTCTTCACCAGGATAAGCAGCACCAATTTCGTGTTTGATACGTTCGGCCGTCGCTTCACCGATAAGTGAACCGAAGTTACGGCGAATATAGTTGATGATAGCTTCATCAAATTTATCACCACCGATACGTACCGAAGATGAATAAACCACGCCATTTAGTGAAATGATAGCAACTTCTGTGGTACCACCACCGATATCAACCACCATAGAGCCTGTCGCTTCAGAAACAGGTAATCCAGAACCAATAGCCGCCGCCATTGGCTCGTCTATGAGATAGACATCCCTAGCTCCGGCACCTAACGCTGATTCACGAATTGCACGGCGTTCGACTTGCGTTGAACCACAAGGCACGCAAACCAGAACCCTAGGGCTAGGCTTAAGGAAGTTATTGTCATGAACTTGTTTAATAAAATGCTGAAGCATTTTTTCTGTCACGTAGAAGTCGGCGATGACCCCATCTTTCATCGGACGAATTGCTTTGATGTTTCCAGGTGTTCTACCAAGCATTTGTTTCGCAGCAGTACCTACCGCGGCGACACTTTTGGGCCCGCCTGCGCGTTCCTGACGAATAGCAACTACAGAGGGCTCGTTCAAAACGATTCCCTGACCTTTGACATAAATTAGCGTATTTGCCGTACCGAGGTCGATTGATAAATCGTTTGAAAACATTCCTCGAAGCTTTTTAAACATGAACAGACCGCACCCTGTTGGAGATAGTAATAATGATCCGCTAACTTTACCAATGCCCCTGTGAATCAGCAAGTAAAGAATAGATATATAGCCGGTTAACTACTAAAGAATAACGATTTTTAGGTGATTGATGGGGAAAAGTGAGATTTTAAGGAATGCATTGTGCTTTTTAGCACAAAATTCATGGGATAAATTCCATGCTACAACTGCAAATCCTAATTCCCATACTACAAATCTGTAGGTGGGGCTTTAGCCCCACGAAATTATCTAAACATGCCATGGGATAAATCCCATGCTACAAACCTGAAGGTACTGCACTACTCTAATTACCTGTTTCTCGCCAATGTATGATCCGATCGTTACCTCGGAATTGGCCAAACGTCACGATGGCCGACGGATTGCCAATACCACTATCATCCCCATTCCAGTCGTATTGCAAATAATCATCCCAGGTGATGGTGTTATCCCCTACTGGTAATAATTCAATTCGATATTCGCCCATGACAGACTTATCGACGTTGGCCACGCCAATACCTTCAAAACTTAATGTTTTCCCACTGGTAACACCAAAATTACTTGTCATTACGCTAATCGCAGACGAACTCTCATTATTCGCATCAGTAACGGAAAAGTTATTTGCCGTTAGGGTCAACGCAGTACAAGTATCTGCTGTATTTCTGATAAAGGCAGAACCGTTATAGTATTCAGTAGACACGGCCAACAATAGATTTTCTGTTTCGGGACCAAACCCGTTATCAATTGTGACTCGTCCCCAACGGTATTCAGTACCGCTAATATTCGTTAACGTAATTAGGTTGTTAGTATCATCAAGCCCGGCAACTGAATCTTCCGTATCACAGTCATCATTTGCAGCATAACTTTGGTGGTAACAAATCGGCGCACTACCGTAGGTATCGTCAGTGAAAAAAGAAGGTAAGATATTCATTTCCATACTGGCAGAAAACGCCCCATAAGGCGTGACAGACTTTGAATAGAGTATCTGTGCATTGTTTATAGTTAATGTGCGACTCCCTGCCACGCCTTCGTCAGTTACATCCATATCCGCGGCATTAAAAAAGCTGATGCTTCCACTGTGTCCGTCATCTGAAAGAGCAATACTATTTTCATCCGCGTTAGCCAACCATGACCACAAAGTATCTTCTTGATAATGCGTTGTGATTTCTCCTTTAGCATTGTATGCCGTCACCACAAACTGTGGCGCAGTTTCAAACTCGTTACTTTGTCCTAAATACGTAAACCCGGATGTCAGTTCACAACTATCCGCAAGCTGAGGAGTATTAGCTGACACATCAAAATAAGCGGGTAAAAATAACCCTAATAATTTAGGTTGGCTAGCACTTGCAGAAGCTGAGCCGATTACATGATCAAAATAATTCGCATCCCGAATATCAAAGTTGACCGCGCCATATTCAGCGTAATCAGCCGTAAAAGAATAAATGCCGTTGTTATAGGAAATGTTGCCGTTTCTCAGGCTAATTACGCTTGATTCAAAAGACGCGTTATCGGATGCAACAATGGTGTCACTTTGAGCATAAGTAAGCACACCACTTTGACCACTCATATTTTCTGGCAATGTGCGTTCAAGTGATAACTCAACTTGTTTCGGTTGATAGTTAGGTAAAATACCGTTTTCACTGCCTCGAGCTGAAACGTTAACAATAAATTCAGCACCAGCTCGACTTAAAGCGGTATCAGAAGCCGTTTCTGCAACAATAGAGTCAGGATAAACCACAAATTGAGTTGTGCCTTGAGTATAATTGCTGCCATCAAGGTTTCCTTGTACCGATAAACTAATTTGTCCTGCGTCTGCATAAGAAAAGCCGCTTAGTGATGCCACACCTTCACTATCGAAGCTTAAAGTTACGCTTGCATCAGACCCTTCAACGATACTGGTATTGCCGGTTTCAATCGCAGTTAAGCATGTAGATGGATCGTCACAGCTCAAATTAAACACCAATGATTGACGTCCTTCCAGCGCGGCTACGCACACATTGCTGCCATTCACATCATCCGACTTCACAGCGCGTAACTGCGCTGCACTAAAGCGACTTTCAGAAATTTGATCTGGAAACGGATCTGCTGCTGTGGCTCCAATAAACTGAAATCCAGCATCACTAAAGGTTAAATCACAGCTTCCGCCGCGTACTCCGGTACATTCAACATTTTCGTTTTCCACATCTAATGTGACTGTCCCTGTAGTCGTTTTGGTTAAACTTAAACTAGCTGGCGTATCGCCTAAAATTGTGACACTACCGCCATCTGGCCAGCCCGAATTTGGGCTCATATTAACCGTAATATCTTGGTCATAAAGTTCGCTGCAACTATCATTAGCACAGGCTTTTATCGTTATAGGTTCAGCTTCGCATGTAAGCCCACTACCGTCGTGTTCAATCAAATATTTGTAAACGAAAGAACAGGTTGTCAATGCATCTTTATCGAAATTAACTTGAGTATTGTTTTGTACGTAATTGTAAATTCGCACATCGTCAAATTCACCATTTGCAGAATTTCGTGTGCTACTACCCACAAAATAACCACTACGATTATCGCCTATATACAAAGTATCCAACTCACCTAGTTCATCACTTAGGTTGTTTTCACTTTGGTTCGAAGAAGCTTGTTCGACACCATCCAAGTAGAACTCGACATTATCGGAAGTTAAATCCCAGGACACAGCCACATGTACCCAGGTATCAGCGGCATAGCGATACTGTAAACTTGTTTGCGCGCCAAATCCTCTATCCGCATCATCTTCAGCTCCAAACACAAGCCTGCCGGCACTATTGATACTTAAATAGAAATATTTTGAATCGTTTACGTTACCTACGTTAGTGGAAGCATCAAAAAGTTGTCTTGAATTACCCGAATTCCATGCTTCATTGCTTCGATACCAAAATGAAATTGTTCCTTTACTACCAATACTATTAACATCTAAACCTGTATCAATCGCATAAAACTCGCCCGTTTGGCTGGTGCTATAAGGTACTTCCATAGCTCGACATGCAACCTGTTCGGACGGATTAATTGGCGATGCTAATCCTAATGGGGTACCGTGATATCCATTATTAGATGTGTCGGTTACCGAGCCAGAACCATTCCACTCACTTTGTTCAAATTGATATTGAGCCATTAACATGTCAACTTCACAGGTTATGCAAGAATCTTCACTTTCGTCGTACAGACTATCAATTTCAGTTTGACTCAGCTGTCCTGTATACAAGCGAACATCATCAATTTTTCCTGCAAAATAGTCCTTGAGATCGCCCGGTGAAGATTCGTTATCCCCAGAATGGGTAGCACCTGCGCCTAATATGATTGGCTCTGGATTACCGGAAATGCCGCCCGTATAAGAATTTCTAGCAACAGCCTGTTTATCCAAATAAATTCTTATCCCATCTGGTCCAAAGGTGTAGACCAATTGATGCCATTGATTTTCAGATACTTGGCCAGAAGAAGAACGTGCGTAATAACTATCTGAAGTAGACTGATGTCTGGCATTGATACTTCCATTCTCACCCACCCAAATAGTTAAATGGCCACCACCACTGTCAAACCCAGAAGAATCCTTAGAAAACAAAGCTCGACCATTTAAATAGGAGTTATTTGGTGCATCTAAATCTTCAATTAAGAACCACATCGAGATTGTGCCGCTTGTGAGCTCAAAGGTGTCATCATGAGGAATATTAATATGTTCGCCGTTACCCGCATATTCACTTGCTTGGCAAAGTTTGCCATCAACATCGATATCAGCCCCATCAACCGCTTGCCCATTAGCTCCTGCGATAATATCTATCACTTCATCTGCGCTACCGTTTAAAGAACAAACGTTCATGGGCCAGTGGGAAACTAAAACGCCGTCTTGCTCATCGCAGGATGGTTCAGAACTGGCCAAGTCGATAACTTCTTGAGTGGAAATGGCATAATTGTAAATATGCACTTCTTCAAACTGTCCGTCGGCAGAATTCCCCGTTCCTTGGTGTACGATATAATTACTGCGATTGTCACCAATATATAAGGTGTCCATATCGCCTAATACCTCTGATAAATTGCCGTCAGTGGTCGTTAGTACGTAACCCGAACCATTAGCAATTTGATAGATCTTGAGCTCACTGTTATCTAAATCCCATGTAATCGTGATGTGTACCCATTGTTCAGCGTCATATGAAAGCCCCGTGTAATCGGCTGTTACATCGTAGTCATCTTCGTCTTCAATACCAAACTGCAGCCGACCACCGCCTAATGATAAGTAAAAATATTTGTCTTGAGAGGGAGCTTGATTAGACGCATCAAAAAGCTGTCTTTTAGTACTATCAGACCATGACAAATTACTTCGATACCAAAAAGAAATACTGCCAGAATTACCTAAGTCATTTATATCTATACCTGTATCAATGGCATCTTTTTCTGATGAACTGGTATTGCTAGGTACATCTAGCAGTCGGCAGCTACCTCCAGAATACGAGATGGGAGACACACCTCCAATAGGGCTTGCATGTAAGTCATTTCCAGAACTATCCAGGATACTATTGTCACCACTCCATACTGACTCATTAAACTGATAATTTGCCTGTAGGCTGCTTGGCGCTTCATACTCGCACACATCAGAAAACTCGTATTTGGCAAAAAGATTAGAAACATAATTAACCGTTGCATAACTGTTTAATGTGACATATCTCGCCGCGATGGAACCGGTTAAAATTGCACCTGTATTGATAGTTACTGAATTATTCGCATAAACTAAAGCATCCATTTCTGCATACGAATTTAATATCACACTGTTAAATGATCTCAACATAATCATCGCGTCATCTGTCATTCCATTGACCACACGATTTGTATCTATCGTGACATTCTGCGCATATATATAAACTGTGCCACTGCCCACAACATTAATACCAATATCATTACTGGAATTTGAACTATTAACATTAAAGTTTTTTATCCAATATGTACCGGGTTTCATATTAATATTAGTGCCAGATTCAATATTGAAATTATTAATATAATAGGTTGAGTAGTTATTAGAAAAGGAAGATGTTCCCGATTTCAAGGTCACAGAATTGTAAACATTACTGTTATAATTCCCCTCTCCTATAACACCACTTCTAACGTTAATGCTGCTTCCGTTGAAAGAAGGGAAGCTTGAATTATTATCCATTTGCGTCGATGCTCGGCCAGACACAGTACAATCAGTTGACCCACAACTGTCGCCATTGCGAACATTGAGATTGCCATAAACGAAAGGTAAAACTGACGAGGGGGCATTTACTACCTTCGAACCTGTACCCATAGTCAGCGAACCGTTGCTAGCGTAACTCTGTACTCCGTTAGGAAAAACTGCTTCACATTGTGCCCCTATGGCCAAGGCACTATAAAACAATAAATATAAACTAATAAAAATGCGCATAATCATTCCACAATTGCGTCAACAGCAACACTGCGGCTGGCAGTAACCTTGCCTGCACTACAAATACCAGTGCTCTCAAAATGATAATATTGCGTGGTTTCATCCACGAACCCGGTAGTTAACGTGCAACTGGCAATCGCATAACAATTCTGTAATCCAGGCACGGTTGCAAAGGCAATAGTAGTCAAACTATCACAGTTTCCAGCACCATCCTGAGTGAGAGGAAATGCTGACTTGATGTTAATTTCCATAGAAGACTGTGCAGCATGCAGAGCTCGTGCACCGTATACTTCATGGATAACGGCGTCTGCCGATGAATTTAACAATTTCACCATCGTCAGCCCTAGAAGAGCCATGACAATAATGACAAATAGCGCTATCACAATCATGCTACCCGACTGTTTTTGTAAACTAGCGTGAAGATAATTATGGCGCATTAGGAATATGTACCTCGTTGTTAAACACAACGAGCTCCTCATTCAGCTCAAATCTTAATAATGTAATCACAAACGCATTGCGAGTGAGAGACGCTTCGGTAATACGGAATGGCTTATCTTGCCCAGACCCAGCTAAATCATTCTGAACGTGTTCCGCCATCAACACGGCTCCGGAAATGGACGTAGTTTGGTTAAACGAAGTAGGATACGCTTGTTTTCTATACAGTTTATTGTTTGTTACGCAATAACTTACCGGTGCTCCAATTATATATGCCCTAGAACTCGGGGAGTCTGTTTCAAATTGGCTATTAGACGCTAAAGTGACGAGCAATTTTTTAGAGTCTGAGGGATCAAGTTCCGGTTCCCCACCAAGTGTGTACCTGCGCGAAGATATATCATAAACATCATCTACAGAAGTGGGATAAACAATCAATGCCTGTCCACTTTCATAACTGTACTCATTAATGGCTGCATCGGTGGCAATCAGCTTGATTTCATTGGTTGCAGGCTCGGGGGCTACCGGAATATCAAAATAGAAGCTGCTAAACAAAATAGGTTGGAATTCAAGACACTGAATACTGCTATCGCCGGCGATCCGTAAGCTGTTAGGTAACGCATTACGTATTTCTAAATTCATACGCTGAACTGCAAACCGACCTTGACTCAACAACTTGTCACGCTCAGCAACATCAACATAAATATCAGTTCCTGTGCGAATAAACCCAGCTATACCTACCGACACTACACTTAACACCACGAGTACCGTTATGAGCTCAATAAGAGTAAAGCCTTGATGTTTAAAACGGCGCATTAGTAATTACTCCGATATGCAGAAAACTGCAACGTTTCATCACTGGGGGTTACAACATTCACTAAAATCAATTTTGACGACTGATTAGAATCCGAAGTGCCATTCAAGTCGCCATCATAGGTCACCGTTATTGAGACACTAAAGCCTGCATAAAGGTTTTGACCATCAATTATTAATTCTTCACCTAACGAATTGCGAATAACCGAATCTGTATATCCGCGTCCCTGTTGCAAGCCGTTATAATCATCTACATCATCAAAGTTAGAGAGACTAGCTGTGCGAGTTTCAGATGCATCGGGTCCTAAATTGTTAGATGCAGTACAAGCGATTTCGCCAGCATCATCATAGTCGCCATCATTATTCAGATCGTCGTTACAGCGCCTATTTCCCAAACTATTTTCATCATAGGCTTTAGCTGTAATTTCTTTAATAAAGGTATTCGCCAACTCAGTAGCCCGAACTTGCATAATCGGATCGACACTTTTTCCTGAAAGAGGAACAATCAAGCTAGTAACAAAGGTCAGTGCGATTGCAAAAATCACGATACCGACGATTAACTCAATTAGCGTAAAGCCGCGTTGGACTGTTAGTTGATTATGATTAATCACAGGCATGAATATACCCTTGTGACTCAATGCAAACCCCTACTGTGCTTTCCCCCTGAAAAATCACCTCTACGTTATTTGCGCAAAAGCCATTGCCTGTATCTGGGCAACCAAAACGATTAAACTTAATGCTGCCACCACCGCTGGTGATAGTCACATTATCCGCTAACATTTCATCTATGTTTGCTACTACGTATTCGGCGCTTTCACTGGTATCTATCGTGGACGAACAGGAAAGTGTTTTATTGGTGTTGGAATAAGTAAGAGTTGGCGGTCCAAAAGATGAGTTTGCGTCAGTAAATACGTTGACTTGAAAACAAAAACCATCGCGGGTGTCATTCATTGCGCGTTGTTGCATAGTACGCAACGAAGATATGAGCCGCGCTTGATATGTATATTCCGCTACGCCCCCGCCGCTTTGAATACGGGGGGCCACGGTAACGGCAAGAATTCCAATCAATATAACCACAACAATCAGCTCCACTAAAGTGAAGCCGATTGAATGATTAATGGCTGATGAGTTCCTCACCGTTGTACATCTGCAAAACCAGTTTTAAAGTGGCTTTGCTAATTAACAACCAGTATCAACTACTGTAATTGTCGGAGCGCCATTAGCACTGGCTGCATCTTCATAAATTACATGGCAAGCATCACTAGTGTAGTCTGTAGCAGTTGCTCCTGGTGCAATACCAAAAGTGCCTGCAGCTGGAGTATCTGCGTCACCATCACCAATGACCAAATTGAAGTCAACGCCGATATCTAGTTGTACCCAACCAGCAAGCATAGCTTCTGTCATCAGTTCAGCATCTGGGTAACCAAAATCAGTTTGTACGTCTACGCCACTCACAGAGACTTGTGAAGTCGCGTCACCCGCATTACCAACTGTTTGCTGACCAGCAATAGCTGATTTTGCATAAACTAGCTGCGCACCACTTTGCATTGCTGCTTTTACACCTTTAAGTGTAGAAGCGGTAGCATCACTGCTTAAATCAATAAATCTCGGTGCAGCCGTCACTGCCAAGATCCCCAAAATCACTATTACAATGATCAATTCTATTAGTGTAAATCCGCGTTGTTGTTGCATGGTATTATCCTCAGTTTTTCAAAAATTATAATGACAAATTTTTATTCTATTTAATATAGGTTAGGGCGATTTAAAGGTATGTTTTTTTATACCTGGCTATCATTTTTCATAATGCTAAAAATTGGATTAATTATTACTAAAAACAATTACTTGCCCAATTCTTGGATCGTAAATAAAACCGTTCCCTACCGTTCTATCAGTCGGCTCTACAGTACGGTTTTTAATCGTCTGGGTTAAGTAATAAAAGCATAAATCGTTGCCACCAGAACCAGTACCTTCACTGGCATTAGTAAAATATCTGAAGTCTTCAAAAGGACGATTATTCCAATCAGAAGAAATAGTTGGTGCACTTTGCATAATCAGATTAAAGATACTTTCACAATCTAAGTTGTTCATATTGTCATCTTCACTGCTAGCATCATTACTTAACTGCCCCGTGGGATAACCTGAATCTTTATCAATACCCACTTGCACACCATCAATTACGATTGCTGTACTGTTAGTACCAAAATTTTCTTCTGGACGGCCTTCTAGTTCCCAAGCAGCCCTGACCAGACCTACCCCTGAAGCATATCCACCAGCAACACCTTCAACTGTGGCATCTTCAGCATCTTTGGTTATATCTAACATTCGAGGTAAAGCGGTAGCGGCTAACAGCCCCAATACAATGACCACGACTACCAGTTCGATGAGGGTAAAACCTCGCTGTTTTGTATTCATTATTAACTCACCCTTATGCTGAAAAGAGGTTTCTTTAAGCCTGTTCATATCCACCTCCTAAGTTTTTTAATTTATATTTTTTGTTGATCATTTTTTCAAAGCGCTCACGTGTCCATTGGCTATTTGATAATCAAAATACGGGCCTACCGATAACCTAAATCGACATTTTGCATCGTCGATACTGTCTTCCGGATCACTATCACTGTAATAGTCCGCGTAGACCTTGAAGCCTTCTACAGTCATTGAAATATTCAATATGGTCTGCCATAACTTGGCACACCCCTCTGTACTACCGATGGTTTTAGGATAACCATTTCGCCCCATTTCAATTGGCCGTCTATCTTTTTCAACGGCTTGTCTATTGTCATCGGGACGGGATTCATAGTGCACTAGCACTATCATCCTTGGGCGACCTTCGGCTTGCCACTGCCAGTGCGAATTAGTCACACTTTGAGAAAATCGCTGTTGCAAATTTTCCATCGCTACATACTTCATATCAGGCGAGCTACTATTAAAATAAAAAATAAAACTAGTGATAATAGTGACAAACACTATTAACACGATTATTTTACCAAATAATTTACTGGTGCTTTCTTGCCCAGCCTGATTCTTATCCAATCTCGTTTCCTAATTTCACACTCTACTGATCTCTTAGCTACCTTTGTATGCGCCCATCATTTCCCACATCGGAGTAAAGATACCCAATGCTAAAATCAGAACCATGACCGCCACTATAACGATGAGTATAGGCTCAATTTTAGACGTTAGACTTTTCAAATCATAATCAACTTCACGTTCGTAGTAATCTGCTACTTCCGCTAACAATTCATCTACCCGACCAGTTTCTTCACCTACAGTGATCATTTGCATAACCAACGGTGTAAATAAATTACTTGCATAAGCCACACGGGACAAACTTTCACCCTTTTCGATACTGCGACGCATATTCAAAATGCGTTCCGACATATATTTATTATCTACCGCATCAGCCACTAAGTTTAATGCAGCAGTCAACGGTACACCTGATACCAACATCATGGAAAAGCTGCGCGCAAAACGGCCTAACAAGGTGCGTTCGAGTACGCCTCCTACTACCGGCAACCTTAATTTGCGTTTATCCCATTTGTAACGACCTACATCGCTATTCAAGTAACGTGTCACGCCAAATATTATGCCGCCAATGACAATGAGCATAATCGGCCATTTAGTCACGAACATGTCAGACATACCAATTAAGAATCTCGTCATCAATGGAAGTTCTGCATCAAACTTCCTGAACATATCGGCAAATACAGGAATAACAAATATGTTCATAACAACTAGTGCTGCGACTAACGCAATAATCACAAACGTTGGATAGCGCATGGCCGACTTAACCTGTTTGCGCGTTTCCTGCTCGCGAATCAGATAATCTGATAGCTGTAGAAATGCTTCATCTAATTTACCGGTGTTTTCACCCACATGCACAACAGACACAAACAACTGGTTAAATATCTCTGGGTGTT
This sequence comes from Aliiglaciecola lipolytica E3, assembly GCF_000314975.1. Taxonomy (GTDB): domain Bacteria; phylum Pseudomonadota; class Gammaproteobacteria; order Enterobacterales; family Alteromonadaceae; genus Aliiglaciecola; species Aliiglaciecola lipolytica. The sequence continues at coordinate 227,156 of NZ_BAEN01000022.1, forward strand.
GATGTAGAGCGGATGAGAATGTGCGGCCTCGCTCCAACTGTTCCACTACATCATTTAATGCAACCGCCATGCGTTTCGAATTCGTTGTATCTGCTAAGCCGTTCACAGCGCGTAAAATTGGGATGCCTGAACGCGTAAGCGAATACATTTGACGGGCAAAAATAACTAGATCTTCGAGACTGACATTCGGTGTAAAAAAATTAATTTCGTCGTTTTGTTTTTTCCCAGTACTTTGCTCAGTTGTTTCGTATATATTCAACGGAGTCACGTTACGACTCTGTAGCGTTTTGGCCGCAGTAGAAGCGTCAACAGCGTCAATCAAGCCGCTGGTTAATTCACCATTGGATGTCCTGCCGGTGTAATTAAACTGAGCCATCTACTCCACCTTCTTTGTGTTCAGTTTCTTCTGGTGCGAGTTCACGGTCTACTTTGCCTTCACTATCCGCAACCATCTCAACCAATCGCAGTACTTCTTCTACTGTTGTAAAACCGAGCTTGGCATAGGACAAGGCCACTTTTGCCAAGGGTGAATAACCTGGGCTGTTTTGTGCGGCTTTGCTAAAGGCTACTGTATCTGAGCTTTTCAATGCATCCATCATTGGCTCTGTCATTTCTAACAATTCAAATACACCGAGTCGACCACGATATCCCTTCTGATTACAAGATTGGCACCCTGCTCCTTTTTTGAACGTCGCTGTATTAGCAGTAGCGTCTATGTTTTTTAACCAAAACATTTCTTCTTCGTTTGGCGTATATTCAACCTGACAATTGTCGCAAATTCGGCGCACCAGTCGTTGCGCGATGATTGCCCTCAATGAACTGGCAACTAGATAGCCCGGCGCTCCCATATCAAGCAAACGAATCGCGCTGCTGATGGCGTCGTTTGTGTGCAACGTAGACAGTACTAAGTGACCAGTTAATGCACCACGCAAACCAATTTCGACGGTTTCAGTGTCACGCATCTCCCCCACCATAATAATATCGGGGTCTTGGCGAAGCGTAGTTCTAAGCACATTCGAAAAGGTTAAATCAATTTTATTATTGATTTGCACCTGATTAATTCTGGGTAATCGATATTCAACCGGATCTTCTACGGTAATGATTTTAGTATCAGGTTTATTCAGTTCACTCATTGCGCCATATAAGGTTGTGGTTTTACCCGAACCGGTAGGCCCCGTGACCAAAATCATACCGTGTGGTCGTTGTAATAAAATCCGCAATCTACGTAATACAGGCCCTGGCATACCTGTTTGGTCGAGCGTCAACAGACCAGCTGATTGGTCAAGCAAACGCATAACTACCGATTCGCCATTTTGCACCGGCATAGTAGATAAACGTACATCAACTGTGTGACCTTTAATGCGCACCTGAGTTCTACCATCTTGGGGTAGACGCTTTTCGGAAATATCCAAACCAGACATTAGTTTTAATCGTAAAACCAACGCAGATGCAATATTCTTTTCTTTAATGATAGTTTCTTGCAATACGCCATCTACGCGTTGACGGATACGCAATAGCCCTTCGTCAGGCTCAATGTGTATATCCGAAGCTTTGGCTTGGACCGCATCTTCGAAGATCGATTGTAATAATCTAGCTACTGCAGTGTCTTGTTCAGACTCTAATCCGCTGGTGAAATCGAACTCATCTTCATTTTGATACTCTTCTGCAAGTTCTTGTGCAAAAGATGCAATTTCTTCAGTTCTACGGTAAAAGCTATCATATGCGTCGAAGAGCTGGGCCTGAGAAACAACGGCCAACTTCAATGGTTTGGATAACAGTGCAGATAATGCATCAACGGCATTAATGTCAGCCGGATCACTCATCCCCACTAACAAATGATCTTCTTTGTCATCCAAAACAATTGCGCGATAGCGTCTTGCTTGTACTTCTGGAAGCAGTTTGACGCTTTCCGGTTGTACACGATATTCAGGAATATTAATCAGCGGTACGTTTAAATGCTGAGATAAAAACGTCAGTAGTTCATGCTCAGAAACAAATTTCTGTTCAACCAGCACAGCACCCAACTTGCGGCCTGATTCACGTTGCGCTGACAACGCCTGCATAAGTTGTTCTTCGGTTATAATGTTGTTTTGAACCAACAAATCACCTAAACGTATTTTAGCTTTAGGCTGCATTATTTAACCTCTGCCAAATAGCGTATTCTTTGCTCAACAAATTCTTCAACCTCAACGGACATTTGGGATAATTGTTTAACATGCTGATAAGCGTCCAACGCTGCCACCATGTTACCTAGTCGTTCTTCGACTACTGCTAAACCAAGCCACCATTTTGCGTTAGCGGATTGGCTTTTTACTAACTGTTGATAATCCAATTTAGCTTGCTCAAATCGCTCTACTTTCTGTGCCAACGCCGCTCGATAAGCAATGTAATCTGGCGATTGATAGGCTGAAACCGGGTGGCTTAAAAGAAGCTCAAATCCTTGCATTGGTTTTTTTGCTTGCTCGTAAAGCTTGGCCTGCATAATTCGCAGCTCTACATTGCCGGGATACAAAATAATTCCCCGCTCTAGTACCTCATTTGCGCGACTGTGATTACCTTGAGCAAACAGCATAGCTGCCAGTCTTTTTCTTGCCGAAGTATTCTCAGGAGTCACATTAACCAACTGGTTTAACAGTTTGATTGCGCTTTGTTCATCTCCGCGTTTTAACGCTAGTTGAACTTGTTGTTTCAATTCATCTTTGTTTAACGGTTTGTCACTAGATTTAATTTCAAAAGAGCCTTCCTCGGAATCTAGTTGCAACGCTTGTTTCGATGTCACTTGTTTAAAAGCGGGCACATTATTATCAATCTGCGCTTCGTTTTTTAACCCTAAGTTGTTTTCAGAATCTGCTCGTTGCTGATTTTGTTCAACAGCTTGCACAAGCTCAGTATCTGCCGGTTGTAATGTCTGCTTCTGCTGATTAATATCCTGCAAGTCACGGGGCACTTGCGTATTCGCATTTTCATCCGAAATGGGTTTTTGATCATATTTAGCCAACTCGCTTGAGACTTCTAATTTAGATGTATTAACCTGACTAGATTCTATATTGTTATCTTTTTCTATCTTACTTTCCGGTTGTAGCTGCGGCTTTTCAGTAGAAACTACGAATTCTTCAACTTGATTAGAAGAATTATTGTAAAGCCAGAGAGCGTCTTTATAGAACCAAACTGCGCCAGCAAACAACAGCACCACGAGCAATATATAAATGCTACGCAAGGATACTTTTTTGCCATTTTCAGGCTGATAATCTGCTGAGTAGTCTGGTTTAGCTTTACGATCTTCTAGATCTTGCAGCATTTTATTGACGACACTCATAGCAGCCAACTCTCGTAAGCGAATGTCGCCGCCAGTGCTAATAATATAATGCATGCAATGATAACAATTAATCGCATGTGACTATTCGGCAAAAGTGCAGCTTCCGTATCCTGTATGGCTAGATTCACATGTTGAATCGTGACTTCTTTTTTACCTTCACCGTATGCCAACATCAGAGACTTATGGCACAACACATTGACAATTCTTGGCGTTCCTTTACTCGCTTTGAATAACCGCTCACAACATTTCCGATTAAACAACTCACGTCCTTTATAACCCGCCACTGCCATACGATGACGCACATATTGAAAAACTTGGTCGGCATCCATCAAGCGCAGAGTATAAGAAAACGTGATTCGCTGTTTTAATTGCCGTAATTCAGGTAAGGCGAGCTTTTGGTCTAATTCAGGTTGACCAAATAATAATACTTGTAATAACTTTCTGGATTCAGTTTCAAGGTTAGTCATTAACCTTAATGCTTCAATACTCTCCAATGGCAACGCTTGCGCTTCATCGATTATAAGAACTACACCTTTATTTTGCTGATGTATATGAATCAAGCGCTGTTGAATACGATGAGTAAATTCTTGCTGATCTGAATGATCCGTTAGAGCGACATTAAGCTCATTTGCCACAGCCCTACGCAGTTCAGCAGGACTCAAAAATGGATTGGGAATGTAAGCGGTAACAAAATCGCCGGGTAACTCATTTAATAATTTACGGCAAATTAAAGTTTTTCCTGTACCCACTTCCCCCGTTACTTTGATAAAACCTTCACCAGTCTTAAGGGCAGTAAGAAGCACAGCTAATGCTTCTTTATGACTTGGTAAGCCAAAGAAGTAACTGGTATTCGGTGTTAACGTAAACGGCAATTCCTTTATACCGTAATGGTACAGGTACATAGTGTTATTCCACGTATAACCAATCAGCCATTTGGTCACGACTTTGTTTTAGCTGTTGTTTCCAGGTGTTTGCATCAACCACAGTAGGTTTAAGTAAAATAACCAATTCTTTTTTGGTTTCTACATCATTTTTACTTTTGAATAAGTTACCTAATAACGGGATATCGCCTAGTAACGGAGTTTTAGAATCTTTTTCAGAAATCATCGATTGCATTAAACCGCCAATCACAACGATTTCACCCGAGTTTGCGTGAATCACTGTGTCAGATTCACGAATATTGCTTTGTGCTAAAGGTAAAACAAACCGCTCTTCATTAAGTGTGATAACTTTTTCTTGCTCTTCGGTTTCAATAACGGAAGGATGTACATGCAACAACACACCGCCCTTGTCATCTATTTGCGGTGTCACATCCAATGCGATACCCGAAAAGAATGGCGTTAGTTCGATATTCGGTGTCACTGTCGTCGAGCCGGAGGTAATCGTATTTTGATTTGATACTTCAGTTACAAAATATTCATCATCACCGACTTTTATCACCGCTTTTTGATTATTAGTTGCCGTGACCCTTGGACTAGAAAGCACCTGCACATTTCCCTGAGTTTCTAACAATGTCAGAACACCGGAAAAGTCTTCATTTAAAAACGATAAGCTCGTTACATTGCCAATGGCGGCACTTATCTGATTGCCAAAATTACCTGCCGTTGTAGAGAAATTTACCTGTGTACTACTATTGCTACTGTTAGCAATTTGATTCCAATTAATACCTTGTTGATATTCGTCACTTAACGAAACTTCAATAATTCTCGCTTCAAGCACAACCTGACGTTTTACGATTTCTTCCGACACCTTCAGATAATCTTTAACACTTCGAATCTCTGAGGGCATTGCTCGTACAGTTACTAATCCTGCTTGTGGCGTTACCATGACCATTCGGCCATCCTGAAGCCCAATCATCGATTGCAATGTTTCTTTTAGATCTTTCCAAAAGTCGGTTTCAGTACGAGTGCTGATATTGGTGCCATTGATATTGTTGTTATTTTGTCCACCCCCCAAATTATTGCCATTGGTTGAGTTTCCACTGAAGTTATTGACACCATTGTTTCCACCACTATTTTGGTTACCTTCAGTTTGCGAGACACCACCAGATGAAATACTTGTTTGTGTCGCACCGTCACGTTGCATCAATAGATAATTTACTGGGAAGGTTTCTGTGCGCATGCCAGATGGAAAAACGCGAAAGATCTGATCGAACCTTTTTACTTCATAACCATACAATTCAGAGACTAATTCAAATACTTGCTCTAACGAGACTTGCTTTAAACTTAGTGAAATAGCACCACTTACTTCAGGATGAATTGCTACGCTATAAGGAGTATCTTCAACTAAACCAGCAAAAAAGCTCACTGCATCTACTGCTTTTGCATTGATATCGTATTTTTCTTCTGCAAATAACGGATCATCATTTACCGACTGACCTGGTAAAAGCGCTTGGCTCACTGCATCCGGCAATACATCAAGCGGAGCACTTTGCTTATTTTGCATAGCTTCTACCTGCTGCTCCATAGCTTTATCTATGGACTTTTGAGCAGGTCCGGTTTCTGAAGTTGATTGGCAGCCAAATAAAGTCAATGCCATTCCCAAAAGTAAAATTTGCTTAGAAGTCATTCGATGCGTCTTTTTTAATTGAATACTGATTTAATAATAATTCGGTTTCTCGTCCATCTACTACTAGAACGACCCCGTCTTTATGAATCTTTTTAACTTGGTTTCCTTTCCAACTTTGTCCTTCTAACACTGATTCACCATTAATAACGGCAATCTTACTGGTGTTTTTGATGAACACGGCGGATAGCACTATTGGTGCAGCTCCCGTTTCTCCTAGTTCGGTTTTGCCCAACCCTAGAATACCGACGCCTTTAGGTTTTGTCGGATCAACAGGTTGCTGAGCACCTATTGCGAAAGAAGCAACTAATCCCGCGTACAGCACGAATTTACGAATCATTACTAACTCCTATAAACGCGCGACTAGTACTTAATGTATAAATTTCTATTTGCACAAGTGCATCAGGATATTCTTCAACTGTATAGGCAAACTTTTTCCAATAAAATTGATAGGGTAGCGCTTCCACTTTTTGAAGGTATTTTTGAATCTCAAAGTAGCCACCTTCTAACGTCATTTGTACGCCGTGTTGATACAAATTGACGTCGGTTAAATCTTGCTTTTCCTCCAACTTCAGTAAAGGCGTTGGCGCAATAGAATGCATTTCTATTAGTTTAAGATCATCAGATTGGGTGAATATTTGTTCAAGCAGCCTTGGCATTTGTGTCGCTGGTACTAAATTTTTGGTTTGCGTATTTAACGACTTATCTGCCTCATCTATTTGCTGGTTTACTCGTTGTAAACGGGCTTTTATAGCGGCATCTGGATCTTCTTGCAATGCTTCTTCGAGCAAGGCAATTTTCACATCTAAATTAGACACTTCATTCGCTTGACGCTGCAACTCCATTTTATCCAAATCCCATTTTTTCAGAACCGGCTCAACTATCAAAACAAAGCCACCTAAAAGTATTAATGCTAAAACAGCCGCTATTGACAACCCTCTTTCGCGAGTCGTGAGCGCAGAAAATTTTGTCAGTAAATTAGTATATTGAGTTTCTAAAGACTGACTCATTGCCCACTCCGTTTAATATCATCTAAATTAGAGCTGAGAATAAACTGCAATTGCTGTTGTTCATTACGAAACATTTTGGTGCCCGCAAATTCGGTGTTGGCAAAATAATTTGCTTGATTTAGCTGTGTCACCCATTGAGGCAGTGCTTTAGAATCGGTGGTTGTACCTTCCAAATAGAGACTACGTTCATCCAACAAAATATTCGTTAGCCACAGATTATTGTGATGGTTATTGGCAAGATCTAACATTAGATTGGAAAAGCCATTACTTCGTTGAGTTTTACGATCGTCCAGTTCTTCTAAAATAGTTAACTTCATAGCGAGCTCTTGTTGATGTTTCTCAACCTTGGCCACAATCGAGGCATCTTGGGTACGAGCATCTTTTGCTTCTATCAAGGTTTGAACAAGCTCTTTTTTCTGCGAGATTTGCACGAGTAGGTTATCAATTTGATTTTCTACATTTGACTGCTGTTTATCTGCCCAAAACCAAGCCACCACTATGATTACGATGGACAGCAATGCCATCACTAATAAAAAATTCAAATTGAGAAGTATGATTCTGGATTTAAGGTCTTCTCTATAAAAATTGATTCTAGATTTCATTGACCATTCCGTTCTTTTGCACAAGGGCTGCCCCAAGACTACCGATAAAGCTCGTTCTGTAATTTAGCTCTTCTTTGTGAGGAACATCAATTTGCAAGGTTTCAACTGTCATAAAAGTTAGTTGCTGCATGAGCTGTGCTAATTTGTCTAAATGCGGTGACTCGATAGCTAATAAAATTTTTCTAACGGGTGCTTGTCTTAGTTGGCTTTCAAAATAATCCATAGAACGTTGAATCTCAACACTCAGATTATCACCCACCCCCATTTGCAATTCGTCTTCACTAAACGTAGGTAAATTCTCATAACCACGCAGTCGTCTTGAAAAATAAACCTGCCCTTGTTTAATGATATTTAAGCAGATTTCTTGCCCGGGTTCTTGCACAAGTGTCAGTACTGCTTCGTCACTTGATTCAACTAAATCAGCAATAATCAATTCTAAAATACCGATACTTTTGAGCTCTAAGCCACTTTCAATAACCCCATCTGTTATTTCTTCTAGTTTTACTTTGGGGATCGCTACTACGTTAATTTTGTTAGCTCCAGCGCTTTGTGCGGGTAATTCAAAATAATCAACAACGATATCTTCTTGATTTGGCAGAAGGTCTTTTACGCTCCAGACCAATGCTTGCCCCATTTCCTCTTCCGCCACCTGGGGTTTTTCGACCTGTTGAATTTGATATCCGCTGGGATTCAGCACGACATGGCATGGTGTATTAGAGAGTGATTCCTGAGAAATGTAATCGTGAAGGTGCTTTTGCCAGTCAAGATTAGGCAACAAGTGCTGTTTTACCCAAACGATATCTTGTTTATCATTGAGTAGTACCGAAACCTGTATTGAGTCATCTTTAAACTCTAATCCAACAGAATAGAATTTTGATGAAGTTTTTAAGCGTTGCTTAAGATATTGTCGCCAACCTGCGTGCATAGTTCACGTTTTTTTATATTTTATTTATTTTCAATCTATTACAGCAAACTTTCCAACAAAGTGCTACAAAAAATGCAGGCTCTGAGCAGAGTTAGTCGGTAATTTTATCGCCCCAAATTAAACATTACTTCAAAAAGTCGATTTTATTCGTCTTTTAATTCTGTTGAATCGTCTATTTTTAGTACAAAAATCAAACGCTAACAGTCAGACTAAGTAGTTATCAAATTGATTGAGGGTTAAATATGTGGAACGGCATAGTTTCAGCTCACCTGTTACGAGCAGCACTTTCCTTTTTTGCTATTTTGCTTTCACTTTGCATACAAGCAGAACCATCCAGATCCATTAACATAGATAATCACCCATTACATGTAGCAGTCTGGGATAGTCCAAGAAACCAACAAAAACCGTGGGTTGTCCTTATTTCTGGGCCTATTGATTCCTGGCATTCAGATACAGCATGGTTCGCATCCGCTGCCCCCGTTTTAGCTAAACATTATCGAGTTTTGGCAATTGACCGGGCTGGCATGGTAAACAGTTTAAAAGATGCACCTGTGGGATATTCACATTTTGCCAAGGATTTAGTACTTACCTTAGATGAATTTGCTATCCAAGATGCCACGTTAATCGCTTTTGCTAGCAGCAATATTAGCGCGCAGATCGCGCTACAAAACTCATTATCTAAACCTATTTCAAGTGTTGTTTTGATTGATCCGGATGTACTCACAGAGTTTTCAATTGCACGCTATAGTCAGGACGCTATGCCGTTTAAAGACAATTTAGAAAAATATGTAGAATATGTTTCCGAGGGTAAGTATACGCCGCGAGTTAAACAGAAAAATCAAACCGATTTAGAAACCTTGCAATCGTTTCCCCCTTTGCCTGATACCGACTGGCAATATGTAACTGACATGATGAATAAAAGATTAGAGATTCAAAACCAAATTAATTTATTCCTTGAGATTGCGAGATATCAACAGGATCTTGAACATGCAGCATCTTTTTCTTGGCCTAAAAACATAGCAACAGTAATAATTGACACACAGTTTGAAGATAAATACATCTCAGAAGCTGATAGCGAAGAGGATAAGATTGGTTTACAACAATGGCAGCAAGACGCCAAAAGCTATTACCAGCATCTAGCTAATCTTTCGGATGGCAATCGATATATTGAATCAAAAAGTAAATCACATTTGTTTCAATTTGAACAACCTGACCGGTTGTTAGAAATCGTTCAAGAATTGCGAAAGCAAAATGGCGGTGTTAAGTAATCGAAATTCGAGCTTAAATTAGTATGCAACACTCACGTTTCGCAAATGTTGGCACTATTACGCACATAAAAATTCAAAACCCGATCGTACTTGTCTGGGTTATTCCACTTTTTGCGTACGTTACATATATAAGGATAAAAGGTCCTGATAAATGCCAAACCGTCAGTATCAAAAAACTGCTCTGCTACGGAAGGATCACAAAGAGATAACTCTCTGCACAAAATAATTTGCTCATAAAAAGTGAAAATTTGTTCGAGGTATCCCGCCAGTTCGTCTTGCTCAATGAATTTATTGACTTGCAGGTTATATTGATTGGCAATATCGTTTGGATCGATCTCTGGATTGGTGAGAAGTTGATTTATGTCATCAACATGCGATGCCATAGAGTGAGTAATTTTTAAACGAGCTTCGGTAAGCAGACCGTCACTATGATAACGCTCTACAAATGCCATTGTGCGGTCGACTTTGACTGCATCTTTATGTTCTAGATATTGAAATACACCAAAAATCCCACCTATCACAACGGCTAGAGCCGCAATCCATGTCCCTGCGACTTCGGCTATTTGCAGTCTTAATTCTTGATCTGTCATTCAGTATTACATACAGGAAGTTTTTGATTTACTAAACAAGGGTCATACCCTCTATCAGCTTCGTCTGATGAATCGCAATTTTGCGGCTTTTCAGTTTCGCATTCCTCAACCTCATTGCTATTGTCTGTTGATTTGCACCCATTAACTAAGAGCAAACAAAGGACAACATACAGGAGCGACATAAAAGTGCTTAAACGGTTGTTTAGTTTCATTTATCTTCCCTAATTTTTGCTATCTACTAACAATACTATTAGTCTAGATAAATTGCACAAAAAATTACCAGTTCAAGGAAATTAAATGGATGTGTCGGCTAGAATAGCAATACTAACGGCGCTACTGGTTTCGCAACCTGCGGTAGCAAATTCAGCTTTCGATGATGTACGAGTAATCTCAGGTGTGTCTCTGGGCTATAGCAATTTTTCGTTTCCAGAAAAACTAGACCATGAAATTAGTTTCCCAAGCCTCAACGTGCCGATCATCTTTGCCGTAGATAAGTGGCAGTTATCTGCAAACCTACAAACAACCTTAAAAGATGCGGACATTTCCGAAGAAGAAGATGTAGGTAAAGCATCCCGCAATGATTTAGATATCACATTGGGCTATCAATTATCTAGCAATTGGACCGTTTTTGGCGGTTATAAATATGGCAAAACCAAAATCCAATTTACCCCCAGAGATATAGAAGACGATGAAGAGCTCAGTATCACGAATGAGAGTTATGGCCAAAAAGGACCCTTTATTGGGGTGGGTTATCATTGGCGATTTGAAAAAGCGGGTAGCCTGAGCTTTTCAGTTGCATACGCCAAACTGAACGCGACCAACGACTTTTCAAAAAATACAGATGAAGAAGAAGCCGATGAAGCTCCTGAATTTGATGACCTTACAGGTACAGTAACAGGAGACACTAAGGGATTTAGCTACAGTATGAGTTGGACTATGCCGTTATCTACCAATTTACTGTTTCAAACACGATTAAAGATCAATGATTATCAACAAGATATATTTTTCGAGGGTAACAATTTTGAAGATATAGACGAAACCTTTACGTCATTGCATGTTGGTTTAGCTTACGTTTTTTAGGTTTGTCAGAAAACTACGATATTGGGCACTTCTTTATTTTTTGGTGGGCTAAAATAGACCTCTTGCAACAACGATGAATGCTCCCAAGGAATTTGTTTATTACGTGTTTCTCTGGCTACAGCTGACCTCACCTTTTTAAATACTTCTTCAATCGAAATACTTTCTGACATAAAACGTAGTAAATGTCGGGTGTAGACGCCGTTTTCTCTGCGTCCGTCCAACGCAACGCCTCCGGGCTCTGTGGCAAAAGCAATGAGGGTAGAAGCTGGAGCTCTAACCGGCGCTAGCCCTTGAGTAACGACCATACTGCTATTTGCTATTTCAAATGGGTTATTTCGGCAAGCGTCCAAAATCACAATACTTTGTAGCCCTTTTGAATATTTCATTAGCTTAAATAAGTCAGATAAATCGTATAGCTGGGCTATGAACTCTTGTTCATTTTCAAAATCAATATCTAAAGGAATCAGATAGTTATTGTGATTTATTTGAATCGCATGTCCTGCATAATAAACCACGGCTAATTTGTTCTCAGCTTCAACACTATGAACACGCTGATAAAAGCCGGCCACTTCTTCACGCAGCAATTGCACGTTTACATCGGTAACTGTAGTGACTTGATACCCCATTTCATAGAATGTATTGGAAATAGCTTTGGCGTCATTCAACGCATTCTTTAATGGGGCCGTTTGATAGCTTTGATTGCCAATAACAAGCGCAAAACGCTGTGTTTTTTCAGACGTTGCTAAAGCGAACGTAGAACAAACAATTGAAACTACAATTAGAACAGGTAAGTACAAGGGCATGGTTATCACTCTTGCTTTAAGGTAGTTTAAGCATATAGCTTTATCCACGAATACTCAAAATGGCACTCTAATGATATTACTTAACATATCATTTTGTCCCAATGTTTATAGAGGATTAACCATGAAATTCACGCCCAGACAAGCAGACGAAATTTTCGAAAGTTTAGTGTCTAACTTTCAACAAGGGAAACGTGATAGGGCTATCCAACTTGCCGTAAAAGCCTTAAATGGCGGTTTAGATGAACCACTAGTATTAGTCTTAGCAGCCGAGTTTTATGAACAACAAGGTCGTAGTGACGAGGGGCTAAGTTTATTGAAAAAAGCTATCGAAATTGCCCCAGATGAACCACAAGTTTGGTTTTGCTTAGGCACAATGCAAGTGCGTCTGGGTATGTCTGAAGACGGTTTAATAAGCCTTACACATGCACTAAAACTACAACCAGATATGCTGCCGGCGCTTATTAGCGCTGCCGCTGTAAGTTATCGGATTGGACAACTCACATATTCACTTAGTTTAAATCAACGATTAATCGAGCTTGAGCCCGATAATGCACAAGCATATGCCGTAGTGGCAGCCATATATGCTAGACGTAATAATCTTGCTAAAGCCCGTTCGTTTGCCGAGAAAGCGATTCTATTACAAAAGAATAATTTTACTGCGACGCTAACTTTAAACCGAATTGATTTGCTCGAAGGAAAAACCGAACAGACTTTGATAAGAATCAATAATTTATTAAAACAATCAAAGTTAAATCACGACGAACAGATAGCCATGTTGGACTTACGCGCAGATGTGCTGGACAAATTAAATCGCACAGCAGAGGCCTTTGCTGATTATGAGTTACGTAATCAACTGCTAAGAAGTAAGTGGTTACCACGCATGCGAGTTCATGAAACAGAGTCAGAAGTTGATAAAGCTAAGCGATTAGTAAGTTGTATCCCGTTGTTGAGTGCTGAGACTTGGGTAACAACCACACAATATATAGAAACTGAAGCCTTATGTGAGCATGTATTTATATTAAGTTTTCCACGATCAGGCACTACATTACTGGAAAAAGCCTTAAGCAGCCATAGCGACGTATTAACGCTAGAAGAAGTGGATCACGTGAGCTACTTTTCTTCACAGTGGCTTAAAGATATAGAAAGCATGCGAGTCATGTCACAATTAACAACTGAACAAATTCGGCATTTTCAGAAGTATTATTGGCAGAAAGTTAAAGAATCACTAGACACTCAATTAGATGGGAAAACCTTAATTGATAAACTCCCATTACATACTTTATCGTTACCTGTAATAGCAAAGTTATTCCCGAATGCAAAAATATTGTTCGCGCTTAGAGATCCGCGAGATGTTGTATTGAGTTGCTTCCGACGTCGGTTTCAAATTAATCCAGCCATGTTTGAATTACTTGATCTACATACATGTGCACGTTTTTATCACGAAGTAATGAACCTAGCTGACATTTCGCGTTCATTGCTACCAATCAAGGTGCTTGATGTAAAACACGAAGATACTGTACAAAACTTTAAGGAAAATATGCAGAAGGTTCTTAATTTTATAGGTCTAAATTGGCAAAAAGAAATGCAAAACTTTACTGCTAATATTTCTGATGATCCTCGTACCCCCAGTGATATTCAGTTGAAGGCAGGGCTTAATACTGACGGTTTAGCTCAGTGGAAACGCTACCAAAACCAATTAGAGCCTATAGTTACAATTTTAGAACCCTGGGTTCAGCGATTCGGGTACACTAAATGATAGCTCAGTTATCTAACAATAAAAAAGCTCTGAAAATTCAGAGCTTTATAATATTAATGCGAGAGTTTATTTTCTACGCCGACGCATAGATACCATACCAGCTAAGCCAAGTCCCAGCATAGCTATCGAAGCAGGTTCCGGTACATCGACATCAATTTCACCAGGGGTTGCCGAGCCAAAAGTCACATCATCAAATACCACCTGATTAGCTACTCCTCCCCAGTTAACCGACTTTGCAATTCCATCAAATGCGACTCCAGCAGCAACAAAAGGACAAAATCCAGCGCCAAATTCGCCACCACAAGTACTAGAAGTTACATCTAAGTTTAAGGTTGCTAGCAGATTCCCCGTGCCGTCCAGATCATCAAACACTTGTACCGAGCCACCTTGGTTAATGGCGGTATAGAAAAACGAGAAGCCATCTTCAAAACCTGCAGCAACGTTCATATTAGTGCCTGAGCCAGCGAGGAAGAATAAACCTCCTAGTTGTGAATCTGGATCACCCAACCCTCCTCTGGAAGTGTTCGAACAAGAAGAGCCTGGGGTGTTCAAACAAATCGCACGAGCATTTGACTCAAAACTAATACCAAAATTGGTACCACTGGTGCCTTGGTTACTCATTCCTCCGTTGTAGAACTCTTCAATATTGGCATAGTCGGAACTAGGATACGAAGAATTAATCCCTTCGAAGTCGAGCACGATAACGTCAGCCTGTGCCGTAGCGATAGGAAGCGACATTACAACTGCAGCAAAAATTAAATTCTTTTTCATTGTTACACTCACTTATGTTTTTATCATATACAGAACATAATCAAACTGCAGTTCCGTACAACCTTTTGCTTACTTTTCGTACAAGCAAGTTTCAAACCAGATAATAATTTATATATTTATCAACCGGTTATAATTTGCTACCAAAAAGTTATTAAGATAATGTAAATATAATTGACACAAAAGAAAGGTAAATAGAATGGGTTTCAGTGAGGGTGTAGGCTAGTCAATATTAAGAAGATTAAAAAGCCATACTCTAATCTTCTTAATATTCGAGCTTTTATACATGGCGGCTTAAAACCACCGTGTCGAATCAAAGGCTTTCTTTACCATATCAATAATTTGGGGAGTTAAAAAAACACCTTCGATTTATAAAGATTCCGACATCCGTACGGCAGAGCCTTCCATAAGTTGCTTAGCCTGCTTAGTATGTTCTCGATCTTTAGTGTGGACAACAACCGACCACAGCTTATGATTTTTAGCATAGCGTGTATCATTCACAACCGAGTCATGGTCAGGCCTTAGCGACACAGCACCCGCCACTAGCAATCCCATGAAGGTTCCTAAGGTTCCCGTAGCAATCAACAACATCACAGGGCTTGATGTTGCAAGTTGGATACCGGCGATGATTAATGCTGTGCCAACCAATAATCCAATGCTCAAACCAATCAAACCTAACATCATATGCGACGCAATAAGCGTTCTACCTATCGCTTTTGTTTCGGGCTCAACTTTGCTTTCAAATTTTTTGTCTTGTGGTGAGACAATATTAATCTCATCGGCTAACACACCGCCTTCGTCCACTAATCGTTTAGCAGTCTGTTTCGCGGTCGACTCGTTTTCATATACACCGACGATTTTACTTGGGTGATGCTCTTCAATAATATTCATTGTCTTTCTCCTACTACTCAAATTACGGGTTGAATAAAAATCAGCTATGTTATTTAAGCGGATCTTTTCTCCGTCTAATTTCACTGGAGCAAGGTAAGTGCCAAGAATATTCAATAGCCTTAGGTGTAAGTAAAGGAATCTGAAACGAGTTTAAATCGCTCAAGGTTGACTAAAAACAACCCACCATAAATTTTTCCAACGCAGCAAAAGCCAAATCTAAGCAACTGACTTTTATAATATTTAGCTGCTAGCTTAAAACCCTGATCATTTTTTGTTTAGAACAATGGAGTGCGAATAACACATCGAATAAGCAGTAATCACCCTATTCAAGGAATTAACCTGCAAATTGTAAAAGCGGTTATAAGTATGAAACTTTTTCAAAGTGTGTAATTTTTACCCACATTATTAAAGATGAATTTCAGCTGATAATATTCATTTGGTTAAGAACTAAAAAGTCGGTAGAGTTGTCCGGACATGCTCTTATTTATTAAAAACAACGCTTATGTTCGACAGCGCTAGTTACAGCTCTAAATTTATTTCTCCCCAACAGGTTTATCAATCTCAATTGGGCAAAAAACTGGTGGACGATCCGTCGCAACTAGAAGCGGTATCAGCGTTGGAAGAGCTGTTTTGGCAAATAACGCAACAAAAAGACTCAACTGAACAGATTAAAGGGTTGTATTTGTGGGGAGATGTAGGACGCGGTAAAACGTTTTTAATGGACTTGTTTTATGACACTCTACCTACAAAAATTACGTTCAACAAAGGCAAATTAAGACTTCATTTTCACCGATTTATGTCGCGCATTCATAATGCCTTGAAAGAGCATAGTGGACAACAAGATCCCCTACCCATTATTGCCAAAGCGCTGGCAAACCAATTTAGTATTATCTGTATAGACGAGTTTTTTGTCTCTGACATAGGTGATGCCATGTTACTGGCTGGCTTATTCACCTGTTTATTCGACAATGGTGTAGTGCTTGTAGCCACTTCGAATACACCCGTTGAACGCCTTTATGAAAATGGCTTAGCTAGGCACAAGTTTTTGCCATTTATTGGATTACTCCAGCAACACACCCAAAGCATAAACCTATCTGGGGAACGTGATCATCGCATCCAACATCAGCTTTCAGAATCAGATATCCAAACTGTTTTTAACGCCTCGCCAAACATAGGTTTAGCTGCAAAGATGGATTTTTCTAAGCTTTTTTCAGAGCTAACGCCAAAGAGTAATATAGTAAATAAAAATAGCATCAATATATGTCACCGCGATATTCAAGTTGAACGTATGACAGATATGAAGCTGGCAAATTCCGTTGCTTGGTTTAACTTTTATGCCCTGTGTGCAGGTCCGCGTTCACAACTCGATTATATTGAAATAGCCTCATCTTTTAACACGGTAATGGTAAGCGATGTCCCTCAACTCAGTGGCAAAGTGAGGGGGTGGATAAAAGCTCGCGGTACTGAAGATGGCATGGGTGATAATCAAGCAATAGAAACGGGTGAACGTGTTATATCCTATGCTGTAAACGATGATATGACTCGCCGTTTTATTAGTTTGATTGACGAACTCTATGACCAAGGCGTCAGATTGTTTTTGAGTACACAAGTGCCGCTGGCAGAGCTTTATTTAGAAGGTGCTTTGACCTTCGAGTTTCGCCGTACATTCAGTCGCTTAATCGAAATGAGTCGTGGCTGATACAACAGGCCCACTTTACCATTTGATAAACAGCCCAAGCCTTGCTCTTTTGTTAAAATTAGTTTGCTTTTTGTTGGAGGTATTCATTTACTTCCGCAACCACAAAATCTAACGGTACAGTACCGTTTTGCAAACAAACATCGTGAAATTCTTTTATATCAAACGCATCTCCAAGCCGAGCTTCTGCTTGTTTGCGCAGATTAATGAAAAAGCGTTCGCCAACACCGTAAGTGGTCATTTGCCCCGGCCATACTGCAATACGATCGACGTAGCGCTCTGCCTCTTCTTTACTGAAAGAACTTTGTTTGGACAACACATAGTTTATGGCTTCATCCCTCGACCAATTCTTAAAATGAATCCCAGGATCTACAACCATCCCAGTTGGCAATCCCTTGTACATGGCGATTCGATGGTTATCCGATGAATATAAACCAATTTCATCTGCTAAAGTTTCGGTATATCTTGCCCACCCCTCAGAAAATCCTGAGTTGCCTAAATATTTAGTGACAGGGTGAGAAACCAATAACTCACGACTAATCGCTATTTGCAGATGATGTCCTGGGTAAGTTTCATGAAAAGCAACACTCTCGACCTCACCTTTTATTTTTTTATGCGCCGGATAAGTCGCTTGTACGTAAGTTGCAGGCCGACTACCATCATCTGATGCAGCTAAATAACGTGAATACCCAGTTTCTTTCTCCAAATCAGAGATGGGTTTGAGTATGACATCTGACTTTGGAAAAAGATTAAAGTAATCTCTGGATTTTTCTTTAGCACGATCAATTGCAGCCTGCGCCTCTGCTAATAACTCCTCTTTGTTTTTATAATAATTTGTTGGATCTTTGCCAAAGGCCTCATAAATGGCAGGCAAATCAGCTGTGCCATACAACTTTTTGCCTAAACTCTTGATCATGGTTTCACGTTCAGCAAGACTTTCCTCTCCCCAAGCAAAAATTTCGGCCGGCGTATTCGATAACGTCGTCGCTGCACTTAACATCGCGTTATAACACTCCGCACCGTTTGGTATTGCAGCAATGGAAAGGTTTGGTCGTGCTTGGGGCAAATACTCCTGCTGCATGAAAGTTAAATATTTCTTCAAGACAGGCATAATATTATTTTCGATCTCAGCGCGCATTTTTTGCTGAAACTCTGGATTATCGTCGCGTAAAGCAGGCAGGTAAAACGGCGTATCTTCAATTGGCATGGTGAGTAATTGTTGCATCTGACCTATCACCCGTTTCACTACCGGTCGGGGCAAAGCATAGCCCGTATTCAAACCTTTTCGATTATTAAGCATGTCATTTTTGATGTAGGCAGGTATTTTGGACCAGCGCATTAGCGCGTCCGCGCGACTGGTGTCATCACCCACCGGCTGAGTTTGCCCAATGTATTGATACCAGGTAAAAAAAGCATCGAGGTGATTATTCGACCATAAATGACGCTTACAAACCCGAGTATTAATTTCGCCTTCCAACTCCGTTTTAAGCAGTTGATAAGTCACGAAGTCATTTTTATTGAGTTGTCCGGTATTAATAGCAACTAACGCACGATATAGCCTATCTTGTGCGTCCTGTTTTGCTTGAATACCCGCGGGACTAATGTCCGCTAAATTAACGTTATCTGCATTTTCTGCCTGATAAAATGTGCTCATCTCTGGTGAGGAAACAAACATATTTTCGATAAATTTATCAGCAATGATATTGATATCCATTTCTTCAACCATGTCTGACGATTGTTCTTCACTTGTGCTTGGTCTGCTTGCCGGATGCTCACAAGCGACTAAGCTCAACACGAATAAACAAGTTACGAGTCTTTTCATCAGAATATCCCTATTACTGTAAAGTGGTAATTAAAGCTAGCGGTTGCAGTGAAACGAATGTGATAACCCAGAATACTTGATATCATCAATCTAATTCGAGGCGAACAAGAAACACGTAAAAGCATAGTGCAAATTGAAAGGAAAAAACAATGTTAAAGCGTTTAATTAAACTACCAGTAGTGCTAGTAACCTTACTTTTTGGTACTACAGCAGTAACTGCTGAGCAAATTGTGAAACCAGCGCCTTTAGTTTCCATCCCAAGCCATGATGCTTTTTTCGACAGTATCAAAGCGCTGTGTGGCAAGGCTTTCGGTGGCAAAGTAAGCATAGATAATCAGGGGCCAAGTGCGATGTCGGAACAACCTTTGGTTATGCACATTAGACGCTGCACCGATAATCAATTGCAAATTCCATTTCATGTGGGTGAAGATGCTTCTCGTACCTGGATAATCAGCAAAACTGGATCTGGACTCTCGTTAAAACATGACCATCGCCACCATGATGGTGACTATTCTGAGTCAACCATGTATGGCGGTCATACATTAGACGCAGGATGGCCGCAAGTGCAGTCTTTTCCGGCGGACCAATACTCTAAAGAGCTTTTTGCCAAAAGCGGCATTCCGCAGTCAAGCACTAATATTTGGCAGATGTATATCTATCCAGACAAGTTTACTTACCGACTCATCCGTGAAGGACGAGAATTTCGCGTGGATTTTGATTTAACCCAAGAAATTGAAACGCCTTCTGCACCATGGGGTTATCAGGATTAAATAAAGTTAGAACACAAACTCAACGATAGAGACATAATGCTCTCTATCTTTCTTCCACTTTGACGATATGTTGAAAAAGTATGAGGTTAGTTTGCTTGCCAATGAAAAGTACAATATTGCGGATCTATATCCCGACGTAGTAGAGAAAATTAAGCTGGCAATGTTAGAACTATCTACTTCAGAAAACGCCTCTTGGAACCCACCCAAGATCAACTAAAAACCGGAAAAAGTCGTGAACATCAGCATTGTTCACGACTTTAAAACATTTATGACAGCCTAGTTACTTAGTTGGGTTTAGCGTCAAATGAGTTGGATTAGCAACAAATGCGGCAGGGCGACATTTAGCGCATTCACCGGTCTCATCTATTCCCAATTCGGCTTCAAAACGTTCCATCAATCCCTTCAATTCAGCTACTTTTTGCGGATGCTCAGTGCTTAAGTCAATCCGTTCGGCTGGGTCATTTTGTAAATTATATAACCCTGGGCTCTTCCCTTTTATAGCTAATTTCCATGTGCCTTTACGCACCGCTTCAAGGGTGTTTCTACTATAATAATAGAAAGCGTCATGAGGAGATTCTGCGTCCTTTTCGGCCGCTAATATGGGCCAGATATTCTTGCCATCAATAACTCGGTCAGTTGGTACATCCGCTCCCGCTAAAAACGCGACAGTAGGAAGTATATCCATGCTGGTTGTTAACGCTTGAGACACAGTATTCGCGGGTATCTGACTTGGCCCCCAAACAACGGTTGGCACACGCATTCCACCTTCCTGAGTTAAGGTTTTATGTCCCGATAAATAACGTTCAGTTCCATCTGAATTACGTCTGCCAGATGGACCGTTATCAGAGGTGAATATCACAATGGTATTCGAATCAAGATTGAGACGCTTAAGCGTATCTAATATATTGCCGACTGCATTGTCTAGCTCTCCAATCACCAATGGATACATCGCTTTCTTAGAGTTTGCGGCGATATCAGCGTCGCTAATGTTGAGGCGCGCAAGCGTCGCTTTATCTACCGTATTCAGAAACTCTTGTGAGACGTGAAGCGGCCCATGAGGCATTGGGTGTGGCAAATATAGAAAAAAAGGAGCGTCTTGATGTCGTTCAATAAAATCAATCGCGCGCTCAGTAATTCTGCGAGTTAAGTATTCGGGGTTAGGGTTCAACTCAATGACATTCTCATTTTCCATTAAGGGCAAATCGGGAAACTTAAAGTGTGCCTGTCTTTTGTGCGTTGGTGCAATATCATGGCTATAAGGCAAGCCAAAAAACTCATCAAACCCCTGACGTGTGGGCAAGAACTCGGGCTGATCTCCCAAGTGCCATTTACCAAATATGCCCGTTGCATAACCGACACTTTTTAACACTTCGGCTATGGTTATTTCTGCCGGATTGAGTCCTTTAGTGTCGGCCGCTAATAAAACTGGAAAGTTAGAGCCAGTTGCCATGTCTACCCGCCGAGGATATGACCCCGTCATCAAACCTGCTCTGGAAGGTGAACATAATGGTGAAGGAACATAAAAATCGGTCAACATCAGACCTTCTTCCGCCATCTTGTCCAAATTCGGGGTTAAGACATGGTCGCCACCAAAAACGCCCACATCTTCATAACCTTGGTCATCAGTGAATATCACAATAACATTGGGTTGACGTTTCCCTATCACAGGATTTTCGTTGCGCTTCTGCTCAGAATATGTCGATTCATTACAGCCAGCCAAAAGTGATATAAGCAATACACTTTGACATATTGAATAGAAACGCACATTTAACTTAACCATCAACGACTCCATCAATCTAAAGCTTTCAGCAAATATCTTCGTGCCTGTCCGCGTTTTTTAAAAACTAAACAAAAGACAGGCATTAGATCTTCATTTATGAAAAAGTAACGTCTAAACGTTGACCTTCTTGTAAGGTAAGTTCATCGATAAACCGCAATGTCACACTATCCTGATGCTTAGAACTCGTAACAGCGACTTTTTGACCATCTATTGTGACTGTGGTGTTATTTGCCTTGGCACCTTGAACTAACGCTAATTTAAACTCTCTCAATGCGAGTTTTCCGTAGCGTAAATCGAGTGAAGCACGTTGTTGATGATTAGCAAATTGTTGAGAAAAGCTTCCCCACCCTTCAGCGGTAGTAAAGGCAGCACGAAAATCGTCTTGCTGCATTCTTGGAGCAAATGCGAGTTTGCCTTCGGGGCCATCGTACTGATAGCCGCACATGGCGAGATATGCACCGTAACTGGCCATTGCGCGAGAATAATGGTCGCTACATTCAATTTCGTTGTACGGATTCCTTAATTCGGGTTGATAGCGGTCGTTAATGGCTTTTCCAATTGCTAAGCCTTTTTCGACCATGCCTTCCCAAATCATATGTGCCGAGACCTGCCACTCAAAGCCAGTCATACATTCGTTTAAATAACCTGCATAACTTTTCTTACCGCTTTTAGGTTCAATTTTTCCATATGGAAATGAACTCATAACCAGTCCGGCGTCCCCAGCCGCAGCGTACCATCTGCCTTCAGGAACTTTTTCTCGAAAGGCGCCTACATCAGGAGTGAAATTGTATTTCCACAAAGACTCTAGTGTTTGGCGAATTTTATCCTTAGGTAAAATGCCATCAATCCCCACATTCCAAAGCCAAGAGTCACCCAAAACCTGATCGATATGACAGCCATTAGTCGAGCCATGTTTTTCTTTATCACCGGGTCCCGGTTTATGGATGAAATACCCAAACTCTTCGTTCCAAAGAACATCTACCATCGCTTTTGAACCACTCGCTACGATGGACTCATATCGAGTGGCAAGAGCAGGTTCATTCATTTTACGCGCCATGATGGCCGATGCCTTCAGCGCAGCATGGTATAGGTTGATAAGCCAATGCACTTGACCAAACCAGGGTTCATCCAAAGTGTTGTGTTGTGAACCTTTTAGCATGCCATCTTCATCAATATCCCATTTTTTATGACATGATTCATCGACAGCTTGGTCCGTTCCCAGATACTTTTGAGAAAGCGATAATCGGTCGTCATTTGACTTTCTCGATACACTCGCAAGATAGTGCCGCAGTTTCCATCAATAGCATCACCAAACTTTTCATCCGTATAACGATAATGCATCAACCCAGTGTCACTTTCGAAACCTAAGCCATATTCAATTTTATCCCGGCATTCTCGTTCTATAGTTGGGAAAATTCGGGCAAGACCTTGTGCATAATGAAAAACGTGGGTGCAGTTACCGGGACAGCATCTAACCCCTTCAAAGAAGTTATAATGCTCAGGAAAGTCAGCGGTTTTATCGACTCGCTGACCCATTTCAGTTTGTACGCAGTTGATAGTTAAAAACGTTCGCTCTAAAAACCAATATGGAAGCGTAGAGTCGTACCAAGTATCTGTCCATTTCTGGGTATTGTCGTACAGCTCATCTTTGCGACTCGCAAACTTGTTTGCTGCATCAGTGGCAGACTCAGATAATGTCGCATAATAATTGGGAGCATATATTTTGTTGGCGGTTTTAACCCCAAATGCTTTGTCATAATTGATTGTAGGAACATGCCAAGAAAGCACAAAAGTCACACTTTTCGACTCACCAGCGCGCAAAGTGACAGACTTTCCTAACGCCGCTAAGAAATCACTGTCAAATTCACTTTCTTGACTAGTACCATGTTGATACGTATTAGACTGAGTTGAAAAAACGGAGGCATTTTCAGAATTTGCTAGCGCCATATTAGCCATAGATGGCGGTTGCTCATCTAACAATCCTAGTGCCATTGCGCCGAACTCCTGGTCGATAACCGAGTCCACTTTAACTGAGCATTCCACGCTCGAAATATCCGCTAATTCATTGTAAGTAAATACTTTTTTGACATTCTGCTGGCCATCTATTTTCCCATCAGCAATATTCGGTATCCAGCCAGCGATGGTTGCGCTCTGGGACGAGGAAGAATGATTGGTCAGTACGTATTTCATGACTATCACAGGCTGACTTGAATCATCACGATTTAGTGGAATAAACGGCGTATACGCTTGCAGTTCTACAGAAATTGGACTTTTTTATCTTTATAAGCCACTTTTGCCATGGGGTACTGATTGGTAAATACCACACTCTCAAAGCCATTGGCATCTAGAGTAAACTCCTCAGTGCCTACTTTCAGTGCGAATCCTTGATTAATCGGCGAACTTGCAGCGTCGGGATCTAGGTATCGAGGGCCTTTAGGGTTCTCTTTTTGGGTATTTCGCTTGCCAGTAATATTCCAACGCCAAAGACTGCCATCGCCACCTAAATAAACTTGTCCTGTGCAAATTCCATTAATCGGCATGCCAATATATTTTAGGTTTTTGCCCGTGGCGGACATGGGCTTACCGCGTTCGTACAAACTAGCTAGCCACTCTTTACTGAGTTTTTTATCTGAGGGAATGACGCTATCAAAATCACTCTTTAAAAATGGACCTGCCATCACATTGCGGCTACCCGCCATCAACATAAAAGCGGTTAGACTGGCACTGGATTTTATGAATTTTCTACGGTCACTGGAATCTGGCGAACAGGTGCTGCTTTTCGCGCAACATTGTGTACCTGCTTTTTTTGACTCATCCATAGTTGTCCCTCAAAACTGATAGTGATTGTTCACTAATGTCTATTTAAATGTGCGTAACTAAATTGGCAAGGTAAGGCTAAAAATTGCTAATTTAGTACGATTCGATTCAATGCTTATTGCGACTTAATTTTTTCCAACAACAAATGCAG
>NZ_BAEN01000021.1 GCF_000314975.1 Aliiglaciecola lipolytica E3
CGGCAACCGTGAGTAGCGCCGATGTTAGCTTAGACGAAACCGATGCGCCCTTAGTCTTTACTGGCACTCTCACCAGCACCGATCCTGATAGTCCATACAACACGTTTACACCAGTGACGATTACACGCCCCACTGGCGAGCTAGTTTTAAATGCTGCAGGTGCTTGGACTTTTACGGCTAATAGCGCGTTTGACAGTTTAGATGTCGGTGACTCGATAAATGAAGTATTTAACGTCACCACGGTAGATGGTACGCCGACCACGATAGAAATCACCATTAACGGTACAAATGATAACCCGGTTGCCGCTAGCGATGCTCAGACTACCGACGAAGACACCGTCCTTAATGCTGCCGTGCCTGCTGGCAGTGATATCGACGGCACCATTGACCCTAATGGTTTTGCATTAGTGACTAATGTGGGTGAAGGTGTTCTGACATTCAACCCAGATGGTACTTATAGTTTTGACCCGACTGGCGATTTTGATGATTTGGCACCGGGTGGCAGCCGTGACGTTACCTTCACTTACACAACCAGTGATAACAACGGCGGTGTAAGTGCACCGGTGACGGTCACTATTACTGTCACCGGCCTCAATGATATTGCAGTGAGTACGTTACCTGCGCCGCAA
This sequence comes from Aliiglaciecola lipolytica E3, assembly GCF_000314975.1. Lineage (GTDB taxonomy): Bacteria > Pseudomonadota > Gammaproteobacteria > Enterobacterales > Alteromonadaceae > Aliiglaciecola > Aliiglaciecola lipolytica. The sequence continues at coordinate 630 of NZ_BAEN01000021.1, forward strand.
ATCGCAACCGAAGATACTCCCCTTACGATCAATGGTATTGCTGTGCAGGATGCTGACAACGCGATCCTTACCACCACGTTAACGTTGCCTGCTAATGCTGGTGTTATTAATGTGATCGCGGGGGGCGGTGCAACCATTACTGATAACGGCACTAATACGGTTGTTATTACGGGTACATCCGCTCAAATCAATGCGGCTTTATTAGCCGTTGATTACACGCCCACGGACGATTTTAATACTTCTGCATCGGGGCCGATTGCTATCGGTGTTGAAATCACTGATGGCATTGAAACGCATGTGTCTTCGCTGTCTCTAACGGTACTACCTGTTGTTGATATTAGTGATGATGCTACTACCACTAATGAAGAACAGCCGGTCACGCTTGATGTGCTGGCTAATGATAATTTTGAAGGTGTCGCCACCGTTTCAGTGTTTACCCAAGCTCAAAATGGCACCGTGGTGTTAAACCCAAATGGTACCTTTACTTATACGCCTGATGTTAATTTTGAAGGCATCGATAGCTTCACTTATACGGCGACTGTTAATGGCATCACTGAAACAGCAACGGTTACGATAACAGTACTGCCTGTCAACGATAACCCTGTGGCAACTGATGATAGCTATAGCGTTGATGGTGCAGCCGGTGCAGCCGGTGTTGTGCTGAATTTACTGGATAATGACACCGATGTTGATGGCGACACGCTTGTTGTTTCTAGTATTGCCGGCCAGCCGGTCATTGCAGGCCAGGCACAAACATTGTCTGTGCCTAATGGTGAAGTGGTTATCAGCGCCAGTGGTGTAATCACTTTTTACCCTGACCTTGGTTTTATTGGCGACTTTAGTTTTGAGTATGAAATCAGTGACGGCCAAGGTGGTACGGCTTCGGCAACCGTTTCAATTGACATTACACCCGCGCCTCGGGTGGATGGAGAATTTCGTGATTACGGTAACTTTAGACCTGTATTTACAGTCCCTATTCGTCCGGTTGACCCTGCGCTGCATGTGTTATTGAGCGTTCAACAAGCCAGAAATGAAATCCAACTCAGCTCTGGTTTGAATTTGTTAGATATTGATTCTGTTGCTTATAAAGAGCTACTCGGTGGTTTAGATATCGGCCTAGCGTTTGCCTCTGGTGATAATGGCTTAGGCGAATTAGGCGGCAAGGACTTTTCTCCGCTGGGTATTGATCGCTATCCCGACAACGCACTTTATGTGCAGCAGTCAGTCCGACAAATTCCGTTACCTACATCGCATGCTGTTTTTGTGCAGTTAGCCGTTAATCAATCGCAGCTTGAATCTGCGGCGCGCAATGGTCTGGTTGATTCATTTAATTCAGCATCGCCCGGCGTTAAACATTTACTTGACCCTTTTGCTAAACCAGAATTATCGGCCACAAAAATAGCGGCTAATAGCAGCAGCGAGCAAGTTAACGATGACACCATCGAGCTGCAGGGCACAATAACAGCTGAAAGTTCACCGAGTGTTTTAGACATCGCCAATACCGATATCGTTATTGCGCTTGGTGGTGATCAAGGCGATGAAAAAATTACCGCTGCGAGTAGCTTTAGTGAGCAGCTCAAACAGTCAGCAGCATCGAGGTTGGCTAGCGGTTCAGAAAATACCATTAGCTACTACAAAAAAGCCTAAGCGGTATTGGTTTGTATGGTTACAATGTAATGACTATTTTTATAATAATTAACAGTGAATTTGGAGTAAGTGTGTAATGAAAGCCCTTTTAAATAAACGGTTTTTTACTGGGACAGCAACCCGTGCTTGGCGTTTTAATGCGCCGATCTTTTGCCTTGTCTTGGGAGGGTGCTCCGTTTCGCCTCAGTTGGCAACGCAGGATGAAGTTCGCGATAGAGTAGCGGCCGATACAGCGCAAATGTTTGAGAACCAAGTGGCTATTAGTGCGCCTATAACTTTAGACGAGGCACTAGCTAGAGCGTTGAAATATAACTTGGATTATCGATTAAAAAATATGGAGTCGGCCTTGGCTCTGGGTTTAAATGAGCTATCAAAATTCGATATGCTGCCGCGTGTTTTGGCATCGGCAGGTTATAGTCGGCGCAATAATGATTCGGGTGGCTCCAGTTATGGTATTGAAGATGGCCTAGAGTCGCTGCGTCCTTCTTCATCGCAAGAGAAAAGCTACCATACTGAAAATATTGAATTCAGCTGGAATAGTTTAGACTTTGGTGTTTCTTATTATCGGGCAAGGCAACAAGCCGATCAGTATTTAATTGCTGAAGAGCGCCGCAGAAAAGTAGTTCAAGGTTTATTTCAAGATGTTCGCGCATCGTATTGGCGTGCGCTAGGGGCGCAACGTTTAGAGCAGCAGGTGAATGCCACTATTGAGCGAATTGACCGAGCGCTTGAACAATCACGTGAAGCAGAGTCGCAGCAAATTATTGCTCCTGTAACGGCACTGAATTATCAGCGCGCATTATTAGATGCTGCCTACATGCTCAATAAGCGTCGCCAAGATTTAGCCTACGCAAAAAGTGAGCTGGCCGCTTTAATGAACGTGCCCTCTGGCGTTACTTTTAGTTTGGCTGATACTAAAGAGCATGCACTGCCAGCAGCCCCCGACAACATTAATCAACTAGAAGAAATGGCGTTATTACAGCGCCCTGAATTACGTGAAGAAGATTTTAGAAAACGCATTACTGCTGACGAAACGCGTAAACAAATCTTAAGTTTATTCCCTGCAATAAACTTTAATTACGGATTTTTTCAAGACTCTAATAAATACCTCTATAACAATGAATGGTCACAGGGCGGTATTTCGTTGTCGTGGAATTTAATGAAATTAGCCAGCATCCCCTCGTTGAATGATTCTCGCGAAGAGCAAGAGAAAGCTGATACTGCGCGCCGCATGGCACTGTCAATGGCGATTTTAACTCAGGTACGCATTTCGATAGAGCGCTACCGTTTAGCAGCCAGTGAATTTAATTTGGCCGATAAAGCCGCAGGGGTTGATCATCGTTTATCACAATATGCTCGCGATGCGTTAAGCTCAAAAATGGATAGCGAACTTGAAGTTATTCGAACAGAAGCCAAAGCACTGTTAGGTGACTATCAACGTGCTAATGCTTACGCTAATTCGCAAATTGCTTTTGGTCGTTTGTATAACACATTAGGTTTTGATCCACTTCCCTACGATGGCGAGGGTTTAGACTTGGCTCAATTGACTGAACTGATTAGTGAACACCAGGCTCAGTTGCAAAATAATTCTTTCAGCCTAAAGTCGCACCTATTTGGCCATCAAGCTGATGTTAGCATTCGCGTGCAAGGCATTGATGACCCTGTATTAAAAAACAGCATGACCGAGCAGTTGGTCACTATGCTCGAGAGAAATGATATTAAGGTCAATCAAGCATCAGGGACGCCACTGACGTTTAGTTTGAGTCGTAACGATGCTAATGGTTTGCAAAAAGCTTTATGGTTAGTAACCATGGATAGCAAAGAAGTATCCAACAGCATGGAGTATGAAACGACCTTGCCACAAAATGCGCGTGCTTCGACTTATGAAGCAAGTTTATTGGCTGCAGCTTCAGCTAGCTTATCGTCAACACGTAACTGGTTATCGCAATCGCTACCTACTGCTCAACCGTTGGAGATGTAAATGACACACCGTTCTTGTTGTTTTTTAATAGTGCTTGTTGGGCTCACCGCCCAACTTGCACAAGCCCAGTTCGCTGGGAAAACCGCTTTACAAACCCTTCATAACTACCCTAGTACCAGCCAGACCCGGCAAACTGATTATCGGCATGCTGCCATAAGAGTTTTATTGGCACCTGAAAAAGAAACGGTGTTGTCGAGTTCGGTGGCCGCTAAAATTAATCAGCTTAATGTTTCGTTGGGTTCTTCGTTCGATAAAGATAAACTACTGCTAAAATTTTCATGTGAAGAGCCCATAGCTCGCAACAATATGGTGCAGGCCGAGTTGGCAGGGGCCCTAGAGTCACACGAAGGCAAAGTGAAAATGCAAGGTTTAAAACAGGCGAGTAGCATCGAGGTCGCTTTGGCAGCCAGTGAAGTCGCTAGATTACGGGCGCAATTAGCGCTGAGTGCCGTGCAAATAAAAAACTGCGAAGTCAAATCACCTTGGCGAGGTAGGGTTTCAAAAGTCTTTGTAAGTAACCACATGAGTGTGGCGGCAGGGGAGCCGCTGTTAGAACTGGTGAAGGATGGCCGCTTAAAAATCCGCCTTAATGTACCTTCAAAAAAAATAAACTCCCTGCAGGTTGGCGATTTGTTCAATGTCACCATCGACGAAACCGGCAAGCGTTACCGAGCTAGAATAGTGGCTATCAACAGCCGTATTGACTCGGTTAGCCAAACAATTGAAATCGAAGGTCGGATGATTGAGGATTATCCTGGCTTACTAGCCGGCATGAGTGGTACCGCAATGCTTGCTGATCTAAACGCTGAGTGATTACCCCAAGCATAATATTAATCTTGGCTTATATTGATTGCTCAGTGGCGCTTCTAAAAAGTTATTTTTATGAATACAAATAAACCCCCAGTAGCCGAAAAAAAACAAGCCGCTACTCATCAGCCTGTGCCTCCCCCACGCACGACAGCTAAAAAAAATGCCGAGCATACTCAGTTGTCGGTTTTGTTACATCTCGAAAAGCGCGCTTTGGCGGCGCAAGATAACCAAGCATTATGCTTTGTGATTGCAAATGAAACTCACATGCTTACGCCGTTTCGGCAGTCACTGATTATGGACAAAAATATCAGTGGTCAATTTAGCCTGCGACAGGCGTCGGGTTTAGCCAATATTGTTGAAGACTCCCCTTTTTCAATTTGGCTGCAGTCGTTGATTGCCAGTTTAGACATTAGCAATCACCAAGCGCAATCTATGTTGGTTAAAAGTGAATCCATCAGAGAAGATCTGCAGACGGGCTGGTTGGAGTGGTTACCGGAACATTTGCTGATTATCCCTGTGCTCGATGTTGATGAGAATGTTGCCATGCTAGTGCTGTATGCTAGAGAGCAAACTTGGTCGCCATTAGATTTAGATTTATTGCATCGTTTACACGATTGTTATGCTTACTGTTATCGCGCGATGAACAAACGTGAAAATAACCTAGCTCGCAAGCTGCGTCAGTTTATTCAATCTGGGCGTTTGCGTTGGGTTGTATTGGCTATGGTGTTAGCGTTGTTTATCCCTATCCGTTTATCGGTACTGGCCCCGGCCGAGGTCGTGGCCTTAAATGCCAAAGCCGTAGCTTCACCTATAGATGGTGTTATTGGCAAAATTCATGTGCAGCCTAATGCCGAAGTTGAGGTAGGCGATGCGCTATTTTCACTGGATGACAGCGCTTTACAAAGCCGAAGAAATATCGCGCTAAAAGCCCTAGTCATTGCAAGAGCCGATGCATTAGTTGCTGAACAACAAGCGTTTAATGATTACAGCAGCAAAGCTGAATTGGCATCAGCGCTGGGCAGGGTCAGAGAGAAAGAGGCCGAGCTTGGCGCTGTTGAATTGTTGTTGCAGAGAGTCACGGTAAAAGCTGATCGTAAAGGTTTAGCTATTTTTGCCGACAAAAATGACTGGATCGGTCGGCCGGTTCAAATTGGTGAGCGTATTATGCAGTTGGCTAGTGCCGAAGATGCGGGCATCGAAATTTGGCTACCGGTGGCCGATGCGATTAATTTAGATATCGGCGCTCCTATTCGCGTCTTTTTGCATACCCAGCCCTTATCACCTTTAGATGCCAGTTTATTGCAGACCAGTTATCAGGCTAGCCAAAGCCCAGAAGGTATTTCGGCTTATACGCTATTTGGTCATTTTAGTGAGCGCAAAGACTTGCCACGTTTGGGGCTTCGCGGTACAGCACGGATTTCATCAGACTGGACAGTATTGGGATATTATTTATTTCGTCGGCCTATTGCTGCGGTGCGTGAGTTCACTGGGTTGTGATTGAAAACCTGCCTGCGTTGCGCGAAGAACTAAAATTATTACCCGCTGCGGCCAATAGTGATGGTTCGCCGGCATGGATGATAGTAGACCCAGTTATTAATCGTTTTTATCGAATTGGCTGGTTAGATTTTGAGTTGCTAGTTCGATGGAATACAGGCCCAGCCGAGGCGATAATCGCCGCTATTAACCAACAGACAGCACTCCATGTTGACGAAGCTGATATTGAAAGTTTAATTGTTTTCTTACAACAGCATAATTTGCTTCAAGCCAGCAACTCTAAAACCGCTAATGCTTTGCAGCAGCGAGCACAGCAGCAGAAAAAAAATACCTTTCAGTGGTTGTTGCAGCACTATCTTTTTTTTCGTATACCGCTAATTAAGCCGCAACGCTTACTCAAAAATAGCTACCCTTATGTTGCTTGGCTCTATTCAAAAGCGATGTTGGTTAGTTTGGTTTTTTTCGCTGTTTTAGGCGGCTATTTAATTAGTCGTCAGTGGGATACTTTTAGTGCAACGCTAATAAATCAACTGGGTTTTGATAGCCTAGTTGGTTTTGCTATTGCCCTTGTTATCGCTAAAGCGCTGCACGAGCTAGCGCACGCTTATACGGCTACTCGCTATGGTGTGCGTGTTGCACATATGGGGGTTGCCATGGTGGTGATGTTCCCAATGCTCTACACCGATACCAGTGAAAGCTGGAAGCTATCAAACTCTAAGCAGAGAATGGCGATCGCCAGTGCGGGCATTATTGCCGAACTCGGCTTGGCAATCATTGCTACGCTAGCGTGGTGTTTGCTTCCAAATGGTGCCGTGCGCGAGGCGATGTTTTATCTTGCCACGACCAGTTGGGTGCTTACATTATTGATTAATGTAAGCCCTTTTTTGCGCTTTGATGGTTATTTTATTTTGGCTGATATACTCGATATGCCTAACCTTCATGAGCGCTCAGCCGCCATGGCTAAGGTTTGGTTAAGGCGTGCATTACTGGGTATTGAAGATGATTGGCCAGCCACTGAGCAACCAAACTGGCGGCCTTGGCTGATTATTTTTGCACTGTTCACCTGGGTTTATCGTTTTTTTGTTTATATCGGTATTGCATTGCTGGTGTATTTTTTCTTTTTTAAATTGGCAGGTATCGCGCTTTTTATTATTGAGCTTTTTGTCTTTATTGGCAGACCGGTATTGGCCGAGTTGACCGTTTGGTGGCAGCGACGTAGCGAGATGAGTGTGATTAAGAAAAAGCGTTGGTTAGGTTTTTTTATCGTTTTACTGGCGATAGCGATGATACCTTGGCATACCAGTATTTCAAGTATCGGCTGGGTTCACTCAGCACGGCAACAAATCATATTTTCGCCATTAGCAGGCCAGTTGCAGCAATTGCCATCGACTGATCAGGTCACTCAAGGTGATACCTTGTTCGTATTGCGCTCACCTGATCTCGCGCATTCAGAAATGAAAGCACGCACTCTAGCTGAGCATACGTGGCATGAACTCAATGGTTTAATGGGCGTTAGTAACGGCGAGCAGCGGCGTACAGGCTTAATGTCTCGCTATGACCATTACTTGGCCGAGGCACGACTATATCAACAAGAACAACAGCGGTTGGTGTTAACAGCAAGTTTTAGCGGCCAGTTATTTGATATTGATCCTTACTTGGCCAACGGCGTATGGGTTAAATCACATCAACCATTGGCAGTGCTCGCCGATAATAGCGCCTGGATAGTCGAAGCCTACCTGCCCGAAAACGATATAGCGCGAGTGATTGTGGGGGCAAAGGCCCGGGTTAAATTAAAAGAGCAAGTGCCATATTTTATTGACGGTGTGGTCGAATCGGTTGATATATCACCCTTAGCACTTTTGCCGCACCCGATGCTCGATGCCGCATCGGGTGGGCCGATCAATACGGTGGTTCACGGCAAAAATAAACGCCAACCGCAGCAGGTATTATTTCGGGTAAGAATCCGTTTACTCGAACCGCCGGTTTCAACCCGAATGGGGTTAGCCGATGTCACCGTGCAAGGTGAAGCCCGCGCATGGCTGCCTAAGCAATTCAAACGTGTGGCGGCCGTTTTAATTCGAGAAAGTGGATTTTAATGGCTCGTTTTCTACTGTCTAAGCTTAGCAATTTGGGTCACTTCAATCGTGCCTCTCTTATCGTGAAGAAAGTGTCAGTGGTGATTTGATCTTAGGGTAGGGCACTTAAATTGTTTAAGCCTCTCTGTTAACTCCCCCCAGCTTTTTATAGTCACTATTGTTACTGCTATGTGCAGTTATCGGTTTTTTTGAAACGCTCTCCTAAGTGTAGTGGTGAGTGCGGTTTGCATCATGTCAGCTAGGTTTTGTCTCACCTGAGTGCTACTATTTGCGGTCTTTAAAAACAGCGTTTTTTTGAGTCGCTGCTAAGGGTAACAATAAGGATCATTATGCATATCCATATTTTGGGTATTTGCGGGACATTTATGGGCGGCTTAGCTATTTTGGCCCGCCAGCTTGGACATCAAGTTACAGGCTCTGACAGCAATGTTTATCCACCGATGAGTACCCAGCTAGAAGAGCAGGGCATTACGTTGGTTGAGGGCTTTGATCCAATTCAGCTTGAACCTGCGCCTGATCTTGTTGTGGTTGGCAATGCCATGTCGCGAGGTAATCCTTGCGTCGAATATATCCTTGATAAAGGCCTTAAATACACCTCCGGGCCGCAGTGGCTATCTGAACATTTGCTGCAAGACCGCTGGGTGCTCGCAGCTGCCGGTACACACGGCAAAACCACTACTTCGAGTATGCTTGCCTGGATTCTAGAAGACGCCAATATGGCGCCGGGTTTTTTAATTGGTGGTGTGCCTGCCGACTTTGGTGTTTCGGCACGGGTGGGTGACTCTCCGTTTTTTGTTATTGAGGCCGATGAATATGACAGCGCTTTTTTTGATAAGCGCTCAAAGTTTGTGCACTACCGACCGCGCACCGCGATTCTTAATAACCTTGAATTTGATCATGCCGATATTTTTGAAGATTTAGCGGCCATCCAAAAACAATTTCATCATTTGGTGCGCACTATCCCCTCGACGGGCAGGGTGTTGTTGCCCGCGAGCAATGACAACTTAGAAACCGTTCTCTCTCAGGGGCTTTGGTCAGAAGTTGAGCGTTGTTCGATTGATGATGCTGTTTGTAAAAAACCCCTAAACAACGCTGCTGCCAATATTCATCATGATGTCTTTGACCAAGAGAATACAACTTGGTCGGCGCAACTGCTGAGCGCTGATGGCAGTGCTTTTGCTATTTTCTTAAAGCAACAAAAACAGGGCGAGGTGCATTGGTCTCACACCGGCAATCACAATGTTAGCAATGCATTATCAGCTATAGCAGCGGCTAGGCATGTAGGCGTTACTGCCGATATAGCCTGTCAGGCGCTTTCAACGTTTAAAGGCGTTAAGCGCCGAATGGAGCTGTTAGCTGTGATCGCCGGCATTAGTGTTTACGACGATTTTGCACATCATCCTACAGCCATTGCTACTACCTTAGCTGGTCAGCGCGCTAAAATTGGTGAGCAGCGTTTAATCGCAGTTATTGAGCCGCGTTCAAATACCATGCGTTTAGGGACTCACTTGGCCTTGTTGGCCGACGCTAGTTGCGATGCTGATCGTGTTATTTGGTATCAGCCCAAGGGCCTAGATTGGTCGTTAGAGCAAGTCATAGCCGACAGCGATGGCCGAGCAGAAGTGTTTAACACCGTTGATAGCATCGTGGCTAACCTCGTTGCTGAAGCTAAATCAGGCGATCATATTGTTATCATGAGTAATGGTGGTTTTGGTGGTATTCATGGCCAACTGCTGCAGGCGCTAAACGATAAGTAACTATTGTCTCAACAAGCAATACTAATCAGCGTAATCGCTATTGAGTATTTCGCTTCAAGTCAGATGTCGTTATTAAAAATAACAAGAGAAATGCTCTCCATGTCAAAAAAACTATTTTCACTGTACGAGCTAATGATCCTGCGTAGGCCGTTAATAACGCTACTAGTGACCGTATTAATTTTGGGTTGGCTGGCAAGCCATCTACCTAATTTTAAATTAGATGCTTCTGCCGACTCTTTAGTTTTGGAGGGTGATAAAGACCTAGAGTATTCCCGCCAAATTACTAAGCGTTATGGGTCAGAAGAATTCTTGCTAGTGGGGTATAGGTAGGATTAATACCCCCGTCATCTTCTTAATACCCCCGTCATCTTCCCAATCTACAATAAAAAACAGGCTATTAGCAATCGCCAAGTTATTATCAACCCATTAGCTGCACAATGATTAAGCACAAATCAATAATGCGCCGGCCTTTTTAGCGTTTTGCGCATTCCGACACGCAACCTATCCTACCGACCTCATCCTTGAGCAGCACCTATCATCCTCTCCCTTGCTTTCCTAATCGAACAAGCTCTCTTGTGGCGGTGCTCGTGGCTCTGGTATTTGATTCACGGTGGCGGGCGTCCCAGACTTCGCATCCAGGTGAGCTAAAATCTTATTGATGACCGACGGGTCCTCGATACAGGCAATAATCCTCACTGCACCACCACAGCGGCTACAGATCGTGACATCAATATTGAATACGCGCTTAAGCCGCTCGGCCCACGTCATGCTTTGATGGCAATCAACCAGCGCAGGCTCATCGTCCTTCACGCCCTGCTTTTGAGTGTTGCCCTTGCCACGTTTAGCGGGAGTAACAAAGATACGCTGCTTGCTGTTAGGGGCCAGTACACCATGGTACCGCGTCAAATTTGCGCGTGGCTTCGGCACTAAGGCTGCCAATTTCGCCATGAAATCTAACGGCTCGAAGATGACGTGCGTCGAGCCATCTCTGTAGGGCGTCTTTAGCTGATACCTGACCTTGCCCTGCGAAGTCAGTGCCAGTCGCTTTTCTGATACCGCCGGGCGGGAGATATAGCGACACAAGCGTTCCAGCTTTTTGCGTTCTCGTGTTTTTGTTGCCACCCCAGCATGCAGGGAGAAACCGGCGATTTTACCGACCTGGTTTGTACCAAAATCATCATCTTCCCAGGATGGGATTGTCTGTAGTGTGAAGACCTTGCGGCCTTGTTGTGGGCCCACTGCAATTCGATAGGTGATGGAGTGTTCCTGAAGCTGATGCATCGCATCGTCGTCTTGTAAATCTAGTGTCAGATAACTGCTTTCATCATCGCGCACCAATAAACCCTGGCGCTCCAAATGACCTGCAACGCGCTGGCTAATGGCAGCGACTAAAGTATTAAGTTCGCTGGCTGTAGGTGCATTTACTCGGTGAAATCTCAATTGGCCGTTGTGTTTTTCTTGGTAGGCACCGTCAATGAAGAGCATATGAAAATGGACATTGAGATTTAGCGCGGAGCCAAAACGCTGTATCAGAGTAACGGCGCCTGTTTGTGCTTGTGTGGCTTTAACCCCCGCTTTTTTGATCAAGTGCGTTGAAATGACTCGGTTAACAATGCCCAGCACCTTACTCATGACCAGAGGGTTGCTGGATAAAAGGAATCGCAGCGGGTATGGAAAACTGAGTACCCATTGGCGGATAGGTTTGTAAGGTAAGACGTCATCGACTAACAGCGCTGCTGTTTCTGCCATTCGCCTTGCTCCACAGCTGGGGCAAAAGCCTCGGCGTTTACAGCTAAAAGCTACCAGGTGTTCAAGGTGGCAGTCTTCACAGCGGACCCGCAGAAACCCATTTTCGAGCCTGCCACATTCGAGGTACTCATCAAATTCTCGTGCGACATGGCGAGGCAAGTAACGGTCTGTCTCACTGAGATGCGACTGAAACTCGGGCCAATAGCGCTCGATGAGTTGATAAAGCAGTGTTTGCTCTGGTCGGTGTCGGGCATAGCTAAACACATCACCGCCAGACATCCCTTCCGGCCTTGGTTGGATCATACAACGCATCCTTGCGTTATTTCATGGCGATGAGTGTATCAGCCCGTTATATCTACTGACATACAACAACATTAGAGGGGCACCTGTATTAATATCGGTACCCCCTAAAGTAAACACATTGTTAAAGATCAACCACCTACGAGATGTAGGTTTCGTTATAGCGTTAGGCCGCGAGATTGATGGCACCCACTTTTTCTAAGGCAATATTCCAGGGTAGCAATGCTTCGTAGTCTTCCACCGTTTGGCAGTGAGGAATCGCTTCTAGGATTTCCTGGTAATATCGATAAGGGTCTAATCCATGGCGCTTGGCCGTTCTAATCAAACTAAAATGAAGACACAGAGCCTCAGCACCTTTCACCGAACTACAAAACATAAAATTCTTTCTGGCAATGACAAAGGGTTTGATTTCCTGTTCCGTCAAATTGTTATCCGCTTCTAAGCGACCATCGTTGAGAAATTCACACAGGCCATCCCAAAACTTAAGGGTATAGGCAAAAGCTTTACCCAGCGATGATTTCGGCGGCACAGTCGGGTAATGCTCATCAAGCCATTGTTTAAATTCAGCCATCAGTGGTTTTGAACACTGTTGTCGCAGGCTATAGCGTTGCTCTGGTGACATTTTCTCATCTTTGGCCTTGCGCTCTATTTTGTAGAGGCGCTTATAAAAACGCATCGCCTGTTTGGCTAGTCCATTCCCTTTTGACGCGATAGCAATCGGCTCGAATTTGCGTCTAGCGTGGGTGTTACAGAAACTGGGGCTTACCGCCTCAGATTCAAATAATAAATCAAAAAACGGATCACCATCACAATGCAGCCCACCACTAAAACCCGCAAACCAATTATTAACAAAGGGCTTGTGTTTTATGGCGTTGTACTCGTAAAGAATGACGTCTTTACCGGGTGCTCCACCCCTAAAGCAGTACGCATAGGATTTTGTGGACGCCGATCGTCCGGGTTCGTTTAATACTTGCAGGGTAGTGGCGTCTAAAGCCCCTACATCATAGTCAATCACTTCGTCTTTCATTAAATTGATTAGCGGTTGTAGTGAATCACTGCAATCAATCACTGAGCGGGCCATAGTTTGGCGAGATAAGCGAAACCCCGCCCTTTTTTCAAACTGTTTTTCTAGATGGTAGTACGGTTGACGATCATCGAGCTTGCTGACGATAATGTGGGCTAACACGGATTCGGTAAAGGATGCTTTGGGAAGAATATGCTTAGGCTTATCGGCTGTGATCACTTCACCCACGCAACCTTTAGGGCAGGCTACTACTTCACGCAGTTCGACAATGACTTCATAGACGGGCGGCTGGTAATTTAAACGTTCATGCCGCTCATGGTTAATCACCTTTTTTGGGCAGCCGCACTGACAGGTTTTGTCGTGAGCATCAACGGGGATTAGCTGTTCTGTACGGGGTAAATGTGCAGCAAAGGCATTCCTTGATTTTTTGGCCCGACGTTTTTTCTGGCGCTCAATATCATTGTCACAGGAATTGTCGCTGACTTCATCTTCTTCATCCAGCGCTTCATTAAGAACTACTTCACCATACAAAGACAGCTGAGGGTTTTCGAGATCGATATAGCGCTCTGATTTTTGACCGAACCGGTGGCGTAGCATTTGTTTCAGCTGATCCATTAACACTGCATAGGCATCATCAGATTGTTGACACTTCTTACGCAATAAATCGCATTCCAGTGTTAGCTGGTCGACTTGATGCTGTAAGGATTTTTCAGTGTCGGTCATGATGGACTGCACAGTGTTTTTATGCCTATTATTATAGACTATTCTGATAGTCAAAAGTGAAAATAGTGTTAATAAAACCGCGTGTATTGGCATTTTTCAGGCGGTTTTTGTTGCGTAAAATCAATCCCTGACAACAACCACTGCAATTGCTGCATGGACAGCTCCATTGCTTCGTCGACAACACCGGGAAACTTAAATATCCCTTTTTCAAAACGTTTGTATAGCAGCCAAAAACCACCCGACTCCCAATACAACATTTTTAATTTGTCGGCCTTTTTATTTCTAAAAACGAAGAGCTGACCTGAAACAGGATTTTTTTGCAGCGTATCAGCCACCAAAATAACAATGCCATCGATCTGTTTACGAAAGTCAATCGGCTGCCGGTAAAACCAAATAGTGGTATTGAACGGTAACAGCATGGCTGATTATCTCGTGAGAAGGCTGGGTAACAGTGCCAGTAATTCAGGGGAGTGAATCACTAGACGTGCACCATTGGGATATTCTAGGACACCTAGTGGAACATCGGGTGCGGCTTTAGGTTGTGGCTGAAGTTGAGCCTTAGCTGTTACATTGACTGGAATAAATGCGTTTGGTGATTTGGGCTTATTGAATTTTTGAGACCAGTACACGAATTGGTGATAAACCAGCTTGTGACTGTCAGCATACTCCCGCTTAGATAGGCCGCTGCTATTGTACGCCTTAACATGAGTTTGCCATTGCTGTTTTTTCATGGGAATGCCCTCGATAAATGGAGGGGCGACTATGACAGGCCGTGCTGGCTCAGGCTAGAATGGTGTTTATAGATCGCTTACGTACTTTAGGGCTATTGGAAGAAACTATGTCCTAGCCGCGCCTACTGGAAAGGCATCAAAAGTAATTGCTAAAAAAACACAATCTCCCGCTTACACGATTCACAAGACAATCTATTCATTCAAAGATATTTCTGAGTATAAAGAAGACAACCTTGATGGGTCTGAGACATTTAAGTTCTATGCTCAACTGGCTGTCAATGAAATGTCTGCTGATACTGTCTACATTGTTGATGAATCGTCAATGATTGCAGATGTATATCATGAGGAAGAATTCTTTAGATTCGGTACTGGCTACTTGCTCAGAGACTTTTTCAAGTTTGTAAATCTAGACCATAATGACCACAGAAAAAAAGTAATCTTTATTGGCGATGATGCTCAGCTCCCACCTGTCGGGATGAATTTCTCTCCTGCTCTTGACCAGAAGTATCTATCTAGAGAGCACAATATCAAAAGCACTCTGTTTGAATTGACTGAAGTTGTTCGTCAAAAGTCAGGTAGCGGAGTCATGCTAAACTCCATAAACCTTCGTAAATCTTTAAAGAACGGGGTATTTAACCAGCTATCAATAGACTCAAGCTTCCCAGACATCATCAACGTAAGCCATGCAGACTTGTTAGATGTATATCTTGAATCCTGCAATAGAAAAATTAATGCAGAGTCTATAGTCCTTGCGCATTCTAATTCTGATGTCGCTGCTTACAATCGAAAAATAAGACAGCATTTTTTCCCAGATAACCCAGAGGTTTCTGCGGGCGATAAAGTGATGGCTGTAAGCAACAGTAATGCTTATGGGTTCTTTATATCAAATGGTGACTTCGGCCTGGTCAGAGAGATTTTAAGCCCAACCGAACGCAGACAAATAACCTTGCGCAGAAAGAACTCAGAAACGAACGAAGTTGAAGAGATTTCAGTTTCGCTAGCTTTTAAAGACGTCATTATTGGCTTTAAAGACTTAGAAGGAACTCCACATTTCTTCAACGCAAAAATTCTAGAAGACTTACTTTACAGCGAACATCCAGGTCTTACTTCAGACGAGAGCAAGGCCTTGTATTTGGATTTTTGTATCCGTCATCCACATTTAAAGCGCGGAAGTTTGGAATTCAAAGAGACCCTTCGATCAGATTCATATTTTAATGCTTTGAGGCTTAAGTTTGGCTACGCCATTACTTGCCATAAAGCACAGGGCAGCGAATGGAATCACGTGTTTGTAAAATGTAAAACACATCAGAGTCAGCTATCCGCTGATTATTTTCGCTGGCTCTATACGGCAATCACCAGAACATCAAAAAACCTATACCTTTTAGACCCGCCAAATATAAAGATTGGTGCTGGCATCAAAGCTGTTAACTCTCCAAATATATTAAGCTCTAAGGTAAGCAGCCAGAATACTCCCAAGTCAAACCATCAACATATAAACGCTAGCGACAACCCCATTGACACAGAAGAAGACAATAACTTCGGCATTCCACCCCATGCAAACTTTTCACTTGAGGTATTAGGACGAGTTCGAAGGCTATTAAAGGGATCCGACGTAAAGATCCAAGATGTTAGCCAAGGTCAGTACCTAGAAGTTTATTTTTTTGAAGTAAATAATGAGATCACGCGAATAGATATCGGCTATAACGGTAAGGGAAAAATTACGAGAATTACCGCCCCCACACAATCAGACCTTGGCCTTAGGTTACTAGACATACTTTCTCCTATTAATGGAATACTCATTGTTCCAGAGACCTCAGATTCGGACTCTGACTTCACGTTCAACGAAGAGTTTCTGAACGAATTTCACTCAAGGATTACACCTCTTGTGAGTGCGCTAGGAATCAAGATCAACAATGTTGAGTCAATGGATTGGAAACAGCGCTACACATTTATTCAATCTGGAGAGTGTGCTGTGATTGACATTTTTTATAACGGGAAAAATCAATTCACCAAGTACGCACCCGTTAATAATTCCTGCACATCAGATACGTTAGTTTCTGAAATTCAGACTGTTATAACTGAAGGACTTAGCTCGTGATTACTAGCAGGGACGTTTTTTCTACTCGCAAGGAAGGCAAGCTTGATGAAGCCTACAAAATGGCGATTGAGCTAATTAATAAGCCAGATAATGATGAATGGGATATAAAGGCTTTTGCTTGGTGCGTAATCGATTTAATTAAAAGAGACGCACAATCTGGAAAAAGTGAAAACATTCACCACTACTCTGATCAACTTCGAAACTTGAATATTGATGCATCAGACAAAATACTAACGGATCAAAGAGAGTATGCACTCAGGCTCAGCAACCCCAATGGCCAAGAAATTCTCAAAGCAAAATCATTAAGCAAGCAAGGCGATCATCATGGAGCGTTAAATCTTTATAAACGGATATACAATAATGGAGATCAATCTATTGATGTTCAAACCGGTTTAGCATGGGAGCTATACCGTGTCGCAAAAGCCATGACAGAACAAACGCAGGTCAATTTCAATGGCGCGAAAAGGTTCATTAATGACTACCTCAAACTAAACACGGAAAAACCATCTTTGTTGCACACTTGCATTCTTCAACTAGCAGACAAAATAGCTAAAGAAGGCAAGTTAAATATGGGAGCTTTTGCTCGCATATGGGGTTTAGAAAATCTTCGTCCTGAGGACTATGACCCATATATTTCCGATGACGGAAATTCATACCCGTCTCTAGCAGAACGTGTTATTCAACACGCCAGTAAAGATTCCTTCACGAATGACGCATACGAAGAATTAATCTATCTACTCCCCTATATCAATGATTGTATTAATAGATACCCAGATAATATCTGGCTGAAACTGAGCAAGGCCAGAGCATTGATGGCAACAAAGCAAAGTAATGAAGCTTTTTCCTATGGTCTAGAAGTTGTCAAAAATAAGATCAACGACTACTGGGCATGGGAGCTTCTCGGAGATATTCATCAATCAAACTCTCTCGATCTGGCAATTTCTTGTTACTGCAAGGCATTACTTTGCTCAAAAGATATTAATTTTGTTGGCAAAGTTAAAATCAAGCTTGCGGAACTCCTTTCAAAAATCGGCCTAGCTTCAGAAGCCAAATTGGAAATTGATAAACTTGTCAACTATCGATCAGAGAACAATCAAAAAATCCCTGAATCAGCAGAGATACTCATGCGCAGTACTTGGTATCAAGGCGCTATCAGCAGTAAATCGAATCATCAGCTCTACTTAGATAAAGCCACCCATGCAGAGGAGCTTTTATACAGTGATTTACCATGGATAAATGCAGTGCTAGGCGACAAATTTTTTATCGAAGGAAAAAAAGATAAAGCTAAACGCAAACTTTACGTTCAATCAAGTTCATTACCGATGGAAGTCACAATTCCTGAATCAAAACTAACTTTTGATGCTGGTAAACCAGGGGCCGCGTTAAAAATCAAGGGCGAGCTTGATAGAGAAAACCGCTTCCAAGTGTATGCAATTGAGCATCGATCATCAAATGATCACTGGGATATTTTCGAGCAGCAAATTGGAATTGTAGATCACGTCAATACAAGCAAAAAGCTAATACACTTTATGATTAGTAGAACAATTGATGGCGTAATTCATTTTTCAGATCTGTCTGAAAGGTTCAAAGAAGGCGATGCAATTTCATTACGTTTAGCCAAGTACACGAGCAGGCAAGGAACCCGTTACAGGGTACTTACATCTTCCAAAACAACAAACCCGATTCCAAGCAGCATCTTGAAGCCTTTTAGCGACGATATTCGAGAAGAAAATGGTATGGGGTTCACCGATGATGGAATATTCATTCCACCGCCTTTGATAAGAGAAAATAGCATTATTGATGGCGACTTTGTAACTGGCTATGCAGTTCTAAATTACAATAAGAAAAGGTCAGAATGGGGCTGGAAGGCAATTAGCATACTTGAAGTGAAAAGTAACTCTGATTAGGTGAAGTCAGTATCTAATAAATAATTGATAGTCAGAAACACACACGATTCCTTCATCTATCTGGCCAATCGCTCTAACGGGGATCTTTAGCATGTTAGCTCTGTGAAATTTCTGGAG
The DNA here is from genome assembly GCF_000314975.1 of Aliiglaciecola lipolytica E3. Lineage (GTDB taxonomy): Bacteria > Pseudomonadota > Gammaproteobacteria > Enterobacterales > Alteromonadaceae > Aliiglaciecola > Aliiglaciecola lipolytica. The sequence continues at coordinate 19,064 of NZ_BAEN01000021.1, forward strand.
CTGACAATGAGAACCCCCTTGTTACCTTGGTTCATCCTATGGGTGACCATCCCAATCATTATTTTCTTTCTATTCATTTTGCCCGCCCATGCCAGTGATGGGCCATTCTATCAGCGTGGTCAGGAAGGCTGGTTTTGGTATCAGGTCATTCCTGAACCTGAACTGCCTGATGAGCTGATAGAGCCGGAAGCTGGTGTCGTGGAGTCCAGTCAGAGCGAACTAAAGCCCTTCAGTGCCGCATGGTTCCGAGAGCATATGCAATCGTTTATGGACAAGGCAATTGATGAGCCGACGAATGAGAACGTCAGAGCCTATCTGTATCTCCAGCGCGTCATGATGGATAAGAGCTCACTATTTGCTGATGTAAGTCAGCAGGTGGTAATTGGCGATCCAGTTTTGGATGAAATCAGTCGCAGACCCTTGGCGACTTATGCCGCCAATCGGATGGATCGAGAAGCTGGCGCTCAGCGTGATGTTGCTTTAGGTGAAGTAGCGAAGCGAGCAGGCTTGTTCTTTTTCTATCGTTCGGATTGCCCTTATTGCCATGCTCAAGCGCCTATCATCGAATCTATAGCCTTGAACTATGGGTTCGAGGTGTTTGCTATTGCTGTCGATGGCTTGCCTTTACCCGGTGGAGAGTTTCCCAATTACAAAGTCGATTCAGGACAAGCTCAATCATTGTCCGTTACGACTGTCCCTGCCGTGTTCTTAGTTGATCCGCCTAACGTCATCACTTCGATTGGCCAAGGCGCAATGAGCCTTGATGAGCTCAATAATCGAATCATTCTTGCAGCCCATCAAGCTGGTTGGATTGACGATCAAACTTACTATGCCACTAGACCTGTTCAGCCCGGCGTGTCACTTGCGATGTCAGCCCAAGAGCTTAACGAGAAGATATTACAGGATCCTGAGTTCCTTGTTCGCTATCTGCGTGCACAAGGAGGGTTATAACGATGAAAAAAGTATTACGAGTATCGCTAATCGCCTTTGCGATTGGTTTTTCATCTATGAGCCAAGCAAGCTTGCAACAGGAGATGAATCAGTTGTTTGGTTCAATGACCAACACCACTGCGCCTGGTGTATTCGAGAGTCAGCGGCGTGGAGTTATATCTGGCGGAAGTGTTGTTGTTCGTAACAGGATCATGAACGAGAACCTCGTCTCTATGGTGCCTCCGTCATTTCAAGCCGGTTGTGGCGGCATTGATATGTTCGCTGGAAGTTTGTCATTTGTTAATGCAGATCAGTTTGTTCAATTACTTCGTTCTGTTGCTGCAAACGCCAAGGGATACGCATTCCAATTAGCGCTCAGTGCTATGTGTGAGAAATGCTCTCAGCACATGGAGACACTGCAAAAGAAAATCCAGCAGTTGAACGAATATTTTGGCAATTCCTGTCAAATGGCTCAGGGAGTTGTGAACGATACCCTGGCTGCTTTTGGTAAAAAGGGGCAAACAGAAGCCAGCATGTTGAGCTCACTTAAAGGGGCTGGAGACGTTTTTACCAGTTGGAGTGAATCCAATGGTAAGAACCCATATGAGAACGCTTCGAGTGTCGCGGCATCTGATGTGAACAAAACGATTAAAGGTAATTTGGTTTGGCGGGCCTTGAAACGTCACTCGGCATCAAGCTGGTTTGCATCGGGGGATGACCGTTTTCTTGAAGCGGTTATGTCGGTGACTGGTTCGATCATTGTTGGTGATCTTGCTAATGCCGCTGATGGCCAAGGTAAAGCCCCAAAACTGACCAGGCTGAATGGCAATAAAGTGACTATTGAGCATCTAATTCATGGCGGTAACGTCGCTATGTACCGATGTGACACAGTGACACAAGACGGCTGTCTAAATCCGACAATCGCTAACGTGACCCTAACCGGGTTATCAACTCAGGTCGAAAATTTACTTCTAGGTACAGGTTCTAGTAACGGCATTATTTTTAAATTTGCTCGAAATACAGGGGCTGCTAGCACCACCGAAAAGGCTTTTATGACCTCGGCTCCCGCGAGCATTGGCGGCATGATTCGAACACTTTCTGCATTAAATGAAGGGGCCGCTAGGTCGTTTGCTTCAAGAGCGGCACCATTTATTGCTGTTGAGATGGCCCGAGCATTGGTTGAAGACATGCTCAATGCAGCTAGAAGTACCTCCAGTGTGGAAGATCATGCCTATGCGAAGTTGTTAACGGAAGACCTTGAACGTGCACGTCGCCAAATCAATGAGGAGTACGCTGCGTTGCAGCGAAGATACGGCTCAGAGCAAGAGTTGCTGGCGCATTTTAACCAGGTGATTCAGACCATTCGCAAACAGCGTTATTACACCGTTAAATCTACGGCGCTGGGGGAATAGATAATGTGGGAAATCTATTCCATCGGGGATTCGGCTTTTTTAGAGCAGGTCTTGAACGCTGTCGCGATGATTACTGGTACAGGCGACTTTACTTCAATGGTTCGCATTGGCTTGCTCATTGGGGTATTGATGGTCTCTGTTCAGGCCTTAATGCAAGGTGGTCGAGGGATTAACTTTCAACACGTTTTAGTCTCATGGCTAGTCTTTGCAACCATGTTTGGGCCCAGTACCCGAGTGAGCATTGAGGATGCGTACACGGGACAAGTTCGAGTGGTTGATAATGTGCCCATCGGTGTTGCTGCCGCAGGCAGTACGATTTCGACTGTTGGCTTTCAAATCACGCGATTGTTTGAAACGGCGTTCTCAACTCCCGCCATGACGGAATACGGCTTTGCATCCAGTTTACAGTCACTGATTAAAGTGAGAAAACAGGTGATGGATCGCTCTGGGTTGGGTGATGCAAATCGTGTCGGCGGCTCGGATATCGAGCAATCGTGGTTTTACTACATCAAAGAGTGCACCTTGATTGGTATCGACATCGGCCAAAAGAACCTCGATCAGGTGCTGAGTGATCCTAACCCGATGACAGCGATTAGGTTTGATTCGCGCATTTATGGCACTCGAATCATGCTCAGTGGTAGCAGTAGCGATCTGGACTGCACCGATGCCTATAGCCAACTGAAACTCATGACAGAATCAACCTTCATTCCAAGGCTTAAACAGGTTCTGTCAGCCTCATTGGGGACTTCGTCAGCAACGGACACTGATGACGTGATCCGAAATGCACTGAATAACCTTGGTTTGGCTTCGGTTAACACCCAAGAGTATATGACCGCGTCAGTGCTTTTGCCTATTTATGAGCAAAGCGTGACGGGAAAGTATATGGATGATCAAGCTTTCACCGCAGCCGTTATGGTTAACCAAGCGATTGAGCAGCGTAATACGCAATGGGCGGCGGAGCAGACCCTGTTCCAGAGTATCGTTCGTCCGATGATGACGTTTTTTGAGGGGTTCATTTACGCCATCACCCCATTGATGGCCTTTGTGATAGCCCTTGGCCAAATAGGGATGCGAATGGCTGGGAAGTACTTGTTAATCCTGCTTTGGATTCAACTTTGGATGCCTGTCATGGCCATCATTAACCTGTATATTCATTTAACCGTTGCAGGGAAAATGTCTGCTCTTGATGCCTTTGCAGGTACAGAAGTGCCATCTTTTGCTGGGATGATGCAGATGGATTCAGTGCTGCAAACCTGGATAGCTACTGGCGGCATGTTGGCGTCGAGTGTTCCGGCGATTTCGCTCATGCTCGTTTATGGCTCAGCAATAACCGCTACCCACTTGGCTGGGCGTCTACAAAACGGTGATGCCATTGATGAAAAGCTGGCAAGTCCAGATGTCGCGAAAAATGCCCCGGTAATGCAATCACAGTCAATGTTCCAAAATTCAGCCCTCACTGGTTCTGCTATGACCGGCGCGTCAAACCTACTAAGCAGTTTCTCTGTCGGAAACGCAGTGGGTTCAATGGTCGGCTCTGCAAAAGAATCCATGACTCAGGCAACTCAAGCCTTTAGCCGTCAGGTTGGCAATACCATGAGTCGAACCTTTGGTGAAAAGCTAAGTTACGACAACCTTTCTTCGGTTGGACGTCAGATTGGTTCTTCTAACTCCGCATCTAGCGCCGTTGTTAATCAGGTTACTGATGACCTGCAAACTCGGTATGGTTTTGGAGACGATAAAAAAGATGCTGTACGTGGCTTGGTATCGGGCGTGCTATCGGGAGGCCTAAGGGTCGGTGGCGATGGAACCATTACTAATCCCGGTGAGAAAGAAGTTGCTGATAAGGGCTTTCTTGGAAGGCTTCTTGGTACTGGCGGCAATGATTCTCCACAGGGCAACTTGCCAGGAGTCGATAAGCCAGACTCATCTCGTGTACCAAAACTATCAAGGGTACGAGCAGGGCTGGATTTAGGTGGTAACTTTAGTGGCCAAGTTGAGTCGTCAGAAGGCAGTTCTCGATCTACGACCGCAAATACGCTCACTGGGGAGATGCATAGCTTGGCATCAAGTGATTCACGACGTGCTGAGTATCGCGATGCGATGGTTAAGGACCTTTCAGATTCAAGACGTTCTGGCGTTGAAATGTCGTTGTCTAACCAAGACTATCAGTCACTTCAGAGTTCAGCACAAGACGTTATCACGGCATCAAACCGTTTTAGTGAGCTTGATCAGGCCAGCTACAGTCTATCAGGACAAAGGAACACGGATGGTGCGACGTTAACTCGATTAGCAGCGGATAATCCTGAAGTCATGGATTATTTAGGTCGCTATATGAACCAGCATGTTGAAGCAGGTAACCGATTACGTGAAAACCTTCCAATGTATCAGCGCTTGCTACCTGATGATAATCAGGCGTATGTGGCCGCAGCTATGGAGTCTTTAACCTATAGCAACTCCTCAACGCCCGCTGAACGAGACAATGATTATCAAGCAGCAATGACTGTTATGGCCATGGCTACCGGAGCCGATTTACGATCAATTCAACCGCGCTCTAATGAAGGCTTGTCATCAGCTGCACCTACTTTTGGTGGTACTCAAAGCCAAGTTGAATCGGGTGTATTGGGCGGCTACGAGGATGCTGCAACAGTTCAAACTCAGTTCAACGCAGCTCAATCGGCTTACCAAACCAATCTGTCTGGTATAGATGGACAGTTGAATGCGCATCAGCAGCAAGCTCAGCAGGCCGTAGCTACTGACACAAGTACCTATCAATCTGGACTAAACAGTGAAGCTGGATCTCAGTGGCGATCACGCATTATGGCTGATGATAGCGGAGTTTCTGGTGCTGAAATGTTCTTCAACAGCGCCAGTGCTATTGGTGATTTCAGTGGCAAGCATACTGATGCAGCTCTGCATACCTTGAATCACTTTGGCGAAGACTATGAGAGTTACAAAGAACAAGCGCTTGAAGATCCTGGCTCACGAGGTTTCTTGCACAACGCAACGGTGGCCAGCAAATCAACCTGGGATGGGTTAAAAGCCGCCGTTGATGCCGGAACCTCTTTGGAAAATCCATTGACGGCGTTTAATGATGCATACAGTGGATCGAGTTCGCAGTATGCCTCCGAAGTAAACTGGGGCACTAAGTCTGAAGCCATGTTGGCGGGGGCATTTGGTGCGGCAGTTAACAATCGATATGGTGAGTTCTTAGAACAGTATGCCGATGATTTCAAACAGGAAGCATACAGCGAAGGGCAGAGAATGGGATTGACCCCGATTCAAAGTCAAGTGTTCGCTCAAGCTTTCAATGAAGGTTTGGCGGGACGCGTATTCAACTCTGAAGACTCATCGAGTTGGGCGCCTGAAATGCTAGGTCTAAGGGAGCAAATGCTAAATGAGTATCGTCAAAAGGATGAGAGTGGCGCTTACATTCCTGACAGTGTGTCCGAAGAAGATAAAGCATTTGTGGATAAGCAGATAGCGGTGATCTCAAATGCATCGCTTGCGGGAGATTATGCTCAGAACAACTTGATCGATATTAGGGCTTATAACCAGGCATCAGGAAGGAACTGAAAATAGAAGGTAGCCAGCTTGTGGTGGGCTGGCTATTTTTTTGGCTTTTTGGGATACCTTGGATAAAAGCCATCAAAAAACGAATGGAGCTTATACCAATACCATTTTTCTTCAATGCTCAAAGTTCTACCCGAATCTTTAACTTGGCTACTCAAGAATCTAATTCCAGTACAAATAGCTATGAAAAAGAGTCCCAAACCAACAATTGTCCAACTCGCTTGCCAATATGCGATTGCTAAAAGCATCGTGATGATGGCTATTAGGCCGATGGGGTTACAGGTCGCTTTGAATCCCAAGTAGCCGAAAAAAACGATGGTGCAGATCAGAAATGGCAAAGCCGCTAACTTGGCAGATGCCGTTAATATTTCTGATGGAAAAAAATGAGCCGCAGCCAAAGTCGCCAGAAAAAGTCCCAGTGATATAAACCAGCAGCGTGCTGGTAAAGATTTAAGTAAGTTTGTCATCTTCTTAGTACTCTCAAAGTGCACGGGAGGTGCACAATCAAATCATGCATCAGCATGTTAGTTCTCAAAAAGTGCTCTAGTGGTTTGCTCGGCCATAATCTCACACACAGGACATTTAAGCTGAATGCGCTGTTGAGATACCGTCAAATACAGACTACCGCATCGACAACGGTGTAAGGATGCAAGCTGTGACCTTAAATCACGAGCTAGAACCCAACCTTCATTGATGGTCAGTTTTTTCCATGGGATCTCAGCTGGAAGATCTGCTTCTTCTCTTGCAACCAAGTACGCATCGTAAGCCTTCATCAAAGCATCAATATTTAATTGCTTGTAGACATTGTCACCACCAATATTGACATAAAGCGCCATCAGCAGAGAGCCTTCAACTAAGGCTCTTCTACTTTTAACGATGGCATCAGATTCTGGCAATTGACCAGGACAAGGTGACTTGCCAGTCACTTCTTTGTGGAGCCTTCTGATAATGTGGATTGGCAAACCTGTATCGAGCGCGATGATGGTTGTTCGAAATCCGTATTTAATAAGCAGCGAGGCTCGGGTAAATAGCTCACTTTTGGACAGGTTATCAATCATGAATCCCCCTTGTTGTTTAGGGTTGATAATAAATAAGCGATTCTTGGGATACCTGTGCCTTTGCTCTTCACCATCTCAATCAGTTGGCTTTGGTTACCCCTTGGTTGAAACAGCATGAATGATGAGGTCGCCACTCGTTGCAGGTCGTCAACACCAGCATTAATCAGAGCATCAACTACGTCGCGTGTAAGTCCAAAGCGCAAGACGGCCTCTTGCGGATCAATTCGCGCCAATTCTCGTGCTGCGTGTAGGTACGCCAAATTTAATTGATAGAAGTCTTGTTGATTGGTTGTCATTGACGGACCTCCAGTTCATGTAAAATATTGCGATAGATAGAAAGCACTCTCTGCCCATACCAGCGTGCACGCTCTTCGTTCCAACTGTGATAGCGGCCTATGCCAAGCTCTAAATCATTTGGTGAAGACTTGATTGCTTCGGCCAAAATACTTGAGCCGACCGTAAGGTTGGTGATGGGGTCTAGCAGTTCCGCTGCTGAGCTCACCCGATGCCCATGCCAATGCAAATTGATTTGCATAAGGCCAATATCGAGCTGATATTTTTCAGTCTCTTGCAGTGCCTGGTTTAACAGTTGCTCTGCTTCTGTCTTAGATTTGGCGTAGGTTGCGTTTGAACCATTGCGAATTGCGTATGGCCATGGACTGGTCATGTTGAGACCACGATGTGAGGCCGACTCAGCCAAGGCAACGGCGTAGAGCATGACTGGATCAATACCAACGCTTTGTGCTGCTTTTTCCCACTGATAGCCCGGAAACGCATAGACTGAAGTGCTTGCGGACATGGCTATCACTAGGGCAATGGTTTTTGCTTTAATCGTTTTCATTTTTGTCCTCTAATTGATTTCCGAGAAGCGCCTGAATGGCTTTCGGGCTTATTCTTTTTAATGGCACTGCGCTAAAGTCGGCGATGCCTCTCGTATAAACTTGTGCCGCTTTTGACCAGTCGCCTACGGCAACAGGCGCTTGCATATCAAATCCTTTTTGCTGGTTCTGATGGTCTGCAATACCCTGTAATAGCCTTGGGTATTCACCCACTTCGTCCCGTAGCAAGTAAGCCTGGTAGCGTGTTAAAAACTCTTTTTGCTTAAAGGGGTATTCCCTGTCATCAACCTTGCAGAGTTCAACCCATCCACCCATGTCTGAAATCACGCGGTGGATAAGCGCATCGTCAAACATCACGGATGTCCAAGCGCCAACCTGACGAACAGCCTTGTCAACTTTGTTCCAAGCAACCATGGCTCTTGAACCTGAGTTGCCGTCGATATGCTTGATGACGTCAGCGGGCTTTGGAAAAAATTGCCCAGTATCCGGTGATTGAATATGCCGAGTCAGACCGATTCGCACTTCTTCAATGCTATAAGCACGAAGGGCTTCAAATGCGATGGATAGCAATTGTGGTGATACGCTTTTGCCATACATGGCCCAAGCTGCTCCCCAAACTTCAGCAAACTCGCGTTTATCAACCTCCTGCACTTGAACGAACCTCCCGAATACCTGGTCCGGCCCAGCTTTCAGCAATGCGGCGATTGCTTTCTTCAATATTCAATTGGTGATTGCTGCCCTTTAGGCTCGTCGATGATTGCTGTACTTCATCAATGCGAACGTACTCGTCTTCCCATTGCCGGTTTAAAAGCCAGTTATGTGGCATAGGGGTCTTAGTCCGATCTTGATACTGTAATCGGTTGTCTCGTTGCTCTTTCCAGCGTGTTAGCACTTCCAAGGCGAGTTCATGGTCTTCATTGAGGCCCATGCGTAGCCATTCTTCTTTGGCTTTCGCTTTTTTTTCTTTGCGTATTTGTACATCCCAGAAGTCTTCAAACTGTATGTGGTCAACAGTTTTAACTGTTGGTTTATTGCTTCTCTCAGAGTCATCCGACCGTTGAGAGTCCCTTACCGGGTTGCCATCAGGCATAAACAATGATGAAAATTCTTCTGGTAGCCGAGCTTGAAAAGCGGCAAGAGATTTCAAAAGCGATGCCATACCAATGAAGTCGGCAGGTACATCTTTAAGCAACCGAAAGGCTGCCTTACCTTGGTTTGGGTTTTCGATTGGGTTGTGCTTCAGAAAGCTTCGAATCAAAGTCCAACCAGATGCCTCGCAACGAATCAGGAACTGATCTTGTTCTAACTCACTTAACGTCTTGGCAACCTGTTGCTCATCCCAGTTCAAGTCAGAAGCAACGTAACCAATCGGCAGTCGAAAGCAGCCAAGCAAATTACAATGTGGGCATGTAAGCAAATACAGTCCTAGCAACTTCGCTGAGTCACTCCAGGACAAAACATTTTGCTTTAGCCAAAAGCGGGTATAGACCTTGCCATAATCACGCATGGAGGAACTCGCTTTTGTGTTTACGTAAAATGCTGACCATTATTTGCCCTTAATCCTACTGGTTACTGGCTTTCAGCTCGCTTGGGCATTCGGGATAGATGTCCGGTCTTAACTGAGATCGGGTTACCTGTCCTTGCGTAGCTTGTTCGATGGGTAAAACGAATTCAGCGGGAACACGCCCTGATTTATTCAACCAAAACCAGACGTTTTGCTGTTTTGAGTTGATGGCTCTTGCTAATGCTGATTGCCCGCCGACCAAGTCAATGGCACGGCGGAGATGTTTTTGTGTCGTGTTGAACACTTCCATACCGTCTCCTGTTACAATAATAACTGTTACAAGATTGAATGTTACAGTTTAAACTGTAGATAAGTCAACAGTTAAAATTGTTGAAAGACTACAGTTTTATTTGTAGAATGCGGGCTTATGAAAACTTTATCCGAACGACTAAACCATGCCTTGCAGCTTACTGGGGTAACTCAGTCTGAGTTGGCTCGTCGCATTGGTATCAAACAGCAGTCGATCAGCCAGATTTGCTCTGGTAAATCGGCTAGGTCTCGTTACACCATGCAGATCGCGGAGGCGCTTCGCGTGAATGCTCATTGGCTCGCCACAGGTGATGGCGAGATTGGCTTGGGGGTCGGTAATGTAGAAGTCGGGCCTGATATTAAGGGAAGAATTCCTCTCATTAACTGGGTTCAGGCCGGTGATTGGACTGAAATAGCGGAGGGATTTGCCCATGAAGATGCTGAGGAGTGGCGTGAAGTCACTGGGAAAGCACATGAGGGTTGTTTCGCACTTCGCGTAAAAGGCGACAGTATGGAAAATCCAAGCGGAAAAAAATCCATACCTGAGGGGGCAGTGATCGTTGTTGATCCTGAGTTACCTTACTCTTCAGGTTCATTGGTTGTTGCGCGTTTGGATGATTCGAAAGAAGCAACCTTTAAGCAGTTGGTTATTGATGGTGAACAGAAGTATCTAAAACCTTTGAACCCGCAATACCCTGCAATACCGATCAACGGCAACTGCACCATCATCGGTGTAGTACGACAAGCTATCATCGATTTCTGGTAGCGAAGGAATTTGTGGTTTAGCCACAGTTGTTCATGAGCTGAAGAAGCAACGATTGCAAACAGCTACAACTGAGCATTGGCGCACGCTGAGAGCAAATGGTAACCGATTAGATAACCATTGATTGTTTATAAAGTCAAGATCAGCGAAAATAGCGGCCAATTACGATTAACACGACGGATTTGACAAGCGAAGAACTGAAAAGAGAGTACTTCCAAAAGTGTGTACAAATCCGTGTACAAACTAAAAGAATTTATACATGGCAAACCAAGATTTTCTCAATGAAATCAATAAGCGAAGGACCTTTGCTATCATCTCGCACCCGGATGCGGGTAAAACCACAATCACAGAAAAAGTGCTTTTATTTGGAAACGCATTGCAAAAAGCGGGGACTGTAAAGGGTAAAAAGTCTGGTCAGCATGCCAAGTCTGATTGGATGGAAATGGAAAAAGAGCGGGGCATCTCCGTTACGACTTCTGTGATGCAGTTCCCTTACAATGATCATTTAGTCAATTTGTTAGATACTCCGGGGCACGAGGATTTTTCTGAAGATACCTATCGGACCCTCACTGCTGTAGATTCTTGCTTAATGGTTATCGATGCTGCTAAAGGTGTTGAAGCACGGACTATCAAATTGATGGAAGTTACCCGTTTACGAGATACGCCGATAATTACCTTCATCAATAAGTTGGATCGAGATACCCGCGATCCAATCGACTTGTTAGATGAAGTTGAAGACATCATGAAAATAAAGTGTGCCCCAATCACTTGGCCTATAGGTATGGGCAAAGAATTTAAAGGTGTATATCACTTACTTAGAGATGAAACCATTTTGTACAAAACGGGCATGGGCCATACGATTCAAGAAAAGCGAATAATCAAAGGTATTGATAATCCACTTTTGGATGACGCCATTGGTAGTTATGCCGAAGAGTTGCGCGAAATGCTTGAGTTGGTAAAAGGTGCTTCACACGAATTTGATCTACAACAATTTTTAAGTGGTGAACTGACTCCAGTGTATTTCGGTACGGCATTAGGTAATTTTGGTGTAGACCACATGTTAGACGGACTTGTCGAATGGGCTCCGAAGCCACAGGGAAGAGAGTCAGACCTAGGAAAAGTGTCATCTGAGCAAAATAAATTCAGTGGTTTTGTATTTAAAATCCAAGCCAATATGGACCCCAAACATCGAGATCGTATTGCTTTTTGTCGCATTGTTTCAGGAAAATATGAAAAAGGCATGAAGATGCACCAAACTCGGATTGGTAAAGATGTACGTATATCCGATGCATTAACCTTTTTAGCGGGTGATCGTGCTTTACTTGAGGAAGCTTACGCTGGCGATATTATCGGCTTGCATAACCATGGTTCTATTCAAATAGGTGATACCTTTACGTGGGGCGAAAAATTCCGCTTTGCCGGAATACCTAATTTCGCTCCAGAGTTATTCAAGCGTATACGACTAAAAGACCCGCTCAAACAAAAGCAGCTTCAAAAAGGGCTTATTCAGTTATCTGAAGAAGGTGCAGTACAAGTTTTCCGTCCATTGGTTAATAACGATTTGATTGTAGGAGCTGTTGGGGTACTGCAATTTGATGTCGTCGTGGCGCGTTTAAAAGCTGAGTACAATGTAGACGCAATTTATGAGCATGTTAATGTCAGTACGGCTCGTTGGATATACAGTAAAGACGAGAAAAAATTGGATGAGTTCAGACGTAAAGCAGAAGTGAATTTGGCCTTAGATGGCGGCGATAATTTGACCTATATTGCGCCTACTATGGTAAATCTCAATTTGTCTCGCGAGCGTTATCCGGATATCGAATTCCATACAACTCGTGAACACTAAACAATTAAATTAAAAAGTATATTAAGTCCAAATTATGAATTTACACACAGTCTTGTTAGACCGTTTTAAAGCCGCATTGATCAACATTGGCGCACCTGAGAATTCGCCTGCACCACTGGCAAAAAGTACCCGCGCTGAATTTGGTGAATATCAGTTCAATGGCGCAATGGCGCTGGCAAAAATATTGAAGCAAAAGCCAAGAGATATTGCTGAAAAGATTGTGGCTGCAGTCGAGTTGGATGATATTGCAGAAAAATTAGAAGTTGCCGGCCCTGGATTCATAAATATTCATTTAAAATCTCAGTGGTTAGGTGAGCAGCTGCTCGAAGCTTATAATGACGAGCGCTTAGGTGTTGAAAAACAACAATCTCAAACCATTGTGGTAGATTACTCTTCGCCTAATCTGGCTAAAGAAATGCATGTGGGCCACTTACGAAGCACCATTATCGGTGATGCTGTGGTTAAAGCGTTAGAATTTATGGGCCATAATGTTATTCGTCAGAATCATATGGGAGACTGGGGAACACAGTTTGGGATGTTATTGGCACATCTGAGTGACAAAATTGCTTCGAACCAAGTTGCTGAAACTGCATTATCTGATTTAGAAGATTTTTACCGAGAAGCAAAAGTTCGTTTTGATGAAGAGGATGGATTTGCAGATCGTGCCAGACAATATGTGGTCAAGTTGCAAGGTGGCGATGCACATTGTTTATCCTTGTGGCAGGACTTTATCGATATATCAATTAAACACAGCGAAGAAGTATACAAGAAACTCAATGTCTCATTAACGCGCAAAGATATTATGGGTGAAAGCGCGTATAACGACGATCTGCTACCTACGGTGAATGAGTTAGTTCAAAAAGGTATTGCGGTAGAAGACCAAGGTGCACTTGTCGTTTTTATCCAGGAATTAGCCAATAAAGACGGTGAACCAGCAGTGTATATTATTCAAAAGTCTGGTGGTGGGTATCTTTACTCAACTACAGACCAAGCTGCCATTCGTTATCGTTGCCAAAAGTTAGGTGCAGATAGAACGTTAATCTTTACCGATGCGCGTCAAGCATTGCATTTTAAACAAACCGAAATCGTTGCCCGTAAAGCAGGCTTTATTTCAGAACAGCAAAGTTATGAACATTGCCCATTTGGCATGATGTTAGGTCAAGACGGCAAACCCTTTAAAACACGCAGCGGTAGTACGGTTAAATTAGCAGACTTGCTCGATGAAGCGGTTGAACGTGCAGAAAAGCTTATGGCTGACAGAAAGTCAGACTTCAGTGAAGCAGAGCGTCAGCAAGTCGCCGAAAAGATTGGTATCAGTGCGGTTAAATATGCCGATCTAAGTAAAAATCGCACTACTGATTATATTTTTAATTGGGATTCGATGTTAAGTTTTGAAGGTAATACTGCACCTTATATTCAATATGCTTACACTCGAGCCAATAAAATTTTCAAAGATGCTGGGGCAAACTCAGACAGTTTTACAGCATCCATAGAGCTGCAAAGTCCACAAGAGCGCGTTTTAGCCGTAAAGCTGTTACAGTATGTTGAGGCGTTAAATTTACTCACCGCCGAAGCGACTCCGCATGTATTGTGTAGCTACCTATATGAATTAGCGAGTAGCTTTATGAGCTTCTACGAAGCCTGCCCAATATTCAAGGCAGGTGTAAGTAACGAACAAAAGAATAGTCGCATTACGCTAACAGGTTTAACGGCAAAAACCATTAAGTCTGGGTTGGAGTTGCTTGGTATTAGCACGTTAGAAAAAATGTAGACTAGCAAAAAGAAGAGGTCAAAATGGTAAAAATAGTAGCGTTTAGTGGCAGTGGTCGCCGTGATTCAGTAAATAAAAAAGTGGTTGCTGTCGCAGCTAAAGGTGCTGAAGAAGCGGGAGCGCAGGTAACTATCGTCAATTTGGAAGATTTCAATTTGCCTATTTTCACCGAAGATTTAGAAGCGGAAAAAGGCATGGATCCCAACGCGCAAAAATTCAAAGAGTTGCTAATGGATAGTGACGGCTTTTTGATTTCTTCACCTGAGTACAATAGTTCATACAGTGCCTTGTTTAAAAATGCGATAGATTGGGCTTCGCGCAAAATTGAAGGTGAAACACCGCTACAGGCATACCGAGGAAAGGTGGCTGGAATTATGGCCGCGTCTCCCGGTTCAATTGGCGGAATGCGCGTATTGGTTACATTGCGCATGTTAATGGAAAATCTGGGGACAATGGTTTTACCGGATCAAAAAGCGATTAGTGACGCGTTTTCAAAGTTTGATGAAAATGGCAAAATCAGCGATGAAAAAATTGAAAAAGCATTGAAAAATATCGGTAAAACTTTAGTTGAAACCTGCCATAAACTGAATAGTTAAGCATTATTTGTGAGTTTTATAACGGCGGTATAATTTATACCGTCTTAATCCTTCTCGACATCTGTCCAAACGCCGCTAAATCCGGTAGAATCCCCGCCTTAATTTAAAATATCTATATAAGATTTATGTTTGAAATCAATCCTATACAAAATTTGCTAACAGACGTTAGAGAACGCAATACGTTGCTTCGGGGGTATCTTTGACTTCGATCTCAAGAAAGAACGTCTAGAAGAAGTCAGCCGTGAATTGGAAAGTCCAGAAGTTTGGAATGAACCTGAACGAGCGCAGGCTTTAGGAAAAGAGAAAGTTGCTCTAGAGCAAGTGGTTGAAACTATTGAACAACTTGATCAAGGTGCGGAAGATGTTGAAGGTTTACTTGAGCTCGCAATTGAAGCTGAAGATCAGGAAACCTTTGATGAGGCGCAAACGGAACTGAACCAACTTGTAGAAAAACTCGAGTTACTCGAGTTTCGCCGCATGTTTTCAGGCCCCAATGATACTAATGATTGTTATCTGGATATTCAATCTGGTTCTGGCGGAACTGAAGCTCAAGACTGGGCAAACATGCTGTTGCGGATGTTTTTGCGTTGGGGCGAAGCACATGGCTTCAAACCAGAGTTGATAGAAGTTTCCGACGGTGATGTAGCGGGCATCAAAAGTGCTACTGTTCGTTTTACTGGCGAATATGCGTTTGGATGGTTACGCACTGAAACAGGGGTTCACCGTTTGGTTCGAAAATCTCCATTTGATTCCGGTAATCGTCGTCACACATCGTTTGCATCTGCATTTGTTTATCCAGAGATAAATGATGATATTGAAATTGACATTAATCCATCAGATTTACGTATAGATACCTATCGTGCATCTGGTGCTGGTGGTCAGCACGTAAACCGAACAGATTCAGCGGTTCGTATTACTCATTTGCCTACGAATATTGTGGTGCAGTGCCAAAATGATCGCTCACAACACAAAAACAAAGATCAGGCGTTTAAGCAATTAAAAGCCAAGCTCTACGAATTTGAAATGCAAAAACAGAACGAAGAGAAACAGGCGATGGAAGACAATAAGTCTGATATTGGTTGGGGAAGTCAAATTCGTTCTTATGTGTTGGATGATTCGCGCATTAAGGATTTGCGCACTGGAGTTGAAACCAGAAATACTCAAGCTGTTTTAGACGGCGATTTAGATAAATTTATTCAGGCTAGCTTAAAATCTGGTCTATAAGCAATTTAGCCTTTAATTCAAAAAATACTTTCAGGAAAGTCGATGACTGACATTCAACAAGATGAAAATAAATTAATTGCGGAACGCCGCGCAAAACTGGAGCAAATTCGTACTGAATGTAGCTCAAATGGTTTTCCGAATTCGTTTAGACGGGAATTCTATAGCCAAGATTTACAAGATGAATTTGGCGAGCATGAAAAAGAAGCATTGGCAGACTTAGGTAAAGTAGTCAGTATCGCTGGCCGTATTCTGGCAAAACGTGGTCCTTTTTTATTATTGCAAGACATGACTGGCCGTATTCAATCCTATGCGTCTAAAGACACCCAAAAAGATATCAAGGCGCGTTACGGTAGCTTAGATATCGGCGATATTATTGGCGTAAAAGGCGTATTGCATAAATCGGGCAAAGGCGATTTATACGTCAATATGGACGAATATCAGCTATTAACCAAGTCATTGCGCCCGCTGCCTGAAAAATTTCATGGTCTAGCTGATCAAGAAACTAAGTATCGCCAACGTTATGTTGATTTGATCACAAACACGCAAACTCGCGAAACCTTTTTGATCCGCAGTAAAATTGTGACCGGCATTCGAAACTTCCTTACCCAAAGAAATTTCATGGAAGTAGAAACACCAATGCTACAGGTTATTCCTGGCGGAGCTACGGCTAAACCGTTTGTTACCCATCATAATGCGTTAGACATCGATATGTATTTGCGTATCGCACCTGAGCTTTATTTGAAGCGATTAGTTGTGGGTGGGTTTGAACGTGTTTTTGAAATAAACCGAAACTTCCGAAACGAAGGTCTATCTACGCGCCATAATCCAGAATTTACTATGCTAGAGTTCTATCAAGCGTATGCTGACTATCATGATTTGATGAACTTAACTGAAGATATGTTGCGTACACTTGCCAAAGATGTGTTGGGGACAACCATCATTAAAAGCACTGAAAAAGATCTTGAAGGCAATGTGGTTAGTGAAGTTGAATATGATTTTGGAAAGCCTTTTGAACGTCTGACCATGAATGATGCAGTGTTAAAATATTGGCCTGAAGCAAACGAGGCCGCTATTAAAGATCCAGAAAATCATTTGCCAGAATTAAAAGCTATGGCCAAACAACTGCATATCAAAGAGCCTGAAGTTGATGGAATTTGGGGCGCGGGTAAATATTTATGTGAAATCTTTGAAGCGACGGCTGAAGAGAAACTCATACAACCTACCTTTATTACCGCATACCCTTGGGAAGTGTCTCCATTGGCACGTCGCAACGATGACAATCACTTTGTGACCGATAGATTTGAATTTTTTGTTGGTGGTAGAGAACTAGCAAATGGATTCTCGGAATTGAATGATTCTGAAGATCAAGCAGCAAGATTTAAAAAACAAGTTGAAGAAAAAGATGCTGGTGATGACGAAGCTATGCACTTTGATGAAGATTACATTACAGCGTTAGAATATGGATTACCGCCTACCGCAGGGGAAGGTATCGGAATCGATCGTTTAGTTATGCTATTTACTGATAGCCCGACTATTAAAGATGTGATTTTGTTCCCGCACATGCGACCTCAAGCACCGCAGGAATAAATAGATAGCCGAATAGAAATAGAGACTTGTTTAGACTAGAAATGAGTCTCTATTTTTTTTATCTGCTGATAAAGGTGTTCATTTAAAGGGGTAGGGATCCCGACTACTTCGCCTTGACTAACTACATATCCACTTATATTTTCATTTTCAGTTCTTCGTCTTTTCTGAATATCTTGGTGCATCGAAGAGTAGTTCGATGCGGTTTTTTCAATCACCAACATACAATTTTCGAACAGTTCTTTTTGCGTTACTGACAATCGCAATTCGGTCATTAAATTGGTTATTTCAAGCGTAATCTCAGTGATTTGCGAACGATACTCTGCCGCAGCAAGTTCACCATTTTTAATATTATGGAGGGCAGTCAGTGGATTAATTACACAATTTACCGCTAATTTTCGCCACAAGATTTCTAATATGTTTTTGTGCCAACTACAAGGTGGAAGCACATTTTCAAACAAACCTTGGTAGTAAATATTATCATCGCTGTCCCTTAGCCATCCTGCTTGAGTAATCCCCATACCTGTCACATTTAAGGTATCGGTTTGTGATTTAAACGCACCGTAACTTGTCGTCGCGACTATGACTGGATTGCTGTCTAAATGCTGCAAGATTAAATCGTGATTGACCATACCGTTGTGTAGCAGCATCACGGGTACATCAGGGCCTATAAGAGACTTAAATTGTTCGATAGCGGGCATGATTTGATAGGCTTTGAGTGGGAGAATAAAGATCCCATCATTAATCATTGACTGGCTTGACTGATAGTTTGGCTTAATGACTATATGACTGTTATTCGTTTTACAATTCAGCTTCGAAGGACGTGGTAAACGTGCAATTACGCGATAATCAAGATTTGCGTTATCGCACTGAAATGCCAGCAGGTTTCCTATTGCGCCATTACCAACAATAGTAAACATTAACGGGCAGTCCTAAAAGCTACGTATATTCTTACCCAAAGCTCAATCAACAAGCAGGCCAGACCTATACCAATGCCATCAGCATAGAGATCTTCTAAACTGCCACTACGATAGGGTAAAAAGTCCTGGACTATTTCACTCGCAATCGCAAAAAAAACTAAGCACCCTCCAATAAGCCAGTGATTCACACGTAGGCATGTTGCAACTGCACAGGTTAAAATAAAAAATACACTTGCATGCTGAATTTTATCGTATCGGGTATCCAGTGGAATGTATTCTACTGGCACTATCATGGCAACTGAGAACGTGATTAGAATGGCCAGTGCAATGATGATTGTGAACGGATGGCGAATATATTTGTTGGTATATTTCACGGTAACTTCATTTTTAATCTTGGCCATGCTAAATCCCAAGGAGAGAGTAAAGGGGAGTTATTGACAACGGCAGATGAAAATGTGAAATGCTGTCCAGAACTAGGTAAACAATGAAAACGAAAATGCTGCCCTTGATCTTCAAACTCTAATCCAAAAGCATGCAAATACGTTCGATCTGATGAAGAACCGCCATAGCTTGCATCACCAAGTATTGGGCTACCAAGACTCTTTAACATCACTCTGATTTGATGGGTTTTTCCAGTATAAGGCTTAATTGCAAACAAACGCACATTATCGCCAATACTAGCGCTAAAAAACTGGCCAATAGCCGGTTGTTCAGTCGTCGGTTTCAATGCCCATTTTCCATCGCGAATTTTGTGCATATCTCCCACAACCGCGCCTTGTTTTTTCTTTGGTTTTTTATCGCTGATGGCGAAGTAATATTTTTGTATTCTACGCTCAGCGAAGTACTGACTTAACCGTGCAGCGGCATCCGCGTTTTTGGCTAGCATGAGTAAACCAGAAGTGACTTTGTCGAGCCGATGGACCAACCAGAGTTTATCAAGTTGTAATTGGCGTAACAGCAACGGCAAAATGCCTGCTTGCAATTGTTCGTTTTGAACGGCAATTCCTTCAGGTTTATTAACAATGACCAAGTCGTCATTTTCGAAAACAATAGGAACTACATTCATGTTTATTGACCGTAAAGAAATTAAGCGTGTTTATTAATGATATTTAACGCTTCGGCATAATCTAAGTCATTAATTGCTACACTTAGTTCCTGTTTTTGCAGGTCCGTAATATTGCAGTCATGAATAAGACTTTCTAGCTTGCTTGCAGTTATAAATTCATTGTTTTCCAGCATTGCAATTAGCTGTTTTTGACTTTCATTTTCAGCAGCATTTGATGCTGTGGGTTGTGCATTGTCTTCAGACGCTAAAAAATTAATTTTAATTAAAGTAGCGTTTAATTGTGCGATAAAATGATCTTCTTCCATTGAAAGGCTACTTTGGTTAATCACGGCGGTTTCTAAATCCTTTGCCGCAAAATGCAAGGCATTAAGTCCTAAATTACCCGTTACCCCTTTTACCGTGTGAATGACTTCTTTATAAGATTTAAAGTCACTATTTTCAGTATATTCGGTAAGTTGTTTAGCTAGATCTTTGTATTGATCATTAAATTTAACTAACAGTTTGATTAGCAGCGATTTGTTACCACTGAGTTGTGACATTGCAAAATCTAAGTCAATTATTTGTTCGCGTTTATCCATTTTTCACTCTTCACACACATTTTCTAACAACATATTACTTTATTTGTATCATCAAGGTAGACTAAATACACATAGTTAAACAAAAAATCACGAATAGAAATTAAAATAAGGCAGTAATGTGAAGAAAATCGTTTTGGTACTGGGGAGTGTCACCGCACTTCTTTTGGGGTGTTCTACAGACAATCAGCCAAGTCAACCAAATATAGTTGAAAACTTGCCGGTAGGGGTCAAGCTGGTTGAGCAACACTCAGGTTTAGGCGAAGGCAAGGTTTCTATTCCTTACAGTAAATACCAATTGAGTAATGGTCTGACTGTCATTTTACATGAAGATAAAAGTGATCCTTTGGTTCATGTGGATGTGACATATCATGTTGGTTCTGCCAGAGAAGAAATTGGAAAATCAGGCTTTGCTCATTTTTTTGAGCATATGATGTTCCAAGGCTCAAAAAACGTTGCTGATGATGAACATTTTAAGATCATTACCGAGGCAGGTGGTGATATGAATGGCACAACCAATAGTGACAGAACCAATTATTACGAGACAGTGCCTGCCAATCAATTAGAAAAAGTGCTTTGGCTTGAAGCCGATCGTATGGGATTCATGTTAGACACGGTGACCCAAGAAAAATTTGAAATCCAACGTGAGACGGTAAAAAACGAACGCGGACAAAGTTACGATAATCAACCTTATGGTCTAAGAACAGAACGTAATGGCGAAACCTTATATCCGCCGGGTCATCCTTATTCTTGGTCAACGATTGGTTATGTTGAAGATCTCGACCGCGTAACCGTTGAAGATTTAAAAGCATTTTTTAAACGCTGGTATGGTCCTAACAATGCAGTATTAACGATTGGTGGCGATATAAACAAACAACAAACGTTGGCATGGGTGCAGAAGTATTTTGGTAGTATTCCCGCCGGACCTGAAGTTGACCCTGCACCAAAAGTGCCGGTGACTTTAGAAAGTGATAGATATGTCACAATTGAAGATCAGGTTTATTTACCGCTTATCCAATTAACGTTCCCCACTGTTTATGTGCGTCACCCAGATGAAGCCCCTTTAGATGTGCTGTCTGACATTTTAGGTGGTGGTAAAACGTCTTTATTTTATAAAAACCTAGTAAAAGATAATCATGCAGTACAAGCTGTTGTTTCACATCCGTGTCGAGAGCTCTCCTGCGAATTTCAATTGATCGCATTGGCCAACCCAGCAAAGTCAACGAAATTAGCCGAGTTGCAACAACGTATTGAAGAGTCATTATTAGAATTCGAAAGCCGCGGTGTAAATGCTGATGATTTGGCAAGAACGAAAGCGGGAATAGAATCCTCTACCATCTTTGGCTTGCAAAGTGTGTCTGGCAAAGTGTCGACTTTAGCGGCTAATGAAACGTTCGATGGTCAGCCGGACATGGTTGACTACGATTTACAACGATACGGCAACGTTACTGCTGAAGACGTAATGCGAGTGTATCGCAAATATATCAAAGACAAAGCTAAAGTGGTGTTGAGTATTGTGCCAGTAGGTCAAGCTTCATTAGCTGCAAAATCGCAAAACTTTGAATTACCAGAGCGCAAAATTGTGACTGATACCGTACATGAAAAGGTATTGGCTCCCGAGATAACAGATAATTTTGATCGTTCAAAGATGCCAAAGGCTGGCCCAAACCCAAATGTTAAGGTGCCAGAGTATACCCGCACCGAGTTCGATAATGGTATCAATATGCTGACGCATAGCACTGATGAAACGCCTACAGTGACCTTGTTATTGAGCTTAGAAGGCGGTCCTCTTTTGGATCCGATTGAAAAGGCGGGTTTAGCTAGTTTTACTGCTCAGATGATGAATGAGTCGACGTTGCAAATGTCGAACGAACAAGTGGCAAATCAACTGGCGTTATTAGGTAGCGAAATTAGTTTTGGTGCCAGCGGACGTTATACACAGATTCGGGTCAATGCATTGGTACACAATTTAGAAAAAACGTTATCACTGCTTGAAATGAAACTATTCGAACCGGCATTTCTGCAAGAAGATTTTGATCGAATAAAGCAAAATTTAGCGCAACAATTGCAGCAACAGTTGAAAAACCCTTCGGTTTTAGCTGCTCGGGCCACAGACATATTGATGTATGGTGAAAACAACCGATTAAGCTTGCCTGACTCTGGTAATTTAGCCACGTTGAACAATATTCAGTTAGAGGATGTAAAATCATTTTACAAAAAGTACTACACACCAACAAAAGCAAACCTAGTTATTGTTGGCGATATTGAGCAAAATCAGCTGAAAAAAGATATTCAATTCTTAACTAAATGGCGCGGAAACGACTATCAAATACCAGCCTATAAACCGTTTCCTGAATACTCCGAAGGGAAACTTTATTTAGTCGACAAACCTGATTCTGCACAATCAGTTGTGCGCGTTGTCGAGCGTGCGCTTCCCTATGATGCCACTGGCAAGCATTTTAAAAGTAAATTGATGAATTACCCATTAGGTGGCATGTTCAATAGTCGAATTAATCTTAATTTACGCGAAGACAAAGGGTATACTTATGGCGCATCTAGTCAGTTTATTGGCGGCAAAACCTTAGGACGTTTTCAAGCTTCAGCAGACGTTAAACAAGCCAATACCGGTGATAGTATCGCTGAGATACTTAACGAGATTAAAACGTTTAGTGAGCACGGAATGAGCGAAAGTGAATTAGCGTCGATGCGCAGTGCTTATAGTCAATCGGAAGCGCTTAGTTATGAAACACCGTCTAGCAAAGCCAATTTTCTGAATCACTTACTTGCATATGGTTTAGAGCGCGAATATCGCGATCGGCAAGGTGAAATTATAGAAAATGTTACATTGGCTGAATTAAATGAAATTGCTCGTGATTTACTTGAAATAAAGCACATGCAAGTTATTGTAGTGGCTGATGCGCAGAAGGTTAAACCACAGTTAAGCGAATTGGGACGCGAGATAGTTGAAATACAAGTGCCTCAATAGCTAAAGATTGTATTTACAGCTTAATAGAAACAGGAGGGGAAAAATGTGTCGAATAGAGAGCCAGCATTTTTTGCTTGAAAATCTGATATTTTTCCCCACTTTAAGAATTCAGTTCTTCATTAGGAATATATTTTGACATCCAGTTTATCGTCTTTTGCAGATCGTTTAGCCGTTCTGCAACGCTCCGAAGTGCGTGCAACTTTGCCCCAAATTAAACATGGTGTCGAACGTGAGACCCTTAGGATTAATGCAGATGGTGGCTTGGCGCAAACTCCACACAATGGTGCATTAGGGTCTGCATTAACCCATGATTTCATTACAACTGATTTTTCTGAGTCGCTGCTAGAATTTATTACGCCACCAGAATCCGACCCTAATGTCACTTTAGAGCAACTCATGGATGTGCATAAGTTTGTGATTGAAAACATTGGAGAAGAGCGGTTGTGGCCCATGAGCATGCCCTGTTTTATCAATGGGGAAGACAATATTCCGATTGCAAATTATGGTAGCTCTAATGTGGCAAAGATGAAGAGTCTTTATCGCGTTGGATTGAAAAATCGCTATGGAAGTATGATGCAGGCTATCGCTGGCGTGCATTTTAACTTTTCATTCCCCGAAGCTTTTTGGCAACAATGGTTGTCCAACATGGAAGGTAAAAAAGCGGATAAGCACAGTATTTCAGACGCTTACTTTGCCATGATTAGAAATTATCGACGTTTTTGTTGGTTAATTCCCTATTTATTTGGTGCATCGCCGGCAATTTGTGGTTCTTTTATTAAGGATAAAAAAACAACCTTACCATTTGAGCGTTTAGGTAAAGGAACATTGTATTTGCCGTATGCGACGTCATTGCGAATGAGTGATCTCGGTTATACCAACTCAGAACAAGCGGGCTTGAATATCTGTTACAACCAAATGGATAGTTACATTTCATCGGTGCGAAAAGCGATAAATACACCTTCAGAAAAATATCAACAATTTGAAAATCAAGCGGGTGAAGCATATCGCCAGCTCAATAGTAATGTGCTGCAAATTGAAAACGAATTGTATTCACCGATCCGACCTAAACAACCTACGTTACCTTTAGAAAAGCCTACCGATGCATTGGCTAAGCGTGGTGTTAATTACATTGAAGTACGCGCATTGGACGTAAATCCGTTTAGTAAAATTGGGATTAAAAAAGAGCAATTCTATTTCCTTGATGTGTTTTTGACTTATTGTTTGGTCGCACCAAGTGAAAACATGTCACAACAACAATATGCTGAAACGGAATCAAATCTTAAAGCTGTCGTGGTTAAAGGCAGAGATCCCGAATTAACCTTGCGGAACGATTCTGAAGTGACAACTATTCAGCAATGGTCGAAAAGCTTGTTTTCAGAAATGGCAGAAGTTGCTGCGGTGTTGGATGAAGCTAATGATTGCACACTTTATTCACAAGCTCTTGAGCAGCAAAAACGAAAAGTTGAAGATTCATCTTTAACTCCTTCGGCTAAACTACTAGAAATGTTGCTTACTGAAAATAAAGATAATGGTTTATTTGGAGTTGAGTTAGCTGAAAAATATCGAAATGAACTAATTTCAGCAGATTATAAACATTACTCTAAGGAATTATTTGAGCAACTAGCGAAAGAGTCTATTGAAAAACAACAATTGAAAGAGCAGGAAGATAGTTTGTCATTTGAAGATTTTCTAGCCGATTATTTTGCTGCCCCCCAAAGTAACTATTTAATTAAATAACTAGGTCGTGTTTATCTTTGATGTAGATTTTAAACGAAGAACCATTATGCTCGCAAATTTGCGCCGTGATTGGAATGCATCTGAAATGATTGATTTTCACATAACAAAGGTAAGCACTATCCTAAGTAGCAGACAAAAAAATGCCTGACTCAAGGTCAGGCATTAAACTACTACCAGGGAAAACACACATAAAATTAAACACACACAGGTATAGAGTCAGACGTAATGAGAAAGTTCACAATAAAATCTAGTTTTTTTATAAAAACTTTTTTACTAACGCATCTATCCGTATTTTTAGTGGGGTGTAGCACTACGCCTCCCAAAAATATTAGTAATATTTGTAATATCTTTGAAGAAAAATCAGATTGGTATGACGCCGCAAAGGATATGAATGAAAAGTGGGGAGTACCCATTCATGTGCCAATGGCGATGATGTATCAGGAAAGTTCATTTCGTCACGATGCGTTACCGCCCAGAGATTACGTCTTTTTCGGGTTAATACCTTGGGGACGAATAAGTAGCGCATACGGCTATTCCCAAGCGAAAACGCCTACTTGGGCCGACTACATAAGAGAAACTAAAAATAGCGGTGCAGACCGCGACGACTTTGATGACGCAATTGATTTTATGGGGTGGTTTATTTCCAAGACCTATCAGGTTAACGGCATTTCAAAATGGGATGCGTACGCCCAATACCTGAATTATCACGAAGGCTGGGGGGGATACAAACGCAGAACCTACAATAAAAAAGCATGGTTGATAAAAGTATCCAAAAAAGTCAATGCTCGCTCATTGCGCTATGCCACCCAGCTGAAATCCTGTGAAGAAGAGTTAAATAAAAGTTGGTTTTGGAAGTTGTTTGATTAATCTCCCAACACATCACAACTTAACCCTTTAGCTACGCTCAGGCCTTCAAATCCAAGTGCGTCAAATACCCTTTTAAATTTTGTCTTGCTAACTTATTTCGCCGCTACACCGACACTTTTCAAACCAATATCAAGTGTTGAGAATAATCTCGTCGCAGCATTCGCGCTTTTATTGTCGTGCGCGCCAAGTAAGATGCTGTCATGTAACTTCGCAGATGAATATTGGCTTTTGTGAGCAACATGCAATGGCAAATAACACAAACCAAAATCTTTACCACAGCGCTTATTAGACCATTGCTCGATAATAGGTTTTAAAAATGTTTCGCATGTAGTGGGTTTCAATGCGCTGTGAATTACCACTAAATGATATTGTCCTTTAGTAGCTAAAGTAGCGCCAATTTGCTGGCAAACGGTTTCCATATTTTTCATCATTTTTGTTTCGTCAGATTCCATTTTGCCAATGCACACTAATGTCACTTCGGTTTGCAATATAGCATTGTGTAAGTCACTGGTAGCAACAAGGTTTCGTTTAAGTCGTGCAGACACCACGGCTTGCTCTAATTCGGCATCTTGGATGGGGGAATGATTTTGATTAACGCCGTTCACTTTGCGTGAATCCATATCTATGGCTATCACTTTGTGATCATTGTTGGCAAATGAAACACTCAATAGGGTTCCCATTAACCCTAGTCCAATCACGCTGATGCGTTCGTTCTGTGCCGATACATCGTTACCAATAGTTGATGAAGTGGCTGGGTGTATGTGATTGTAGATAGGTCTTGTTCTTGCCTGATTTTGGAGCGCGTTATACATAATAAATCACCTGTTTTTTATTTATTAAACTTATATTTCGAATCGGTGATAGTGAAGTCGCATAATTCATTCCAATTTTTATAATCGTTTAAAAACAATGGGTTAGTTGTTATTTTGCTTGGTTCACATGCTTAAGTGGCGCAATTTGAATACACACCTTAGAAAAAACCTGAAATTTTAATCAATCCTTTGATCCAGATCAGTTCGTACTTTGCGGTACTTCGTATACTTAATTCATAGAACAAAACGAATTTGCAAGGATATGAGGAAAAGTCATGATTGAATTATTATTAAAAGATCCGGTGGTTTGGGGCTCATTGTTAGGTTTGTCAGTGGTCGTAGGAATTTGTGCGTATTACATGTATTTGTTTTTGTATAACACAAATCACAATCTATAAAAGTAATGCTTGGGAGTATTGCTGGTCGGTATTAGAAAGGCTCGTTGAAAGATTCGGGTTGTTCAATCAACACCAGCAGGGCGCCTTTTCCGCCCCATTCTAATGGAGCTTGGTGAAAGCCTTCAACATCAGGATGTTGCACAAGCCAGTTGGGAACGGCTGTTTTTAACACCAATGAGCCAAGACCATGTACTATGCAAACACAATGTATGTTTTGCTTTTTGGCGGCTAAAATCAAAGCGGCAATTTCTAACTTAGCATTCTCGCGCGTTAAGCCGTGCAAATCTAAAATTAAATCGGGCGGATATTCCCCTCTGCGTAGGCGTTTTACTTCATAACTAGGCTTTCCGGGTCTGATGTATTTCAGCGGGCCTTGCTCTGGAAAGTGTGCTTCAAACCCATCAGAAAAATGAAAAGATGCTAAAGCTTGTTTAGTGTCGAGATTATCTTTGTGCTTTTTAAGCTGCGATTGCGAAATGTGCTTGCTGGAAGGGCGCGGAGGCGTTATTTTGTCCTGCTTAATTGGCGCAACATCTTTAAACTCACCTCTAAACAGTGAAATATCCTCTGGTTCAGAGGATTTGACATCTAGTTTAGATATTTGAATAAAAGGATTGTTGGGCTGCTTTTTCATAATTTGTTATGGTTTATGCGTAATTAAACAGGCAATTTTGGCTGAAGCATAGCAAAATACTGCCTAGCACTAAACATCTTAAATAAGACCCAATTTATATGACATCCATTGATACCATCGATTTGGAAGAAATTGCAACTGAGCTTTCGTCCATTTTAGATATAGTAAGATGGTCCATGAGCCAATTTAATCAAGCTGATTTATATTATGGTCATGGTACTGATAATGCGTGGAGTGAAGCGTTAACGCTAGCCCTGCAAGTTTTGCATTTACCGCAAAATATGACTGAAGATGATCTTCATTTAATCTTGCAATCTAAGCTTACGCTGGCAGAGAAAAAGCAAATTTTGGCACTAGTAAAACGACGTATCTTGGAAAAGTTGCCTGTGGCATACTTAACTAATCAAGCGTGGTTTTGTGGCTTGCCCTTTTATGTTGATGAACGGGTATTAGTGCCGCGTTCACCCTTTGCTGAACTTATTGACCAACACTTTTCCACTTGGTTAGAGTCTGAACCACAATACATCTTGGATTTATGCACAGGCAGTGGCTGCATCGCTATTGCGCTCGCGTATGAATTTGAAGAGTCGCAAGTAGACGCCGTTGATATTAGTGACGACGCGTTGCAAGTTGCAGATATAAATATTCAAGAACACGGTTTACATGATCGCGTGTTGCCGATTAAGTCGGATCTGATGGAAGCGTTACAAGGACATAAATACGACTTAATAGTAAGTAATCCACCGTATGTTGACGCTGAAGACATGTCGGATTTGCCAGATGAGTTTCATCACGAGCCAGAGCTGGGTTTAGCGGCGGGTGAAGATGGACTAGTTCTTGTTGATACCATTTTGCGCCAAGCAGTTGAGCATCTTAACCCAGATGGTTGGCTATTTGTCGAAGTGGGAAATAGTGAAGTACATATGAACGCTAAGTATCCGGAACTGGATATTCATTGGGTTGAGTTCGAGCACGGTGGTAGGGGAGTGTTTGCAATAAATCATGCAAACCTAACTGCCTACTGGGCGAAACATAGTTAACGTTAGGAAGTAAAATAAACATGGCTGGAAACACTTTTGGCAAACTTTTTACAGTGACCACTTTTGGTGAAAGTCACGGTATTGCAATTGGCGGCATTGTAGATGGATGCCCACCGAATTTAGAGATAAGTGAAGCTGACTTACAAATTGATTTAGATCGCAGAAAGCCTGGCACGTCTCGTTACACTACGGCAAGACGTGAAGGTGACGAAGTACAAATTTTATCTGGTGTTTTTGAAGGTAAAACCACAGGTACAAGTATCGGTTTGTTAATTAACAACACGAATCAACGTAGCCAGGATTATTCAAAAATCAAAGATACATTTCGTCCCGGGCATGCCGACTACACCTATCAACAAAAATACGGTTTACGTGATTATCGCGGCGGCGGTCGTTCTTCAGCTAGAGAAACTGCTATTCGTGTTGCTGCGGGTGGAATAGCTAAAAAATATTTAAAACAAGTTCACGGTATCGAAATTCATGGTTATCTGTCCCAATTGGGGCCGATAAAAATCGATAGTATCGATCACAGTGTGACGAATACGAATGCTTTTTTCTGTCCTGACGAAACTAAATTAGATGCACTTGATGCTTATATGCGAGATTTGATTAAAGCTGGGGATTCCATTGGTGCAAAAGTTTCCGTCGTCGCTAAAAATATGCCCGTCGGTTTAGGTGAGCCAATATTTGACCGCTTAGACGCAGACCTTGCTTCGGCAATGATGGGGATCAACGCGGTAAAAGGCGTTGAAATAGGCGATGGTTTCGCTGTTGTAGAACAAAAAGGCAGTGAGCACCGCGATGAAATAACCCCTCAAGGATTTAAAACAAATCGTGCTGGCGGAATCTTAGGTGGCATATCGTCAGGACAAGATGTCGTGGTACATTTAGCACTCAAACCTACTTCAAGTATTAGTGTCCCGGGTGATTCTGTTGATATTCACGGTCAAGCAGCAGAAATTATTACCAAAGGTCGACACGACCCCTGTGTTGGTATTCGTGCCGTACCAATCGCAGAAGCTATGACTGCGATTGTGTTGATGGACCATTTACTGCGTCATCGTGGCCAAAATGCCGATGTGACATCAATAACGCCAATTATACCCGGGCAGGCTTAATTCAGTTGCCTGCTGATAGTGCAAGTATTAATCAGGCGAGCTCGCGTGTAAATTTGATTTTGTTGGGTATTACCTATCTGCTCTATTTTGGGCAGTTAGGGATACTGGTGCCGTATTTAGGCATATTCCTCGATGGGCGTGGATTTAGCTCACAACAAATTGGTGAGTTGTTCGCTCTCATCACCATTGCGCGAATATTGGGGCCTAATTTATGGGCCTCTATGGCAGATAAGTCAGGCAAAGGTTTATCTATTCTGCGGCTCGGCAGTTTCCTTACATTCGCCACCTTTTGTTGTGTATTTTGGCTTGATGGATTCTGGGGATTAACATTCGCATTTGGGCTGATGATGATGTTCTGGACTGCTGTGTTACCTCAACTCGAAGTATTAACTCTCAACTGTGTTGCAAGTGATCCTAGTCGTTATAGTCTTATTCGATTGTGGGGCAGCGTTGGCTTTATTGTATTAACGGTCATTACCGGGGTGGGGATTGATTTTACTTCCTCAGAAGCTCCGATATTTAT
Source organism: Aliiglaciecola lipolytica E3 (assembly GCF_000314975.1). Taxonomy (GTDB): domain Bacteria; phylum Pseudomonadota; class Gammaproteobacteria; order Enterobacterales; family Alteromonadaceae; genus Aliiglaciecola; species Aliiglaciecola lipolytica. The sequence continues at coordinate 49,146 of NZ_BAEN01000021.1, forward strand.
CAGCGCGGTTGTCCTCCTATGTTTATTTATATCCACACTCTTTATTCGTGAAAATCAAAGCGATTCTGCTCACTCATCTTCGCAAAGCAGCATCTGGGGAAAAGCCAAAACCACACCTTTTATATTATTTATGCTCAGCGCCATATTTTTGCAGGTGAGTTTTGGGACTTACTATGGTTTTTTCGCACTTTATACACGTGATCTTGGTTATAGCGGGCAAACGACGGGTATTTTGCTAGGGTTAGCTGTAGCAGCTGAAATCGGCATTTTTTTGGTAGCTGGCCGACTCATGAAATTGTTCGGGATTAAATGGGTGTTATTTGCCAGCATAATATTGACCGCAGTTCGATGGTACGTACTGGCTGATGCCGCCGAGTGGCTGTGGGTGTTGATATTGAGTCAGGTTTTGCATGCTTTTAGCTTTGGCTTACATCATGCCGCTGCAATAAAATTTATCCATGAATATTTTGGTAAAGCCTTCCAAAGCCGCGGACAAGCACTGTATATCAGTATTTCTTTTGGTATCGGTGGAGCTGTGGGGAATTACGTCTCTGGCTACCTTTGGCAACAAGGAGCTGGCGCATACAATGCGTTTGTTTTTTCTGCACTGACTGCACTCGTTTCTGGTGCTTTTTTATTGGCAGTGAAGGGAAAAGAAATGACTCGGTAACATTCCTGTTTCACCTAAAAGTGACTTTTAGCCTATTTCTATTTAAATTATTTGTGCCAAACTAAACCTGTACAATAAATAAACGTGTCGGTGCAATTAGTGCCAATACTATAAAGATACAGTTATGGAAGATAATTTACGTGTCGGATAAAAGCGAGTTATTACAAAGTCTTAAAATTGATCGTGTTGAAGAATCACAGCCCAAAGGTTTTACGTTGTGGCAGGTAATTCTGCTGCTGATAGTGGTTGTGATTATTTCAGTATGGGCCACATTGGAATTTGCCAAGGGCAGCAGTGAACAAATAAATCCCCCCTCTGGTTCTGGACAAAACTCCGCAATACAAACCACTAAAGCGCCAAGCCAAAATAAACAAGCTGGCGATGCTAATCTGGATAAAGCAAACCCTTCTTCTCCAGCAACTACGGAAAATACTGCCATCCTGAATTCTTCCGGATATATCACTGCAAGACGAATGGCTACGGTGTCAGCGGAAATTATGGGGCTGATAACAGAAGTCACTATTGAAGAAGGAACCTCTGTAGAAGAAGGTCAAATACTTGCAAGGTTAGATAATACCCTAGCAAAAACAAATTATGAGTTGGCAGTAGCGCAACTGGATGTATTAAAAGCGCGAATCAATAGTATCCAAGCAAATCTTAACGACGCACAAGACAATCACAAGCGAGTAATGACAAATACGTTTTCAAGTGCAGCAGAAAAGTCCAGAGCACAAGCGCAGATGCATAGCTTACAAGCTAACATTGAAAGTGCTAAAGCGGATCTGCATGTCGCAAATATCGAGGTACGCCGTCAGCAAGAAAGGTTAGATGATCACATTATTCGCGCGCCATTTTCCGGCGTAGTAACAGTTAAAGCTGCTCAACCCGGCGAAATTGTGGCTCCAAGCTCAGCAGGTGGCGGTTTTACCCGAACCGGTATTTGCACTATCGTCGACATGGAATCTTTAGAAATTGAAGTGGATGTCAATGAGTCGTTTATCGGCCGAGTATACCCAGGACAACCGGTAGAAGCGCAGTTGGATGCCTATCCTGATTGGATCATTCCGGCTTCAGTCATTGCCATTATTCCCACAGCTGATAGAGCAAAAGCGACAGTGCAGGTGAGAATAAAAATAGAACAAGCAGATCCAAAAATATTGCCCGACATGGGTGTCAAAGTTGCCTTTCAAAAATAGTTAGGAGAATAAAATGAGTGAAGACGTGTTGTTTGATTTAGTTAACGTTTCCAAGAAGTTTGTAAAAGGGAAAGAACAAATCAGCATTTTTGACGGCCTCAATATGCAAATTAATAAAGGTGACTTTGTGGCCATTATGGGCCCATCTGGGTCAGGCAAAACGACTTTACTGAACATGCTAGGAGGTGTCGATCAACCCTCAAGTGGTGAAGTGAGTTTTGATAACCAACGAATTGATAATTTAAGTGAAGGTAAGTTGGCAAAATGGCGCGCAAATAACATTGGATTTATTTTTCAATTTTATAATTTGATGCCTATGCTAAATGCCTTTCGGAATGTGGAATTGCCACTGTTACTGACTAATATGAGCAGCAAAGAACGTGCTCAGCGTGTGCAAAATGCACTTAAATTAGTGGGCTTGGATGATAGAGCTAAACATATGCCAAGCGAGATGTCCGGCGGTCAGCAACAGCGAGTCGCCATTGCCAGAGCCGTTGTTTCTGACCCTAAACTGTTGTTGTGTGATGAACCTACTGGGGATTTAGATCGGAAAACAGCGGATGAAATTCTCGAAACCTTACAGCTGTTAAATAAAGAGTTTGGTAAAACGATTGTAATGGTGACCCACGATCCGTCAGCCGCAAAATATGCGAAACACACCTTGCATTTAGATAAAGGTGAATTTGTTCTGGAGGCGAAATGAAAGATCTCTATTTGATTTATAAGAATCTCACTCGCAAAAAACTCAGACTTTTTTTAACTTGCTTTGCCATTTTTATTGCCTTTCTCATTTTCGGCGCAATTACCGCGCTACAAGGTGCGCTAAATGCTGGCGTGGAAATGTCAGCTGATAACCGACTGATTACCGCGAATAAAATTAATTTTACGCAACCTCTACCTTTTGCCTATGTAAATAAAGTAAAAAATATCGAAGGGGTTAAAGATGTAAGCTACGCCAATTGGTTTGGCGGGTTTTATCAAGAACCAGCAAATCAGGTGGTGACAATGGCCGTTGACCCGACGACTTATTTCACGGTTTATGACGAGTTAGTGGTACCTGAAGCTCAACTGAAACAATGGCAAAACAATCAACGAGGCGTGATAGTTGGCGAAAGAATGGCTAAAACGTTTAATTGGAAAGTGGGGGATACTATTCCAATGTCTTCGAATATTTTCACCAACAAAGATGGTACACAAACGTGGCAATTACAGGTGGATGGTATTTTCACAGCAAAAGATGAAAAAACCGATACCGGATATATCGTTTTTCATCACAAGTATTTTATGGAAACGCAAACTTGGGGCGGTGACAATGTTGGCTGGTTAATGTTGACCACGACAGATTCGGCGTTAAATCAGCAAGTGTCTGATGCCATTGATACAAACTTTGCCAATTCAGCAGCGGAAACAGAAACTAGCACTGAAGCGGCATTTAACAAAGCATTCATTGAACAGATTGGGAATATTGGCCTTATCATCTTTGGTGTTGTGTTTATGGCATTTTTCACCATTCTAGTTGTAGTCGGAAACACAATGGTTTTAGCTATTCGTGAGAGAACTAACGAAATTGCCGTGCTTAAGACCTTAGGTTTTTCTTCGCCCCGTATTTTCAAAATGATATTAATCGAATCATGCTTGCTAGCGTTTATCGGCGGATTGCTTGGGTTAGGAGCTGCATTTGTTATTGTGCAAGGCGCTTCCGAAGCCATGGCGCGCTTTTTACCAAACTTAGTACTCGACCAAGGTATCGTATTGCAAGCTTTGGGTTATATGCTGTTATTGGGATTAATTACCGGAATTGTGCCGGCTATACGCGCACTTAGACTTAATATCGTCACTGGATTTCAAGGGGCATAAGCATGAGTTTAGTTTCACAAAGTAGTGCAGTTATCATGATGAATGTGCGCAGTCTTCCGCGTCGTTTTTGGATGTCTGCGGCGATGGTCTTCGCCAGTGCAGTAGTGGTGGCGATATTATTAGCGTTTCTGGCGATGGCGAAAGGTTTTGAAACCACTATGCAAAGTGCGGGTAGTGATGACGTAGCTTTTTTCTTAAGGGTAAGTTCGGCTGCAGAACTCAACAGCACTGTATCCAATGAGCAAGTCAATATCTTAACCAATGCACCGGGCATAGCATCAAACGAAAACGGGCCTATCATTTCTCCTGAACTTTACGTGATTGTTGATGGGGTAAAAAAGAGTAGTCAAACCAAAGCCAATATTCCGTTACGTGGGATTAACCAACAAGGCATAGCATTGCGCGAAAACTTCAAGTTAACTCAAGGGCGTATGTATTCAACAGGGACCAATGAATTAATTGTCGGGCAGGGCATACTGGATGAGTTTGCAGGGTTTGAATTGGGAGATGAAATTCGTTCAGGGAAAAACGTTTGGACCGTTGTCGGTGTGTTTACTACCGGAGGAAATGTATTTGAAAGTGAACTGTGGGCAGATGCAAAAGTAATTCAGAGCTTATATAACCGTGGAAGCAGCTATCAATCAGTTAGAGCCAAATTAACTTCACCAGATCAAATCGAGCCAATTAAAGCTTTTGTAGAAAATGATCCTAGACTCAACCAAGATGTTCAAAGCGAAAAAAGTTACTTCTCTGAACAAAGTAAAGGGTTGAGTTACATGGCGTTATTCGGACGCGTTATCTCTACCATTATGGCGCTTGGCGCTTTGGCTGGAGCGCTTAACACTATGTATACCTCTGTGTCAGATCGGGCAGGAGAAATCGCGACACTTAGAGCCATAGGGTTTAGCCATATTTCGGCATTTATCGGCACATTAACCGAAGCCTTGGTGTTATCTGTCATTGGTGGAATATTAGGCTCTATTGCTGCCTTTATCTTTTTCGATGGCTTGAGTGCAGCAACTTTAGGCGGTAGTTTCACCCAAGTTGTATTCCAATTTCAGTTAACCTCCGATTTATTCCTGCAAGGTGCGACTATGGCATTAGTGATAGGATTTATCAGTGGGTTATTTCCGGCTTGGCGTGCGGCAAGATTGCCGGTGGTCATTGCGTTTCAAAATGGCCGCTAGCATTTCATAGGTTATTTTCTAGTAGCCGGAAACTTACCTCCTATTCTCATTGCTAACCGCTGGGAATAGGGGGTTGTAGCTGTTTTAAGATTTCAATTACAAATGCGAAAAGTTCCACACCAAGGCGCTGTGTTATACAAACCTGCATTTTGTCTTCACTTATGTATATACTCTATTAATTAATTCAAAGTCATTGCGTTATACAATGAACCCAGAGTGTGTTGTTTGATTATGATTCGAAGTATCTGTATTGCGAGTACATTTTTAGTATTGAATGCGTTTGCCCAAGCGGACAAAAACCTGTCTAGTTTAACTCGGTTTGACTCTGATTTGGATTTGGAAGTGTATTCCAAAATGGATATTCGTGGTGTGAGAGTGGGTGACAATGTATTGGAACGCGCTTTAAACCTAATCGAAAAAGGTGGTGCAATCCAATATATTTCTGGTGGCAATCGCAGCGAAAAAGTAGACATACACTTTACACAACCTTACTTAGAGTCTGAACTATTACAGAATTTGTCGTTGCATTTTGACAAAGATCTGGGATTCGTTAACCAAGTTTCATTAACCTATCGTGTTGCTAGCCGCTACGTGGATATTCTGCCGGTTTACAATAAAACGGTTGAACAAGCGATAGTAAAATACGGAAATCCTTTAAGCTTTCAACAACTGCAAAACCTCACTAAAAATAATAACAGTGAGCTAAGACTAAGTTCGTTGATTGCTAATTTACCTACTCGTGGTGAATCTTCGGCGTTAATTAGAGCATATTTTGATTATCTACAAGTGACCCCCAAAACGCACTTTGTGAGAACTGAAAACGGACATGCGCTATTGTTAACTGGGTTTAAGCAGTGTTATTTCTGGCCACACGATGAATTTGAAGAGTTATTGAGTTTGTGTTCGTTTCAACCATCTAGCGGCAACATGAAAGGTCAGGGGATCACCTTGACGTTACGTAATTTTGCCATCCAAAACCGTATTTCAGATTTTCAACTGATGCAAGATGAACAAGAAATCGAAATTAATTTTTAAGCGACGTTAGCGTAGTGTTCGGTTTAACAACAAAAGATCATTTTGTTGATCAATCTTAAAATCAAACTGACGTAATATGTTCATTCCTAATAAGCCATCGGCATAGTCAAATTCAGGCATTGGTAAAACCACAACGGCGACATCGTCCAAACGAAAGCCCGCAAAAAAGACCTGCTTTAGCTGATACACTGGCGCATCCAATAAACCACCTGCCGTGTTTATTTTATAAGTACCAACATATTCCCAACTTGTCCTACGCGATATATTTGCAAACGCCTCAGACGTTAATACCGTTGTTGTTGCCCCCGTGTCTAACATCAGTTCTTGTTTATTTCTGCCGAATAAAACCGGAGTAGTATAATGATCGCCGAGTGGACGTAATTTAACTGAGCGTTCGTAATCAACTGGCTGCGGCTCGTCTTTTTCAATGGGTTCAGTACTTGCTGTTGACGTTCCCTGTTGTTTTAAAATCTGCCTAATACGGGCAGCATCCATATCTCCTTGTTGCAGTGAAGCCAACACGTTTTCCATTAAAAACTCTTGATTTTGATATGCGTAAGCTTCTGCCAACGATACGATAATTGAGCGCCGAGTTGGATCAAACTGCCAAAGGGGTTCAAGAAATGTTGCTAGAACATCCCATGAACGAATGGCTTTTAATTTATTAATATTGGTATTTGTTAGTTCATTGATTAATCCAAGTATTTGCGCTTTCTGTTCTGTTTCTAAAGGCAGATCAAGTAACGAATAATAATGTGCAAGCACTTCACTAATAGGAGCTGTTTTGGCAATCAGTTGTCCCTCGAGCAACAAATAATCAATGTTCTGAGGCTCGTTTCTCAGAAATGCTTGAATCGCATCTTTTGCGTCAACCAACTCGCCAGCAGCAATTTGTTGTTTAATCCAATAAATTGCTTTTTGATATCGTTGATTATCTTCTTCTGAGGGGGCTTCGAAAGTTTCCGGTTTATTTTGCTTGGTTGTATTTGTGTATTGAGTTTCAGGTGAGGTTAATTGCGGTAAATTAACATCCGAATTCGATACCGAACTAGTGGACGAATTCAACCGTGTTAGTTGCTGCCAAAAAAATAGATTTAATAGCACTGATGCCAGCAAACAAGCAGAAACAAATATAGCAATATATTTAGCCATTAACCGATTGCCTTAAGCGACAAACTAAGCGCTAGGTAAACAAGCTTTTCCATAAATATCTCTAAATGGTTCTGGCATTCTTTTAGGTTTCCCAGATGACAACGCGATACATACAAAATCCGTGCGAGCGGTTAAGACTGTGACTCCATCAGACTCGCGAATAAATTGAAATTTTCTAGATAACTTTAATCTGCGATCACATTCAATAATCCAGGTTGCACATAGTAAATTATCACCTAACAATGCGGCGGCGTGATATTCAATTTCATGTTTACTTATGGCCATACCTCGGTCTAACTGTTGATATATTTCTATGGTTAGCCCCAGTGACATCGAATGTGACCAAGAAACTCGTTCTAGCTGTGATACATACGCCACATTATTGACATGGTTATAGTGATCTATTTGCTCAGGCGTCACAGACCATTTCATGATGTGCGGTGTGGGTAACAACCATGCATATGTATCTGTAATAGGCTTTTCGTTAGGCATATCTAGGCTTTAAACTCAGGTAAAGGGTTAGGACGTTTCTGCTCAAATAAAGCATTTTTAAGCGCTCTCTCTCGGGACACAATGGGCTGAATAAAGTCATCCACGTTGCCTAACTTTTTAAATGATTTATAACCGGATTCTAAAAACTGATGGAGGCTTTCAACACCTGCCATTCTTGCAGGTTTGCGCGACAGCATTAATAACGTTGAAATACCTTTTATTTTGACCACGTCTGCCAAATCAACACCGAGCCTCTCAAGCAGTACAATTTGTTCTTCCCGTTGCGCTTGATTTTCACATTTACAATAGGCCATCGCGTATGTTTCACGCGAAATCGTTTTTCCATCGAGCTGTTCGGTTAAAGCGATATCCAATTCTAAGGAAAGGCTGTTTAACCTCAGTGCCGCCTCTAATGATTCCAGAGCTTGTTTGGGAATAATCTTCGCCATTTTAGGGACAACGCGCGCCAACTCTTGGTCGCGCTGACTAAAATCTTTAGGGCCATACAATTCATCAATGAAAAACGTCATTGCTGGGCGGAATCGTTTACTTTCCCACAGATCTTGATGGGTAGCTAAAAGGCGCTTTGTTTGCCAATCCTGTAATTCCCTTAATGCGTCTGTTAAGTCAACTTTCAGTGTGTGCTCATGCATTTCATTAGCATGATGGAGATGTTGAATTATGTTATCCAGAAGAATCGTCATTGATTATTTATTCACCCAAAATTAATGTATCGAATACGCTGGCATCTATCCAGCCGCGGTTTTTATCACCATTAACGGCTTGTATGTCTTTTGAACCTATGAAGTGTTCGCGCGTGTTACTGTTATCATTGTCACAATAGGCCAACATAAAGCCAATTTTTTTTCCCTTATAAAGAGTTACGGGAGTATTTGTTTTGTTAGCTGTGAAATTATCCGCATAAAGAGAAATGGCCACTTCCCAAATCACCTTATGTGGTGCATTTGGATCGCGTCGCCATTGACTTTCAATATGCTCATTAAATAATGCTGGGGAGCGTTCAGGAGTGATATCAACCACTTGGTTATCCAATGCAATGTGATAAGCAAACGCATTGTAAGTGTATTGGTGGTTACCGCCTGATGCGTCTTCATCGATAAATACCTCTAACGTATCGTCATCCCAGTAATTAAGTAGAGGGTCTGCATTAAAATCAACTAAACGATCATCTTCGATATGAGCTTGTAAATAGAGTTTGTTTGAGTCCCAAAGCAAGCGATATTTGCCCTGAAAATCCTGCTCATCTAAAGGCCCGCCAAGAATAATATGTTCTAGCGGAAGCCATTTTGCTCTCTGCCAGACTTGGTCATCATCGATTCCATCAATGACGGGCGCTATTTCCGTTTTGGCAACATCAATAGCCAGCACGTTTGCATTGCAAAACACTATTGCCAGCACCATGAGCATTTTCCTGCGATCGATAAACATATTCAGCTCTCTAAATGACTTAACTACATCATAGCTTGTCTTAAAGCTGCTTTTTTGACAACCGCTAATTATTGCGATTTTGGCAAGATTAATATGCTAAACAGTTCTGGGGCAAAAAGAACAATAGGTCAATGTTGAGTTACCCAGTGGCAATTGGTTACAATGCGTTTTTATATTCAATATTTGTAGAAAGTGGATTTGTGTCGTTGGGCGTGTCGAATTTCTTGGCAGTTTGTTTTATCCAATAATCTCCATACTATAAGATCTAGTGTAACGGGTAGTTTGTGCATCATTATCGCGACCTCATAAAACTGTTTAATCAATGCTTTGAGAAAAGTGAGAATACCCAACTGGTAAAAGGCGAAAGTGAACCAATCTATTTACCAGCCAACGAGCACTGTGACTATCATCAAATTGTGTTCGCTAATGGCTTTTTTGCCAGTGGTTTACATGAAATTGCGCACTGGTGTATTGCCGGTAAACAAAGGCGATTGTTAGAAGACTATGGCTATTGGTATTGTCCCGATGGACGTAACAAACAACAACAAGCAGAATTTGAGCAAGTTGAATTGAAACCCCAGGCAATTGAATGGGCATTTAGCCTTGCGGCAAACCTGCCGTTTCAAGTCAGCACAGACAACCTCAATGGTGAACAACCTGATAGGGCAGCGTTTCAAAGTAATGTTTTTCAGCAATTAAATGAATACCAGCGCAATGGTTTTCCTCCTAGAGCGCAAATTATGCTAAATGCGTTGGCCGCATTCTATCAGGTCGACTTAACCGCAAACATGTGTGCTTCATCTTTATCATCTGTCCAAAGGCGCATTGCGTGAGAACATTTAAATTAGGTCTTATTATTAATCCTTTTGCTGGTATTGGCGGCGCATTAGCTTTAAAAGGCAGTGATGGCAAAGAAATCCGTGAAAAGGCATTAGCGATGGGGGCTGAAAAGCGGGCTAATGCGAAGACCCGTCTCGCATTGGAAGAAATAGCCTCATTGCATGAAAATATTGAAATTTATACGGCATCTGGAGAAATGGGCGAAGATTTAAGTCGTTCAATGGGCTTCAATACGCAAGTTGTCTATCAAACTGATCCGGATCAAACTGAGGCCATCGATAGCCAAAATACGGCTGCGAAATTATTGGATGCTCAAGTCGATCTGATTTTATTTGCTGGTGGCGACGGCACTGCGCGAAATATCTATGACATAGTAGCTGATCAAGTCGCAGTTTTAGGGGTGCCAGCCGGCTGTAAAATTCATTCAGGTGTGTATGCGATCACACCGAAATCAGCAGGTCGAGTCGTGAAAATGTTGATCCAAGGCGAAATCGTGAGTTTGAGTGAAGCCGAGGTTAAAGACATTGATGAAGATAAGTTTCGACAAGGTAAAGTGAACGCAAAATACTATGGTGAAATGCGCGTGCCAACGGAATTGCGTTATATTCAAGCGGTAAAAATGGGCGGCAAAGAATCTGAAAATTTAGTGTTAATTGATATTGCTGCGCAAATCATCGAGATGATGCAAGAATTACCTGAGACCGTGTTTGTTATGGGTTCGGGCTCAACCGTTGCCACGATAATGCAAGAGTTAGGGCTAGATAATACGTTATTAGGTGTTGATCTTGTTGTTAATCAACAATTAGTTCACCAAGATGCGACTGAAAACGACATTTTAAATTATGTTGAGCAAACTCCCAGCAAGTTAGTTATTACCCTAATAGGAGGGCAGGGGCACCTATTTGGGCGCGGTAATCAGCAACTAAGTCCAGCTGTTTTAAGAGCCGTTGGTCGACAAAATATATGTGTGGTGGCGACTAAAAGTAAAATACAATCACTCCAAGGTCGGCCTCTCATTAGTGATTCTGGCGATATGCACTTAGATGCAGAATTAGCCGGATTGATACCGGTGATTACCGGTTACCGCGACCAAGTTTTATATCCTATTGCTGAATCTTAAACTCATCATATCAATACTCAAAACAGGAATCCTTTTACGTGTCACAGCAACCACTAGAACACTTTATTCAACAAGCAGAAACCCAATTAGATCAAGTTGTAGACTCTGGTACTGACGACGAGTTGTTTATCGCGAGTTATTTGCATGGCCATTTTTCGTTGATAGCCAGTCAAGCGTTAAACAGTGAAAAAGCCGATGTTGCCACGCTAGATGCTTTATTAACTAACAATCTCAATGACGCCTTTGCTCAAAACGAACTTGAGCCAGAAGATCAGAAAAAAGTCATGACATTGTGGCAATCATTATTGGATGCATAGTGTTTTGTTACGTCTCGTCAAAACATTGCCGCTTTAAGGTCATTGATTGCCGTTCCTCATCATCAAAAATAACTTAGACAGCCTGTTTTGAGGCTAGCCACATTGTCGTCAATTGTGTTTTTTACGTGGCTCGAATATTGCAAATACTCATAAATGAAGACGTTATTGCAAAGAGTATTGCGTGTGAAAAATTTTAAAATCCAAAAAATATATCATAGTTTATGGTTAGGGTTAGTTGCCTGTCTTAGTGCATGTACCGCTCTGTCAGAATCTGAATATCAACCGCAAGTGCAATACGAAGAGTCAGTACCTGCTTTAGGCAACGTTGAATATCACACCTCATTGCTGGCCAACGAGTTGTTTTCGAGGGTGAGTGCCAACCGTGATTATCGTTACGCAGTTGTCAGCTTTGTGCCAGTAACCAATCTACAATTTGATAAAAATCATCAGCACCCTTTACGGCTTCTAGGGCATCAATTATCTGAGGGAATGGTGACAGAAGCGAGCCGTCGTGGATTTATTACTCAAGACTATAAGATCACAAACGATATATTAATAACAAAAGAAGCAGAATATGCGTTGAGTCGTGACGTTTCCCGACTAGCACCTTTGCAAAATGTCGATTTTTACATCGCCGGGACTATAACGGAACAACAAGAAGGGGCGATAGTAAATGCGAGAATAGTTCATGTGGAAAGTAAAGATGTTGTCGCTTCTGCGACTAAATTTTTTCCGGCAGAGTTGTTTTGGCAACGAGAAAAAGTCACCACGCGAGGTGGCATGCTCTATCGCACTGATTCGTAATTAAAGGAGTCTTAAGTGACTAAACTAACATTATCTTTGGCTATGGTTTTGATCTTGTCAGGCTGTGCTAATATGCCTTTGTTCGGCGAACAGGATTCAGACAAACCTCAACGCAAATCTGACAATCGAGCAGCTCCGCAAATGCATGTGGTGAATATCATGTCCGATCCCGCCTATTTATCTGCGGATTATAATCAAACCACTGAACAAAATGATTTATATGGCAGCGAACCAGCAGACGCTTTGTACGGAAATGGCAGCGGGAATAACTCACGTATTATGACCAAACATGTGGGCGACTATGTTCAGAATATGACGCAGGATCTGATTTCTAACATGGAATATTTAACTGATAAGACGCCGGTTGGGGTTACTAACTTTGCGTTAATAGACAGTAATCTGCAACGCACAAATTTGCTTGGCTTCCAGTTAACCGAGTCATTTATGCATGAATTACATAAGTTTCGTATCCCAGTCATCGATTTTAAAGCGACGGATTATATTCGTGTAACTGAACAGGGTGATTTTTTGTTAAGCAGGGACTTTTTAGAACTGACCGAACAAACGCCCATTGAATATATTCTTACCGGCACCTTAACCAAGCATCAAGGTGGCTACATCGTGAATGCACGGATTCTTGGTTTACAAAGTAAAGCCGTGGTGGCAAGTGCGCAGATGTTAATGCCGTTTTATGTGGTGGACGCACTATTGCCAAGTGAACACAATATGGTTGATGGTGTGCAGTTGACCCAAGGAGAGTAACACCGTGAAGTGCACATCAAATATGCCAATCTTGTCCGTTGCTGTCTGTTTATTCTTAAGCGGCTGTGCATCATCTGGTGCGTCATTCGTGGATTGGTTTTCTGCTCCTGAAAAACACACTCCGCAAACGGTAGATACGACAGAAAAGCTAGAAAAGCCTGATACCGGTATTCGCTATCGGGCCGAACCTAAAGAGTTAATTGCAAAACAAGCGAATGACAATAATCAGCCAGTCGCTGTTTATCGCGCACCAAATACCTTATACCAACCTTCGTTTAGTCATAAATCTTTGGCGGATTATGCCGAGCAGTTAACGATGGAATTGGTTAGAAATGGGCGACAACTTAACACCTCAAGCAAAGTGGGCATTGCGTCTTTTGTGAATTTAGATAACAGCCTTACACAAACCACGATTTTAGGTAATCAACTAGCTGAAATGTTGATTGTAGAGGTGCAAAGTTTTGGCGTTCAGGTTATTGATTTTAAAACCACTAGTCATATTGGCGTTGGTGCAAGTGGTGATATGGTGTTTAGTCGTGAGGCAGGTCGATTGTCTCGACAACTAGAATTAGATTACGTTCTGTCCGGCACCCTCATTCGCAGTGAAAAAGGTGTTCGAGTCAATGCGCGTATTATATCTACCAGTTCAAAAGTGGTGGTGTCGAGCGCGTCTTTATTAGTACCAGACTTTGTTGTGAGATCATTGCAGCCGCAGTATGTGCTGGTAGGCGAATAAGCTTAGGGCTCTACACGCCGGATTAAGTTTTTAATCAAAAAGCGATTAGGGTTGAGCGCGTCTAACAACTGACTTTCTAGCGGTAAAGGCTCGTTGCAGATTTGCGATGCAAGTAATTCGGCTAACAAAGGAGCTGTGGTCAATCCTCTGGAGCCTAAACCGGCTAATACAAATAAACCGCCCAAATCGTCGGCAACCTCATATTTTTGCAGCGGTAGTGCTTTGTATAAATCTTTGTACTGAGCTGTTTGTATTTGCTTATCAAATAAGCTTCCCGCAGTTGGAAGATGATCAGGTAGAGAACATCTAATCGCTGCACGTCCTTTATTGTCACCACGAATATCATTTGCCCAAGACGTGTTAGCGAGCGCTTTTTTATGCATGTCTAAATTGGTAGTTTGTTCGTCCTTCCTGTACGCACAACTGGTATCTTGTTTTACATAAGTAGAGCCCAATGCATGAAATCCGTCGATGGCGGGTGTCATATAGCCTTTGTGACATAAAACGGTTTTCAGGTTTTGCAAGGGCGCTTGAGATGGCAGCGCTTCTACTTGTCCTCGAACTAATTGATACGGAATCGCATCACAAAAGGAAAATTGTTGTATATCTGAACCGCTGGCGACAACAACCGCATCAAAACTATTATTCTGCCCTTTTTCAGGGGCAGAGGCGTTCACTATCCATTGTTTGTCTTGTTTAAAAATCTCTGTCACAAAGTAGTTGAGATTGATTTTACATTGCCCAAGATGTTGCGCATATTTGAACATCGCCTTAACTAACTCTGGCGGACTCAACCATCCACCTTGGCGGATAAATAGTCCTTCATAAGGTAAATCGACACCGGCAATTTGACTTGCGTGGGTTTCGTCAGCGTACTCAATTAGGGAGTCAGGCCAGACGTTATTGTTCAATAAGGCCTGTTGCCGTTTTATCACCTTAGGATTAAATCCGATTTGCAACACGCCACACCATTGGTGCGCAAAGTCGTAACCAAGGTCAAGTAATTGATGATACCTTCTTGAGGCAAATCCAAATGCGAGTGCTTGGATTCGACTTGAAATATTTGCTTCTGCATTTAGCTGTGGATAAAAACCACCTTGCGGATTACCCGATGCTCCTTGGGCGAATCTTGAGTCTTTACACATCACGGTCACTTCGATGCCTTTTTGCACCAAAGACATGGCTAAGTTCGCCGCCGCTAAGCCACCGCCAACTATTGCTATCTTGGCTGGTTTTGAAGATGTTTTTAAAATTCCATGTCGTTGAAAATAACGTGCAGTGTTACGCTCAATATCTGGCTGCTCAAAGCGCCCAATCAGCATGTCTCGTTTATGTCCAAATCCTTTCGTTTTATTCACTATAAACCCTTGTTCAGACAATCCACGCTTAACTATTCCGGCTGCTGTAAAAGTGGCAAACGTTGCCCCTTGCTTACTTAATCTGGCCATTTGTTGAAATAGCGTGGTATTCCACATCTGTGGGTTTTTATTTGGCGCAAAACCGTCTAGAAACCAAGCATCTATGTAACCGTTGGCTTGATTGTGCATCTGCAAGAAAACCTGACTGGCTTCTCCTAACCAAAGATCTAGTGTCACGCGTCCGTGTGCAAAACTTAGGCGATGGCAGCCTGCAAACAAATCTGGATACTGAGCAATCAGTTGCTCTGAGTAATGACTAAGTTCTGGCCATTTAGCCAACGCGGTGATTAAATCAGATTTTGCAATTGGATATTTTTCACAGCTAATAAAGTGCAGTTGTAAATTCTGAGCCTTTGTTTGAAATTGTTCAAAGGACTGCCATGTAGCTAAGAAATTTAAGCCAGTGCCAAATCCAGTTTCTGCTATGACAAAACTTCTGTCTGGGTGTGTTGTCCAAGCTTGGGGCAAATTATTCTTTTCAAGAAAAACGTAACGGCTTTCTTCAAGGCCGTTATGATTAGAGAAATAGACATCGTCAAAATCTTCCGCCACGGGAGTGCCTTGATTGTTATAAGTGATATTGGCGGGAGAAATGTTCAATAGGTGACCTTTTTCTGTTGTTAAATAGCAATTAAGGATAATTTTGCAGTATTTTGTCACTAGAATAGTGTTTTTTAGGTAACTTACTAATTCACATGCTAGCATTAAAAGAATGCATTATTTCATTTCGCAGAAGAGCAGACCAGTTAAGTCTGTAAAATCATTATTATATGCGGAAAATTTTTCGACTAAATCGTAATAAAAGGTGAAAAATGAGAAGAGCAGTCATAACAGGTATCGGTATTGTTTCAAGCATAGGTAATAACCAGCAAGAAGTTCTGGATTCATTGCAACAAGGCCGTTCAGGTATCACCTTTTCAGATGAGTTTGCAGAAATGGGTCTGCGTTCACAAGTCTGGGGTAAGGTAGATATAGATTTTAAAGAGCACATTGATCGTAAGCAACTGCGCTTTATGGGTGATGCTTCCGCTTATGCATATATTGCGATGCAGCAGGCTGTTGAAGATTCGGGATTATCCGATGAACAAGTGTCGAATATACGTACTGGTATAATCGCAGGTTCGGGTGGCGCTTCATCAAAAAGTCAGGTCGATGCGGCTGATATTTTACGTGAAAAAGGCGTAAAACGCGTTGGTCCTTACATGGTTACCAAATCAATGGCCAGTACGGTTTCAGCTTGTTTAGCGACACCTTTTAAGATCAAAGGCATTAACTATTCTATTGCATCTGCTTGTGCTACCAGTGCGCATTGTATCGGTAACGCTTTAGAGCTTATCCAACTGAATAAACAAGACGTCGTATTTGCAGGTGGTGGAGAAGAACTTCACTGGACACTCTCTGTGCAGTTTGACGCAATGGGTGCCTTGTCTTCTAAATATAACGACAACCCTGCCATTGCATCACGCACTTATGACGCAGATCGCGATGGATTTGTCAGCTCTGGTGGTGGCGGTATGGTCGTGGTTGAAGAACTAGAACATGCGCTGGCTCGTGGAGCTAAAATTTATGCCGAAGTAGTAGGTTACGGTGCAACGTCTGATGGGGTCGATATGGTTGCTCCTTCTGGTGAAGGCGCAGTACGTTGTATGCAAATGGCAATGCAAGGTGTAGATACACCTATTGATTACCTTAATACTCACGGTACGTCTACACCGGTCGGCGATGTTAAAGAACTGGCTGCGATTCAAGAAGTGTTTGGCGGAAATAGCCCGGCAATCAGCTCAACTAAGTCTATGACTGGTCATGCATTGGGTGCCGCTGGTGTCAATGAAGCGATATACAGCATCTTAATGATGGAGAATGACTTCATTGCACCTTCTATTAATATAGATAATTTGGATGAAGCTGCTAAAGGGTTGGATGTGGTTACCGAGCCACGCAAAGCTAAGCTCAATACTGTTATGTCTAACAGTTTTGGTTTTGGCGGAACAAACGCGACCCTAGTACTTAAAAAATACGAAGCATAAACGTAGTACAAAAGAGCAAGGTAATGACCTTGCTCTTTATATTTCGCACAACCGCTCTAAAGCCCGCATATCTATTATTTCTATCGTTCCGTAATGCACCTGAATAATATTCAATTGATTCAACTCATTTAGCAATTTGTTCACGGTTTGCCGCGAGCTATTTATCATATGTGCTAACGATTCTTGGGAAATGGAAATCCGCTTGCTCCCTGTTTGTTTATTGGTATTGTGTAACCCATTCACGAGCAGCAATATTCGCCGAGCTAATTGCCTTTGAAGCGATAATCCGCCGGTTTCATCAATCAAATCAAAAGTTACTCGTATGCGTTGACACAACATGCGCATAAAGTAAGGGTAAAATTGTGGTTTTTGAGTAAGTAAACATTGAAAAGCGACATTTGGAATCATGAGTAGTTTTGTTACTTCTTCAGCGTGGGCATCGTGTGTTCTAGGCAAGCCGTCAAACATTGAAATTTCACCAAACCAAGTGCCGGATTCTAACCAAGTCAATACCATTTCTTTGCCCTGAGAGTTTACGTTACTAATGCGTATCTTGCCCTCTAATACACAGTAAAACCCTTCCGCATTATCTCCTTTTGCATGCAAAATTTGGCCTTTCTGCAATAGCTTCATTTTGCTTACTAAAATTAAATCGTGGATCACTTCTTGCGGCAGCTGTTCCAACCACTGGTTTTGTATAAACAGTTTTTCAGTTTCTAATATATCCACTGCGATTTGTCTATGATTGTCAAACTGACGACAGTTTACCTCAACAAGATACCTTACAGTGATGAAATGTTATTAAATTGTAATTATTTGGAGTTTCATTATGTCTTCCAGCGTAAAAGCGCTAGTTAGCGAACAAGAATGGCAAGTGCGCGTAGATCTGGCAGCGTGTTATAGAATCGTCGCACATTATGGTTGGGATGACTTAGTCTTTACTCATATCTCTGCCAGAGTACCGGGCCCAGAACATCACTTTTTGATTAACCCATACGGGTTATTGTTCGAAGAGGTGACCGCTTCCAATCTTGTTAAGGTTGATTTAGAAGGCAATATTGTGATGGACACTACGCATAATATTAATCCCGCAGGTTTTACCATTCATAGTGCCGTTCACGAAGCGAGAGAAGATGCCCAATGTGTGATGCACTTACACACTTCAGCGGGTGTCGCTTTGTCGACATTGAAAAATGGCTTGGAAGCTTACAGTCAACAATCGCTATTCCCACTCGCGTCACTTGCCTATCATGATTATGAGGGCGTTGCGTTAAATCCAGATGAGAAGGTTCGACTAGTAGCTGATTTGGCCGACAAACACTTTATGATTCTGCGAAATCATGGGTTATTGACCTGCTCAGAAAGTGTTGCCGATGCCTTTTTGTATATGTTTTTGTTACAGCGTGCCTGTGAAATTCAGCTTCAGGCTCAAGCTACTGGTCAGCCACTTATTAGCATCCCAAAACCAATTTTAGATGGGATCCAAGCACAGGCAAAACAAGTCACACGTTCTGTTGGTGGTGCTCTGGCTTGGCCAGGTATTTTGCGTAAGCTAGATAGAGTAAATCCAGGCTATGACGAGTAGTTTAGTGAGGTAAATGTACGAAAATGACTAAGGCGATAAGATTTCTAGTTATTTAGGAAATCTTATCGCTAATTGACAATTACTGAATTTCTAAAAGTTCAACGTCAAAAATAAGCACTGAACCGGCTTTTATCTTACCGGTAGATTGGTTGCCATAAGCCAAAATTGATGGAATGAAGAACCTAAACTTATCGCCGACTACCATTAATTGAAGGCCTTCTGTCCAACCGGGAATTACTTGGTTTAATGGGAAACTAATTGGATTTCCCCGTTCAACCGAACTATCAAACACACTGCCATCTATTAAGGTGCCGTGATAATGAACTTTTACGGTTGAATTTGCACTAGGGTGCTCCGTTTCTTCACCTTTGTGTAAAATTTGATATTGCAGACCTGACGCTGTTTCTTGCACATCTTGATTAGTCTTATTTTCTGCAAGATACTTTTTTCCTATCGCTATATTCTCAGTCGCCATTTTTTTATTGTTTGAGCTTCGATTGAAAAAAAAGACAGCCAGTGCAATGACGATAGCCAAAATTATAAATTTCATATTTTATCCTGTTTGATTTAATCGCTTATTGTCAGGTTATCATGTTTAGCGTAAATTTCTGTATTTCAGCGATATATCCGCACTTTTCGCTACCTAGGTTTGTATTTGTAATAAAAGTTTCATAATTGGTGGGTAAGGTTTGGCGAATAGTAAACACAGTCCTTTTGCATCAGAGCTTGGTTTATCAATGATATTTTGAAATACGTTGATACTAGTGCGAACCAAAATGTAATGTCGTTAAAATTCTAAATTAACCTTTTATATCTCGGTAAAAAATCCAGAGCAAACCTATACTCTGATGAAAAGGGTTGAGTTGATTTAAAAACATCTTTCAACTTCATTTTAAAAAGTAATCGAAAAGGTCGTGTGCATAGACGTTTGATTCTATGAATATTGCTTTTCTGATCAGCGAGAAAAATCATTATGATCCCAGAACAATTTAAAAAGTTACGGCCCAAAATTATAGGTTTACTGGGCGTGGGTATCATTTCTGTTGGCCTAATCGCTATATTTTCATTTAGTATTTTGTCTAACAAAATTGATCAATACGACTCGTTAATTAAACGAGAAGTGACCGCAACTTTTATTTCTGATTCGATTAATCTTAATTTTAAGCGCCAAGTTCAAGAATGGAAAAACGTACTATTGCGTGGGAAAGACCAAGCTGATAGAGAGAAGTATTGGCAAAGTTTTTTAAAGACGCACAAAAAAATCCAGACTGAAGTGAACACTTATTTGGCTTTGCAGCTTGATGACAAAACGCTTTCTCTTATGCGCCAATTTGGCCAGGTGCATCAGGGATTATTGAAGCAATACGAGCGCGGCTATCAAACTTTTATTTCCAGCGGTTTCGATCATTCCGTTGGAGATGATGCGGTTAGAGGAATTGATCGCGAACCCACACAGTTACTCGAATCACTTTCGCAACTTTTGCATAATAGAGCCATTGAAGCCAGCACTGAAACGGAAGCGTCTGCGACTGCAGCTATCGATTACGGAACATTGGCAATCATTTTAGCCATAATCATATTTACAACGTTAATCGCCTGGTTTATGAATAACAGTGTTGTTAGGCCATTAACGGCACTAATTGATCATTTGAGAGAAGTCAGTAAAGGCAATTACGATAAAGAAGTGGTTTTTTACCGCAGTGATGAAATTGGTAGAATGTCCAAGGCGATTGAAGTTTTACGTCAAAACCTAAAACAAATTTGCAATGAAATGGCCGTCACTCAAAGTGATCTCGAAAATGTGTCAGATAGTTTGCTGGATAGTGCCAGTGCCATTACCAATGGTGTACAAAGCCAAAATGCGAAAACGGCTATTGTATCTGACGCAGCGCGAGACTTAAGTCAATCTGCACATCTGGTTACTGAAAGAACCCATTTAGCTACCACTGAAGCGAATAACGCCAATACTGCCTCAGAAAGTTCAATGCGCGTTATGCAAGAAACCATCAGTGTTATTCGTGACTCCTCATCACAAATTCAAACCACTACAGAAGTAATCGATGGGCTAGCCAACGACATCAACAACGTTGGTACTGTGTTAGACGTGATAAAAAGTATTGCAGAACAAACAAACTTACTGGCACTTAATGCTGCAATTGAAGCTGCAAGAGCAGGGGAGCAAGGTCGCGGGTTTGCAGTTGTTGCTGATGAGGTAAGAACGCTTGCCGCAAGAACCCAAAAATCAACGGAAGAAATTCAGGATATTATTAGCAGCGTACAAAGTGGCGCACAACAAGCTGTTCTTTCTATTGCTTCAGGACAAAAGGCCACGGAGGCGGGCGTTGATAAAGTACTCGATGCCGATCACAAGTTGCAATCTATCGTGACACATATTGATAAAGTTTCGGCACTAATCAATGACATTGCCGGCATTTTGGGCGAGCAAAAGCAGGTAACAGATAATATCGCTGGAAATATGGATGAGATAAACGCGATAGCTCAAACGAATAGCACGCATGCAGATTCATGCCAAAAAGACAACAAAACCCTCTCACAAGTTAAAATGAGAATGGATGCGGTTTTGGAAAAATTAAAGGGAAACAACTAAAGCATTTTAACCAACCTAGTTGACAATCGTGGATACAAGGCCACTCAAAAGACTGATTTTTAGTGACCTTGTATGTCGATACTGCTTATTTGCCCGCTTCTGAGTTCGTGATTTTAATCTAGCAAAGGTATAAACTACGCAGCTGTTGTTTAGATGGAGTTGTCATGCAATATCACTTAGCCCAGCTCAATATCGGTAAAGCACTCGATAGTATTGATAGCGAATTGATGCAAGAGTTTGCACAAGGGCTTGATCCCATCAACCAGATCGCGGAACAATCAATGGGGTTTATTTGGCGACTCAAAGATGAAAGCGGCAACGCTACCGATATTCACTATTTCGACGATCCAAACATGCTGGTTAATTTATCTGTATGGGAAGATGTTGAAAGTCTGAAATTCTTCATGTTTAAAACCCACCATATGGATTTTTTAAAACAACGTAAAAAATGGTTTGAAACGGATTTACAAGATACTTATGTACTCTGGTGGATTCCTGCTGGCCATATTCCTGAAATACCAGAAGCCTTGGCCCGTCTCACACAATTGCGAGAACAGGGGCCTAGCGCCTCTGCATTTACGTTTGCAAAGGTGTTTCATAACCCTGTGGAATAATAGTAGTAATGAAAATTTTATATGAAGATTCAATGCCTTATGCTGAGCATTTTTTTTCAAAAGTTGGAGAGTGCCAAGCATACTCTAGTCAGACTCTGACTCCGGAAGCGCTTCAAGATGTTGATGTGCTGTTGGTTCGCTCCACCACAAAAGTCACTGAAAAATTGCTCTCTAAAGCGCACAAATTAAAATATGTAGCCACGGCGACGGCCGGTTCTGATCATCTTGATAAACCTATGCTAGCCCGTAAATCAATTCCTTGGGGAAGTGCAGCTGGATGTAATGCAATTGCGGTGGCCGAATACGTTTTAAGTTGCCTGATGACTGAGTATGCGAGTGACCTACCAAGTTTATTAACCAAAACAGTGGGAATAGTTGGTGCAGGACATGTCGGTTCACAATTGGATAAGCGTTTAAAGTTGTTAGGCATAAATACCAAATTATGTGATCCGCCGTTGCACGCAAGCGGAGATCATCGAGAATTTGTCAGTATTGATGAAATATGTGAATGTGACATTATTAGTCTACATGTGCCATTTGTCGCAACGGGTGAGTATTCTACCAAGCATATGTTTGATTCCAAACGCCTCACACAACTCAAAGAGTCGCAGCTTTTGATTAATGCATGTAGGGGCGAAGTAATCGACAATCAGGCGGCTAAAACGCTGTTCGAAAGTGGTAAAGCGATGCGTCTTAATATGGATGTATGGGAAAATGAACCCACAATCGATTTTGAGTTGGTTCCTCATTGCCGAATTGGCACAGCTCATATCGCTGGACATTCGCTAGAAGGAAAGGCGAGGGGGACGTACTTTTTGTATCAACAATTGTGTGAGCGCTTTCAATTGCCGCAAAAGTTGAGCTTTGAAAGTTGTCTTCCTAATGCTGACGTGATTGAAATGAGTCAATTAGAAGGTAAGTCAGAGATTGAGCAAGTGAGTGCCGCTATTTTAGCCACTTACAATGTGATGGACGATAGTCAAGGCTTTAAAAAGCAGGTTAAATCAGCGGCAGACTTTGTTTATAGCCGAAAACACTATGCTATAAGAAGAGAATTTGCTTCTGTCACCTTAAAAACTGGAAATTTTCCCGTTTCCGAGGCACTCTACGGCCTTGGTTTCAATACCATCCATAAGTGAGCGAATTGGACGATAACCGTTTGCTTAGTTTATTCATATTTATTGGAGTAATGCACTAATGTCTCGCGCTTTTGATGTTGCTGTTTTAGGAGCAACTGGTTTAGTTGGTCAACACATGATTGAAATTCTCGAACAACGAGATTTTCCGGTTAACAAATTGTATCCGTTAGCAAGTAGTCGTTCTGCTGGTGGAAAAGTGACTTTCAAGGGCAAAGAGATTACCGTATTAGATGCAGATACTTTTGACTGGTCTAGTGTCCAACTAGGTTTCTTCTCTGCTGGTGGCAGTGTCTCTGAAATCTTCGCGCCAAAAGCGGCAGAAGCGGGCTGTGTGGTTATCGATAATACTTCCCATTTTAGATATGAACCTGATATTCCATTGGTTGTGCCAGAAGTTAATCCCCATGCGTTAGCTGACTTTAGAAATCGCAATATTATTGCTAATCCAAACTGTTCAACGATTCAAATGATGGTTGCATTAAAGCCTATTCAAGACGCTGTTGGTATTGCCCGCATTAATGTTGCAACATATCAGTCAGTTTCTGGTGCAGGCAAATCTGCAATGGAAGAATTGGCCAAACAAACTACAGATTTGCTAAGTGGAAGAGAAATTACACCAAAGGCATTTAGCCGCCAAATTGCATTTAACGTGATCCCTCAAATTGATGTTTTTCTTGATAATGATTACACCAAAGAAGAAATGAAAATGGTCTGGGAAACCCAGAAAATAATGGGCGACGATTCAATTTTAGTGAATGCAACTGCTGTTCGTGTTCCAGTATTTTATGGCCACGGCGAAGCAATTCATTTAGAAACTCACTCTCCGCTTGATGCTGAAGATGCAAAAAGATTATTAGCTAATGCACCTGGCGTTAAGTTGATGGAAAAGCCAGAAGACTTCCCAACTCAGGTTGGCAATGCCAGTGGTCATGATGAAACCTTCGTGGGCAGAGTGAGAAATGATATCTCTCATCCAAACGGCCTAAATATGTGGGTAGTTTCAGATAATGTGAGAAAAGGTGCCGCACTTAACAGTGTGCAAATTGCCGAAGTGCTAATTCGCGATTACATGTAATTACTAATTAAATTTAAAAGGTCAGTGCTTTGCCTGACCTTTTTTTATGATTTTTTTTCACAATTTAAATGCCATTTCACTGAGATTTTACAAACTCTAATGGTTAATGAAATTGACATAAGTGTCGATAACTACAGGTAATCTGAAATTTAAGACTAATCTCCCAGGTTACTCTTAGCCTTTGTAACTAAATGCAGTATCACAAGTTAGTTGAGGTTTAGTTCCTTTGTTGGTAGATCATATTTCTTATGTGGTTTATATTTGCAGTAATAAGTATTTAGTTGCTGTTCAATGTATTGGATGAAGCTTGGAATGGGATTTGCTACGTAACTGATCCAGATGCTCAACTTTTTATTTCGGTTTAGCGCGTAAACTCATAAGTGAACACTTAGCAATTGCCACGAATACTGTGAGCAAGAATAATAATTATTATAGGGCGATGACATAATTATATGAATGTGCGACAGGTAGCGTTTTTACTATTTGCCAGCGTAGGACTTTGGTCTATCAGCGCCACTATTGATGCCCAGCAACTTCAAATTAAGGGCCCAAAAGGTAATACTTCTGAGCTTTCCGGCAGCACCTACGGTCCAATAACCCCAGAAGATACGCTTTGGCGCATTGCCAGTAAATATCGTCAAAACAAAAACTTATCTGTTTATCAGGTAATGCAGGCGATATATCAACTCAATCCAGACGCGTTTGATGACCAAAACTTTAATCACTTGATTGACGGCAGTATTCTAAATCTACCTTCCGAACAATACGCCGCAAGAATTGATGTTAAACAAGCTCAGTTGAAAGCCGAACAAGACGATAGTGCTTGGCAAGCGTTCAATCGAGGAGAAACCGACAAAGTTGTCGTTAAAAAAGTCAGCGAAGTCGCCAGTAAAGATGATCTCACTGCAACCAAACAAGTAATAGAAGATAAATTAACCGCTTTAGATGCGGAACAAAGTCGCCAATTTATGGCAATTCGGCAGCAATTTGCCGAGTCAATTGAAAGTGTGCAAACGCTATTGACTGAAAACCGTAAATTGGTTGATAGGTTAGACTTAGTTGATACAGAAATAAGTAGCCTGCGTGGACGTGTGGACGAAGAACTACAAGTTCAGATGGACCAAATGCTTGCCCTGCAAAATGAACTTTTAGCGATATCTAAAGAAGCAGAGGCTCAACGAAAAGCCGAAATGGAAAATAACCATTTTGCGTGGTTAACTGATCCTTTGTTTTTGATTTTCCTTTCCGCTTTACTCACTATTAGTTTTTTAGGTGCATTAGCCATGTGGTTAATCCGCCGAAATCGTGCGGAAACACCTTCTGAATCTATATTAGATGAAAATCACGCTGCAGTATTAGAGCAAAGTGATGAAATGGACGATTTAGCTGATGCCTTAACAAATGAGTTGAGTGAAGAACTAGATGATGGCGAGGATGATGACTTATTTGGTGATGATGATTTACTCGATGACGTGTTGTCTGATGAACTCGAAGAGTCATTAGATTCAGCTATAGACGAAGAATTCGAAGCCTTTGATGACTTAGATGATGAAAGCTTAGATCCGGTTATCGAAGAAGCATCTGATGAATTAGAAGACAATGCTGAAGCATTGGATCAGGATGAGTTGGATAGCTTATTTGACGAAGATGAAGATGAGGATCTACTCGCTGAGATTGAGGATGATCTTGATGTTTTAGAAACTGAAGATGTTCAAGAAGATGATTTTGAATTATCAGAAACAGATCTGGATGCAAGCATTGAAGAAGACATCGCGGATATCAGTGATCTAAGTTCAGACCTCAAAGAAGCAGAAATTGATCAACTAAGTACTGATGAAGATGACCTTCAAGAGACTGTAGAAGAAACACATAAAAGCGACAGCGTAAGTACAATTTCACCAGTCGATATTGATGATGAGCCAGATAAACCTGAAATTAGTATCGATGAGTTGTTAGAAAGTCCGCAGCAGGAAGAAGATGTTGATTCTGTTATTTCTGATAATCCAGATTTAATGAATGAAGAGATGTTGCAGAATATCGATAAGGAAATTCATCAGCAGAATGAGCAGTTGGATAATATTACCGATGAGCTGTTAAATGAAATTGAGCAGCTAGAACAAATGGGCGATATGTTAGAGGACGACGCCCAAGAGCCAGAAATAACTGAAAGCCAGATGGGTATTCAAGAATTGGATTCGTTGTCTGAAGACATCGATGATGATGTAGATGCAGAAGAAATTCCTGAAGATAGTGAAGAAGATTTAGAAATTTCAGATGAGCTTTTTGATGCCCCTGATGATTCCGAGCAATCATCTGAGCAAGTGGTACATAGCTTAGATGAAAATGCCGCAGCGCAACAACCTAACGAAGCTATCGAAGAGCAAGATGCTACAGATAATGAAGTTGATTTGGACGACATTGACGCTTTATTGGAGCAACAAAACGTTGAAAACACCAGTGTTGAAACACAATCAGCTGACGAGCTTTTAGCTGAGTTGGAAGACGACATTGATCAACAACATAGCGATGCTGAAAGTGAACTAGCAGATGTTGAGCAAAGCCTACCAAATTCAGAAGCAGACGAATCGTCATTAGAACAAGACATAGACGACACTGAAGATTCGCTAGAAACAGAAAGCGAAGCAGTTGAAGATCTCGATAAAGCGCTAGCTGAATTTGAACAAGAAGTCGTATCAGAAGCGACAAACTTTGATGTTGAGTTAGAAAGCGAAGATCAGCCTCAAGCAAGTGAACAAAACGATGATGTGCAATTGGAGCACATCATAGAATCTGAGCAAGATAGCGAAATTGAGCAAGTCATACCGGATTTAGATGACGATATTCCTAGTCTAGATGATATTGATAGTTTGTCAGAAAGCGATTCAGATGGTTTTGATGATGCAGATCTAGATGAGGCGCTAAAAGCGTTTGATGAAGGATATTTAAACGAAGAAGAATCACAAACTGAAAACCAAAAATCAGATAGACAAGAAAACGTTGAATTAGATGATTTACCCGGTTTAGGTGATTGGCTATCTTCAGAAGAAGCAGATGAATCTACCTCGATAGATGAACTAGAAAACACAAGTTTTGATGAACTGCTCGATAGTATCGATGATACTGATGACGAAATTCAAGAACAGGAAAAAGCCAAAGACGCCACAGATAATTTAGATAGTGGTTTAGATTTTGATGCATTGCTAAATGATATAGATGACACGCCTGAAACCGTTGAAACAAAATCAGAAGATGACTTTCTAGATGTGGACGACCTAATCAATGAAAGTATAGAAGCGGAAGGTAATCTAGAAATCGATAAAGATCTAAATTTAGCTGCGGCGTTTGAATCGTACAAAGGCCTAGGTGACGCCGATGAAGTAGATGTAGACGGTGATCATGGAATTGGCGCTAAATTGGATCTTGCCCAAGCTTACATCGAAACAGATGACATCGATTCGGCCAAAGAACTACTCGAAGAAGTATTGCAAAAAGGCGATGAGTTACAACAAGAAGAAGCCAAAGAGTTGTTGGAAAAACTTTCTTAGAAGTATCACTAGCCTATGTGCATTGGTCAGATTCCAAATATTAAACAATGATCAGGAGGAATCTGGCTATCTCTCCATCAACATACTGTCAGCACAGCTGAAAAATCTACAATATTACAGCGTCCCGCTATTGAAACCGCTTTTATTTCAATTGAATTTTTCATAAAAATCAATCAACTACGATTAATTATGTTGGCGAGCTAATGTGCGCTAGTATTAATAACTAAATTAATGATATTGAAACGAGAAAAGCATGAATGGACTAATCTTGCATAGGTCGAATGAAAAGCTAATTTCCGTATTTATTGTACTCTTGTTCGTTATATTGCCATTTAGTGCCAGCTCCACAGACGCCGCATCATCATTTATTCTTAAAGCGAGTAGCATGTTGGATGTTCGTAATGCAAAAATCGTATCTCCAGCCACCCTTATTATTCGCAATGGCATAATCGACGCCATCAACCCAGCAACGATTCCCAAAAATCTAAAGGTAATTGATCTAGGTGATCAGATTTTGTTACCGGGCTTAATAGACATGCATACGCACATTACAAGTGACTATTTTACTGGTGATGACTGGACTATCGCTATTGCAAAACAAACTACAGCTGACTGGGCTTTACAAGGCGTTAAGTTTTCTCGCGATGTGTTAAACGCAGGTTTTACTACTATTCGTGATTTAGGTGCTCAGCCTGGATTCCCTGATGTCGCATTGATGCGAGCAATTGATGCCGGGTTTGTAGAAGGCCCCGATATTTGGCCAGCGGGACACGCTATTTCTATCACTGGTGGACATTGTGATTGGACCGGTTATGCTCCAGGCATCATAAGTTTAGGACCAGAAGGCGGGATAGCGGATGGCGTAGCTGAAGCGATTAAAGCGGTACGCTATCAAGCAAAATTTGGTGTAAGGGTAATCAAAGTTTGCGCAACAGGCGGAGTTTATTCTTTTTCTCAAAACGCCGAAGTGGGCGCACAACAATATTCGATTGAAGAGCTCGAAGTTATCGTCAGAGAAGCACATAAACTTGGATTAAAAGTTGCTGCCCATGCGCATGGCACTATCGGCATTAACGCCGCAGTTATGGCTGGCGTTGACTCGATTGAGCATGGTTCTATTTTAACTGAAGAATCAGTTGAATTGATGAAAGCAAATGGAACGTTTTTGGTGCCACAAACCTATTTGAATGAGTTTGAGCTACCTCCTGAAACACCTGCAGAAACAGTCGCTAAAAATAATTATTTAAAGCCTTTAGTTGTCGCGAGTTTAAAACTCGCCTACAAATCAGGTGTAAAAATGGCATTTGGCTCTGATAATGGTGTTTTTCCACACAACAATACGGCTTTGGAGTTTAACGCGCTAGTTCGTAATGGTATTTCAGAAGCTGATGCTCTGCGTATGGCAACCATTTTCGCTGCGCAGTTATTAGGTGTAGAAGATCGTGGCGAGCTAGCACAAGGAAAGCGTGCCGACATTATTGCCGTATCTACTAATCCTCTTGAGGATATTCGTGTCATGGAAGCTGTAACTTTCGTAATGAAAGAAGGCGTGATTTATAAAAATTAAACAATACTTTTTGGATAAAAGCGCGTTTACCAATGGCGTTAAACCGGTACTAGAGAGCCTTTTTAATTAGTTGATTCTATACATCCGATATTTGCTCCAAACCGACAGTCGTTTGACTGCTAGGAGCTGTCATCATCAAATTAAGTCATTTCGAGTATATACCCAATAACTGCGAGGACAATTAACCTGCCAGTATATAAACTCGCGACATTAAAGATAAAGAGTTGAAAAAATTCTAGTGTCAGAACCATTCACTTTTGATTGGATAAGATCATATTCTTTAAGCAAAACCTCAAACTGTCGATTTGTTAGATTTTCGATTTGTTCCGGTCCAATGGTAATTAGTTTGGATTACACAGAGGGTTATCAAAAAATGTTTGCTGTTCGCTTTGCTTTGTTAGCACATTTAGTTTTTTATTCGCCGAAGTACCATTTATCAATTGCATCAGCGATTTTCCTATCATCAATAGATGTATTACTACACATGACTAAATTCATGAATTGTCTATCTGGATAGCGCCGATAAATGATACGTGCTCCTAACCATCCACCAGAATGATGTACTACGAGTCCATTTTCTGAGTTGCTAATAAATTGTCCATTTGCATAATGTGTTTCATTCTCATTCACAGGGTTAACTGCAAGTGAACTATTTGGTTGCATAAACGCTTGTATAAATGCAGTAGGGTTTTTACCTAATTTTGGTGCATAAAATTGGGCATCCCACTTTTGCATATCGCTAATGTTGGTGTGTAGCCCGCCATCACCAACAACGAACAAATTTGTCATATTATTTATATAGTTACCGTCATTGTCTTTGGTGTATCCGTATGCTCTATTGTTAACTAACTCGTTAGCATCATCTGCAAAAAATGTGTTATTCATTTCAAGCGGTTTAAAAATATGTTTATCGGCATATTCTCGCAGGGTTAACCCGCTTACTTCTTCCACTAGAATAGCTAATATGATGTAGCCCATATTGCTGTATCGCCATTCAGTTTCTGGTGGCAGTATTAAAGGCAACGTTTTCACTACATCATGAAATTCTGACACGCTTAAATAATCTTCATTACCGATGCGGAATGGATGCCCAGAAACCGCTTTTAAATTGAGTGCGCCTTTTTCCGCTTTAAAATCATCAGGGTAATCGTATGTTGAAATCAAATCGTAGTCACCCATGCCAGCCGTATGACCAATAATACTTTCTATGGAAACCTTAGTGCCATACATAGGTAAATTGGTAACGTACGTTGAGATGTCTTTGTTAAGGTCAATCTTGCCCTCGTCCGCCAACAAGCGCACTGCCATGGCAGTAAATTGTTTAGAAACAGATGCCATTCGATGCACATTATGATCAGACATGGCGACATTTAGTTCAGCGTTCGCCAATCCGTAACCGTTTTTAATCAGGGCATTTCCATTTTCAAATACACCCACTGAACATCCCGGTTCATCAGCTGGAATAAGCGTCCTTAGCGTGTTGTCTAAGGAAATACTTTTTGCTGAACTAGCAAAAGCATCCATTTGCAGTATGAAAAAAGGGAGAATAAAAATAAGTCGGTTGAAATTATTCATGTTTTCGATTTCCCAAAGGTTTTTAATGGATGTGATTTTAAATTTATCCATCACAGTACGATATTATTATCCGTTCAGCCATTGCGCTAAATCAGAAAAGGCTCTTTTATTCTCTATAAATTCTTTTCGTGTTTTTCGTCGATGAGCATTTTATTGAGCTCTGCAAAGCTTTCTTTATGCGCTTTAAGTATATTCAATTGGTCTTCAAACACTTCTTTATAAAGATTGATTGCAACTATCAAATCAGCCTTGGTGCCTGACGAGGAGACTGCTTCTTCTAGTGGTAAAACGTTGAGCAAGGACCTTAATCGAACAAGCGGAACTACATATGATCTACTCCATTCTCGAGTAGCTTGGTTTACGTGTAAAAAGTAATCCGTTAAAGAAGCGTGATTAACAAGTTCAGCAAGTAAAGTTTGATTGTCTAAGACGTTCATATCCCCGCTGGCAATAAGTTGCTGATAGGTATCTGACTGGCCTGCAGGACGAGGTAAAGAAAACGCAGTTTCGAAAAAGCGTTTCATTAGCTCAAGATTTGCATCTTCGGGATAATTAATAATTTGCTGTTCAAATTCTGCTATTATTGGCTTGGTTGACTCAACAAATTCAATATACTCCTCTGTTTCATTTTCAAGCATAGTAAATTCGGATTGCAAACGATCAATGATTTGCAGCTCCCGTTTGCTGTCTTTGCGCGCTTCATTCCAACTTGTAATTTGAAAGGCAATTAAGATGCCGGCAATTACAATAAAAAAGTCTATTGCGACAGCGAACCAATTCTGTGTTTTTACGTGCTGTGAAACTCTTCGTAGTAACAAGTCGATTCCCTCCTATTGTTTTTACCAAGCTTAGCACAGTATTTAATCAGGTATAACAGCCTTCAGGCCAGCTTTAAAACGGTTAGTTTTAAGCAAATTTCGAGGTCGTAAAATATAAAAAAGTCATGTTTATTGGCAATGCTGTTGTATTTTGAGTTGTAATTTTAAGTAATACTTTTCTGTTTCAATTAAGGTCTGGCAACTAAAAATTAGTCACAATCTACTATTTGCAAACAAGCTATGAAAATTGCGGTAAATTTCATTACAATGACGCAATTTTTCAGCACTGAATAGACGCGAACGTTAAAAGGCCATAAATTAATTCTTTAACGGTGTTAATTTACCTTCAAAGGTTTATTTCTAATTAGTGCTTTTAGTGCCAGTTTGGCTTTTTACATAACAAGGGTTTTAGTGGAACATCAACAAACGCATAAAATCGCCTTAGGTATCGAATACGACGGCAGTAATTATTACGGTTGGCAAAGACAGTCCCAAGTCACCAGCGTGCAACTGCTTTTAGAACAGGCGTTGAGCAAGGTCGCGAATCAACCGGTGAGTGTTTTGTGCGCAGGTCGAACAGATGCAGGGGTACATGCTACTGGTCAGGTAGTTCACTTTGAAACCTCTGCTTTTCGCCCTGAGCGCAGTTGGACGTTAGGGGTAAATACTAATTTGCCAAAAGACATCGCTGTGAAATGGGCTATACAAGTCAATCCCGAATTTCACGCACGTTTTTCTGCAATAGGTAGACGCTATCGATATGTTATCTATAACAACCCGTTTCGGCCTGCAATTTTAGCCAGTGGGTTAACCCATATGTACACTCAATTAGACCATCAGAAAATGCACGAAGCTGCACAATGTTTGGTTGGAGAGCATGATTTCAGTGCATTTCGGGCATCTTTATGCCAATCAAAGTCGCCAGTACGCCGCTTAGAGCATATCCAAGTAACTCGCCGTGGAGAATATATTATGATTGATGTTCAGGCCAATGCGTTTTTACATCATATGGTACGCAATATTACTGGCAGTCTGGCCGTAATTGGTAGCGGTGAGCAACCAGTAGAATGGATGAAGCAATTACTGGACAAACGTGATCGAGCGAAAGCAGGGGCTACGGCAAAACCAAATGGGTTGTATCTGGTCAAAGTGTTATATCCGGAGCATTTCGAAATACCTGATATTCCACTGGGACCTGCGTTTTTCTAAAAGTAGTTTAGATTGAACTTCTTAGACCAGTTTTGTTTTCTTCCCAAGACTAAACTATGTTTTAATGGCGAGATATGATGTTTTATTTAAAATAAATGTCGCTTAACCTATATTAGTCATGATTTTGGCGAAAATAGCAGCAAAACACCGCTAGTTTTTGCAATTAGGATGAATTGAATGAGTTGGATACAAAAAATACTACCGCGAACCCAGTCCTCGATTAAAAGTAATGTGCCCGAGGGAATTTGGACAAAATGTGGTTCTTGTGGCGCGGTCTTGTATAAAACCGAATTAGAAAAGCAGCTTGAAGTGTGTCCTAAATGTGACCACCACATGCGTATTACTGCTAGAGCGAGAATTAATTCGTTTCTGGATCAGGCTGATAGAAAAGAAATCGGTGAAAATTTAGAGCCGCAAGATGTTCTGAAATTTAAAGATTCCAAACGCTATAAAGATCGTATTCTAGCCGCGCAAAAAGCTACAAACGAAAAAGATGCATTGGTGGTTATGCAGGGCAAACTCAAAGGGATGCCCATGGTCTGTGCCGCTTTTGAGTTCTCATTTATGGGCGGCTCGATGGCGTCGGTCGTAGGAGCACGATTCGTTAAAGCGGCAGAAGCTTGTTTGGAACATAATATGCCTTTGGTATGTTTTTCTTCCAGTGGTGGTGCACGTATGCAAGAAGCCCTGTTTTCGCTTATGCAAATGGCCAAAACCAGTGCAGCTTTAGCGCGCATGAGTAAACAAGGCTTACCTTATATTTCAGTGTTAACTGACCCAACCATGGGTGGTGTTTCAGCTAGTTTAGCCATGTTAGGCGATATCAATATAGCTGAACCTAAAGCTCTCATCGGTTTTGCTGGACCTAGAGTAATTGAGCAAACAGTGCGGGAAACCTTGCCTGAAGGATTCCAGCGCAGTGAGTTCTTGGTGGAAAAAGGGGCTATCGATATGATAGTTGATCGTCGCGAAATGCGTGATAAAGTACACAGCATCTTACGAAAACTTCATTCACAGCCACGTTAATGCCAAAAAGTACAATGCAAAAAGACCAGGAAAAGCCGCAGCTTTCCTGGTCTTTGTCTATCTGGTTAGACTATCTTCAAGCGATTCACAGTAAATCAATCGATATGGGCCTTGCCCGCACTCAGCAAGTGTTTGAGCACCTCAATTTAGATTTTTCCAATAGTAAAGTCATCACTGTGGCAGGCACAAATGGTAAAGGCACCACCTGTCGAATGATTGAGGTTGGTTTGTTAGCGCAACAGCAAAGTGTTGCTGTATATAGCTCGCCACATATTGTTGATTATAAAGAGCGGGTGCGTGTCAACGGCAATATGTTGAGTGAACAGGCACATGTGCAAGCTTTTATGCGGGTTGAACAGGCTCGTGGCCAAACCTCATTAACCTATTTTGAGTTTGCTACCTTAGCCGCTTTGGTGCTCATTGCTCAGCAGCAGCCACAATATGTGATACTAGAGGTAGGGCTAGGAGGCAGACTCGATGCGGTAAATATTGTTGAGCCTGATATCGCTGTGATTACAAGTATTGCGCTTGATCACCAAGACTGGCTAGGCAATACCCGAGAACTGATTGCTGTGGAAAAAGCGGGCATAATGCGAGCACAAATCCCTGTTGTGATTGGAGAACCTGAGCCACCAGTAACCTTGTTAGAAGAAGTTGAGAAATTTGAAGCTAAAGCAACGTGGCAGGGTAGGGACTTCGGTTTTGAAGATAGGCAGCAGTTTTGGCGTTGGCACAATCAAACTCGGCAACTCACCCAATTGCCACTTCCTTTAATTCCTATGCAAAATGCATCTACGGCTTTTCAGGTGCTGAGTTTGCTAGGCTATTTACCCCAATCTCAGGCTGATATAGCGTTATTGCTGCAAAAAGCGAGCTTATCCGGCCGTTTTGAGCTAATCAGTCAAGCACCAGACGTTATCGTCGACGTAGCACATAATCCACAAGCAACTGAATTGTTAGCAACGCGCATCAAACGCATGAATTATAATCGTTTGCATCTAGTTGTGGCCATGTTAGAAGACAAAGATATTGCAGGTAGTCTATTACCACTTGAATCGCTGCAAGCCAATTGGTATGTTGCCTCTCTTAACGTGCCAAGAGGCGCGCAAAGTAAAGCGCTAAAAACAGTGCTCACTCCATCGCAAAAAGTGGTAGAGTTTGATCACGTAACCGATGCGTTGCAAGCGGCTAAAAAGAAAGCGGAACAAACCGATTTAATCGTTGTTTTTGGTTCTTTTTTCACCGTTTGTGAAGTGATGGAAACGTCATCGCTAAATAAATAAGCGCTATGACGCTATTAGCATTGAAGAGGGAAAGTTTTGACTTCAGCACTACAAAATCGATTAGTTGGCACCATTATCATTGTGGCTTTGGCGGTGATATTTTTGCCAGATTTATTAGACGGTGAAAAACAAACTAGCCAAGAGCTGTTCGACTCAATCCCCGAACAACCACTAATGCGCGATGTACAAAAAGCAGAAGACTTTCCCACAGAACAAGTGAAACAGGATGTAAGTCGTAAAGTTGAAATTGTGCCTGATGTAGCGACTGATGATTTTGAGATAAATCAGGACGAAGATAATGTTAATTTATCTGCGGATGTGATGCCTCAGCGTGAGAAACAGGATAACGCTAGTGCTGCAGATATAGATCGTCCAATCGAAGATAAAGTCGATGTTAATCCAATGGGCAATGATGACCGATTATTAGCTCAGGCAGGTTGGGTAATTCAATTGGGTGTGTTTCGTCATCAAAAAAATGTCAGTGAGTTGTTAAGTCAATTACGAAAAGCAGGATATCAAGCATTTAGCCGACCAGTGCAAACCAGCACGGGAGAGCTTACCAAAGTTTTTGTAGGTCCTGAGTTACAAAAAGAAAAGCTGCAACAAGCGGTTCCCCATCTTCGCGAGTTGACCAAATTGCAGGGTCGAGTTACACCATTCACAGTGAAATGAATACTAGAAAAAAATCCAATCTCTGATAGAATGCGCGCGATTTTAACGAACCAACAATTAATGTGACCGGGTCATTATGAATTGGATAGATTTCACCATCATTGGCGTTATCGCAGTCTCCACCATTATTAGTTTGGTTAGGGGATTTATTAAAGAGGCTATATCGTTAGCCATTTGGTTCGCCGCTTTTTTTATCGCAAGCCAATTTTATGAGTATCTCGCTGTTTATATGACCAAGTTTGACGATCAGATGGTCAGGAACGGGGTGTCTATTGCGATTCTATTTGCCAGCACGCTAATACTAGGTGGGCTGATTAATTATCTCATTTCAAGACTAGTGCATTTTACTGGTTTGACCGGTACAGACAGAGCGTTAGGTTCAGTGTTTGGCATTTTGCGTGGTATTTTAATCGTCAGCGCAGTTCTTTTCTTCTTAGATACGTTCACTACCTCGTCTGAATCTGAGTGGTGGATTAGTTCAAAATTAATCCCTGAATTCACTCCTATCATCGAGTGGTTCTTTAGTTTTATACAAAATAACTCCAGTTTTTTAACGCCGAATAAATAGGTAAATTGCATGTGTGGTATTGTCGGAATTGTTGGAAAGAGTGCAGTAAATCAAGCGCTATATGATGCGCTAACCGTGCTTCAGCATCGTGGGCAAGATGCCGCTGGAATCATGACTATCGATGATGGCATGTTTCATTTACGTAAAGCCAACGGATTGGTTCGTGATGTGTTTCATAATAGGCATATGCAGCGCCTAACTGGGCAGCTCGGGATCGGCCATGCTCGTTATCCCACAGCGGGTTCTTCAAGTTCTGCCGAGGCACAGCCGTTTTATGTAAATTCACCTTTTGGAATTGCATTTGCGCACAATGGTAATCTGACTAATTCTCATGAATTACAAGAAGAAGTGTTTCGTATAGCTAGACGCCATATCAATACGACATCTGATTCAGAATTGCTTTTGAATATTTTCGCTCATGAATTGCAGCAGTGTGCAGGCTTAACCTTGACACCTGAAGAAGTGTTTACCACTGTGGCTAACGTGCATAAAAAGATCCGTGGTGCGTATGCTGTAGTCGCTGCGATAATTGGCAATGGTATGGTAGCATTTCGTGACCCGTTTGGTATTCGTCCGCTGGCACTTGGAAAGCGTAAAACAGAGCAGGGCGACGAATACATGGTTGCGTCAGAAAGCGTTGCGCTAGATGCGGTTGGTTTTACGTTTATTCGTGACGTTGCACCTGGAGAAGCTATCTATGTTACCGAAGATGGCGAATTGTTTACTAAACAGTGTGCCGAAAATCCACAAAACATCCCATGTATCTTTGAGTTTGTTTATTTTGCCAGACCGGATTCGTTTATCGATGGTATTTCGGTTTATGCTTCTCGCGTGAACATGGGTAAAAAGTTAGGTCAGAAAATTGCCAGAGAGTGGTCAGAGTTAGATATTGACGTGGTCATTCCTATTCCTGAAACTTCTTCTGATGTGGCTTTGCAAATTGCTATAGAACTTAATCTTCCTTATCGTCAAGGATATGTAAAAAATCGTTATATCGGGCGTACCTTTATCATGCCCGGACAAACGATGCGACGTAAGTCTGTTAGGCGTAAGCTCAATGCCATCAAATCTGAGTTCAAAGGTAAAAATGTGTTACTTGTTGATGACTCAATTGTGCGTGGCACAACATCTGAGCAGATTATTGAAATGGCCAGAGAGTCGGGTGCCAAAAAAGTGTATTTTGCCTCCGCAGCCCCTGAGATTCGTTTTCCCAACGTATACGGTATTGATATGCCAAGCGCCAACGAATTAATAGCGTATGGCCGCGATATTGACGAAGTTAGCGAACTTATTAAGGCTGATGGTTTGATTTTTCAAGACATTCAAGATTTGGTTGAAGCTGTCAATATTGAAAATCCAAGCATTTCACGCTTTGAAACTTCGGTCTTTGATGGCGATTATATTACCGGGGACATTGACCAAGCTTATTTAGAACGCGTTGATAGTGCGCGTTCGGAAGGGGCTAAAAAGGCAATGATTCAAACTGAGTTGAGTAACTTAGAAATGCACAATCTAGATTTAGATAGTGACGACTAAGCAATTAATTTGTTTAAGCGAGGCTGAGCCCTCGCTTAAATAGGCCATCCACCTAACGCTTTCCACTTATTCACCATAAAACAAAATAGCTCTGCGGTTTTCACTGTGTCGTAAAGGGCTGAGTGTGCTTCTCGTTGATCAAACTCAATTTGTGCAGCTTCACAGGCCTTAACCAATACGGTTTGACCCAGCGTTAAGCCTGCTAAACTGGTTGTGTCAAATGACACAAATGGATGAAACGGTGTGCGCTTGATGTTGCACCTTTCAATTGCAGCATTCACAAAACCTTGATCAAAGGATGCGTTATGAGCAACTATCACTGAACGCTGACAATCAGCAGCTTTTTGTTCTTTTCTAATTTCTTTACACAGATTTTTGATCGCGTCTGACTCGTCAATTGCACCTCTAAGTGCGCAATTAGGATCAATACCATTGAACTCTAGTGCTGCCTTCTCAAGATTCGCGCCCTCGAAAGGGTTAATATGATAGTGAAAGGTTTTATCGATTTGGATGTCGCCGGCAGTGTCCATTTTGAGTGTCACAGCAGCAAGTTCTAATAGCGCATCTGTCTGCGCATTAAATCCGGCTGTTTCAACATCAATGACGACCGGAAAGTATCCTCTAAATCGCTGGTTCAACAAGGGAATGTTGGTTGACATGAAAACCTTATTATTCGAATAGTTAGCCTGCTATTATGTCAACCTTTCCGAGCATGTACCAGAAAAGTGATGAATATGTTTGTTATGATTTGCAATTACGCACTCTGCTTGGTTACTATCTGTACGTTCAAAGCGATTAAACTTTTTGATATGGGTGTCGATATCTATTAACAATAGATGCCATTGATTGGATTTGTGTTTTATATGAAAAAGAGCGCGATTTTTTTAGGTTTAGCCGTTAGCTTTTCAGCTCAAGCAGGGTTGAGGCATTACGCTTCGCCTGTGGAAGATTCTCAATGGCAAGTTAGCCAAAAGAACCGATTACAATGTACATTGAGCCATCAACTTCCTGGTTATGGCGAAGCCACTTTTTATAGTACAGCATCCAAACAATTGAATATGGAATTCGAATTACAGATGCTGAAGTTACCTAATAGTTATTCGGTAGCCTCAGTTTACTCTGTGCCGCCTAAATGGATGCCAGGACACGCCCAGCGTGAAATCGCACAAATGCCTATTCGTAAGCAATATAACGGCGATTTACCACAAAAAGCGGCTTGGACCATGTTGTCCGAGTTAGAAAAAGGCTTTTGGCCAACATTATATTATCAAGATTGGTATAGCGATTTTGATCGCATAGCGGTGGGGTTAAATGCCAGTAATTTTGCCCAGCCGTATATGGAGTTCGCGGAATGTGTCGCTAACTTATTACCATTTGCATTCGAAGACATTGCATATACTGTATTGAGCTATAACAGCAATAGTACTGATCTCACCAAGTATTCAAAAAAACGATTACAAATGATTGGTGACTATTTAAAAGAAGACACTGACTTAGAGTTAGTTCTATTAGATGGTTACACTGATAGCTATGGTGGCCGCTGGAACAACGAACAATTGTCTATTCGACGTGCTGAAGAAATAAAAGCTTATTTCGCTGAAATGGGTGTAGATACAACACGTATAGAGGTGACCGGACATGGCGAGCGACGTCATGTAGCCACTAACGACAATAAAATGGCCAGAGCCAAGAACCGCAGAGTTGTCATTCGCATGGCTAAGCCGTAACACGTGACAAGGTTTAATCGATTTAAAAGCTCATTATTGCGAGCTTTTTCAATATCTAAGCCCTGAAAATGGTTATTGTTGTTGGTTTAAATACGCTGTAACAACATCGGTGAAATCTGTAAACACACCATCAACTTTCAGTTCTTTAAACAGTATATCTAAACTAATATTACTATTAATTCCTATTGGCAGGTCGTCTTTTCTAAATGTGTAAGGGTGAACGAGTAGACCTTCTGCTTTTGCATCAGCACGCAATCCGGTAGGGGTTCTTTGTGCAAAATCATACAACTGAGGTAACCAAGGGCCGATTCCTTGTGCAACCTTAGCGATTTCTTGTAACCCCTGTTTGGTTCGCAAATAATTGTAATCTGACGTGGATTCATTCCAGCTGTTGTCAGCCAGAAGTTGCACAATTTTTACCTTGGCATTGAGTTCATTGCGCAGACGTTGGGTTTCGGCGAAATCAAAACATTGCACATAAACCCAACTGTCTTGGTTATCTACTCCGTACTTTCTCAAAATCTGCAGCGTAATTTTACTAATGTCAGCGCCATTTTGTTTATGCCATTGTGGTGATTTGATTTCTGGATAAATGCCAACTTCCCGTCCAAATTGGCGATTTAACTGCATGATCAAATTAATATGCTGCTCAAAAGTGGCAATTTTAAACGGGGACGCTCCACTGTATCGATTT
The DNA here is from genome assembly GCF_000314975.1 of Aliiglaciecola lipolytica E3. Taxonomy (GTDB): domain Bacteria; phylum Pseudomonadota; class Gammaproteobacteria; order Enterobacterales; family Alteromonadaceae; genus Aliiglaciecola; species Aliiglaciecola lipolytica. The sequence goes on from NZ_BAEN01000021.1 coordinate 89,449, forward strand.
GCAAATACTTGTTTGCCATTAGCATCGGTACGTTCATGGACATTTAAACGTTGCAGTTCAGCCAAGGTAAAGTCTAACGCGTAGTAGCGACCATCAGGACGATGTCTGTCAGGGAATATTTGTTCTACGTTTGTGACTGTTTCTAAATGAATATCGTGCAATACCACAGGCACTAAATCTTTACTCAACACTAGGTCTTGTTCGATGTAATCAGCGCCTTGGGAATACGCTAAGATGGCAGCCTCTAGTGTATGCTCTGGTAAGTATCCTGACGCCCCTCGGTGCGCTATGACCAAAGGTTTTGCCAAAACTTGGTTGCTAAATATTATGAGTAGAAATAGACAGGTTAATTGAAATTTGAAAAGCATATTTTCTTCTTTTTGGTGTGTTCATTAAGCCCAATGGCAAGCGATTCTTACGGCATATTTTAGTTCACATTAGCAGTGATACATGAAAGTTAAGTGAACAAGCAAAAAATTTCTTACAAATATCGACGTTGGTAACCATAGTGCAGAATATTAGCATTCATCCCAATAGGGTTGTTCGCCAAAGTAATCAACGAAATAATCGATAAATACGCGCACCTTAGGTGCCATTAATCTGGAGCTAGGAAATACTGCCCAGATTTCTGATTCAGATATTAACGGGTAGTCTGTTAAGATTGGGATAAGGGTTTTCTCACGTAACTGTTGATAGACACTCCAGGTTGACGCGACAGTGATACCCAACCCAGAAATACAAGCATCTCGCGTGGCTTCACCATTGTCAGTACTAAATTTACTTTTCACTTTCACCGAAACATTTTCAGCACCTGTATTAAAACTCCAGGTTTCCAGTCCAACCAGCGTAATGCAGTTGTGTTCAGCTAGTTTAGATGGGGAGGTGGGTTCACCAAATTTGCTCAGGTAAGCAGGAGAGGCGCAAACGATGCGTTTGTCAGAAGCTAGTTTTTTTGCAATTAACGTGGAATCTTTCAAGGCAGCATCACGGATGGCAATATCAAACCCGCCTTCAACTAAATCGACAATCGTATCGGATAACCTAAGATCTATGTTCAGATCTGGGTATTGCTCTAAAAATTCATTTAACGCGGGTACTAAATGCATGCGACCAAAGGAGGCGGGAGCGGTGATTCGAAGGGTTCCTTGAGGGGTGATTTTCCCTACACCTACCGCTGCTTTAGCGGACTCAACGCTCAACAAAACATTTTCAGCGTGGGGTAGGAATACTTTACCTTCTTCAGTTAAAGAGACTTTGCGCGTGGTACGGTGAACCAATCGAACACCTAAGTTTTCTTCTAGTTTATTTATATAATTGCTCGAAACTGCGGGAGACAACTTAAATTCCGCCCCAGCAGCGCTGATGTTGTGCGTGGCCGCCAAACGTACAAATAATTTTAGGTGATCTAAGTTCATAGCGTTTCAATTATCAATAATATGTAAAAAGTGATTTAATTCTAACTCGCATTATCAATTTATGCATTTGTAATTATACTTGTTGCATAAATTAATTGAGGAGCTAAAAATGAAAGCAATGATTATTAAAGAGTTTGGTGGAACGGATAAATTTGAAACGGCCGAAGTTGCAAAACCTGAAGTAACAGCGGGTCATGTTCTGATTAAAATTGCTGCTACTAGTGTAAACACTGTCGATACTATGTTACGCCAGATGGGGAATGATTTGCCGATTGCTCCACCTTTGCCTGCTATTCTAGGTATGGACTTCGCAGGTACAGTAGAAGCAGTAGGAGAGGGCGTTACAGATTACACTGTCGGTGATGAAGTATATGGTTGCGCCGGTGGTTTAGCAGATTTACAAGGTACATTAACCGAGTATATCGTAGCAGATGCGAATTTGATTGCCCTTAAAGCTAATAATCTTTCTATGCGTGAAGCGGCGGCGATCCCATTATGTGGCATTACGGCCTACGAAGGGTTGCAGCGTGCAGGCATCAAAGCTGGACAATCTGTACTTGTTCACGGTGGCTCAGGTGGTGTAGGACATCTAGCTTTGCAACTTGCGAAGTATTTCGGTGCTAACGTTTATTCAACCGGCGGCGGAGATAAACAGTTGGCATTAATTGAAAAGCTTGGTGCAGTATCAATAAACTATAAAACCGAAACCGTTGAAGATTATGTAGCTAAACATACAGATAATGCTGGATTTGAATTAATTTTTGACTCTGTGGGTGGAGCAAATATTCAATCTTCATTTAAAGCTGCGGCACTTAATGGGCAAATAGCGACTACCGTATCTATGTTAGAAATGGATTTGACTGAAGCGCACTTTAAAGGTTTATCGTTACACGTCGTATTTATGTTGATCCCGATGTTGCATAACGTCAAACGTGCTGAACACGGTTTTATTCTTAAAGAATTAACTAAGATCATCGAAGCAGGCCAGTTGGTTCCTGTGTTAGATGAAAATCATTTCAGCCTTGAGCAAGTTGGCGCAGCCCATTACAGACTTGCGAGTGGTGAAGGTCTTGGTAAAGTTGTTGTAGAAATTTAAACCTGTCGACAATTGAAGCAGGCTATTATTTATGGTCTGCTTCACATTCCTCTGTTTTATTGTCGCTCACAACTATGCTGTCATTCGGATTAAGCTTGCCAATTGCATTATCTGTACCGAATGGTAACATAACCTAAGTTTTATGCTGTAGGAGTAGTTAGGGTGGCAAGTGGTCGCAAATTAGAATTCGATTCAGATATCGCACTTGATGCTGCTATGCATACATTTTGGCAGAAAGGGTACGTGGGTTCTTCGTTAAGCGATTTGATCTCAAGTATGGGCATTAATAAGCCTAGTATGTACCGCACGTTTGGTAATAAAGAAGCGCTTTTTGTGAAAGCTACTCAACGTTATCTTGATACAAAAATGAAGCCTCATTTAGCATTATTGCATGCTCCTAATATCAGTTTAAAGCAACGCTTGAAGAATCACATGATGTCTATTGTTAGCATGCAGTGCGACAGCGAGCGTGCATACGGATGTTATTTAGCCCTGTGTCAGTCTGAATTGGTCAGTGGCAGCATACCAGTCGATGCAGAACAATTGCTCAAAGACGCAGAAATGCTTCCAAAACAGCTTTATGCTGAATTGTTTAAAGATGATCCCGAGGCGATTGAATTGGGACTAGACAAAAACGCACAAGCGAATGGTTTAAGTCTTTATACTTTATTAAAAGGTACCGCATCAATGGCCCGCTCTGGAGTGTCTATTGCTGAGTTAGAATATGCGGTAGATAGTATCCTCAAAGGCATAGGTCTAGATTAACTATTTGCTCAGTTTAGTATTTTGTAGATATAGAATCTAAACCATCTCCTGCGGTACTAAGCGTGTTTCTAAGACACTAATCATATCTATTTTTTTAACTTTCCCATTGAAGATTCTCGTCGCTCAAGATAGCAATTTTGCAAGCTGTTGACTTTAATGTACCGATTGGTACAATGCGTTTCATATTGTACCAATCGGTATTTAATTAATGCGTGCGAATTACATTTAGTTTTTGAGTATTCAGCATGTGCCGTAAAAGCGATTTACCTAATTTGAATCAACTTGGAGAAACCCCATGACAACATTGACAATTCACAGTATTGAAACTGCACCACAAGAAAGTAAACCGCAACTTGAAAAGTCGGTTGAAGCATTCGGAATGTTACCGAATTTACATGGAGTATTAGCTAGTTCTCCGAATACACTTGAAGGATATCGACAATTGCATGAATTATTCTCAAATTCGTCATTTAATGCAGAAGAACTGACAGTTGTTTGGCAAGCAATTAATGTAGAGCACGAGTGCCACTATTGTGTCCCTGCTCACACTGGTATTGCGCATTCAATGAAGGTCGATTCTAGTTTGATTGATGCACTACGAAACGAACAGTCTATGCCTAACGAAAAGCTGCAGGCATTGTATGATACCACGTTAATACTTGTGCGAAATCGTGGCCATATTAGCCAACAAGAATTAGATAACTTTTATTCAGCAGGCTATGGTGAGCAACAGGTTTTAGAAATAATTCTTGGCCTAGCGCAAAAAGTGATTAGTAATTACACCAACCATATTGCAAACACGCCAGTTGATAAACCATTTGAAAAGTTTGCTTGGAATAAAGCGAAATAATAATTTTTAAAAAGAATACGATTTAATGCAAAAATTGGTTGTTGCCTACACAGGCTACAACCAATTTTATCTGAAAGAATTGTTTTACATTCAATAACCTATTCGTCCAAAGGAAAACATTGGCGCTAAGGTTGATTAAATTTAGTTGTAAGCCCTAATCTTTAGTAATTAAGTTCGTGTCTAGATCGGCAAAAAATGTGTTAATTCGATCTGCATTTTTACCTAAATCACTTCGGCCAACACGTGATTTACTGCGCATATCAACATCAGTTAATTGTCCGTTTTGACGAATTCGAATGACAACATCATCTTTAAAACCAAACCATTGAGTTGTATCTGTTGCTTCGATTATTCCGCGTGTTTTATCAGAATTGACGATATCCCATCCCAAGGTGTTAGCCGATACTAAAGCAGCATCAAATACTTGATTTTGGTTTTGAGAATACTGTTTTGTTGTTAATCCTGGATATGCTCTACGTTGCTCAACTGCAGTTTCGGGACCTGCGTACTCCGATGGATTAGGTGCATCGATTCTAAGAGGCACGATAGCTTCAAATTGCGGCGGAGTGGATAAATCCGTAGATATATCGTGAATTGCAGGTACTGATTTTCCTTTCATCATCATACTTAATGGGAACGCTACGGCAACGATAGCAAACACAAAGGCAATACCAGTTCCAAGCCAAGACATCGATTTTCTAGCAAAAATAAGTTGGATTAATATGAGTACTAGTGCTGCAATACCCACGTATACGCCCCAGCGCATAGTAGTGAAGGCCACGCCTAACGACATTATTTCAAACTTATATAGCGGGCCAGGTAAGGCGACCATTAAAATAGCTATCAAGCTAAATAGGCTAATTAAGACTTTCATATGTGTTCTCCATTATTATTATTTATTCATTTTGTTTTTAAACTTGCAAATGGTTAATAATCACCCGCAATAATAAGCGTTCGCTTCAAAGTTTAACATTAGCGTGAATGAGTTATATTTGTATAAAGTCTGCTTATTCTTTGACGTCTTCATAGCGCACCGGTATTGGTTCATTAAATGTTAGCGTACGATAAGGGAATGGAATTTCAATACCCGCATCATCTAAGGCTTGTTTAATTGCGCCCACTACCTCACTGCGAGATTTCCTTTCACCTAGAGGGGTAGGATCAGCCCACCAAGTCACTTCAATATCGATTGAACTACTACCGAAGGCATTTAGAAATACTTCAACACCCTTATCTTTTACGATCAAATCACATTGCTCTACCGCTTCTTTTATAATTGGCAATGCGGCGCGAGCGTCTTCAGAATATGCAACTCCAGTCATTAATTGCATACGACGACTATCTTCATGGGTTAGTACAAAAACTGGGTTTTTAAATAAAAACGAGTTCGGCAAAACCACAAGCTCACCATCTGGACGACGAAGCTCTGTCATTCTCACCGAGATATTTTCAACTCGGCCCAAAATATCCTCGCATTCAATAAAGTCACCTTTTTCGAACGGATATTTCCATAGTAATAAAATACCGGCGAAAAAATTCTCAAAGATTTCTTTAAACGCAAAACCGATAGCGACCGAGGCTAAACCTAATCCACCTATTGCTTTAGCTGGCGTAAGCCCTGGGAATATCACCATAGCAGCCAATAGAATACCTAGTATCCATACGATGATTCTTACAATTCGTTGGGTTAACTCTCTAAGAGAACCTCGCATCTTACTACGACCGGTCATATTGCCGATTAATTTACTCACCAGCGTGGAAGCCAAACCCGTAATTAGCAGTATTATTAAAGCGACAATAATATAAGGCGTGTGTGCGATAAAATCATACCAAATATCTAGCACTGTCTCTTGTAAGGTTTGGCTTGCAGCTTCAACTGAAAAGACTGGCGGATCATTTGCGACTTCTTTTTCTTCTTGCGCTAGATTTGTAAACGAAATGAATAATAAAATTAGCAGGGCGAAACGCATATTTGCTGCTCCTTAATCGACGCTTAATTGCGCTCAGTCTTTTTACTGTTTAAACGAATATATAGTTCATTAAAATAATCGACGATTGCTGTTTTTCCACATGTTTTGCATGGGGCTTTGCAATTTAATATTGTCGTGCCAAACATTTACTCTGAGTCTGGATTCGAATTTGTATTATCTGACTCACTTTCGCTTGTCTCTTCTGGATTAATCGAAAAAAGATCTTCAATATCCATTTGCAATGCTTCAATAAATGCATTTCGTAGCATAGATAAAATCGCCGCGAACGTTTCTGTTTCAGTATCAGATAAAGTGCCTGAAATAGGTACTCTCGCAGCAATTAAATTCTCTTCGTCGTTTTCTAACAAAGTACCTAACAAATCAGTTAAACCTTCAAAGATGGCAACGAAGATATTGTCTCCATCTTTTTCAATATCTTCTCGCCAAGAAAGTATTTCCATATTATATATTCCAGCTTTGGCGTAGCCGTCAATTTTTCCATTTTCTGAGACTAACTCTAACGCACCATCAACACTACCTGCTTCAATGTCAATTGGAGTGTACGTTTTAATGACGTTATCTAGGTATGTCACCGGAAACTTCGCGACGGTAAGATCTAAATTAAATGTCGGTTTTTGTGCAAAAGGGTCGATGTTACCCGCTAATGTTACCGGTGCTGCATCCATTAACTTTGCAGATAATTGGAACTCACTAACAAGTGGCTTACCTAGCTCCTTGCTATTGGTAATGTTACTTATCTGCCCCTGTACTTCACTTAACCGAGTTTCACTTTCCACTTCATCATTTATGTTCTTTAATGCCATTTCACCGTCGAATATTGTAATTTTATCAATCGAAAATGGGACTAAATTTTGTGTTAATCCTACCCAAGTAGATTGTTTTTTTACTTCTTCATTTTGTATATCTTGGGTATTTTCACGATCCTCTAGATAAATTTTCGGTTGGTAAAACGTCAACTCACTAACAATATTGCCGCGTAGCAATGCTGACCACAAAATGGATATATCCATTTTTTTTACACTAATTAAAGGTCTAGCATCATCTGTTTCGCCTACAACATACAAATTGATGTCTTCGATTTGATAAGCACCTCGATACAGGTGTAAATCCACATCGCCAACTTGGCCACTAAGGCCATCCGTAGATGCTATGGTGTTATTAATAAACCGCTGCACAAAATAAGGTGCAGATACTCTTGCTAGTAGCAAAATGACTAAAGTACATAGCACTGTAATGCTGATGTATTTTCTTGATTTAGACGAATATATCTTTTTTAGTAACATAAGTATTTCCTAAATAAAATTAGGCATAGCGAATGTAAGACTTACATTTTAGGTAATTCTTGCCCGTCAATAATGTGCAACTGATTCAGTCTTTATGCCCCTGCATTCTTAAATAAAGCTCAACAATTCAATGGCTTGTACATAAACTTTGAAATTTTTTGTTTTGCTAACAGTTTTAGCAATTACGCTTTAAATAAGAAGTTTGCAAAAAGCACACCGACCATTAATTGGTGTGGCATTGTCGCTGCTGTAAATCAGCTGAAACTAAGGAAGACAAGTATCCGTATGGCCGTATCCTCATCATATTTTCAATTCCTACGATACTGGCTATAGAGCTTAGGCACTGGAATGTAGATATAAGTTTCTGCCTAAAGCCAAAATGGCTTAACATTTCAATCAGTTAATTCACTTAATTCCAATTTAAGCTTCTCCATTTTTATAACTAATTGCTCAAGTCGTGAAAGCAAAATAATCTGTATATGAGACTTATCTAAAAGATGCTTTACAAATTCCGGATTTGAGCGGAGTTGAGCAAGCGTGTTGGGTCCTACGTGGGCTACTAAACTTTGTATGTAGAGAAAATCAGAGTTAGTAAAATCAAAGTCTTCACGTTCTGAAATCACACCTGACATTAGCCTTAAAATATTGCGCCTTTCTTGATCTATGACGATTCCCGCTTGTTCCCTAGATGCGCGCATGTATTCGCCCACGGAACGACGAACGACTATGCCGTTTTCGTTAAGTGGGGGGGATTGTATGAGCATATTTGCAGCGCTTAAGTTTGCGACATACTCCATGGAATAGGGAAAATATTCGATTTTTTTATATATTTCTTCTGGGGACAGTTCGACAAATTGATTAACATCCGAGACTAAAAACTTCTTTATGTTTTCAAGCGCGGTTTTATGGGAAGCGATAGCATCATTGGCCATGCTTGTATTGGATTCAATTTCAGAAATAACCGCGAGGATTATTTGCCGTTCCATCAATGCCTTTTGACGTTCTTGCCACCATGCATCGATTAAAAAGGCTAATAAAATACTGGCGATTATTACCGTACCTTCGATGATACGGGGCATCCATTTTTGTCTGTTGAACACCAATCTGTCCTCACTCTAGATGGCTAATTCACCCGAGGGTGATTTGATTGAGTAGTTCGTATGCAGAATAGACGACATACTTGTTCACTTCAACTGAGATGATTTTCTACGCGCTCTCCTTGGTTTTTTCAAGTATGGGGAAGGGTAATCCACGCACTGATAATGAATGTCAAAAGCTTAAATAATAACCGTTAAGTATTAATACATCGATTCATTTTATTGCTCGCGTAAAATGCGCATAATTCGTTCATATATAATGCCTGTTAATATTACTCTGTCATCACCTGTAGTGTTGGTAAATTGAATGACAACCGTATCAATATCAGGGTGGTATCGAGCAATACTAGAGTAGCCGAGTACCCAGCCAGTATGCTCGTATTTATAAATTGACGCATAAATTTTTCTTTCTTGTTCGGAGAAAAGACTACCGTCATTGAGTGCTCTTAAAAAAATACCTACATCTTGAGCAGATGCAATGTAGCCTTGATCGAGGTATTTGAAGTCGTCTTCATAGCCCACATGATATCCACTCATGAGTTGTTCAGTCTCGATATCGTTGATGGAGAAAAACGTGCGATTTAAACCCAGCGGCAAAAGTACTTCTTCCTTTATGTAGCGAGAGTAATGATAGCCTAGGGTTTCTGTTATTATTTTTTCAAGTAACAGATAGTTTGAATTGGAGTATGCGTAATCAGTTCCGGGTGCGAAATCAGCGGGTTTGTCTAATAGTAAGTCTAAAACATTCACGGAGTTAGAGGCCCAATCAAAGCCTTCTTGATCGGTAAAATTAGGGATACCACTGCGATGCTCAACCAGCATGCGCAGAGTAATTTGATCGGCATATTCAATTCGCTGCGCCAAGTCTGGCAAATATTTATCGATTGTTTCATCCAAGCTGAGTTGCTTAGCAGCGACGAGTTTGGCAATGGCAGATGCCTGATAGAGTTTGCCAATACTGGCAATTTTAAAAAGCGCATCCCCGTAAGCGGGTATTTTTTCTTGTCGATTATGCCAGCCACTTGCATACAGTTTCGCAGGTTTATTGGCTGAATGGACGTACACAACTATGCCGTCGATTCCTTGCTCAGTTGCTTGGTTAACTTGCTCTTCAACTGAATTGGGAAGAGGCATTAAATAGTACAGTGCATATTCCCAAGGAGCGAATAGGTAAATGCTTGTCGTTGTTAGGGAAACCCCAAGTAGAATTTTAAGTGTTATCTTCTTCCATTTTTTCATTGGGTTTCCTTACTTAGATTAGGACTCTGCGAACCGCATTAAGCTATGTTATCCTGCCCTAAATAGTCAGCAAAGACATCAAACTATACCAAGAAGTCATAGCGTGTCACCTATTTGAGATTTTTCGTTTTCGTGCGACTTGATATCTAATGCTAAACGTTAGTAATACACAGTTGTATAAATCTCACACAATATCGGTAAAAAATAAACAGTGAATGTTTATCTAATTCTACTGTTTTTCGAGCTATTTAATGAAATGAAACCCCTTAAGCAACAACCAAAGTGGCTGCAAAAGTTCAGATAGTAGTTTTAAGTATGGGCTAAACAGACAAGTTACGGCGAGCCGATGAAACAGTTGCGTTAGATTATTCGCTGCCAAAAATGCATGTTTAGTGAAAATTGCGGGCGAGGCTAGACTTCACCCGCGTTTATCTAATTAAGGTTTTAAATCTACGTCCGAATCAGCAATAAGGTAAATACTCGCTGCATATGCGGCTATATTTTGCGCCAATTCATCAGGATCAATCTTATCTAGGGTATCGTCTGGCGTGTGATGTAAATCAAAGTAGTCTCGTCCATTTTGATTTAAACGAATCGTAGGGACGCCTTTTGCTGCCATGGGAATGATATCAGGACCACCGCCAACAACATCAGAGCCGCCTCTGACAATACCAAGTGGAGATAAAATTTTGGCAATTTCATCGACTAATAAGGTGGCCTGAGGATTGACGTTTGAGACTAATTGCCAAATGGTTTGTGCTCCAAAATCAGATTCAGTTGCCAGTACATGATTATGTAAATTTGCTTCATGTTGCTTAGCGTAAGCAAATGCGCCAAGTAGGCCGACTTCTTCTGCGCCAAACATGACAACCCGAATGGTGCGTTTCGGACGTTTAGGTAATTTAGCAATGAGCGCCGCTGCTGCAGTGGTAATTGCAACGCCAGCGCCATCGTCTACCGCTCCGGTACCCAAATCCCAGCTGTCTAAATGACCACCAATTAGGACGATTTCTTCCGGCTTTTCACTGCCAATTAAGTCTAAAATGACATTACCACTGCTAACTTCACCTTTCCATTTTGATTCTGAATGAAGCGAAATCGCCAGCGGTTTACCTAAATTATGTAAACGACGAAGGTGGTCAGCATCGGGGTTTGAAATTGCAATGACTGGAATGTCAGCCCAATTTTCTCCGTCTTTACTCATCATTCCTGAATGCGGGAATCGATGAGAATCCGAGCCCACAGAGCGAACAACTAAGGCACTTGCACCACTACGTTGTGCATGTTGCCAGCCAATTCTGCGACGCTGGTTGGCTTGACCATAACCCGCTCCGGTTTGGCTTTTTACCATCTTATCGCCATCTACAAAAACAATTTTACCGGTTAGGCTATTATCCTTAACCTCTGTCAATGCGTGAATATCTCTGAAGTAAACTACGTCGGCATTGATCTTTTCTTTTGTCGGCGCAGCGCCACCGAGTGCCGTTCCGTATAATTCTTGTTGGTACGGAGAAGAAAGCGATATATGTAAATGACCTCTATCCCAAAATGGCATAGTAAACTCTTCGATTCTAGCATTGTCGAAACCTAAGCTTTCACCAAGTTTTACTCCCCAGTCGCGTGCCCGTTCTTCTGCTTCAGAACCGCCTAAACGGGGACCTATTTCGGTTGTAAGAGAAGTCACTATTTCCATACCTAAATCGCTTTTGATGGCGGTTTGCATGAGTTGTGTCGCAGTTTGTTTTTGATCGTTAGTTATTACGGCTTGTGTTGCCATTAATTGAACACTAACAATACTTAACACAGCGCCAAAGGTAAGGCGTTTCAGTTGTTGCATGGATTCTCCAGTGGAAATAGTTACAAGTTATTACGTTTAGATGCGTGTATGTGATAAAACCTTGCTACTCAGTTTTGTCTTTAAACTCACATAAGTTTTCAATTATACAATAACTAAATCAAAGTTTGCGCGCTACGCAGTTATATAATCCATGAAGAATTATATCAATCTTGTACTATCACACCTGTCAAATGAACAAATATACTCGATGTTATTTAGACCACGTAATTTCAGCTATTTGATTGGTCGCAGTTTGATGAATTATTAAGCCTTTATTACCCATCCTCATATGCCGGATTAGTCCTGAGTAAATACCTTCTTTACTTGGAATTTGCCAGCTCTGCATGGTTTCAGTAGCGAGATCAAACCTGACCAAGGTTTCGGGCCTTTTCGCCGATTCATTAAACCAGATTGCACCATCTCCATATACGATGGCATAAGGGTGACTATCTTCACCGCTTGGGTTATCCCACTCGGTTATTTCGTCAGTTTTCGGGTTTTATCTGCCCAGTTTACCCATGCCGGAATTGACATAAAACACCATATCATCGGGTGTTATAGCAAGACGTCTGGTATGAGAGTTTGGATTTGGCAATTTAATCTCTTTTAACGCCATTGAATTCTTATCGACTTTAATCAAGCAATTAGAACCATTACAAGAAACCCAAGGTGTTCCATTGGAATCAAGCTTTATTCCATATGGGCGAGATTTTTCCGTCGGCAACGACACTAATTGAATGTCACCACTGGTGGGATCTAACTTACCTATCATATTACTGTGTTGCAGCGTAAACCAAAATATTCCGTTATCGTCGAATACGCCAGTGTGGGGATCGCGTGCTTTTTCATCTGGCATGTTGAATACTTTGAATGTTTCGGTATCGAGATCCAAATATCCTACCGTGCCATTCTTATTGCCTAAGAACCACGGCCTAAGATTTTTGTCCAACGTAACGCTATGCGGGTAGGTACCAGCTGGAAGTGTATACTCCTTCGTTTCGCCACTCGTGGGATCAAGGCGACCTAGGATATTTCCCCATTGACCGACCCACCATATAATTCCGTCTTTGCCTTGCACAGGATCGCGTGCACGTTGACCAAGTGTCGGTACTTGCCAGTATTTAAATTGAAGTTTGATATCACCGTCGACTACTTTTGAAGCACGATCATTATTGGCGGGGTATTTGTTAGCTAAAAATTCACCAAGTATGTCTAGCTGCTGTGGATTAGAACTATGATCGACCATATAAGAAATAAGGGTTTTCCACTGCTCTTTATTGTACCCTGAACTACGCTCAATATTGCTAATACTGTGACAGGTTGAACAAAGTTGTTTGACAACTTGCTCTTGTTCACTGCTTCGTGCAGAAGTAGGTGCGAATGCCATGAACAATAATGATGTTATTGCTATTAAATTATTTATGGACAAATTTGATTGTTTCATAAGGTTTCTTTAATTTGATGTCGTGATAAGCGAATTGGTAAACATGGATACAACGCATTTTATATACTGAGTTAAATAATTGGTTGTTAAATGTACAATTATGACTTTCACATAATTCGCTTGAGCTGGTCAAGTCATATTCACCATCAATCTAACATTTTGTATTCGCTAGTTTGGGATTGTGTCTTAAATTATTTTTATGTTTTAAAGCAAGAGCGGCTAGCAATCCGCTCTCGGGTTACTAAAGTGTGAATCAAAAGCAGTGATGGATGTATTCTTAGGTGATAACCAAGATATCGTCGCAGTCACTGGCTGACTATTGCAAATATTATTTGTTATTGCTTGCTTGCTTTTTGCGTCGCCAAGGTTCAATAGGTTGACTGAAATATCGCCACCAAACGTACCTCCACGGAATCAAAACGATTAATATGCAAATTCCAATTATCGATGATCTAGCGTTTACGATGTTCGGAATTTCCTGACCTGCCAGCCATGGTGGTAGCGCGACAGTATACAGCCAGACTAGTTTCCAAGCGATTTCATAGAACATAATTGGTAGAAATGCTAAGGGACGAAAGATACCTCCAATTGCTAGCACTGCAAGCGTGAATAACATTGAATGTCCTAGTCCTCTCCAATTTGTCCAATCAGAACTTCCTCCTAGAATATAATTCAATTGATTTGAGCCAAGAACTATTACCATTGCTGCAAAAATGATTCGAAGCCCCCATGTTTTCCAAAGTGGCACTGGTGGGGCACTTCTTTGTGTTGAATCACACTCGTTTTCCAAATTTCGCCTTAATGCTGACACAAGCGGGGGCCTCAGGAGCATCGAATTCGAAAATCGATGCATGAAAAAACGATGAATAAGTAGATTATCGAAAACGAATGGATTTAAAATAAGATAGCCTTGGAAATTAGAGAGGAGTAAAAATTGGACCTGCTAAAAATTGCGCAATTATTCGTTGTGTTGCTGAGTCTGGCACTTGCTATCTTTCACTTTCGTCTTCGAAAAAAGCATGTTTTACATTTAGCTTTCGCGTTTTTTTGTGTATCTTCGTCCATGCATATAGCATCTATGTTGACCGCAGATTTTTGGACACCTTATAATCACTTGATCGGTACATTAGGTTTTGCAACCTGTAGCGGGTATTGGCTATTTGCACGCACATTTTTCCGTAAATCCAATCCTATTAATCGTCATCACCTCCTTTTTGCTGGGTTACTAGCATCATGCCTGATATTACGACATCTGATACGTTTTTCAGAAAAAATGTGGCTGTTAGATACCGCTTGGCTTAATACGTTAATCACTGTTTTATCCGAAACTATTACAATATTATCATCAGGTATGCTCATTCTTGCATTTTGGGAGGGCTACCGAGTATTGCAAAGCGCCACAGCAACCCAACGTATGATTTCCACTATTTACTTATCTGCATTCATTGTAAGTATTGTCAGTGTCATGTTAATTGCAGTTGCACTGCCAACAGACTTATTACTTGGCACAGGAAGAGACTGGCTGGTGGTTTTCGCTTATGTGTTGATATTTACCAGCTCACATGTGCTGATTCACTTTCGCCAGCAGCAACTTAGCCAAAAAGAGAAAAGTACCGATTCCGCCATTGAAGAAGAAAACATGCTCGCTCATCAAATCCATGCTCTATTGGATGAAGAAAAACGTTTTTTGGAATCGAGTTTGCGCGTTGCCGATATTGCTCGCGAGCTAGACGTTCCTGAGTATCGTATTCGCGCTATTATGCTGAAACATTTCAATGCCAAAAACTTCAATCACTACGTTAATCAGAAGCGGGTTGAATACGCTAAAACCCTATTGAGCTCACCTGATAAACTCGACTGGCCAGTGCTTGTTATTGGAATTGAAAGTGGTTTTGCTTCAGCGGCTCCCTTTACACGTGCATTTAAGCAGTTTACTGATTGCACTCCAGGAGAGTATCGCAAGCAACAGTTAGCTTCATAGTCGTTCATTGAATTGAGAACTGTAGGAATAGTAACCAGTGATGATTCGAAAACAGATTATACGCGTGGGTGTTGCCAACTTTATTGCGCGAGCGGCAAAAGAATCTACCGGAAAGGTTCGTTTATTCTAGCATCAAAAATATGGGAGGAAACTAAGTTCACCGCGCAGAGTTGTGAGCTCTAGTGCTCAGATTGTCATAGAAGACAAGCACTTGCGCAGTAGAATTGTTTTGCGCTTTTTTCTCAGACACCATTAGATAAGTTTATTGTATACGTGATTGTATTAAACACTTACCCAACCGTTCAAAATTCGCTGTGAATTCAAATAGCCGACGCAACGCTGCTCTGTCTTATCTTTAAACTCACACAAGTCTTCAATAATACATGCACCACAGCGGGGTTTACGGGCCACACAGATGTATCTGCCATGTAAGATTAGCCAGTTTTGTGCGATTAGACACTCGGAATATGTGGGTGTCCACAGCTATGGTCGGCCAGCCGAAGGATAATTAAAGTAGATTTTAACTAAGGGATTATAACCTTTGTCTGCTTTGAGGAGTTAGTTCAGTTGGTCGATTCAATATCTCTCTTAGTAGGGGTAGGGGCAAGTGTTGATATCAAAATAAGGAAGCCAGCTTCTCAAAAGAACAGGTGCATTTCTGTCAAAAAAAATAGGAAATACATAAATACCTTTAACACATAGTTTGCGATTTAGATGGGGTTAAAACGTTTGTTGGTGATACTATTCAGTAAGCTAAGATTATCCTTA
Source organism: Aliiglaciecola lipolytica E3 (assembly GCF_000314975.1). Classification (GTDB taxonomy): domain Bacteria; phylum Pseudomonadota; class Gammaproteobacteria; order Enterobacterales; family Alteromonadaceae; genus Aliiglaciecola; species Aliiglaciecola lipolytica. The sequence goes on from NZ_BAEN01000021.1 coordinate 105,215, forward strand.
TTTGTTTTTTTCAATACAAACTCGGAGTAACTAATCAAATGAACTTGTTTATATTATTAAAAATTAGACACATTTTATTGTATGTCACTTATGTTTAGTTTATTACTTTAACTCGCAGATGAATGGAATCGACCTTATGAATTATATCTTAAAGAATTTATTGATAGTGATCGCAATAAGTCTTTGGGGTTGTGCAAATCAAACTTCAAATAACGTTCTGAAGGAAAACAAACACGAACCTAATACTTATGTTGTAAAAAATGTGAATGTCATTCCAATGACAGAAAGTAATTTCGAAGTCATAAAAAATGCATCAGTGGTAATCAAAGGTCAGAAAATATTCTCAATTAATGGACAAACTCCTAGTAATTCAAAAGTAATCGACGGAACAGGGAAGTGGCTAATTCCCGGTTTAATTGACATGCATGTTCACACCAATGCAGATCTAAATTTCAAAGGAAATTCACCCACTCAAGGCGCTACATTTTTTATGGACACACAAGATGTTATGACTACATATATAGCGAATGGAGTCACAACAATATTTGAACTTGGTGGTAGAGTTGAGCATTTTGGACAAAGAAATGAAGTGGCAAAAGGAAAAGTGATTGGTCCCCGAATGGCAATAGCAGCAATGATAAACGGTGGGGACACGAATAATGGCGGAAGAACAGTGAACAACAGTTCAGATGCTAAACAGGCTGTAAGAAGTTTGAAAGCCGAAGGTTATAACTTCATCAAAGCTTATTCAGATTTAAATATTGAAGCCTTTCAAGCCGTCGTGGAAGAAGCACAAAAACAAGGTCTTAAGGTTGTAGGGCATATTCCAGATGCTTTTAAAGGTAAAACAGAAGAAGCATTTGTCCCAAATTTTGGATTGGTTGCACACGCTGAAGAATTTTCAAAACAGATAAGAAAACAAGAAAAGACAAAAGAAGATGCCGAAAGATTTGCTCAATTATCGAAGAATAATAATACGTGGTTAATTCCGAATCTCATAGCAATTGTAAAAATAAAGGAACAAGTTCAATCCCTTGACTCAATTAGCTCAATGGAAGCCCTAAAATATGTGCACCCACTACTTCAGGACAAATGGTTAAATTCTAACAACTATCACAAACATTCCAGCTCAGAATTTCTCAAATACTTAAACGACCTTATTGTATTCCATAAAGAAATGGTAGTAGCTTTTAAAGACGCTGGAGTGCCAATGCTGGCAGGTTCTGATGCGGGAGTTTCAGGAGTTGTAACTGGATTTGCACTGCACGATGAGCTTGAGTTGTTGGTTGACGCGGGGCTAACGACGGGTGAAGCATTAACTTCTGCAACAAGGCTGCCTGCCAAATGGTTGGAAATTAGTGAAAAGGTCGGCACCGTTGAGGTTGGTAAATATGCTGACCTTTTGTTATTGGATGCAAATCCACTTAGTAACATTAAAAATACACGAAAAATAAACGGAGTGTTTGTAAACGGAAGATGGTTGAATCGAGATGCTATTAATAAAATGCTGTCGGAATTAGCGGATTGGAACACCTTAAATAAAGAAGTTTATAAATGGAAAAATCGTAGAAAATATTAATGAGTTTAACGCTAACTCTCAAATAGCTGGAAAGATCTGAGTACGGGGACTGTTTTAACCATCAATAACACCTATGAACGCTCCTAACTCCAAGCCATTTGAAATTTATTCGATCTTATCTTTAAACTCACACAAGTCTTCAATAATACATGCACCACAGCGGGGTTTGCGAGCTACACAGATGTATCTGCCATGTAAGATTAGCCAGTGGTGTACATCGACCTTAAATTCAGCAGGTACCACTTTAAGCAGTTTTTGTTCGACCTGATCGACGTTTTTACCCATGGCGAGCTTAGTGCGATTAGAGACTCGGAATATGTGGGTGTCCACAGCTATGGTCGGCCAGCCAAAAGCTGTGTTGAGCACCACATTTGCAGTTTTTCGGCCTACACCGGGTAAAGCTTCTAACGCTTCACGGTTTTCAGGAACTTCAGAGTTATGCTCTTCGATTAATATTTTACAGGTTTTAATCACGTTTTCGGCTTTGGCATTAAACAAGCCGATGGTTTTTATATACTGCTTTAACCCTTCTACGCCTAGGGCATATATTGATTCTGGTGTGTTTGCCACAGGATAGAGTTTATCTGTGGCTTTATTTACCCCTACATCTGTAGCTTGGGCCGACAGAATAACCGCGATAAGTAGTTCAAACGGACTACTGTAATTTAATTCTGTTGTTGGCTCTGGATTTTCTGCTCGTAAGCGAGTGAGGATCTCTTTCCGTTTAAGATTGTTCATATCTAACTACTACCTTAACTTTCAGCGGTCACTCTGGCGCGCTGCACAACTTTGTCGGTATCGGGTTTGACTACCCATGACTCCACGCGTTTATCCAATGCATTTTTTAACGCGATTAATAACCCCATGCCTAAAAATGCACCAGGCGGTAAAATTGCGATTAAAAATGGACTATCAGTCTCGTATACCGTTATTTTTAAGGCGTTTGCCCATTCACCAAATAACAAATTTGCACCTGAAAGCAGGGTGCCGTATCCCAATAATTCACGCATGCCACCAAGAATAACTAGCACAATGGTAAAGCCCAAGCCCATCATTAATCCATCAAATGCTGCATGTCCGACCGGATTTTTAGAGGCATAGGCTTCAGCGCGACCAATAATGGCACAGTTGGTGACGATCAAAGGAATAAAGATCCCAAGTGCTTCATATAATCTGAAGGTATACGCATTCATTAACAGTTGCACAACTGTCACAAACCCAGCGATTACCATCACGAAAATAGGAATGCGAATTTCGTTAGGGACCAGATTACGCACCATTGAAACTGTACAGTTAGAACCAATTAAAACCAGCGTGGTAGCAAGCCCTAACCCTAAACCATTGATCACCGTCATAGTTACCGCGAGCAACGGACATAAGCCCAAAAGTTGCACTATGGCGGGATTGTTTTTCCACAGTCCTTGCCAGCTAAGTTGTTGAAATTGATTCATATTATTCTGCCTTGCCTGTCATAGGCGGATCATTTGGCAAGTCACAATGTTGTGACAAGCTAAATAGAGTGTGTTTGTTCTGCTGAAAATACAATACGGTATTTTTGACTGATTTCACAACGGCTCTAGGTGTAATAGTGGCACCGGTAAATTGATCAAACTGTCCGCCGTCTTTCTTTACTTGCCATTCTTTTACTTTTTCAGAATCGATAGATTTACCCGTGAAGGACGTAATCCAATCACTAATACGAATATCAATTTTATCACCCAGACCTGGGGTTTCTTTATGATTTAAAACACGTACACCTAAAACTTCTGATTGCATATTAATCCCCACAATCAGTTCGATTTTTCCGCTATATCCATCTGGAGCGGTGGTTTCAATGGCCACAGCGGTTGGTTCATTACCCATTCTCGCTAAGAATATCGAGTGCGTTTCGTTTGTACCTAAATAATCGGGCACAATAACTTCTACGCAGTCGTGTTGAATGTCGTTATCGTATAATGAACTTGGTATGATCGCGTTTAATATGCCAAGACGTTTATTTATTTGCTGAGTGGCAATTTGCTCTCGAGTAACCGCGTAAGTAACCGCAATTACCGCTGTAATGACAAGCGCAAATGCAGTGAGTTTGAGTCCATTGCTAACGATGCTTTTTTTCATTAACTAGGCTCCCTTATCCTTTTTGCTACTCTCTATCTGTTTAATTTTAATCACGTTTTTATGTTCTGTGTGATGTCCATAAGTGCGAGGTCGAGTGTAATAATCAATTAGAGGTACACCCATATTCATGATTAAAACTGCAAACGCGATTGCATCAGGGTATCCCCCCCAAGTTCTAATAATATAAACCCACGCCCCAATACCTAATCCAAAAATAATCCTTCCTTTGTTGGTGGTAGTGGCAGAAACGGGATCGGTAGCGATAAAGAACGCACCTAACATCAAACCACCACTGAATATGTGGAATAGCGGACTGGTATAAATGCCATCATCAATGAGATACATAACCAGAGAAAATCCCATGATGCCGGCAATCACGCCCACTGGAATTTGCCATTTAATCACGTTGAGTTTTAGTAACAACAAGCCACCAAGTAGGTAAGCGAAATTCACCCAAAACCAACCCACACCAATCCCATTATTGAATACCGCAGTTTGTAAACTTTCGGATACTGTTAAGCCTTGAGATACGGCAGTCTTGACGGCATCAAGAGGAGTCGCCATAGTGTAACCGTCAATATGCGTTCGTAATTGCTCAATGCTGTATCCGTCAGCGCTAAAACCACTAAAAATGATACTAAAGGAATCTGCAAATGATTGTGGAAACTGACTCAATGCTTGCGGAATTGCCCAAGTCGACATTTGCACCGGAAACGAAATGAGTAACAAAACATAAGCTGCCATCGCAGGGTTAAATAAATTAAATCCTAATCCACCGTAAAGCTGCTTAACTACGCCGATGGCAAAAATGCTACCTATAACCGTTATCCACCAAGGGGCAAATGGCGGGATGCTGACTGCAATTAAAAATGCAGTTACCAACGCGCTGCAATCTTTAATCGCGACTTCGAAATTCTTCTTGCGCATTTCCAATATAGCGGCTTCAGTGACTATGATGGTCACACTGGCTATAAGAAAATGAATAAACGCTCCCCAACCAAAAAACCAAGTTTGCACCGCTAAACCTGGAATGCCCGCATACATAACTAACCGCATAACCTGACCGGTATTGCGCTTGACTCTCTGATGCGGAGAACTAGTAAATTTAAAGCTCATAAAAGGTTAGCTTTCATCCTTTTTTTGGTTAGTTTTTTTTGTTTCCGTGTTCTTTTGCTCGCGCTTTAGTTTTTTTAGCCTATTTTCTTCACGTGCTTTAGCTACGGCAGCTTCTACTTTTTGTTTGCGCAACTGTGTCGCCGTCAACTTTTCTGGAGTTTGAGAACGCTCAGTTGGCGGCGCTGTTTCAGCTGAATCTTGTGTACTTGATTTTGGCTGGTTCTGAGCCAATTCATCCGTTTTTGCGTTAGCTAATTTCTTTGCTTTTGCTTTCGCGATTGCAGCGGCAACTGCCTTTTGTTTTGCTGTTTTTTGTTCAACTTCGTCACTATGTTGAGCTGCGACTGTGTTAGTTTCTTGAGCATCAGTCGTATTTGAATCAGGCAAAGTTGCTTCTTTTTCAGCTTGTTGTGCTTTTTTCACTGCTTCGCGTTTGGCTTTTGCTTTTGCAATCGCGATGGCAACTTTGTCTTGTTTAGTTGGTGCTGCGGATTCGTCTACTGCGGAACTTTGAGTTTCTTCATTGGCAGTTGGAGGATTTTGTATAGCAGAGTCACCATTTGCAGTACTTTCACTATCGGTTTTTACTGCATCGCTCTGTGCTTTCGCTGCCGCGCGTTTAGCCTTGGCGCGCGCTATTGCCGCCGCTACTTTGTCTTGTTTGCTTGTCGTTTCAGACTGCTGAGATTCGGTACTTGAATCTGTAGATGTAGCTTGCTCTGTCGATTCGTTATTATTGTCAGCTTTCGCTGCTGCGCGTTTAGCCTTGGCACGCGCTATCGCTGCCGCTACTTTATCTTGTTTGCTTGTCGTAGCAGATTGCTCAGGTTCGGCATTTGAATGTGTAGATGTTGCTTGACTGTCTGGTTCTACAATATCCGCTTGTGTTGAGTTCGCTTGTTTTTTAGCTTTTGCTCTAGCTAAAGCAGCAGCAATTTTATCTTTTGCATCGTTGCCTTTCTCGCTCATGGCTTGGCGTCGGGCTTCTGCTGCACGAGCGTGTTTCTCTTCACGCTCTTTTTGCTCACGCTCTAAACGTTCCTTTCTTGCTTCGAACCTTATTCTGGCTTTATCTGCCTGGGCTTTTTCTTGTTCTTGTGAACGAATATCTGCTTTCGCGACGCGATAATAATGCACTAACGGTATTTCACTCGGACAAACATAGGCACAGGCACCACATTCAATGCAGTCAAATAGGTTTAATTCACTCGCTTTTTCGTATTCTTTTGCCTGACTGTGCCAGAAAAGCTGCTGAGGTAATAAACTTGCAGGACAAGCGTCCGCGCAGGCACTACAGCGAATGCAAGGTTGTTCGGCGGCAGGTTGCTGAATTTCGCTAGCCGCTGGCGCTAAAATGCAATTGGTAATTTTTACAACTGGCACTTCATCATCAACAATTTCAAACCCCATCATCGGCCCGCCCATGATAAGTTTTTTAGCACGTTGTTTATGTTGTTTATAATGACCAATATCCAATAAATGCGAAATTGGCGTGCCGATCGGTGCCCATACATTTTGCGGTCGCTTAAAGGCTTTACCGGTTAACGTAACAACTCGGCGTATCAATGGCGTACCAGTAAATATTGCATCAGCAATGGCGAAACAAGTGCCCACGTTCTGCATAATAACGCCCACATCGATAGGTAAACCATGGCCTGGTACTTCACGATTGGTGAGAATTTGAATAAGTTGTTTTTCGCCACCGGCAGGGTACTTAGTTGGCACTGAAATAACGCGATATTTAGCATTTTCCTGACAAGCCACTTGCATCGCTTCAATGGCTTCTGGTTTGTTATCTTCCACTGCAATGATCACCAGCTTGGGAGATAACAAGTGCACCAAAATATCGATACCTTGACGGATTTGCCACGCGTGTTCACGCATCAAACGATCATCTGAGGTGATGTAAGGTTCGCATTCCACGCCATTGATGATTAAAAATTCGACGTCTTTTTTAGGAGACGATTTAATGTGAGTTGGGAATCCAGCACCACCCATGCCACTAATACCGGCATTACAAATGGCTTCAATAATTTTGGCTTTGGGTTTTTGTTGGTAGTCTAAAATGGGCTGTCGTGGTGCCCATGTTTCAAATTCATCGGTTGTGATATCGATGGCTAACTCGGGTAAACCGGATGGATGTGCTGAAACGTGTTGCGCAATCCTAGCCACATAGCCTGAAGTAGGAGCATGCACGGGGACCGAGAATGGATTGGTGCTGTGAGTTAAGGCCTGTCCTTTTAAGACTCTATCGCCTTCGGTTACTAACAAGCCACCTTCAACACCAATATGTTGCTTCACCATTACATGCAAGGTTTTCGGCATTGGTATGGTTTCAATGGGCTTTTGATTTGAAAGGTCTTTTAATTCAGGAGGATGGACTCCGCCTGGAAAGTCCCACAATTTCCCTTGCTTCAAACGCTGTAAAATACTGTCATAGTCAGAATACAAAACTACATTACCTCAACTGACTTGCTTTACGGGAATAGCATCGAGCTGCCATCGCCATGAAGACGTATTTTGTTCTACAGGAATCATATCGATGCAATCAACAGGGCAGGGATCGACGCACAAATCGCAACCTGTGCATTCATCAGTAATAACCGTGTGCATGTGTTTCGCTGCGCCGATAATAGCGTCTACTGGGCATGCCTGAATGCATTTAGTACAACCAATGCATTCGTCCTCACGAATAAACGCGACTTTTTTCACGTCTTCTTGGCCATGAGCTGCATCCAACGGCTTGGCCTCAACGCCCATTAAATCTGCTAGCTGTTTAATAGTCGATTCACCACCAGGTGGACACTTATTAATCTCATCCCCATTCGCTATCGACTCTGCGTATGGGCGGCATCCTGGAAATCCACATTGACCACACTGAGTTTGCGGTAGTAAAGAGTCAATCTGTTCTACTAGCGGGTCACTTTCAACCCGAAAGCGAATAGCTGCATAACCAAGGATAGCGCCAAATATAAGCGCCATCATTCCTATCGCAATCAGTGCAATCATTAAGGTCATTAAAACTTCACCAATCCAGTAAAGCCCATAAATGCCATAGACATGAGGCCAGCTGTAATCATCGCTATTGACGCGCCTTTAAATGGTGCTGGCACATTCGCCGCAGCAAGACGTTCACGCATGGCTGAAAACAAAATAAGCACTAAAGAAAAGCCAACGGCTGCGCCAAAACCATATATTATGGATTGGATAAAATTGTGGTCTTTATTCACATTTAACAATGCAACACCCAAAACAGCACAGTTAGTTGTGATAAGCGGTAAAAAGATCCCAAGTAGGCGATATAGGGTAGGGCTGGTTTTATGAACGACCATTTCGGTGAATTGCACCACTACAGCAATAACCAAGATGAAACTTAGCGTGCGTAAATAGCCAATGCCTAATGGAAGTAAAATATAATGTTCAACTAAATAACTGCTAAGCGAAGCCAGAGTGAGGACGAAAGTGGTAGCCATCGACATGCCAATGGCCGTTTCTAAACGGTTAGACACGCCCATGAAGGGGCATAAGCCCAAAAATTGGACTAATACAAAGTTATTTACCAGTACTGTGCCTACCAATAAAACTAAAAATTCACTCATTTGATTCGTGTATCGCCTAACGATGTTGCAAACAGTGGGTATTATCTCTGTTTACAGACCGATTAACAACTTGATAATCATAAGGTTATTGCGACCAAAAAATGGTCAATTTGTATGTGCAATTGAAATAAAGAGATAGAGCCAGGAGATTTGGCTCCCCCTCCCCGACTCGAACGGGGGACCTGCGGATTAACAGTCCGTCGCTCTAACCAACTGAGCTAAGGGGGAATCAAATTGTATCGTTGAAGTTGGCTCCCCCTCCCCGACTCGAACGGGGGACCTGCGGATTAACAGTCCGTCGCTCTAACCAACTGAGCTAAGGGGGACCAGATTTTCAACGGAGGCGAATATTAATGAGCAAGACCCTTCCTGTCAATACAATATCTTAGTTTTTTCGGCATTCTTTTAAATTGGTCAAATAAGCGGCTAAAATTGCTGTAAAAATAGCTTATTTCGAATTTATTTTTACATCTAAGCTAGATTCACCTCGATCGACTATATTTTGCCGAGTAAAAAACATTGGATTTTTACGGTTAATAGCGAGTAAAAAGATACGTAGTGAAAATTATAAAATGGTGAAGATAAATTCCCCATAATTGGTAATAACATTTTGCACTATTTTGGTTATAAAATATCCCTTGAATCGGCAAATAAAGTGCCACATTTTTACTGAATAAAAATAACCAAAAATACTACAGGCTATTCTATTTTGTTATAAAGATTTTGTTGATCACTGTGTTTTATCACAGTGTTTAATAAATCTGAAACATAAACTTACAGTCCATCAGGTTAGTAGCGACTTACCTATTTTTTAGTCACATTACTGTAACATAGCGGGTTTATTGGTGTAGGTACAGTTATCCACTATTCCTGTGGATAACTTTGTGCATAACGCTCCAAAAAAAAGGAAATCAATTTGTATTGAGATGTCAATAACGCAATTGAAATTTTCTTTAAAAAATTAAAAAGCATTATAAATCAATAATTTACAATATTTACACTAAAGTGGTATTGACCTCGGGTTAAAAAGTTACCTGTTTCAATTTTGTTGTGTGTTGTTTTGCTAAAGACCTTGATTTTGTTGAGTAAGATATTGAAAATTGACATTTTATTAACATTTCGCCAAGTTCATTTATAAGCGAAAAGCATCCGCATTGTGACGCTTTAAAATGTAAGGGGAGGAGAGTGGAGTAAAATTCTCAACAAAAAACCATATATTCAGTTTTCTCATTGTCATATAATTATTTGGTTGCTTTCGCAGCGCCTAAACGACATCAAAAATAACGTTAAAACCATTTTGACGTAGTTAATTTTTGCTATGTCTATTATCATTGTCGATTAGCCGAAAAAGAGTACAAGAATAGTGAGTGAGCCAAAAGCAACACACAGAAATAATGATTTGCTGAATGGGCCCATTTACGACACCCTAAAGCGCATGACATTGCCTATGATTGTGGGCATGATAATGTTGATGACATTCGGATTAGTCGATACATTTTTCGTCAGTATGTTAGGCACCGATGAATTGGCCGCTATTAGTTTTACATTCCCTGTTACTTTTACCATTATCAGCTTAAACATTGGTTTAGGAATCGGAACTTCAGCGACTATTGGTCGCTCTCTTGGTTCAGGAGAAACGCATTTAGCAAAGGAGTTTGCTACCGGCGCGTTGATGCTTTCATTTATCTTGGTTGGCGCTTTGGCTTTTATTGGTTATCTAACAATTGAGCCGGTTTTTCGTGCTATGGGTGCAACGGAAGAACTCCTTCCTTATATAAAAGATTATATGTATTTGTGGTATGCAGCCGCGATATTTCTGGCTGTGCCTATGGTCGGTAACAGTGTTTTGAGAGCTGCGGGTGACACTAAAACCCCTAGTATTATTATGGCCAGTGGTGGGTTGATCAACGTCATTTTAGATCCCATATTCATCTTCGGTTGGGGACCAATACCTGCAATGGGAATTCAAGGGGCCGCGTTAGCTACCGCCATCGCTTGGGGTGTTGGCCTTGTTTACATTATTTATTTGTTGGCTATTAAACGTAAGTTAATGCTACCGCGACTACTAACGTTTTCAGAATTAAAGCTCACCAGTGGCGGTGTTTTACGTATTGGTCTGCCTGCTGCAGGTGCAAATATGTTGACCCCCATTGCTGGAGGAGTCATTACCGCGATAGTGGCTGGCTACGGACCTGAGGCGGTGGCTGCGTGGGGCGTCGGCAGCCGTTTAGAGTCTATAGCAAGCATATTAGTGTTGGCTTTATCAATGTCATTACCTCCATTTATCAGCCAAAATTATGGGGCAAATAAAACCAGTCGAGTTCGTTCTAGTTATATTTTGTCTTTGAAGTTTGTATTGATTATTCAATTTGCTATTTATTTAATACTTTGTTTAGTTGCGCCCTATATAGCAGCATTGTTTGCCGAGGAACAAAAAGTCGCAGACCTGATAGTCTTGTTTTTGTATATCGTGCCCTTAGGTTATGGATTGCAGGGTGTGGTGATACTTACCAACTCTTCTTTTAATGCAATGCATCAACCTATGTCAGCGCTGATTTTGAGCATAATAAGGCTGTTTGTGTTTTTCGTTCCCTTAGCTTATCTAGGCAGCGAATGGTTAAATATTAAAGGCATGTTTTTTGGCATCATATTAGCCAATTTATGTATTGCCGTTGTGGCCTACGCTTGGTTTAGCCAAAGCTTAAATAAACATAGTCAGCCTATCCAAATAACTAAGGAAACCTGATTTTGAGTCGAGTATTCGAACTAGCCTCTAAATACAAACCTGCCGGTGATCAACCGCAAGCCATTGAAAAATTAGTCGACGGGCTAGAATGCGGTTTAGCCAACCAAACGTTGTTGGGAGTAACAGGCTCGGGTAAAACGTTCACGATGGCTAATATCGTATCCAAAGTACAAAGGCCGACGTTAATTCTTGCCCACAACAAAACCTTAGCGGCGCAGTTATACGGCGAAATGAAGGAGTTTTTTCCCAACAATGCGGTGGAATACTTTGTTTCTTATTACGACTATTATCAGCCTGAAGCCTATGTACCCAGCACGGATACATTTATAGAAAAAGACTCCTCTATCAATGATCATATTGAACAAATGCGTTTGTCCGCGACTAAATCGTTAATGGAACGACGTGACGTTATTATAGTATCTAGTGTATCGGCTATTTACGGTTTGGGTGATCCAGAGTCCTACATGAAAATGCTTTTGCATTTGCGTCAAGGGGATTTAATGGATCAGCGTGCGATATTACGTCGTTTAGCTGAGTTACAATACTCGCGTAACGACGTTTCATTTGAACGTGGTACGTTTAGAGTGCGCGGTGACGTCATCGATATTTTTCCTGCAGATTCAGAGAAACAGGGGATTCGAGTAGAGTTATTTGATGAGGAAATTGACGCTATTCGTTTATTCGATCCTCTCACCGGTAGCGTAGAACAAACGGTCACGCGAGCAACTGTCTTTCCAAAAACTCATTATGTGACACCCAGAGAAAAAATCTTAGAAGCGATTGAACACATCAAACAAGAGCTCAAAGAGCGACGAGAACAATTAAAATCTGTTCATAAATTAGTTGAAGAACAACGTATTACACAACGAACTCAGTTTGATATCGAAATGATGCAGGAGCTAGGCTACTGTTCTGGTATTGAAAACTACTCACGCTACCTTTCTGGACGAGCTCCGGGTGAACCACCCCCGACGCTACTGGATTATTTTCCTGCAGATGGATTATTGTTTGTGGATGAATCGCACGTTACGGTTTCGCAAATTGGCGCTATGTACAAAGGGGACCGATCACGCAAAGAAACCTTAGTGGAGTTCGGCTTTCGAATGCCTTCAGCATTAGACAATCGTCCATTAAAATTTGAAGAATTTGAACAAATTTCACCACAAACTATTTATGTATCTGCGACTCCTGGAAAATATGAAATCGAAAAATCCGGGGATGATATTGTTGAACAGGTTGTTAGACCAACAGGCTTACTTGATCCGGAAGTTGAAGTTCGGCCCGTAGCGACACAAGTAGACGATGTGATGTCGGAAATAAATCTGCGGGTAGCCAAAAATGAAAGAGTGTTGGTAACCACACTAACCAAACGGATGGCCGAAGATCTAACCGACTATTTAGATGAGCATGGCATTCGCGTGCGTTATCTGCACTCTGATATTGATACTGTGGAACGGATCGAAATCATTCGTGATTTGCGTTTAGGTAAATTCGACGTGCTGGTTGGGATTAACTTACTGCGCGAAGGATTGGATATGCCAGAGGTATCTTTGGTTGCTATCCTTGATGCAGATAAAGAAGGCTTTTTACGCTCCGACCGCTCACTCATACAATCAATGGGACGTGCTGCCAGGAACCTTAATGGTAAAGCCATTCTATATGCAGATCGGATTACCGGTTCAATGCAACGAGCAATGGATGAAACTCAACGACGACGTGAAAAGCAACATCAACATAATATTGAGCATGGCATAAAGCCAACACAGTTAAATAAACCTATTACCGACATTATGGATATTGGAGAGGGCAATTCTGTAGATGTGGGCGGCAAGGTCAAATTGCGAAAAATTGCCGAAGCGAATAAGAGCTACAAAGCCCTGTCTGCAACCGAGATTATGGCCAAAATCGCGGAGTTGGAAAAACAAATGTTTACCGCAGCAAGAGAGCTGGAATTTGAAAAGGCCGCCAGCCTGCGTGACGAAGTAGAGCAGCTTCGTGAGCAAAGTGTGAAATTATCGTAATAATGTAATTAACTAGTTCTTATTCAAAAAAACGCTCATATTAAATAGGCCCGGCAAAGCATTCCTAATAACAGCTGTTGGGCCGGGTAAAATAATGCATCAATAAAGTGTAATAAAAGATTGTAATACCGCAGCGCCTTGCCTAATATAGCCAATATAGTATCTATTTCCATACCTTAATATGGTGTTTTTATGTTAAACCGCTTACAAGAATCAGACATAAAATTGTTACGTGTTTTTTATGCTGTTGCGTCGTGCAATGGCTTTACCGCAGCTGAGCCAGTGCTGCGTATGCAGCGTCCTAATATTAGTGCGGCCATCAAAAAGCTTGAGGAACGGTTAGACTTAGTACTTTGTCATCGAGGTCGGGGCGGTTTTCAGATGACCAAAGAAGGTGAGGTGGTTTTTCAGGAAACTAAACGAATTTTCAATGCTTTTGATAACTTTGTATTTAATCTCAAAAGCTTACATGACGATTACTCTGGGCATATTACATTGGTATTAATGGCTGGATTACCACTTTCGATGCATTTGGCAGTGAGTAAAGCCGTAAAAAGTACCATGAAAAAGTTTGATGACATTCACGTCAACATTCAAACACGCCTGTATAACGAAGTAGAACATGTCGCCTTGTCAGGTGAATGTCATTTGGTTATATCGACGTATGATATGGTCAAGCCTGAGTCTGTAACATTTCATTCGGTCAATCATACCTGTTTAGGACGTTTGTATTGCGCACCTTCACACCCGTTAGCAAAATATAAAGAAGGATTGCCTGCCGGGGTCAAAATTGGAGATTACCCTGCAATCGGTATTTCTGGTTTATCGTCTGCCAACTATATTCAAGATGAAAGTCGTTTGGCGATTCAAACATTCTCCGATTCGTTTGACGGATGTATGTCTGCGATTATGACTGGTGAATATGTCGGTTTATTGCCAGATTACATGACTAAAGAACAAGGCGCTGGCTTAGGTCTAGTGCCTGTTGGCGGTGGTAAAATGTTTGAATTTAGTCATGAATTGTTTGTTATGAACGGTAAAAACACTCGCTTAAATCCGGTGCTTCGTCATTGCATTAAAGAATTGAGTTACTTTATCAAAGAAAGTCAGAAATGAGCTTAATTCAACAAATATAAAAAATGCCAGCATTATGCTGGCATTTTTAATTGGTATGATAAAACCTATGTATTAACGCTGGAACTCGCTGGTTTCGCTCCACTTAGGCCAATCATTCGAGTTGGCAATGTTGTAACCAACATCAAATAACATTTGGGTATCTTCTTTGATGCCACCGAAATCCCAATTTTCTCTGAATTGATCGCACACTTGGTGATAACACGCTTTCACTATTACATTTGCGCGCTTACGATAGTTTGCTGTTGCCTCATCAATAGGTTGATTACCCCCTTTTGCATATAACGCGGGGATGCCTTTTTTAGCAAAGCTAAAATGGTCAGAACGATAATATAAACCGGCTTCTGGCCTATCTTCTTGGGTAAGAACGCGGCCTTGTTTTGCTACAGCGGTTTCAAGATATTGTTCTAGCTCAGATTTACCCATGCCAACTACAGCGACGTTTTTGGTTCTACCCAACACATTCAACGCATCCATATTCAAATTGGCTACTGTTTTGTCTGTGGGAATTATGGGGTGCTCTGCATAGTACTTAGAGCCTAATAAACCTTGTTCCTCTGCAGTTACAATTAAAAATGTAATAGAACGAGCAGGGCGAATAGAAAGCTCAGAAAAAGCTTTAGCCATGGTTAGACTAGCGCCAACGCCAGTCGCGTTATCGTGAGCACCATTATAAATTTGATCACCTTTTAAACTGCTATCTTTACCAAGATGATCCCAGTGCGCGGAATAAATGATGTGCTCGTCGGGTGACACACTGCCCGTAAGCGTAGCAATAACGTTATTGCTGACCGATTTTTTGAGTTTGCTGTTAACTGTAATAGAGGCTGTTGTACCTAATGCCTTAGAATAAGAGCCTTGCATAGCTTTGGCTTTTTCTGCATTGAAATCGAGTCCAGCTTCTGCAAATACTTTATTTGCTGCTTCTAAGCTTATCCAACCTTCGATAGCTACTCTGTCTGCATTCCCGTTTTTAGATGCAAGACTGTATTGAGGGCCACTCCAGCTATTCGAAACAACTGACCAACCATAAGATGCTGGTGCGGTTTCATGCACGATAATGGCTGCCTCTGCTCCTTGACGGCTCGCTTCCTCGTATTTATAAGTCCAGCGACCATAATACGTCATGGTTTTACCTTGGAACTTGCCACTGTCAGGATTTTCGAAACCGGGATCATTAACTAAAATAACCACCGTTTTACCTTTAACATCCAGACCTTCGTAATCGTTCCAATCATATTCAGGTGCATTAACACCATATCCAACGAAAACGATGTCAGAATCGTTTAGGTTTACCTCAGGCGTTTCGCGTTTAGACGATGCTACCATATTTTTCTGGTATTCAAACGTATTTGAGCCCATGCGTAATTGCATGTTGGGATCAGCCGTTATTTCCATCAATTCAACGGCTTGAAGATAGCTGTTGCCGTTGCCTGGCTGGAATCCAAGCGCTTTGAAGTTGTTTACCAAATATTCTAAGGTTTTTGTTTCGCCTGCAGATGTCGGTGCTCGACCTTCAAATTCATCAGAGGAAATGGTTTTAACATGCTGCTTTATTTCTTGCTCACTGATGTTATCGTAAACATCTTGGAAGTTACTTTTGGGGCTGTTGCTGTTGGGAAGTTGCTTGCAACTGGCTAATCCAAATATCGAAAGAATTAGCACTAAAATTACCTGTCTAGATTGCATATTGTCACTCTTATTATTACATTTGCGCCCAGTATAAGAAATCCATCAACAAGACTCTAGTGAACAATGACTTCTGTTAACCTTCCATCATTGCAAGATTGCCACGAATTGTGGACAGCGCTTGCAGATAGACAACCATTTACTGAACTTGAACAGCGTTACAGGTTAACTGAATATGAT
This sequence comes from Aliiglaciecola lipolytica E3, assembly GCF_000314975.1. Classification (GTDB taxonomy): domain Bacteria; phylum Pseudomonadota; class Gammaproteobacteria; order Enterobacterales; family Alteromonadaceae; genus Aliiglaciecola; species Aliiglaciecola lipolytica. The sequence continues at coordinate 121,394 of NZ_BAEN01000021.1, forward strand.
GCTTTATTGCAGGCAAACACGCTCAATACATTAAAAAATAGGCTTAGCGAGCAACAACATGCTGGTTCTGAGTTTAGCAAGTGTTTCCAATGTCAGGATTCAATGGTTGAAACAGATTCGTATTACGAAACGATAATCTTTCAAGATAAAGTAATCCCAACACGTGCCAATTCCTGGCATGATCTATTTAATGGATTGATTTGGTTAAGTTTTCCCAAAACCAAGTCATTGTTAAATCAATGGCATGTCGAAGATATTCAAAACCATGGTTTGACGCCGCGTACGCAAAGACGCAATCAAATTACCTTATTTGACGAGTGTGGTGTGGTTTTAGCGGTGTCTAAGCAGCAATTGTGTGAACAACTTATGCGCCATGAATGGCAGAATGTTTTTGTCCGTAATCGTCATCTTTGGTTAAATGCTAGCGCAAACAAAGTAGTAGAAACGCAAAGACAAACTCAGAAAATTAAACCCTTTGTTTTCGGACACGCTAATTATGAAATGTTGATGAATCCATTTTTAGGGCTAACCGGTAAATGGATAGCTGTTATTGTCGAAGACGATTTTTTCAATTTGGGTTATGCAGCACAATTGGACAAATTAGATTCCGCTTTATTTGAAAGTTTGAGCACAAAGAATTGTATTGCTGCAACCGCTAAATTGCCTCCATTACCTTTGTTGGGTATTCCTGGTTGGTTTTCTGAAAATGAAAACGAACACTTCTACATGAATGAATCGTACTTCAGACCTTTACGCACATCGAATAAATGACAGGTTACAGAATTCAATTCAATTCAATAATAGCAATAAACACCACAGTCCAATTAATAGCGCAAAAGGTGCAATTGCGACCACATAAATTTTAGTGCTGTTGAATGTTGTCCAACGACTCAGCCCAACTGCTATCAAATAAACACTTAAAAATAATTCGGGTTTTATAAGGTTAGCGAGTCCAAACCACTTGGAATTGTCATCTATATTTAACCAATAAGACATCGCTAGCGGATTGAGATGGCCTAACGGCATTTGATTGTCACCGGTGAAAGTTATGACAACAATGGCAGCGATAAAACCGATTATAGAAGGTAATGAAACCCACCAAGTAAACCCATACCAGTCAGTAAACTCATTTACACACTCTTCATCAGATTTAGCCATTAAATTAAGATAAGCGGCCAAGACTAAATTAATGATAACTTGGAACATAAAAGCAAAAATTAACATCCCAATGACTAAAAACTGGGGTTTAAATTGCGCTCGAATATTATTTTGCTCCGCTGGACTTAGATCCCCTGCAACGCTATTAACGGTAAATTCGCGATACCAATCAAAATCGACAAAATTAAAATACATATAAATGGGTGATAGGGTAAAAATGCTAACCAAAATAAACGGTATCCACGACCAATTGTTACGTTGGTTGATTGCATCGAACACGCCACTGGGTTTGCTGAATATTTGTAAACATGCTTGTAGCGGGTTAGTTGGTTGCATTACTTTATCACTCTTATTTGGTTAGATTTTTCATTTTGGTTAAATGTAAATCGGTTGAATTTCATCAATTTAAATTGAATTGTAATAATCTTTTTAAATTATATGTAATAAATCCAGTAAGTTATACACTACAAGAAAAGTACATGTAAAAGATACCTCAACCTATAGTGATATGTCGATTTGGTTGGCGTATAAAAATTACACGGTTTAGCAGGCTTAAAATATCAGGGAAACGTAATGATAGAGATTAAAAACTTAGCTAAAAAGTTTGCCGTAGAGAATCCAAAAAAGCTCAGCGAACAAGAAAAGAAAGATCCAAGACTTAAAGGGCGCTTTTTTCACTCTGTTTTAGATGTGTCATTTAAAGTCAATCAGGGAGAAGTCTTAGGATTATTGGGGCCAAATGGAGCAGGTAAAACGACCACCTTGAGGATGTTGTCTACCGCATTGCAGCCCGATCAAGGAAGCGTTGACATTAACAACGTTAATGTATTGAAAAATCCCTTGTTGGCACGACAAAAAATCGGTTTCTTATCTGGTTCAACGGGGCTATATGGCCGTTTGACCGGACGTGAAAATATAGAATATTTTGGACAACTGCATGGTATGAGTAAATCAGGGATTGAAAGTCGTATAAGTGAATTATCGACAATGTTAGAAATGGAATCTTTTTTAGACAGACGCAGTGAAACTTTTTCTACAGGTATGAAGCAAAAAACCTCAATTGCACGAGCTGTGGTTCATAATCCGGAAGTGGTTATTTTGGATGAACCTACCACAGGCTTAGATATTATGGCTACGCAAACTGTGCTTGATTTTATTCGCAGCTTGAAAAAGAGCAAGGTTCCGGTGATTTTTTCCACCCATCATTTAGGTGAAGTGGAAGAGCTTTGTGATCGAGTAACAGTGATAGATAAAGGTATCAGTCAATTTGATGGCAGTTTGCAAGAGTTTAAAAATCAAGCACAAGATGGAAACTTGCATGGTGCGTTCTTAGCCACTATTCAACAGGGAGAATTATAATGTGGTTGGTGTTTTTAAAAGAGATTAAAGAATTAGTCAGAGACAAAAAAACCTTATTTTTTATGATTGCCGTGCCCATTTTAGTGATGCCTGCGTTTGCAGGAGTAGCCATTTATTTTGCCCACAGCGCAGCGACAGAAGCACAAAATAAGGTGTTAAATTATGCGTTAGTAGGCGGGCAATATGCGCCCAATATTGACACGGAAATGTTAAAAACTGAAGGCTTTGCGCGCGTTGAAATAGAGCAAGACGCTGATTATAAAGAGTTAATTAAGTCGCAAACCGTAGATTTTATATTGGAGATCCCAGCAAATTACTCTAACGATATTTTGCAATCTGGACAGGCATTAATTAAATTGCACCTCAATGATTCGGGTTTAAACCGAGTATTTAATCGGGTAAATGATATTGTTGACGCTCAAGTTAAATTACTAAGGCAAACCGCTTTTTCACAATTAAGTCTTTCTGAAGACCAGCAAATTGCATTGCTAAAACCGATTATTTTGGAAAAAGTGAACACCGCTGATACCCGTGAAAACTGGGGGGAAAAAATAGGTGGGTTAATTCCTTACTTTATTTTCATTTTGTGCTTACAAGGCGCGATGTTTCCAGCCGCCGATTTAGGCGCAGGTGAGAAGGAGAGGGGAACATTGGAAACCTTATTAATCTCACCAATCGAACGTTACAAATTGGTGTTGGGAAAGTTTCTAACGATCGCATTTGCGGGGCTCACTTCAGCCTTAATTACGGTGACCAGTTTGGCATTGTGGGGATTGATTTTAAGTCAGGGTATGGCAATTGAATTTGTCGTCGCATTTATGTCTTCAATTGGTTCTGTCGATTTTATTCTGATGTTTTTAATGCTTGTCCCAGTAGTCGCAATTTTTGCATCAATTTTATTAAGTTTGTCTATTTATGCGAAGAGCTACAAAGAAGCACAAAGCTATATGGGGACCTTGATGATGTTACTCTTTGTACCTATCTTTTTAGCTATGGCACCTGGCGTCGAACTAAAAGGTGTTTGGGCATGGGTACCCTTAACCAACGTTGCGTTGGCTATTAAAGAACTAATAAAAGGTACAATGGATTATTTTCAACTGATCGCTATATTCGGGTCAACGGCATTAATCGCGACGGGGCTTTTGGCATTTTGTATATACTGGTTCAACAAAGAAAAAGTGTTGTTTAGGTAAATGCAGCAACCGCACTTTTTATACTGACTTTGTTTTGTAGTTAGCGAAACTCAAATATGGATATTTGAGTTTGGTCAATCGGTTAAAACCAATTTAAGAATGCTGTTTGGGCTCTGCACAGCAGCATTTTCTTCATTATTAACCCGTCTCGTTATAAATCGTATGTATATTTCAACAAGCCCAGAACTATGCTTGAGTAAAGCAATGAAACTGGCCAACCGAAATGAATAAAATGTTTGAATTTATAATTGGCAGCGTTAAATGCCAGTAGATTGGTTTGATAACCATATGGGGATAAGAAGCTAGCACTGGCGGCAAAAGCCACAGCTAACGCAAACGGCATTAGCGGTACACCTAGCATTTGTACCACGCCGTAGGCAAACGGGAACATAAGTGCTGCTGCAGCATTATTAGTTACCAATTCAGTCAGCAACAAGGTTAAGCCGTAGACCACAAGTAAGGCAATAAACGGACTACTATCGCTTAAATAAGGTTTCAGCGAACCGGTGATTAAATCTATCACGCCGGATGCTTGTAAAGCAGATGCTAAACTTAATGCACCTACAATTACGATCACTAAATTTATCGGTATATTTCGTTTCATTTCAGAATTGCTAATCACGCCAAACACGATTAAAACAGCCATAAAAAATAAAAGTCCGGTGGCTAGCCCGATTACCGACGTTGCAGCTAATAAAATCGTTAATAAAAATCCACCCAAGGTAACGGTTTCTTGAATTTTATTTAAGCGCGTAGAAATTTTTTGTTCTGAGAGAATAAAGAAGTTTTTGGTTAAATTGTGCCTCGTTTCGAAGTCTTGTCCTGTGGCTAAGAGAAGAAAATCACCTGCTTGTAATTTTATCTCTCCAAGTTTACCTGACAATTGTTCACCGTCTCTACGTATCGCTACAACAGCTGCATCGAACAGAGCTCTAAATCCTACTGCTTTGAGGGTTTTACCAATAATAGGGGCACGGTTTGAGATGATGACTTCGGTTAGATTATCCCGTAACAATCCGTCGGTTTCTGCAAATAACTCCAGCCCTTTAATATGCGATAGGCTGTCTACATTTTTTATATTGCCTGAAAATATCAGTTTATCCTGTTCCTGAATCATTAAATCAGGCGTGACCGGGCTAATCAATTGGCCATCGCGAATCACTTCGACTAAAAACAATTCAGGTAAATTACGCAAATGATTTTGTTCAACGGTTTTACCGATCAATTCTGAGTCGGCAACAACTTCAGCTTCAATAAAATAATATTGGAACTTACCTTTGCGGGTCTCGATTTTGGGTAATATTGGCGTTAACAAGAACATTAATAAGCCACAGCTTAAACCTGCAATTAAGCCATACAAAGTAAAGTCCCAAAACTGAAACCCGGGATGGCCTTGCTCAATTAGGAAGCTATCAACAATTAAGTTGGTAGAAGTACCAATTAAAGTGACTGTTCCGCCTAAAATAGCTGAATAGGAGAGGGGTATCAGTAGCCTTGAAGCAGGGTGATGTTGGTTCTGACTTATCGGCGCAATCATACTGGCTACAACCGCTGTGTTGTTTAGCATTGCAGAAGATGCGAACGTAAGTCCGAATAATCGCCAATAACTGGCTTTAAAGCTCGCCGTTATCAGTTTTCGACCCAAGTTTTTGATTAATGACGTTTTATCAACGGCTGTACTAACCAGTAAGAGCAGAATAAGCGTAAGCAAACCTTCGTTTGTCAGGTTATTTGCAACATCTGAAAACGAAATCTGGCCGCTGAGCATTAATCCTAACGTTGACGCTGCGAACACAGAAGAAGGGCGCTTATCAGAAATGATAAGCGCCGCAATTGTCGCGAAAAAAATCGCTAAAACAGCAACTTGATTAATATCCACAGTCGGGAAATCGAGAAATTATAATTTAGTTATATCGGTAGCATTCCAATGTGGGAAGTGCTTTCTAACTAACTCATTAAACTCAATTTCAAATTCCGAGAACTGATTGTTATTTTTGGTATCTTTACCTTGCTCAATAATCATCCCAGCACCTACAGTGCCATTAGTGACTCTGTCGATGATGATAAATGCACCTGTAGCACGATTCTTGGTATAAGGGTCACAGGCTACTGATTGCGTCAACTTAATGTTAGCAACAGCAATCTCGTTTAAATTTAAATGGACCGCTTCTGCTCTTTCCATAGTGTTAACATCAATCAAATGATCGATGTTGGTAATGGAACCAGGAACAAACTTAGTTGCGAACTTGAAGCCATATTGCTTATTAGGGATCATGGCATCTTCATCCATCCAAACCAGATGAGTTTTAAAGATATTTCCATGTAAAGGCATATTGTCAGACTTAACAATCATGTCACCCCGTGAGATATCAATCTCATCTTCTAAGGTGATAGTTGTTGTTAAGGGGGCATGCGCAAGTGCTTGTTCACCTTCAAAATTAACAATCGACTTTACTTTAGATTGTTTGCCTGAAGGTAGCGTAGTAACTTTATCGCCAACTTCGATTTGACCAGATACGACGGTGCCTGCGAACCCACGGAAGTTAAGGTGTGGACGGTTCACATATTGTACTGGAAAGCGGAAATCTTGTAAGTTCAAGTCTTTGCCAATTTCGATGTTTTCTAATGCCGTCATTAGGGTGTCACCCGTGTACCAAGGCGTATGTTCGCTCTTGTTCACTACGTTGTCCCCATCAAGTGCAGATAACGGAATAAAGCTGATATCTGGAATATCCAAACGCTTTGAAAACTCTAGGTAATCTTGTTTGATTTGTTCAAAAACAGTTTGGCTGTAGTCCATTAAATCCATTTTGTTAATGGCAACAATGACGTGTTTAATACCCAACAACGAGACTAAGAAGGAGTGACGACGAGTTTGGGTTTTTACTCCCGCACGCGCATCCACTAAGATTATTGCCATCTGACATGTAGATGCACCAGTCACCATATTTCGAGTGTACTGTTCGTGTCCCGGGGTATCAGCAATGATAAATTTACGCTTATCAGTGGAAAAATACCGGTAGGCAACATCGATAGTTATGCCTTGCTCCCGCTCTGACTGCAGTCCGTCAACCAACAATGCTAGGTCAACTTTTTCTCCAGTGGTACCGACTTTTTTACTGTCTTTGGTGATCGCGGCTAACTGATCTTCATAGATCATTTTAGAGTCGTGTAATAAGCGACCGATTAGCGTACTTTTACCATCATCAACGCTACCGCAGGTCAGGAAACGAAGTAGGTCTTTTTTCTCATGTTGATCAAGGTAAGAAAGAATATCTTGTTGTAATAATGTGTTTTCGCTATTCATAATTTAGCAACTCACCAAAAAATAAGGGTTTAATACAGAATCTTTTTGATTGTAACGTAAAGGGGGAGCTTCAGGATTCAATGGGTTGTCAGCATCGATAACGGTTACTTTACCGCCCGCGGCTTCAACTACAGCGTGTGCTGCACCTGTATCCCACTCTGATGTAGGGCCTAATCTAGGGTAAAGATGCGCTTTACCTTCAGCAACTAAGCACAGTTTTAAAGAGCTTCCCATGGCCACCAACTCGGTCTCTCCCGGCAGTGATTCAAGCAAAGATTTTATTTCTGGACTTTGATGTGAGCGGCTTCCTACAACTTGCCAAGTTTCACCATCTTGATGCGGTTTTACGCTTATATCGTTAATTTCTCCGCCATCAATTTTATAAGCTCCTAATCCATCAACGCCGACATAGGTGGCATTTAACACCGGTGCATAGACAACGCCTAAGACGGGTTTTCCATTGCTTATTAACGCGATATTGACAGTAAACTCACCATTTTTCTTGACGAATTCTTTGGTGCCATCCAAAGGATCGACTAACCAGTAGTCTTTCCATGTTTGTCTGGTTTTCCAGTTAATACTGGCCGATTCTTCAGACAATATAGGCAATTCTGAAATTTCTTTTAACCCATCAACAATAATATGGTGGGCCGCTAAGTCAGCTTCTGTTAACGGGCTTTCATCTGACTTTTCGTATATCGCAAAATCTTTTTTATAGATTTCCAAAATTGCTGCGCCCGCTTTATGGCTGATTTCAGCAACTTGAGTAGCTAAAGCATGCTCAAACATCAGTCTAAAAATCCTTTTTCCTGCAACATGTTAAACAACAATTCAGCAGATTCTTCTGCAGTTTGCCCAGAGTAGGTTAAATGTATTTCTGGATTTTCTGGGGTTTCGTAAGCTGAATCAATTCCAGTAAAGTCTTTGATATCACCTTGACGGGCTTTTTGATAAAGACCTTTAGGGTCTCGCTGCTCACAAACTTCCAGAGGAGTATCTACAAATACTTCTATAAACTCACCTTCAGCCAATAAACTGCGACAATAATCACGGTCAGTTTTAAAAGGAGAGATGAAAGCAGTCAGCACAATAAGGCCGGAGTCGACAAATAAATTAGCGACTTCACTAATTCGACGTATATTTTCTACTCTATCAGAGTTACTAAATCCTAGATCACCGCAAAGTCCGTGACGAACATTATCGCCATCTAGCAAATAAGTATGTTTATTTGCTTCGGTTAATTTCTTTTCAAGCAAGTTAGCTATGGTAGATTTGCCTGAGCCACTTAATCCAGTTAACCAAATAACTGAAGGTTTTTGTTTTTTGGCTTCAGCTCTGCGGTTTTTATCAACCTCGTGTTGATGCCATACAATATTGTTGGCCATTAGAAATATCCCTCCATTTTTTTCTTCTCCATAGAACCTGAAGAGTCATGGTCGATCACACGGCCTTGACGCTCAGACGTTTTGGTCAGTAACATTTCTTGAATGACTTCTGGCAAAGTATCTGCGGTAGATTCAACAGCACCAGTTAACGGGTAACAGCCTAACGTTCTGAATCGTACCGATTTCATTTGTGGTACTTCACCTTCTTCTAACGGCATACGGTCATCGTCAACCATAAACAAGATCCCATCACGCTCAACAACCGGGCGAGGCTTGGCGAGATACAAAGAAGGAATTTCGATATTTTCTAAATAAATGTATTGCCAAATATCCAACTCCGTCCAGTTGGACATAGGAAACACGCGGATACTTTCGCCTTTGTTAATTTGTGAATTATAGATATTCCAAAGTTCAGGACGTTGATTTTTAGGATCCCAACGATGGTTATCATCACGGAAAGAGTAAACTCTTTCTTTTGCACGTGATTTTTCTTCATCTCGACGTGCACCACCAAAAGCCGCATCGAATTTATATTTGTTTAACGCTTGTTTTAAACCGGCCGTTTTCATAATGTCAGTATGTTTAGCACTACCATGAGAGAAAGGACCTACACCCATATCAACCCCTTCTTGGTTGATATGAACTAATAAGTCTAGGTCATGCTTTTCGGCCATTTTGTCACGAAACTCAATCATTTCGCGGAACTTCCAAGTGGTATCTACGTGTAACAATGGAAATGGAATTTTGCCTGGAGCAAATGCTTTACGTGCTAGATGCAACAGAACTGAAGAATCTTTTCCTACCGAATATAGCATTACAGGATTATCGAATTCAGCGGCAACTTCTCTGAAAATATGAATACTTTCAGCCTCAAGCTGTTTTAAATGCGTTACTGAGGGGATGGAGTTAGTCATGTATTATTTCCATGTAAAATCAAACGTTAGATAAAATAATTATATGCATAGAACAATAACATATTTTTTTTCGAAATGAGTATGACCATTTTCTATATCTAGCAACAAAATGGTTTAAAAAAAGCATTAGTAAACGGGGTGTTAACACCCCGTTTGAAACGTGTAAATCGCAGGCTGTTGTTTAAACCTTGTCAAATTCCCGTTCAACTTCTTCGAATGTATCACAGATGGTCTCTTTAGGTTTTGCTGTCATTAAACTAACCACGACAGTAAATATACAGCTTACAATAAATCTAGGGACTATTTCGTAAATCACCGCACTCAAAGGTTGTCCATCAATTGTTAAGTCGGCAAACACCCAGATTAAAACGGTGATGGCACCAGTAATCATGCCGGCTAATGCGCCCGCAAAGGTCATGCGTTTCCAATACAAGCTAATAATTACTAATGGTCCGAATGCGGCACCAAATCCTGCCCAAGCATTACTTACTAGCGTCAATACAGTGCTATCTCTATCGTAAGCCAGTAACACGGCTACAAAAGCCACTAAGGCTACCGAAAGACGTCCTACCATTACTAATTCTTTTTGACTGGCACCGCGGCGTAAAAATGCTTGATAAAAGTCGCCAGTTAAGGAACTGGAAGTGACCAACAATTGAGAAGAGATGGTACTCATAATGGCGGCAAGGATAGCTGCGAGTAAAAAGCCACCTACAAATGGATTAAATAGTAATTGTGATAAAACAATAAAAATGGTTTCCGGATCTTCAATACCACCTTGTGTTTTAGTCATATAAGCTAAGCCGAACAAGCCGGTCGCGACAGCACCAGCTAGAGAAACTATCATCCAACTCATACCAATGCGTCTAGCCACTTTCATGTCTTTTACATCGCGAATCGCCATAAACCTGACAATAATATGTGGTTGACCAAAATAACCTAACCCCCATGCAAGTAAGGAAATAATACCAATTGCAGACAGAGCCTGCCCGGTGGAAGCATCTACCCACAAGCTCATCATATTTTCACTGACATTAGAAATTTGTTGTGTCACTTCGTTAATTCCACCAACTTCGAACAACACAACGATAGGCACCATCACAAGTGATACAAACATGATGCAGCCTTGCACAAAGTCAGTCATGCTGACCGCTAAGAATCCACCAAACAAGGTATAAGCGACTACTACACCTGCAGTAACATATAAGCCTGTTTCATAGGTTAAGCCAAAAGATGACTCGAACAGTTTGCCGCCTGCCACGACACCACTGGAGGTATAAAGCGTAAAGAATACGATGATAACCACAGAAGAAATAACCCGTAATAACCGACTTTTGTCTTCAAAGCGGTTTTCAAAATAATCGGGGAGGGTAATCGAATTATTGGCTACCTCGGTGTAAACCCGTAAGCGCGGCGCAACTAAAATATAATTAAGGAATGCGCCTATGGTTAAACCTGCCGCAATCCAAATACTGGATAAACCAGATACATACATGGCACCGGGGACGCCCATTAGCATCCATCCACTCATATCTGACGCGCCTGCCGAGAGTGCTGTCACTTTTGGGCTTAAGGTTCTCCCTCCTAACATGTATTCTGTCATGTCAGAGGTTGACTCTTTAAACGCGTAGAGACCGATTCCAAGCATCACGATAAAATACAACGTTAACGAGATGAGTGTGCCTAATTCCATTGAAAATCCTTTAAGTTATTAATATTTGTCTCAGTATTAGTGGATCTATGCTAACAAGCATAGCGATGTCATACTAGGGGCTACCTTGGTTAGCTGTAAAAATATAAATACAGTTGTCTCATTCTTTCAGACATTATTTACAGAGTTAAAAATTATATGGATTACTGCTTTTACTCTTTTGCCGATTTAAATCTATCCCAGTTGTATCAGATTTTGCGCTTGCGGCAGCAGGTGTTTATGTTGGAGCAGAAAAGTTTTTACGAAGATATTGATAATCTCGATCAACAGGCTCAGCACCTTTGTGTTATCTCTGCAGATAAGCAGTTAATGGCTTATGCAAGATTGCGATTCATTGAGCAGCTCGAACCTAAAACAGCTTACGCTAAAATAGAACGTGTCGTTGTCGATCCAAACGCACGCGGAAAAAAGTTAGCCGCCAAAATGATGGACAAACTATTGGAGCATGCTGCGGCGGAGTTTGGAATTACTCAATGTTCATTATCTGCACAAGTCGATGTCGCCGATTTTTACGCTAAGTGGGGGTTCAAGGCCTGTGGTGATGTTTACGATGATGGCGGAATCGACCATGTCGACATGGAGTTACGACGAGATATATGAGGTTATATAAAAAATAGGCCCGCGTTGGGGCCTATTCAGATACGTATACTAAAGGTTAGTTTGAGATCGTATTAAACATTGAATCGGAAATGGATCACATCGCCGTCTTTAACTATGTAATCTTTGCCTTCTAAACGCCATTTACCTGCGTCTTTTGCGCCTTGCTCACCTTTAAATTCAACATAATTATCGTAGCCAATAACTTCTGCGCGAATAAAACCTTTTTCAAAATCTGTATGTATCTTGCCTGCTGCCTGAGGTGCAGTAGAGCCTTCTGGGAAGGTCCAGGCACGTACTTCTTTTACACCAGCTGTAAAGTAGGTTTGTAAGGTCAACAAACTATATCCTGCACGAATAACGCGGTTTAAGCCTGGCTCTGTTAAACCTAACTCTTGCATAAATTCTGTTTTTTCTTCTTCGTCTAATTCGGCGATTTCAGATTCAATTTCAGCACAAACCGCAACCACAACCGCATTTTCTTGCTCTGCAATTGCACGCACTTGATCTAAGTAAGGGTTATTTTCAAAACCGTCTTCGTTTACATTTGCAACATACATGGTTGGCTTAAGTGTTAGCATGTTCATATAACTGATGGCAGCTAACTCTTCTTTTTCTAACTTAACTGCGCGCAGCAATGTACCTTCGTCTAATGCTGGTTTAATTTTTTCCAGCACCTTCATTTCAAATTTGGCGTCTGCGTCACCACTTTTAGCTTTTTTTGCCACTCTTAATAACGCTTTTTCAACGGTTTCAAGATCGGATAAGGCTAATTCTGTATTGATGACGTCGATATCGTCTTGCGGGTTTACGCGCCCTGCTACGTGTACAATGTTGTCGTTTTCAAAGCAGCGTACAACGTGACCAATAGCATCTGTTTCACGGATGTTCGCCAAGAACTTATTGCCTAAGCCTTCGCCTTTTGATGCTCCTGCAACCAATCCTGCTATATCAACAAATTCCATGGTGGTGGGAATTACCCGTTGTGGATTTACAATATCGGCGAGTGCTGTTAGGCGTTCGTCAGGCACAGGTACAACACCGGTATTGGGTTCAATTGTACAAAACGGAAAGTTAGCGGCTTCAATACCGGCTTTCGTTAACGCATTGAACAAGGTTGATTTTCCTACGTTGGGCAAACCAACAATTCCACATTTAAAACCCATTAGTGTTCCTTAAACTATTTAGCGCTCAGTTTCACCGGCGCTCTTAACTATTCTGCTTTGAATGAATGCAGGCGGTTCATCGCCTTTTTCAAATCATCTTTTAATAATATTTCAGTGCAGCGTATAGCTTCGTCGATAGCTGCATTCATCTTTTCTTGATCTTGTTGCGACGCTTTACCCAATACGTGGCCTGTCACACGTGATTTCTCACCCGGATGACCTATACCAATGCGTAAGCGTAAAAAATCTTTAAAATTACCTAACTTGGCAACAATATCTCTTATTCCGTTCTGACTCGAACTTCCACCTACTTTAAATTTGACAATGCCGGGTGGCAAATCAAGTTCATCAAAGGCTACGAGTATATTTTCAGGGGGAATGCGGTAAAAACTGCTCAGAGCGGACACTGCCTGACCACTTTTGTTCATATAAGTGGTGGGGATCAGTAATCTGATATCCTGTCCGGCAAAGGTAACACGGCCAGTATATCCAAAAAATTTATTTTCTAATTTGAGCGTGCACCCAAATTGTTTCGCCAGAGCTTCAACAAACCAGGTACCGGCGTTGTGGCGAGTGTTTTGATATTCGGGGCCTGGATTACCCAGGCCCACAATAAGTTGAATATCAGACAAGCAACTTATTCCTCAGATGCAGCTTCTTCAGAATCGCCTTCTTCAGCTTCTTCTTCAACGCTTGGACCTTTAGCTGTCTTAATTGTTGCTACAGCTAAGTCATGTGACTCACCTTTAGCCAATTCAACTAAAGTCACACCTTCTGGAACAACTAAGTCAGACAAGTGAACAGTTTGACCTAATTCAACAGCTTGTAAGTCAACTTCGATGAACTCAGGAAGAACACCTGGTAAACAAGTAATTTCAACGTCATTCATGTGATGTTCTGCATGGCCACCATGAATTTTGATTGAGTCAGCTTTTTCTTCGTTGATAAAGTGAAGAGGTACGTTAGTTGTAACTTCTTTGTTTTTATCAACACGTAAGAAATCGATGTGCGTTACTTTAGGCTTGTAAGGGTGACGCTGCATGTCTTTTACTAACGCATCTACTTTCTCACCAGCAATATTAAGGGTAAGAACGTGGCTATAAAATGCTTCGAATTCTTGTGCTTGAATTACTTTATTATGAGCAAGCGTTAGAGATACTGGGTCTTTACCAGCACCGTATAGGATAGCAGGAACTTTGTCTTCACGACGTAGGCGGCGGCTCGCACCTTTCCCCAAGTCAGAACGTACTTCTGCATCCAAGTTGAAAATTGCATCAGACATTTTTTTGGAACTCCAAATTTAAAATTAAATATTGTAAATTCTTGCGACCAGAATCTACATAAACGCAAGGTTATCTTGCAACCCAATAAAAACGGGCGGCGAAGTCTACCATTAGGCTGTCTACTTAACAAGCTTTAGGGGGTGTTAATTATGCAGGATTATTAACATTTTGTACGACTTACATAAATACGTTAGATTAACTTTTTATGACTACTTTAGACTCAAGGAAATAATAAGTATGTGTCGATTTAAGCGTTGTTGGCTGATTTTGTGTGTCAGCTTGTCTATTCCACTTGCAATGGCAGAACAAACCGCTTTAGTAGGAGGCCGTTTGATTGATGGTTTTGGGCATCAGCCAATTGCAAACAGCGTCATCTTAATTAAAGACGGTATTATTCAGCAGGTTGGAAGCGTTGATACGTTAGTCGTACCAGAGGGGTACGAGGTGATCTCTACAGATGGCATGGATGTATTACCTGGACTTTGGGAGAACCATGCACATTTGATGTTAAACGGTCATTCAGATTATGTGCATTGGGATAAGGCTTATGTAAATCGCTTGGCAGATGAGATAATGCCTGCCAGTGCTGTCCAGTTATTACTTGCCGGTATCACAAGTGCACGAGATTTAGGCGCGGCGTTAGACGATACTGTCAGTGTTAAAAAACGCATTGAGAATGGCGAAATTCCCGGACCAAATCTATATGTTTCAGGTCCTTTTTTGCAGCACGAAGCCTATCCTGGCACGGAACAATTTCGTTGGGGAATAAAAGGCGTTCGTGACGCAAAACAAAAAGTTAATAAACTGGCTGATGCAGGAATGGATATCATTAAGCTCATTGATCATGACAAAATGACCTTAGAAGAAGCGCAAGCCATTGTTGATCAAGCCCATGCTCGCGGCCTTAAAGTGGTCGCACACTCACACCGCCCGGACGAAATTAGACGAGGTCTGGAGATAGGTGTCGATAATTTTGAACATACCGGATTGACCACTTCGCCTGAATATCCTGAAGATATCATGCGTTTATTAAAAGAGCGCACCGCCACTGGCAGAGTAGCCGGTGGGCCGTTATTCTGGACACCCACTGTTGAAGGTTTATGGAATTATCCGGCGACGGTTGCCAACCCTGAAAAATTAGACAGCCAATGTTGGAAGCGCGGTTTAAAACAAGACACGATTGAAGACATCAAGTCATCATTACAAAATGTTGGACAGTTAGAATACATGCAACTAACACCATTACGTAAACCCACCTTAAAACGTAAAATTGCACAGTTACGTGAAGCTGGGGTCGTGTTTTTGGTCGGCACCGACAGCGGTATTCCAGCGAAATTTCATTGTCAAAGTACGTGGAATGAAATGGCTGTGTGGGTTGAACAGATGAATATTAGTCCAATGGATACTATTCGTGCAGCCACTTATTGGCCTGCAGTGATGATGGGAGTAGGGGACAAGACAGGGACGGTGTCAGCCGGTAAAGCCGCTGATATAATTGCCGTTCATGGCGATGTTTTACGCTATATTAACTTATTGCAACGAGTTGATTTTGTAATGAAAAATGGAACAGTTTACAAAATGGACGGAGTGCCAGTGGAAGAAAATTTAAACTGATTAGTCGATGAATCCCGAGGCAACGCGCTTAATAATTTTAGCCCGCGCGTTGCTTTGCAGAGTCACTAAATCGAGTAGATCTACCAAGTGTCATTGTGATCAGTATTGCTGTCGTCAACTTTTATTGCTTCTACGACTTTTAATACTTCACCATACTGTTGAAAGGTCAAAACGTCGCTTAATACGTAGCCTTTAACTTGCACTATCATGCCATGGCGCAATAATTCTTTATTCATTCCTTTAGGCATGTATTTTTTACCATCATTTGCATCTAAACCAAAAAATCCGCCTTCCAAATTCTTATGTACAATGGTGCCTGTTATGGTCAGCATTTCAGTGTCCTCTTGTGGAGCATCAGATCGATTGTTCTTTTGCACCTTTGCGTTAGCTTCAGTGGGTAATTCTTGCTTTGAATCGGCTGTATCTGTACCAGAACACCCAGCAATAAAAAGCACGGTAACAAAATAGTGTAAAAACCTCATTTCTACCTCACAAGTCTGTGGATTGATTTACATTGAATCATGTTTCGCTTATTTATACGAGTAGTATCACTTCGACCCAGAAGTTTGCAATTAGTGCATAAAAAAAGCCGCGCGATTTCATAATCGTGCGGCCTTTCGTAACGAGTTGTTTGAAAATTAGTATTCGAACATTGCCGAAATTGATTCTTCGTTACTTACCCTGCGTATTGCTTCAGCCAGCATATTCGACAGCGTTAACTGTTTCACTCTGCTTAGCGCTTTGATGTCATCTTCCAATGGAATACTATCGGTAATGATAATTTCATCGATCACTGAATTTTGAATGTTTTCTACCGCATTGCCGGAGAAAATAGCATGCGTTGCATACGCGTAGACATTTCTTGCTCCATGCGCTTTTAGCGCTTCAGCGGCCTTACCTAACGTACCGCCTGTATCAATCATGTCATCTACGATAATACAATCACGATCATTTACGTCACCTATAATGTGCATAACTTGTGCAACATTGGCTTTAGGACGACGTTTATCGATAATAGCTAAGTCTGTATCATTTAACAGTTTTGCCATAGCTCGCGCTCTGACCACACCGCCAATATCAGGAGATACTACTACTGGGTTGTGGAAATCACGGCGACGCATATCATCCAATAAAATAGGTGTACCAAACGCATTGTCCACAGGTACATCAAAGAAACCTTGGATTTGCTCAGCGTGCAAGTCGATTGTTAACACGCGATCAACGCCTACATTAGATAAAAAGTCAGCTACTACCTTGGCGGTGATAGGTACACGAGCAGAGCGAACTCTTCGGTCTTGTCGAGCGTACCCGAAATACGGAATTACTGCAGTAATACGACCCGCTGACGCGCGTCGTAAGGCATCGATCATTACGATCAATTCCATCAAATTATCATTAGTAGGAGCGCAAGTTGATTGAATTATAAAAACGTCTGATCCACGTACGTTTTCATGGATTTCAACGCTTATTTCACCATCACTGAAGCGACCAACACTAGCGTGGCCAAGTTTAGTGTAAAGTCTGTCTGCAACTTTTTGGGCGAGTTCTGGTACAGCGTTACCAGCGAAAAGCTTCATGTCCGGCACAAGAAATTTCCTCAGTGCGAAAGTGTTAAGGGCAATCAATGTGTAACATTGATTCATCGCGTTTCAGGGCCGCTGAGAGCATAGACTAGATTGCGTTTGTCAGCGGTTAGGCCGAGGTTAATTGCACTTTAGTTAAATACTCATATAAGGGTGATGTATTGATACCTTTTGCGACAAATGCCTGACAATCTTCAGGCAAGCTTCGTTTAACCTGTTCCGCTTCGTCAAAACTGTCAAAAACAGAAAATAAACATGCTCCTGTTCCTGTCATTCTCGACGGCGCGTATTCTAACAACTGCCGTAATAAATTTGCAACTTTAGGATAACGATCACAGACGATTTTTTGGCAATCATTACGAGTTTCAGCAAAATTATAATCTTGCCACTGTATTTTAGCAGAATTTCTAGGAAGATCGTCGGCGGCAAATATTTCTGCAGTAGATACATGACAGTTGGGAAAAACAATCAAATAGGTTTTTTCGGGAAGCGTTGTCGAGGTTATCTGTTCGCCGACACCTTCGGCAAATGCCGTTTTACCATGAATAAATATTGGCACATCTGCACCTAAGGTGAGACCGATTTGCGCTAGTTCAGCTTCATTGAGTTTAGTATTCCACAATGCATTTAATGCGACTAATGTTGTTGCCGCATTTGATGATCCGCCGCCAATGCCGCCTCCCATTGGCAATTTTTTCTTTAACCATATTTTACAACCTAATTTACAACCTGAAAATTGTTGTAATTTTTGTGCTGCTTTAAATATAAGATTGTCTTTTTCTTCTACCCCAGAAAGTGCGGTTTGCAGGGATATTTTACCGACATCGGTAATCTCGAAGGCGAGTTCATCACCGATATCGACTAACTGAAACAATGTTTGTAGCAGATGGTAGCCTTTTGGGTTTCGTCCGGTTATATGCAGAAATAGATTTAATTTAGCGGGGCTAGGCCACCATTGCGTTGGGAGCGTTGGTTTTATCATTATAATTTTTGCCAAGAAGAAATTTTAATTTTTATTTGATTCATCGCATTTTGCGTATTTACCAATTGAATGGAGTGAGGTAACCATAGTTCCTCCACTTTTTTATAATTCGAATAAGAAAGTGTCCAAGGCGCACATTTTCTACATTTTGCCTCTAACGTACTAACCAAACCAAAATCGTCAAAAACGACATTGTCGGCTTCGGTATGTTGCCCTTTTACCCATAAGGCCAATCGCTCAACCGGAATATTCCAGCCGGTTACCTGTAATATTAGTTCGTTTGCATTGTTATCTATAAAGGTTTGGTCATCTACTTCTAGCCAAGCAAAACTCTCTTCACCATGCATTTTCAATATACTGGTGCCAATAAAGGTGTTTAGCTGCAAGTCGAAGTCTTTGTTTTGTTGATGCCAGTTCATATAGGCACTCACTTTTTCTTCTTCACTTTGAAATGCTAAGCGGCCTTTAATTTTCCAGTGAGTTAATGCAGTGAGTTGTTGCTGGTGATAATCGCTATCAACACTTTGATTAATTTTGGTGGAGGATACGCAGCCAGACAAAAGTAGTATGGCTAAATACACCCAAATAATATTACATGATTTCATACAAAGCGCCGATTTAGGGGTTACCCAGTGTTTGATATTCCAACTAGATTTCAATTTTGCTCAAGGCAAAAAACGAGTCGGATTGTTTTTTATATGGGAACACAGAAGCTCCACTACTTTCAATAGTTTTGGCTTTTGCGTACAATGCCGCTCCCAATAATGTTGCACGGTTTACACCCATTTCTCAATGACACTGATTGCTGTAGGAATTAACCACAAAACTGCCCCCGTAGATTTACGTGAGAAAGTTGCCTTTCCCGTGGAGTCTATGGTGGATGCGCTTGCGTCTTTGCAAGAGCAAATTGGTGCAGAAGAATCGGTTATTTTATCTACCTGTAATCGCACTGAAGTGTATATTTCTACAGACAAACCTTCTGGAGATTCCCTGTTTAATTGGCTTGCGAGCTTTCATAACATAGATAGCAAAGAATTACTTTGTCATAGTTATTTGCTCGAAAACGAAGCTGCTATCGAGCATGTAATGCGGGTAGCAAGTGGTTTGGATTCATTGGTGTTAGGTGAGCCACAAATTTTAGGTCAGGTAAAACAAGCCTATACCAGCGCAAAAAATTACGGTGCAGTAAATAGTCAACTTGAAAAACTGTTCCAGCATACTTTTTCAGTCGCTAAAAAAGTTCGTACCGAAACTGAAATTGGTGCTAACGCTGTATCAGTAGCGTTTGCCTCTGTGCAATTGGCGAAACAAATTTTCTCTTCCCTGAAAAAAACCAAAGTACTGCTTATAGGTGCCGGTGAAACCATAGAACTTGTTGCTAAACATCTAACCAATAACGAAGTTTCCAATATCACGGTTGCCAATCGTACTGTAAGTCGGGGAAAAGAACTGGCGGAACAAATTAATGCCAACGTGATCACGTTAGCGCAAATTCCCAATGTATTACATAATGCTGACATCGTCATAAGCTCAACGGCAAGTACGTTGCCAATAATTGGTAAAGGGATGGTTGAAAGTGCGCTTAAAGATCGTAAACACAAACCCATTTTCTTTGTAGACCTTGCAGTGCCCAGAGATATAGAATCTGAAGTCGCTGATTTAGATGATGCCTATTTGTATACGGTCGATGATTTACAACATATAGTTGAACAAAACTTGGCTAGTCGTCATCAAGCAGCGCAAGACGCCGAACGGATCATTAAAGAACAAGCGCAAGTCTATTTTAATTGGCAAAACTCATTAGAATCGATAGATTCGCTTAAATTATTTCGACAACAAAACAATGACGTTAAGGTTAAATTGCAGCAGCGTGCGCTGAGCCAATTAGCGGAAGGAAAAGATCCGCAAGAAGTCGTGATAGAATTATCCAACAAACTGACCAATGCGTTACTCCACGCGCCAACTAAAGCGCTAAGTCGTGCTGCATCAGAACAAGACCAAGACACTTTGTCACTGCTTCGGCATACATTGGGGCTGGATGTCGAAAAAGAATAAACAGGAAAACCATGAAAGATTCAGTTGTCAGTAAATTAGAAACGCTAGTCGAACGATTTGAAGAGGTGCAAGCGCTGTTAAGTAATGCTGAAATTATTGCCGATCAGGAAAAATTCAGAGCGCTATCAAAAGAATACTCTCAATTAGAAGATGTAGTTAAAGCGTTTCAACAATATCAGCAAGCACAAGACGATTTGCAGTCAGCACAAGAAATGATGCAAGAAGACGACGCTGAAATGCGTGAAATGGCACAAGAAGAATATAAAGTTGCCAAGGCCAGCATCGAGAGTTTAGAGGGTGAATTGCAAATTTTGTTGCTACCTCGAGACCCTAATGATGATAGTAACTGTTTTCTCGAGATCCGAGCTGGGGCAGGGGGCGATGAAGCCGCAATCTTTGCTGGTGATCTTTTTAGAATGTACAGTCGCTATGCTGAAACCCAAGGTTGGCGTTTAGAGCTTATCAATGCGAACGAAGGCGAGCATGGCGGATATAAAGAAGTCGTGGCTAACATTATTGGTGATGGTGTGTATGGCATCATGAAATTTGAATCTGGCGGACACCGAGTTCAGCGTGTGCCTGAAACAGAATCGCAAGGAAGAATACATACGTCTGCCTGTACCGTCGCAGTATTGCCAGAAATTCCTGAATCTGAAGCGATTGAAATTAATCCAGCGGACTTGCGAATAGATACCTTTAGAGCGTCCGGAGCAGGTGGACAGCACGTTAATAAAACTGATTCCGCTATTCGCTTAACTCATATTCCAACAGGCGTAGTGGTAGAGTGTCAGGATGAACGTTCGCAACACAAAAACCGCGCCAAAGCGATGTCGGTTCTGCAATCTAGATTAAACCAAATCGAAGATGACAAACGCACCGCTGAAGAAGCGTCTACGCGTAGAAATTTGGTGGGAAGTGGTGATCGTTCTGAACGTATCCGCACGTATAATTTCCCGCAAGGCCGAGTCACTGATCATCGAATCAATTTAACTTTGTATAAACTTGATGATGTGATTGCCGGAGATGTAAATGCATTGCTTGAACCGATTCGCCAAGAGCATCAGGCAGACTTATTATCCTCTTTGTCAGATGAGAATTAACGTCAATTGACTATCAATAATACCATTGCAGATTTGTTAGAATGGGCTAAGCGGGAATTATGTGATGGCGAAAGCCCTAACACTGACGCCCGAATATTGTTAGCCCATATTCTGAATCAAACTACGACTTACTTAATGACCTGGCCAGATAAAGTTGTTGAGCATGAAGTAAAAGTTCGTTTTGAAGGTTTGGTTGCGAAACGTAAGCTCGGTCACCCTGTTGCACACCTAATCGGTAAGCGCGATTTTTGGACTCTAACCCTAGAAGTCACTCCTGATACATTAATTCCTAGACCAGAAACAGAGTTATTGGTTGAATACGCATTGGAGTTAACCTTACCGAAACAGGCTCGCGTGTTAGATTTAGGTACAGGCACAGGTGCAATCGCTTTGTCGCTCGCCAGTGAAAAACCGAGTTGGCAGGTTTTTGGTGTTGATGTAGTTGAAGAAGCGGTGCTACTTGCACAACGCAATGCCGATTTAAATCAACTTACACAGGTACAATTTAGTCAAAGTTGTTGGTTTAGTCATCTGCCAAACCGCCAATTTGATTTGATTGTCAGTAATCCACCGTATGTTGAATCAAATAGTCATTATCTCGCTCAAGGAGATGTGCGCTTTGAACCCGCATCGGCGCTAACCTCTGGCACGGACGGCCTAGACGATATTAAGCATATTATCAAAGAATCATTTACTCATCTTGAGGCTGGTGGTTGGTTGGTAATAGAACATGGATTCAATCAAGCAGAAGCAATTGCACAATTGTTCTCTAAATACCAATATACACATCTCCAGCAAAAACATGATCTAAACAATCAACCCCGAGTTAGTGCTGCACAAAAACCGTTTATTTAAGTTTTGTTGCTATCAATTGGCTATCATCTAATTGCAATACTTTCGCCCTAATTAAATTTCTGTAGCTCATTCAGCGCCTAAATGTTAGATTAAATTTGTAGAATAATGAAGAGGTTGTGCTATGTCTGATACATTTCTTTTTGCTGAAGATACCGATGAAAAAATTGAAGAGCAAAAAGGCGAATGGAAAGTACTTATTGTTGATGATGAACCGGAAGTTCATGCGGTCACGAAACTTGCTCTAAATGACTTCGTATTTCAAGAAAAAAGCCTTAGCTTTATTAGTGCTTATAGTGGTAAAGAAGCCAAAGAACTTTTTCATCAGCACGACGACATTGCAATTGTGTTGTTAGATGTTGTGATGGAAACGGATGAAGCGGGCCTAGAAGTCGCAGAGTATGTACGCAATGAATTACACAACAACTTTACCCGTATTATTTTAAGAACGGGGCAACCCGGCCAGGCTCCAGAGCGCGATGTCATTGTCAACTATGACATAAACGACTATAAATCAAAAACAGAGCTCACTGCGCAAAAGCTTTTTACTGTGGTCATCGCTTCACTGCGTTCATATCGCGACATTATGGTCATCGAGGAAAACCGCCAGGGTTTGGAAAAAATCGTTTCTGCATCAGCCAACTTATTCACTATACGCTCATTAGAAAGCTTCATAGAAGGGATAATACAACAGCTATCTTCATTACTTGGGGGCACTAAAGATGCAGCGTACATAACTTCAGCGGTAGCTGGACCCAAACCCATTGACTTGGTAACTCAAGACGAGTTTTACGTGTTTTCTGGAAAAGGCGAATACCAAGGATGTGAGGGAGCACTTTTAGAAGATGTTGTCTCGGGTGATGAATTACTTGCCTGTAAAAAAGCATTGAAGAATAAAACGCTGGTCTATGGTGATGAATATGTGGCTGCCTACTGTCAAGGGAAACACACCTCAGGCTCACTTCTTTATTTGTCTGGTGTCCCAAGATGTTTGAATCAACACGACAAAAAATTATTGGAAATTTTTAGTGATAATGTACAAATCGCATTTGATAATGTGTTATTGACGAAAGATATTGAAGATACCCAACGCGAAATAATCGAGCGCTTAGGGGATGCTATGGAAAAGCAATTTAGTATCGGAAAACATATTCAGCGCATGGTTGAAATGTGCAAATTGTTGGCAAAAGACTATGGTATCAACGAAGCTCAAATTGAGATGCTAAAATTGGCTGTACCATTGCATGACGTCGGCAAACTAAAAGTACCCTCAGAAATATTGAACAAACCAGGTCCTTTAAATGATGAAGAAAAAGAGATTGCGAGAAAGCACGCGACAATTGGTTATGATTTATTAAAAGATTCTCGACGACAAATAATTCAATCTGCAGCAATGGTAGCACGTGACCATCATGAACATTGGGACGGTAATGGCTACCCAAGAGGATTGAAAGGAGAGGATATTCACATTTTTAGTCGTATTACTGCCGTCGCTGATGTGTATGATGCCCTTCGCAGCAAACTTCACTACAAAGACGCATGGCCAATTGAACAGGTTTTAGAATTGTTTAAACAAGCGCGAGGTAAGCAATTCGATCCAAGGCTGGTGGATATTTTGCTCAACAATATTGAGAAAATTGAAGACATTCAGAAACGATATCCCGATCCCATTTAAATTTTTAGATTAATTTATTTTGTATTGGAGAAAATTCAGTGGGGTAACAGCAGCTTAACAAAAACCTGTTAAAAGCCACTCGATTTGATGTATCACCTGATATAAAGTGTCGCCTCTTCTATAGCGTACTACATGTTTGAAGTGGCAGTATTCCCCTATTAAAAAGATAATAAAAAAGGGTTTTTTATGTACATGATGGCAAAACATCTCCACCTTACCGCAGTTGTTCTGAGTATACTTTTATTTGTATTGCGGTTTGTATGGTTACAAAGTCAATCCTCTCTTCTTCATAAGAAATGGGTGAAAATAGTTCCGCATATCGTTGACACTATATTGCTCGCATCTGCTATAGCGCTTTGTTTTATCATTCCTTTTAATCCGCTTCAGCATCCATGGTTATGGCAAAAAATCATTCTTGTGATTGCTTATATTGGCACTGGTGTTTACGTGTTTAAATTTGCCAACACAAGAATTAAACAATGGATCGCATTTATTGTGGCGATTCTGTGCTTAGGTTTAATTGCTCATTTAGTGATGAGTAAACAAGCTTTAATCGCCTTTTAAGTGTCTGGAATTAGATAAGTGTTAAGGTTTAGTAGTAGTGATCCGATAACAAAAAATAACGTTAAATTGTTAGAGGATAATGTGAAAGCGCTACACCAAGCTATCAGCGATAAAAACCCTTTGTTAGCGAGTTTATTATTAACTCGACAATTTAAAAATAGTGTCGATGTACTTATGTATGTGGCGCAAATTGGTGTGCTTGCTAATGAAGTAAAAAAGCATATAGATCCTAATGCTTCTGAAAACCATAGGTTCCAACAATTAGTCGATAGCTTTTATACTCAATTAGCATTTAGCGGTGATGAAAATGACTTCTTTAATTCCAAGTATAGTCTTGTAGATCAAGTTATTGACTATCACACAGGTATCCCCGTCACTATCTCCATCGTCTTTGCAGCTATTGCCAAACAATTAGGGTTTAATGTTTCCGGAGTTAATTTTCCTGGACATTTTCTAATTCGTTTTCAAAGCCAAGATCATCGTTTGCACTTTATCGATCCGCTCACAGGCAAAACCATAAAATGGCAAGAGCTCGAGAAGCTTTATTTTAGTATTGTAGGTGAGACGGATGAAGAACAGATGCCATCTGAAACATTAAATATGGCAACCACTGAAGAAATTATTGTTCGTCTATTGCACAATTTAAAAGCGTCGTTTATCCGCGAGGAAAACTACCATCAGGCACTGAACGCCGTAGATTTATTAATTGAGTTCTGCCCTGATGATCCTTATGAACGTCGTGATCGTGGTTTTCTACTTCATCAATTGGAGTGTCCGCAGGTTGCTAAAGCTGACTACCAGTTTTTCATAAAACATTGCCCTCAAGATCCCTCGGCGCAACTACTGAAACTGCAAATGCGCCACTGGGATAGTCACGTGCAGGTGGTTTTGCATTAGTCTCTGGAAAACATACGGTTTCCTGTTATTTTCCACTTCAATATTGATTATTTCTGCTAAGCTCCGTAACTTATCTATATCAACTAACTAAAGAGATGTTATTTAAGTGAAAAATCTACATACGATTTCTGTGGGCAAAATTGACGTTGCTAACGATAAACCCTTTGTACTATTTGGCGGCATGAATGTCCTCGAATCACGTGATCTAGCGATGCGTATAGCGGAGCATTATAAAGAAGTCACCACTCGTTTGAACATTCCATATGTTTTTAAAGCATCGTTCGACAAAGCAAATCGTTCATCTGTGCATTCATATCGTGGCCCGGGTATGGATGAAGGCTTAAAGATTTTTGAAGAAATCAAACGTACTTTTGACGTGCCTCTTATTACCGATGTGCATGAACCGTATCAGGCAAAACCGGTAGCAGAAATAGTTGATGTTATTCAGTTACCGGCTTTCTTAGCTAGGCAAACTGATTTGGTTGTAGCAATGGCAGAAACTAACGCTGTGATTAACGTAAAAAAACCACAATTCTTAGCTGCCCATGAAATGCGCCACATAATTAATAAATTTATGGAAGCAGGTAACGATAAAGTCATTTTGTGTGAGCGAGGTTCTTGCTACGGTTATAATAATTTAGTTGTAGATATGCTGGGTATGGACGAAATGAAAAACTATGCTCCGGTTATTTTCGATGCAACACATGCGTTGCAGAAGCCTGGTGGTAGGTCTGACTCTGCTGATGGTCGACGAGCGCAAGCAGCGCAATTAGCTCGCAGCGGAATGTCACTTGGTTTGGCCGGGTTATTTATTGAAGCACACCCAGAACCCAATCAAGCTAAATGTGATGGACCTTGTGCCTTACAATTAGATAAGTTGGAACCTTATTTATTACAAATGAAACAATTAGACGAACTGGTTAAAAGTTTTGAACCATTGGACACCAGTGCTAACTAGTTACCCTAGCGGCGAACTTATTCAGTTAGTTTCGCCGCGTTGTTATTTACTTTTTCAGCATCTTTCATTTCGAATCCATTTAAATCTTTATTAGCTGTATTGGATACGATTAAAAGTTTAGTTTCTTCTGCTAAATTTAATGGTTGAAGATCTTCAATATTTTGCTGTAAAAGCGTATCTATTGTATGAGTAAGTGACAAGCTAATATCGATAGTTTCGTTCGCATTTGCGTTGCTTAGAACACTTAGGTTAGCTACTATAGCTAATGTTATAAATTTTAGTTTTTTCATGTTTTTTCTCTCAATTATTTTCATATAATATTCTCATTTTTGTAATATTTCTTTAACAAAAATGTCTAATTAAGTTAATGTTTTATATAAATAAAATTTTAACTTGGTGCTATTTTAAACAATAACTTGGATGCTTGATAATGACATTTTCTATGGAATGGTCATTAGAAAAACTAATGAATAGATTGCGTTTTTAGTCTATTATTAAAAAACTCAAGTTTACTTAAGTCATTTTATGAATCGGAGATTGCCGCCGTTAAACGCTTTGCGGGCATTTGAAGCAGCCGCGAGACACCTTAGCTTTACAAAAGCTGCTGATGAACTGTTTGTTACGCAAGCAGCAGTTAGTCACCAGATTAAGAGCTTAGAAGAATATTTATCAATAAAATTATTTTTGCGAAAAAACAGATCATTGTTATTGACTGAACAAGGTCAAGCTTATTATCTAGAACTCAAGGACTTATTTGAATCCTTGCATTTAGCTACTGAACGATTGTTAGCTGCGGGAGCGAAAGGAGCGTTAACGGTTGCTATGCCGCCCAGTTTTGCCATTCAATGGTTAGTGCCTCGAGTCAACCAGTTTAATCAGCAATATCCAGAAATCGATGTGCGGATTAAAGCGGTAGATTTTGATGATGGTTTTTTGGAAGATGACGTTGATGTTGCAATATACTATGGGCGTGGAAAGTGGTCAGGTTTAAAGGTGGACAAACTTCATACCGAATATTTAACTCCAGTATGTTCTCCCATGTTGTTCAACGGCAGTAAACCTTTAGATAGCCTAGATGATTTAAAATATCATCGTTTGTTGCACGATAGCACGCGGGAAAGCTGGAAGAGTTGGATTCGCCAATTTCATGTCAGTGGTGTAAAAGTCGAGCAGGGACCTATTTTTAGTCATACTATGATGGTGCTGCAAGCAGCTGCGCTGGGTCAAGGCATAGCATTAGCCAATAGTGTATTAGCCAGGCCTGAATTAGCTTCTGGTCGTCTAGTTTGCCCTTTTGAAGAGCGTGCAATCAGTAAAAGTAGTTATTATTTAGTGTGTCATGAATCTCAAGCAGAGTTGGGTAAAATAGCAACATTTAGACATTGGTTGTTAGAGCAAGTTAAAGAGGACCAAGATGAAGATCTTAGTTGATCGACCCGAAAATCCCATCGCTCGTTTTATTTTTGCTCATGGTGCTGGTGCCAATAAAGACAGTGATTTTATGCAACAAATGGCTGAAAAGTTGTGCCAACAAGGCATTGAAGTCGTGCGTTTTGATTTTCCCTATATGTTGCGAGCGGCTGAGCGGAAAAAGCGTCAACCACCTGATCGAATGAATATTTTGCAAGAAGATTTTATAGAGATGGTAAATAGTGCCGATAAAGATTTACCCCTGTTTATAGGTGGTAAATCGATGGGAGGAAGGGTTGCATCTATGCTCGAACCAAATGTGTCATGTAAAGGCATTATTTGTTTGGGATATCCCTTTCATCCACCAGGCAAGCCTGAAAAAAATCGCACAGAGCATCTATATTCAACTAAGTTGCCTATACTAATTGTGCAGGGAGAGCGAGATACCTTTGGTAACCGTCAAAGAGTGGCCGAATATCACCTCCCTGACAATATTGAGGTTCAGTTTCTGAACGCTGCTGATCATAGCTTCGTTCCTTTGAAGTCAAGTGGAATTGAACCTCTTGAACATATAAACACTGCTGCAACTTGTGTAATGGATTTTGTTAAAGGAAAAATATGAAATTATTATTAATGTGGGCTGCGGTAAGTGCGGCGCTATCAGTAATGTTAGGGGCATTTGGTGCTCATGCACTAAAGGATACGATAAGCGTTGACTCATTAGGCTATTTTCAAACAGCAGTGCAATACCAAATGTTACATAGCATAGCGATGTTAGCGTATTTGGCTTTTTACAGCTCATGGAAAAATGAATGGCTGATTTGGGGAGCACGCTCGTTTGCTTTTGGAATTCTCTTTTTCAGCGGTAGTTTGTATATATTAGCCCTAACGGATATTAAGTGGGTTGGCCCTATTACGCCATTAGGTGGCCTCTGTTTTATTGCTGGTTGGGTTTGTTTGTTGGTTGCTGCGTACGAATATGAAAGTTAATTCGCTACTGCTGTATTGTCGAGCAGGTTTTGAATCCGACTTAAGTACTGAATTACAAGATAAATTAACTGACTTAGGGGTGTTTGGTTACCCGGTTTTCACTAAACAATCTGGTTTTGTTCGGTTTATTTGTCACCAGCAAAAAGATGTGGAAACGGCGATTCAAAAGCTCGCTGTTAATGATTTGGTGTTTGCTCGTCAAATGTTTGCCTGTACTGAGCCTATGACACTTAGTGACACGTCTGACAGAATATCGCCAATTATAGAATGTTTAGATGTTGACGCATTTTATGGTGAGCTTCGAGTCGAGCACAGTGATACCACTGATGGGCGGGAGTTATCAAAACTATGCCGCAAACTTGCAGTTCCGCTGCGCCAACGCCTTCGAAAAAGCCAGTTGCTTAGTGCAAAAGAGCAAACTAACAAACCCTGTTTATTTGTGTTTTTTGTGACTGGAACTGAAGTTATCATCGGCTATTCAAATCCTAAAAAACATAGCCCATTACCCTTGGGAATATTGCGCTTGCGCTTTCCCAGTGCCGCACCAAGTCGTTCAACACTCAAACTTGATGAAGCGATACAGGTATTTATTCCAAAGAGCGAAATGCAAACTCGTTTTGTACCGGGAATGCACGCTGTTGACTTAGGAGCTTGTCCTGGCGGATGGACTTATCAATTGGTACAAAGAGGGCTATTCGTTCAGGCCATTGATAATGGCGCAATGGATGAAAAACTGATGGAGACCGGCCAGGTCACATACTTTGCCGAGGACGGTTTTAAGTATGAGCCGCGTAAGAAAAACGTGCATTGGCTCGTCTGCGATATGATTGAGCAACCGCAACGAGTCGCTAAACTCATGGCGAATTGGTTAACTAAAGGTTGGTGTAAAGAGGCAATCTTTAATTTGAAACTGCCGATGAAACAAAGATACGAATCTGTGTTACAAGCCAAACAAATCGTTGACGAAATGATGTTGAAAAATGGGTGTCAGTATCAGTGGCAGGCTAAACATTTGTACCATGACCGTGAAGAAGTTACCGTTCATTTAAAAACGCTTTAAGCGATATCAACGTTTTATCTGTTTTTTAACAGCCTTTTTCAGCGCAGACCATTTGTGTTTGATTAATACTTTGTTGCGTAACTTTTGTTGTTGTGAATTCTTTTGATATTGGTGTTGCATGTATACGTGAGTAACCTGCATAAAAGGCTGATTCAACGAATTAGGTAATTTGCTTTCTACGCTCATTGCAAAATCCATTGGTCCTTGATGTGGAAGTCGATATATTTTTAATTTCTGCAGTAATTTTTCAGATTTTTGATAGTACTTTGTAATTGTATCTTGGTTTTTCTGACGCAAGGACGGTAAGAAGAACAGTGCTAATAAAATAATGATAATACCGATCACACTGACGCCAAATAATGCAAGTTTTTGCGGAGTAAGTTCACCTATTAAAGATTTTATCAGATCTTTTTGAGAGTTTTTGTCAAAGCCTAAAATCCATTTTGTCCACATAAAATCAATGTCTTTGAGTAACATTCTAAACTCATTCAACCAAGCAATCGCACTAAAGCGACTTAGTGAGAACGGTGAGTCAATTAATTCCCCCGCTTCTTGAATTGCTGCCCTTAAACCAAATTCCACGCGATTCGGTGCCACAACCGCTGTAGGATCGTAGCGTTGCCAGCCCTTATCAGAATGCAATGCTTCTATCCATGCATGGGCATCGTATTGGTACACACTCATGAACGCGCCTTCGCGCATTTCTCCGCCTTGATAACCCGTCACTAACCTTGCCGGGATTCCAGCTAAACGTAAAACATATGCCATCGCTGATGCGTAATGTGAGCAAAACCCTTGTTGTTGTTCGAATAAAAAGGTGTCCACTGAGTTAATTTGCATGAGTGGTGGTTGCAGAGTGTAAATAAAGGGCTGCTCTGAAAAATAAGCTAACACCGCATTTATTAAGTCTTGGTCGTCGGGATACTGACTTCGCAGGCTTTTTACCCATTCTTGGGTTTTTGGATTGCCTTGGCTTGGTAATTGTAAATTGATACGTCTATCCACACTAAATAAAGCTTGGTTCAACGGTGTTTGCGTATACGAACGTAGCTTATATTGGTAATTACTCACCAGCGGCGTTGTACTGGTTAATTGATATTCATGGCTTTGCCATATTCGGTTGGCATTTTCAGGCCCGTCAGGAATGCCGATGTCGATACTATATAGCCAGTTTTGATGAGTGGGTTCGGCAATTATCGTGTAACTAAAGTAAGGTCCCTGAAGTGCTGGATCAAATTCTTTATTAAAGCGTTTATATTGGTTTTGAATGGCTTTGCGTTCGGGCGCTACACGCCATGTTTTACCATCAAACTGCTCCATGACTAAAGCACGCCAATATCGTTGTTGAGGGGCAGGGATCTGATCTTTGAAAATAACCCTAAACGCTAAATCTGCACTTTGCGACAATTGCGCTATATCGCCAGGAGAAACCTGTTCCGCCAAGCCGGTTTGGTGGCTTTTTGAAGTGGGCATTTGCCACAATGGTCCTATTTGAGGCAACACGATAAACAGTAATGCTGTGATGGGTAACGCTTGAGCTCCCATCACAGCAACACGCTTGAAATTAGCATTGAGGGTTGAGCTTGGGCTAACGTTGCAAGCAAGGGAAAGTAAAAGCAATAAGGTTAAGAATAAATAAAATATACTAAAACCAATGCTGTTATGAAAAATAAATCCACAACCAATCAAAAAACCGCAGCAGGTCACTAATTGGTAATAATCTTTTAAGCTTCGAAGCAGCATGAGTTTTAGCGAACAGGCTAGTACGAGCAAATTAATCATGCCTAAAAGTACACCTAGCTGTAGACTAAAATAGGCTAATACGATTGCGCTCAGTAGCGCGAGCAAATTGAGAGTGCGTATAGACGGAGCATGTTTATGCAGTTCAAGATAAAGAGCGCCACGCATCACTGCTGCACACACCACTAAAATTAATATCCAGCCCATCACTGGCTCTAATAAACTTAAACTGATACACAAAAACACTAAGGTTAAAATAAAATGTGCGTGATTTCTGGCTGAAGAAATCATTAATTAAGTCCTGCCAAATAAGGCGTGTGTAATGCCAACGCGCGTAAACAGGTGTTTTGATGTTCAAGGCCACTGTCAGGGCTAATTTTTACATTTCCTAAGTCCAATCCGAAAATGCTATTGTTGCGAGTTAATTCAATAACTTGATAACAGAGTTGGCTTAGTTTTAGCTCTAGATCTTGAGAAGGTAACGCGGCTAACATTAACCAACCGGTAGCCCCGGTTTGATTAGAGAATTGTTTAGAAATCATCCCCTAACCCTTAGCAACCTGTTTCCACGCCACGTGATAAAGAGGTTCTCCTTGTTTATAAGGTGCTAGACTATCAAAATCATCATGACCTTTTTGTGACGTATCCGCTTCATTCGTTTGTAAGCTGTCCTGTTTGCTGATCAGACGAATATTACTGTGTATTGGCTTGGGGTAAACCACTATATCAGATGGAAAGGCAAGATGAGTCCAGCAACTAATAAGCCCTAATGGAAATGAACTGGTGAGTGTGACTCTGGGTAAAATGAGTTTTCCGCGACGATGGCAATCTATGGGCAGATAGACTGGATTAGAGAAGTCGTCTAAATCTATATTGATACTGTATTTATATTTCCAAAAATTGAGTTTAATCAGACCGTGAGACGTGCGCTTGTTATAGTTAAACCATAACGGGACTTGCAGTTTTTCACCAGCAAATCCATTTTGAATTTTTCCTAGTTGAATTTCTAATTTTGCGAAATTCAAGTAAGCCACAAATAAATTCAATAAAAATAAAGACACTAAAAAATAGCATAGAATGATCATTAAATTATTTTGATAATTTGTACCTAGCACAAATAAACCAACACACAAGAACAAAAACAAACCACCAAATCGCGATGGAAAAATAAAAATACTGCGGTAATTTAATTCGTAATTACTGGCGGCTGGAATGCGTTTATTCAGCCATTTTTCAGCCGTAAATTGCCAACTAAGCATATTATGCTGCCAACGGATCAATTGCTTCTAGCAACTTCTCACTTAAACTAGTTTGTCCATTAAAGTCTGATAACGCAGCTCGCATGCGATGTTCTGCGACTGAAGGCAGTACGGCCTGAATATCCTCAGGAATGACGTAATCTCTACCGTGTAAAAATGCCCAGGCTTTTGATGCTTGTAAAAGTGCTTTGCTCGCTCTAGGCGATAAAGGATTCGGAAATCCATCGGTTTCTCTGCTGTGAGTGACGAGTTTCAATATGTAATCTAAGATTGGCTCTGATACATTCACCTGGGTGATTTGTTGTTGCATCTCTATAAAGTGAGATACTGACATAACGGTAGGTTTGCTTTTCAATGTGGTGTTATCGTGCCCTAACAACATTTTCTTTTCTGCTTGCCAGTCAGGGTATCCCAACTGGATGCGCATTAAAAACCTGTCTAACTGAGATTCAGGTAAAGGGTAGGTACCTGATTGATGCATTGGGTTTTGAGTTCCTATGACGAAAAATGGGGTAGGTAAAGCTCTGGTTTCACCATCTAAACTAACTTGCTTTTCTTCCATAGCCTCAAGCAATGCACTTTGCGTTTTCGGGCTGGCTCGATTGATTTCATCTGCCAAAATAAGCTGATTAAAAATTGGGCCGGGATGAAATTCGAACGATTGTTTTGCACTATCAAATATATTAAGTCCGAGCATATCCGCAGGTAATAAATCTGAGGTAAATTGGATCCGCGAAAAGTCTAATCCTAATACTGTTGCTAATGCATGTGATAACGTTGTTTTACCCATTCCAGGCAGATCTTCAATTAATAAATGCCCATTTGCTAATAAACAGGTAAAGGCTAATTTTATTTGTTGTTGCTTGCCAATGACTTGTTCTGATACTTGTTTAATTGCGTCTTGGAGTTGTGGGTGCATGGTTGGCACTACCTTTTATCTTTAAGTTAATTAAGACATTATTGCTCTTATCATTTAAGTTTAGCTTACCCTGCGGGCACTGTAACCTTTCGGGATAATACTCAGGTATGCAAAAAGGTTAGCGATATTTTTAGATTTACTTAAGGTAAGGACTCTACATTTCGTTCTATCGAAGGTAATTGCTTAGTGATCTGGATTTTTTGCTGAAAATCCGATTATATTAGTCTTATAATAGTGACACTTTTAAATTGTAGTTAATGGAAATATGAAAACGATTACTATCGACGATGAATTATACGGATTTATTGCTTCTCAAACGAAACATATTGGCGAAAGTGCATCAGATATTTTACGCCGGATTTTAATTGACGAGTTAGGTTTGAAGGCTGGGGAAAACCCACAAGTAGACGTTTCTAAACCAGCAGAAGTCACTAAAGAAGTAAAAGATATCAACAAATCTAAAAACAACCAGCCTGAAAAACCACGCACAGGTGATGAGGTGGTTGATGCGACATCGTTGTTCGAATTATTGAATCAAGAAGCTTTTGATCAACCCATGAGTAAAGTAGAGCGCTTTTTGAAAATGCTAGGTGCATTACATCAAACTCATCCAGATCGTTTCGCAGCAGTGTTAGAAATCAAAGGAAAAGGGCGGCTATATTTTGCGACTGACAAAAACGTATTGTTAAAGACCGGAAGTAGTACTAATCCTAAACAAATACCTGGCTCCGAATATTGGGTTGTCACAAATAATAATACGGATAAAAAGTGTACTATGCTCACTAATACAGCTAAAGTTTTAGGCTATTCTAAAAGTAATGTCGAGCGCTTAGGTCAATTATTTAAAGCGTAAAGAAACCCAAACTCACCATTAGGATTACTATGGCAATTCACCCGCAAGCTGGTCAGCCGGCAGCTCCAGAACAACTCGTCAATGTCGCCCGTTTAGTAAGTGCTTATTATTCTAATAAACCTAACTTGGATGATCCCACACAAGACGTGGCATTTGGTACTTCAGGTCATCGCGGTAGTGCTTTTCTAAATACGTTTACGGATGTCCATATCGCTGCTATTTGTCAGGCGCTGGCAGAATACAGAAGTGCTCAAAATACTAATGGACCAATGTATATTGGGATGGACACGCATGCCTTATCTGAACCCGCTTTTATAACTGCAGTGGAAGTATTGGCAGCAAATCAAGTGAACATGTTTGTTCAGGAGCAGCGCGGTTATACGCCAACACCTGTGGTGTCTCATGCTATTCTTAATTATAACCGCGGTAAACAATCTGGACTTGCCGATGGTGTGGTAATCACACCTTCGCATAATCCACCAGAAGATGGCGGTTTCAAATACAACCCGACCCACGGTGGACCAGCGGATAGTGACGCAACTAACTGGATTCAAGACCGTGCGAATAAAATTATCGCTGCGGGTTGTAAAGAGATAAAGCGGATGGATTTTGATGCCGCAATGCGCTCTGAGTTTGTTGAAGAAGTCGACTTATGTCAGCAATACGTTGACGAACTTGATCAAGTGGTAGACTTAAAATCGATTTCTGAAGCAGGCCTAGCGCTAGGGACCGATCCTTTAGGCGGTGCCGGACTGGGTTATTGGGACAAAATTGCCGACCGTTATAATTTAAATATTAAAGTGGTCAATAATAAGGTTGATCAACAATTCGGATTTATGCATCGCGACAAAGATGGCAAAATTCGTATGGACTGTTCATCTCCCTATGCCATGGCCGGTCTAATTGAATTACGTCAAGATTTCGATGTGGCGTTTGGCAACGACCCAGACTTTGATCGCCACGGTATCGTCACTAAAACCGCCGGTTTGATGAATCCTAATCATTATCTAGCAGTAGCAATTAATTATCTGTATCAACATCGTAAAGATTGGTCAGCTAATCTAAAAATCGGTAAAACACTGGTTTCAAGCAGCATGATTGACCGTGTCGCTAAATCTTTAGGCCGAGAATTAAGTGAAATGCCAGTTGGGTTTAAGTGGTTTGTTCAAGGCATGCTTAACAGCGAATTTGGTTTTTCCGGCGAAGAAAGTGCAGGCGGGATTTTCCTAAGAAGAAATGGCCAGCCTTGGGCTACCGATAAAGATGGCATTATATTGTGTTTGTTGGCTGCGGAAATTATGGCTGTAACCGGTATCGATCCCGGTGAGCACTATCAAAAATTAACTGAGCAATTTGGCGCGCCAAGCTACAAGCGTATTGATGTCGCTGCTAGCCATGAACAGA
Organism: Aliiglaciecola lipolytica E3; assembly: GCF_000314975.1. GTDB lineage: Bacteria > Pseudomonadota > Gammaproteobacteria > Enterobacterales > Alteromonadaceae > Aliiglaciecola > Aliiglaciecola lipolytica. The sequence goes on from NZ_BAEN01000021.1 coordinate 157,382, forward strand.
AGCAAGTACTGAGTAAAATGGATAAGTCAGTGATAACCTCCACACAACTTGCCGGAGAAAAAATAAACAATATTCAAACTCATGCGCCTGGTAACAATGCTGCGATTGGCGGTGTAAAAGTGAGTACCGAAAATGGTTGGTTTGCTGCTCGGCCATCCGGAACCGAAAATGTGTATAAAATTTATGCCGAAAGTTTTAATGGTGATTCACATTTAGATAGCTTGCTTAATGAAGCTCAAAATCTTGTTGATGGGGTGTTCATATCTAAAAATGTTTAAATTGTGTTTTTATAATGTTAATTAATTGTAAATTTGGAGTGGTTTTTTTAAATTATTTTGAAAAAACCGCATAAATTAACAATTATTTAACAGAATCGATGTGGAATTCCTGCTAAAACTACGGTCATAATTCATTCTGAAATTTTATTACAGATTAAACTTGAATCGTATTTCGCAAAAGTGGGAATTCCAGTCATGCCAAAATCAACTCTCAAAAGTAAAGCACTTGCTGAGCCGGTCAATTTCAATAAAAGTGATATCAAAGACGCTATTGTTCGTCATCTGCATTGTTCATTAGGCACAGATGAAAATAAAGCTAACAATCATGCTTGGTGGAAGGCTGCATGTGCAGCGGTTCAAGAGCAGGTACTAGAACGTCTGCGTAGAACACAAAAATCTCATTATTTAAACGACACACGCGCAGTACATTATTTCTCTGCGGAATTCCTCATGGGTCGTTTAATGTCGAATAACCTGCATAACTTAGGTTTGTTTGAAATTACCGATCAAGCATTGCAAGAATTGGGAGTGAGCCTTACCGATATTATGGAAGAAGAGCCTGACATGGCGTTAGGTAATGGGGGTTTGGGTCGTCTAGCTGCATGTTTTATTGACTCTCTTGCGACAATGGAACTACCTGCAGTGGGATATGGGATCCACTATGAACATGGACTATTCCGCCAAGAAATTAAGAATGGCGCTCAAATTGAACGTCCAGACAGTTGGCGTGATTACGGTAACCCTTGGGAAATATGCCGCCCAGAATCGATTCAAGAAGTGTCTTTATATGGCTATGTAGAAACTAAATATGGTGAAAACGGGCGTATACAAAAAGAGTGGCATCCTGGCTCCATCGTGAAAGGAATTCCTTGGGATATTCCCGTGGTTGGATTTGGTGGAAAAACTGTCAACGTATTACGATTATGGGAAAGCCAAGCGTCTAATTATTTTAATTGGGATGTATTTAATGCAGGCGGTTACGTCGATGCTCAATCGGAAAATGTCCAAGCTGAAACTATCTCTAAAGTTTTGTATCCCAACGATGAAACTGAAGCAGGAAAAGAGCTAAGATTAATTCAACAATATTTTTTCTGTGCTTGTTCACTAAAAGATATTATTCGTCGTTACAAGCGTGCTCACGGTGACGATTGGAGTCGCTTTTCTGACCAAGTGGTTATTCAGCTCAACGATACTCACCCTGCGATCGCAATTCCTGAATTAATGCGCATCTTGGTAGACCGCGCTGAACTAGGCTGGGATGACGCATGGGAAATTTGTAGTAAAACCTTTGCTTATACAAATCATACGCTGCTGCCTGAAGCGTTAGAGAAATGGCCTGCCCGAATGATTGAAAAAATCTTACCTAGGCATTTGGAAATAATATACGAAATTAACTTTCGATTTATGGCCGAAGTAGAAAAGATGTGGCCAGGTGATAATAAAATAAAACAAAAGTTGTCGATCATAGAAGAAGGCAATCAGAAAATGGTGCGCATGGGCAACTTGTCTGTAATCGGTTCATTTGCTGTAAATGGCGTTGCAGAAATTCATTCTAAATTAGTTAAAAAGAACTTATTCCCTGAGTTCGATCAAATGTGGCCAGATAAACTAACTAATGTCACCAATGGTATTACGCCACGCCGTTGGCTTAAAGCATGTAATCCCGATTTGTCAGCATTGATTGATAAGAAAATTGGTAATGATTGGCCGGTAAAACTAGAAAAACTAAATGATTTAGTGAAATTTGCTGATGAAGCTAAGTTTCAAAAAGACTTTATGAAAATAAAGCTTAAAAACAAAGTTGCTTTGGCAAAAGAAGTAAAATCGTTAACCGGTATCGAAATTGACCCCAAAGCAATATTTGATGTCCAAATTAAGCGTTTGCATGAGTACAAACGACAACATTTGAACCTGTTACATATTATGGCGTTGTATCGTAGGTTGTTAGAGAATCCAAGTTATGACATGGAGCCGCGTGTATTCATTTTTGGTGCCAAAGCGGCTCCGGGCTATAAGTTAGCTAAAGACATTATTTATGCGATCAACATGGTTGCAGAACGCATCAATAATGATGAACGTGTCAACAAAAAGCTCAAGGTCGTATTCCTACCCAATTATCGTGTTAGTTTGGCTGAAAAAATGATCCCAGCTGCAGATGTGTCTGAGCAGATTTCTACGGCAGGTAAAGAAGCCTCTGGTACCGGTAATATGAAGCTGTCATTAAACGGTGCCTTGACAATTGGTACTATGGATGGCGCAAATATTGAAATTGCGGAAGAAGTCGGTGAAGAAAATATATTCATTTTTGGGCTGACCGTCGAAGAAGTCGACAAATTACATGCACAAGGATATAACCCTTACGATTATTACTACAATAACGCGGAACTGAAAGCCATATTAGATTGGTTGGAAACGGATTACTTCACTCCTGGAAAACCTGGCGCTTTGTCATCTCTTAAATACAGCCTATTGGATGGTGGTGATCCTTATCTGGTTTTGGCTGATTTTGACGCATATTCGAAGGCACAACATAAAGTTGACCTTGCCTATCGCGATACTAAAAATTGGGCGCGCATGGCAATATTAAATTGTGCACGAATGGGCAAATTTACATCTGACCGCTCGATTAGAGATTATGTGGAGCGTATCTGGAAATTAGATGCATGCAAGGTAGATGAATAGGGAAGTCTATGTTTTTAATCGATAATGGCTGTTTTGGGAGTAAATAAATAGGCATATCCTAGTGTAAAGGCCCAATTGTTGAATTGGGCCTTTTCTTTTACATGCAGATACGTTTAAACTCTATTTAATTGCCAAGCAGTGCGCCTAATAAGAATAAAATAAAAAAATGGGTGAAACTCATAAGACGTTAGCGACAATTCCAAATCGATATGCTTTTCTCGATCGTATAGATGACGCAGTTAAATACGACAACAAATTATCTCTTATGCTAATTGATGTTGTGCGATTTTCTGATGTAAGCAGTTCTTTAGGTTATCAAGTCGGAGATACAATTTTACTAGCGATTGCCAATCGAATTAAATACTTATTCGGTGAAGATATGCTGTTGGGTAGAATCAGTGGCGATATTTTCGGTATTGTTATTCCGGGCCGCCATGGTGAAAAGCAGTTAAGGTACCACTTCAATCATTTAGTTGAGCATTTCAAGTCTCCCATCAACTTTGACGGTCACGCTTTTATCGCTGACTTTAACGTTGGTGCTGTAGCTAACGAACCAAATAATCAAGATACCATTAAATTGCTCGCTGCAGCCGAATCTGCGCTCAAACAAGCAAAAGAAAATAAATACGAAAACTTACACATTCTGAGTATGTCTCAGAAAGTCCAAACTGGGCGTTCTTTAGCATTAAAAGCCGATCTGAAACGCGCATTTTTAAACGATGAACTTGAAATTTACTTTCAACCTAAAGTTGAATTAAAGACGTTAAAAATTGTGGGGGCAGAATGTCTTTTGCGTTGGAACCATCCCTTGGATGGAGTGCTATTCCCCGGCGCTTTAATTGAGGCTGCTGAATCCTACAATATGATGAATGAATTGGGTTATTGGACACTGGAAAAAGCCTTCCAAAGTGCAGTTCACTTTAAAGAGCAAGGGCTTGATATTGTGCTGTCAGTGAATATGTCACCCACACAGCTTTATGATTTTAAATTTATTCCTAACTTACGCGATTTACAAAAGAAATATGAAATCGATTTAAGTGTTCTTGAACTCGAATTAACCGAAGATGTTGCGTTATCGAATTCACTAATGGTTAAACGTCAATTGTCTGAATTACGCTCGTTGGGGATGAAAGTAGCTGTTGATGATTTTGGCAAAGGATATTCAAATTTAGCTTATATTCGAGACCTATCAATTGATACGATTAAAATTGATAAAACCTTTATCATGGGGTTAGAAGAAAACCCAGTGAATCTGGCAATTATTCAAGCAGCTCAACTTATCAGCGCAGCGCTGAATTGTGAGATCGTAGCTGAAGGAATTGAAACGCTAGAACAAATGCAAATGCTGCGAGAAATTGGAATTGTATCTGGTCAAGGTTTTTTATTTTCCAAAGCTATACCACGTTTAGAGTTTGTGCAGTTATATAGAACTGATTTAATCGTGGGGACTTCAAAACCTTTTTTGTCCAGACAAGCTTAGTGTCACATTAATGCTGCCGGTGAAAATATTAACTTGCTATACTCTTATAAATTTATTCATAGTCACGAGGTTCTATGCTAGTCGATAGACTTACCGAAACGGGCCAATTCTTGGCTTGCTCACGTTTTGATCCCCATTTGTTTTCTAGTCCTATTGAATTTTCTTTGGCTAATGGCGTTAACGTTGCTATTCCAAGCCCCGGTATTATTCAATTCAGTCCGGCTAATCAGGCAAGCAAAGATATCGTGTTATCGTGTGGTGTGCACGGCAATGAAACTGCGCCAATTGAGATATGCGATGATTTAGTTTCTCGTATATTGCGTTTAGAGCTGTGTCCTCGGCAACGTGTACTTTTCATATTTGCTAATTTACCAGCAATGGATATTGCACAACGTTTTGTAGAAGAAAATATGAATCGTTTGTTCAGCGGCGAACATGCCAATTCGACAGCTGCACAAAATCAAGAGCGTTTGAGAGCATGTGAGCTTGAAAAGGTTGTTGGTCAGTTTTTTCAAACAGGTACATCAGAGTCAACACGTTTTCATTATGACTTACATACCGCCATTCGTGCTTCAAAAAACGACAAATTTGCGGTATATCCTTTTTTGCATGGTGGGCGGCATAGTCATGAGCAATTGGCTTTTTTGTTGGCCTGCGGCGTCAACACCATTTTATTATCTGAAAGTCCTACCACGACTTTTAGTTATTTTTCTTCGCGTCAGTTTGGGGCACATGCCTTCACCGTGGAATTAGGGAAAGTGTATCCTTTTGGTCAAAATGATATGAGCCAATTTGCTGCAGTAATTAAAACGCTCGAGGCGCTGATATCCGAAGACCACTTGAGTCTACCCCCATTTGATTCTGAAAAAATGTATATTTACCGAGTGAATCAAGTAATAAACAAACATCATCATGATTTTAAATTGCATTTTGAAGACGCGACTCCCAATTTTACTGACTTTGAAAAAGGTCATTTGTTAGCATCTGAAACCGGCGCAGAATATCGTTGTGAGTTTGATGGGGAAGCAATAGTATTCCCGAACGAAAATGTCGCCATTGGTCAAAGGGCGCTATTAACGGTTGTACCAACACAATTATAAGGAGAAAGCATGCACAATGCTGATTTCCAACTTGATCCGCAACTTGCTAAAGACTGTTTTGAAGTTTGTGACTTGCCTTTAAGCAAAATATTGTTAATGAATGACAGTCAGTATCCGTGGTTTATACAGGTGCCAAGAGTAAATCAGGTATCTGAGATTATTGACTTAAACGAAGCTCAACAAAATCAGTTGTGGTATGAATCGAGAATTCTCAGTGAATCCATCAAACAACAATTCAAACCATTTAAGATGAATTTAGCTGCTTTGGGGAATATGGTGTCGCAACTGCATATACACCATATTGCACGATTTCAAAATGATGTGGCGTGGCCAAAACCGATTTGGGGTGTGTCTACAGCCACTCCCTATGCAATTGAAGAATCAAGCAAATTAATTAATGCAATGTCGACAATGTTGGGAGATAAGTTATGTTAGTCACCACCACAAATAGCCTAGATGGCAAAAGAATTGAACAATATTACGGTGTAGTCGTGGGCGAAGCCATTATGGGCGCCAATATACTCAAGGACATTTTTGCATCTATTCGAGATATTGTTGGAGGCCGTTCGGGTTCTTACGAGCAGGAGCTTACTAAAGCACGCAAAATTGCCTTTATGGAATTAACTGAAGAAGCGAGGTTAATGGGCGCAAATGCAGTGATTGCCGTAGACATCGATTATGAAGTGATTGGTCAAAATGGCAGCATGTTAATGGTTAGTATTTGTGGAACCGCGGTCAAGTACGTGGATTAAGCCTGCTTTTAACGCTGCTTCCACCATTTATTACTGACCTCTATTATGCCCAGTTGATTAAGTAGATCCCGAGCAATAATACAATCGGTTTGATTCAAAAAAGGCCCTAAAGGAATACTACAGTTCTCATCTGCTAGTTTCATTTGTGGACGATCGAATGCACCTTGTGCTTCGATAACTGAGAGGTGTGTTAAACGCCTGTCTAGTTGCTGAGTTATAGTTGGTTTGCGTATGCCGCATTCGACGACTATCCGCGTGGCATCAATAGTGATAATTTGTTTCGTTAAACAATTTAAATTAACCCGATACATTAGAAAAGCCAGCAAGGCTACTTCGAATCCGGCAAAAGGTAAAATTAACCAGACCCCTAATAGCGCCCAAATAATCGCGATCATAAATGTAAACGCGGCCATCAATAACACGACCAATTTCACCTCATTCCATGTCGCTGAACGATTAGCACTTAGGGTAATTGTTGTTTGATTATTTTGTGTAAATTGCTTAACCATATTGTTCTAAAACGCGATACACTTTGAGTTAGTAAATATTAACCACTTTAGACAAGTATTCCTTCCTATGTTGCAAGCGTTCTCAGCCAATCAAATCCGATTTGTACTTATCCTGATGTGGATTTTGGTGTTAGCTATTCAGGCTGAGCCACTGTTATTAATAGCAGAATATGGCACTTTTGCCATTTTAGGCGTCGTAGGTGCTGTATTTGCGAGTGCTACTGGTGCTGGCGGTGGCGTGGTATTTGTGCCTTTTTTCAATCAGCTAAACTTCGATACAGACACCACTATTGCAACCAGCTTTGCTATTCAATGTTGTGGTATGACGGCTGGGGCCGTTACTTGGTGGGCTCATTATCGCCGTAAACACCAAAAAGATCAGCATTGGCAAGAACTTGGCGCCGCTCTTAAGGTGACAGTACCGTTTTCTATATTGGGGATTTGGATTGCTCAAGTTTATCAGTATGTTGAAGGTGGAGTTGGAGAAGCTGAAAAATTACACGCTGGTTTTGGCATTTTTTCTATTTGTTTAGCAATCTCAATCTTCGCCAGCATTCCATTATTAAAAAAACAGCATTTTGCGATAAATTTACACATTTTAGATCGCATAGGGCTGTCGACCATCGCCTTAGTAGGGGGCGTAATTACGGCGTATCTCTCTATTGGTGTAGGCGAGTTAGTTGCAGTTTATTTAATTATTCGCAAATTTAATATCACGTTTTCAATAGCGGTTGCGGTTATTCTTAGTGCATTCTCGGTATGGGGAGGAATTTTATTTCATGCCTTAATATCCAATGCCGTGTATTGGCCTGTGGTAATGTTTGCGGGGGCAGGTGCCATTATCGGAGGTATTTTGGCAAAACAAGTGGTGTTGTATTTTTCTGCTGCTAACTTAAAAGTGTTTTTTGCTAGTTGGGTATTAATTCTCGGGTTTAGTGCGTTTCCGTTCTAACGTTTTTCCTTTATAGTCATATCAAGTTATCAAGACTATAATTTGAAAACCATTCAAATCCTGTTTTTATCCATCACCGCAATTCTATCAGCTAGCTAAGGAGTGGTAATGCCTATCGATCATTCTCCTAAACAGTACATGCAAATTGTTACTCCGGACTGGGCTAAAGACGCCGTTATTTATCAAATTAATACACGTCAATTTACGACCCTTGGTACTTTCAATGCTGCTCAATCTCACTTTCCACGTTTAAAAACCCTAGGAGTGGATATTCTTTGGATTATGCCTATTCATCCGATAGGCGAAAAAAACCGTAAGGGAACGCTAGGCAGCCCCTATGCAGTGAAAGATTATATGGCGGTTAATCCTGAATTTGGTGATTTGACAGCGTTTCAGGATTTTGTAAGTACGGCTCATTCGTTTGGGTTCAAAGTGATCATCGATTGGGTGTGCAATCATTCTGCATGGGACAATCCATTAGTTGCTTCACACCCTGATTGGTACGCACGTGATTACAAAGGGGATTTTACTCCCACGCCTTGGTGGGATTGGGATGATGTGATTGACTTTGATTACAGCCAAAAAGCACTGCGAGAGTATATGGCCATGGCTATGCGCTACTGGGTGGAAGTGGCGGACATAGACGGCTTTAGGTGCGACGTGGCAGGTTTTGTTCCTAATGACTTTTGGAGCAATGTGCGAGCGGATTTGGATGCGATTAAGCCTGTTTTCATGTTGGCCGAGTGGGAGTCAAAAGATTTACATCAAAATGCTTTCGATATGACCTATGCGTGGAGTTGGAATGAAATCATGCATGACATAACCTGCAATGGACAACGAATTAGCAAACTTTTTAAATATTATTCTTGGAACGAAAAGTCCTATCCCGCAGAAGCTCATCGAATGACGTTTGTGAGTAATCATGATAAAAATGCATGGGATGGCACTCAATTCGAACAATTCAAAGAGGGCTTAGAGGCCGCTATTGTATTGTCAGTAATCGGTGAAGGTATGCCACTTATTCATAATGGCCAAGAAGCGGGGGAAACGAAACGTTTGGCCTTTTTCGAAAAAGATCCTATTCATTGGCAAGCACATTATATTGGTGATCTTTATGAGAAATTAATTGCTCTGAAAAAATCTCATACAGCATTACATAATGCTCAATGGGGAGCCAGAATGATCCATGTACCAAATAATCAACCAACGCGTGTTTTTAGTTTTGTACGCAGGGATAGCAATAGCCAAATTTTCGTTGTGCTAAATTTATCAGACATCCCTTTACAGGTAAGTTTTGAAGGAAGCTTGTTTATTCACCAATATGATTCTTTTTTTGAAGATAAGAAGGTTGTTTTTTCGCAAAATGCCGAGATGGCGTTAATGCCGTGGGGCTATCAAGTTTATGTTTCTAATGAATAAAAAACGCAGAGTAAGACATGGCAAAACATAAAGCGCAGTTTGAAATTACCAGTTATGGTTTATACGAAGGCTGGGATAACAACAGTAAAGAGTTGCCATTGATTCGAAACTTTACTACCAAAATACCCGCTACACTGGATGTGGAATTTGGTTTTATTTTAGAAGTTAAAAAAGGCAAGGGATTAAAATTAGAGTTCACTATCTATCACCCTGATATTCCTGATAAAAAAGGGAATATTATGGAGCCATTCAATGGTGACGTGTATGTGCGAACTAATAATTGGGAGTTCTATTTGGGCGATTCGCTATGGGATCCTATCCATGACAAAGTGGGGGATTGGCGCATGGTCATTGAATGCGAAGGCAAAATTGTGGCGGAAAAAACCTTCACGGTCTTGGAAGAGTATGCAGATGGCGAAATCCAATTTTGGAAAAAACGAGGTTATTAGCTTTATATTTTATTTCAACATTTCTTCAATTGCAGACGTAAGCAGGGCGAAAGTAGAAAACGATAGTATAACCCCATGGTTTTGATTAGAACTGCTTTATCTAAAGATGGCAACGCATTTAACCTGAACCTGAAAGCGTACTGATTTCTGATGTAAATTCTCGGGATCAATGTCTTGTATAGATTTACTTAGCTACGAAAAAAGAGCGATATTCGCTCTTTTTTCAATTTTCATACAGTGTATGTTTTTTAAGACACCCAGTGAGAGTTAGTCACATTCAGAGACATCACCACCGGTTTTTTCTTTCATTTTGATACAGGCTTCTTTTAGTTTTTCAGCACTGGCTTTTTTCATTTCTTCTACTTCATCTTCAGCCTCGTCCATAAGTTCGGACGCTTTTTCCTGCGCTGCATCTTTAATCTCTGCAGCTTCATCAGATGCGTCTTCCATTATTTCGCTAGCTTCATCCTGTACTTCGTCGATAAATTCTGCAGAATCTTCTTTAAACTCTTCCATTTCCTCAGCCATTTCAGCTTTGGAGTCTTTTGCAGACTCTTGTTGAGCATCTGTACATCCCGCTAAACCAAGGCCAGCAATAAATGCGGCAATGATGAGTTTATTATTAATTGTTTTCATTTTGTTTCCTTTGGTCCTTCTTAATGTGCGGATTCTTTTTTAAGTGAACGTGCAAACGTAAACGTCACGAATAAAAAGATACCGATATAGCATATCATCGAAATAGTGGCAGACATCAATTTACTTGAAAAGTCAGCGGGCTTAAAAACGGTCAACAAGGTAACAACAGCCGCTAGAATTAACCAAAATAACATAATCGTACTCCTTCCTGAGTGTCGGTTTGAAAGTGGGGTCAATACCCCATTGCTTATACAATTAATAACAGAGAAATCTTTCTCTTTTATGAATTTAACAATATTATTTGAGATATAGCTTATTTCATGCCATTTATTTAACTTTATGATATTTATAGTTATTTTTGGTTTTTTAGTGATAAGTTTAATTAATTTATTAAAAAAGTGTCGTTTAATAAATACATCTTTGGTGCGACTGTATTTTTTTGGGGCAATTTTTTATCTGATTTTTATCATATGACGCAAGTAAGCACACTCCTCGACTAACAATATCCACAATTTTTTGGCATACTCACCGCAATTTTCTTGCTCTGTAGGTCAGGAAGTGATTTTTAGTTTGATGGAAAAATGAAGTGACACTAATTTGTGACAACAAAAGAAAGGCAACATATGCATGAGTAAAACCTCTGAATTGTTTTCTGAAAATGGGGCCTTATCAGTCGCTATAGCAGGGTTTAACCCCCGAGAAGCGCAAATCGAAATGTCACTGGCTGTAGAACAGTGTATTGATGAACAGATTCCGCTGATTGTAGAAGCAGGAACCGGTACTGGAAAAACTTTCGCATATCTTGCGCCAGCATTACTCAGTAACAAAAAAGCGATTATTTCAACCGGTACGAAAAATCTGCAAGAGCAATTATTCCACCGTGATTTACCATTACTCAAAAAAGCGTTGGCGAGTAATCGACAAGCTGCGCTTTTAAAAGGTCGTTCAAACTATCTGTGTTTGCACCGCTTAGGTCAACATAGTGGTAACAGTACGTTATTGGAAAAAGAAACATTACACGAGTTGACTCAGGTTAGACAATGGGCTTCCACCACCAACACAGGTGACATGGGAGATCTGAAGACTTTACCGGAAAATGCCAGGGTGCTGCCGCTTGTCACATCAAAAGTCGATAATTGTTTAGGTAGAGAGTGTCCCGATTATGACGATTGTTACCTAGTTAAAGCGCGTAATAAGGCAATGGATGCCGATGTTGTTGTGGTTAACCATCATTTATTTTTTGCTGACATGGCGTTAAAAGATACCGGATTTGGCGAGTTAATTCCGGAAGCTGATGTTGTTGTATTTGATGAGGCTCATCAAATTCCAGATATTGCTAGTGAGTATTTTGGTGAAGCACTATCTAGTCGTCAGGTTCATGATTTAGTCCGAGATATCGAAATAGTGAAACGAACACAATTAAAAGACGCTGATCAGTTAATCAAAGCGGCTGAAAAATGTAAATTAATTGCAGCAGATTTACGCATTCTATTTCCTGTTACACCTGAAAAAGGTAACTGGCGACAAATGCTCAAACGCCCTGAAGTTGAGTCACAAATAAGCAAGTTAGATGAAGCATTGAGTGTTTTATATGAAGTCATCAAAATTCATCTTGGCCGCGAAAAGGAACTTGATACGCTGTTTGAGCGGGTAACACACGCTAAGACAAAACTAGCCGTGTTAACTGATATTAATCAAGCTGGTGTCAGTCTCTGGTACGAAACCACACCAAAACATATAATCTTGCATCTTACGCCATTGAGCATAGCGAAACGTTTTGCCAGTTTTATTGAAGAACCTAAGCGCAGTTGGATTTTCACTTCTGCTACGATCATGGTTGACGGAGGCTTTGCACATTTTCAACGACTTATGGGGTTAGATGATGCCAAGACATTAGCATTAGACAGCCCTTTTGATTATCAAAATCAGGCTATTTTGTGCGTGCCCCGGTATTTACCAGAACCGAGTAGTCGAGACATGAGACAAAACTTGTTGGACGTTGCCATAGAGCTGATTAAAGCCAGTAAAGGTCGATGCTTTTTACTCTTTACATCTCACGCTATGCTGAAAATTATTGCTGAAAAGTTGCCTGAATATATTGATAATCCGATCTTAGTCCAAGGCACAACTACTAAACGTGCTTTGTTAGATGAATATGTAGCAAACAAACAAGCTGTGTTGTTAGGTACAGGCGCATTTTGGGAAGGGGTAGATGTGCGAGGTGATGATTTAACCTGTGTGATGATTGATAAACTACCTTTTGCTGCACCTGATGATCCATTATTACAAGCGCGCATTGAAGATTGCCGGAAGTCTGGTGCGAATCCGTTTGCTCATATTCAAATACCACAGGCGGTGATTTCTCTTAAGCAGGGCGCAGGTCGATTAATTCGAGACGAAAAAGATAAAGGTGTTTTAGTTATTTGTGACAATCGATTAATTACAAAAGATTACGCAAAAACGTTTTTAGCGAGTTTACCACCGATGAAACGTACAAGAGATCTTAACGTTGCAGTTGAGTTTTTACACGCATTAAACAGTAAAGAAGGCTAGTGAATTGATGAAAATGCTCGCTATAGATACCGCCACCGAAGCCTGCTCTGCAGCGGTCTATTTAGATGAAAAAATTGATTCTGTGTTTGAAGTTTGTCCTCAACAACATAGTCAAAAGTTATTGCCGATGGTGGAGACACTATTGTCACGCAATAATCAACAGCTATCGGACATGGATTACCTAGTGTTCGGCAGAGGGCCAGGTAGTTTTACCGGTGTTCGAATCTCCACTGGTATTGTTCAAGGATTATCGTTAGGGATAGATAAACCTGTTGTTGGCATATCAACATTAGCGACAATGGCACAACAAGCAATAGATGAAGAGCAAGTTCGTTTAGTTGCTGTCGCTATCGATGCTCGAATGGATGAGGTGTATTTTGGTTTGTTTGAAAACATTAATGGAATCGCAACTCTCCAAGGAGAAGAAAGAGTTACGGCCCCTGATTTAGTACTTGAAACCTTAACATCCAATCCGGACATTTTGTGTGGAACTGGCTGGACGGCTTATCCTGCACTCAGCTCAGTAGTTGAACAGGTTGGAGAGCCAACAATCTTGTTTCCCGCAAGTGCATCAATGATACCGTTAGCTATTAGGGCTATAGAGCAGGGGCAGTTTTGTGATGCAGAACATATTCAACCAGTATATTTACGCGATAAAGTGACCTGGAAAAAATTACCAGGTAAAGAGTAAATGCTTTGTATTGAAAGGAACATCATTTGTGGCAGTAGTAAATGAGCACGATTTTTGCAGAAGTTTGTGGTTTAGTTGGTAACTCAGGACTTGAAAGTTTAAGCAAGTGGAAATCGAATCTTCGTTAGTTTTAGCACAAAATCAACTAACAGTAACTCCCACTGCGCGTGAACCGCAAAAGCAAGCGGAAACGCAGGAGCAGCAAAATCAAAGGCGTGACACTCAGTTGCCACGCCAACAGGTTGTGGTGCGCCAAAATAACCCAGAAGCATTCGAACAGGCAGAGCGTTTTCGTCAGCAAAAAAATAATACTGCACAACAGCAGGATTTTAGTTCTCGTCAGGCCATAGAAACCTATCAATCATTAGCTAATGCACAGCAACGTAGTGAGATTCAATCTTTATTAGGTATCGATACTTTCGTCTAAGTTCTTTGTATCAATGAGCGTATCTGATGTGTAATTTTATTCTCAAATCAATTATGATAATTGAACTTACTGACAACCTATGTATCCTAAAATAAGGTGGTTTCACCTTAATTCAAAGCGAATTAAGCAAACGAAATGTTAGTATCAGGGAAATTAAATAGACTGCCAAGGGAAGTTAGAGAGTTAAACAAAGTGCTCATTCTTATGGTCTATTATTTAATATAAAGCGGTTAAAGAGGGATTCTCATGTTAGCAAAAATAGCAGTGTTTTTTTCAGTTGCACTGATGGCTGGTTGTTCAACCATACCCGATAGTATCAAAGTTGAAGATAACGTAACTTTGGTGGAGTATCAAAAGGTGACAGCTAATCCAGAAGCGAATGTTGGTAAAACAGTGCGTTGGGGAGGTGTGATAGCCAATGTCCTTAACTTACCAGATGCGACTATGGTAGAAATGGTCGATTTTCCATTGCGTTCTTATGCAAGACCGTTAGTTTCAAATCAAAGTATGGGGCGCTTTAGAGTGTATATTGACGGGTTTATCGATCCCGTCCTGTTTGAAAAAGGCCGTTCAGTTACCTTCACTGGTGAAGTGACTGGCATGGAAAGCGGTTTGGTTGGTGAACATCAATATCTTTTCCCTACCATTCAATCTTCTGGCTATCACCTTTGGAAAGAAGTAGATCGAGTGGATGTTACAAATTTAGGCATGTGGCCATACACGTCTTCATATTGGGGCTGGCCTTATCGTCCGTACCATCAACGTGTAATTATCCGTCGTCATTCAGATAGTCCATCAGGTGGTTCATTGACTCCTAATCGAGGTTCTCAATCGAATCGTCATAACAACAATAGTTCACCACGAAGAAATAATAGTGTGAAAACCGTCGATAAAGAGCCATAGCGACAAGTAGGTTTGACTTACACAGCCATTTTTAAACTTATATCATTTTTAAAAATGGCTGTGTATCACGGCGGATAATTTCCGGTGGCGGCAATAAAGTGTTAAAAAGCGGCATGTTACTGCCGCTTTTTGGTTTTTAATTGTCGCTGAACAGGATTTTAATATGCTTGATGTAAGGTTTTCTTTGCCAAATTTGGAATTGGCAGGTCTTGCCAATGGTCAATCCGATAAACCTCTTATTATCGCATTGCATGGATGGTTAGATAACGCAGCCAGCTTCTTGCCACTTTCTGAATATTTAAATGATTATCACCTAGTGGCGATTGACTTCGCAGGGCACGGTCTCTCCAGCCATCGTAGTGCAGACGCCCACTATCATCAGATCGATTTTGTCCATGACTTACACGAATTTGTTTTAAATCAGGGATATAAAAAATTTATATTATTGGGACACTCCATGGGAGGGATTGTCGGCTCTATGTACGCAAGTTGTTTCCCGGAATACGTTTCTCACTACATAACGATTGAATCATTTGGTCCGTTGACGAAAGAAGCAAAAAGCAGCCCAGTGCAAATGCGAGAATCTATCGAAAGTCGTTTGAAGTTACAGGCTAGGGAGGCAAAACACCCGAAAAGCTACGATGCTGTGGTTAAGGCCAGAGCGTTAGCCGGAGATTTGAGTGAAGAAGCTGCTAGGTTATTGGTCAATCGTAATTTGTTTGAGCAGGATGGGGAGTTGCGTTTTAGAACCGATAGACGATTGCGTGCATTATCTTCTTTGCGTGTTACGGAAGAACAGGCAAAACACTTTATGCAAAATATTCAAGCGCCTACCTTGGCAATTATGGGAAGCAAGGGGTATGAGACAATGCGTGAAAAAGTTAAAGAAAGATTCGATTGGGTGGCAAACCTGCAGCAAATAAGTTGTGATGGTGGTCATCACTTGCATATGGATAATTGTCATCAGGTAGCGACTGCTTTGCTTGATTTTTTAGCAGATAATCCAGTAAATCACTAGAAATCGGCTACAATCAGGTCTTACCTGTTTTAATTTAAATGTTCATTGGTTAACATCAGGACAGAATACAAAGAAAATACGCCCTTGGAGGCAAAGTGGACAAAATTTGGTTAGAGCATTACGATCCTCGAATTCCCGCCGAAATCGACCCAGAACGCTATTCTTCAGTAGTAGATATTTTTGAAAAATCTGTGGCTACATACGCAAATAATACAGCGTTTATTAATATGGGCCATAGCATTACCTTCGCTGAACTCGACAAATTATCAGCACAGTTTGCCGCATACTTACAAGCCGAGGGATTAGAAAAAGGTGACCCTGTAGCGATAATGATGCCTAACATCATCCAATATCCCATTGCCTTGTTTGGGATTTTGCGTGCCGGTCTCACTGTGGTGAATGTTAACCCTTTGTACACGGCAAGAGAATTAAAACACCAATTAAATGATTCGAATACAAAAGCCATTGTTATTATTGAAAATTTCGCTTGTACATTGGCAGAAGTTGTTGGCCAAACCCAAGTCAAAAAAGTCTTATTAACGCAAATAGCAGATATGTTTCCAGCACCTAAACGTTGGATAATGAACTTTGCCGTTAAATACATCAAAAAGATGGTACCGAGCTTTAGCATCGATAATACAGAAAGCTTCACAGCTGCGGTTAAAAAGGGGGCGTCGCTTTCTTATACGCGACCCGATATTAGCATTAATGACATCGCATTCTTACAATACACAGGAGGAACCACTGGTGTATCTAAAGGGGCAATGCTCACTCATCGAAATATGGTGGCTAATCTTGAGCAAATATCGTCGGTGTTAGAAACGGTTATCCAGCCGGGCAAAGAATTGGTGGTAACCGCGTTGCCGCTTTATCATATTTTTGCACTGCAGGCGAACTGCCTGACATTTGTAAAATTTGGCTGTCCAAGTCTACTCATTACCAATCCTCGAGATATGCAGGGGTTTGTAAAAGAAATGTCTGAATATCCGTTTACCGTTTTGACAGGGGTTAATACCTTATTTAACGGGCTACTTAACACCCCCGGATTTGCTGAGCTTGATTTTAGTGACCTGAAGTTTGCACTAGGCGGCGGTATGGCTGTGCAAAAACCTGTCGCTGAGAAATGGGAAAAAGTAACAGGCAAAGTGTTGTTAGAAGGTTACGGTTTAACGGAATGCAGTCCGGTTGTTACGGTTAATCCACCGCAGTTGGAAAGTTACAAAGGCTCGATTGGTATGCCCGTTTCTTCCACCGACATTAAACTCTGTGACGACGATGGCAACGAGGTGCCTTTAGGAGAGCCGGGTGAAATGTACGTGAAAGGTCCGCAGGTAATGAAAGGCTATTTAAATCGTCCTGAAGCCACTGAAGAAACCATTAAAGATGGTTGGTTATTAACCGGAGACATCGCCACTGTTGATGAACAAGGCTATTTTTATATAGTTGATCGCAAAAAAGATATGATTTTGGTGTCCGGATTTAACGTGTTCCCAAATGAAGTTGAAGAGGTCGCGGCAATGCATGACCAGGTAGTAGAAGTGGCCGCCGTAGGTGTTCCTAACGAATCTTCTGGGGAAGCAGTTAAACTGTTTGTAGTGCGGAAATCTGAGCAATTAACTGATAAAGCATTGATTGAGCATTGCCGTAAACATCTTACCGGATACAAAGTCCCTAAATTTGTTGAGTTTAGAGACGAGCTTCCAAAGACAAATGTTGGTAAGATACTGCGCAAAGAGTTGCGCGATTAGCTTAAACGAAAACCAAACCCGTTTTCATTTAAAAAAGCCGGCTCATGTCGGTTTTTTTAATTATCTAGGTAACTATCCTCGCATATGCAATATACCTTAATAACTACGTTCGAAGCGTTAAATTCATTTTGTATACAAGCTAGTAATGCGCCTGCCATTGCAGTTGATACAGAGTTTGTCAGAACCAGAACTTTATATCCAAGATTAGGCTTAATTCAAATTTATGATGGCGTAACTTTGGTATTGGTTGATCCTCTAGGGATCGAAGACTTATCCCCGCTAGCTAATCTATTAACTAATCCTAACGTGGTTAAAGTACTTCATTCTTGTTCCGAGGATTTAGAGACGTTTTGGCATAGCCTAAACGTAATTCCTAATCCCATTTTTGATACGCAATTTGCGGCATGTTTACTCAATAAAGGTGCGACCCTTGGCTATGCTGCGTTAATCGAACTAATGTTAGATATTAAACTCGATAAAGGAGAATCGCGCACAGACTGGATTGCCAGACCGTTGAGTGAGCAGCAATGTCAATACGCGGCTAATGATGTCTTGTATTTGTTTCAAGTTTATCCTGAATTGCATGAACAAATAGAAGCGCTTGGGCGGACAGAGTGGGTGTATCAAGAAATGCAGCAGCTCGCATTGAAAAAGTCGGTCAATCTACCCGCTGATCTGGCTTATCTGAATATTAAAAATAACTGGAAACTATCTGGTTTATCTTTATACGTGTTAAAACAATTAGCTAAATGGCGAATAGAACAGGCGAGAATTCGAGACTTAGCGTTAAATTTTGTGGTAAGAGAATCTAATTTGGTAGAAATCGCGCTTACATTACCGACTCATAAAGGGGCAATTTTTGCGATTGATGGCATGACGCCACAAGAAGCCAGGATTCATGGTGATGTATTGCTAAGCTTGGTTGAAGAAGCAAAAAATGCATCCGCAGAAGTGTATCCTGCTCCAGTAGAACGCCTTATGACTCATAAAGGCTTTAAAAAAGCCTCGGCTGAGATGCGAGCTTTGTGTCAACAAAAAGCAGATGAACTTGCTATCCCAGTGGAGGTGGTAGGGTCGAAAAAGCAAATTCAACAACTATTAAAGTACCATTGGCACACACACGATGAATTACGAGAGATGGGCATTAAACCAGATTTAATTCAAGGTTGGAGAGGCGAGCTGGTTGGCGATGTATTACTCAAGATTGTGGCTAAATATGGAGAGGTGAACTAATGCTAGTATACGTTTATAAAAGTAGTAAAAAACAACAAACGTATCTTTACATATTAAAAAAAGATAATTTTGAAGATGTTCCTAAACAACTAATGGACACATTTGGACCGCCTGCTTTTGTGATGATTTTAGCGCTTAAAAAGCATGAAAGATTAGCCCAAGTTGATATTAAAAAATTAACCGATGAATTAAACAAAAACGGTTTCTATTTGCAGTTACCACCTCCCAATGAGGATTTGCTCAAGGCGCACAAACAATCACAAGATAACAAAGCGAAGGAATCAAAGTAGAAATGAAAATGTTAGCGACAGTGTGGGTATCAATATTGCTCATTACCTTTCACAGTGATAACACGCATGCTCAACTAAACGAAAAAGATTATGCGATTTATGTTAATGCACTAAAAAAAGAAGCTATTTCTGAAGGGTTTGAGCAAGCATTTGTTGAACAAACATTTAGCGATATCACCTTTTACAAACGAGCTGTAAAAGCAGATAAAAATCAACCCGAAACTAAAATTACACTCGACACCTATTTAAAAACCCGAGTGCCTGATTGGAAAGTACAGCAAGCCATTGAGTTATATCGTAAACATGAGAATGCGCTGGAGAAAATCGGTAAAGAGTATGGTGTGCAACCTCGATTTATTGTAGCGCTGTGGGGGAATGAGAGTAATTTTGGAAAAATTATGGGGAACTATGATGTCATTTCTGCTTTATCAACTCTCGCCTATGAAGGTCGCCGCGAAGCCTTTTTTAAGCAACAACTATTTGCTGCTTTGACCATATTGCAACAAGGTCATATCCAAAAAGACAAGTTTGTTGGTTCCTGGGCAGGTGCAATGGGCCAAAGCCAATTTATCCCAACATCGTTTCTGACTTACGCAGTTGACTATGATCAAGATGGTAAAAAAGATATTTGGCATAATCCTGTTGATGTTTTTGCTTCAATCGCCAATTACCTCAGTAAAGAAGGTTGGAACGATAACATTACCTGGGGACGCCAAGTGCAAATTCCTCAGGAGTTTGATTTGTCTTTGGCTGGATTGGCTAAATCAAAAATGCAGTCTCTTTCAGCTTGGCAAGCTCTAGGCGTAAGACGATATGATGGCTCAGATTTACCAAACGTTGATTTGCAAGCTTCATTGATCATGCCGGATGATGAAAATGGACGCATTTATCTAGTCTATTCCAACTTCCATACGCTGATGCGATGGAACCGTTCGACGTATTTCGGTAGCGCAGTCAGCTACCTTGCAGACCGGATTAAAAAGGATTTATAAAGCATGGGGTATGTTCATCGCGATGCGTGTGAAAAGGCAATTGAGCTTGATGTGGGAAAGGTAGTTTGCGTAGGCCGAAACTATGTTTACCATGTTAAAGAATTAAATAACGAAATGCCTCAGCAGCCTTTGTTATTTATGAAGCCTGCAACTAGTTTGTGTCATATTCAAGAAACGCTGCTATTACCTCACAATTTGGGGGAATGCCACAATGAGCTAGAGCTCGCGATTTTAATCCAATCACCCCTAAAAAATGCCAACCTTGTGGATGCAAAAAAGGCAATTTGGGGAGTCGGCCTAGCGCTAGATCTAACCTTACGCGATCTTCAAAACGAACTTAAATCAAAAGGTTTACCATGGGAGAGGGCGAAAGCATTTGATCGCGCTTGCCCAGTTTCAGGATTTGTACCTGTCAGGGAAATAAGCGATCTTCAGTCATTAACATTTCAGTTAATGATTAATCAACAAGTTCGACAACAAGGCGATGCTAGCTTGATGATTTGGGATATATGTTCGTTGTTATCGCAAATCAGTGAAGTGTTTACTCTATTACCCGGTGACGTCGTGCTTACTGGCACACCAAAAGGCGTGGGGCCGTTATCTAAAGGTGATGTTTTACAAATGCACTTAGGCGATCATCTACACCTACACACCCAAGTTCAGGAGGCATCGTGAGCCTAGAAAAAAACTTTTGGCAAACGAAGTCATTAAAGGAAATGAACCGCGAAGAGTGGGAAGCGATTTGTGATGGTTGTGCTAAATGTTGTCTGCATAAAATTATTGATGAAAATGCCTCTCAAGCTGATGAGCCTGAGCAAACAGAAGAACTGCATTTTACCAATGTGGTATGCAGTGTTTTAAACACCAAAACCTGCGCATGTACGCAATATGAAAATCGCAGTGTGTTGGTGCCAAATTGCGTTACATTGTCACCGGACAACCTTGCGCAACTCGTTTATATGCCGCCAAGTTGCAGTTATCGACGTTTGCATGAAGGTAAAACCCTGCCTAGTTGGCATCCGTTGCTAAACAAAAATAAAAAATCTGAAATGCACAAAGCAGGTATGTCGGTGCGCGGAAAAACGATTTTTGACAGAGATGTTGATGAACAAGACTTCGAGGATCACATCGTTGTATGGCCACTCAACGAAATAGACTAGTGCTTGGAATTATCTTTATCGATATTAAAACCGTCTATGAGTGAATAGGCGGCTAAACAACACTATTGCAAAAACACCAGAATAAATAGCAAACACGACTATCATCCATTGGGGCATGCTCATGCTCATAAACTCCCAATCAATATTGCCACAGTCACCGGTGGCTGCAAACATGTTCGGTAACCAGTTGTGAAGCGGTAAAAAAGACGGAAAGTTAGGAACGATTTCACAGGAAACGAAAAATGGATTTGACGCATTTTGGAGTTCTACATGCTCTATTGCGATAAACATTCCCCAAATGGCAGATACTCCCCAAACAACAAAACCAATAAAACGTGTGATTAAATTGTTTTTAAGAACAGGGAGTAGTCCAGCAAATAAGAGTCCGAACACTGCTGTACGTTGATAGATACACATAATGCAGGGTTTTAGCTCTAATATGTACTGAAAGTACAAAGCGGTAATAATTAGCGCTACGGCTGATAACATTAAAGTTAACCATGCCCAACGAGAAGAGGCCATTTTGCCAAGCGCTAAAAATATTTTCATTTAAAAACTACCACCTTTCTATTAGTGCGAGCTTCCATCAGCTACTTCGCCACCTGGCACGTGATGGTTTATCCAGTGCAGGTCATACAATACGTCGGTCAATTCTTGCAAGCCAAAATAAGTGGCAGCCAGACCTACGATGGTTAACACAATAGTAAATGGAAAGGCCATATAAACCATGGTGCCATAAGATAGTCTTAATAACGGCGCGATTGCCGAGGTTAATAAGAATAAAAATGCTGCTTGTCCATTAGGTGTTGCGACACTGGGTAGATTAGTACCAGTATTAATAGCCACTGCCAATAAATCGAATTGGTCACGGGTAATTTGACCATTTTTCAATGCGGTGGTCACTTCGGTGATATACACTGAGCCTACAAACACGTTGTCACTCACCATAGATAAAACCCCATTGGCTAAATAGAACATGACCAATTGTGTTTTACCCTCGAATGTCAGTACGTACTCGATAACTGGGGTGAATAAACCTTGGTCAATAATGACCGCGACTACACCAAAAAATACACATAACAAAGCAGTAAAAGGAAGGGCCTCCTCAAATGCTTTACCAATTGCGTGTTCTTCAATTACACCACTCATAGTAGTCGCCAATACAATGACCGATAAACCAATTAAGCCAACCTCAGCCAAATGCAGAGCCAGTCCAACAATTAACCAAACGCCAATCAGGGCTTGAGTAATCAGTCTCGCTTTGTCTAATTTGGTGCGCTGCTGATCCATTTGCGTGTTGTAATCACTTAAAATACCGCGTACCACCGGTGGTAACTGTGCCCCATAACCAAACCAGCCCATCTTTTCAACCACATAGGCAGTCATTAAACCAGCAAAGAAAACAGGGATTGTTACAGGAGACATGCGAACAAAGAATTCACCAAATCCCCAAGACGCTTTATCGGCAATGATAAGGTTTTGAGGTTCCCCTACCATTGTCATCACGCCACCCAATGCCGTACCAATGGCTGCGTGCATCATTAAATTTCTTAAAAATGCGCGGAAGTTTTCTAAATCTTGACGGCTAGGTTGACTTATTTCATCGTCACTTGAATGGTCATGATCTATGGTGAAATCCTTACCAGAAGCCACTTTGTGGTAGATACTGTAAAATCCTAGGCCAACGGCTATAATCACCGCAATTACTGTCAGAGCGTCTAAAAACGCCGATAAGAAAGCGGATGCGACTATAAATGCAAGCGACAACGCTCGTTTATTTTCAATCTTTATTAAAAGCTTAGTAAATAGAAACAGCAATAAGTCTTTCATGAAATAGATACCGGCAACCATAAACACCAGTAATAAAACAACACTGATATTTACTACAATTTCATGATACATATGTTCTGGTGATGTCATCCCAATAAATAGAGACTCGATGAGCAATAAACCACCCGGTTGTAACGGGTAACATTTTAAGGCCATAGCCAAGGTGAAAATAAATTCTAGAACTAATACCCAACCAGCCATATAAGGACTGACAAAATAGAATAGAATAGGATTGATAACCAAAAATCCGAAGATAACTTGTTTGTACCAATCAGGTGCATGACCCAAAAAGTTTTTGTAAATTGCTTGAGTCGTAGAAACTTGCATAGGGGAATCCTTTTACTCGCAACGATTAAGTAAGCTTGCTTTCTTTTGTGCGCTTATTTTTAAAAGGTAAGCGCATTAAATGCAAGGTAAATCTATTGATAATCAGTATATTGATTCTATTTGAACAGATATTGAGCGGCTTTGCGACCGTTAAGGACCTTTAAAAGTTTAACATCTTGTTAAACTTTCATTGTTCCATACAAAATTCATCTGGTACAATCAGTTAAAACATGACATTAAAAAGATAATAAGAGAGCCGTTGCATGATTTATAAGGCACAAAGTCCAGCTGGATTTGCAGAAGAATACATTGTTGAGTCGATTTGGAGTGGACGTTTCCCTCCAGGCACAATTCTACCCGCAGAACGCGAATTGTCAGAACTCATTGGTGTAACTAGGACTACATTGCGCGAAGTATTGCAACGACTGGCCCGAGATGGCTGGTTAACGATTCAGCACGGTAAGCCAACAAAAGTAAATAATTTTTGGGAGACGTCTGGCTTAAACATACTCGAAACATTAGCAAGACTCGATCAAGATGGAATTTCTGAATTGGTTGATCATCTGTTAGCTGCCAGAACTAATTTGAGTGCAGTGTTTATTCGTGGTGCAATCAAAAATGACGCACAGCGGGTAAAAGAGATTCTTAAAGGTTATCAAGATATTCCGGAAGATGGAGCAGCATTTGCACTTTATGATTATCGAATTAATCATGACATGGCGTTTGCTTCGGGAAATAAAGTTTATGTGTTGATGATGAACGGGTTCAGAGGCTTGTACTCACGAATCGGAGGTTACTACTTTTCCTGTGCTAAGTCGCGAGATTTGTCTCGTAACTATTACAAGAAGTTGTTGGAATTGGCAGATAACGGCGATTTCGCTGGAGTCGCCTCGGTGATCAGAGAATACGGTATTGAATCCGGTAAAATCTGGCATGAAATTCGTGCTGAGATGCCAAACGATTTAGTCGATTAACCTGTTTAACGCTTATAACCCATGCACTAAAGACTGAGTGGTTTATCAACGTGGTAAGCTACTCAGCCCATATCTAATTTTAAATTCCACGTAAATTCAATCAGTTATATTTTTTCTTCGAAAATAAACGACTATTTCATTAGTTTAGTATGCGCTTTCTAATTTAGATCGTTAATCTTGTTCACAGTCAACTAATCGAGGAAATATTCATGACTAATTTAGACGCTATTAAAAGTAAAGTTTCAGACGCTGAAGATTTCGCACGTAAAATCTGGTTGGCAGGTCTAGGTGCATACGGTAAGAGCTTCGACGAAGCGCAGGGTCAATACGAAAAATTGACGACTGAAGCTGGTAAAGTATTCGAAGAGCTTGTTGAAAAAGGCGAAGTGCTAGAAACTGAAGCTAAAGCTAAGATCAAAGCTAAGACTAACGTTGAAGAACGTGTTGCTGAAGTTCGCAAGAAGCTTGGTTTAGATTCTTCTGGTTCAGAAGATAAAGTAGAAGAACTTTCTGCAAAGATTGATGCATTGACTGACGCTGTTGCTAAATTAGCAGCCAAGTAATGTTTTCAAGTTCAGGGGCTGCTTGACGAAATAAGCTTTAATTCGTTGAGATACTCAGCTCCTGAGCATCTGTAGATAATCAAGCAGTAAAATTAAATTGGGGGCGTTATGAAAGCGGTTAAATCTGTAGAAGAAACTGGGTGTAAATCTTGGTTAGCAAGTGTTGGTGCATATGGGGAGAGCGTAAATAAATCGACCGATACACTGGACAAATTGTATACAGACGGTAATGCTTTGGTACATGACCTGATTGTTCGCGGCGAATCAGTAGAAGCAACGCTAAAAGCGAAACTAAAACAGAGCCCGGTATTTAAGGGGAAATCGATGTTAGAAAATAAAATTGCGATGCTAAAAGCGAAATTAGGCATGCAAAGTAAAAGTCGAGAAATTCAACTTGAGAAACTATCCGCAAAGGTAGATGACCTGATTGATGTTGTAGCTAAACTAGCACAGCAAAAAGCAGCTGAACAAGCCGCAGCAAAATCAGCGGCCAAAACGACGACCAAAACAACGACCACGCGTAAACCGGCTGCTCAAAAATCTACGACTAGAAAAACAGCGGCAAGTGCCAAAAAATCGACAACGACGACTAAGTCTGCAACGACTACTAAGGCAACTACGACTGGAACGCGTACTCGCAAACCAGCAGCTAAAAAGCCCGCAGCAGATAACGAATAATGAGTAGTTAGCTAAATCAAGCAGAATTTGATTTGCTAACGCCATCTGCTTTTAACCTATCTGAACATTTTCATCTGCCATTTAAAAATCCCCAGTAAATACTGAGGATTTTAGGTTGTATAGATATTTATTTAGTACAACAAATTTATAGTGTGTATCGATGGTGCACTCATCGTTCAGTGTGGTGTCTGAATCCAGCTAAAGTACACTATTAATAAAAACTAGGTAATTGGAGCTAGTACAGTTAACTCTCCAAATCCTAAGTTGTCTTTAAAATGTCAGGCTTGCCGTCGATCTCCAAAAAAGTTGCCAGTTAATAATCCTGCAATGTTATTATTCCTCTTTGATTGAAAACAAATAGGCGACACCCAAATGGAAATCCAATACGCCTAGCGCAACACTGTCATTTCCGGAGCAAAATAAAGCTAATGTGATGTGTAAATTGTCTGAAATCAACGACTAAGGTAATATTTACTCTATTTTAAAAATTACAATATACAAAGACTTAAATATTTTTAGTTAGGAGAGAAAAGGAAGGAGTATGGACGCACACATAGATGCATTGCAAACCAGTTTTAATCAGCAAGATTATCATCAGGTCGTTGAAAAATATGATCGACTTTTAGAATCTGTTGCTAATGACGAAGATGCAATTAAAGAATATGACAAATTTCGTGCTTTAAAAATCAGTTCGTTATTAATGCTAAAAAATGATGAAAGAGTCGCTGCGGAAATAGCGTATCTAAACGATCGCTATCAAGATGACGAGATGGTGATGTACTACGTAGTTAAGTTGCTTGAGCAACTCGGCGCGTTGCAGCAAATCTTGTTATTGAAATCTAAGCATAGAATCGTTTTGGCGACACAATGCTATGTGGCCCAACATTTAAACGAAATAGGGCAGTGGGCAAAGTTTCAACAGTTATTTGTCGAGCAACCCCCAACTACACGCGACCGACTTATTAAATTTAGAATCGGTAAAGGGGATGAACAAGTTTCATATAGCTTCACAGATCAGGTGACGGCTTTTAATATCAACGCAGATTTACCCAATAACAACATGTTTATTGAGTTTCAAATTCAAGCAGAAAATTTTTCAGCTAAAGCGTCAATTCCTGGGCCAAGCAATGACGCAATATGTGAAACAGGATACGTGGAATTTGCATCTGATTTAGAACCTCAATCGCAAGAAGTGAATTTTTACGATGTAAAAACCTATCCCTATATTTCACCATTCGGCATTATTGTCGAAGCGGGAGAGATGGAGATTATAATTAACAATATTCAAGATGTAGAACCTAACCTAAACTGATTGTCGGCTGTTTACTCGTTAAAAAAGTAAACAGCCATATTAAGAGCACCCTTATTCATTAAGCAGATTTTGTGCTACCCACTAGTCTTAATCCGTTGTGTTGGGTAAGTACACGTTGCTCTCTAGCTTTCAACAGTTTTAGGTATTTACTGAAGGTCTTACTAATTTGTGTATCGCGTTTGATGCGATCGATTTGTGGCCAGGTTGCGCGCTCTGCGCTGGCGATTAATTTTTCAATACTGCGCAGCGATGGATTTGCAAAAATGTGTTTTAAACTGGCAAAACCACGTTTGGGTAGAATATTTATATCGCCTACATATTGCTGATCTATGATTGAGCGTAATTTGTGTAACCCTAATTTAGCGCCTTTGTGCGAGGTAACACCTTCAAGCACGTCAAATGCATAAATACTATTTAATTTCGCAATATTGCTTAAATGGCGCCAAGTGAGAGCAGTCATTCCGCGCGTGTCGGTTTTATCACGAGATAGAAATGGCACTGCAAGCGGGTTAGTTTGACTGACAATACTGTGATTAACACCGTACAAACGAGCTAATTGTTTAAATGGCATATCGGCCATCAACGAACCGTCAGCAAAGCGACGATTTGGTATGTAAGGTACGATTTTACCATCTGCTTGTTTTGCTTTGAGTTGCACAGGACTAAACACTAATGGAATCGCACATGAAGCACGCACGGCCTGCGTAATAATGGCATTGGGAGAGGTTTTTGCGTTTAACAAGCGAGAATATTGGTGCAGGTCTGAAGGTGATACCGTCACGGTGACATGTCGACCTGTCTTGTGAAAAGCTTCTTCAAAAGTCATTAGGTCAAACAGTTCAATCAGCGCATTTTCCAAATTCGTACTGTCCATCAGGCTATTGCGCCCAAATCCCTGCCAAATTCTCCAGTTACTGAATTTTTCGTAAATGTTTTGTGGTTCTAACGCTTCTTTTAATTCTTCATTGGTACGAGTGGCAATTAAACTTGCGATGATAGAGCCTGCGCTGGCACCGGAAACGACATCAGGTAGTAAATCGTGCTCGGTCAATGATTTCACTACGCCACCATGAAAAAATCCAAGGCCCGCGCCACCACTTAACATTAAACAGCTTTTTCCAAACGCATGAGCTGTCTCATCAAAAAACGACAGTTTTTCGTAAAAATCGATTTCTGACTCGTCTGCGTGGTAGATAAAATCAAGGGATTCACACACCTGATCGATAAACTCTTGAATAAGATATTTTGTCCCTATTTTGCTGTGATTCTTGATCGCAGAATTAGCAATATTCCCTAAATTTCCGTGAATACCTTCATGTAAGATTGACATTAAGCCCAATGCATCGCCGCGAGAGCGTGCTAACTTTATACGTTGAACACGTTTACGTATGAGACGATAGTCATATTCTTTACACGCATCTTTTGCTTTCCATTCTTCAGCGCCAGACAATTCATCATGTTCTTGGCAAGCTTCCTTGTATTCTTGATAGCTATCAGCATGTTTGATCGTGGCGTTTAATTCTGTAAGCGAATCACGGTTTGCCATTTGAACCACCTAGTTTTATAAGTACTGCTTTTAAACAAAAGGGTTAGCAATACGTTTATTTGTTGCCCTTTTGCTCCAATCTTAAATTAAAATACTATTCCATCTATACACTAACATTGTCATCATGACGGGAATATTAGTCTTTAGGATTATCCTATTAATAAAGGAATATTTTAGAAAGCGCTACCCAATTTAATTTATTTTTGGTAATCAAGCTATTTTGCTTAAAATATCGTTCAAACTTGCAGTATTTATCATCAATACAGTGAATTTGATTGACCATTGTAATTGCAAAGTTTAGCCTGACATTGTGGGCAATGTGCCCAACAATTGGCTGCGGCTATTTATTAATTGGCGTTGTTCGTAGAGTAAGCGGAATAAATAATTCGTTTTTCATTCCTGATAAATTAAATAAAGGCATCCAAGCTAGTTATGCAATGGATTTTAGAAAATTACTTGTTGCTGTTAATTCCAATTACTAGCGGGATAGTTGGTTGGGCGACTAATTATTTAGCGGTTAAAATGATGTTTTATCCGATTGAATTTATTGGTATCCGTCCATTTTTTGGCTGGCAAGGGCTCATTCCCATGAAGCGTCGCGAAATGGCTGAAATCGAAGTCGAGTTGGTGTTAGGAAAGTTGCTTAGTGTACAAGAACTGGCTAGTCGAATCGAAGCTGACAAGTTAACCGCTTCAATTCAACGTCGACTCAAACAAGTACTACGTAAAGTCGTTAACCAAGTAATGCAAGAGTCTGCCCCGCAAATGTGGGCATCCATGCCGGTGCAAGCCAAAAACCTTGTTTATAAACGTGTTGAGGCTGATATTCCCAATGTTGTGGCTAAAATGGTCGATGATTTTAAGCACAACGTCAACGAAATCCTCGATATTAAAGAATTGGTTGTTGGTCATTTGGTTAATGAGCCGGAGCTAATCAACGAGATTTTTCTAAAGTCAGGTGAAAAAGAATTTCCATTTATTGAACGCTCAGGTCTCTATTTTGGTTTTTTGTTTGGTTTACCCACAATGGCATTTTGGTTCTGGCTACAAAACTGGTGGATATTGCCGCTAGGTGGTCTGATTGTCGGATATGCAACTAACTGGATCGCGATAAAGATTATTTTTGAGCCTAAAAAGCCAATTCGCTTATTTGGTATTACCTTTCAAGGCATGTTTTTAAAGCGTCAAAAGGAAGTTTCTGAAGTTTACTCAGATATCATTGAGAAGAAACTAATCAACTCCAAGAATATCACCGATATTGTATTGCACGGGTCAGGTTCTGCACAGTTATTGGAACTGATCGAACTACATGTAAATGACGCTATTGAACGATACGTGGCAATTGCTCAACCGTATTTCGCGTTAGGTGTCGGCTCAGAAAAGTACTACAAAATGAAAGAACTGGCAGTGCAATTGATTTTTGATAGCTCTGACAAATATTTACAGTATGCTCACGATTACGCCAATGGTGCATTGCAAGTTGGGGACGATTTATGTGCCCGTATGCAAATGCTTTCGCCAGAGGAATTCGAAGGGGTGTTACGACCTGCATATCAAGCAGATGAGTGGAAACTCATATTGGTGGGGGCTGTCTTAGGTATGATCGCCGGGTTTATGCAGCTTTATTTGGTGTAACTTCATATAACCCTATTTAATCATTTCGATTCAATTAAGTTGAAAATACCGATAAGTGACAAGGTAAGCTTGTGCTTCGGGGCTAACTCTATCAAGGGCGATTTCGCTTGGTGTGATTCGCGCATTTTCACTGACTGCGAAACATATTCTGGAAGAACAGGATAATTTTCATCTAGTAGTTCATTGATAATTTGTATGGGTAAATTCGCGTTACGCATAAATTGATTGGCAATGATCCCTTCAATTTCCATTTCAGAATTATGGTCTTCTTTAATTTCAGCGATTTTTTGTTGCAAGCTGTATAAACCTTGTCTGGCAAAATCGTCACAATCAATAGGGATTAGGCACCGCGACGCAGCAATGAGTGCTGACAGACTGTAAAAGTTTAATGCAGGTGCGGTATCGATATAAATACGATCGTAATCGTCACTGAGCGACGTCAAGGCTTCTTTTAATTTGTAGATTTTGTGGCGACTATCTAATTCGCTTTCCAACTCAGCTAAACGTTCAGAGCCGGCAATGATATCTAGGTTTTTTACCTTGGTAGGCTGACAAAACTCATTGGCTGCACGACGGTGAAGGTGAAAAGTAATGGTTTGCTCGAACAAGTTTGCAATTGTGGAGTCGTCATTTGCTTTAATTGCATCCAAATAAGCGGTGCTATTGCATTGGGTGTCTAAGTCAACCAACAGGGTTTTAAAACCATTGTGAGCTGAAATAGCAGCCAAATTGACGGTTAAACTGGATTTCCCAACACCACCTTTTTTGTTGAATAGCACTCTTATCATTGCATATACCTCTGGATCTATTTAATACTTTTAAAAAACGATATCTAATCTGCTGTTTACAAGGCTGTGTAGCCAAAGATCGTAGAAGTTCACAATGTGACGTTCAGATAATAATAATTATGTACTAAAAGTAAACATAAATTGGCGTAGCTTACCGTCAACGAGTTGGTGATATTTTTAATGGTATGACTTGTATAACCCTAACGGGATGTGAAAAGATGAGTATTATTCATCTCGTACTATTTTTTTCACACGCATTTCTCCATTGTGTGGTATAGCTAACAGAGAATACAACATTCGGCTACATTTGGTTTTTACATATGAAAACGGCAGAAAAAATATTAGTCACTTCGTTGGACTTATTTAACCAACATGGAGAAAGTAATGTTAGTAGTGTCGATATTGCGGTTGAATTAGACATAAGCCCAGGCAATTTATA
>NZ_BAEN01000020.1 GCF_000314975.1 Aliiglaciecola lipolytica E3
CCCAGAGTCTAGTTTGTGGCTGTCTATGTTAAAAAGAAAAGAGTGGCTGTCCATATTTAGAGAGAGCCTATATTAAAATTAGAAAACACCCGTTTTTAAATTAATCTTTTGTTTGAATAAGGTATAATTCTGGGCTGTAAAATTTCGGCTAGATGCTGTTTGTCACAGTATAAGAATTGAAGGTTAGGATAGTTTGGATAAGTTGTTAGAACCCATAAAACGCTTTTTGCAATGTGATACGCCGGATGCGTGGATATCTAAAGCAGTAAAGAAAGAAAATCTTCCGATGTTGCTTACAGATCATCTGATATGCGAGTTAAAAGCGGGGCAGACCGCTATGTGGCTCATAAAAAAATATGCCGCTGACAAACAAAGTGGACAAGCTTTACAAGAATGGTTTCAACCGTTTGAAAAGTATATTTATCGTAAAGAAGGCAATTTGGCATCTTTAAGTAAACATTCGAAATTACGAAAAACAATTGTACCGAAAAGCAACTCTCTATTTGGGCAAGATTTTATTGATAAAATGGTGTTATTAATTAAAGAGGAGTTGCATCACTTTTATCAAGTTTTGGAAATAATGCAAAGCCTTGGAATAGAGTATGAGAACATCACGGCTAGTCGCTATGCCAAAGGCATGATGCAACATTTACGTACTCACGAACCTGCCATTTTAGTAGATAAACTAATTTGCGGTGCCTACATTGAAGCTCGTTCATGCGAACGCTTTGCTAAACTAGCACCGTACTTAGATGAAGATCTGAGTAAGTTTTATGTGTCTTTGTTACGTTCTGAAGCTCGCCACTTTGAAGACTATTTGTCATTAGCACAACAAGTCGCAGGCGAAGATATAAGTCAACGAATAACGTATTTTGGTGAAATCGAAGCAGACTTAATCTCATCATTTGATAGTGATTTTAAATTTCACAGCGGTCATCCAATTACAGCCTGACTTATAGAGCAAACGAAAGTGTAGGTATTATCAGTCGACTATATAAACTTTGCCTGTTGTCCACAGCTTGTATTGATCTTCCCAATCAGATACATCCCAATTTAGCCTATTGCCTTTTGATATCGCTTTACGTATGTGTGATATGGCCTTAACCATGTCTCTGTTTTCACCGTGTAGATAAGATACAGCGACCAAATAATGAAACTCTGGGTTTTCTTGTTGGGTTGATTCGATATTATTTAAGTGTGCGATTGCTGATTTAAAATCATGCAAGGTTTTATCTTGTGCTAACAGCTTCAATTCTGCCGCTTTTAAGTTTGCGCCAGCATGATTTTTAGCCGCCGCCAACTCAAACCAAAAGAGTGATTTTTTTTCATTGGTAATAACCCAAGGACTAGTACGCAAAATAAAGGCTAATCGATACTGAGCCTCTGATAATCCATACAGACTAGCCAGCGATATCCATCTTATTGCTTGTTCAAGGTCGATTTGCTCTCGATATAAATACAAACCATATTCATATTGTGCTTTTATATAACCTTCTTCTGCGAGTGAGCGCAACAATTCGACCGCTTGCCCTTCTTTTTGCGGTAACCATTTAAGAAGAAGAAGCGTCCTCGCATATTGGAATCGGTCATTAATATCACTACTTTTAGATAATCGTTTGATTCTGCGCGTTAACCAATTATATAGTTCTTTATTATCTTCACGAACTCTATGCATATTATAATTGGCCACACCTAAATAAGAACGATTGACAAAACTCACAGGCTTACCATCGAATGTAGGGGTAGGTATGTTGGTAATCGACAAATCGTAAAGCGCTTGTGATACTCGGCCAAATGATTCTATGTTGTTCATGTTTCGAATAGAGCCATCTACCGCTATATCATAATCAACAACGGCAAGGTACGGGCGGTCAAACAGATTGGAGGAAGAAAAATCATCCGATGAATCTGCGCCAAATGTGTCGTCAATGTCATCTTCTGTAAACGAGTCATCAGAAAAATAATCACTAATATCTTCATCCACTAACTCATCGCTTAAATCCAATTGATTTTTATGTTTTCCTTCACTTCCAAATATAACTTTCTTGTTTTTATTATCATCTATCATTACAGGCAGATATTTTTGTTGAAACTGCTGCTTTCCATACTTTTTCTTGAAATCCGTAATTACCTGTAGCACTTTTTCTAATTGGTCGTCAGCAACGCTTTGAAGTAGTTGTGCTAGAACTTCTTCTGAGTCGTCTATTTGATATTCAGCCGCCAAAGAAAACCAAATCAATGCCCCAAGCAAGTTTGCTTCGGTGCCTTGGCCATTATAATGCATAGTACCCAATTGATAGTACGCGTGAGGATTACCTGCTTTTGCCTGCTTTGTGTATATTGAAAATGCTTGTTTGTAATTTTGTTGTTTATATAAATCATCCGCATTTGGCGTTTCTGATGCCATCGCTGGTTTTATATATAAAAATAGGAAAAAAATGCAAGTAAGAGTAAACCTAGACGGGGATTTAAGCTGAAACCATGTTCGCATTTTACGTTTACTCACGTTTAAGAAAGAGGAAAGTCAAATCAAGTGAAGCTAACCCAATAAAACATTTTTCCACTTAAAACCCGTATTTTTAAGTAGATGAAAAAGAGATTTGGCTGTTATGATAAACCAAAGTGATCAAGACATTTCTTATTAAAATGGAGTAGCAGTTTAATCGCTATCTCTCTTAATCCGCACAAACCACGCGATTTCTACCGGCATTTTTCGCCTTGTAAACAGCATCATCGGCTTGCTTAATAAATTGATGAATGTCTTGTTGCGGCAGCAGGTTTGCGACACCTATACTGCAGGTTAGCTCCCACTTTTGAACAAAAGTTAGTGAAGCAACGTTGATCCTGATGCGTTCGGCCAATTCATAAGCTTGCAGTTTGTCAGTTTGCGGCAATACAATTAAGAACTCTTCCCCACCATAGCGCCCCACATTATCTGTTGTTCGACAACTGTTAACTAGGGTCTCAGCTATTTTTACCAATATTTCATCGCCAACTTGGTGTCCGTAGGTATCATTTACCTGCTTAAAATAGTCCACATCAAGCATGAGAATAGAGCATTCAAGTTTATAACGATGACTACGTAGAAGTTCTTTTTCGAGGTCACAAAGAATTGCTCTGCGATTGCTAATTGAGGTTAATGGGTCTGTATTGGCTTGCACATGAAGCTCTCTTGTGCGTTCTTCAATTTTAGCTTCTAATGTTGCGTTGATTTCTTTTAGTTCATCCTGAGCTTTTAATAACTCCGCGTTGCGTTGCTCTAATAGTGCTGAACTAGGTACAGCTAATATTTTAGGTACTAATTTCCACAATACGAACGCAGTGGTAATCGATATAATGCCCGTTGTAAGTTTTGTTAGCCCTTCTAAATAATAATAGCCGTGCCAAATATTGATTAAACCCATTACGTGAGTTATGCCACAAAAGGCAATAAATCCTGCAAAAAGCAAAAAGATTTTATCAAACTTCAAGTCATCACGATGATGTACTAAGTGAATCAAAGCAATGGGTATCAAAGCATAGGATATGGCGGTAAGCGCGTCACCAGCGACATGCAAAAACAACAAGTCCCAGCGCCATAATAAACAATGGCCATGAGGCATAAAGCTGCCATTGAATAATACGTCAAGCATTAAGTTCTCCTTATTTTAATGCTGAAACTTATATAGTTGTTGTTTATACGCTTACCTTTCTTCAGCAGTTTCTTTAAGGCTACTTCTAATTCTACACGCTATTTATAATTAATCCTCTAAAACTTTATTTACCGCTGCGTGCAAACCTGATCTCCATAGTAATTGTCTTTGTAATTACATTCTTGATATTGCTTCTTAGGTACAAAGATGGTTTTGACATTGTTGATGATAGTTTTCATATTTTTCCTTAAATGTTTAAAGTCAAACAATCATGACCTAAAGAACCCATTTTTGAAATTTGCTTTAATCAAATTTTATATACCATTTTTTTGAAGATGCATAAGTCTATTTGCATTTTTCAGTTAGTTGCGCATTAAAAATATCTTTTAATATGGTTAATTCCGCAGTTCTAACATAGTTGGGGCGTATGATTAACGCGATGGTTCTATGCGGTCCGGGCTCATTTAAATGAATAGCATGTAGCTCTGATTGATTGTGTATTAGTTGATCTAATGCCATTTGCGGAACTAAGGTTGTACCTAGTTTACCCGCTACCATTTGCACTAAGGTATGCAAACTGGCTGAGTCAAAGTTTGATTGCTGGTTTTTATTTTGTAATCGACAAGCAGCCAACGCTTGATCTTTCAAGCAATGCCCGTCTTTTAATAACATTAACTTTTCAATTTCTAGTTCCTCACTAGTGATTTCATCCATTTGACTAGGACTTTCATCTTTATGGCTAACCCAATAAAAGTCTTCATCCCAAAATGGAAAACTCATTAAGCCTTCTATTGGATAGGGTAAAGCAAGAATAGCCGCATCTATTTCTCCATTTCTTACTAAATCGACTAGCACATGAGATTGTTCTTCGATTATCTGAAGTTTGAAGTCGGGATATTGTTTGCGAACCTCGGGTAAAACCTTAGGCAACATATATGGGCCAATAGTCGGAATAATTCCCAGTGTCATTGGTCTAGATAGTGGGGTTTTATTACTTTGAGCTAACTGTAGAAGCTCTTCCATTTCGATTTTTATACGCTTTGCTTTGGCTAGGATGATTTCTCCGTCGGCGGTAACTAACACTTGTTTGTTATTGCGTTCAAAAACCTGCAACCCAAGCTGTTTTTCCAATTCATTAATAGCCGTACTCAGTGCCGACTGAGAAACATTACATGCTTCAGCTGCTTTTTTAAAATGACGCGTTTTATCGATTGCAAGAGCATATTTAAGTTGCTTTAAAGAGACCATATTTGTTGTTCCATAAAATTGAACATAAATTAGAATTGATTCTACTAAAGTACATTATATCAGTAGATATCTTAAAAGACGCCATATTGATGATTCTAAAAAATAGAATATAGGTATAGATTTAATTAAATATATTAATACTAACTCTGAGCCTATTATGAATCCCGTAGAAAGCAAACGAGCTTTTTAAGCAAAACTTACATAAAGCTAAATATGACAAAAGAGGAAATAGAAAATGGCTCAGATCGGTAAAACAATCCCAGAATTTAAAGCACAAGCATTTCATAACGGTGAGTTTGTAGAAGTAACTTCAGAAAGCGTAAAAGGAAAATGGGGCATCTTCTTATTTTATCCTGCTGACTTCACATTTGTATGTCCAACTGAACTAGAAGATATGGCCACACATTACGAAGAGCTTCAAAAGCTTGGCGTTGAAGTTTATGCGGTTTCTACCGACACACACTTCTCACACAAAGCTTGGCACGATTCATCAGAAGCGATAGGGAAAATAAACTACCCAATGATTGGTGACCAAACTGGCACAATTACACGTGGATTTGATGTGATGATTGAAGAAGATCATATGGCGCACCGAGGCACTTTCTTGGTTGACCCAGACGGCGTGATTCAAGTAGCACATATACACGCAGGTGGTATTGGCCGTAGCGCAAAAGATATGGT
This sequence comes from Aliiglaciecola lipolytica E3, assembly GCF_000314975.1. Taxonomy (GTDB): domain Bacteria; phylum Pseudomonadota; class Gammaproteobacteria; order Enterobacterales; family Alteromonadaceae; genus Aliiglaciecola; species Aliiglaciecola lipolytica. The sequence goes on from NZ_BAEN01000020.1 coordinate 5,562, forward strand.
TCGAAACGTTAAAGCAGCTCAATACGTGCGTGACAACGACGGTGAAGTATGTCCTGCAGCTTGGGAGCAAGGCCAAAAAACATTGACTCCTAGTTTGGATCTAGTAGGCAAAATCTAACTTTAGATTTAACCACTTATAACAGGCGGGAAAAGGGAGTTGTTACTTCCACCCGCCTTTTTTTCACCAGTTAATTTGCAGTATTAAAGGTAACACTATGTTAAGTAACGATATTTTAAACGCTTTAAAATCTTACACTGAAAATATGACTAACAGCGTGGCACTGGTTCTCCAAACTGGTGAGCATGAAAAACGTCAAGAATTAGTCGAATTTTTAACATCGTTGTGCTCAGTTTCAGACAATCTGACCTTGATTGAGCGCGATGATAACCAACGCAGTCCTATTAGCTTCTATTTAGAAGTCGAAGGCAAAAATAATGGTATTTCTTTCTCGGGAATTCCAAGTGGCCATGAGTTTAACTCGCTTATATTAGCGATTCTACAGTCGTCTGGTACCGCGCTTAAGTTAGATAAAACACTAAGTAACATGGTGCAGAAAATCAAAGACGATTTGCACTTTGAAGTGTTTATATCGTTAAGCTGCCATAACTGCCCTGACGTCGTTCAATCGTTAAACCAGTTTGCATTATTGAATGAAACTATCAATGCAGAAATGATTGACGGCGGTTTGTTTCCAGAAATCATCGAGCAAAGGAATATACAGGGTGTACCAAGCGTATATTTAAATGGCAAATTGTTTGCTAACGGCAAAATTGATACCGCGCAATTGGTCGACAAATTAATTCAACGCTACCCGTATATTGTTGGTGGTGACGAAAGTGAAGCACTGCCAATACAAGATGTCACTGTTATAGGTGGTGGACCAGCCGGTGTTTCAGCCGCTATTTACGCGGCACGAAAAGGTCTAAACGTGACTATGATTGCTGATCGTATAGGTGGTCAGGTAAAAGACACTGTGGGTATTGAAAACCTTATTTCTGTGCCAAAAACCACAGGAACCGAATTGACCGGTAATTTATTGGCGCATTTAAACGACTATGAAGTAACCATTAAAGAGTTCTTACGGGTCGATAAGATAGAAAAAGGCAAAACCAAAAAAGTGCATTTATCTAGTGGTGAAGTGATTGAAACGAAATCATTGATTGTCGCGACTGGGGCGAAATGGCGAGAGTTGGGTGTACCAGGTGAAAAAGAAAATATTGGTTCTGGTGTAGCCTATTGTCCTCACTGTGATGGACCTTTTTTCAAAGGGAAAGATGTCGCCGTAATTGGAGGTGGTAATTCTGGTATCGAAGCAGCACTCGATTTAGCTGGAATGGTCAACCATGTAACAGTGTTTGAGTTTTTGCCGGAACTCAAAGCCGATAAAGTGTTAGTGAAAAAAGCAGAGGCTAATAGCAAGATCACTATTATAAAGCACGCAGCGACAAAGCAGATTATTGCCGAAAATGGCAAAGTGGTCGCCCTTGAATATGAAGACCGAACGTCTGGCGAAGTTAAGCAACAATCGTTAGCAGGGGTGTTTGTGCAAATTGGACTGGTGCCCAACAGTGCTTTTTTAAACGATGTGGTTGAACTAAGCAAATTTGGTGAAGTGATTATTGATCAAAAGTGCGCTACATCTGAGCCGGGCATATTTGCCGCAGGTGACGTAACGACTGTGCCTTATAAACAAATCGTTATCGCCATGGGAGAAGGATCAAAAGCATCGCTTTCAGCCTTTGATTATCTAATCCGTGAAAGCTAATAATTGTTGATAAAAAACACTATTTAATCAAAGACAAGTATTTAATGCTTGTCTTTTTTTTATTACCCTTGGCAATTAAGTGCAGAAATTGTTGTTTTACTTCTTTTTTTGAAATATCCAAACGAGTGCTCACTTTGACTTCGCTGGATATTTTTCTTATTCGCGTTAAATCAAAATAAAACAGGGAAAATGTTTGAGAAATTAAAAATTCCTGCTTGTCTTAACACAGACGTGTTAAATCGTAATCCGTGTATTAGGATTAAATCAGCATATATGATGATGCCAGTGAAATATAATAGATAAAATGGAGAGCTATATGGGTAAACGCAATCAAAATCTTATCGACCAAGAAGTTACGTTTGCGCCAGATGAAGAGTTAGTGTCAGTGACAGACTTACGCGGTGTCGTTACCTATTCAAACGATAAATTTTGTGAAGTTGCAGGGTTTACCAGAGAGGAACTCGTTGGAAAAAATCACAATATAGTACGTCATCCTGACATGCCTAAAGCAGCATTCGCTGATCTATGGTCCAAGTTGAAGGCCAAACAAGCTTGGCGTGGAGCAGTGAAAAACCGCTGTAAGGACGGACGGTATTATTGGGTCGATGCGTACGTTACGCCTGTATATGAAGATGGAAACCTAACTGGGTTTCAATCAGTTCGCCGCTATTTAAAGCCTGAATACCGCAAGCGGGCTGAGGCCTTGTATAAGAAAATTAATAACGGCGAAAAAGCAGACAGTAAATGGTCATTGTCCATGTCGGTCAAACAGGGGATTTACTTGGCAGTAGCAATTGCCGCTTGTTTACTTACCATATTTGCTAGTCCATATTTTGCTTTGCTACTCATTGCGTTGCCTTATCTTATTTTTAAAGAAGAGCTATTTGGCCTACATCAGTATTTGAATAAATCTCAGCAAAAATACGATAGTGTCTCGCGATTTGTCTTTTCAGGTACAGGCGTTATTAGTATTGCTGATTTTCCAAGTAAGATGCATGAAGGGGCCATTCGTACCATTATTGGACGCGTGATTGATAGCTCAACTTCGCTTTATGATGTCGTCGTCGAATTAAAGAAAGCCGCAGAAAAAGCCACACTGGGAGTCGAAAAAGAAACCGCTGAAGTGTATCAAGTTTCAACCGCAATAGAAGAAATGGGCGCATCAATTCAAGAAGTTGCGAATAATGTCACTTTAACTTCCCAGAAAATTGAAGTCGCAAATCAAGGCTGTGAAAAAGCCACTAAGGCGATGACAGAAACGATGCAAAAAGTATCAAAATTGGCTGACGATGTTGAAAGTTCTGCCAATGCCTCTGGCCAGTTAGCTGAAGAAGCACAAAGAATTGGCAATGTGATGAGTGAAATTCAAGGAATCGCTGATCAAACGAATTTACTCGCGCTAAATGCGGCAATTGAAGCCGCACGAGCAGGTGAGCATGGAAGGGGCTTTGCGGTTGTAGCCGATGAAGTTAGGGCATTATCTAGTCGCACACACTCAGCGACTGAACAAATTCAAACCTCAATTAATGAAATTCAGTCGACGTTACTCACATGGGCTAAATCCATGAATGAAGGTAAAGATGCGGCAATTGAGTGTGTCGCAGACACTAGACAGTCAAGAGAGTTAATTGAAGGTGTGTATCAGCAAATATCGGAAATATCCGGATTGGCGTTTCAAATATCAACAGCAGCAGAGCAGCAAACTTTAGTATCTCAAGAAGTGAACAAAAGTATCTTAAATGTGAGCGCTGCGTCTCAAGAAAATCTTGAACAGGTCAATTTTGTGAAGGATGCGTCTAATGATATCAATGCAAAAGCAAAGGTTCTTGCATCGTTAGGATTAACGTTTGGGTGATGGGTTTAATTCAGCAGTAAGCCTGCTAAAAGGCTTACTGCTTTGTGATCTATCCTACCAAATTCGGACTCGTTGTTCAGGTGCCAAATAAAGCTTGTCATCAGGTTGGACGTCAAATGCTTTATACCAGGCATCATGGTTACGCGGGGCAACCGTTCTATATCGTGCAGGAGCGTGTGGATCAGACTTAAGTTGCGACATTAAGCTTTGCTCCGTGCGCTTTTCTCGCCACACTTGAGCCCAAGCTAAAAAGAAGCGCTGATCACCGGTAACTCCGTCAATCACAGGGGCTTCTTTACCATTTAGACTTAGTTTGTATGCGTGATAAGCCATTGCCAATCCGCCGACGTCACCGATGTTTTCACCCAACGTCAATCGACCATTAACAAAATTATCATCGATAGGCTCATAACCGTCATATTGTGCGGCCAAAGCATCTGTTCTGGCTTCAAAAGCGGCTCTATCTTCGTCGGTCCACCAATTTCGTTGAATACCATTTTCGTCCGATTTTGAGCCTTGGTCATCAAAACCATGACCCATTTCATGACCGATTACAGCACCAATTCCGCCGTAGTTCACCGCGGGATCAGCGTTGGGATCAAAAAACGGTGGTTGTAGAATTGCAGCTGGAAACACAATTTCATTAAAGGAACTATTGTAATAAGCATTTACACGTTGTGGTGACATTCCCCAACGTTCACGATCCGTTTTTTCCAGTTCTTTCGCAACACTTTCTGCTCGGAAAAATTTGCGAATACGCTGAACATTGCCAAGCAAGTCGTTTGACTTTATTTCCAAGCCATCGAAGCTTTGCCATTCATCTGGATAACCAATTTTGGGTCGGAAAGACGCAAGCTTCGCGTGGGCGTTTTTCTTTGTTTCTTCGCCCATCCACTCCAAGCTGTCGATGCGCTCTCCTAGCGCAGTACGTAGGTTTTCTACAAGTTCTGCCATTTGTTCTTTAGAACTGGCAGGGAAATGCTTTTCGACATAACTTTTGCCAATCGCAAACCCAAGCGATTGAGTTCCCGACATTTGAGCGATTGCTCGTTTCCAACGAGGGCGTGGCTCTTGCTGTCCATTCAAAATCTTGCCATAAAACTCAAAGTTTGCATTGAAAATATCGTCTGACAATAGCTCGGCTTGATTCGTGATCGTGTGGTAAGTTAAATAGTCTTTCCAGGTTGAAAGTGACTTACTATCGATTATTGCAATAACGTTTCTAATTGGTTCAGGTTGTGAGACGTTTAGGTGAGGGATAGCATAACCCGTTTCTGCGAAATAAGTATCCCAATCAAATCCTGGATATGTGCTTTTTAGTTCCTCTCGCGGTATTTGATTTAAGGTTAAATCACGATCACGACGCTTTTCACGCGGCCATTGAACTTCTGCAATTTTTGTTTCCAATGCTAAAATATTTTTGGCTTTGTCAGCGGCATTTTCTACCCCTGCAAAATTTAACATTTCTTCAATGTGTGCCACATAAGCTGCACGAATCTTAGTAAAACGCTCGGTATCTTCTAAATAATAAGCGCGATCAGGTAAGCCAATTCCACCTACACCAACTGTCAATTGATATTGATCAGGATTTAGTCGGTTGAACCACATTCCACCATTAATCGGGCTGGCTGAACCATCAACCCATGCGCGTCCGAATGCAGCAGTTAACTCGGTTTTATCTGAGATATTATTAATGCTGTCTAACACTGGAGATATAGGAGTTATACCTTTTTCATTCGCGCTTTGTGTATCCATATAAGCGCGATAAAAGTCTGCGACTAGTTGTTCTTCAGGAGTTAAATTTGTACCGTTTGCAATATCGTCAATTATTGTTTTGATTTGCTTTTCGCTGCGTTCTGCAAGCTTGGTAAACGCACCATAACGTACTTTGTCGCTTGGAATAACAAAATTGTCATACCAAGTGCCGCCGGCGTATCGGAAAAAATCATCTCCGGGCTTTACGCTTTCATCTCTGGCATCTAACTCAATACCAAAGCTACCTAATTCAGCTTTTGCCGCTTGTGTTTCAATCGTGGTTGTTTCTTGTTTTGCGCTTGGTTCTGAAGGTTGGTTACAGGCGTTTAATACGAAAACGCTAGTGATACTAATTGCTAAAAGTGTTTTTTTCATGGATCCTCTATCTGTCGTTTCCCAGTGCTAACGTTAAAACGTGAAGCAAGTTGAAACGCGTTAGTCAAACTTCAGATTTTGCATCTTCGTTCAACGTTATTAAATTATTTTGTAGGGTAAAACAATTACACTCGGGCACTTTACCTATAAATGAACGGAAATTACACTTTTCTCAGACAAACGGCAGGATATTTGCGTAGATTGTCTAATGATGATGGAAAATTAAACTATTTTGGTGATCGATATGCCCAATGTTGATTACATTCAGCCATAATTTTTCGTAAACTTGAGCAATCACTCTTGGCTACATTTTATGATCAATGGTTAAAATGACATCATGTGAACAGCTTATTTCAGAGCTGCAACGTCATCAAAGTCCACGGATTTTAGCCGTACTTGTGAGAGTTTTTGGTGCGCATAATTTGGATTTGGCAGAGGATGTTTTACAAGAAGCTTTTTGCAAAGCGTTAATAAGTTGGCAAACCTCAGGAGTACCATCCAATCCACAAGCATGGCTAATGCAAACGGCTAAACATAAAGCGTTAGATTGTATTCGTCATACCCGAACTCAACGAAAGTATGCTCAAGATATTACGCATTTTTTGGAAAGTGAATGGACAGCCACCAATACGATGGAACTGGAATTCACAGAACAGAGAATTAAAGATGATCAATTACGCATGTTGTTTATGTGTTGTCACCCACATATCGCAGCTGAAAATCGTTTACCTTTTATGCTCAAACATTTATGTGGTTTGAGTGTTCAGGCAATAGCTAAAGCTTTATTTATACAGCAAACCACAGTTAAAAAGCGTTTACTACGCACACGTCAAAAGCTTAAGGAATATCAATTTGTTATTCCATCAGAAGACGAGTTGCCACGCGCATTGGATCATGTTCATACAGCGTTATATCTTTTATTTAATGCCGGATTTCATTCTACGAAAAGGCAAACTTCTGTAGATTTAATGTTATGCAAAGAGGCGATGGGATTAACCGACTTACTTATTGATGAAAGTCAGATACCAAATCAAGATACCTTTGCTTTATTGGCATTGATGTATTTTCATAGCGCACGAGCAAAAAGTAAGTTGGATGATAGTGGACTACCCATTCCTATAGATTTACAAGATCGTTCTATTTGGGATAAAGATTATATTCATAGAGGAACCGCTTTACTTGATTTGGCTAACAAGTTAACCAAGTTAGGTACCGGACGTTTTTATGTCGAAGCGCAAATAGCGCAAATTCATTGTTTGGCAAAAACCTTCGCAACTACACCTTGGCATGCGATTCATTCATTGTACCAACAGCTCTTTACCATAACAGCCTCACCTGTAACTCAACTTAATTTAGCTGTCGCAAAAGGATATTGTGGCAACATAGAAGAAGCTATAGCACTAGTAACTTTTTTGAAACAAGACCCAGTTTTTAAGTATTCCCATTTACCGTTAGCGACGTTGGCTCATTTACAAGCATTGAAAGGCAACGCCACTCAAGCTTGGGCGTTGGCAAAACAAGCTAATCTAAAAGGTGGGGAGCAACACGAGCAAAACCTGATGATGTCGCAAATTCAAAGGTTATTGGCTAATTAAAATGTAGCATGGGCTTCAGCCCCTGGAGTAGGGGAATAAATCGGAATAATCCGCGGGATAAATCCCTTCCTTCAGATGTAGCATGGGCTTCAGCCCATGGAGCAGGGGGAGTAAATTAGAATAATCTGCGGGGATAAATCCCCACCTACAGAATTAGCATGGTCTTCAGCCCATGACGAAGAGGAGTAAATCGGAATAATCCGCGGGGATAAATCCCCCTCCTACAATTGTAGCATGGGCTTCGGCCCATGGCGCAGTTACAAACAGTGTTCAACCGTGATTCGCGGGGATAAATCCCCGCCTACGGGTGCAACCTAGACTAAAATGCACTCTTAATTATTCGATTTGCGCCACTTCTCTAATTTCAACAGTGATGTCGGGATATAGAAAAATAGGGCAATCTTTGGCGATATGAACGGCTTCATCCATACTTTCAGCGCGCACAATACTATAACCTGTTACTAACTCTTTAATTTCAGCCAATGAGACATCGGTCACCATGCCGTCACCCGTTAAGCGCTTGCCTTCATAATTAAGAGGAGAGCCACCTGATGCTAGTTGGCCCTTTTGTTCAAGTTGCCCCATCCATTGACCCCATTTGCCCATTACTTCCGCCATTTCTTCGGGGCTTGTTTCGGTCATCCAGTCTTTGTTTCCACCTTTGTAAATCAACATATAGTCATTCATAAGTTTTCCTTTTGAAATTAATGGATAAGAAAATGACAGTTATTTGCCGTTCTCAAAGTAATGACGATCGAAGACTAATAATAGGAGACACTGAATTTTTAATAAAATGAAATTAGTGAAAAGTTTAATCGGGAAATACTTAGGTTAAAGTTTTGCACTGAGCAGATCGATAGACTTAGGAGTTATCTTTAGCATACTTCCTTGATCATACCAGTCACCCAAAACTATTCTAATTGCAGCTTTATTATTAGCGACTAATTGATGAATGGCGGGTCGATGCGTATGTCCATGGATCATTTGTTGAACTTCAAACTTTTGCATGTAATTGACAACTTCAGATGGCGTAACATCCATTATTTCCATGCTCAGTTTCTGTTGGTTTTGCTGGCTAGTTTCTCGACCCTTTTGCGCTAATCTTCTGCGTAACCAAAGTGGCAAAGCTAAAATCATTTTGGGCCACCACCAACTACGCGCTTTTCTGCGAAACTTTTGGTAGGCCACGTCCAAGGTACAAAGTTCATCCCCATGCATAATTAGAGTAGGAGTACCGTATAAGTCGATGACATGTTGTTCGTTGAGAATAGTCATCCCGGCTTTATGAGCAAATTTTTCTCGAATGAGGAAGTCGCGATTACCGTGAATGAAATAAACAGGCACGCCTGTTTGTGAAAACTGCTTAAATAACGCTGCGACATGCTGGTTAAATTGACTGTTATCGTCATCACCAATCCAATATTCAAAAAGATCACCGAGTACATACAAAGCGTCTGCACCTAATGCTTCTCCAGCCAGAAAATTGGCCAGACATTCAGTAATGTCCGGACGCTGTGCACTTAAATGCAGGTCGGCAATAAAATAAGTAAATGGATTCATCAGATAATCAAAAAAGGCTGATGAAAATCAGCCTTTTTAGGTTTTTTAGTCAATTATTTCAGCTTTTTGAATAATGACGTCTTCAACTGGAACGTCATCATGCATACCGTGGCGAGAAGTTTTCACACCCTTTATTTTGTTAACGATATCCATGCCTTCAACCACTTCACCAAATGCACAATAACCCCATCCTTCCATTGACTCACTGCGGAAGTTTAGAAAACTATTGTCTTTTAGATTTATAAAAAATTGTGCCGTCGCTGAATGTGGGTCATTCGTACGTGCCATAGCAATAGTGCCAGTGTTGTTGGCAACGCCATTGTTAGCTTCATTTTGAATTGGCTCATTCGGGTTTTTTTGATCCATACCTGGCTCAAATCCGCCGCCCTGGATCATAAATCCATCTATGACACGATGAAAGATTGTGTTGTTGTAAAATCCATCTTTTACATAGCTTAAAAAGTTCTCAACCGTCTTTGGGGCTTTATCTTCAAAAAGGTTAAGTACGATTACGCCATAGTTTGTATGTAGTTTTACCATCAAGGGTTCCTGTGGATAAAATAATAGTTTTTGAGATATTTAAGCGCAGCAGTGTACCGCAATCACAAAAATAATTCAGCACTTGCAGTAATTTTGGAAAAATAACCGTCAACTTTTGCTAATACGCTAGTTTATGTCGTCTTGTGTCGATGCTAGAATCGCGCAACTATTTTTAAGATAACCAATGGATACATTCTAATGCAACAAATATACAACACCCTTACTCGACAAAAAGAGACTTTTAAGCCCCTTGTGGCTGGAAAAGTGGGGTTGTACGTCTGCGGTATTACGGTGTATGACGTCTGTCATATGGGCCACGCTCGCACTTATCTTAGTTTTGATTTGATGGTGCGCTACTTGCGACACAAAGGGTTTGACGTAAATTACGTGCGAAACATTACCGACGTCGATGACAAAATAATCCAGCGAGCTAATCAGAACGGTGAAACGGCTGAACAATTAACCCAGCGCACCATTGCACTTATGCATGAAGATTTCGCGGCGATTAATTTGCTTGAACCTGATATTGAGCCTCGGGTAACAACGCATATACCTGAAATTATTGATGTTATTCAACGCCTAATTAGCAAAGGACACGCCTATCAAGCGCCCAGCGGTGATGTGTTGTTTGATGTGAGCACCTATGACCAATACGGAAAACTGAGTAAACAAGATCTAGAGCAGTTGAACGCTGGAGAACGAGTCGAAGTGTCTAGCGACAAAACTGATCCGTTAGATTTTGTGTTATGGAAAACGGTTAAGCCTGGCGAACCTTATTGGGAGTCACCATGGGGTGAAGGCCGTCCAGGATGGCATATCGAGTGTTCCGCCATGAACAGCAAACATCTAGGTACACACTTTGATATCCACGGTGGAGGATCTGATTTAATTTTTCCACATCATGAAAACGAAGTAGCGCAATCTTGCTGTGCATTTGACACTCCTTACGTGAATTATTGGATTCACACTGGGATGGTGCAAGTGGATCAGGAAAAGATGTCCAAATCCCTTGGTAACTTCTTTACATTGCGTGACGTGCTTAAAGATTATGATGCGGAAACGTTGCGGTATTTTTTAATGTCAGCTCACTATCGTAGTCAACTGAGCTATTCTGAAGAAAATATTAAGCAGGCGAAGTCGGCATTGGAAAGGTTGTATACTGCGCTGCGTGATAGCCAGCCCAACTTTGACGTCGATATGCAACAAGGGGATTATTTACAACGTTTTGAATCAGCAATGGACGATGATTTTAATACACCAGAAGCCTTTGCAGTGATGTTTGATTTAGTCAAAGATATCAACAAAAGTCATGGGCAAGAAAAATCTGATTTAGCTGGGATTTTATTAAAATTAGGTGCAATTCTAGGCTTCTTGCAGTTGGATCCCAACGCTTACTTACAAGGTGGTATAGTTGAAAGCGATGAAGTGTCAGTCATTGAGGGCTTAATAAAAGCACGAAATGATGCCAGAGCAGACAAAGATTGGATCGCAGCCGATGCTGCTCGTGACGCGTTGACCGCGATGGGCGTTGTTTTGGAAGATGGTGCAAATGGCACAACTTGGCGTAAAAATTAGTTTTTAGGTTAATTCGTGCCGTGATTCGCGGGGATAAATCCCCGCCTACAGGTGTAGCATGGGCTTAAGCCTATGAAGAATCTTTGCCATACTACAATTTGGGAGGTTGTTGCGGATCAACCTCTTCGAGCACATCAGAAATAATCGTTTTATCTTGATCCAACTCTGATTTCCAACGTTGTTGGGATACGTGTTTTTTAATCAGCTCAATACATTCATTAACCACAGATAACACTTCGTCATCCAATGCTTCATCTTCGCTAGAAAAACGCCCGAAGCCATGCTCAACAAAATCATCAATTTTTTCCGGTGTCATGTCCTTGAGCAGGTTAACCACGGATTGGGTGACTATGTCGGTAATTGCTGATTCAAACGTGCGCTCAATTGTTGATCCTAATACTGGGACCAATTTCAAGGTTGAAATATGTGGATTGCCTCGGACAGCTTTGCCAACACTTTGACTAACATGCTGTCGTACTGATTTTCCATGTTCATTGTGTTCAATAGACTCACCGATATGGCTAAGTACAGAAGCGGTCCAGCTAGATAATACCGGGAGTCTAGTGGCAATTACATTACGACTTATGTCCTCTATCAGCGGCGAGCCTGCGGCAATGTCTTTTTGCGCGTCACTAAGTACTTTTACGACAATTCTGTCTGACAGCTCTTCAACAAACACATCGTAATAAAAAACAATAAACCGGAATAATGCTGTTCTCCGTAAATCGATAATTTCGTATTTATGTAACCTATGTAGAATAGAAAAAATACGCAAAAAGCGGAAGATCCGCGCAGCACCTAGGGGAATGCATCCCACCAAGTCATACCAATGAATAAACGGGAAAAAATACCAGCGAATATAGGTTTTTTTTATGATTGCAACAGTCCAGCGTAAGCAAAACTCGCTTAAAAATATTGCGACAAACACTAAATCAATTAATAAAAAGTTTTTGTGGACAGGGGCGTAGGCGGTGACAATCGATTCTGAAATATATCCTAAGCCCTGCTGAAAAATCTCCGTAGCATACAAAGAATCAAAAATAATCCAAACCAGATTGATAATCAGCAGGCCAAGCATTACTAAATCTAGCAATAGCCAAGGCCCTTCGTGGCTTTTGTTTAGATTACTGCGGTTGAAACCGAGCATAATGCATTCCTTGAAACGACTTTATGGTTGTTAACCTAAGTACGTGTGACATCCACATAAACTTTAAGTTTTTGACCTGGTTGCAAATACTTGTCTAATTTGTCCTGGTTCCAGCGTTTTAGATCTACAAGTTTCACTTTAAACTTATTCGCAATTCGAGCTAAAGAATCACCTTTTTTCACTGTATACGTCAGTGTTCGCATTACCGCATCTTTGCGCTGAGAATCCGAAACTTGATTCACCCAAATGACTAAATCCTTGCCGGGAAGAAGTGGGTCAGTCGGAGCCATGCCATTCCATTTCGCAAGGCTACGTAGGTTTACGTTGTATTTACGGCTCAAATCCCAGAACGTATCACCCGATTGAACTTTATGGCTGAGTGAATAAGCGCCACGCTGTGTGGATTGGGTTGTTGCTAATCGTTGCTCTTGTGAAAGTGAATAGGTTTCCAGCGACTTTAGTGAAACAGGCACTAAAATGTAATCGCCAATACGGATCATATTGCCTTGCATATCATTAACGGCTTGAATGACGTCAACGGTAGTGTGATATTGTTTTGCGAGTTTTAGCAGACTATCACCGCTTTTAATTTTATGTCGTACCCAGTTGAGTCGATCTTTTTCTTCAATGGTAGTCAATGCTAATTCGAACTTTTCGACACTCTCAGCAGGAATTAATAGTCTGTGTGGACCATCGGGATCTGTTGCCCAGCGATTGAAGCCAGCATTTAGCGAATGTAATTCTTTTAAGCTCAATCCGGCCAAGTCAGCAGCTAACGCCAAATCTATTTGCGATTCAACATCCACTACTTTGACAAATGCTTTATTGGGAATGGCAGGCCAAGCTATTTTGTCACGCTCAGCTTCTTTTAAAATGCTACTCAATGCTAAGAGCTTAGGCACATAAGCTCGCGTTTCTCTGGGTAAATCTAGCGACCAAAAATCTGTCGGTTTTCCTGCTTTTTTATTTCGTCTGATAGCGCTTCTTACTCTACCTTCGCCCGAATTATATGCGGCTAACGCGTGCAACCAATCACCATCAAACATGTTGTTTAGATATTTTAAATAGGCAATCGCACCTTCCGTAGAAGCCACAACATCTCGGCGACCGTCATACCACCAGGTTTGTTTCATGCCAAAACGTTTTCCTGTGCCAGGAATAAACTGCCACATACCGGCAGCCCTGCCATGTGAATACGCAAATGGGTCAAACGCACTTTCTACGATAGGAAGTAAAGTTAGTTCTAGGGGCAACTGGTTTTGTTCCATTTGTTCAACAATATAATGCATGAACGGTTTAGCGCGAACGGCAACGCGTTCCATATACCTTGGATGCTTCAAGTACCAATTTTTTTGCGCTGCAACACGAGAGTTGTCCGGTACACTGAATGTCAGTTGACTTTGGATTCTATGCCATAAATTTTCAATGATTTCAGGACTTTCTATACTTTGTGGTATTTGGTCTTCTGGTAACTCGACATAATTGTCTGGCTCAACTGTTATTTCAACGATGTCGGTGGGGTGTTTGACTGGGATTGTGCCTTGTTGGGCTGACGTACAATCAAATAGTTCTTCTGCTAGTTCATGATCTTGTTCGCAGGTATTGGTAATTTGCTCAGCTATTAGTTGCTCTTGTTCGGTTTCGGTTTCTGCACGAGAATCCGCCATAAATGTTTGGCAACCGGTAACAAAAACTAGCATTGAAAATGCGCTGATTTTCATTGCTGTGTTGAAAAAGCTTGAGCGTTGTTTGTCATTAGTCCTACTAAAAATTGTCTTTCCACTGCCTGACTGCAGCAAAAACATCTGTTTCGTTGGATAACTTCTTGCCAACAAATTCTTCTGCATTGTGTTTTATTTCATCCTGTTGCGCACGTAAAAACGGATTTATCGCTTTTTGTTGTTCTATATTCGAAGGCAGGGTGGGTTTCCCTTGGCTTCGTTGTTCATTAGCCCAATAAGAGTATGCTTGTAATGCCTTATTGTGTGGCTCTACCTGTAGAGCAAAGTTCACATTCGCTAACGTATATTCGTGGGTACAATAGACCTTCGTTTGCGCTGGGAGTTTCATTAATTTCCCCAAAGATTCATGCATTTGTTGTGGCGTGCCTTCAAAAAGCCTGCCGCAGCCAGCTGAAAACATGGTATCTCCGCAAAACAACATGTTTTCCCCGTAAAAAGCGATATGATCTAAAGTATGTCCTGGAACTTCCAAGACCTCCAATTCCAAGCCTAAATTGGCAAGCTTTACTCTACTTCCTTCAATTAACTTATCCGTTAGTCCTTTGATATTACCATATTCTGGGCCAAGAACGGGAATCCCAGGAACTTGCGCTAATAATGGTAAAATACCGTCCGTATGATCATAATGATGATGCGTTACCAAAATACCGGTTAATCGCAGATTGTTTGCTTGTATGAACTCTAAGACTGGTTTAGCTTCGCCAGGATCTACTACCCAACACGCATCGCCATTGTGGATGCACCAAATGTAGTTATCGGTAAATGCCGGGATTGGGAAAACCGTTAAATTTTCATTCGAACCTTTTTTGTCACTCATAATTACCTTGCTTGTGTCGCATCACTATTGTTGTACTATAAGAAGTTGTTGATATCAGCGCAATTATTTGGACAGTATGAAGCCCGCTTTTAGCCCTAAAAAACCCTTATATCCCATGTCATGGCAAGCGCTGCCGGTCGGTAACGACATGAAGCAACATGTGGAAACGAGTTTAGAAGTCTGTAGTCGACGCTTTTTTGGCTATCATTTGGTGAAATTAGGCTGTTTAAGCGGACAGATAGAGTTACCTGAATGTGCGATCAAACATGTAGTCAATGTAGTGTCTAAACAGTGTGCAGATGAACCGCAACAAAAGGGGGCTTCTCAGGTCATCGCTGACGCTCATGAATTACCGTTTAGTGAAAATAGTGTTGACGCATTTCTATTAGCTCATGAACTCGATTTTTCCAGAGACCCTCATCAAATACTTAGAGAAGTAGACAGAATCTTAATCCCAAATGGGCATGTAGTCATTGTCGGATTTAATCCATTTAGTTTGGCTGGAATATTCAGATACTTGCCTTTCAAATCTAACAAAATACTACGAGAAGCACGCTTTTTTAGTAGTATGAGGATTAATGATTGGTTGCATTTATTGGGCTTTGAAACGATTGAGCAACACCAATTGGTGTTTTCTAGTCTGCTGTTTAAGCGCAAAACACGCATTTTTTCTAGTGTAGAAAGATTATGTCGAAAATACTTGCCTATTTTTTCCAGTATTTACGTAATAGTCGCGAAAAAGCGTGTAATTCCACTATCATTAGTGAAACCGAAATGGAAGCCTTCGCCAAAATTTTCAACTGTTGGTGCCAGTGCTCGCACTTCGATGCAAAATAAAACGTCAACTTTCTCAAAAAAAGTTTGTCGTGATCCTAAATATAGTCGATAACTTATTGGTAGCTAATCGATTATTTGCTTTAAGCGAAATTGTTAGGTTTTATATCTGGGGCTAAATCCATGTTTTTTAAAAGAGTAAACGAAGAAGATCAACAGAAAATACGCGAGTTGACAGAAGAAAATAAATCTTTGCATCAACAAGTCGAAGAATTGCAGCAGCAGGTTGCTATATTACATCAAGAGGCGAGTCAGCAAAGTACAGAAAACTCAGAAGTACAAATTGTTGCAGAGGTGATGCTTGATGGACAACGGTCGCTGAATACAGTCAAAAACGCACTTAACCATACTGCCGCCACATTAACGGCTGAAAGTAGCAAAGTGAATAGTGCCACGGATTTATTTTCGGGTTCCTCGGAAATGCTTGATGAAGCGGTAAACGGATTGACGAAAATCGACGATATGGCTGCGAAAGGAGTTACTCATGCCGGCGAATTGTCGGGACTTGCTAGTAGCATTAGTAGTTTCGTGGGGGTAATTAACTCCATTGCAGAACAAACTAACTTGCTAGCCCTCAATGCGGCAATTGAAGCAGCAAGGGCAGGTGAGAGTGGTCGAGGTTTCGCAGTAGTAGCTGAAGAAGTGCGTAACCTTGCAATGCGATCGTCTGAATCTACACAAGAGATCAACAACCTTGTTGAGAAAATCGAAGAAGGGACTCGGAACATTGAATCAAATATCAATGAAGTGTCATCACAATCCAAAAACTTAGTAGTGAAAACTCGCGAAGTAAAAGACAAAGTCAGTCAAGTATTGACGATTTCTACATCAATGGCTAAAACCATTAGAGATTCAGCTACACGTACGGCTTTAGTGAACTCTCAAATTGATCATATGGGAATGAAAGGACTAGTTTATAGCGGCTTAATTGGTAATGGTGAACGCTCTTCTAGTGTTATTGGTGACCCAAGTTCATCAGAATTACACACTTGGATTAACACCCTTGGAAATGAAGGCAATATGTCTGGTATTCGTGGTGTAGAGCAAGCTAATCAAAAAGTTTATGACGCGGCTAGGACCGTACTTGAAAAAGCCGGTGATAACATTGATAACAATATATTAGAAGCGCTAAATAATATGGAAAAAGCCAGTACTGATTTAATCAATAAAATTGACGGTTTAGTGTCAGACGTTTAATGCTTAAACATCAAGGTACAAACAAAAAAGGGTTCATCTGGAAATAGATGAACCCTTTTTAATTCTTGGCGTTAAGGTTTCGCTTATTTAACTTTCATACCCGGCTTAGCACCTTCATGGGGCTCCATGATCCACAAATCTTTACCACCAGGACCTGCTGCTAACACCATACCTTCAGACAAACCAAAGCGCATTTTACGTGGTGCAAGATTTGCCACCATTACCGTAAGTTTTCCCTCTAAATCTTCTGGTTGGTAAGCCGATTTGATACCTGCAAATACTTGTTTTGTCTCGCCGCCTAAATCTAACTGCAAGCGCAATAGCTTATCTGCACCTTCCACATGTTCCGCTTTCGCTATTTTGGCAATCCGTAAGTCGATTTTAGCAAAGTCGTCAAAGTTGATAGTTTCTGCAATAGGATCCTTGAGCAATGGGCTATCAGTATCAGCTGGCTTTTGAGTTTCCATCTTTTTCGGCTCTAGGTTTTCTTTTGAATCTTCGATAATCGCGTTTACCTTATCCATATCAACTCGTTGCATTAACGCTTTAAATTTGTTGATTTTGTGTAGTGTCAAATATTGCTGTGCACTGTCCCAATCCAAACTGTCGTTTAAAAAGCCTTCCGCTTGTTCGGCGAGTTTAGGGAGTACAGGTTTAAGATAAACCACTAAAATGCGGAATAAATTAATCCCTAAAGAACAAACGTCATGGGTAAACTGTTCTTTACCAGCTTCTTTAATCGTTACCCAAGGCGCTTGAGCATCGATAAATTGGTTCGCTTTATCCGCTAAAGCCATGATTTCTCTGATCGCGCGATTGTATTGGCGTTCTTCGTACATTTGCGCAATATCGCTGGACGCACGTTGAAATTGTGACAACAAATCTGCTTCAACCACATTTTCTGACAAGATGCTGTCAAAACGTTTGGTAATGAATCCCGCACAACGACTGGCAATATTCACTACTTTTCCGACTAAATCTGAGTTTACTTTCTGTGCAAAATCTTCCAGATTAAGATCGATATCGGTCACACCGTCGCTTAATTTTGAAGCGTAGTAATAACGTAAATATTCTGGATTTAAATGATCCAGATAGGTTCTTCCTTTAATAAAAGTACCGCTAGATTTAGACATCTTTGCGCCGTTTACCGTGACAAATCCGTGCACATTTACACCCGTTGGCTTGCGTAATCCCGCACCTTCTAACATGGCTGGCCAGAATAAACAGTGGAAATAGGTAATGTCTTTACCAATAAAGTGATAAAGCTCTGCATCAGAATCCGCGTTCCAGAAACTATCAAAATCAATATTATGTTGATTACAATAGTTTTTGAAGCTGGCCATATAACCTACAGGTGCATCTACCCAAACATAAAAGAATTTGTTCGGCGCACCGGGAATTTCAAAACCGAAATAAGGGGCATCGCGACTGATGTCCCACTGTTGCAAGCCTGCTTCGAACCATTCTTTGAGTTTGTTAGCAATTTCTTCTTGCAGCGCTCCACTTACCAGCCATTCTTTGAGCATGCTTTCAAATTTAGGCAGATCAAAGAAATAGTGTTCTGAATCTTTTAAGACAGGTGTTGCGCCTGATACTACCGAACGAGGATTAATCACCTCGGTTGGGCTGTAAGTAGCACTGCACACATCACAGCTATCGCCATTTTGATTCTCAGCTTTACATTTTGGGCAAGTACCTTTGATGAATCGGTCTGGCAAGAACATGTTCTTTTCTGGATCGAATAATTGGCTGATAGTTCGCTTGCTGATATAACCCGCTTTATCTAAGCGGTTATATATCTCTTCACACAATTCTTTGTTTTCATCTGAATGGGTAACATAATAATTATCGTATTCAATATGAAAATCGAGTAAATCTTGGTGATGCTCTGCGCGAGTTTGCGCTACCATTTGCTCAGGTGTAATGCCTAGCTCCTGTGCTTTTAGCATAACCGGCGTACCATGTGCATCATCTGCGCAAACACTGTAGCATTGGTTGCCACGCATTCGTTGATATCGTGTCCAAATATCCGTTTGAATGTGTTCCAGTAAATGGCCTAAATGGATAGATCCATTGGCATAAGGTAAGGCACTGGTGACGAGTATTTTACGTGGCTGATTTGGCATGTGTGATTACGAGTCTTGATTAGTTGAAAAAAGGACGCAAATGGTAACGAAAATGCAGCCTTAATGCATTAGCTAAACAACATAAAATTACATAAATTCCATTAAAAGGAGTTCTCTTTGTCGAATACTTTGTTTAACCAACAGCAGAAGCAACAAATATTTCAACTTATTGGTCAAATATTGACTATTTCTGAACAGCAGGTCGCTGCATGTTGCGAAGGTAACAGTGAGGAACTAACTATACGATTTCCATTTGCGTGCACAAAAGAGTTTGCAGTGATTGTAAGCGCAATTGATGAACTCGGCATGGATTCGACACGGATTAAATTGAGTTGTGAGATTGCACCGAAAAAAACGAAACTTAATCGCATACCGTCAATTAAAAATATTATTGCTGTGGCCTCTGGCAAAGGCGGCGTTGGAAAGTCTACTACTGCGGTCAATATGGCATTTGCGCTACAATCTCAAGGGGCAAAAGTGGGTATTTTAGATGCCGATATTTATGGACCATCGGTACCTATAATGTTGGGTAATCCAGATGCCAGACCGCAAAGCGAAGATAACAAACACATGATCCCACTCAACTGCCAAGGCATAGTAGCCAATTCGGTGGGATATTTGATACCCAGCGACGATGCGACGGTTTGGCGTGGCCCTATGGCGAGCAAAGCATTACAGCAAATTATAAATGAAACCTTGTGGCCAGATTTAGACTATCTCATTGTTGATATGCCGCCAGGTACAGGTGATATTCAACTTACCATGGCACAACAAGTACCGCTCACGGCGGCGATTGTAGTGACAACGCCTCAAGATATTGCACTGGCGGATGCCAAAAAAGGCATTGCTATGTTTAATAAAGTCAATATTCCAGTGCTAGGCATTATTGAAAATATGAGCTACTACCAATGTCGCAAATGTGGTCATAAAGAGTTTGTGTTCGCTACCGATGGCGGACAGAAATTAGCAACCGAACAATCCTTAGCGCTGCTGGCACAATTGCCACTGGATATTCAAATTCGTGAACATGCGGATGAGGGACGGCCGTTGATAACAGCAGAGCCCGACAGCACTTTATCGGTTGTTTATTTACAAGCAGCAATGAATCTATCCAAACAATTAGCTTATAATCAGACGCTAAAAAATGACGAATCCATTCCAATCGTTGAAAAACATTGAACTACAGGACTCGGGCGATCATAATGTGCGCGAATTAAAAGCATTAAATCTAGATTCGCTGCACCAGCGACATACTTATAGAGAAAATTCATGCGTTTATGTGATAAAGACATCTACCAGTACATGAAAGAAGGCAAAATCGTGATTGCGCCTGAGCCAGACTATGCCGAAATCAGTGGCGTCACTGTAGATATTCGCTTAGGCAATAAGTTTCGTGTATTTGAAGATCATACAGCGCCATATATCGATTTAAGTGGTCCTAAAGCTCAAGTGCAAGAAGCAATGAATACGGTGATGAGCGATGAGATTTACGTGCCAGATGACAAAGCATTTTTCTTACATCCTGGTGAATTAGCCTTAGCTGTTACCTATGAATCGGTTACTTTGCCAGCCAATATTGTGGGCTGGTTGGACGGTCGTTCATCTTTAGCGCGCTTAGGGTTGATGGTGCATGTCACAGCACATCGCATTGATCCGGGCTGGTCAGGTAATATCGTTTTAGAATTCTTCAACAGTGGTAAACTACCTCTGGCTCTCAAGCCTAAAATGAAAATAGGCGCGATAAGTTTTGAAGTATTATCTGATTTTGCAGAAAAGCCGTACAGCAGTCGAGCAGATGCCAAATACCGCAATCAAGATGGTGCAATAGCCAGTCGTATCAGCGCTGACGATAAATCGGAATAACAGCCTTTTGGCTCTAACTCTGGGTTGTTAGTCGCAGTTGACTGGGCGTGAGTCCTGTCCAACGCTTGACTGAACGGCGAAAGTTCGGAATATCGCTGAACTGCATCATGCTCGCACTCTCCTCATTCGTTAGTTGTTGCACTTGTAACAGATAGATAGCTTGTTGTTTTCCCACTTCATCCTGCAATTGTTGAAAGCTATAACCGTGTTGTTTCAACTTACGTTTGAACGATGAGGTACTCATCGCAAAGTGTTCAGCAACTTTTTGCAATCCATATTGGTGGTGCTGGCTTATTACCGTGCGAATAGCTTCTAAAAAACCTAACTTGGGCATTGTCACATGTCTACACTGGCGTAGCGCATACCACTTCAAACTATCACTGTGATTAACACACCGAGTTGATAACCATTTTTTATCAAAGCTAATGCTCATAACGGGTTGTGAAAATGCGAGCCTATGGCCCAGATGTACTTCGTATTCTTGAATGTACTTCGGACGTGCAAAAGGAAAATTAAATTGAAACGGAATACGCTGCCCCAGCAGTAATTTGACTGCGGATACCAGTGCAGTGCAATACAACTCTGCGACAAATTGGAATTGCTCTTCGCAGCCCACGGCATCGGTTATTACCCAGTATTGACTATTTTCTGTGGAATAACGATTGACGGTCAAAAAAGGACAAATCTGACTACGTACCTGCGCTAAAATCCGGAATGCATCCGCCAAGTTGCGACTATGTGTTAGCGCGTTGGAAACTGCACCATAGGTTCCGGGAAATAAACGCTTACCCAACAAAAATGCGCAATCGTTGCCGGGGGTAAGCGAGCGGGCATTGTTCATTAGCTGCAAAAGTTGCCGAGCACTGAGCTTACGTTCCGAAATAACATCTTCATTAAAAATCCCTGTTCCACGCAATACCTTATGTTTATTTACCTGTCTAGAACGGCTGAAATCCAAGAGGCTTGCTGCTAACTGATGGGCTGGAATAACTTTATCGTCGATACTAAAAAAACTCAGCTTATCCATGTGCCTGTCCATGTTGTTTAAACATGTCTAAACGGCGGTTCACCCGTTGCAGTATGCTGTCGCTGGCGTCACCTGTAATGGCTGATTCTGCTGCGAAGGTTAGGTGGTGATAAACCGACTCACCACTTTGGTTTGGTTTAAATGCAATGTTTGCGATGGCTAATTTAATTTGTTCTGCAATCTGTTCGGCGGTGCGTAAATCGGTATCGGGAAACAAGAGAATGAAGCGATCACCTGCATAACGACAGGCCAAATCTGTCGAACGTAAATTCATTAATATAATATCTGACAATTCTCGTAATAAATGATCACCTTGATCGTGCCCGTATTGGCGATTAAATAAATCGAAATTGTTGATATCTAGCATTACTACTGAAAAACCGGGGGAACTGCTATTTTGTAGTTGTGAGTCGATTTGTGTACGCATGTATTCAGCGCTGTATAAAGCAGTGATAAAGTCCACTTGATCATGTTCGCGTGAATTAGACTCTCGCTTTTGTAATTGCTTATTGAGTATCAATTGCTCTTGATGCCACTGATATAGTGCATAGCTCATGATGAGCATGCCGATGCCTGAGGGAATTGATTCAATCATGCTCAAACCCGTTGCGGTATGTTCATAGAACATGACTTCATCGACCAGATCTAGCACTGCTGAAAATAAAAAACAACTTAAGCCTATGACCAGTGCAGATGTGACCCTACCTGGGGGACGGCTGACTAATAAGAAAAATATCCAAGCTAAAGAAAGTAGGGCAACACTGCCTTCGCCGATCATATCTAACCAAGATATATCCGCCAGCGCCTTTGCTTGGCCCAAACCAATGCTTAATGTGAGCGACAAAGTTAAAGATGCACAAGCGACTGAAAATAATCGTTGATGTTGTGCTAGTAGTGAAAGGTTCATGTTAATTCTCATGTCATACGGACCAAATATATGCTGACACACTTTGCATTCAGCACAGGGGTCATATTGGCTCAGTAACATGACAGTATGATGAAACTCGTTGCTGATGAATTCGACATTTTCTTAAAAATATCATGGAAAACAAAAGGATAAGGGGAGGTCAAATTAGCTCACAGATTTATCAATTAGGCGCTAATTTCGTTGTTTTAGGGCAAAAGCGGCACTAATAGATGAAGCGTTGTCATAAAAATGTCACCGCTGCTGTCTAGCGTGTGGGAAAAATTCACACACGACTTAGTTCGCAACCAGAGACTTAACAATGAAAATGATAAAAACCACACTCGCATTGGCATGCCTTGCAGCACTATCAAGCCAATCTGCATTGGCTGAAAATGGCGGAGTTCAGGGATTACTCACAGATAAAAATCAAAGCAACTATATCCAAGGAGCCGAAATTAGTGTCAAAGAACTGGGGCAAAGCACCGTTTCACGCCGTGACGGTAGTTTCCGATTTGCAAATCTACCAGAGGGCGAATATACCTTAGTGGTTAAATATCTGGGCGCGCCAACGGTAGAAGTTCCGGTAATTATCAGTGGTGGGAAAATAGTGCAAAAAGATATTGCCTTATTGGCTGCCGGTAAAAATATAGAAAACGTGACGGTTTACGGTCAACGCACTGGCCAAGCTAATGCTATTAATTTGCAACGTGTGGCAGATAGTATTAAATCGATTGTATCAGCAGATGCGATTGGCCAATTCCCAGATCAAAACGCGGCTGAGGCATTGCAACGTTTGCCTGGACTGTCTATTGAACGTGACCAAGGTGAAGGTCGTTTTGTCGGTATTCGTGGTATCGATCCGAACCTCAATAACGTGACCATTAATGGAGTTAACGTTCCGTCTCCTGAATCTGGTGTCCGCTCAGTGGCGTTAGACGTGATCCCGTCTGAGCTTATCCAAGGTTTAGAAGTGTCTAAATCTGTTACCTCTGATATGGATGCAGACGCCATCGGTGGCTCTATCGAAGTAAAAAGTTTAAGTGCATTTGATCGTCAAGGTACGAGTGCTAGTGTGAACGTTCAGGCTAGCCAGAATCAATTACGTGACGAAACTAGTCCAAAAATATCTGGTAGTGTGACGAATGTCTTTGATGATGTTTTTGGTGTGGCTGCAGCGTTATCGTACGCCAGTCGTGATTTTGGTTCAGACAATATTGAATCTAACGGTGACGATGAAATCGAACAACGTTATTACAGTATCACTCGTGAGCGAATCGGGGCAGCTGTCAATTTGGATTTCCGCCCTGATTTTAATAATCAATATTATTTACGCACTTTGTATAGCAGCTTCTCAGATGAAGAATACCGTTTGGCGAATACTTTTACTTTTGATGGTGAAGATTCTGAAATTGAGCGCGGCAGTAAAGATCGTGAAGAGACACAAACCATTCTTTCGATTACCGCTGGTGGAGAGCATCAGGTAGACGAATGGGTGATTGAATATCAATTGGGGTATTCGAAAGCCGATGAAGATGAGCCAGAAGCCTTATATTACACCTTTGTAGGTGAAGAAATGGCTATTGATTCTGACATGCAAGGTCAAATTCCGACTATTAATCAAGACGCTGCAGCGATGGATTTGAGCAATTACGAGCTAGATGAGGTGAGCTTTGAGAAAAACCTAGCCAAAGATACCGAGACGATGGCCAAAGCTGATTTTACACGTATGTTTGATTGGCAGGATAAGTCGTTTGAACTCAAATTCGGTACTAAATATCGAACGCGTGAGAAAACCGCAACGGCCGACATCTTAATCTATGATGGCGATTTTGACGATATAGACCCTACCATGTTTGCAGCAGAACAACCGGATTGGGGCCTAGGCAATTTTGGTCCAGGACTAGATCGTAGCGGCATGCGTAGCTACTTTAATCAGAATCGAGCTAGCTTAGAAGTCGCGGAGCTGGACTCAGAAGTTGAATCAAATGGTGCATCATTTGTGAACAACGAAGATATTTTTGCCGCATACCTAATGGGCCGTTTTGAATGGGAAAAGCTCACACTTGTGGCCGGTATTCGTTTTGAAGACACTGACTTTAGTACGTCAGGCATGCGCGTTGAATTGATTGAAAACGAGCAAACTGACGTTGAAGAAGTGGTGAATACCCCGTGGAATATCGAAAGAAGTTATGATCACTTATTACCCAGCTTGAACCTACGTTACGAATTTAATGATAAGTTAATAGGGCGTGCGGCTTTCACACAAACCATCTCAAGACCGAAATTTGAAGATTCGGCGGCATTTCAAATCATCGAATCAAAAACCGAAGAAGATGAGGGTGAATTCGTCACTGAGCGTCAAGCAGAAGTGGGTAATCCAGCTCTAAATCCGTTTGAATCAGACAACTTCGATTTGACCTTAGAATATTACCCTGGTGATATTGGGGTACTTTCTGCGGGCTACTTCCACAAAAACATTGATAACTTCGTGATTATCGCTGATGTATCTGACTTACCTGAATGGACTGGGTTTGATGAAGTGATGCAGCCTATCAACGGTGAATCTGCAAAAGTTAGTGGTATTGAATTGTCATGGGTAAAAGCGTTCGATAACGGTTTGTTATTATCTGCAAACGGGACTTTTTCAAGTTCAGATGCGGTAACTATGCTTGATGGTGAGCGTTACGAAACGTCGTTGCCTAACCAGTCTGATAAAATCGGCAACTTCACTGTAGGCTATGAAAGCAACAAGTTAAGCTTGCGTCTAACCATGACTTACAAGAGTGAAAATTTGGAAGAAATTGACGGTGACTTGATTCGAATGGAAGACAGCCATCAACAAATGGACTTTACCAGTAAATACTTTATTGACCAGAATATGTATGTGTATTTTAACGCGATTAACCTTACCGACGAAGGTTTCTATAATTATTTTGATGAGCCAAGCGTGAATGCACAATACGAAGAATACGGACGTACTTTTGAGTTAGGTTTTAGCTGGACACTATAACGATTAAAAGGCGAGCATCCTATTCGTGATGTTCGCCGATTTTGTTAGTGGTAATTAAAAACGCTCAATGAAGGTGCGTCATCTGGAGTAATAATGTTAAGTAAAAATCTGTTTTTCATGGTTTTGTTGTTGTGTGTGGAAAATGCCTATGCAGCCCAAGTTCACGACCAAAACTTCTACAAAAAACATCACGTGCACGGGCTTGAAGTGCCAGAAGACAGTGTTAGTTTCTTAGTCTTGGGGGATTGGGGAAGAAATGGTCATTATCAGCAAGTGCCAGTAGCAGACATGATGGATGTGGTCATGCAACAACTCGACGCGGAGTTTATTACCACCACTGGTGATAATTTCTATTCTAATGGAGTGGCGTCTGTGGATGATCCCTATTGGCAAACCTCGTTTGAACAAATCTATCATGGGCCGAACTTATTTGAGGATTGGTACCCTACATTAGGGAACCACGATTACCGTGGAAATTGGCAAGCTCAAATTGACTATTCCAAGCGCAGTCGTCGTTGGGAGATGCCTTCTCAATATTACGCCAAAACATTTTCTGTCGGTAAAAATACAGAAATGCTAGTGCTATTTATTGATACTAACCCACTCAATCCGGAATATAAGGACGTCCCAAAATATGCGCAAACCCAAAAACAGGATGGCGAAAAACAATTGCGTTGGATTGAACAACAATTGTCTAGCTCGACTGCAAAATGGAATCTAGTCATTGGTCATCATCCGTTGTATTCCAGTGGCAAACGTTATGGAAAAACCCACGGGATACAAGGTGTATTGGAACCCATATTCGAAAAATTCAAGGTTGATGCCTATTTCGCAGGGCACGAACACGATTTACAACATAACCGGCCTGAAGGCAAAAGCGTAGAACATTTTGTATCAGGGGCAGGGTCTGAATTACGTCCAGTACAACAACGTGAATTTACCAAATATGCGATTAGTGAAGCAGGGTTTGTCAGCGTGTCGGTCAATGATACTAAATTGCTAGTCCAATTCATTAGTGGTTCAGGTAAGCGAATTTACCAGTACAGCGTACATAAGGAATGATTATGAAATCGCTTTATCTTTTTCTACTTAGTAGTTTGCTGCTAAGCGGCTGCCAAACAATACCTGATCAAAAAAAGCAGGCCAATACAATTGCGCAAGTGAGTAAAACCTTGCCGATAATGGTGCAAAATACCAACAAAGTTGCAGGCAAAACAGCGATACCCATTATTCATCAACAGCAACAATATTGGTTGTTGAGCAGCGAGTCTCAAGGCATTTTACTGACCGACAATGCCGGAAATTTGTTGGCATCGTTTGCTGGTAATATGGAAACGTTGGACTGGCGTGACAATATCCGACTTGGCAATAAAAACGTTGGATTGATAGTGACTCATGACACTAATGCAGAGCGAATTTTAGTATTAACGCTTGATTGGCAGACGCAACAACTTTCGTTGTTAACCACACTTCCTAAAACTGACGCGCAAATTGAAGCCTTGTGCTGGTATCAGATGCCACAAGGACATTTATCTGTGTTTATTGCCGACACAGTTGGCTCAATTCAACAGCGCATTGTGGTAGATGGAAAACATCAGACTTTGGTAGATGTGCCAGTGCATGAGTTTATAGGCGCGCCGCAAACCAAAGCTTGTGCGGTAGACGACGAAACTGGCGCACTTTATGTTGTTGAAGAAAATATCGGCCTATGGCGTTACTCAGCGGAAACTGAGTCTGAACTAGCACGGGAGCTAGTTATCGCTGTTGCTCCGTTTGGGCCATTAGAAGGGGAGATAACAGGTGTTGACGTGTTAGCAAACGGTGACATTTTGGTTGCCGCGCCTGAACATCAAGGCGTTTGGATGATCAAATCTGAAAGCAACGAAAATGCTACATTTATACCGTTAGGCCACACCCAAGCACCCGAATCAGTAAGAGGATTACAGCAACCATCGAGTTTAATCTTGGGGATCTTCGACGATGAAAATGGCGAGTATTTGCAAACTAACCTCAAGACAACAGCACACAATAGACAAAAGCTGAATTCTGATATCATTAGCATAAATGCGTTCGCACAAACCAAACCTATGGAAGCGTTTGGGGATGCTGCTGATGATCCAGCTATTTGGATAAATCCACTGGAACCGTCGCAAAGTCGCATACTGGGTACCAACAAAAAACAAGGAATGATGGTTTACGATTTGCACGGTAATCTACTGCAAAAGCTAGACGTAGGGCGAGTGAATAACGTGGATTTACGTTATGGGTTTGAGTTTGGTAAGCAAACTTTTGATTTGGCAGCAGCGAGCAATCGCACAACCAACAGTATTAGTTTATTTAGCATACAGCAAAATAGCGGTGAGCTTTCTTTATTAACTGATATCAAAACCGATCTGGCTGATGTGTACGGTCTGTGTATGTATCAACAGAAAAACGATTATTATGTATTTGTAAATGATACCGACGGTCGCTTTCAACAATATCTATTAGTGACCGAAAACGAGCAGATTACCGGCAAGTTAGTCCGTGAGTTTAAGGTTCCAAGCCAACCTGAGGGCTGTGTCGCCGACGATAAAAATCACCAGTTGTATTACGGTGAAGAGTCCACTGGTATTTGGCAGACAAGTGCGCAACCTACAAAACAGCTGGGCAGGTTGATTGCCGTTACTTCAGACACCTTCGTAGCAGATGTTGAAGGGATGGGAATCTATGTCATGGATGATCAGCGTTATTTGGTTGCATCAAGTCAAGGTAACAATAGTTTTGGTGTATTCGCACTGGACCAAGATAATCGTTATTTGGGCAGTTTTCAGATTGATATGAATTTGGATTTGATGCTCGATGGAGTATCTGAAACCGATGGCCTAGAGATAACGTCTTTGAGTTTAGGGGGCACACTTCCAGATGGCTTATTAGTCGTTCAGGATGGCAGAAACCGCCTACCCAATGCCCCGCAAAACTTTAAGTTGGTGGATGGAAAGGTCATCAAACGACTTATACAAAAATGGCTTAGCCAGTAAAAAAAACAGCCCCGTTTAACCGGGGCTTTTTGTTTGATTCGTATTTTGATTGCTTAACGTCTACGAAATTGACGTCTTCCCAATATAATTAAGCCTACGCCTAAAATCGCAAGCAAAGAAGGTTCAGGGATATCATTTGGATCTGGATTATCAACTTGAGCTTTACCTGCCAAACCAATTGTAAAGCAGTGCCAGACTTGCGCCGTTAAAATGGCACAGTGTGATTCGCCGCTAGTACCCAAAGCAACCAGCTCCACTAATATCTAACTGACCAGGCGCTGATGAATTTCCCTAATTTTGTTGTCATGTTAAATACCAATGGAAGCTTCAAAGTAGCACAAAAAACAAACAAAAAGTTGCCGCAAAAAATGCCGGTAATTATTCAATGTATTGGCGATAAAGCGAAGATTGCATATTCAATAAATGTTAAAAGTGCTGGCAGTTCGAAAGTAAATATAGTGCCCAATAGCAAAATTTAGCGACAAAATGAGATAAAAATTACTCAAACAGCTAGCAGTTACTAAATCAATTGAGATTTGCCGTTGCAAAGCGCCAAAAAATAAGTAAACTGCGCAGCTCGGTCGGTGTGTAGCGCAGCTTGGTAGCGCACTGTCATGGGGTGTCAGGGGTCGGAGGTTCAAATCCTCTCACACCGACCAATTAATCTACTCCCCTTATATAGCTTGACTCTCAAGCGTTTTCCATCTAAATATTATCTCTAATCC
>NZ_BAEN01000019.1 GCF_000314975.1 Aliiglaciecola lipolytica E3
AAATTAGAAAAAAACGCACTATTTCCTATTTCAGACCTTCAAATGTCGTCATTTAGAGGTAAGGAGCCATTCACACAAAAAAGAAATAACGCACTAGCAGAAATTGATACCAATGAGTAATCAATACTCAAGGAAAAAAGTTCATTTAACGCCCTGACAAAACCGACGGCCTTCACTAATAACGTTACAATCCAAATTAAAGAAAATTTCCAAGATTCCATTTTTTTCCTATACTCGCTCTTTGAGAGTGTATTTAATTTAAGAGTGAATACACGACTATTCGGTTATTACAGAAAGAGCCTACATAGTCCCATTAATCGATGTTTCAAAATTGAATAAATTAGCTGTTATCATCAATAGATCTTTAAACTGCCCCTGTTCCCTTTAACATATCTAGTGTCATCTGGCTGCGAAGATGTTGAAGAATGGTGCTGTACTTAGCTTTGCTGTCATCATCTTGGGCAACCGCAAATAGAAATTTAAGGTATCGATCGACACTTAAACGACACCCAGAACGTTCATAGCCAATGATGGTTTGCTCCGAACAATCAAGGTGCCTTGCCAACTCTTTTCTTGTGAGTTTTTTTGCCAACCGCAGTTTTTTAAATGTCTCTGGTGCTACCAATGAATCAGCAAGTGTGAACATGGTTTGCTCTGTTAGGGGTTCACCATCGGCAATGGAAAAAACGACTTTATCTGTGTCAATCATAGAATTTTATTAACCTATCGCGCTTATTTGTCTTATTCGAAGGAATATTTTGATAACTGATCTAGTTATAACAGAACACGTGTGGAGTACGGCTGCGCAAATGTGCACATAGCCGTGACTATTAAAAATTTATATAAGAGTTTCGAATAGTAAAAACTGGGATTTTGATTGCTCTACAAGTCTCACCAAGATGAAGATTGACCTTGTCAAAGCCAAAATAAATTCTGAAGTGCCAAATAAGCTAGTTCAAATTCAAAAAACGAGGACAGGTGCCGGTAAAGTAGCGCAAAGTTTGTTCACAAAAGGCTATTTAAAATGACAGTATCCGTTAAGGTAGGAAAATCTAGATGCAAAACTTCGCGCTCGTTACTTCGACTTAATATCGATGAGCATATTTTTGAGAAATGGACCGTATTCGCTGCGCAACGCCAGATCTCAAAAAAAGAAGTATTGGAATCTTTTATCTGGGAATACACAATTAAAAAACCAAACATTCAAAGATTATTATTCACACACTCGGCATCTGCTCCGCTGCGCTCAGTTTGGATATCGAATGGCGTTCATCTTGCCGCAGATAAATACGCTAAAGCGACACCAAGTCTCACCTCTCGTATCGTTTATAGTGCCTTGGTTACAGGACTTCTCAAACGAAAGCTGCTTCGACTAATGTGAAGAATGTTTTAAGAGAGAGTTGACGATTGCTCTACTATCGAATCTCTGAGTTGGGTAAGAGAATTGAGGACAACCAAAGAATGAATTTATATCGTTTCGTTTTTTCATGGGTAGCACCCAAATACTGCTCGTTCATTGCGCGATCTGGCAAGCCTCGTATTTTCCAAGGTGGGGTTCTAGGGATTTTCCCCTCTAAAAAGACATAATCCTCTGTAGACCACACCAATAAATGGCTGCGGAGGTGGTTTACTTTCAGCTTGGAGCCTAATCATCCACTATCGGCCTTGTTATTTCGCCAATATTGGGCAATTTCCCAGTATTAGTGAAGTTATACGTTCCGCTTAAGTTGATATTTTGCCACGCAACGGGCGAAACAGCACGAGTGATACCCGCTTTCTCTTCATCTCCTCTCGCTTCAAAGTGTCCCAGAAGATGACTCAGTATCGCGGAGTTGAAGTAGATGATCGCGTTGGCAAGCAATCTTGCGCATTCATTCCAGATAGCGATTTCAGACTCGTTTTTGCCACGGAACTGATCACCATTCACCGACGCAATGGCTCGTCTAAGGAAGTGCCATGCTTCTCCCCGGTTCAGGGCACGTTGCACATACTGCCGCAAACTGGCATCGTCGATGTAGTCAAGTAAATATTGCGCTTTAACCAGTCGATTATACTCCGTCAGAGCCTGTAATATTGGGTGTCCAGAAGGGTAACCAGACAACTTTCTTACCAGCATTGCTTGTGTCGTCCGCTTTGTCTGAAGTGACAGAACAATACGCCTGATATCTTGCCATCCCGTTGTAATAACATTCGTTCTGATAGGCTTCTTTAGCGCCAGTATGGTGCTGCCTTGTTCACTTTCAGTCACATCAAACAGATCATTGATGACACTACTGAACTGCGCGTATCGCGGTGCAAAACTGTAACCGCATAGATCCAGTAAGGCGAAGTTAACATGATTGACACCGTGTGTATCTGTCGAGAGTACGTCAGGTTTGATTTCACTGCTGTTGGATTGTAACAGGTCATAAATATAGTGTGATTCGTGCTCGTTGGAACCGATGATCCGAGCATTGAGGGCGCTGTGGTTGGCCACCAGTGTCATGGCCGTGATCCCTTTGTTGGTGCCGAAATACTTAGAGGAGTACCGGGTTTTAAAGGTTTCCAGATGGGTTTCGAATTTCTGACCATCCGCACTGGCATGCAGCTGGTCCTCCTGAATATGGTAGTGGCGGAAGATGGGTAGCGCTGCAACCGCATTATTGATCACGTCGCTGGCGTCATGCAGCGTTTCAGGCCGGATATAGTTGGCCTGCACCGTACTCAGGTGTTCATAGCTTCGATCGGAGATCTGCGCCATGCCATACACACCACGGTGAGTGGCGTTGGCAATCAGAATGGCCAGTAAATCATCCTGATGAGTGAACCCTTGTTTTTGTATCGGAAGTACATGAGTCAGACATTTCATGAACCCGGTTTCGCGCTCTACATACCGCAGTACATCCGCGATACCGACCGGTTGCATTCGCTTAAAAAAGGGATTGTTGACCAGAGATGTAGCGCTTTTGGTCGGCAGACGCCAGCGGGTACCGGTACGATTTTTCATGATCACATTTCGATTGTCTCCCTCATCAATATGGAGAGCAACGTCTTTGAGTGCACTTTCCAGCCGGTGTTGTTTCTCCTGTAACAATAACTCTGCGGGCTGTTTTAGTCTGTCCAGTGTTGATGAGGCCAGCAAGGTATCCTGCGATGTCTGGGGGATCAGGTCGTCTTCCAGTGCGCGGTATTTGGTAACATTTGGCAAATAAATGCGTCCATTCAGTCGTGAGGTTAACTGCCGGTAGAGCAGCCATTCGTAACGTTGCGGGTTAACGTTATCCTGTTTAACCAACCATGGGAGGTGCTTTTTCGGGATGAGCGACGTATCCATCGTCTTCAGTGGTCCACCGAATGCGATTTCCGTCTGCATCTGTTGAAGTTGGGCGACGACGGCTTCTGAGCCTTTACCGGCCTCACATTCAAGGCACAAAAACACCTGCCTTAACAGTTGCTCCAGGAGATTGCATTGTTCATCGTAATGTTGCCACTGGTACTCTTCCACGGTCCGTTTCTGTTTTTTCAGGTAAAGGCAGAGGGTCTGGATATCCCTGTCATTCATGACCTTCAATGCCTGTTGTCTGACTACTGAGAAGGGTTGATTATCATCAATGTTCTCATCCACAAACAGATGCAGTAACTCTGCCGCTTTCGTGACATT
>NZ_BAEN01000018.1 GCF_000314975.1 Aliiglaciecola lipolytica E3
GTTTACTGCATCTTCTTGCGTACATCTGGTCACCCAAACTTGTTGATCCAATTCAAAAGTAAAATTTGGATGACTATCGTGAGGACGAGTGGAGTGAATTTTACGATAGTCAAAACTTCTATCAAAGCGATGCCAAGGATCTTTACCTTGTGTATTTAAAATTCGATTAATTTCGCCCGTATTCGGATCACAAAAAACAATATTATCCAGACCAGTTGAGGTAATGACCAACTCGTTATTAATATAAGCTACAGAATGTAAATTGTGAAAACATGGGTGAGAAATAATTTTAACCAGACTAAAATCTTCTAATCGATACAAATGGACTTCAGTGTCAGTAGGCAACCAAAGATGTTTATCTACAATACAGCCGCAAGTAAATTGCAAATTTGGATGCTCTGCTGGATAGTTATCTCCTGCTACATCTTTTTGAACCACTATTCGAAATGATTTAGTTAATATATCCAGCTCAATCAATCTAGCACTTTTATAATACTTACCTTCCCCTAATTCAAATCCATTGGGCCGCAAACAACCACCAGAGAGCAACAATTTGTTAGTCATTTTTAGCAGCACTCTTCACTATTTTGACACCCATTCTTTGCTCACCCCGATTGGATACCGAGTTGCGAAGCCGAACTTCTCTTCTTGCTACCGGCAGTAAAAGGCAGTACCGTTTTTTTAGCTATGTGTATATTAATGGCGCATACTAATCCTGCCATCGCGTACAACAAATCAAAATATGCCAAACTTACATTATTTCCAGTAATTCCATATCCAATCATAGCCAGTGTCAGGTTATTAGTTAGCGAAATTAACCACTTTTCATTATTTGCAATTGCCCATTTTCGATTTTTAAAATTAACCATTAAGGTTTGCCAAAGGATCATCATAAAAATAAATAGGCCTACAAATCCATGATCTCCTAATACCTGCATGTAAATATTGTGGGCAGCTTTGGGGCGCAACTCTGATGGTATGGACGGTGTATCAATGGGTCCAAAGCTATTTGTCATCGGCGCATAATATCCCCAAAGACTTCTATCTTTAACTGCATGAAACCCCCCGCCAGTGAGTGGATAATCTAGTGCTATCATCGTTGAAATTTTCCACGCCCACAAACGACCAATAAAAGAGCCATCTTCACTGGCTGCAGAGCTAACGGTATTCTGTCTTTCTTTCCATTCCCCTGGTGCAAAAGCAAAAAAAAGTGGAATTATAATGGCCGCTAAAATGCCGTAAACAACCTTGCGTTTTGAGGTCCACCAAAAAGCTGCACCTAAAATTAATAGCCCGATAAATCCACCGCGCGAATAAGTGCCGATGATTGCGAGAACATTTAGAACAAGCAACACATTTAACCCGCGTTTGATTGAAAAGTTTTTAGTTACACTAATCAGATAAAGGATCAAGGGGATACACATATTAATTGCAACTGCCAAATCATTGCGGTCTCTGATGATTCCGGCCTTTCCCGTAATACGGTGGCTTCCACCTGACAAAATGAATTTAACGGCTTCCATTGCTGCAAAAGATGAAATAGATAAGACAATCGCCCATACGATTGTATTGACATGTAACCTTTTAGTTATTGTGAGTGTAACAAAGAAAAATAAAAGCAATACTTTTGTAAATTGATTCCAATATTCCCATACAAATGCTGAATAAGATGTCTGATTCGCGATACTGGTGACAAGTGTCCAAAAACCGAAGAATAGTACCCAAAAACTTAATCCGCTAAACTTCCACTGTTTATATTTTTGTACAAAAAGATAAGAAAGAGCAGTAATTATTACAATTGCCAAGTTCAACCTAAAGCTCTGAGAAAACCCAAAAGCCCACTTTGCTGGTGCGGTTAGTGCGATCCAAACCCAAGCAGCTGTACCCAGGTAAGGCCGTTTAAAGCTGTAATAAATAGCAACGAATAAAAAACCGACGAGTAGCAGATCACGCATTAATCTTCATCCTGCATGCTTGACCACCAAAACATATAGCAGATCGCGCCAATATCAGCTAACAAATACAAACTATCTATCATGTTGTGCTTACCTTACTTATCACGTAGCGATACTTCCCTGATTTTTCGGGGGCGATTTCGGCTACAGATTCTACCGTAACAGATACTTCGGCTCCAAGTCTTGCTTGGAAACCAGTCATAATGGTGTCGCGCATTTGTTGATTAACTTCACCACTTTTAGACACGACTTGCACGTGAGTATGCTGTTTCGTTTCTTGGATAATTTTGAACGCTTCAACACTTTCCATGTCGCGTAAAATATATATCAGTGATAAACCATGTAATATAGTTCCATCCAATGCAACCACGAAATCGGTACTACGCCCTTCGATTGCCTCTAGCATTGGCAATCCACGACCACAGGCGCAGGTTTTATCAGACATCACTGCAATATCGCCAGTGCGATATCGAATAAATGGAAACTCCGAAGTGCCCATATGAGTTACGACGATCTCGCCAGACTGCCCCGGTGGCAATGGATTGCCTTGTGGATCGATAATTTCCACCACAATATCTTCATAGGATAAATGCATACCCCCTTGTGGACACTGATGTGCAATAAAGCCCGCGTCCCGACCACCGTAACCATTGGCGACAGGACAGCCAAAAGTCGCTTCAATATTGTCTCGTTGGTAGGGATAAAGACGTTCGGAGGTGACAAATGCCACTTTGATGCCCAAGTTATCCATTTGTATGCCGTGCTGTTTGGCAGTTTTGGCTAACAAATCAAACACAGAAGGATAACCAAATAGCATTTTTGGTTTCGTTTTTTGAATAGTGGACAAAAAAGACAACAGCTTTTGTTCGGTCATATCAAACGCAGGAATCAGTTCTGAGCGAAATAAACCGTCTCGAATCAAACGCACTTTATCTTGCGCCCCCAATTCTATTGGGGATCCCCAAGCAACTATCTCCTTATCGCCAATATCCACATCCCACCAACGTGTTGCCCGCCATTTTTCAGCGACATCGTGCGATACGCGCTCGTTACCCAACAAAAATATTAAAGGCTGCCCGCTAGAGCCGCCGGTATTAAACCTTGATAGAGACCCTGCGATATCGGATTTCAGTTTTTCAAAATTTGTAGAAATCGTGGTTTTATCTAAAAAAGGCAGCTTTGCTAAATCCTCAGAACAGGTAATATCCACAGGACTGAGATTGGCAGAGTCGAACATCTCACGGTAATAAGGAACGTGCTCATAAACCGTCTGAATAAATTTTTGTAGCCGTTTTGATTGATTTTGCTTTAGAACTGCTTTGCTAAACCACTGAGATTGTTCTAACGATTTTCGAATCTCTACTGTGTCATGTTTTTTGAGCTTTTCATGCAAGGGAAACAGCATACTTGAGACAATTTTCGTGTAAATACTAGACATTAACTACTGCTCCTTGAGGCCAAGCAAATCACGATAAATATCCATTAACTTTGCCATTCTCGTGTCCCAGTGATTCTCAGCAGCATAGGCAACTATTGCTTGCCTATCCCAGCTTTTGTTTAAACCATTTTTAAGTGATGCAAGTAATGCTTTGTGATCGTCAAACGGAAATATCTCACCAATAATAGGGCTATTAATCACTTCACTATTTCCCCCTACATCACTGGCGATGACTGGCGTTCCACAAGCCATACTTTCGAGAATCACGTTAGCCCAGCCTTCGTTGGCTGTAGAGAGAACGAAAACATCTGCGCTCGATAGCGGCGCACTAAGTTTTTTAGGAGGCAATGAACCTAAAAATCTAACATGCTCAGTCACACCAAGGGATTCTGCTTGTTCACGCAGTTGCGATTCAATATTCCCTTCTGCACTCGCCCCACCTACAATCAAATAGACTAGCTTAGGAAAGCTTTGCAACAATTCTGGAATACATGCTATGACCCTATGAAAACCTTTTCGTTTGACTAAGCCGCCCACGGTAATTAACACTTTGGCGTCCTCATCAATTCCCAATGTTTGCCTTGCATTTATAGGCGGGATAACTGAAAACTTTTGTGTATCGACACCATTTCCTACGACCGTAAATTTATGGCTATCTGCCCCAAGCGATACTGCTAATTTTTTTAACGACTCTGCTACGCAAATCATGTGATCAGCATCTCGCCAAGCCTGCAACATTTGTTTACGCTTAGCTGGATATTGACTATGAGATAACTCAGTTCCCCTTAGTGTAATAGTGACTTTTTTATCCATTTTACGCGCTACTTTAGTAGCGGCAAATCCATCTGGATAGGTAAAATGGCTATCGATTATATCGATATTTTCTCGCTGATTAATTTTGCGCAGCACCTTGTGGGCAGCACGAGCCATCATGATACCGTCTAATTTTCTAAAAAATTTGGGGAAAGATAAAAACCTAGGAAAGTGAACCGTGATCCCTTGTTGAATCTCTTCTTTTCCAGGCATTGGCCGATAGTTTGGTTTAAAAAACCTAATGAATCCTTGCCCAGGAAACCATGGTACAGGACTTACAACTTCAATATCCGCGAACTCTGCGACTCGAAACATACGTTCTCGTACAAATAAGCCCGACTGCTTACGCACAGAATTGGGAAACAATGAGCTGAGGACTGCAATTTTGAGGCGTTTCACAACTATATGCTCAGCAACGATTCGTAAATTGGCTGGTAATTTGCCACTGAGTTTTTCCAATTTCGAATTTGCGTTACAAAGTCTCGGCCATTTTCAATCATAGCCGGCCAAGACTCTCTGTTCGACAGCACACGCACAGCGGTATTGGCTAGTTCATCAATGTTACCACTTTCGAACAACCACCCCGTCTTACCATCTTCGATCAATTCTTTATGACCGCCGACGTCTGATGCCAACACTAACTTTCCTTGCGCCATAGCCTCCAACGGCTTTAATGGTGTCACCAGTTCAGTCAAACGCATTGGTTTTCTAGGATAAATAAGTAAATCTACCAAACTATAATACATGTCAACTTCAGCATGAGGCACCCTGCCCGGCATAATAACGTACTCTTCTAAGCCAAGTTGCTGAACCTGATCTTTTAAGTTTTTCTCCTGTGGACCGCCACCCACCAATAAAAAAACTACGTTGGGAATAGATTTTAATATTTGCGGTAATGCAGCCACGATAAGCTCTAACCCTTCGTAACCATAAAAAGAGCCTAAAAATCCGAGAACAATTTTTCCGTTCAAATTATATTGACTTTCGAGTGCTGAATTACGTTCGGTAATGATATTGAACTGTTCGATATTTACCGCATTTGGTATCACAGTTATTTTGTTGTCTGCAATTCCACGATTAAGTAGATCTTGTCTAAGGCCCTGACAAATCGTGGTCACTGCATCAGCCTGATTCACTACGTGGGTTTCCATCTTGCGAGTTAATCGATAACGCAAGTCGTCCTCTTTGCATGTCCCATGATCGACGGCAGCATCTTCCCAAAACGCTCTTATTTCATAAACCAGTGGCAAGCCAGTTTTTTTAGCTGCTTTGATGGCCGCCAAGCCATTTAGCGCCGGCGAATGAGCATGTAAAATATCGGGCTTTTCGATTTCTATCGCCGCTAAAATGCGATCTCTTAATGGGTTTACCAATGATAACTGATTAAGCACAGGAATTTTGCTAGCCAAGCCAGTTGGCGGCTCGGTACGATAAAACCGTAAGCCATCTACGTCTTCTATTTTAGCTTCGCACACACCTTGTTTAGCACTTGTGACATGGCATGTCTCCCAACCTCTTGCACGCTGCTGATTTAAAATAGAGCGGGTACGAAAAGTATAACCACTATGCAAGGGAATAGAGTGATCCAAAATATGCATTATTTTCACGAATTACGATGCCTTTTGTTGACGTAAAAATGACTCAAACATCATTAGTGTCCACAATGATGCGCTATTGTCGCGTCTGCCTGAAACGTGGTCATTTATGAGTCGCTGCAAATGTGATTTATTAAAATACCCCGATTCAGTCATTTGTTTGGATAAAACCCCTTCATATAAGCGTTCTTTAAGGGGTCCTCTAAACCAGTTAGCTAAGGGAACGGCAAACCCCATTTTCTTACGATATAACACATCGTGGGGTAAGTGAGGTTCCAAAGCTTTCTTAAAGGACAGTTTGCCAACGCCGTTGGCTAGGTTTTTATCGGAAGGAACTTTGAATGCCCACTCAACGAACTTGTGATCAATGATAGGGACACGTACTTCTAGAGAATGAGCCATTGATGCTCTATCTACTTTTGTTAAAATATCACCCACTAAGTAGGTTTTCATATCAATGTACTGAGCTATTTTAGTTTCATCTAGGTGTTTAACTTTGTCGCCGTACTTTTTAAATATCTCCAGAGAGCTATAACCATTTAAGCTCCGTTTATATTCATCGGAAAACAATTTAGCCCTATCGTCACTGCGAAAGATGCTCATGGTGTTGTGATAACCTTCAACCGTGTCCATTGCCATTGATTGAAAGGTAGTCTTAGCGCGAAAAATTCGCGGTGCCCAATCAATCTTAGGATACAGTTTCCCTAAAGGGCCAAAAACAGGTTTACGTAGGCCTAACGGTAACTTACTGCGAATACTCTCTTCCAATTTGTGCAATCTATATCGGCTATAACCGGCAAATAGCTCATCCCCGCCATCACCGGACAAAGCTACCGTGACGTGTTTTCTAGCAAGTTCACAAACTCGAAAAGTTGGGATAGCAGAGCTATCAGCATAGGGTTCATCGTATAAATTTGCCAGTTGATCAACTAGGTCGAAATCATCTTGGCTAACAACTTCTACACGGTGATTCGTTTGATATCGGTCAGCAACTGTTTGTGCATATTCGGTTTCATTGAACGCTTTGACATCAAAACCAATGGCACAGGTATTCACAGGGTCCGATTGCAGTTGAGACATCATCGCCACGACCGCACTAGAATCAACACCGCCAGATAAAAATGAACCAAGCGGCACATCCGCAACCATACGAATATCAACCGCTTCTTTTAAGCGTTCAATCAATTGTTCTTCAATTTCTTTTTGATCAAGCGGTTGTGCAAAATTAACTGGTACGTCCCAATACTCTTTAGCTTCAGGTAAGCCTTTATCAGCTTTATGCAACATTAGAGTGTGGCCAGGCGGCAGCTTAAACGCATTGTGATAAATAGTATGCGGCTCAGGTACGTAACCTAAACTAAAATAATCTTCAATTGTGGTGTTTCTAAGCTCTCGGTTAAATGCTGGGTGGGCTGTAATGACCTTAAGTTCCGAACCAAATATGAACTCACCACTGGGTAATAAGCTGTAAAAAAACGGTTTTATACCCAGGCGATCACGAGCAATAAACAAGCACTCTTTTTGTCTATCCCAAATCGCAAATGCAAACATGCCTCTTAACTTGTGGACGCATTCTTCCCCCCACTCTAACCAAGCATTCAGTATGGTTTCTGTATCACCATGGGTATTAAATGTATAACCTTTGGCAGAAAGCTCTTTATGCAGTTCTTTAAAGTTATATATTTCTCCGTTAAACACAACGCAAGCACGTTTATCCGCACTTAACATCGGTTGAGGACTACCTTCTAAATCAATAATAGATAAGCGTCTGTGCGCTAGCGCAACACCTGGGTCAAAAAAGTAATCTCCGGCATCAGGCCCGCGATGAATTTGTCTATCATTCATCTTTGCAATTAAATCTGCATCAATTTTAGTCTGGTCAGACAGATGAAAAATACCAGCTATTCCGCACATTTGTTAATCCTTAACCACTAAGGGCTTGATAAAGCTCATTATATTTTTTAACCATTGTATCTATACTAAAGTTTTTCACGCAATGGTTTCTTA
This sequence comes from Aliiglaciecola lipolytica E3, assembly GCF_000314975.1. Taxonomy (GTDB): domain Bacteria; phylum Pseudomonadota; class Gammaproteobacteria; order Enterobacterales; family Alteromonadaceae; genus Aliiglaciecola; species Aliiglaciecola lipolytica. The sequence goes on from NZ_BAEN01000018.1 coordinate 7,809, forward strand.
CGATTTGACTATTCTTTTGCTTAAGATCAGGCGAATTAACATATTGCCCCAACGAAGCAGTTAGTGCATCTATATTATTTACTTCTACCAAATGGGTTGGTTTTAATTCCGGTGCAATTAACTCAGGGTTGCCACCCACTTCTGTTGCAATTACCGGCAAGCCAGTTGCCATCGCTTCTAGAATGGTATTTGAAATACCTTCTGCCAGTGATGGTAAGACGAACACATCCATTAAATTCATTAGCTGCGCAACGTCTGATCTATTTCCAGCGAACCAAATTTGCGACGCTAATCCAGCTTGATGTGCGCGTTTATTCATTTTCTCCATTAACACGCCATCTCCCACCACAATGAGTCTCAATTTCGTTTTTTGTGCTGGATATCTCTCCGTTAACGCGATAAATGCTTCGAGCAGAAAAGGTTGATTTTTAACTTCTGCTAATCTTCCGACTGTACCGAATACCAACATATCTGCAACCGCAAAATGTTCTGGTAGCAACTGGTATGGCGGGTTTTGCGGCATAAATTTATTGACGTCAACACCATTGCAGATATGTTTTATATCGGTGCTTCTCACACCAATGGTATTTTTTAAATAATCAAATGCCTCGGTGGATAAAGCAACATACTTACGAATAAACATTTTCATAAATCGTCTTAGCATTTGATATTTTTTGTTTTGCCCGTGCATATCGTTGACATCCCAGCCATGTTCGCCGTGGATTCGATAAGGCACTCTGCACCACCAGCCAACTAGCTGTGTCTCTATGGTTGCGGTATTTCGAGTATGTAAAATATCGGGTTTGCTTTTTTTGATTAACTTACGCAGCTTAAAAAAGATACTGACGTCATTACCATCTTTCTTGGCCAAGTCGAAAAATTGCACATTGTCAGTGTGAATACGTTGACAGAATATCTCGGAATAGCCTTTTAAAGTTACAATTGTATGCTGATACTTTTGCGGATCTAATCGATTAATCAGGTTCACGACCCCATTTTCCAATCCACCCGTATCGAATCGGTAAATGATATGCATGATATGAATCTTTTTGAAATCCATGTCGATTTAGATCCTTAGTTTTGTTGGTTTTCGCTCAATAATATTGGTAAATCACGGTTGAAAATGTCCTGTGACATTTTTTCTAATTTCATTTGCGATTCTTCTGTTTTGTCCAATGGAACAGACAACATGAGCAAATAACCACTTTGCGGTTGTCCTAACAGAGCTTGTATCGCTTGAGCCAACTTAATCTCTAAAGATTTGTGTGTCACGCGCCAAGGAGTGACATAGGTATAACTTAGTAGACGTTTATTTCCATAATTATCAATAATTTGCAACGTCCGATATGTTTGATTCTTGTCTTCAGAAACAATCGACCACCTTTCAATGTTATATAATTTATTACGTCCATTAATAAGCTCTTGGCTTTGGATATTGGCATTGTAATAGGCGATGTAAAACTCTACTCCTTGATGAACGCCTCGGGAAATAGAGGTTGGATTATGAAATACCGGTAACCAAGTTGCGTTATCAGACACTTCTTCAAATCCAAAGGACTGTGCAAAATCAGGATTTACCGAACTGACAGGGTTTTCAAAAACAGATTTATAACTCAGGCCTAGCGCAATAATTATCACTAAAGCACTTAGAGGTTTAACAAGAGCTGAGAGATTAGCAGGTGGTCCCGTAGGGTTATCTAATGCTTCTTTTTTCGGCAATGGATCTGCCCATCGTCCACCCACGGTGAACATAATTAAAATGACCACGCCAAAAAATAACCATCCATAGATTAGGTGATCGACGCCCGTTGCATATTTCATATCGGATAAATGCGCAATCATGACTATGCCATAGGCTCTAATACCGTTGGCTAACAGCGGCAATACAATAGAAAACAAAATAAAAATGACACGCTTTTGGAGGCTGTTATAGTTCAAATAAGCAAACAAGGTCCCCAGCGTAAATGAGGCGATAAGATACCTAATCCCAGAACACGCGACCGCCACTTCGAACAAACCACCAGGGATGGCAATGTACAAGCCTTCTCGAAATACGGGAATACCTGTTAATTGAATAGCGAATACAGTGATATCTGCTGTTAACTCCTGCAACTGCGGAATTAAAAACTCCCCTGCCGGTACACTGAATAGCCAGAAAAAAGAAGTGAAAAGTAATATGCGCGCTATTTGGTTCCCCATAACGCACCAAATCATCATAGGTAACATTACAAAACAGGCTAACTGTTCAATAACAAGCACCTGTGCCATGCTGCCAAATAACCAAACAAATAAAGTGCCAACTACAAAAACCAAAGATAGGTAAGAAGGTTGTAAAGTTGCATTATTTAACTTTGTCCATTTTAACTTAATCAAATAAATACATATGGGCAGTATGATAAAGCAATGGGTGAAAGTTTCAGAGCGCAACCAAATAGCAACCGTGGACTCAATAGTCGAATAAAAAACACCGGCCCAAACAAGAAATATCGCCACCAAGTATTTAAAGATACTGCTTTTCCAAAATGTCATAATTCAACCTTAAATAGTTCAGGTAACTTGCCCATAGTGGCAGTCCACTGTAAATTTTCCATAATCCAATGACGGTTCTCAGGTGCATTGTCAGGTGCTTTCAGATATTGGCAAACATAGTCACAAAAATTTTCTGCATCGTCTGTCACTTGAATATGGCTCGTTTTTGCAGCAATACCTTCAATAGCCATACTAGTTGCCACAACCGGCTTTTCCATAGCCAACGCTTCAAGCACTTTATTTTGAATGCCCCGAGCAATCTGCAAAGGTGCAACTGACACCTTTGCATCGCGTATATAGGGCCTAACATCTTTTACTCTGCCAGTGACAACTATGCCATCGATGTTGTTTAACGCTCTCACTTCTGCACTGGGATTCCCCCCCACCACATAAAAATTGACGGTTGGAAATCGTTTTCTAATTTTCGGCCAAACATTTTTCACAAACCATATTACCGCATCTACATTCGCCCAATAATCCATCGCGCCAGTAAATACCACATCAATATTTTCTGCGACATTTTCTAACTTGTTTTGTGACGAAAAGAAATCCACATCCACACCGTTTAGCAAACCTCGGACTTTTGCATGTTGACTTACAGGTAGTTGCTGTTTAAACAACTCGGATTCGGGTTCAGAGACAAATAAAGCATGTTGAGAGCGCCGTGTCACTTGATTTTCATAAGCTTGCAGCTTTTTATGCTCTCGACTATACACCCATTTAGCGATACCTGATTTACTCTCTGCATATTGTCGCCACTTGTCAGAATCGACATCGACAAAATCCACCACTTGGTGGATTGCCCCTTGATGGGTTGCAGTAAACATGGCCATTACAGATGAATACACAAAAACCTGCTTAATATGCATGTTTTGCACGGTTTCGTTTACCCAACTTTGCATCTTACGGCTTGCGTAATATTGCTCCGAGATGGATTTACCCGTTAAAAATGCAGTTAATCCTTTAATTTTTGACCATTTTTTATTTTGATTAATTAAGAATACTTGTTTGCAATAAGCATCTAATTTGGATGCAAATTGCCAGTCGTATGGGTCGTCAACAAAGCTGCCAAGGTAGATATCAAAATGTTCACTCAATACTTTTAGCATATTAAATGAACGAATTTTGTCACCTTTGTTCGGGGGGAATGGAATCCGGTGACACAAAAACAGCAGTGGCGGCTTCTTCATAACGCGCTATCCCAAGTATTTGGATAGAAATGGTCCAATACGTCGACTCAACCAAACAGGCAGCTTTTGCCACATTTTGATAAAGAATTGATATTTTGGATTATTCGGGCTCAAATTCGGCAACGCCTCAGCTTTTACTAAATGAAATTGATAATGCAATGCGACTGGTTCCATACCCCATGTTCGCTTGTATTTGAATGCTCCTGATTCATCTTTGCTTCGACCAAAATCAAAAAAGTTACAATTCTTCGATTCCAGTGCGTGGCACATCAATTGATAATACATAAAGTCATTACTTTTTAATGCTCTGGCATCAAACAAACCACCACCATAGAATGGCAAGACTTGTTTCTTATAGTAAAAACTCAAAACTGAGGAAACGGCTTTTTGGTCTTTTTCTACCGTTAGCACATCACATTTTTCACCGAATTCTTGTTGCAGTGCAGCAAAGTATTTTTGCGGAAAGACTGGCGTCCCAAGGTTACGTACACTCTCTGAATATACGTCATAGGCAGTTTTAGTATCGTGATCAACGCGAAAGCTCAGGTCATTTTTTAGTGAATGACGAACCACAGCTCGTTGTTTTTTCTTTATCCCGGCCAAAATATTTTCGGGTGAATCAGCCAGCTCCCAGCCAAAAGACGAATGAGCACATTTTTCAGTTAAGTCCGGGTTTGTTCGTGCAAACGGGTAGCGCATTTCTAGATAATCAACGCCCAGTTTGTGAGCCAACTCAATAGCATGTTTTTCTAAAAACAACGTCGCGCTTTCAGAGTTCGCAGCAACACCACCATAAACGCAAAATGGCGTAGAGATAAGAGCATGACCAAATAACCTACTTTTTTGTTCAACTAGCGGTAACACGCCAACGATGTTGTTGTTTGATGTAGCGTAAATATAATGACAAGAGTGACCATAAACGGTTTCAATAACACGCTTCCAACCAGTTAAGTGGAAAAAAGTGCCAGTATCAATACTATCTACAAAATCATCCCATTGTTGCGATTCTTGTTTACTGTCACCTAACTTACGCAGTTGGTAGTTGTCCGTCACCTAAGCTACTCCATACACATCTTTCATCGTAGACCAATTGAAATCGGCCAATAAACGTACTAACTTTCCTTCGGTTTTATCCAAATTAATATAATGTCTAAATCGGGACTTTAACGGAGCGTTAGTTAATCTTGGTTGATCACCATCAATTTCCCAAGGGTGGAAATAAAAAGAATAAGGCTGCTTCTCTTGCTTTAGATAACGATTAACTAACATTTGCGTCATTTTGTATGGATAGAGCCGGAAATACCCGCCGCCGCCGATAGGGATCTGCTTTCCCATTATCTTTAAAGTCGGAATCGGTATTTCAATAATATTTTCCGGACGCTGATAAGCAAATCGCGGCCAATCGGGTGTGCCATATAAATCGTGTTTTACCGGGTAAGTACTTGAGCTATATTTAAAGCCCAACTCTGCAAGCACTTCAAATGCCCACTCATTGTCATAACCGATGGAAAAACTCGGCGCGCGATATCCAGTCAAAGGTTCACCAATTAAATCTTCTAAATGGTTTTTCGACCGCGTAATATCAGCTGTTAGCTCTTCTCGCGTTTGTTGATAAGCCCTTCTGTGAGCATAACCATGGCTAGCTATCTCGTGACCTTGAGCATGAATATCTTTGATTAACTGAGGGTAAAGTTCAGCCACCCAACCGAGAACAAAAAAAGTCGATTTGACGTCAGCTTTTGCAAATACATCAAGCAACCTACGGGTATTAGCATCAACTCTGGGTTTGTATTGATCCCAATCCTCTGGTTTGATGATGGAATCAAAAGCTGATACGTGAAAAAAATCTTCCACATCTACCGTCATTGCGTTAAGAGCCGTGTTTTTTACCACTTCATCGTCCCTTTCCAAACAGCACTACTTCCACTGTTCGAATAAAAATAAGCATATCTAACAATAAACTTTGATGTTTTACGTAATATAAATCAAATTTCAACTTTTCCATTGAATCTTCGACACTTGCACCGTAAGGATAATTGAGTTGAGCCCAACCCGCCAGCCCTGGTTTAACGTTATGGCGCTGATTGTAATATGGAATTTCTCTAATTAGTTGCTCAACAAACTCGGGGCGTTCAGGGCGAGGACCAATAAATGCCATTTCACCTCTGAGCACGTTCATCAATTGCGGAAGTTCGTCGATACGATATTTCCGGATAAAATGACCAATTCGCGTTACCCTGTTATCATTTTGTGATGCCCACTTCGCACCATCTTTTTCGGCATCTGGGCGCATACTTCGAAATTTTATTATCTTAAATAGTTTACCATTTAAGCCAACTCGTTCTTGTTTATAAAAAACTGAAGTTCCTGTTCGTCTACCATCATCTAAATAGATAATAACTGCCGTCAACAACATAAATGGCCATGTAAAAAACATAACGAAAAGAGCAACACATGCATTAATGCCGTATTCTAAAATGTCTCGTAAATAGTTTTGAGAATTGAAACCATTGGAATAAACAACCCAACTTGGGTACATTAAATTTACGACTATTTGGCCAGTTTCCCGTTCCATAAAATCAAGTAAATCGGTTATTTCCACGCCACGCAGTCGACAATCAAATAATACTTCAATCGGCAACGTGCCTCTGCGTTGGTCACAAGCAATAATAATTTCATCAATTTCGTTGTCGATGACGTAATTTCGGAAATTATCATCGATTTTCACATGCACCAATCGTTCATTACGAATGCCATCCTCACGATTATCCCCTGGAATGGGTATAAAACCGAGCAACTCAAAGCCTAAACGATCTACGTCTCGACGCATTCTTTTTTCGATTATTGATGCTCTTTCCCCAGCTCCAATAACGACGATACGTGTACGTCCAAGACCTAAAAGACCAAGACGATTCGTAAAATAACGGAAAGTAACCAATGACAGAATGACTACGCCTGCCGCTACGGGCAAGAAGTAGGCATGCATTCGCAGTTCTTCCATAAAAGTACTGGTGATAACTTCAACCACAAAATAGGTCAGCGCTAAACTAACGAAAATGCGTCTGATGATACCGCGAAAGGTTTCACGCAATTTGGCTTCGTATAATCCAACTGATAAAGAAGAGACTAAAACCAAAAACGTCATTAAAGAAATATTTGCTGCTAACTTTAAAAAGCTGGGTGAATCAACTTCTAAAAAACTTACAACTAAAAAGTTTGCTAAGTACGCAGAATAGGAAACAATCACTGCTTCTGCGAGAACTAGAGCATTGGACCTTTTATTTTGTTTATTGTTGGTCGCCGCCATTAGCGCTTACCTATGGATTTTTTTGACAAATTTATCATATGCTAAACGAATTATTTGAGATAGACTAACTTTTCTGGTCAGCCATTATAGAGATAATAACGCTCGGGTAAATGGCTGATTTGCTACATTTGTTTCTGTTTGGATAGGAAAGACATAATATGAAAGCAAGTAGAATAGCTCAGTTACTGATTGCAGTGGCTGCATTTACAGCACTAAATGCATGCACCAGTTCAGGTAATTCGTTGCCTCAAGCAACAACTAGAGCTTCATTAACCACCAATATCGATGATTATGTATATTTGATTGGCCCAGGAGATAACCTTTCAATATTTGTTTGGCGTAATCCAGACGTTTCAGGATCGTTTCTTGTTCGACCAGATGGGATGATCACAACGTCATTGGTTGAAGACATACCGGTTTCAGGCAAAACACCTACCGCACTGGCTCGTGATTTAGAGCAAGAGCTAGGAAAATATATTCGCGATCCTATTGTCACTGTGAGTGTTAGTGGCTTCAATGGCCCTTTCAGTGAGCAGGTTCGTGTAATAGGTGAAGCCTCTTCGCCAAGAGCCATCAGCTACGCTGAAGATATGACACTACTCGATCTAATGATCCAAGTTGGCGGGCTAACTGAATTTGCAGACGGTGATGGAGCAAAACTAATTCGAGTAGTAGATGGTGTACAAAAGGAATACTCAGTGAAATTGGATTCACTAGTGAAAGAAGGGAATATTGTAGACAATGTAGATATCCTTCCCGGCGACATTCTAATTATTCCAGAAGCTTGGTTCTAGGCTTTTTGTAATTGGCAATAATTGATAATTTAAAGGTTAAAAAGACTTATCTATGTTAGGAATTCAGGAAGCGATAGACCAAGTCCTTACTTATGTTAAGGGCGTTTGGATAAAGAAACGCTACATTATTATTTCAACTTGGTTGATTTGTCCTATTGGTTGGGCATATGTAGCTAGTTTACCAGATCAATATGCCTCCTCAGCGAGATTGTTTGTTGATACCAGTAGCCTTTTGCGCCCTCTTTTAAGAGGTTTAGCGGTTTACAATAATCCGAGTGAACAGGTTAATTTAGTTGCGAGAACATTACTCAGCCGACCCAATTTAGAAAAAATTGCACGAGAGGCTGATCTGGATATCACCGTCACAACTCAAGCTCAGATGGATGATTTGATCAATAATATGAGAAAAGATATCAAGCTCAACACCACATCTGAGCAAAATATCTATAATATTCGATACAATTCCCCATCACCTGAGTTAGCACAAAAAATAGTCCAGATTACCTTAAATGAATTCGTAGAAAACTCGTTAGGTAATAATCGTCAAAGCAGTGATTCAGCGGAAGAATTCATAAATCGACAAATCGAAGAATATGAACAACGATTAGAGGAAGCAGAGCAGAGGCTTGCTGAGTTCAAAGTAAATCGAATTGATCGCGCTCCAGGAACAACACGTGACTACAATTCCCAATTGCAACGACAAATTAGTGAATTGCAGTCCACAGAACTTAGAATATTAGAATTAACCTCACAACTCAATGCTGCTAAGGCACAGATGCAAGGCGAAGCGCCTGTTTTTGGCTTAGCCGCACCTGATTCAAGAGTTGCTCCTTCGATTAGTACGAAATACGATGCAAGAATAGAATCTCTTGAAAACCAATTAAATAATTTACTTATTCAGTATACAGATGCCCATCCCGAAGTTAAAAACACGCAAAACTTGCTTGAAAAACTTTATGATGATCGCGAGGATCACATAAAAGGATTAACAGATGTGGCAGAAGAAACCGGCTCTTACAGCCAATTCGGTAATATTAATCAAAACCCTGTATATCAAGAGTTAAAATTATCTGTTGCGCAGTATGAGGGGCAACTCGCTCAATTAAGTGTTCGCGCTGAGCAGACTAAAGCTAAAATATTTGAATTAGAAAAAATAGTTGACCTCGTACCGCAAATAGAAGCTGAAGCACAAGGTTTAAACCGCGATTATCAAATCACTAAAGAAAAGTATCTCGAGCTAATTAGTCGACGTGAACAAGCTGAGCTTTCGAGAAAAGCGGAGGCCACCTCTGATGATGTGCAATTTAGAGTAATCGATCCGCCTACGTTACCAACTAAGCCGTCAGGTCCAAATAGAATTTTGTTTTACACCATGATTTTATTTGCTGGTTTCGGTGCAGGGCTTGGAATAGCATTTTTACTGAGTCAAGTTAACCCAGTTGTACTGAGCCCTAGCCAATTGGTAAGTAATTTCGGTATTCCGGTGTTTGGAAAGGTTTCCCATATTGACGCTAAAGCAATTGCGAAAGTTGAGCGGCGTAGAATGTTACTATTTAGTGCTTCGAGTCTGGCAATATTATTGATTTTCATTGGACTAGTTTATGCCGATATCGCATACGGCAGATTGCCTATTTACCTTTTGGGGAACTTAATATGAGCACAATAGAAAAGGCACTTCAAAAGAATAAAGCGCTAAAAAAAGAAACATCAGATAAGTCTACGTTAGAAGCAGCGCAGGAAAAAGCTCAACAGATTGCGGCTGACAACGAGAATAATAGTACGAGTAACGCTAAACAGGTTGACCAAGCACCTTCTGCTAAAAACGAATATGTTCAAGATAATGTTATTGTCCAGCAAGATTCGACAACTGAAGAAAGTGAGACAAGCTTTTATTCAAATAATATGTCTAAAGAAAAGTTCATTCCATTGACTCATATTCAAAAAGAAGGGTTTGTTTCTAATATTGGACGTCACACCATTAATGAAGAATATCGTGCGATAAAGCGCAAAGTATTGAGCAATGCATTTGGTCCATTATCGAAAACATTGACCAATGCAAACATCGTTATGGTGACCAGCCCAAACCCTAATGAAGGTAAAACTTTTACCGCTATCAACTTAGCGTTGAGCATTGCACTAGAACAAGATAAAACGGTACTACTTGTAGATGCTGATGTACTTAGACCTAGCGTGATGAAAACCATTGATCAACCTTTTGAAAGTGGCTTAATGGAATATTTGTTAGGTGAAGTGGATGATTTAGGTGATGTTATTCACCACACAAGTCTAGATACTTTGAGGATAATACCTGCCGGTAAATCGCATCACCTTTCAACAGAGTTGTTAGCTAGTGAAAAAATGCTTGAGTCGGTAAGTGAGTTTGCCAACCGATACCCTGACCGAGTGGTTATTATTGATAGTCCTCCATTATTAGGCATAAATGAAACGGCAATTCTTGCAAATTTAGCAGGGCAAGCTGTTGTCGTTGTTCAGGAAGGGAAAACGTCGCTAAATCGTTTATCTCAAGCTGTTGATCATCTGAATCCAGATATGGCAAAAGGGTTTGTAATAAACAAGGCTAAGAAGAGCGCTTCAGATAGCGCAGGTTATTATGGCTATTACTACGGTCATGATGAATAAGCAGTGGGTTTAAGAAGCGTGAGTTTAAAAAATTTTACTTTAATTGTATTCGCAATGTTGCCTTTGTCTACGATGGTAAATGCTAAATTGCGTACAACTGCAGCTATCGATACTTCGTATAATAATAATAGTGTCCAAGGAGATGACTTTGGGGAACGAGATTCGTCTTCATTAGTCATACAACCTCGCGTCGGTTTGATTTTAGAAACTCAAAAGCTTCAAGCATTTTTAAATGTTAACCACAGATACATTGAAGATAGTTCGTCTATAGAAACTAATGAGGGAATTGGGCGTAATAATAAAAGTAGTCTAACGAATTATAGCTATAAAGTAGAAGTAGTAGCAGTACCAGATATACTTAATTTAAGTGCTAGAGGGAATCAATCTTATCGAGACGTCGACATAACTAATGCTCTGATCAGTAATGAAGACTTCAGTAACAGCCAACTCGCTAAAACCAAGACTGATGCTTTAGGTTTTGATCTAACGCTTGACCAAAGTAATTTTATGGGCTTACAAGTTAATGGCGATTCCACCAGTGTAACAAGTGACGAATCTTTCTTCTTGGAAAATGGTCTAGACAGCCAAAATGATAGTCTTAATGCGTATTTTTATTCGGGACCAAATCTCAAATCTATTAGTTGGAACGTTAACGGTAATTACAATAAAACCCAAGGACGTGCGTCAAATGACATCGAATCGAGAATGGTTAATGGGAATTTATACATAGGATTATTTAGTAATTTTCGCTTAGTTGGCACAGCCAATAGTGAGAGCAATATTATAACTTCGACATCAGAGTCAGAAGGACAAGAAGAACTTAAATATGATAGCTATGGAGCTGGTCTATCTTGGTTCCGCTCTGCCGAACAATTTATAGATGTAACCTATAATATTTCCTCTCGACAAGATCAAGAAAGAGATAAATTTTTAGGAACTCGATTTATTTGGCGCTTTTCTCCTCGAACAAGAATTTCAGGAGAATATGGTAGGCGGTTTTATGGTGAAAGCGGGCAATTTGCTATCAGTTATAATATGCGTAAATTACGACTTGATGCTTCTTATACTGAAGCGTTAACAACCTTTTCAAGGTTAGTCGCGGGGGAAACAATTAACGGAATATTCGTTTGTCCAATTGGTGCTACTTCGATTATTGAATGCTACCTACCTGATTCAATTAACTATGAACTTCAGCCCGGTGAGCAATTTACAAATTTAAGTTTAAATTTAGCGGAGCTTAGTGAAGAATCGACATTAAGGAAAAGTTTCCAAACGAGTGTTGGTTACGACTTTCGTAAATTCAGTGTCGCACTAACCGCACAAAGTAGTGATTTCGAATATGTCCAAACTTCACGTAAGCAGAATGACTTTAATACTTTCCTTTCTTTAAATCTCGAGGTTAGCAAAAAATCAAGTGTGAATTGGACAAATGCATATGGAAAATCAACCAGAAACATTAGCGACGAAACTCAAAGTATCGATGATAGAACTTTGTCTAGTACCTTGACGTATAAGCACACACTTAACAGGCATGCTAAAGTTTTTCTAAGCTATCAAATAACAGATAAAGATTCCCCAATTGAAAACAGAGATTTTACATCTAGAAGGTTAACACTAAGATATTCTTTTACATTCCTATAAACAATAAAATATTTAGTTCACTGACGCATTATAAAAAAACTAAGCATCGCAATGCTAAAGACTATTAGAAGCATCTCCTTGTTATACTTACCTGGGAAGTACGCTTTGCGCCTATTTCTAAGGTGTTCGCCAAACCTTTGATTGTCACCAGTAGTTTTCAATGGTCTCATATCTCACCCACTCAATTTACGGTAAATTATATACTCACAAATTATTAGAGAGACTAACGACCCATTAGTTCATTATTTAAACAATTTATTTATATAATCTGATTTTAGGACAATTTAATCGCCGAAAATTTTCTTTTTTAGCAAAGTAATTATCGGCGATTAGTCACTCAAACTTTAGACAATTCGTTTTTAATTTCAATCAATTAATTAAAAATAAAGGTCTAGTTTTTAATCATCAGATTTGAGGCGTACATAGGTTTTGTACTTTTTCTTGAGTAGGTTATCAATGTAGCGAGTGAGTTTTATCTTGTGGCTGATTGCATTATCTAAGGCGTCAGTTAATTCATTTAGCATGGTTTTATAATACTGAACATCTTTAACTCTACCATCAGGTGTCAGCTCAGACATGATTTCCGCACCACCACTTATTTGCGGAGCTTGGCTTTTTGATTCCGGTTGAGGTTGACCTGCTGCAGGCAACGGCGTTTCGCCAGTACCTTCTTCGGGACGAAACATTTCATCTGAAACTTCAGCAGTAACGGTGTCCACTGATGACTCATCTAGAACGGTGAGTTCTTCTAAAAATCCGTATAATAAAATTCTGTCCATTAAGGTGTTTATTCTGCGTGGTACACCATTGGTAAATTGGTATATTTTATCAAATGCACCGTCTACGAATAAGTTTTCGTTTTGCAAGCCAGCTTGTTTGAGACGATATTCTATATATTCCCTACACTCTGGGGCAGTTAAAGGCGCAAGGTGACATGAGGCAACAATACGCTGACGAAACTGCTCCATATTGGGTGCTCTTAAGATGGGTTGTAACTCTTCTTGTCCCAATAAGAAGCTTTGCAATAAGGGTTTACCTTGCTGTTGAAAGTTTGACAGCATCCTCAACTCTTCGATCGTTTCTAGCGGTAAGTTCTGCGCTTCATCAACAATCAATAGCGCCCGTTTACCTAAACCATGTAAATCAAAAAGATATTTTTCTAAGTCTTTAAGAATATCAGCTTTAGTTTTATTTAAGGTATCTACTTCAAACTTGCTTGCAACCATCTTCACCAGCTCGTCGGGAGAAAGCTTCGGGGTAACAATTTGCGCCGCGACGATATCATCTTCAATATTATTTAGAAGACTGTTAGCAATCGTTGTTTTTCCTGTTCCAATGTCGCCAGTTATAACAATAAACCCTTCAGCCTGAGACAATCCATATTGCAGATAAGACATTGCTCTTTTATGCCATTTACTGGCAAAAAAGAAACTTGGATCAGGTGTAAGTTGGAAAGGTTTTGACGTTAATCCATAATAGTTTTCATACATAGCGCAAAATCACCCGAGATACTGATTACTTGTGAGTTGCGTAGCTTAGCGGGGAGCGTAGGCCGGCGCAAATTTTTTATACAAAATAAACTAGCTTAGTGTTAAGCAAATAGACGAATCAATTATCCGTTGACTGAACGATAGTCTTGATAATACTGGTAGTTGAAACGCCGTCTTCAAAATTAAGCACCTTAACTTCTCCGCCATTCGCCAAAACTTGTTTACCACCGGCGATTTCAGATACTTTATAATCTCCACCTTTAACTAAAACGTCTGGTAGCAACTCGCTAATTAAGCGTTCAGGCGTATCTTCGTGAAATTCAACGACCCAATACACCGAAGCTAATCCAGCTAAAACGGACATACGTCGACTGACATTATTAACCGGCCTGCCTGGTCCTTTTAATTCTCGCACTGACTGATCTGAATTAACCGCTACAATCAATTTATCACCCAGTTTTGCCGCATTTTCCAAATAGGAAACGTGACCTGCATGAAGGATATCAAAACAGCCATTAGTCATCACAATTTTGTTACCGCTACGCTTAGCGCTTTGCACAGCAATAGATAGTTGTTGCTGGGTCATTACACCACGACCATAATGTTCGACTTTTTCCACTGCGTGACGAAGCTCAGAACTGCTTACCGTGGAGGTACCTAGTTTACCCACCACAATACTTGCCGCGGTATTGGCCAAAAAGCTTGCTTCAGAAAAACTGCACCCCGCGGCAATTGCAACGGATAACGTTGAAATGACAGTATCCCCTGCACCGGTAACATCGTACACCTCTTTGGCCTTAGCTGGGAAATGCACTTCATCCTGTGCGTTTTGCAATAGGGTCATACCTTGTTCGGAACGCGTCAATAAGAAGGCGTCTAATTCTAACGTAGTGATTAACTGCTGTGCTTTTTGCACTAATTCACTTTCATCTTTGCACTGCCCTACTATCGTTTCGAATTCACCTAAGTTTGGTGTGAGTAAGGTTGCGCCTCGATACTTATCAAAGTCATCACCTTTAGGATCGACAACCACAGGAATTTGATGCTGCTTGGCTAGTTGGATTAATTGCTGAACGCCACTTAACGCACCTTTTGCGTAATCAGATAAAATCACTAAATCGGCATGTTCAAGATGTTGTATAAAGCGCTCATGCAGCTGAGTTTTATCGACATCGGCAAAGCTTTTTTCGAAATCAAGACGAATAAGCTGTTGATTACGACTAAGAATACGCAGTTTGGTGATGGTATCGAAATTTGCTATTTCGCAAAAATCACACATCACACCTAAGGAATTTAATGACCGCTGTAGAATTCCTGCTGATTCGTCTTGACCTGTCATTCCTAGTAAAGTTACTTTAGCGCCTAATGCCGCCACATTCATAGCTACGTTTGCCGCCCCACCTGGCCGGTCTTCGATATCCCGTATAGCTACCACAGGCACCGGTGCCTCAGGAGAAATACGCCCAGTAGGACCGGTCCAGTAGCGATCGAGCATTACATCGCCAACAACAAGGATTCGACAATCAGAAAATTCAGGTAACAGCATAAAACCATTCCGTAACAAAGAAATAATGACCTGAATTATACTTAACTAAAAAGGAAAAGCTTTACTCTAAATAACAAAATAGTAAATAGCGAAATAATGACAAGCACACCCAGCGATAACAAAGAGGTGCCAAATGGCATGTGTGAACGCAAGATGCTTTTTAACGTAAAAAATAACACCTATGCTGAAAAACAAGCCACCAGCAAGCAATAATAACAGCCCCTGCCCCGCAACCGACTGATACAAAGGATATATTAAAATGACTGCAAGCCAGCCCATCACTAAATAGGTAATAACCGATACTTTAGGGAATCTATGTCTGACAAAACACTTGAAAACCACGCCAAAAATCGCGATCGACCAAATGACTGAAATAGAAGTCCACCCTATCCAGCCTCCTATGCTGACCGCCAGAAATGGCGTATACGTGCCGGCAATGAGCAAGTAGATTGCACTGTGATCTAATAGTTTAAACCATTGCTTGGCTTGATTTCCGGTCACCCAATGATAAATTGTCGAAGACAAAAACATAATCGTAAGGCTTGCACCATAAATTGCAGAAGAGGTAATCGAAACTGCAGTGTCACTTCTTATAATTAAATATACCAAGCCAACGATAGCGAAAATCAAGCCGATACCATGGCTAACAACGTTCATCACTTCCTCTTTAAATGAATATGCTTGATTTGAGGTATTGACCAACGGTGTGGTTTCCACAATTTTCTCCAAGTCGCTCACAATAGTTTGATTAGATTGTATCCACTCAGCGTACACTTGTACACTGAATTATTTTTTATCTAACGGGATAAGGATTTTCAAGAGGTAAAATTGGTATACTAATGTAACTTTATTCCTTTCATAAGCATCTTTTCTAAATTAAACAGCAAAGGCCGCAGTAGTGACAAAAAAAGCGTGGACTATTTACATAATTGAAAACAAGTTAGGCATGAACTATTGTGGGATTTGTACAAATTTATCGAGACGATTTTACGAACACGCCAGTAATTCTAAACTATGCGCCAAAGCACTCAGAGGTAAAGGACCTTTAACACTAAAATATGCAACTGAGGTTGACAGTCACTCAAATGCACTAAAAACTGAATTGTGGCTGAAAAAACAAACAAAAGCGTCAAAATTAAAGATTATAGCTGGCACTTTGCCGCTGCCACTAGAAAACAACACGTTTGAACAAGCTCAACTCGATTTGATTCAATTTGAAGTACACAACAAAATACAAAACAACAAAACTTAACTTTTTCATCTGCTATTCAAGCTAAGAAAACAACCCACTTACAATTAACGCTATCCCAACACTTAATACCATTTCGATACTGGCTAACCCGACATTATGCTGCTGTTCGACTTCTTGAGCCAAATTCAATCCAATTAATACCACTTTTTTAGCTAGAATAACCAATATAACCAATATAAGTGATAAAGCCATTCCAACGATTAACCAGCCAGTTAAATTACTGACATACCCCACTGGATTATAAGTTAACAACCCATTGGCCGCGGAAACCACAATTGCAGTGCCTAATAAGTTTCCAGAGTGTTGAATAGCGACCGCTAATTGACCTTTGCTAATCGTCTGCTGAAAAGTACTGCTTTGGTTATTGATGATAAAACGACGCTCATAAATACGAGTCCTTATCAACAGTATGGCTTGCGTGACTACAAACCCAGATAAAATCGCAAACAAAGCATTCCAGTCGGCTCCGTCAACCCAGAGCATAACACTACTTACAATTAGCGCCGTTGAGACAGAGCTTGCGGAATCTATAACACCGATACTGGTATTACGTTTTTTGATCATGTCTTCTTTGTCAATTCGATTGAGAATGATTTTGTCGTGCAATATACGTCCGATTTTTATAAGTAAAATCCCGACTAATCCAAACAGCAACATGCTCAGTGCAGCGCCTAAATAACCGTTGTTATCTGAACTGGCCGCAGCGGCAGATAACACGATACAAAGCGCTAGCATGCGACCAGCAACGCTGATCCCAAAAGCAAAATTATCGTTAGAACCAAGCTCTTGAGATGTGCTAACGGCAGCCATTTTTCCTGACATCAGCCGTAAGGTAAATAGCAAACAAATTGCAACAGCAATATCGATTCCAAGATAAATCCAAACCCCAGAGGATAAGGGCACCAAATTAACTAAATCTTGCATCATAAGATTTCCGCACGACAACATTACTAATTGTAATCCTAGCAGTTAAATACCAGAAAACACCAAAAACTAAAACATAACCTATTGATTGTAGCGGCACATGATATAGCATTGATAATCAATGATCATCCAAGACAATATCAATTCGGTTGCAATAATGAATACTTCTTATACGTTAGTGAATAAGGCAACAGAGAAAAACTGGCAACAGCTGTGCCAAATATCATCGATAGACCAGCAACCTGAACAGATAAAACAACAAATTCAACTGTTGCTTGGCCTGAGTGATTTCATTGCTGATTCGTTACTATCTGATGTAAATAATCTCTTACCTTTAATAAACGTTTTAGAAAATCCTACGCAGCCATTTGAATACACTAAATGGTTGAGTGCGAAGTTAGAAAGCGTCACGAGCGAGGCTGAATTATTGAATTGTTTGCGGGTTTTTCGCAAGCAGCAAATGCTCGCTATTGCCGCATTAGATTTATTAAATCTACAAACTATTGAATATTCATTATCGTTAACCTCTGAATTAGCTGACACTTTAATTAACGGTGCATATTCTTGGTTATATACTAACTTTTGTGAACGATATGGGACGCCAATGGGCGAGTTTGGCCCCCAACCGCTTCTAATTTTAGGCATGGGAAAACTAGGTGGTAAAGAACTTAATTACTCTTCTGATATTGACTTGATCTTTTGTTACCCAAGCAAAGGGGAAATTGAAAACGGCAAAAAAACCCTAGAACATCAACAATTCTTTAGTCGGCTTGCACAACGCCTAATCCACGCTCTGAATCACACAAATTATCAGGGACAAGTATTTAGAGTGGATATGCGATTGCGTCCCCTAGGTGAAAGCGGCCCGTTAGTGATGCATATGGCCGCTTTTGAAGACTATTACCAAGAGCAAGGTCGCGAATGGGAACGCTACGCTATGGTTAAAGCGCGCATACTGAACGATTCTTCCCCATATGCCGAAGAACTGTATGATGTACTCAAACCATTCGTTTACCGCCGTTATTTAGATTACAGTGCGATTGACTCATTGAGAGATATGAAGTCTCTTATAAATCAAGAAGTAAGACGGCGTGGACTCACCAATAACATTAAACTTGGTTCAGGCGGTATTCGTGAAGTAGAGTTTATCGCGCAAAGCTTTCAATTAATTAAAGGTGGTCGAGAGCGACAATTACAACACCCCAATTTAATCTATATTTTGAAGCAATTGACTGAGCTAGACTTGTTACCCGAAGAAGAATCTCAGCACTTAACCCAAAGCTATTTATTTTTACGCAAAGTAGAACATTGTTTACAGCAATTCGCAGATAAACAAACCCAGGTACTACCAGACAATCCATTAGACGAAGAACGTTTAAGTTTGGTTATGGAGTGTGATAATTATCAACAACTTAAGGAAATGCTAAACCAGCATTGCGAATGGATAAACCAACAATTTCAAATGCTCATTGGCGATAATCCCAATGAAACAGACGACGAAGAACTGACACATTTAAGCGGATTTTTAGATGCGTGGAAGCTGGATCTTTCTGTGGAGGAAATTACTGATTTATTTGATCATTTAGGTACGAATGAAACTGCTAGCTTGCTTGCAAAACACATCAAAGAGCTGAAAAGCCAAGTAGAAAAAAAACACCCTTCACAAAAAGCCCTTGTTGCACTCAACACACTCGTTCCTCAACTTTTAGCCAATATAGTGGCCTTAGATGAATCTAGTTTGGATGGCACAGAGTTATCTGTGCTACTTGAACGTATTACCTATATTTTACTAACCGTGTTAAGACGGACCACTTATTTGCAATTGCTGGTTGAAAACCAAGGTGCGCAGCAACAATTAGTAAGGCTATGCCATGCCAGTCCATGGATTGCGGAGCAAATTGCCAAATACCCTATTTTGTTAGATGAGTTACTCAATCCACAACTGTTGTATAACCCCACGAAATTGCAAGACTATCCAGACGAACTACGACAATCATTGTTGCGCGTCGAGCCTGATGATCTTGAGTTGCAAATGGAAACATTACGACAATTTAAACAAATCCAGCACTTAAAAGTCGCCGCTGCCGATGTAACTGGCGTTCTGCCGATTATGAAAGTCAGTGATCATCTTACCTATTTAGCTGAAGCAATTATTACAGAAGTCGTCAATATGGCTTGGGAACATATGAAACAAAAGTATGGTGTTCCACAGGGCTGTACAGAAGAAGATAAAAAATTTGCCGTTATCGGTTACGGAAAATTAGGTGGTATTGAACTAGGTTATGGTTCAGATTTGGATTTGGTATTCGTACACGAGTGCGATTCACAAAGTATAACCGATGGTACTAAGTCTATTGAAGCGAACCAGTTTTACACCAAGCTGGCTCAACGTATTATGCATTTGTTTATGACAAAAACGCCCTCTGGTCAACTTTACGAAATCGATATGCGCTTGCGTCCATCGGGAAATGCAGGACTCTTAGTATGTCACGTCAATGGATTTGAGCAGTACCAACAAGAGGAAGCCTGGACTTGGGAGCATCAAGCTTTAGTTAGGGCAAGAGTTGTATACGCTACGCCTATTTTTTCCAAGCACATAGAAACAATCAGGCGCAATATTTTATGCCGTCACCGTGAAGAAAATACGCTGCAACAAGACGTTTCTCAGATGCGGCATAAGATGCGCGAACACTTAAATAAAGGCGATAAAGACTGGTTAGACGTAAAACAAGATGCCGGCGCAATGGCAGATATCGAGTTTTTGGTCCAATTTTGGGTGTTAAATAATGCTAAATCATTACCTGAAATTGCAGATTGGTCTGATAATGTTCGTTTGCTAGAAAGCCTATGCAAAGCAAATTACATATCAGCAGCACACAAGCAACAATTGCTCGATGCTTATCTTGATTACCGAAATCGCTCACATAGATTAACTTTGTTGAAAAAAGATAATCTGGTAGATAAAAGCCAATACTCTGAGCACCAACATAATGTAAAGCAAATTTGGGATGCTACTTTTCAACAAGAGTAAAAAGTAGCATTAATTGTTAACTCTACTCGATTAGGGTGCAGTTTTCGCGAATATATTTACTGATTTCTTCAGTGACGATCATCGAACGTTGTTTTGGACAAATAAAAGCTTTTACTTCCCCTTCAAAACTACCATCAACAGCACTGGCAATTTGCGCCAGTGAACCTGTGATTGTATTGTCTAGTTGGAACTGATTTTTGATAATAAAGTCTTTGTCCAACTCCCATAAAACCTGCATCCCTTCTGATTGAGCATAATTTGTAATCGCTTCACGTAACGTGCTACCCGCTCTAAAACTACGATATTTATGCTCCCCTACCCAACGAGTAGAGATATTGCTTTGAATACTTTCCATGTTTTTTAGACGTTCGTCGAGCGGTTGTTTTGGAGGGTTGACCTGAATGACGAAGTCGCCAATATCGTCTTCAAAAGGTTTACTTGAAGACATACGATATGCCGCATAAAAATCTGTCATCCCTTGTGACACACTCTTCTGTTCAGGCTCACCTTCCGGTTTTGGGCCGGACACATTAAAGCTTTGTAAATTAAGTACAATCGCTGCAATAATAATCAGTGCTAAAGCCAAGCCAAGGTGCCTAGCCCAGAACAATACATTGGACGTTTTTTTGCTCATATTTCGAGACTCATTTTATATCTAATTGATTAATCATAAAGTGAAGGATATTCGTCATTTGGACGAGTTTTAAAGCGCTTGTGCATCCACAGATATTGTTCAGGCGCGACATTTATCATCTCTTCAATTTTTTGATTTACACGGGTTATATCTTTTTTATCGTCCCCAGACGGAAAATGATTAAGGCCCGGTAAAAACACCGCTTTATAACCACTCCTGGTGCGCACAGGAATTATGAATACAACTTCGCAGTTTGCATTTTTGGCAAACAACATTGTCCCTTTAGTAGATGCCACTTCATCTACAGCAAAAAAAGGAACAAATTCACTAAAACTGCGTCCATAATCTTGATCGGGCAAGTAAAAACACACTTCATTTTGATTCAATTCTTTGATCAACCCTTTCGCATTGCGTTTGTGGATCATGTACTTATTGGAGCGCGAACGTCCGCGATATTGCATATATTCCATCAGTGGGTTGTTATGCTTTCGATAAAATGCCACGGAAGGATATTTTAAACCGGCGATACGACATCCCAGTTCGAGGCTCATATTATGAATTGCTAGGCCTAATACGCCTTTGCCTTTGTCTAGAATGGCTTGGACATGCTCATAGCCTTCAATATCTGAATGGCGGCGCACTCGCCAATCAGGCCACCACCACCCCATGCCCGTTTCAAGAATAGCCATCCCAGCGTGTTCAATATTTTTATCTAATAACGATTGACGTTCAGCTTCACTTTTTTGAGGGAAGCACAGTTCCAAATTCCTTTTTGCAACGTTTATGCGCTTTTTTGCAAGAGTTCTCAATATAAAACTTAATCCCTTACCAATAAGCACCTGTACTTTATAAGGCAACCAAGAAATCGTATAGAGTAAGCCAATACTAAGCCATACCGGCCAATATTTAGGTAAAAAGAAAGACATTTGGAATGGTGGGGCGGAAACCCGAGCGTTTGACAAACGTGAACCTTTGCAATGAAAATTTGCCGTATTGTAAATAACAAACGCCTCAGTTTCCAATTATGTTGTAGATTTGCTAACAACGCTCCGGCTTAGTACTGCCTCACCAAGTTTTACGAAATTCCAAAAATGTTTGTCTATACTTGAAAGGAATATGGAAAAAACCAAAAGTCAGTTTGCAATCGTTAACTAAATGTAAAAAAATGGCGCTAGCTAAACGATTGATAGTATGGTGTTTCTCATCTACTTTAGGATAATAAAAACGTGACTAATAAAGTTAATTGGAACGAAGATGTTGCTGGAATGTTTTTTCAGCAAAGTTCCATCGCGATGATCTGGTGCACTACAGATGGTGAAGTATTAAACGTAAATGCAGCAGCTCGCCAATTATTTGATGTTGATTGCGCAACGATTGTTGGCGAATCAATATTACCCCTTTTCACATTTAAACAAAGCCAAGCGTTATTTAGCCGCTTTTTTAGCGGACGGGATTCAACAACATCAACTAATCAACATACTGCGCTTAACGATGGCAATCCTATTGCGATTGCTACACCGACATTTGCGATAAGTTATGTCACGGTTTTAATAGATGAGATACCTGTTAATAATACTCAAAGCCTATTAATTTCGTTTAGCCCAGCAAAAAAATTGTTCACTGCACAATCACTTAATAACAACTTATTGGCAAGATACGAAGTCGCTAAGCAATCAGGCATAGGTGTTTGGCAATATGAATTTACCTCGGAGAAGATTATTTGGGATGAGCAAATGTGTAGATTGTATGCTATTCCAGATGAGGAAATTCCAGTCAATCTAAAGGAGTGGTTTCAGTTTATCCATCCTGAAGATCGAGAAATGGCCATCAATGAGTTTCATCAAGCAAACAAATTAAACGATAAATATGAAGCCGAATATCGTATTTTAACAACTTCAAATAAAGAAAAGTATATTCGTTCATTCGGACAAGTTATCAGCACTGGGAAAAATCATTCACTTAAGTTTACCGGCATCAATATTGACTTAACAGATCAATACGAAGCGCAACAAAAGCTGAAAGAAAGCAAAGCTGAAAATGAATTTTTAGCTAACATTGTGCAAGAAAGTGACAACGCCATATTGATATTCAACCCAGATCTGACGATTAATTGGGTAAATCCTGCGTTTGAAAAAATCAGTGGTTATACATTGAAAGAATCAATTGGCAGATCCCCAGAAGAGTTTTTAGTTGGCCCTAAAACCGATACTTCAACGCTGGCCAAAATAAGAAGTGCCATCCGTAAATGTGAAACGTTCAGTTACGAATTGATTAATTACAATAAGCAAGGACTTCCTTTTTGGGTTCGGACCAATATAAAACCGGTTCTTCAGAACAATCAGGTTATTCATATCATTGGCGTGGCTATGGATATTACCAAGCGCAAACAACAGGAGCTTGAGCTTCGAAACTTTAGCAATTTGCAAGAAGCCATACTTAACAGTGCCAATCAAATAATTCTTTCTACCGATACTTCTGGACGAATTTTAACTTACAACAACTTCGCCGAAAAGCTGCTTAAATATGACCGAAATTCAGTGATTGGGAAGTTAAAACCGGACACATTCTTTGAGCCTGAAGCATTGCAGTTACATGCTCAAAAAATTAGTAAAAAAATGGGACGGACGATAACAATGGGTATGGAATCAATTACCTTTTCGGCTAGCCAAGGTGTCGCGGATGAATATGAAACTCAATTTAGAAATAAACATGGACAAACAATTCCCATTCAATTAACCGTCACAGCCATAATGAGCCCAGATAAAAATTTAGATGGTTTCCTATTTGTTGGGCGCGACATTTCAGAATTAAAGCGCATCGAAAATGAAAAAAATCGCAGTGCTTCATTATTAATGGCGACCGGAAAGGTCGCTAAACTTGGTGCTTGGGAATTCAATATAACATCTGGCACTTTATTTTGGTCAGATGAAGTCTATCGAATTCACGAATTACCTGTAGGCAGCAAAGTCGATGTTGAAAATGCAATCAATTTCTACTACCCCGAGCATCGACAGCAGGTGAAAGAAGCGCTCCAAAATGCCACAGAAAAAGGGATTCCGTTTGATTTTAAACTTCCGTTTAAAACCGCTAAAAATAATAAAATATGGGTTAAATCATTCGGGTTCGCAGAAAAAAACCATGATGGAGAAGTGTTACTGCGCGGCGCTTTTCAAGATATTACGGAATTAAAAGAGGCGGAAGAGCAAGCTAAGGTTGCCAGCCAGGCAAAAAGTGACTTTTTAGCCAATATGAGTCACGAAATACGCACTCCTATCAATGGCATAATCGGTATGAATGATTTGTTGTTAAATACACCTTTGTCTGAACAACAATTAAAATATGCAGAGTTAGCACAAAATAGTGGGCAAATATTGCTCGCCTTAATCAATGACATTCTCGACTTTTCAAAAATTGAAGCAGGTAAATTAGACATTGAGAATATCGAGTTTGACTTACATGAGATGTTACATTGTTTTGTCGAAAGTTTTTCCCTTCGTGCTGAAGAAAAACAGCTAGAACTCATTTTTTCAATGCAAGCAAAGGTACCCAAGTGGATCAAAGGCGATCCGGGTAGAATTAGGCAAATCCTAAGCAATTTAACCAGTAACGCAATCAAGTTTACCCAGCAAGGTGAAATCGTAATAAAAGTTAATCTTCTGGCGGACAACAAACTCATTTTTTGCGTTGTTGACTCTGGTATTGGTATTTCGGAAAACAAACAGAAACAATTATTTCAAAAATTCAGTCAATTAGATGCTTCAACAACTCGCAAGTTTGGTGGCACAGGTTTAGGATTATCAATCGCTAAAGAATTAGTCGAGCTAATGCACGGAGAAATAGGGGTAAATAGTGAGTGGAAGAAAGGGTCAGAATTTTGGTTTACTATTCAGTTTGATCCTGCCTCTGAACGAAAGAATAGCGGCAATCTAGACTACTCTTATGAAAATATCGCGAATCTACGCGTGTTAATTGTTGATGATAATAAAACCAATAGAGAAGTCTTGTGCTCGATTTTAGAATCTCAAAAAATTAATGTTGTGCAAGCTCAAAACTCCCCTGCCGCACTCAAATTATTGCGCCAGAATAGTGAAAACAAAAAACCAATCGACATCGCAATAATAGACGCTGATATGCCCGGAATAAATGGCACTGAGCTAGGTAAAGCGATCAAAAGTGATCAGCGATTTACAAAAATAAAAATGATACTCATGACGTCAACTGCCCAGCGAGGCGATGCTCAAAAGTTTCAAAGCATTGGGTTTGACGCGTATTTTAGCAAACCAATAAAAAATGATGATTTGTTGTCAGCGATTTCGGTAATTGCTAATCAAATTAATACAAGAACAGAAACTGCTTTCGAAATGATCACCAAACGTAACTCTATTCGTAAACCTCTTCAGATGCCGCGAGTATTATTAGTAGAAGATAACATCATTAATCAGGCTGTCGCCGATGAAATGTTAAAAAATCTAAACTGCCAAACCGAACTGGCAAATAATGGCTTAGAGGCACTCGAAAGATTAAATCAAACAGCAATTCCATTTGACATTGTTTTAATGGATTGTCAGATGCCGGTAATGGACGGCTATGAAGCTAGTCGGAAAATACGCGCCGCCCAAGATGTGAGGTTTGACCCTAACATTCCAATAGTTGCTTTAACCGCTAATGCCATGAAGGGTGATCAGGAGAAGTGTTTTGCCGCAGGAATGGATGGTTATTTAACGAAACCTATTGTTTTGGAAGAGTTGAAGGTGGGATTAAGCAAGTGGTTGCGAAACTAGCTGATTAGTAGCGTATAACTAATTTTTTAAGTATTTGAAATAAAAAAGGTGTGTCTAACAAATTAGACACACCTCGTAGAATTTTGAGAATCCCTCTCAGCTTTCCATCGCCATTAAACCATCCCGGTCAACATCCATATACGCCCCTTTCCATCTAATCTCGCTCATCCTTAAGTGAGTCACTTATCCTTAAGTGTGTTCCTTTCCATTTTTCCATTCATTAACTACACATCCTTGGTGTAGCAATTCTCATCCATAAGATTGTCCTAGTTCTTCCATACCAATCCGTGGGTTTGCATCCATTGCTAAAAGCTCATCATGAACTTTTACTTTCATCCAATGAAAGTGATCCTTTGGCTTTCCTTAAGTCTTCCTGACCCGTCGTATTTCCTTGTGACGAGACTAAAGATAAAGCAATTTACTTTTCGTTCCAGTACCCAAATGAAAGTATTTTTGTAAGCCATTAGACGAAAGTCGTATATCTGATTTTAAATCAATGTATTTCAATAGGTTATATATTTAGTAAGTATTACCCTAGGCGTTTATTCCGCTTAACACCTACGCCTCTGTAGGAAATATCTTACAAAATAAAAAGACAATGTCTCACGTTGACAGAACGGGTAAAAAACCGCTCTAAAAAAATTTAACCATCAATGGTGTTTAAAAGTGTCAGTAGAAGTAAACTAGGAGGGATTAATAGTTATGAAAAGCCATAAATATTAAAAGGTGATCATCAACTGATCACCGTTTCAAAAATCTAAATTTAGCAAAAAATGATATTTATGGCCGGGGTCTAAACATAATTTGACCATTTATGCGGGATACCTTCAACTCTTCAATATGCTCATATTTGCCATCAGAAAAGAAAGACAAACATTTAGGTAAAGTAACGTAAACCCCAACACCTTCGCTTGTTTCTTCTTCAACCACAATACTATCAATGGCACTCATTAAAACGTGTCCTAGTCCGCGATGTTGATGATCAGGGTGTACACCAATAAATGACAACATATGATATTTCTCATGTGGTATACGTTCTTTTACACGTTGCTCTTTTTCAACCATCT
Organism: Aliiglaciecola lipolytica E3; assembly: GCF_000314975.1. Classification (GTDB taxonomy): domain Bacteria; phylum Pseudomonadota; class Gammaproteobacteria; order Enterobacterales; family Alteromonadaceae; genus Aliiglaciecola; species Aliiglaciecola lipolytica. Next base: position 34,635 of record NZ_BAEN01000018.1, read on the forward strand.
GTTTCATGCCCAAATACCCAGCGGTAAGCAACATTTTTAATCGCCAATGCCAAAAACGATTTGGCTGGAATTCACTATTTGGGCTAATCAAGCACGCTACCGCTAATAATCGCTCTTCTTCGAACAATCCAATCATAGGTTGTTTAGCAGCCCAGAACGCATTGAGTTCTTCCCTAATCGCGCTGCGCAGTCTCGATTCATATCCTTCTTTCTCAGATTCGAAAATATCTAAAAATAACGGATCATCATGGTATGCCTGATATAAAATCGAAGCGGCAATTTTTAAATCTTCAGCCGCAAGATAAACAGCTTTAATGTTAGCTAATGGATCGAGTGTTTGTGCAGTGCTTGACATAGATAGACTCACTTCGAATAAGAATTTTTACTTTACAGAAAAATTAACCACTTGTTAACAGTATATTAACCTGCTTGATAATTAAATTTATTAGAATTCATTCCACAGAGGTTGATTTATAGTATTTTTCACCCAAGCTTAACTATATAGACAACAATGTTTACGAATCTATCCTAGGAGAAGTTACATGCTAACTGAAAATTTAGAAATGAAAGATTTGTTTTTGCAATTGGGTTTAGCCAATGATGACGAGTCGATCGAAACCTTTATAAGTGAACACAAAGGTTTAGAGAAATCTGTAAAGTTGGAAGAAGCTCCTTTTTGGACTGAGTCTCAAGCAACCTTTATTCGCCAGTCTTTTTTCGAGGATGCTGAGTGGACAGAGCTAATCGATCAGCTCGATAACCGTCTCAGATAAGTTCAAGGGCTAGAAAACCTAGCCCTAAGTGATATCAGTGTATTGCAAAAACCATTAGATGTTTTTATATGCTGCGTCGCCCCAGCCAATCAAGATACCGTTTTTAAATACTAATGGCGTGCATTCGTCTTTGGTAGTTATTCCATCACCTTCACGACGTTGTGTACGATAAAATAAAACACTAATTTCATCGTTATTTTGTTGATGTAGTTCACTAAAATCAGGGGTTCCGAAACGACGTTTAATATCCTCAATTGCTGTATTTGATTCTAAAGTAGAAATCGCCTTTCTGTTTTTGCGTTCTTTTTGTTCCCAATCAGAATGGTGCGAATAGTCTCCTTCGCCGCCAACCGAGATAACACATCCAGACAACGTTAGGGGAAGAACAAGGGCAGCAGCAATTAGTGTTTTTTTCATTTTAAATTCCTTTATTTTCGATAACAGTAAGTTTACTGATACACCACAATACAAAAATAAGGCCAATTTTTAACTTATTGTTTTATATGAAAAATAAATAATGCACCTCGCTGCTAATACCGTTAATATGAGCACATTCGCTAATTATTAGTGTTTTTCATCATGTCTAATCAGTTTCAATACATAGCTTCACTTTGTGAAAAGATAAAGGCAAGCGGCAAATTGCCGAGCGTGGCACTTGTCAAAAAAGCCTCCAATCGCCCGTTACCCTTAAAAGATATTATCGAGGTACTCAAGCGCTGGCAGAGCGATCCCGAACAATTCTCCAAAGCAACATTGAGTGAACCAATTGCCGACAAACCTGACGACTTGCTTTCGCATATCAAGAACCTTGAACAACGAATCGTGGTTTTAGAAAGTCAGGTACAGAGTTTAAGCGACGCATTACGAAAAAAAGTGTAAACGTATAAAACCCTGTGTGGTGGCTTTAGCCCCGCGGGTTTGGCTGACAATTTTCATAGGCTGAAGCCCAGGCTACATTTTTAACCTGTAGGCGGTGGCTTTAGCCCTGCGGTTTTGACTAACAATTTTCATGGGCTTAAAGCCTATACTACATTTTTAACCTGTAGGCGGTGGCTTTAGTCCCGCGGTTTTGACGACCGAGCATTACGGCCAGGAACTCAGGCTATATGCGTGGTGATAATTGCTGAATAAACTCCTCTAACGATTCTGCTAAAGTTTCTTTTGGCTCTAACCCCACCTGCTCTAACATCACCTTTCCAGATTGGTTATGAACACTAACAATAAAATCATCTTCATCGGTAATGGCGAAAAATAAGGTTTCTTCTTGCCCTAGCCTTCTTTTCATCAAAACATGTGCTACGAGATTTTTTTGTAAACGTTCAAAATCCTCTTCGTTCCAAGGCATCAAAAGCTGTAGATTTCCACGCTCTGTATTCGCGTTTAGGTTATCACTCCAAAAACAGGTATAATATTGTTTGAGTTGCTCATCCATTTTAAGATCTAGGGCTTGTTCAAAATGTTCAAAGCTAGCTGGAGCAGTTTGTAGGATAGGTCGCCAATTAACCCATTCATCTTGTTCGCCATTTTGCTGATAACACGGTGACGGCCAATTTTTGTCATACTGAATAACTAACGGTTGCTGATTATTTTGATAATAATCGACATATTCTGAAACAAAACTTTGTAGTGCCGATACAATGCTCACAGACTACACTTCCTTTTATTAAAATTAACTGACGAGAAGCAACTAAGCCATGCGTCAATTGGGGTGATGAAAACATATTGCAATCTGTTTAAGGACAGATGCGAGAAATAAGCACTAATTGTATACTAATACCGCCCCGTAAAACGAGAAGGTTAAATGACAAATAAAACCGATGAGATAGTTAAATCATCACAACAACTTAAAAACCTCACATTAGGTAAAAGTGTTGAATACATACAAACGTATTCTCCTGGTCTGCTCCAAGCAGTACCGCGAAGCATAAGCAGGGATGCAATTGGATTAACTGGTAAACTACCTTTTCATGGTGACGATATCTGGAATGGCTATGAATTATCTTGGTTGAACTCCCGAGGTAAGCCGCAAATAGCACTGATGAAATGTGTTGTCCCCTTCGACTCTCCTAACCTGATTGAATCAAAAAGTTTCAAGCTGTATTTGAATAGTTTTAACCAGACTAAAGTCAAATCAGTTGAAACCTTATCTGCAATGTTGCAAAAAGATCTAACCGCTTGTGCTGGCAGGAAGGTGCAAGTTAAGGTGATATTACCCTCAGAATTTGCAGACCAAAAAATTGAAAATTTACCTGGCCTCAATATTGATGATTTAGATATTGAATTTACCGAATATAATCTAGAGCCATCTGTCTTACGTACCAGTAACAATCATGTTGACGAAACGCTCAATAGTAATTTATTAAAATCAAATTGCTTAATTACCAATCAACCTGATTGGGGAAGCGTTATGATCCGTTATGCTGGCCCACAAATTAATCACGAATCTTTGTTGCGGTATTTGGTTTCATTTCGAATGCACAATGAATTTCATGAACAGTGTGTGGAACGAATTTTCGAAGACATATCACAATATTGTCATTCAACGAAATTAACCGTATACGCTCGTTACACACGCCGAGGAGGATTGGATATTAATCCCTTCAGAAGCAATTTCGAAGCTACTTACGATTTAGCTCGTCAAGCACGGCAGTAACCTACAAATAACAGGACACCTATGCTTTCAATACAATTAAACCCTGTTGGCCCATTAAGCCAATTGTCTCAATTCGAAGTAGACAGACTAAAACAATCAGTAAACAGTGATTTGTATATGTTGTTTAGAAACTGTTGTTTAGCCGTTTTAAATTCAGGGGTTGAAGAAGACGACTGCGAACAGTTGTTCACGCCTTACAAAGATTTTGAAGTCAATCTAATCAGGCGCGAACGAGGGGTTAAAATAGAGCTGGTGAACCCACCTGCTGTGGCTTTTGTAGACGGCCAACTCATCAAAGGTGTACACGAACATCTTTTTGCGGTGCTCAGAGACATTCTTCACATGGGGGGAAAATATAGCTTCGACCAAGAGCAAGAATCAGAATCGCGCTACTTGACCGACATCGTATTTGACATTCTGCGTCATGCAGAAGTTATAAAAGTAGGCAGTGATCCCAACATGGTAGTGTGCTGGGGCGGACACTCTATCGGCGAGGTCGAGTATAAATATACAAAAGAAGTTGGCTATCAACTTGGATTGCGTGAAATGAATATCTGTACAGGTTGTGGGCCGGGTGCGATGAAAGGTCCGATGAAAGGTGCAGCTATCGGACACGCCAAGCAACGCTATAAACAAGGTCGTTACATGGGCATGACAGAGCCATCGATAATCGCTGCTGAGCCGCCCAATGCGATTGTGAATGAGTTGGTCATCATGCCTGATATCGAAAAGCGTTTGGAAGCTTTTGTGCGCGTCGCTCATGCCATAGTGATTTTCCCGGGGGGAGTGGGCACTGCAGAAGAGCTACTTTATTTATTGGGCGTATTACTAAATGAAAACAATAAAGAGCAAATAGTCCCTATCATTCTGACTGGTCCGGCTCACTGCAAAGATTATTTCGAATCCATAGATAAATTTGTAGGTGCTACATTGGGTCCTGAAGCTCAATCTTTGTATGAAATAATAGTTGATGATGCCGTCAAAGTGGCACAGAAAGTTAAAAGCAAGCAAATAGATGTACGCACTCATAGACGCTCTACGGGTGACTCTTACCTATTCAATTGGCTATTAAAAATTGACCCTGAGTTTCAAAAACCGTTTGCACCGACGCACGAAAGCATGCAAGCGTTAAATCTGCATTTTTCACAGCCCAAAGCTGAGCTTGCCGCCGCCTTACGCAAAGCGTTTTCAGGTATCGTTGCTGGTAATGTTAAAGCAGAAGGCATTAAACAAATCAGAGAGCATGGCCCATTTAAAATCAATGGCGACCCTAAACTAATGCAAATGTTAGACACCCTTTTACAATCATTTGTAAAACAACAACGAATGAAATTGCCAGGCAGTGAATACAGCCCATGTTATCAAGTAATGAAATAATTAAGGTAAGCTTCGTGTTTTCACGTTTAGTAGCCTTTAATCAACATCAGGTTTTGATTAATATAGACAATAGTTAAATTGGAATAGTAACTTTGATATGAATACCAAAATAATAAAGCGGATAGGCATAGGCGTATTTGTATACGTGTCGTTGGTTGTTCTGCTGATAATGTATAACCCAGATGACACTTCTGATATGGACTGGGAAGATCGTCAGGAATACAACAAAGTCCAATTAACCAAAATTAAACTTGGGGATCTCAAAAAAACTATCGTTGAATTAATGGGGCCGCCAGATATCAGTGAAGCAAAGCAAGTAAACGGTACACAATTACAAGTAATGTTTTACCGCACAACTTGGAATCAATCTGATGGAATAACGACGCAGGACGAATGCACACCTTTGTTATTTGAAAATGATAAACTGATTGCTTGGGGCGAAGGCACCTATCAGAACTATCTCAAGCTCTAATTACTATTATTTAACTACAAACAAAACATGTGAACAGTAAATTATGCCAACTCAAGCGGTTATTAAGTCTTTTTCGCAAGTAACCGCCATACTACAAGACATTCATACAAACGCCATTGGTACTGAACAAGTTAAGCGCATCATCAAAGTGTCCGAAACGTTTTTGTCCGCATTCAAACTCACTCCAGATGTATTTGTTGCGCAACCTTTGCTGTACAAATCAAAAAGCACCTATATATGTAATCTGACGTTTAACGCAATGGTCTATTGCGCGCTAATCTGCAATCGTGCTCGTATCAACGACTTGTGCTGCCAGCAATTATTAAGTTGTATTTTAACCTTGTACAGTGAGCGCCAGAGCGATTTGGCTTGCTGTTTAGAAGACAACAAACGTCCATCTTACCATCGAAAAAATGTGCGTTTAATGCAAATGCTAACGAAGGCCAATTTAGAAACTTGGTTGAATGGCTATCAGATGTACAAATTTCTATTTTCGAAAATGGACAATGCACAGTCTTGGCCAATAAACGCTAACAAACACCAACAAATTATTATGTTAGCGCATCAACTTGCAACTCAGATCACTCCGAATAAATCTGCTAAGCCAGTACATTTTTCAATTGTTTTAAAAAAACTGATACAAAGCTGTCCTGAAAGTTGGCTGGAATGTGTAGAAGGATTATTAGAATATCCCACATTGATATGCCCAGGCACTGTGATAAAACTCGACGATAAACGACCCGCTATTGTGTTAAGCGTTGCTAGCGAAAAAGTTTTAGTCACAACGATCCAAACATCTGCAGACAGTAAACCTCAATTAAAACGCGTATATACAAACAATATTGAACATGTCAGTGCCGCGCAAACCGTATCAGCATTTGTACAAATTCAAAAATGGTGGGATAAAAACTGGCAGTTGGAAAAAGCGGATTGCATCGAGCCGATTGTTGATAACTTTCCACTAGATAAACCCCCAAAAGTATTGCTAGAAGTTCAGAAACACTTAAATAGTGGTGTAGTCGATATCGACAAATTGGCGCAGCAGATTAGTTCAGAGCCCGCGTTTGCAGACTATTTAAAACAAACCGCCACTTTTTCAAATAGAAATAAATTGCCAGTGCAACAAGTGAAACATGGCTTAATGATGCACGGTTATGTGAAGACCAATTCTATGCTAATTCAACAAGCGCTTTTGCTCAGACTTAATCAAAGTCTATTCCCATTACAGCAAAACTTTACACAATTCAGCCGCCTAGCAAGTCAAATAGCGGCAAATCTAGCTCCTTTAAACCAGCATGTTTCGGCAGAAGAAGCATCGACTCTACTGTGCTTTGCTTGCAGTGGATTATTTACGCAACCATCATTAAAAGCACGAACGAAATGGACCAAAAATACGGACAGACAACACGATATTACGCATTTATTTGATTTTCGAAATTCACAGAGCCTACCAGCACACAGTTTAAAATTGTGTCAAGCTTGGCAACAACCAACGCAATACAGTGAAGCAATCTCTACGCTTAGTGAAAACAAACTTCAGTTGCCCAAAAATGAACTTCTTAGGACATTAATCATTATTTTGGGACTCAGTATTTTACTGGCGAGACGAGCGTATTTTAGTGAACAAAAATTGAGTGAAGCGTCCCAGAGTTTTTATATCACTTGCTTAGCATATTTAAAAATAGATGAGCAAAATGTTAATCAGATGTTGGCAACCTCTTTACATCAAAGTCACAGTTATTGCGCGCTGCTATAAAATCAATCAAAAAACTTCTCAAAAGCCGTCAATTAGGCTTAACTCATAGAAGTTAAGCCGAGAAAATGGTATAAATCAGCCCCTAAATTTAAGACTAAATCCTTTAAAAATAAGCCAACAAAAGCACAAATAGGAACTCCTAATGACTCAACAACGAATTACCGTCATCAAAGGTGATGGTATTGGTCCCGATATCGTCGATGCAGCACTTTTAATTTTAGAAAAAGTAGGTTGTGACTTTGCTTATGATTTTGCCGACGCTGGCTTAGTGGCGCTAGAAAATCACGGAGAATTACTACCGCAACAAACGCTCGATCTCATTGAAAAGAATAAGGTCACGTTAAAAGGCCCACTAACAACGCCTGTTGGAGAAGGTTTTACATCAATCAACGTAAGCTTGCGTAAAAAGTTCCAAATGTACGCCAATGTGCGCCCTGTACTATCGTTTAAAGGCACTAAAGCTCGCTACGAAGACATCGATATTGTAACTGTAAGAGAAAATACAGAAGGTATGTACTCTGGTTTAGGTCAGGTTGTTTCTGATGATGGCACTGAAGCCGAAGCCAAAAGCATCATCACTCGCCAAGGTGCAGAACGCATCATCACTTTTGCTTACGAACTTGCACGCCGCGAAGGTCGTAAAAAAGTGACCGCAGTGCATAAAGCTAACATATTAAAATCGACCTCTGGTTTATTTTTGAAAGTGGCCAGAGAAATTGCAGACAAATATCCAGATATCGAATCCACTGAAATGATCGTTGACAACGCGTGTATGCAGTTGGTCATGAACCCACATCAATTTGATGTCATTGTCACCACCAATTTATTTGGCGACATACTATCTGATCTTTGTGCAGGATTAGTGGGTGGGCTGGGCATGGCACCCGGTGCAAACATCGGTAAAGATTGCGCAATATTTGAGGCCGTACATGGATCAGCGCCTGACATTGCTGGGAAAAACCTTGCTAACCCAACGTCAGTAATCCTCGCATCAGTACAAATGTTGGAATATCTGAAAATGGCCGATAAAGCAGACAAAATCCGAAATGCTTTAAAAGAAGTTATCGAATCAGGCGATCGCACAACACGTGACCTTGGAGGCCAACATGGTACTACCGATTTCACCCAAGCAGTACTAGACAGGCTTTAAGATTATTTGTCTTTAAACTTTGTGTATTTTTGGTAATTCGCGCCTTATCACAAAACCACTACTCACAATGATGTAGTGGTTTTTTTATAACCAAATCTCTGTCGAAATTTTTAACAAAATCGAATAAATAACGACTAAAAAATAAAAAAATAAATTAGTATCAAGCAGTTACAAATCTGGCATGGAAAAAGCATATTACCGCGTATATCAACAACTAATTTGTTGAATATATCATTTAACATTTTTCATATCATAGGAAGCAGTCATGATACAGCTTTTCAAATCAGCCATTTTGGCAAGCCTTATGGTTTGCGCCACTGCAAGCGCTACTGTAATTACTCTTGAAACCCGCGACATGGATAGCAACTTTAACAGTAGCGATCTTCAAGGTGCTTTTAATCTTTTACCAGCTGGATCAGTTAGCGAATTAGCTTCTACTAGCAATTTCAACACTGGTCAGGATACGGTTAATTTACTTTCATTTAATTTTGACATGAGCTATGTAGGCGAATGGACGTTAGATGCAGGTTTAGACGCGGGCTTCGGCGCAGAGCTATTTCTTGACGGCGTTTTAGTTGCTGAGCGCACAGATAACCTTTGGTGGTCTAATAGCTGGAACAATTCTGATGTTTTTTCAGTAACCTTAAACAACATTTCAATTGGTGAACACACAGTTGAACTTTACTGGGCAGAAGATTGCTGTAGCGGTAATAGTTCTATTAGATTAACAGATGCTAGAACGGGTAACGTTTCAGCTCTTTCATCTGAAGCAATTGCCGCAGCAAGCATACCAGAGCCTGCAGGTATCTTGCTAATGAGCCTAGGTTTATTGGCTCTTGCTCGCAGACGTTAATAACTGATTAAAATTAAACTAAAAAAGGTTCCTTCAAGGAGCCTTTTTTTATCTTCGCGCTAGACCATGCTTTTTACTAATTCGCTTGCCACCAGCTCCCCAACCCACCCACTTAACTGAAAACTAGACTTTACATGAACCCAAGCTCGAACTATTTTTAAATCGTGCTAGACATGCACTAATGGATTAAAAATGAACATGGAGAATCATTATGAAGAAGTTCTTACCCACAATCGTGGTGGCTTGTGCAGTTTTTATTGCAAGCGCCCCATTCACGACTCAAGCAAAAAACTTAGAGCAAAAAATTGAAACGGCTAAATCTCAATTGAAAGCGCAGTCACAACCTGTCAATTTGAATACAGCGTCAGAAAGCGAATTGCAAGCCCTGCCCGGTATCGGCGCTAAAAAAGCGCAAGACATTGTGGCTTATAGAAAGGCAAATGGTAATTTCAAACGTATAGAAGACCTGACCAATGTCAAAGGTATTGGTGCGCGTATGCTAGAAAAGTTGAAAACATCTATTTCAGTGAAATAAAAAAGGCGCCTCAAAGGCGCCCTACTCTAATTTCAGCAGACTGATTAAATCAACGGGTTAAACAACTGACTTCAAAAATTCCAAAAACTCATCTTTGATTTCAGGATGACGAAGTCCGTATTCAATATTGGCTTTCATATAACCAAGCTTACTACCGCAATCATGGCTCTTACCGGTCATATAGTATGCATCAACCTGCTCTTGTTCCATCATTGAATCGATGGCATCTGTCAGTTGAATCTCATCACCAGCGCCTGGTTGAGTTTTCTCTAACTCATCCCAAATATGTTCTGACAAAACATAACGCCCTACAACTGCCAAATTCGACGGAGCATCTTCACGAGCTGGCTTTTCAACCATTTTGTGTATTTTAGCTGATTCACCTTCACCTAACTCTTTTCCACCTAAATCAACCACGCCGTATTTATGTACCAATTCGTCAGGCACGGCTTCAACCATTATCTGGCTCACACGGCTAGTATTGAAGGTAGCAACCATATCCGCCAAATTGTCTTTTTTAGGATTACAAGCAGCATCATCGATGATGACATCAGGTAACACAACTGCGAATGGGCTATCACCTACCATCGGACGAGCACACAAAATAGCATGCCCTAACCCTTTTGCTACGCCTTGGCGGACGTGCATGATTGTTACGTCTTTGGGGCAAATAGCCTGGACCGCTTCAAGAAGCTGGCGTTTTACCCTTTTTTCCAACGTAGCTTCTAACTCAAAACTGGTATCAAAATGATTTTCGATACTGTTTTTACTAGCATGCGTTACCAGAATGATTTCCTTTAAGCCTGCTGCTACACATTCAGCAACCACATATTGAATCAGTGGTTTATCCACTACAGGTAACATTTCCTTTGGAATTGCTTTTGTAGCGGGTAACATTCTTGTTCCTAGTCCAGCGACTGGAATTACAGCTTTTTTAACCTGACTCATATTAACGTTCCTTTATTGATAATCCACGACCTATTGCGTAGTAATGCAATCCGTATTCCTGCATTAAAGAAGGTTCAAATAAATTACGTCCATCAAATAATAATGGCTCAGATAACGACTGTTTTATTAACTCAAAATCAGGCGCTCTAAACACTTGCCATTCAGTACAAATAACTAGGAAATCAGCACCTTTTAATGCAGCCTCTTTTGTACCAGCTAGTGTTAAGTCATCACGCGCACCATAAATGCGCTGTGTCTCTTCCATTGCCTCAGGGTCGTAGGCTTGTACCTTTACCCCAGCTTCCCATAAGTGCTCCATCAATACTCGACTTGAAGCTTCACGCATATCATCGGTATTGGGCTTAAATGATAAACCCCAAATCGCGGCTGTTTTACCTTTTAAGTTATTACCAAAATGCCCTGAGATATATTCGAATAACTTTTCTTTCTGTTTATAGTTTACTGCTTCAACTGATTCTAATATTTTAGCAGTATACCCAGCCTCGGTTGCACTACGAGCGAGCGCCTGCACATCTTTGGGGAAACAAGATCCACCATATCCGCACCCAGGATAAATAAATTGATATCCTATACGTGGATCAGATCCTATACCTAGACGAACGTTTTCGATATCTGCACCAAACACTTCAGCTAAATTAGCCATTTCATTCATAAAACTGATTTTAGTTGCTAACATACAGTTTGCAGCATATTTAGTCAGCTCAGCACTGCGAATATCCATCACAATAATTTTGTCATGATTGCGATTAAATGGTGCATATAACTCTCTCAACTTCTTTTCTGCACCATCACTGTTAGTTCCTATAATGATACGATCAGGGCGCATACAATCATTTACTGCAGCCCCTTCTTTCAAAAACTCTGGATTAGAGACCACATCATAACTGATAGACTTTCCAAGCGACTCTTGAACTTCGGCAATTTTGGCTTTCACTTTATCTGCCGTGCCAACAGGTACAGTCGATTTATTGATCACAATTTTATGCTTAGTCATCGCTTCTGCAATGGTTTTCGCTACGGCTAAAACATACTTTAGATCGGCTGAGCCATCTTCATCGGGAGGAGTGCCCACTGCAATAAATACAACATCGCCATGCTCGACCCCTTTAATTGCATCAGTTGTAAACTTGACTCTTCCAGCTTCAAAATTAGACTTCACTAACGGTGTTAGGCCAGGTTCATAAATTGGAATAATTCCTTTTTCAAGATTATCCACTTTATTTTGGTCCACATCGACACAGACGACTTGATGACCCACTTCAGCTAACACAGCGGCTTGCACTAAGCCCACATAACCAATACCAAAAACGGTTACTTTCATTATCTTTAGTTCCTTTAATCAATATGCTGTATTTTTCCAGCAATTATCATGCTAAAAATTCAGTTGGGTTTAGGATAGAAATACGAGATTCGTTTAGTTGGGGAATAGTGTATCTGTTCAGAAATGAAAAATATAGTTTGAAAATGCACTCATTGGAAACAAATGCAAAAGGTCTTACCAATTATCGGAAAATGCGCCGTTACGTTTACAAAGTCCATCCCATAAGCCACACAACATAAATTTAATGCGCTCAAGTTTACGATCTTGCAATAAGCCATTGGCAAAAAAGCGGATAGGTAAAACGCATAAGTTGCGAGTTTTCCAATACCAAGGCACATAACCACGGCGTGACAGTAGAAGTACATTGCGAAACTGGTAATAAAGCCTTACTGGGCTCCCTACCTTATAGGTGATCCCAGCAAACTTACTGCGTGAATCACCTAATCGGTGAATCATTTCGACTTTATCTGCAATAGCGACCATTAAATGTTGTTTTTTGGCGCGCCAACACCACTCATGATCAACGCCATCAATAAACAACGTTTCGTCCTTATAACCAATGACATCAAGTTTAGACAAATCAATCATCATACCGGATGAAATAATTTGGGTAACACATACGATGTCGTCGTATACCAACACTTCGCGTTGAACTCTAGGTTTCACCGTTTTCTCAGAAAACGAGCAAATAATACGCGGTCCAATTGCTACCAGTGGTCGCTTTTCCACTTTAGATGCGACCAACAATGATGAAAGTCGAAACGCAAAGTCATCATCAATGGTACTGTCTTGATCAAGTAACATGCCGTAGTCGCAGCCAGAAGAGCGTAAATCCTGCAAACCTATGTTATGGGCAGCCGCTATTCCGATATTGTTGGGGAAGTGGTGGTAGTGCAAGTTAGCTTTATCAAGCGATAACTCTGTAGGACTAGGTGAATTATCCACAATAGACAACACATCGACTTGTTGGAACACGGCCTCAAGTAAATTTTGGGTAGTACCCATATCTGGTTTATATAAAATGACTGTCGCGCCGATCACTCGTGCCGAACCCGCTTATTTAATAAATAACGGTCTATCTTATACGCTAATTTGACAATTTTGGAAGGCATCAGGCGTAAAAAAAGCACCGCAAAAGCGTAAACAATATTGCCAATGCTGTATCGGTTCAACACTTTCATGGCATAAAAACGGGCTTTAAATTCGTTGATTGACTTACTTAATCCTCGGCGTTTATAGAAATTATTTACGCGTCGGAACTCGAGCAAAGGCTCAGGAAGATTAGCAAATTTATAACCGGCTGCACAAAGCTCTATCCAAAGAAAATAGTCTTGCGTGTTTTGTAAATCTTCTTGGTATCTGTGCCCCGCTTTAAATACGTCTGTTCTGACCACTACCGTTGGATGATTAATGGCACAACGTTTGGGTAAAATACGAAATATATCTTCATGCTTTTTAGGCAGCTTGCGTTTTCCTACTTTTTTACTAAATTCATTAATCTCAATAAGAGAAGTACCTAAAACCTGAGTCTTTTTATGCTTTTTTAGAAATTTAATTTGTTTTTTAAATCTATCAGGAAGTGAAATGTCATCGGCGTCCATTCTGAAAAAGTATTTTGCAGATGGTAAATGCGTTAATGTCCAATCGATAACATAATTCATGCAAGCACTTAAACCAACATTGTGAGAGGATCTAACAAGCAAAATATTATTTTGCGTTTTGCACAAATCTGAAATGAACTCAAATACATCAGCTCTCACTTCGCCGTCTAACACTAGAACAAGCAAATAGTTTTGATAGGATTGAGATAAAATGCTTTCAACAGACTGTTTTACCCATTTAAGCTGATCTTCAATGTAAACACCCATACCGACTACGGATTCAAAAATGTTCACATTTTCGTTCGCCCGCACGATTGTATATGTATGAGGTTGATTATTTGTTGAATTCAGAAAATTACTCCGCTAAATCTTTTAATATAACTATCGCCGCTAAGAGCGATTAGGCGGCGAAGTATACCAGACTATTTGGTTTATTCACTTTTTTCAAAATTCAAAAGTAAACAGCCTAAATTTGGGTACTATTCAACCAAACGTATTGAACAGGTTTAAAGTTTACCTACAAATAATTTTCAACAATATTGTATTCATCTTCCAATAGCTGTTTGTACAAGGTTCTGTCAGATGGTAGCCCTTGTCCAGATGCTCTGACGTTTTTTTCTAACAAGGGAATGTCTACCCCCATTAAATTAGATAGTCGTTTAAGATCTGTAGCGTATTGATGTGTTTTCCCAACAAAATGAAAATCAGATATAGGTACTTTAGAAAAGTGGTTTTGATAAGGTCGATTCAACACTCGCAATCGAGGATGAGTAAGAAAAAACTCAAATACATCCAGTTTATTTTCTTCAACCTTATCCCCAAATTCTTCAAGAATAATTTGATATTCTTGTTTTTCTTGTTGAACAGCTAGAAGGTGTCCTAACAACGACCAAGCGCGCTCAACAGGATCCCGTACCCAAACAATTCTTTTTGCTTTTGGATATAACCTAGTGTGTTCTGGATGAGCATGAAAATGACCATGTAAGATTTGAGTTCCGTAAGGAACCCGAATTCCGTCCCCACTCCCGACGACTTTTACTTCGTCTGGCGAATAAAGGTGTTTCACTGCTCGTGCTCCGAAAACTTGTGTATAACCCAGCTTTAATGAGGTTCCGGCAGTTTTAGGAATATGATGGGATAACCATAACACTGAGTCTTTGCCGTTCGATTGAACGTTTAACACATTCAAAAAAGTCGATAATAAATTCATTTAATCCGTTTACCAATTTAATAAGATCATCAATCTTTTGCTCTATTTATAGCAATCAGGTTTTACGACTTAACCACTTTTATTCTAAATTATATTTATTCTTAAAAGTCGTTAAAGCGCTGACAATATCTTCTAAAGTCACACCAGTAAAAACAGTTTTAATTAGCGGATAGGCCTCTTTAGGTGACGCCAAAATTGTTTTCGCCACTTGATTTCTTTTAGCCAAAACGAATGCTTTTCCTAATTCAATTTCTTCGTCCAAACCAAAGTTTGCGTAAAAGTTTCGCATGAAAATAGTGTATTTCGAGATGTACTTGTCTTCAAAAACCACTTCAACTTTTTTTGAAGCAGGGATATAACCACGTCTATTATTCTTAAATACCCCGTTTGAAGGTCGGTTATTGATAGGGCGACCTCTCAGTAACAGTGCAACGTACTCTTCTTGGCTGCGATACATTCGATGCAGAATAAATACTGATTTTAACGGTTTATTGACTTCGTTTCTGTCAATTTTAGCAAAATTTGTTTTATCAACATTAAACGGGGTACCATCAGCTAGCTGATGAGTCGCATTATATGCTAAAACACTGTGAGGATTGATTTCGTTGATCAGTAGATGTGTAGACACTAAAGACTTTACATGATTCCCTTTAATTCCTTCGATTTTTTGCTGGATTGAAGATAAAAAAGGTTTAGCCTCATCAGTTCTATTGAGCCACTCAAAACAAAGCACATCTGCCTCTGTATTCTCCACAAAATTATGCACTTTGGTATTGAGGTCTTTTGGCGTCCAAAATTCATCAATGTCTAAAAACATGACATGGGAAAAACCTTGCTTTCGACTTCTCCGTAACTCATGTCGGTAAATTTCCACTTGAGGTGAATTAATTTCTGACGTAAAAAATCTATCACCATCGCAAAACTCAATTGACGAAAATGCGGCTAATTTTTTTTCGATATTGGCAGTATTGTCAGTCGTATTATTGACGTAAATGGCTATATCTTTAAAACCAAAATATAAATGATGGGCAATCCATTCGGGCAAATAACATGCTTCATTTTTAGCAATTGCCACTAATTTAATTTTAGGTTTATGCCGAAACAACAAACGACTTTTATTTAAGCGTAATGTCCACGTTAACCACACATACAATTGTTTAAAATATCGATAAACTTTAAATCGATACTGGATTATTTTACGTAGAGACAATTTATCCAAACTCCTTTATCGAAAAATTTTCTCTACGAAGGGTAAGGTAAGGATTATAAGCAGGATCGTTTTGAATAAACTCTGGCCACTTATTCTGCAAATAAGCTAATTCCGAATTAAACCTCAGCATTTTTTCTTGAGTATCATCAAATCCTCGACTTATCGATTCATGATGAAATAACTCAGCTTCGGAACAATAGACATTTCGCCTGTTTAAACCTAGTATTTTCAAACAAAAATCAACATCATTAAATGCCACTTCCAAATTCTCTTCATCTAAACCACCGACCGCTTCATAGTCTGCTTTTTTGACCAACAGACACGCTGCGGTTACAGCGCTAAAGGAATTTGTTGCAGCCAATCTATTTAAATAACCAGAGTGGTCTCTTGGAAAATATTTATGAGCATGCCCAGCGCCGCCGCCATACCCCATGACAACGCCAGCATGTTGAATTCGACCGTCGGAATACAAGAGTTTAGCGCCTACGCAGCCGACTTCTAATCTAGTAACTTGACCGACCATATAACTTAGCCAATTTGGCTCAATGACTTCCACATCATTATTAATTAAGCCAATGATTTCACCGCTTGCATGACCAACGGCAAAATTATTTATTGCAGAATAATTAAACTTTTTATCATATTTAAGTACTTTTATTTTCGGATGCTTCGCCAATTCATTAAAATACTCAAGACTTTCTTTGTCGTCCGATTGATTATCAACCAATAATATTTCGTAGTGGTTGTAAACTGTCTTATTCAATATGGATTCAATGCAAGCTTTAACCAGTTCTTTGGCGTTCTTTGTTGGTATTATAAGGCTCACTAATGGCTGCTTTTCTGTGCGCCACAAAAGCTTAAGCACTGGAAATTTGGGATGTTCGGTCACATCTGCATAGACAGATATTTTGTCAATTACTTCACGGCTTAATGGCAATTTACTATTTTCGCTTTTGTTCAATGAATGTACGACTACCAACGGGATATGACCAATATCAATTCGATTATCACTTAGGTAAGCATCCACTAAAAAATCAGCTATTGAAGTGTTCTTAGTTGAAAGACACGACTTATCGGATAACACTCGGTTCGTACGAAGCCACATCCCAGTATTAATATAACCGCTGCTTAACAGTAAATCTGGATCCCAATCTCGATGAAGTTTAGGAGACTTCCTTTGCCCAGATAAGTCTATTAAGTCACTATCAAAATACCCAATCATATGATTAGATTTTATAAACTTAGTTAAAGCACCTTGAACATAAGGATGTAAAGAATCCCCTGCATTGATAATTAATAAATTATTGATTTCACAGTCTTGATTAGTACTAAAATCGACCGCACTTTTTACGATCAACTCATAGCCTTGATCGTTATTTGCAGTATAGGTTCCATATTCATCAATCTCGTCGACAATTAAAAACACCGTCTCAATCGCCTCAATTTTGGACAACTGTCGAAGTGTAAAGTCCAATAGATCTGCTTTTTGATTTACGATCACAGCGACATTAAAAGGGTCAACAGATTGAGTACCTCGCAATTCTTCTTCCTGAACCAAGATTAAACGTGAATAGAGTTTGGCCATTTTCTTTTTGGATGGAATACCATAAGACAGTCCACTTTTTTGCAGATTACGACTATAAAATGAAGTCAACCAAGGCCAACGTTTCATTTTTACTCTAATAGATTCTGGAATGATTCCAATAACGGACTTCACACCCATCATGATATATTTTTTAATCACATAACCTCTTATGCTGCACTAAGATTACTTTTTGTTTTCTAATCAAAAACACAGGCTTACTGCACTCTTTCTGTTTTTAAAATTTGTTGCCAAGCACTTAATAAATTAGGTTTAACAGCTTCTAAACTATAACCTTTTATCACTTTATTTCTTCCTTCGACGCCAAACTGTCTTACTAAACTAGGTTTTGCTAACAGGTTTTCTAACGCGTCAACTACGCCATTTATATCTTTAAAAGTCACTAAAACACCACAAGAACTATCAATTAACTCCGGAATTGCACCCCACTGATAGGCGACTATTGCACAACCATTGGCCATGCCTTCTAGCACCGTACGCCCAAATGACTCCTGAAAATGGGAGAGATTTAATAGTATATCCGTATTTTGCAATGCCACTTCTGAAGAGTGGCAATACCCTTTCCATTTTACATTTGATAAGTGGACACGCTTTTGCCATATCTCAGTATGTTCGTTTTCGGGTCCGTAAATATGAAATTCAATTGGTAATTTTTTGTGGGCACAAGATTCCGCGACCTTGAGTAAATCCTCAATACCTTTTTTCGGTAAATTACTACTTAGTATGGAAGCCACTGCCGGTAAATTAAGCTCAGTAGATTTAGATTCAGCAACGTTAGCCTCAATAACATTTGGCACTCTAAAGCTTCGTTCTTTCACGTCAATATAATTCATTACGACGTTTGAATTGGCAATAAAATAATCACTTATAGCTAAACAATGTTCCCTTATTTTTTCAGCATCAGCGCCTAACGCCTCACATAAATCAGGATCATGCGACGGCAGTTCTCTAATATGCATTACCCTAACTACATCTTCGCATTTTGCGGCAATCAGTGGTTCAGATAAAACCAATGTATTTACGTAAACCGCTGCGATCTGGTGTTTTAAGATTACTTGTCGAAATGCATCAACAACATACTCATCCGTTTCGCGTTTGGCATTCCACCATGCAAGCGGCTGAAATATAACCTTACAACACAAAGCCGCAACTTGTTGCACGTATTTGCCATTATCTGCATTCGGCAAAACAACGACAACATTCAATTCACTTTCAGATAGAATCTTCAAAGTATCGATAAAACTACGTTCAGCGCCAAATGTATGGGCAGACACCATATGGCCCACACATAAAATAGTTGGGCTATCGAGATTAACGCTAGCATGGCCATTATAAACTGTAGTTTCTGGTAATTGTGGTACTTGTAACAAGCCTTCAAGAGCGTGTAATTTGTCGGTGTTGTGAATAAACGCTTGTCCACTGAGGCTGATCAGCGGATTGCAGTCTCTGCCTTCGTTAATACCATTATTTACAAAATGTTCAACAGGATTGACTCCAGCCTCGGCAATATCGGGATAACGCCTTAAATACCATGGGGAATCGAATAATTTGCTGTTTTGCAGAAGTAAAATTAAGTTGTGCTTTCTTTGCGCGTCGGTTCCTCGAAGCATGACTGGTGGCACAGGAAATGGTCGCTTGTCAGGTAAACGAGGTAAAAACAGTTTTTTATGCGTCTTATGCCAGTAAGCGGCAGCATCATGATAGTCTTTTCGCAGACCTTTAAATTGGGTTCTCAAGTGGCTTGCTTTGGTTTGTGACAATGATTCATTGGTTGCGCGCCCAAAGGAAAGTGGCACCCCTTGACGCACTTCGGCTATGCTACCTTGGCCATATAGCGCGATAATTCGATGATAGTATTCAGTATCAGCATTTACCGATACGTTATCCCAATAACCCAAACGGCGAAATACCGAACGTTTAATCATCAGCGACGATACATTCCGATAAATCCAACCGTCTTCCATACGCCAACGTTGAAATCTTAGCTCTTCATCCGCCCTCACCCAATGCGATACAGATGCTACCGTTTTGCGCTTTCGTTTAAGTTCTTTAACTTGCAGTTCAATTTTTTGTGGATGCGACCAATCATCAATATCATGCACAGTGAGATATTTTCCGCGCGCTAAACTAAGCCCATAATTTCGCGCACGATATGCACCTAAATTAACATCGTGACGAAAAAGCTTAATTCTTTGATCTCGTTTCAATAACGCCTTTAGCACCTGCCATGAATTATCAGTGGATGCATCATCCACAATAATTATTTCGAGATTTGTCCAGGTTTGGTTTAATAAACTCGTTACGGCGGTTTCAATAGTAGATTGTGCATTAAAACAAGGAATGATAATGCTGACCAATGGTTGAAAAAAATCTTTCAGTGATTTAGTGCGGGGCCCGTGCAAACCAACGATATTGTCTAATCCAAGCGGCTCTTGTTGATCTTGCGGGCTGATACCTGAAAGCTGATTTTTAACAAAAAACGTATTTAAGTCAGCTACTCTACTATCGCTATCAAGTAACATATTTTGAGCCAATAATTTATTATTAGAGGCATGCCATGTTTTGTTGTTAAGTAACGATTGTGCCGCGCTTAATTGACCTTGGCAAAAATACGCATCGAACAACAACAAATATGGTCCTTGATGGGCAATTAAATAAAGCGCTAATGGATCTTGCAAGGTTTTGGGCAAATACTGAACCACCAACTCCCACTTCCCATAACTACCATACCAGCGCCCGAGTACCCATCCTGCCAATGAACTAATTAGTTCTTCAGATTGCTCGAATAATGCGATTAACTTTTGTTCTATATCGTTACTATCGTCACCACTCCATAATTGTTGATCAAGCAGAATAGGTTCAAGTGAGCAGGGTAAGCGATTTTCGTCGCGGCCAAACTCAATATAATGATTGAATGGATCAATGTTAGCTTTCGCTACATCTGGATAGGTGGACAAATACCAGGTAGGATCAAATATGTTCGAAATGGTATGTTTGTCGACTTTTTCTACATTCAAAAAATTTAATCCTCAAAAATCCCTGCTTTCCTCATCGATTATTCGACTTCGGTCTAACACGCAATAAGTTAACCCGAAACAACCTAGTTAAATTTCATTGAAGGTCTGTACAAATCTACGCACAAACTCATCTGTTGAATATTTATCATGCATAAGTTCTTCGCCTGCATTGCTCGCCAAACTATATTGTGTGGGCTGTTCAGGTAAGGAAAGAATGCTTTGCGTTATTTGCTCTACAGAATCCTTAATAAAATCATCTGAATAAATATATTCACAACCATTCCAATTGAGAATTAAACTAACAGCACCGGCAGCAAATCCGTCAGCAATTGCTAAATGGAAACTTTCAGGCCCAGGAAAACCTTTCGTATTCTCACTGACTGACAGCACAAAACCCACTTCATTTTCAGCTAGCGCTTTTTTGATGTTGCAAAACCCTAAATATTCAACTGAATCGGTCAAGTTATGCTCCGCAATCATAGCGTCACATTTTGCGTAATACTCCATTTCATCTGCATGCTTTTGCAACCATGGAATATCTTGTGGACTTTTACCAAATATTTTTAACCGATATCGACTGTCATGTTGTTTAAGCTGCTGGAGAATTTGAATACCATGGTGAAGCCCTTTTCTGTAGGGAACAATACCAATCAATCCAATGTTGAAACGTCTATCATCGGCTGTGGATTTATCATACCCGCTAATATCAACATAATTGTGAATTAACCGAGATTTAGCACGCGGAATATTCGGAAAGCGTTCAAGCAACCGTTCGAAGAACAGCAATGAAACTGATACTACTGCATCAATATTATGTACATTGATTTGGTCACCAAATTCTCGCCCTAACTCAAAACGATGCATTCTCACAACTAACTTTTGATGAGGTTTTTTACGCTGTGAATACCAAACGGCATTTCCAAGTAGCCATTCACACCAAATGTAATCTGCCCATGCAAGTAACTTTTCACTTTCCGCTTCATTATGATGATTGTGACCCGGCCACTCATCAATTTTCACATCATAAAACTGAGACAAGTGGTCAACTACCGGCAGAATAAATTTAAGATCATATCCTGCAATGAGCAACCTTGGTTTGCATGCATGACAAAACGCTGAGTAATCTCCAGCCATTATGATGCTCTTAAGCGCCTCAATACGTTGATTAAAATTAAACGAATGTATTGTCTTCTGATTTTCTATAAAAAACTGCGATAATTTTTCAAAAAGTGGTTCTGTGACATCATATTTATTATGATAGATCAGACTTTTCAGTGCAGTCTGCAGGCCTATTTTTAATCTTAAAGTGAAATAATCTATTCCGACTTTTGCCAAAACGCCATATAGGTAATTCCACACGAATAAATGGTTTTCGAGCTCTAAAGCACCGTACGTTTGTGTGCTTGATGCCGTGAAAGATGATTTTTTATTATAGATATAGGTAGGATGGGAAAAATATTCAATTTTGTCCGCGGCGATCAACACATCAGCTAGAAAACAGCTATCCTCCCCCATTCGGATATCTTCAGACCAACGAATATTATTATCTACAATAACTGAGCGTTTAATTAAACTACAAGGAATTGTGCTTTGCTTGCCTATAATGAGTTCGATGCGTTCCTTTTTCGTTAAACCTGCGCTCCAGTTGGAAATTTTATTCATTTCCACTTGATGATTGCCATCATCTGCGATCAGGTAACCTCTTACGATACAAGCATCCTTTTCTAATGCGAATGCTAAGAAATCTGAGAGTGTATCAGGTAAAATTTCATCATCACAATCTAGGAAAAATATATAATCACCCAGAGCTGCATTGGTTCCGTGATTTCGAGGTTTAGAAGGTGAACCGCTATTTTTGTCCAACTGCAATACACGCCAATTAGATTGGCTTTGAGCCTCTAACGTCAAATAATCATACGTACCATCGGTAGAACAATCATCCACAAAAACGATTTCAAAACGCTCGTTCGGGATATCCATTTTTCGAAGAGATGTTAAGCACCGCTCAATTTTACCTAATGCGTTGTAGCATGGAATAATTACTGAGATTTCCATTTGATTTCCTAAACTGTATAGGCGGAAAGGCTTTCACCGTCCGTTTGTGTTTTTAACGATGCTAAAAATAAGTCTTTATGACCCGCGATAATATCGTCAACACCCACCGAGGTAAGCTGATAAGGTTCAACATGTGCTGTCGTAATCAAATCGGTATCAAGATAGCTTGCATGTAATAACATTTTGTTTAACCAATCAGCACTTGGTACGTTTTGTGAGGAAAATAATGCAAAATAGCGGCTCTTAATGGGGTCAAATAAACCCTCTTGAGCATGTTTTTGTATGAAACTTTCTGAGGTAACACTAATACCAAAACGATTGAACTCCTGATAGTAACCAGGAACGTCTAAATCAGGAACTTGGCTAGAAACCAGAATCAGCAATGAATAGTTGTTATCCCTTGCAAATCGTTGCTCGTAATATCGCACGGCATCTTTAGCTTCATCGATAGTAGATACTTTTGCAATCAAGGTTACGCTGTTGTCTTCTTCTGCAACTTTATAGCCGATGTTGTTTAAGATATAACGCCAACGTTGTTTATAAGTATGTTCACTTAAAACCTTCGTTAATGCTTTTTCTCTTAACAGTGTCAAATCATCAGGTGTCATGGTCGTCAAACGTTCCGGATCTTTATCTGCAAAGATCACCAAATCACCGAACATTTCATCTACACCTTTGGAATAATTTGAGATGACTAACGTATTAGAAGACATCAATTCAAACACGCGACGCGCAAACATAGTGCTAGATTCTGTCACCGTATTGAAGTTCAAACCATAATATGACGATTTATAAACGATCGGCATTTGGTCATGAGGTTGACCTGGATTGATGTAAGGCAAGTATTTATCTGGCCATATGTGCAACGGATCGGTATCACCATAGTATCTATCATAAATTTCAGGGGTGAATCCGTTACTGATTAGCGAATCTAAAATAAGCTCCATCACTTCACTGCGTTCAATATGATTGGCATACCAACTACCGGCAAATACAATTCTATTGGACCTTTCAACACTCGTCATCGGATTGAATAATTTAGGATTGGTTGCGAAAGGTAATGCAAAAACGTTATTTAGGCCGTATTCCGATTTGTAGCCTTCAACGCATTCTGCTGCTGAAGTAAATACATAATCAAAAAGTGACGCTGTTTTTACAAAGTCATGAATCCTATCAGTAAAATGCGTGGGATCTTCTTTATTCCAGAAAATGGTGGGTATTGCTTTTTCGTTACAATATTTAATGATATCTAACAGTATTGTGCGGTTTTCTTTAGCAAAATTGGTGCTAGCGTAAATCTTCCCTTTCCAAGGGCGTTTGACAGAATCAATACCCGACCATGCAGATTCGCAAAAGAATAACTCAGGGGCTTCATTTTCAAATTGTGCACGCCAATTATCGGGTTCAAGAACAACCGGTTGAAATTCATCTTTAAAACTATTGTATGAAAACTCATCGGCGATTAGCGCCACTTTAATGGTAGATGCATCAACAAGATCACGATTTTTACTTACCTTTGGCTTGCCTAAAGTTTTTTGTAACACCCCACTTTGATAATTAATCTGTGAGCGAAGCATAATCGTATTGCGGATAGCCAATTTGGCGTTGCTCCAAGGCTTAAATGTAACTTTACACATTGCAACATTATCTGGCAGTACAACTGTGAATACGTCAGACGTAATATTTTCAATGCTTTTTTGAACTAAATAACGATACCAAGTTTTTAAATGTTCTGACCAATGTAAGCCATCAATTCCTTTGTTTATCAATTTGCCGTTGCTATCGAAGCTTTCTAGCATCAAAATTCCGCAGCGAGCGTTTTCTTGTAACTTATCAATTTGTTGAAATAAAATTGAGAATTGAAATTGACGCACCCTGCCGATAACTGGCATTGAAAATTCAAGACCCTCTTCTGAAACATTAGCAAACTGAAAGGGTTCAATATCAGGTACTAAGGTGAGCTCGCTTTGGCGTTTTCGTCCTTCTTGAGCTCCATGAGAGATATAATGTAAAACGGGATTCACACCTGCACGTTTCACATCATCGTTATATTTTAAATACCATTCACTATCGAACCAGGCTGCAGGAGAATAACCTTGCTTTCCACCGACCTCTAGAAAGTGTAAAACAGGATTCCGCTTCCATTTACTTTTGTTAGCCACTTCAGGGTAACGCTTCAAATACCATTGCGAATCAAAACATCCTTCATTAACTAATTTTTCAACCCAAACCGACGGTTTCTTTCTATTCACTGTAAAGACGGACTTAAGTCGTCGTAGTAGACCTTTAAAACTCATTAAATT
Source organism: Aliiglaciecola lipolytica E3 (assembly GCF_000314975.1). Lineage (GTDB taxonomy): Bacteria > Pseudomonadota > Gammaproteobacteria > Enterobacterales > Alteromonadaceae > Aliiglaciecola > Aliiglaciecola lipolytica. The sequence goes on from NZ_BAEN01000018.1 coordinate 59,493, forward strand.
CCCTCAGAAAACACTGTTTAATAACCGCGAACAGCTACTAATGTCTTTTTTATTTTATTCATTTCTAGAAAACCCACGGCATCGCAAGTTTTGAGTGGACATATCAACTTATCAAAAAAGTGGAGTGTAAATTCACCTTGAACTTCGTTTACAAATAGCCCATCTAAAAGCACGTCAGCTTTTTTCAAACTAGTATAAATATTAGCGTAATTTTGTGAGTTAACGACTTTGTAAGATTTAGCTAGGTCGGTATACCTATCTTTATTGTTAAGCTGGATAATATTCTGGCTTTTGGTATTGCTGAATCCAATTGCCGCGTCGTAGAAAAAGGACGAACCACCGACTAGATAGTGACATTCGCTTAAAACTAAAATTTCTGACAACGCAATAGTGTCTTCTAGATCACGATCAATTTCTTTTCGTTTAACCGTAGTGTCAAAAACATAGTCGTTGTGGTTACACCCACACCCCACATCTTGAATATTGTCACTAATAAACAGTACATTTACTTTTCTTGATAACGTTTTTTCAACTAACGTTTTCGTGATCAGTGAATCAGAGCCAATTACCACTGTATCGATATTGGCGTATTCATTTAGCATTGAATTTATCGCTTTACTTATTTCTTCAAAATCGGGAGGTTTGACTCCCCAACGATTAAAATTTTCAAATTCTTTAAAGTAAAGCTCGCCGTTCCCGTGCCTTATATGCAATCCAATGGCATTTTTCCCATCAAATTGATACTTGGCCAAAATCTCATCTTTAGACTTTAAGACGCCTTGAGAAGGGAGCATTCTTTTGTACAGTCGCTGCTTAGTTTCATGAAAACTCTCATCTGAATTGGTAAATTGCTCCAACGCATTACGTGAGAAAAAACTAAACTTCCTTGATTCGTTCTGCCCAGATAACTCGGGAATATGTTGTGCGATATTCCTTTCATGCACATACTTTCTTTCAAAAATGAAATCCCTCAGTGTTGTGGGGGCAAACGTATTGATAAACTGTCGTTGCTGTGGATTAACATGTCCATCTTCAAACAAAGATGCCGGAAAAGATAACACCTTTGCCAAAGAGGCATCTACCAGCGCATTTTTCTGATTAGCTTCATTGCCAATGTACCCAAGCGCCGTAGCGACAACTGAAAGTTTACCTCCGAGTCCGTAAAAATCGGTATGTGAAAATACCATACCACTGGACTGCAACGCTAAACGCTGCCAATCTTCTAAGAATTCATCTTTATCGGCAAAAACGTTTAACGAAGAAAAATCTAGGGTGGTAAAGGCATCAGCTACAACGCGAATTGACTTGGTGGCGACTGAGTTGGTGAAAGATACACTATTTGAATCTGTGGATTTCTCTATTTTGTGGACGCTTTGCCACTCATCATCTATCAATAATTGGATATTTATTGGCAATGAGTTTTGAATATATTCCTGTCGACAATGTAAATCGATTTGTTTTACACGTACAGACACCGGAAAATTGAAACATACAAAGGGCGCATTTTCCTTTTCGGTATGCACAGAGTATCGCTTTGGGTCAACAGAACCGTCTGTAGGCAACCCTTTTTTATACTTTTCCCATTTACTAGACGAACTAGAGTAAAAGTCGCTTAGAAATGAGATATTGAATAAAGACAAATTGTTTTTCCTAAAAATTAAGGTTAGTTAATCCAACCGCATCCACTAACGTCACATCCTTCAAGGCGTCCACATATCCATTAAAGGTTTTATGCTTAACAAGAATGCCCACGACATTGGCAGTCAGCCCTTTCTCGATATCAACCAAGCTCACATTGTCTTTCTCAAGTGACTCAGGTAGTTGGTCGATATTGGGCTCAACAACATAGGTTTGACACCCCAGTGCACTCACTTTTTTAGCAATCTCAAGGGCTGGACTTTCTCTTAAATCGTCGATGTCTGGTTTAAAAGCGACACCAAAGATAGCCACGGTGGACTCACTACGGCTTTTAGTAGGGTTTGCTTTATGCCACTCATTTAATGCTTCAGTAATTTTTTCTAGAACCCATTCAGGCTTACTGTCATTGACTTCACGAGCGGTCTTGATAATTTTCGCTTTATCTGGGGCACTATCCACAATAAACCACGGATCAACAGCAATACAATGCCCCCCAACCCCAGCGCCAGGTTGCAGTATATTGACGCGAGGATGACGATTAGCAAGCGCTATCAACTCCCACACATTGATGTCTAGGTCGTCACAAATCATCGATAATTCGTTAGCAAAGGCAATGTTCACGTCTCGGAAGCTATTTTCGGTTAATTTTGCCATTTCTGCCGTTCTCGCATTGGTCACAACGCAATCACCTTGAACAAAACACTTATACAGGGAAATAGCCGCTTCTGAGCATTTTGGTGTCATACCACCGATAACACGGTCATTTTCTACTAACTCACGTAAAACATGGCCAGGTAACACTCGCTCAGGACAATGGGCGATGCGAATATCTGACTGTTCGCCCACCTGTTGAGGAAACGTTAAATCAGGGCGTGCAATAGCCAACCAATCGGCCATTTTTTCGGTTGCACCAACAGGCGAAGTAGATTCTAAAATCACTAAGTTTCCAGATTTCAAAACAGGCGCTATCGCTTTGGCTGCTGACTCAATATAACTCAAATCCGCTGAATGGTTGTCTTTAAATGGGGTAGGAACAGCGAGAATATAGGCATCTGACTCTTCTGGTGTAAGGGTGGCGCGCAAGTATCCTTCGTTTACAGCTGCATGCACAACCATATCTAAATCGGGCTCTACGATGTGAATGCCACCTTCGTTAATAATATCGACTGTTTGCGGGTTTACATCAACCCCCACTACGTTCAATTTGCGTGAAGCGAAGACAGCTGCGGTAGGCAGTCCAATATAACCAAGTCCGATTACAGATAATTTGGTAAACGTCATTTTATCCCTATAGAATTTTTTGAAGAAGAAATATTAATAATTATTCAGGTTTTTGCAGTGTTGTGAAACAAATCCTTTTAACCTCTACGCTTCCTGCTCCTTGCAGTCGAAAACCAAGTTTAATGGATTCGCAGGCGGCCGGCATTTTAACAGGCATTTTGTGGTTTGCCCAAAAAAATTGATGAGAAATTTGCTCACCCTTAGCGTCTTGATACACTAGCACGAAAGATATACCAAGATTACCTCTACTTTCGAAGTACACATGAGGATGAACATCAGTTTTAGGAATGATCTTCTTTGGGTCAAAAAAGTTAGAGAGGAAGATATAATCATGTTGAGATTCTTCAAGGCCACTTTCTAGAACAAAATCCGATTCTGCATTACCACCAGCTATATAGGCAAACCCTTGCTCTTTCTTTGACTTCAATAAATCAATAGGTGTCAACTCGAATTGAACTTCAAGTAAATCAGCCCACTCAACTCGCTGCTTATCAACAAAAAACTCATCAGTTAGTTCTTTATAGTGGCTAGGCAATAGGCATCTATTACTTGGGGTCAATGTAGCCATTTGCTCAACAGTTGTTTGCTCATGAAACTTATCAAAACATTCTTTCAGCAACTTTCTAGGAACTATGTTCTCTAATAGTTGATTATTTATTAACTGATAGATATCTTCAGTTAAGTTGCTTTTCCCAAATGTTTGAAAAAGCAAAGGGTAATGAAACCAATAAAAAGCGTTCGCTCCCCACGCACGCGTAATTCTGTTAATAAACTCAGTATCGGCACCACGTTTTAGACTTTGGTAGTAACCGATATCTTCGTGTACCGATTTTGTCGAACAAAGTGAAGCAGAACCGTAATGTTCAATGTGATCATCAAAGCAGAGCAGGCGATAGTTTGAATCCACTCTGACAATATTGCCAATATTCGCTTTAACATCTGGAACACTTAATAATGTAGCTTGTAGCTTTGCTCTCTGAGCGCTACTGATATCATCTGCATCGTTGACATAATATATACTGTTCGGTTCCAGTGCCGCAATAACCTGATTACGAATAGCATAAGTCCCTTTGTTATCGGTACACTGATGAAAACCGACATACTTTGCCAAACTAGGCAGTAAACTAAGCAGTAACTTTATTTGCCCAATTGAATTATCGGAGGAATTGTCGTCAACCACTTCGACTCTTACATTCTCGTAAGTCTGCATTAATACAGACCAAATCGCTGCCAGAATATACTGCTCTTTATTGTAACTGGACATCACAAAAATCGCTGGTGGCTTGTTTTTCAATTGATTAAAATTAAGCTTTGGAACTTTTCGACCTACCATAATAAATCGAGGTAAACGAATTCGTGGTAAGGAATTAACATCGAAGCAACTACTTGCATAAACCAAAGGATGTTCTGCAACAGGCTGCAAGTCAAATAACATACAATCCTGATTGCCCGTATCAGAATAATATGGCCAGCGAATTGATAGCTTGTCAGAACTTAACTGGGGAACTGAAACATCGTCTAATATACACCAATTGGAATATTGGTTAGCCTGATATTCTCCAAGAGCTAGAGAGCTTTGTTTTAAGGTCTCTAAGTTACCTAGGCGTCTAATACAATTTTGTGTGGTAAACGCAGAACATTGGTCATCAGTATCTAGTTTAAGTTTAGGGATAAGTTTACCCTCTAAAGCAGCTTTCAAACGTTCAAAGCTTAACAGTACAGATTCAGATAGTAATTTAAGCTTGTCAACTTCGACAGAAACTGAGTTTTGGCCTTTTATTGAGCCACCGAACGCTTCGCAGCTATAAAAAGACGTTAATTCTTCGTTGCGGTTGATATAATAAATGTGAACTAACCCGCTACTTAGACGGCGACAATAATTTACAGCATCGTAAACAAGATAACGACTATCACCGTTGACGACTAAATGATCAAACTTTCCCTGCGACAAAACAGGGTACAATGACAATAGCTGTTTAGGTTTACTGGCCACGAGCACAAAAGAGGTGTTTCGCCCTTTACTAAGCCTTACCAGATAGTCATTAGCGACGTTATCGCATACTAAGTTAGAACTTAATATGACAACAATGTGTTTTTCTTTTCCGCCGACTGTCAACCTTAGTACTCCTTTTTTCTTTTAAGGCACAACGAATTAAAAGTTGTTTTAATCAAACCATGATCTTTTTAGGTTTCTGAAGCCAATTTAACCGCTTAAAGCGCTCACTTCTGACGAGATTATCAAAACAATCGTAAGCTTTCATCCTCTAACACTGTTTTAACCTTGTATAAAACTATCCACACTCTTTTAGGCATTAAATATTTTTAACGTTTAAACCTCAACTTCAAGCTCAAAACTGTCGAACTCCCCTACCATCGGCTTTGAATTTATGGAATTCGTCTAATAGTGCCGGAATGATAAGAATTTTTTAGAACGGAAATTATCAATCAGCCCATACAGATTGGTATTTAGTACACTTCGATAATTAAGACCGTGTAATCGGTTATTGAATTCACACGATTTTTTATATGGACTCACGGCAAATACATAAGTCTTACAGCAGGCTATAACATTCTAATCTGTCTAGTAAAGTCTGGTCGATTCAATCAATAGTACATTTTCAGCCAGTTCCAGCTAAATACAGGAAGAATCCAAAACGATAATTTTTTAACACCTGCCAATTTGTATATTACGAATAATATCTGTATTGATATCATCAAATATTCTCAGATGAAAATAAAGATTTATGCTTGTTAAAAAATCGAGAAATTAGTCTATCAAAAGGGTATTAAATGAATGCGAACTTAAAAAAACGTTACGTTAGTTCTTTTGAAAGGAATTTCATATCACCTTCTCTTGGATATGACTATGCAAAACATCGAGCTTCCCGCAGCCGCTCATAACATTGAACCCAATATTACCTATTTATTATAATCTCTGGAATGAGTTTCCCCCTCCTAGAGCAACCAACGTTTAAACATGCAAGACTCAATTGATGATTCAGCTTTCTGATTAGGATGGTATCAGTAGTTCTATAGCAAAATAGTGATTAATATTAGCATTTACTTATAAAAAACATCTTCCAAGGAGCTAACCTTTTCTGACAGTGTTTCGTAAATTCTTTCGAACTCAGCTTGTTGCTTATCGTTCAGAGGCATTTTTTCGCTTGTCCTACAAAATTTCTGTCCCAAAGCCAGTGTCGTATCAATGTCCAGAAAACGCGAAACTTCATCAATATGATCCCACATTGAGTCATAACGCAAAAACATGATTGGAAATTTAACACTTGCTTCAAGCCAATTATCTAAAAATTCTTCTAACTTAAATAAGTCTTCTCCATGCTCTAAAAATTCTTTGATCGTCCAATCCGGATTTAAAGATCCAAAAACACCATCTATGTTTTTACAGTGCTGGAAGGGCCAAGTCTGAATCCCTTTTCCGCTTTTGCTATTAAATCCATGTCTTTCAGATTTTACCTGCTGTCTCCAGAAAAAAGATTTTATTACCGAATATGGATCGGCATAAAGAAAAACCATCTTAGCTATTTTTTTGTTCTTTAGGTTGCTCGGAAACCTCTCATGCAAATGAATCTTCTCTAACGAGTAATTGCCAGTAGAGCGACTGATTGCCTTTGTTAAATGTTTTGACCCGCAGCCCCCAAAGGAGTTGACTACTATTTGCTGCACATGTCCTCTCCTTAAAAGAATTTCGGTCTTTTCGGGTTAAGCTTGAGCTGTTCATCAAAGTCTTTAAACCCCAGTCGACTCTCGACCACTTGGTATTCTGGAACTGAGCAATCGAATCGTAACAATGCTTCTACACCATTTCTTGTTAACTTGCCATCCCACAACGGTTCTTCAAGTTCAACTATATTCCGGTCTGAAACATATATGTTTTCTAAAAAACTTAAAGACTTTTTACTATGTTGTGAATTATTAATCATCCGAATATCATTATATGACTCTTCATTGCATGTAAAAAAGGTATCTTTTAATACTTTCGCTCGCAAAAACTGATGATGCCAAAAGCCGAACATTGAAGTACTTTCTTGAAGCGAGAATGACATTCCTTCAACGTTCACTTTTTTACCAGTTAACTTTTCACGCCAATTAATCAGTTTAACCCCGTTAGCGAAATCAAAATCACCCCGGTCGATAGCTTTGTAAATGCAGTCAAAAGAAGACAAATCAATATGTGTAGGGAATCTATCGTCAATAGCCCAATAGATCCACTCATCGTCATCACACTGTGCTAAAGTTGACTCCATGCTGCTTAGAATGTCACATTTACTGAGTATGCATTTGATGTTACTTGCAAATTCAAATTTCCTCTTAGTGTGCACATGATTTATTGGCACTAAGAAGTCTAAACATTTAACTCCCAAATCGAGGTAGGTTTTTACTACAAGTTGGGCTAGCCCAACTTGTTTATCGTACGACAGAATAATTGCCTTCATCTACAAAACCTTTTCTTCAAATATTTTTCTTGCATAATTGTACGCTTCGCATTCCAAACTATTTAATTCTTCAAACTCCAACCTATACTTGCTGTAGTCAAAAGAATCAGAAGGGCCAACATTTTGTCTTTTCAGCATTTTACCTGGTGCTTCTTTACCGAGTAAACGAGACATGAATTCAACGCTTTCTTCAAAATATTCATAAATTCCTATAAATTCGAATTTCTCTATCTCTTCTTTATAATTTTCAAAGGACACTATATTAGGAAAATGATTTAGGTAGTTTGGTGAACATTCTTGCAAGTAGGATTCGAAGTTCAATTGTGTTCGAGATCGGGCAGCTTTATACTTGAATTCAGAAACAAATTGAGAGAATGGTTCTCTTAAAATTGTAAAAAACATTTCCACAAAAGAAATGTTATGCCTCACACCAAACCCTCGAAGACAATTAAAATGTCCAAATATGCAACAGCTTCCATGTTCTTTTAAGTGCTTAATTGCATAATCTAAAGTAATAGGTTTCGGTGCACCACCTGTTGGTTCATGGTAATAATGCGGGATAACTCCAGCTCCATACCAATCAAAAAAAACTGATCTTAATGAAGTTCCGGCACACTTTGGGACATGAATAAAAGCGAATGGTGTTGACGTATCTTTTTGCATATTTTTTTAAACTTATTGATAACTAGCTTATAACTAGATATTAGTTTTACTTACTAATGTTTTAATATCCAATACGCCCAGTTCCCAATTTTCAATAAGTGAGACATAATCTTTCTTATCAACAAAAGCTTTATAAACTTTCGCTCCGTATTCATAACTTGGCACATCGTAGTGCCAAGGAGCGACATTAACCAAATTATTTTTGCATTCACCACTCTCATGCCGATACGTACTTGTCCCTAAATAATCATAGAGATCAAAATAGCTTATATTCCTACCAATACTTTGACGAATTGCATCTCGATACATTAGGCGACGTTTCATTTGCTCAAAAGCACTCTGAGGCCTCCACCCAACTCTTAGTGCCTCAGGATAACTCAGAGATTCACGACCTTGGAGAATTTCGTTACTACAATATCTATCTAAAAATCCATGTCTATCTATCATCAAAACTGGAAAATTCATTTGACTTAGTTTTTCAACAACAAGTAGATGACTTTTAATTCTCGTTTCTACTTGGCTTTCATTTTCAATGACTGCTATAGCGTTTGCCCAACTGACAAACAAAAGAATGCCTCTGGCATTTGTCAAATTGTCAAATTCGTTTTCGCACCCTATCCCACCCTGTATTTGTCTTGAATAAATATCACTACTTAGGGAAACATAATTAGGAATATGATTTGTAGCGCAATCCCCAACAATAAGGTGATAATTAGCCCTTCCACTTAATTCCGTTAAGCTGCTTAACTTCACTTAAAAATCTCCTCAAAGTTGGGTTTATGCGAAAGTCTCATTTTATGAAAATAATTTGCTGTAAAGTAATCCAGCGGGTTGTCTTCGAACACGCCATGTCTATTAAAAATCTCCGCTATTTTCGTTACAAAAATAGATCGCAGATAGTTAGCTTTACTAATGTGATTTCCTCTAATTACTTCCGGATCTCTAGGATTTTCACAGAAATATTCAACTGCACTTGCAATTTCATCTTCATTATCCGAACAAACTATAGAATTGTATTCGTCATACCAAAAATCTCTTCCACCTTCTGACTTTGTAGATACTACAGGAACACCACACAACAGATATTCACTAGATGCGAAGCAAGCTCCTTCTTTTTCAGAAAGTATGAGACCGCAACTAGATTGATTAACTTTCTGCGCAACCTCATGGGGAGTCAATGGAGCTTCGTTTCTATATATATGATTTGGTGCTTGGACCTCCTTATTATTTCCATACAGAATTCCAGCAACAAGAGCTAATCTATCAACTTTGCTTGCAAGAAAATGGCGTTTAACTGGAATCATTCTCCCAACATATATCGCTTTATATTTTTTTTCTGTGTTTGGTAAGACACACATATCTTTATTGTAATCTAACCAACAATTTTGATTAATTATATCTCCATAGAAACCAGCATTTGAGAAAAGCTGTTTATCCCTTTCATCGTTATATAAAATATAGAAATTATCAAAATTTAATCCCAAATGTTCAAACATATCTAAAGCATTGTCTAATAAATACTTGGACCAATGAGAACCAAGGATTACGAAAAAGTAGTCGGTTGGTTTAAAGTATTTGTGATAGTGTTCAATCCACTCGTAATTGTGTTGCAAATTTTCGATGATGAATATCCTAACTTTTTCACTTTCGTAGAAAACCCTAAATGGGAAGGCTGGATTGGGCCAAACATAAACTGACTTGTACATTTATAAGCTCCAACTTACTAATTTTTCATGATATTCATAAGCATGTATCAAATGAGTACTCATCTCTTTCAATTTATCACTATTAAACGCAGCTAAATATTTGAAAAGCTCATCATCAATTTTTCCTTCCCAAACAATGCAATGACTGAGGATATCAATATCATTGAAAAATTTTCTTTCGTAAATACCTAAATCTTTTGAAAACAAGACAGGAATACTCCCGACTGCTATCGACTCCCATAGTCTTAAAGTATTTGGACCAGCTCCAATGGGGCATAAAGAAAACTTCGAATCTGATAATATAGAGTTGTAGCGAAATGTCTTTTGATGATGCTCATCTATGTGATGAGAGGCAATTTCTCTACTCAACACCTGCTCTTCATAAACCAATTTATTGAAATGCCACTCGTTACCAAGGTCGACAAAAACATCATCTCTTCCACTTTGTTTTGCTGCTTCAAATAACTTTATACGACTATCGTCAATATAGTGAGGCATATGAGCACCAATGAAAGATGCAAGTAACTTTTTATCTTCAGGTGGCTTTCTCTCCATCCCTTCGCTACGTTCTGGAGTAATATAGTTTACAGCAATTAAAGTCCACCCATGCAGATTAAAAGCGAAGCCTAAATTGCGTTGAGTTTCCTCACTTTTAGAGTTTTTGTGGGATAAATGTAAATCGGTTATTCCAATATCTCTTGCTGTCTCCAAAATTCTAATCCAATGAATGTGCTGGCATACAGAATGGACTTTAAGAGTCAAACTTGCAGTTTTTGCAATATCACGATATTCGCAAATCAATCTCTTTAGCCGAGCTAAATAAGTTTGAGGAAACAGTTTTCTATCAACATAAGTTGCCCAGGGCAAAGGCACATAAACGTTTATTTCGTTGGAAGTAAAATCTATATGTTCACCATGATTAATTGACAAATGGTTTTCATAAGCCTGCTTTTCAGTTGCACAAGGATACTGCCAAAAATTTAAGTCTTCTTTATTTTTAGCTTTCAATGATATCTGGTCTACGTAAGTATCGATAACGGGCGGAATAACGCCATACGCAAGTAATGCCCCAAGTTCTATATGCTCAAAGTTTACAGCATTTGCTAGTTTAATTGTTTGGCTTAAATTATAACCGTTTTTGAAAAAAAGAGTGTCGTCTATCTCGAACACTTCAAAGTTTGCATTACGCTTGAGTATAGACTTCCCGAATTTAAGAGCTTTAACAGTTTGTTCTATTTGGGCTTTTTCAAAACTCACCAGACTTGAAGACTTTGATTCTACTATATTGTTCTCTTGGTCGTGTTGTTTGCGCCATTTTTCTAGAGAGTCATTGATTTTAATTCCCTTAATATTTTTTTTGATCTTTACATATACATCAAACTCTAATTGTGCTGGCACATCTAATTCACTGCCTGGATGAGGGTATGCTACACCACCTAAAATTCTATCATCCAATTTCTTCTTGTAAGTACGCATTTCCGTTTCATGGACGTGATAACTTTTAACCTGTTTACAAGGGTTAAAGACATCCCACCCCAAGATCCCGAATAAATAAGTTATTTTATTATCACATCTTGGTACGCCCATCGGAAAATCCAGTAGTCTCATAAAATCAGGAGACAAGTCACTGTCGCAGGACATAGCCCAAACATCCTGGGACCAATGTGGGTTAGGATGGAGCTCAACGTTGTTACCTTTCACTTCCCATCGACTCAATGCAACAAATCGCTTATCTTTTATTAGAAGTTGTTTGAATATATTTATTGTTTGGTCGAAATAAATATCCGAATTACACAGTACTGAAACACCATCCAAGTTTAACTCTCGTGTCAGTTCTATCCATTTCCTATACGTAGGGCGCTTATCAAGATATAAAGCTGTAACCTTATCATTTTCCACATTTATAGTAGATTCATCATCAATAAGAACAAATAGCCTGTTAATACTACTGTTTTTTATATTCTCAGCTAAACATAGCTCTATTTCTGCTTGTCTAGCGGCGTCACCGCACTGGTAATATGGAAAAAATACATTTATCACTTAAATGTCCTTACTATATTTAAGTCTTTTCACTAAAATTTTAAAGTTTTTTGAGGTTTTAATTTCTTTCGCCAAATCGGGTTCAATCGGTCGGCGTTCGCGCTCTTCAATAACATTTCCAGAACGACCACTATCACCGGTAACTAGACTAGAACTAAAAGTGCTTCGATAGGAACTGTCGAAGGTTAACTCTAGCTCGCTGCATATTAAGCGCATGTGTTTATCAGGATCAGATACAAAGTCTTCGTACTTTAACACAGTACAATATGAATAAATGTCAAGAAACCTAAGCATACGAAAGCAATACTCATCAAAGGTAGCAGGGCTAAACTGCACCCAATCATTTGAAACTAAAGAGATGTATGCATCGATTGGATGTCGAACCGTCACAAGGTTTTTAACATCAAAAATTTCTTTTAAGCAGTCAAATACTACTCCAGAATCATTAATCGTTGTTCCAACGCAAAAATCAATATGAGAATGTTCTCGTAAGACTAATAGACCTCCCTGCTCACGCACAAACCTCTCTGTGTCTTTGATGTTATTTGCAAATAAGTGTTTCGCGAGAGCCTCAACGTCGGGAACTTTTGCATAACGAGCTAAGGTAGTGACGTCTGAAGGCAAATACTTAGGTTTCCCACTAATGTGGTTCATCGACAGTGGATGTGTCTCACTTAATAAAAAAGTATTTGGTAAAGCCGATATACATTTAGAAATTAGAGTACCGCCACTACACGCAAAATGATGAATGATTCGAAGTGTAGGCTTTGTCATCGAACATTTTCGAGAATTAAATTGTGAATCAGACTGTATCGACGTTAGTTTATTTAAGTTGCTTTGGTGATTGCCACTAATATCAATCTCTCCGTGAACTTTTTCGTATTCAGCTATAACCTTGAGAGCTTGATTAATCGAAGTTTTTGTCTTGTCCAGCTTAAAAGTCATACTCTGCAACCTATGTTTTTGAGTTGCTGGATTGGACCTGAGAATTTTCTGAGCTAGTGTTGTTTACACTCAACCACTCCGGATGCTCTAGCTCAAGTTTGCGATAAAGATCTTGGGCTTGAAGTAAACCAAACTTTGTCTCGGTTAGAAGTTTGATTAGTTGCTCTTTACTTTTGAATAATTCTTTATATTCAACTCTTAGGTGGTCAAGATCGGCTTGGGCTTTTGTTTGAAGCATCAATGCCATATCGCTTGATCTCTGGCGATCTTCTAACGACTTTTCCAGTGTAATGATTTTACGCTTCAGATCTTCTACCCATTTTTTACTTTCTTGATGCCAGTGAGTTTGTTCTTCTTTTTGTTTAGTGCAAATTTCAAGTTCGCTTATTAAACGTTTTACTTCTTTAGCATGCTCGGCCTCACTATTTGTCATGCTTTGCTCGCATATTTCCTGCTTTTCTTTTGAAACTTGTAACGTTTTTGCTAACTTTGCAATATTTGCTTCCAACTCAGTAACTTTATTTTTTAAAGTTTCCTCTTTGAGCTCCGAATCTGCTAATCTCCGATCACGCTCATCTTCGAGATTTTTCTTTGCAGTTTTTGCTGAGGCAAGTTCTTTCAACACAGTTTCTAACTTCTTGGCGGCTTCATTGTTATAGGATGCGTGTTTCGTCTCAGTTACTTTGAGCAATGTATGTAAATCTTCAAGCTTGGAGGTACTTGTATTGTAGTCATCTTCAAGCGCTTTAAACCTATTTTCTAGCGCTTGCTTCTCTAATGCTAACGTTTCTAATTTCTTAGTGTTTTGCTGGTTCTCTATTGAAAAAAGTTCTTTTTGTTCAGAAAACTCGGTTTGCATCGACCTCAGTTCATTCGCCAACGCATCTCGTTCGGCTACCGCGTGTTTATTACGCTTCTCCAGTTCAGATTTTTCAATCTCTAAATTATTTTTTGTTTTTTCTAAATTGGTAAGCTCTTTTTTTGCATCATTGAAGTCAGTAAGCAATCTTTCATTAGTGCTATAAAACTCTGCACTTTTATGTTTTGCCACTTCCAATTCCTTGCTCAACACTTTTTGTGACTCATTAAGCTCGTTTAACTTTTTCTCATACGCTTCCTTGTCATTCTTTTGTGCTCTGCTGCTCTCAATTGTTATATTTTCGATTTGCCCCCTCGATTCACTAAGAGTTTTTTCAAGAGCTTCAACCTTTTCGTTATGATCTTGCTCTACCTTGGAAACATAACTCTTTAATTGATTTAACTCACACCAAAGAGGGTTGCGGATCAAATGAGCAACTGGGATGTCCGGATCTGTTGAATCAACACTTTCAATTACAAACCCCTGTTCTTTGAGCTGTTTTATTAATGTATCACTGTCGCTTTCGCCAGCGTATAGAGCCAAACTTGGTATAGGTATATACAATTGGCAGACATACTGCCACGCACTGTTTCGAATTAATGAGTCAATCAACGGCCCATTCTTGTCGAGTAAATCACACACTACGGTAATATTATTTTCGTTACCTGCGAGCAAATTTGAGGCATCATCAAACGTGATACTTTGTGTTTTCATCACCTCTTTTACACTAATACCTGGGAAAAGCTCTGTTAACTGATTAAATGGTGATAACGCGGAAAACTCTGGAAGAGATGCGATATGAAATTCTACATCACCTCCACTTTCTGAAACAACATGGTGTAAAACATCAACTTTTTTTTGACTCTCAAACCGTTTTTTTAAAACTTTGCAAGCATCCTTGTCGCCTTCTACAAATTTCACGTACGTAAACTCTGATAGTTCAAACTTAGGTAATGCCGCTTCACCTGCGCCAAACCAAACAAGACGTTTTGAATCACTCATACTGTTAACCTTTTGAACGGTCATTTTGCATTGTTAGCATCTTAGGCGATGCGCTGCGTCCTTCACTTAAACCAAACTTAATATAGTGAATTAGGGGGTTAATTGACTGCTCAGCCACATCAGGATATCTTTTCAAGTACCAATTTCCATCAAACTGCGGACTAGGGAAGCGTCCTTCGTTTGCCCCAAACTTTAAGTAATGTTCTGCCGGATTTATATCTGACGCTGCTACATCCGGATAGGTTTCAAGATACCACTGGGCATCAAAATACTCCGATGTAAGTAAAAGACCAATATCGCGTTGCAGCTTAGCTTTTTTCTTGTCTATATTTCCGACCGCTTTGACTAATTTGCGAACAGGCTCTGCCGTCTTCCAAAACACAGAGGTTCTGATCTGATCCAATTCAGCATCAACTTGTACTAGTTTATGTTTAATAGAAGAATTTTCGATTAATAACTTTTCATTAGTGATATTAAGTTTTGTTAGTTCTAGTTCTTTGCGCCGCAATAGTTGTGATTTTTCAATACGAAGCTTTGCAAGCTGATCTTCTAATGTGCTATTGCACTTCTGATGGTTTGTAAGTTCACGGTTTAATTTTTCCAGATCCAGTTGAGTACGCTTGAATGATAAATCAGTGTTTTCAAGAGTTTGCTGTAGTTCTAGACTCATATTAACCAAATCCATGTTCTTCAATTCTAAACTTTCCAACTCCTCCTGAACTTGTGCAATATGAAGTAGATACAATTCGATTTCATGGTTTGCTTCAATAAGCTGAGAATTAAGTTTGCTAATTTTATGCTGCGTACTATTCTCAACACTTACTTTATTACGCATTTCTTTTACTAATTGGTCGCGTACCTCCTCATATTCCTCCTGTAAGCATAACATTTGCAATTCGTTCAGTTCTAATTCATGCTCAAAATGTTTTTTTTGTTGAGCAAAACAGTCTTTTTGCAAGCTTAATTCATTATGAAACTCAGTGGACACCAGGTTTACACGTTCCCTATCTCGTTTTAGAGCAGAAAGCGATTCTTCTGTACCTTTAAGCTGCAAAGATAATTTTTCTACTATCTCATTTGTCGCTTTTTCTTCACTTGCTCGTTTGGATTTGGCCGATAGAAGACTTTCGCAATCCATGTCAACTTCGGTACTCTCAGTTATTGGAATACTGCTAGCTGCGAGCCTTGCGTTTAAATCTAAAAGGTCTTTTTCTTGTCTAACAAATTGGCAGGATAAGAGATGCTCAAAATCCTTTTTCAAGTCAATATCAATAGTGAATTGCAAAGGAATCTCGAATTTTTTTAGAATACTAAGTGCGTCAGTTTGAAAAGCAATACACAGTTCAAAGTTAACCAGCTTAACACTGCGTCGATTTTGTTTATAAAACTGCAAAACGCTCTTTGTTTTTTTTATCCATAATGCAGAAGCCTCTTCGAGAGTCAAACCTCGTTGAATATTCGAAGCAATATAGTGTTCGGCCTGTTGATAAAAAATAACGACAGAGAAGTTTGATAGCTGGATTCCCGTTCTGACCAGTTGCTGGGCATCTTCTAGCGCCTCAACAACACAAACTTGTGACCCTTTACCACCCTCACCGCTTAATTGGTTTAGAGATTGGACATTATCTGCCTGAGACAATGCAAATTGTTCCCAAAGCTCTGAATTACCAATAGCAACGATGACTTTCAATGTATATTTCCTATTTTGCTTGCTAGCTTTAAGCAGCCTTTTTAAGTTTTAAGATATTTAGGCCACAGCCTCATAAAATTAAACCCCAAATAATACCTAAACTACTTTCCTATTGCATCAATACAAACGAATATTTGAGACTTAATCGACTTTGTAGTCAGATAAGCACTTTCCACCAAGCCATATTGCTCAAATACCACTCTATCGTTCTCTCAATCCCCGACTCAAACGACTCTTTAGGCGCATAGTTTAACTCTTTATTGGTTTTCGTAGCGTCAATCGCATATCGCCTGTCGTGCCCTGCTCTGTCTGTAACATACGTAATTAAATCTTGTGCTTTTCCGCCAATCGCTTTGGCCGCCAAAGGGTATTGTTTTTTAAGCTTAGAATTATCACGAAATGCCTGATTCATTTTTTCGCAAACTAACTTCACAATATCAATATTAGCCCATTCGTTGTGACCGCCAATATTGTAGTTTTCGCCAATGCGGCCGTTTTTGAGCACAAGTTCAATCCCCCTTGCATGATCTTCAACATATAACCAGTCACGTATTTGCTGTCCATCACCAAAAACAGGTAAAGGTTTATCATTCAAAATGTTGGTTATGATTAGCGGTATCAGCTTTTCAGGGAAATGATAAGGACCATAATTATTTGAGCAATTGCTGGTAGTAACTTCTAAACCATAGGTATGATGATAAGCACGAACTAAATGATCACTAGCAGCCTTACTTGCTGAGTAGGGTGAATTAGGGGCATAGGGTGTATCTTCTGTAAAAGCCGGATCATTAGGTTCTAGCGTGCCATAGACTTCATCTGTGCTGACATGGTGGAAGCGATGTTTAATAGGTGCATTACCGAATTCTACAGGCTGATCAATCCAAATTTTCTTCGCCGCTTTCAGTAAGCTATAAGTACCTATAATGTTCGTTTCGATAAAGGCGTCAGGTCCTGTTATGGAGCGGTCTACATGTGACTCAGCTGCAAAATGCACGATAGTATCAATTTGATGTTTTTGTAATAGAGATTCAACTAAGCTAGTGTCACAAATATTCCCTTCTACAAACACAAAATTCTGATTTTCCTTTAGCGAGGCTAAGTTCTCTCGATTACCTGCATATGTCAGCGCATCCAATACGATGACTTTGTCATTTGGATTGTTCAGCATCCAATACAAAACAAAATTGGCACCGATAAACCCAGCACCTCCTGTTACCAGTAACGCATTATTTTTTTTCATGTTTGATATCTATTAGTTGTTTTTTGCGCGGCTAGTTGTTGAATAACCGTTCGCAACTCTTCACGCCAATGTTTTGGTTGCAATCCATCAAAGGCAGTCTGAAGAGTGGCTTTGTCTAGCACACTATAACTTGGTCTTTTAGCGGCGGTCGCATAAGCACTTGTCGGGATTGGTTTAATCTCAATAGATTTATCCAATAATCCAAAAGCTATTCCATATTCTTGTATTTCCAATGCAAAGTCATACCAACTGCACACGCCTGCATCCGTAAAATGATGAGGTCCGGTCACTTTGTTAATTGCTGCATACATACAGGCTTTCGCCAGGGCTGAAGCGGAAGTGGGTGAACCAATTTGATCGTCAATAATTGACAATTGCGGTTTTTCAGCCATCATTCTTAGCATAGTCTTCACGAAGTTATGACCAAACTCCGAATACACCCAACTAGTGCGAATAATACAACCTTGTTTTGGCGCATATTGTTCTATTGCTTGTTCTCCGGCTAACTTACTCGCCCCATAAACACCGATAGGTGCTTTGACATCGTCAGTTTTATAAGGTGAGCCTTTATCGCCAGAGAACACGTAATCGGTAGATACATGCATTAAAGGCACATTTTTTAGACTTGCATATTGGGCTAAATTAGAAACACCCGTAGCATTGATACTAAAAGCCTGCTCTTGTTCTGATTCGGCTTTATCTACTGCGGTGTAAGCAGATGCGTTTATAATGCCAGTGACATTATGTTTGCTGAGTACTGAGTTAACGTTTTCTGCGCTGGTTATATCGATATCGCGGCGGCCTAAACAAAGCACACTATTATCTAATAGCTTTAATTCTTGAGCTAACTGACCACTTTTGCCGATTACAATGATTGTCATTTAAAAATCATCCATTAATCTGCAACGCGTTATTTAAACGTTGGCGCTGAAATAAAATCCAAGCCATCTTGATCTTTTGCAGAGAGGCTCGGTTTTTCGCCATTAATCAGGGGCCATTCAATACCAATC
>NZ_BAEN01000017.1 GCF_000314975.1 Aliiglaciecola lipolytica E3
GTTTTCCCGGGATAAATCCCGGGGCTACAGGGTGGTGGATGTTTTGATATTTCCCCGGGATAAATCCCGGGGCTACAGGGTGGTGGATGTTTTGATATTTCCCCGGGATAAATCCCGGGGCTACAGGGTGGTGGATGTTTTGATATTTCCCTCCGGTTACAGGGAACCAGCGGTTATTTGAAACCGTTGGGATTGTTAGATTGCCAATGCCATGAGTCACGGCACATTTCGGCGAGACCTTTTTGGGCCGTCCAATCCAATTCTTCTTTAGCTAATTTGGGATCGGCGTAGCAGGCCGCTATATCACCACTTCGTCTAGGTACAATATTGTAGGGTATTGCCTGACCACTTTGTTTTTCAAATTCTCTCACCATATCCAACACACTATAACCTTGCCCAGTGCCGAGGTTATACGTGACTAAGCCTACACCTTCGCTCAGTTTTTCTAACGCTTTTAAATGACCATTAGCTAAATCTTCAACGTGGATATAATCGCGAACGCCAGTGCCATCATGTGTGTCGTAATCGTCCCCGAACACTGATAGAGCTTCGCGTTTTCCGGTAGCTACTTGAGTAATAAAAGGCATGAGGTTATTAGGAATACCATTAGGATCTTCGCCTATACGACCTGACGGGTGCGCACCAGCTGGATTAAAATAACGCAAAATAGCGATATTCCAACTATTGTCCGACTGATACAGGTCACGTAATACCAATTCCACCATCAACTTAGATTGACCATATGGGTTGGTAGGTTGCCCCGTAGGCAAGTTCTCATGTAAAGGAAGCGTCGTGGGATCGCCGTAAACCGTAGCGGATGAACTAAACACAATGTTTTTCACGTTATGTTTGGCCATGGCTTCACACAGCACTAACGTGCCATAAACATTATTTCGATAGTATAACAGGGGCTTTTCGACTGATTCACCCACCGCTTTTAAGCCTGCAAAATGGATTACCGAATCGATCTTATGGTGAGAAAATAAGTCATCAAGAGTGCTGGAATCTTGAATATCGCCCTCAACAAAAGTGACTTCTTTACCGGTTAACTCTGAAACTCTCTTTAGTGATTCAAAAGATGAATTACATAAATTATCTAACACTACGACCTGGTCGCCATTTTCCAATAATTGTAATACGGTGTGACTGCCGATATAACCGGCACCGCCAGTAACGAGTATAGTTGACATATTAATCCTCTGTTTGAGTGGCATCAGGTTGTTTTAAATATTTCGCACATAAACTGTATTGAAACGGTTTCAAAATGAGTGGGTAGGCTAAGATTATCAAACCCGCCCATAACAATGCCGACCAATCTTGAAACGTTCTTAATATAAAGACAAAAACCGGCACCATAATCAGTAATTTTATAACGTTAAGAAGTAGTTTTTCTGGCGCGGTAAGCTTATTTTCGGCTGCGCGCATTCTTGTGAAGCGCTCTTCTATGCTTAGATTTTTTAGCTGGGGAATTTGTCGCGTCGAAAAATAAAATTTCAAAAGTAATACCTTGGGATTTGCCGATTGGAATGAACTTATTATACAAAACTATCTAGAACAAAAACGCCCCGCAACAAAATTTTTGTGTCGGGGCGTAATTTTATCTCGTTAGTTCAAAGGGATTATTGTTTTGAGACTACAAAATGGTTGGTTGTTCTTCTTCGTGATTGAAGTTTTTCTTCTCAGCAAGTTTTTCCCATTTACGTGTTTTAAGCGTTAGTAGCCCAACCACTAATGCCGCGGCAACGGTAATCTGACCAATTCCCCAAAATAAATTAGGCATATCACTCAAATTGTCAGGATCAAGTCCGCCTGCTAACAAACCGGCAGTCACGTTTCCGATTGAATAAGTTAAAACGAAAACACCCATCATTTGGCCAGCGAAACGTTTCGGAGATAGTTTACTTACTGCTGCAAGTGCCACTGGACTTAAACAAAGCTCACCAACCGTGTGCAAAAAGTAAGTAGCAACTAAGAAATATGGTGCCGCTTTTAATCCACTTGCCGCAATTTGCGCCGCGAAAAACATGACTATAAATCCGGTCGCCATGATAACCAAGCCGATGGCACACTTGATTCCGTAAGAAGGTGTGATCATACGTTTACCCAAGTTTACCCATAACGCGGCAAAAAACGGGGACAAAGTAATAATGAAAAACGAATTGGCGGATTGGAACCATGCAGGTGGTATTTCAAATGAACCTATCATGCGATCGGTATAATCACGACCAAATAAATTTAATGACGAACCTGCTTGTTCAAAACCGGACCAGAAAAATATCGAGGCCAAGCAAACGACAAACAATGCACCAAGTGTACGCTTTTCATCATGGGATAAATTGCCAAATGCATAAATTCCCGCATAGTAGGCAAGAAAGACTACGGTAATTGCTATTGCGACGTATTGAGCAAGCGTAACCGGATCAATGGTTAACAAACCCGTCATCATGGCAAATGTTAAAACTGAAATTCCTACTAAGAATACTGCAATTACAGTCCAGCTTTTTTTCTCACCAGCTGGTGTCATTTTAAGTAAAGGCTCTGCACCAACACCACCTAAACGACCGATTGTGGCGCGATATTGAATAAGACCAATTGCCATACCCACAGCAGCTGCACCAAATGCGTAATGATAGCCAGCATTGACTTGCAACCAACCACATACAAAGTAACCAATTAATGAGCCTAAATTGATACCCATGTAATAAATGGTATAGCCAGCGTCACGTCTTTGATCTTCGGGTGAATAAAGTTGGCCAACTAAGATACCCACGTTTGGTTTGAGTAAGCCGGTGCCTAGAACAACAAGAATAAGCCCTATGAAAAAACTCCATGAGGCTGGAATGGCTAATACTATGTGACCACACATAATGATTATACCGCCATACCACACGGCTTTTTGGCTACCGATCAAACGGTCAGCAATCCAACCCCCAGGTAATCCCATAAAATAAACTGCACCTGTGTACAGTCCATAAATTGCGGTAGCGGATGCCACGGTAATCGCCATCCCTTCTTCTTGGATACTCGCGGTCATAAATAGCACTAACAAAGCACGCATGCCGTAGTAGCTCATTCGTTCCCACATTTCGGTATAAAATAGTGTTTGTAAGCCACCAGGGTGACCAAAAAAATCAGGTATTTTTGAATTCATTATTGCTGCCTTTAGGTGAGTTCATCATGTGCGCTTGCGCTAAAAAATAATGTGAACTGCTTTATTGTAATTATGCTTGTTTTTCTCATTCGTATTCGCAAAGAATGAGATAAAAACTTGTAAACCCGTTGTTTATACTAGAGGTGATGCTTGAAAACAAGAATGTACGATTTTATTGTGCGTTATTTGTACGTAATTAAAAATACATTTATGACTTTTTATTCGTGATTAATTTGTTGGTCATAAAATCGTAATGAATCTGTTATATCAATGCGATTAGCTTATTGCGACGTGATTATTTGTCCAGCACAGAGCATTGATGCGCACTGCTAAGGTGCAACTAGTTTGGTGCGTTTATCATTTTTTGAACAAATTAATTAAAGTTACGATAATTGAGCTGTTTTCTTTAGTGTAAATTTTGAACGTTCTGACCAAAAGTAGCAAATTTGCTACAGTTTTTTGATGGGTAAATGTTTTTCCTGTATATTATACAAACTAATAACACTCTGGTTGCAATTAGTAACACGATTTTACTGGTTTTCCTCAAGTGATATTTGTTATCATCCCCGCGAATTTTCGAAGTAGTAGCGTTGCCTATTTATTGGGAAAACGAAGGAAAATGCGATTTTCTTTTAAATATCAAGAGGGTATAGCTTGATTCTGAACATAGATACAAGTTTTACTGCAATGCTCTACTGCACTAAGGCTCGATTATTGCTTTCTCGGCATTAACGAATTAACAAGGAATCGTGTAATATATGTTTGCCTATTTGGAGTTCGTTCCACTTTTCACTGCGTTTTTCGTCGCTGTGATACTGTTGATCGTCATGACTCCCTTTGCTCATCAGCTAGGATTAGTTGATCAGCCATCTGCTAGAAAACAACACAATGGGATGGTCCCCCTAACGGGTGGAGTGGCCATTTTTGGTGCAGTTTTAATCACCAGCATCTTAACTGATGTGTGGTTTAAAAACGGCTCATTATTTTTTACTGCTTCCTTTTTTATTATCTTGTTGGGCATGCTTGACGACAAGTTTGATTTAAGTGCAAAGGGGCGTTTGGTGTGCCAATTCGGCGTTGCCGCTATTATGGCTTGGGCCGCACAAAATTATATTACTTCACTGGGTAATATCTTTGGTGGTGGCGAAACCTCTTTTGGCTTGTTTGGCTACTTCTTTACGTTAATTTGTGTTGTGGGCGTCATAAACGCGTTCAACATGATTGATGGTATCGATGGTCTAGCGGGTGGTATGAGTTTAATTGTACTGCTTGCCGTGGTGTTCTTGTTATTGGTCTCAAATAATGGCAATGCCATTATGGCACCTATGATGGTAATAGCAGCAATCGTACCCTTCATGGCCTTTAATCTAAGTTGGAAAGGCTTCAAAGGTAACAAAATTTTCATGGGTGACAGCGGTAGTATGTTCGTCGGCCTAACTATTGTGTGGCTAATGGTAGACTTTACGCAAGGGCCTGAAGCTGCAATGCAACCTATGACTGCCGTTTGGATTATCGGTTTACCGTTGATGGATATGGCGGCAATTATGTATAGACGCGCCAGAAAAGGACAGTCCGTATTAAAGCCTGACCGTCAACATCTGCACAATATTTTTATGCGAGCAGGGCTTTCCTCCCGTCGTTCGTTAGCTGCAATTCTTGCAATGGGGTTGTGTTACGCAGCAGTCGGAATTTTAGGTGAATTATATGCGGTTCCTGAATACATTATGTTTTGGGCATTTATGGTGTCGTTAATTGTATACAGTGCTGTTATTCAGAATATCTGGACCATATTACGATTTATTCGCGGAAAACGAAAAATCGCTCGCTAGAATGACGCAAAGGGCAACCAGATGGTTGCCCTAACTTTTACTGTTACTATGCAAACGCATTCTTTGCAAAATCAGAGTGACGCGTTAGTATGAACTGTTGTGAACAAAAGCTAATTACCTTATATGAAAAAACTAAGTAGTCTCATCTTGTTAGGCATCCTTCTTCAAGGATGTACTTCGATTGATCAACCTGTTGCAAGTCGCGCACTTGTTGACCATGATTATGCAATACAGACAGCACCTGTGTCTGCTGAACAACAAACTATTTTGTCACAAACTTATCATGCCAATACGGTGCAATTAGATGGTAAACCGGCCATTCTTGGCAAACCATTTTTCGCAGCAAGTGGCAGAACATGCCGCAAAGTACAATTTATTGTTGATGGTCAACGTGTGTTTTGTAAAACCACTGAGGGAGATTGGTATCCCATTGTTCCGGTGCTAGCGAGTTATTCAGAAGCGGTTACTGGAGGTGAGCAATAATGTTGTCTTCTCATCGTTATTTCCAGGTTGTTATTTTTGTAATGTGCTTCCTGTTCACGCATATGCTTTTTGCACAACAAGCGCCCACTCAAGAACAACTGCGCCAAGCGCAACAGGCGAGTCAAAGTCAACGTGTAGACCTATCCCAATATATCCAATCTGGTGGCAATAGCACAGGCAGGGGCGGCAATATCAATTTACCTTCCGAAGCCGGCCCATTACCCGCAGGTGAAGAAGGTTTACCTCCGCCGTATGGCGCTAACTTGTTCACTGGCGGTTTTGAAACTGAGCGCAGTGATGGTCTTAATTCGTCTTATTTAGTTGCACCAGGTGATAAAATAGCAATTCAGATGTGGGGCACAGTGAATAGCTCTGATGTTGTTACCGTAGACAATCAAGGCAATATTTTTGTTCCTGATGTTGGTCCGATCAAAGTTCAAGACGTGCCAGCAAACCGAGTGAATAGTGTCGTAACTCAACGTATAAAATCCATCTACACTAATAATGTTAGTGTGTATGTAAACTTACTTACGGCAACGCCAGTGAGTGTTTTCGTCGCAGGCCCCGTTTTGCGTCCTGGCCAATATGCTGGGTTAGCATCAGATTCTGTGCTGTTTTATTTAAAAAGGGCTGGAGGTATCGATCCCCATCGTGGTAGTTATCGCAATATCACAGTAATACGGCAGGGCGAAACAGTATTAAATTACGACCTTTATGATTTTCTGAAAATGGGTAAATTACCCGCGTTCTCGTTTAAAGATGAAGATGTGATTTTTGTCGGTGAACAGGGGGCGATGGTTAATGTGGAAGGCGCAGCACGATACCCATTTCGTTTTGAGTTAGAAAAATCAAAACGCTCTGGCACCGCGCTTATGACTTACGCCAGACCGTTGTCTAAAACCAGTCATGTCGCCATTACCGGTAGCCGGGAAAGTGGACCTATTTCTGTGTATCTACCCATAAACGAATTTGATCAGTTTAATATGGCTGATGGCGACACAGTCTTGTTCAACGACGATATACGTCCGCAAGTAATCAGTGTGCAAATCTCTGGCAGTTATGAAGGACCTTCGTTTTACGCAGTCGAAAAAGATACCCGTTTATTGGATTTACTCAGTTATATCGAAATCGATCCTGAGCAAGCTAATTACGGCGCAATTTATATTAAACGCGAAAGTGTTGTTGAACAGCAAAAAATGCTGATTAACGAATCATTAAATCGCTTAGAGCGCAGTATTTTCACTGCCCCTGCATCGTCAAGCGGTGAGGCTTCTATTCGCGCACAAGAAGCACAACTGGTCTCACAATTTGTTGCAAGGGCTCGGCAAATTGAACCACTAGGCAAAGTCATTGTGTCTGAAAATGGTAACGTTGCTAATATTCGTTTAGAACAAGGTGATGAAATAGTCATCCCAGCGCAAACTGACCTGATTCAAATCTCAGGTGAAGTGCTTATGCCTCAAGCCGTGGTTTATAATCCTGAAGCGACGGTGTCAGACTACATCGCTTGGGCTGGCGGGTTCAGCGAAAGAGCAGACGATGACAGAATCGCGGTGGTCCATGCCAACGGTATAACCAGCTTTGTTGCATCTGGTACAGGACAACATTGGTATACCGACAACAAAAATGCCACATTAGAACCCGGTGACCAAATTCTGGTGCTACCAAAAGTCGATACCAAGCTGATGCAGTCCATCAAAGATGTTACTCAAATTATCTATCAAATTGCTATAGCTGCCAATGTCGCAACCAACTAGCAAGGCATAGAACGTACATGACTACGGTTATTAAACGCAATAAATGGGAAATATGGCGCGACGTCATATTTGCTCTGTTTGCGCGTGAAATTAGAACCGGTTTTAGTGATAAATTGGGGTTGAGTTGGGCTTTTCTTAATCCAATTGCGTTTATTTTCTTACTCTCGGCAATGAAAAGTGTTTTGGGAGGCGGCCAAGATACCCATACTATGCCAACGTTCGTATTCATGGCGTACGGATTAATTTTCATTCAAACCTTTCTACAAACATTAACATCGTGCGCCACCGCTATTAAAAAAAACAAGTCATTGTATGCTTTTAGACAAGTGCAACCAATAAGTGCAGTTTTAGCTAGTGGTATTTTTGAGTTGTTAGTTAAAATTGCAGTTGTGTTAGGTATTTTTGCGATCTTCTATTTCATGGATATCGAAATAGTAATGGATAATCCACTTTTGATTATTTATTGCATAATAATGTTGTGGTGGTTAAGCATGATGCTGGGGTTGTTTTTTGGAGTGTTGACGCTTTACGTTCCTGAAATGAATAAGGTACTAGGACTTATTACGCGACCATTATTCTTTATTTCTGGGTCATTTTTTTCACTGCAAGATATACCGCGTGAATATTGGCCATTTCTAGATTGGAATCCTATTTTGCATGCTATCGAACTCACTCGTTTTGGCGCATATCGGTCTTATGGAGATGAAGGTGTCAGCCTGTTGTTTTTTACTCTATCGGTAATAGTTATCACCAGTATTTCATTAGCACTATATTATTCCAGTTGGCGACAGGCTATTAGTCGATGATTCGTCTGCAAAATATTACTAAATATTACCCTTCGAAATTAGGGAATCAGTATGTTTTCGATAACCTTTCGTTTGATATTCCAAGCAATCACAACATTGGCATATTAGGAAGTAACGGTGCCGGAAAATCCACTTTGTTTAAATTGATCGCTGGAAGCGAACATCCAAATAAAGGCGATATTGTAACCGATTTGAATATCTCTTGGCCCGTTGCGCTATCATCGGGAATACATCCACAGATGACAGGAAGAGAAAATACCCGATTTATTGGCAGAATTAATGGTGTAGAAGATTTAGATGCCTATGAAGTGCGGGTTCAACAATTTGCAGAACTAGGTAATAAGTATGATCTTCCGGTAAGGTCTTATTCCAGTGGTATGAAACCCAGACTGGCATTTGCCTGCTCGATAGCGATTGATTTTGACGTGTATCTTATTGACGAAGTGACTTCGGTAGGAGATGCAAAGTTTCGGAAAAAAGCAAAAGAAGCGCTATTAGAGCGCTCTGAAAATGCCAGTGTTATTATGGTTAGCCATGAAATGGATGAAATTAGGCAGTTTTGCGATAGCACGATCGTGCTTAACAAAGGCGAAATGACGTTTTTTAACGATCTCGAAACCGGGATTGAAGCTTACAGAGCATTATAAAGTATGACAGAACAAAGCATAGATGATGTAGAGCAGCGTTTTTTAGATTTAAGAAAAGAATATACTTCAGAACAGTGGCGAGATTTCAAAATGTTACTGGTGAAAGTAGAAGAGTTGGTTGAAACGGACGTTCCGCTAGCCTATAGGCTAATGCAACGAGTAAAGAACTTAGATCCCAGCTCAGCTAACCGTAAACGTTTGCGCGAATTGAAAAATATTTTGTTGGTAAAACATCCAGAGCTTATGTCTCTTAGCTCTGTCGAGCAAAGCCGAAGTAGCCAAGCGCTGAACAAAATTGAAGATACGCTTTTAAAAGGAAAACATAAACTTCAAAACTCTGATTTCAAAATGTTGCTTAAACCTCTTTTTGTTTTCGTCGTAATTCCTTTTTTACTATTTGCTTTTTATCAGATTTTTTGGGCCAGCGAGCGCTTTGAAAGTAGAACACAACTTATTTTGAAGCAACCTGATGGTGCTGCTACATTAGATCCTGCTTTAGCTTTATTGTCTGGTTTTGGAAGTACAAGCTTTGGGGACGATAATGAATTGTTGAAAGCCTATATCTTATCTTCAGATATGATTGATTTTTTGCAACATAAAATAGCCTTGAAGGAACACTATTCAAGTAACAAATATGATTTTTATAGTCGTCTAAGTAGTGATGCGACTAAAGAAGATTTACATAAGTACTTTTCAAAACATGTTCGCATTGAGATTGATGCTAAGTCGAGTGTACTGAGTATTTTTGTACAAGGTTTCGAGCCGGATTTCGTTAATCAACTAGCTGCGCATATTGTTCAAAGAGCGGAGTGGTACATTAATGAAATCGGCCATAATTTAGCTAAAGAGCAATTATTGTTTGTCCAAAAAGAGCATCAATTGTCTGAGAAAAGACTCCAAGATGCGAAACGCGTGTTGTTAGCTTTTCAGCGCGAGCATGATTTACTTGATCCTGAAGCTGAAGGTATGGCGCTACAAAGAATCACCTACTCACTGGAAGGTGAAATTGCAATCAAACAAGCGGAGTTGAATGCGTTATTAAGTGCTATGAGCGAACAAGCACCAGCCGTGCTGCAAGCCAAAGCACAGCTAAATAGTTTAAATCAAGAATTAATTCAACAGCGAAGTCGGTTAACCAAAAGCGGTAAAGTTGGTGAAGGAAGCGAAAACAGCAGTGTTTCGGTGAGTGAAATTTTATCTCGTTTTAGTGACTTGAAAATTGATCTAGAGTTAGCACTAAGCGCTTACTCATCCTCACAAGTATCACTGGAAAAGTCTAGAATCGAAGCTTACCGACAATTAAAGTACTTAGTGGTAGTTGAATCGCCAACGTTACCCGAAGAATCAAGTTACCCCAAGGTTTTTTACAACCTAACTTTGTTTTTAACGATTGCTTTAATGTTATTCCTGATTGGAAGAATTATTGCTGCGACTGTTAAAGAACTGAGATAGTAAAGTACCGGAGTGAGATATGAATAGAAAAGGGATAGTGTTAGCTGGAGGATCTGGTTCTCGTCTATATCCTTTAACTTCTGTCATCAGTAAGCAGCTTATGCCTGTATACGATAAACCGATGATCTACTATCCAGTTTCTACCTTAATGTTAGCTGGTATTAAAGATATTTTAATTATATCTACTCCAAAAGAGCTACCTCGATTTGAGTCGTTGCTAGGAACGGGAGAAGCATGGGGTGTTAATTTTAGTTACGCCGAACAAGCGTCTCCAGACGGGCTTGCTCAAGCCTTCTTAATTGGTGAGGAATTTATTGGAGATGACCACTGTGCCTTGGTTTTAGGGGACAACCTTTTTTATGGTCATGACCTTCAACTATCTTTGATTAACGCTAATAAGCATTTGTCAGGCGCAACAGTATTTGGCTACCATGTGCAAGATCCCGAGCGCTATGGTGTGGTTGAATTCGACGATGATTGGAAGGCACTTTCGATTGAGGAAAAACCCAAAAAAGCAAAGTCAAATTACGCGGTAACAGGGTTATATTTTTACGACAACCAGGTGGTAAAACTTGCTAAACAAGTGAAACCCTCACAGCGTGGCGAATTAGAAATAACGGACCTAAACAACCTGTATTTAGAGCAAGGAAATTTGCGAGTAGAATTAATGGGGCGAGGTTCTGCTTGGTTGGATACAGGCACCATTGATAGCTTATTAGATGCCTCTATCTTCATCGCAGCAATTGAAAAGCGACAAGGCTTAAAAATATGCTGCCCAGAAGAAATCGCTTACAGGAAAGGTTTTATTGACGCTACACAGCTGAAAAAATTAGCCAAGCCACTAATTAAAAGCGGTTATGGTAAGTATCTTTCTAAATTGTTAACCGAGAAAGTTAAATAAAAGAATGAAAGTAGTCGAAACCAGTTTCCCTGACGTCAAAATAATTGAGCCGAAAGTATTTGGTGATGAGCGTGGCTTTTTTATGGAAACCTTCAGAGATGTCTGGTTTAAGAAAAATGTCGCTAACGTAGAGTTTGTTCAAGACAATCACAGCAAATCCAAACAAGGGATTCTG
This sequence comes from Aliiglaciecola lipolytica E3, assembly GCF_000314975.1. Lineage (GTDB taxonomy): Bacteria > Pseudomonadota > Gammaproteobacteria > Enterobacterales > Alteromonadaceae > Aliiglaciecola > Aliiglaciecola lipolytica. Next base: position 11,202 of record NZ_BAEN01000017.1, read on the forward strand.
CGTGGTTTGCATTACCAATTACAACACACTCAAGGCAAGCTAGTACGAGTGATTACCGGGGAAGTATTTGATGTAGCAGTAGATATGCGTAAATCATCTCCAACTTTCGGAAAAAGCATCAGTGTGCTGCTGTCAGCCGAAAATAAGCGTCAACTGTGGGTACCTGCCGGTTTTGCACATGGTTTTTACGTTACTTCGGCATTCGCGGAATTTTGCTATCGCTGCACTGACTATTATCACCCTGAATCCGAAGTATCTATCCGCTATGATGATGCGAC
>NZ_BAEN01000016.1 GCF_000314975.1 Aliiglaciecola lipolytica E3
ATGTCTTTTTAGAGGGGAAAATCCCTAGAACCCCATTATCTTAGAAAAGGGCGTCGTATGACTTAAAAGAAGGCTGGACTTCAGCTCTGACAACTTAATGAGTTTTGTCTAAAAACAAGATTCGAAGAACTAATAATGACTATAATTATCAAGTAACTGTGTTATTAACCTTAGCTCCCGAGCCGATCGAAAGTCCCTTTCTGATCAAACTACAAATGCTCAATAATGAAGTGTCTCCTTTACAAATAGATCTAAATCTACTATTTGCTGATATTTATATTACTTATCGTCTTCGTGTTGTTTCCTAGCTCTGTCGGAACTGGTCTTCATTACAATGCGCGAACCGCGATAACCTATACTGTGATTCCATACCCAACTTAAAGCCACGCTTAGCCGATTCCGGGTTCCGATCAAAAAATAAATATGAACTAGCTTCCATATCCACCAGGCAAATAATCCTTTAAGTCTGATCCACCCAAAATCTACAACCGCAAGACTATGCCCTATCGTCGCAAGATTACCTTGATGGCTATATTTAAAAGGAGGATTATCCTCTTTTCCTTTCAAACGTTTCATTATCAGCTTCGCAACGTATTTGCCTTCTTGCTTCGCCGCCGGGGCTATTCCTGGAACAAGCTTGCCATCTTCCATTGTTGCAGCTGCAGTGTCGCCGATAACGAATATGTCTAAGTGATCTGTAATGTTAAGATGCTGATCTACTATTACACGACCTGCACGATCAGCCTCAACACCCAACCACTGGGCGGCTGGAGACGCCTTTACACCTGCGGCCCAAACTATAGTATTAGCCTTAATCTGCTTCCCGTCATAAACAACACCTTCGCCGGAACACTCTGTCACGGGCATTCCAGTAATAACCTCAACACCAAGTTTTTCAAGTGCTTTACGGGTATACTCCGACAGTTTTTCAGGGAACACCGAAAGTAAGCGTGGTGCAGCCTCAATAAGCACGACCCGAGACTTACTCGGCTCCATATTTCTAAAGTCACGCGCCAGTGTATCACGTGCTAGTTCTGCAATCGTGCCAGCTAACTCTACACCTGTTGGCCCCCCACCTATAATAACAAACGTTTTCAGTGCTTCTTGTTGCACCAAATCACAGGTCCTTTCAGCTTCTTCAAACGAAGTGAGAATACGCTCTCTGATCTTTGTTGCATCTTCCAACGTTTTCAAGCCCGGTGCGAACGGCTCCCATTCATCACGCCCAAAGTAAGCATGAGTTGCGCCAGTAGCAAGTACGAGGGTGTCATAACTGAGTCGTTCACCGCTATCGATAATGACCTGCTTAGCCTTTTTATCAACACCTACTACCTCAGCCATTAGCGTATTAACTTCTTGTCTCTTTCTAAAAAGATGTCGAATTGGCCACGCTATTTCTGATGGGGCTAAGGATGCACCAGCCACTTGATATAACAGTGGTTGAAATAAGTGGTGGTTTCGTCTATCAATAATCGTTACATCAACGAACTTACCAGAAAGATTATTGACGACATCCAAGCCCCCAAACCCAGCTCCAACCACGATCACTTTGTGTCGTTCATGTGTTTTAGTTGCCATGAGTATTGCTCCTTACATTTCATTACTTTTTAGTGCGGCAGCATGATGTGACATATGTTCCTCAATAAAACTTGCGATGAAGTAGTAGCTATGATCATAATCGGGCCGCAAATTTAAAGTTAGAGGATAATTATTCTCTTTACAGGCAGTCTGAAGTAATTCGGGTTTCAATTGAGACTCCAGAAAATCATCCTTCATACCTTGATCTATTAGTAGAGGCAGTCGCTCTTTAGCAGTTGAGATTAGTTCAACGGTATCATATTGTTTCCACAGCTCTTGATCATTACCTAGGTATGATTTAAATGCTTTTTGGCCCCAAGGTACCTGTGTCGGCGATACGATCGGCGAGAACGCAGACACACTTCGATAACGTCCGGGGTTTCGTATTGAAATAACCAAAGCTCCGTGACCACCCATCGAGTGACCGCTTATTGAGCGTTCTTGAGTAACATTAAAGTTCGCTTCAATTAGCGCTGGGAGTTCTTGTACTATATAGTCGTACATCTGATAATGAGTACTCCAAGGTTTTTTTAAAGCGTTTACATAAAACCCAGCCCCTTTACCAAGGTCATATGCATCACAATCTGCAACTTCGTCACCGCGTGGACTGGTGTCAGGAGCCACCACCGCAATACCGTGTTCCGCAGCATAGCGCTGCACAGCTGATTTGGTGATGAAATTTTGTTCAGTACAAGTAAGTCCTGAAAGCCAGTAAAGAACGGGGACCTTGTTATTTTCTGCTTGCGGCGGAAGGTATATACCAAATCACATTGTACATCCCAATGATGATGAATCATGTTGATAGACATCCTGCCAACCGCCAAAACTAGCATTGTGCTCGATGCGCTCCATAATAGTTCTCCTGTTATTACCGCAAATTACGGCGATATATTCATAGATTTTAGGGGTGTTTTTGTGGGTCTGTATGAGCTGCTCTGATTTTATGTACTACCCACCATACAAATAGAGTCACTAAAGGTACTGTTATAGCAATTGCGATTTCAGGAACTATAAGCTTATATATGAAAGGCATACCTTTCACTATGTAGCTAAGTAGACCGACTATATAATAAGAAATAGCTGCCACAGATAGTCCTTCTACAGTCTGTTGCAGACGCAACTGCAATTGGGCTCGATTATTCATTGAAGCCAGAAGATCTCGATTCTGGCGCTCAAGCTCAACATCTATCCAAGAACGAAGCAAAGATATCGCACGAGTTAATTTATCAGACAACTTAGCTTGTCGTTCTTTCACGGATTGGCAGGTCCGCATAGCGGGTGCAATTCTGCGTTCAAGAAACTCGTACCATGTGCAATATCCCGGCATTGATTGTTCTGAAAGTGAGGAAAGTCGCTCTTGAACAATTTCATAGTACGCACGACTTGCTCCAAATCTATAAAGATTAGCGGCTGCGCTAGCTTCTAAATCGGCTGCCAAACTCGTCAATTCAGATAACAAAACGTCACTTTCTCGTCTTGAGTTCGGATCTGAACGCATTTCTTCAGTAATAAGTGCGAGAGTAGATTCCATATTACGTAACTCTAACGCCATTGTTCGCGTTAAAGGTATAGCTATCATGGCCAACGTTCGATAGGTTTCAATCTCGAACAAACACTGCGCTAATGCTCCTATTCGATCAGGTTTCAATCCCTTTTCTATAATAAGCGCGTTCGTTATTCCATCTTCATCCTGTCTAAAGTCGGTAACAATTGTCGCCAAACCATTCTCAACTTTTGAATAACAAGGTGATATAAAGTCAAAGCGTGCAATATTGTCTTCTGTTTGACTATCAAAAGGTAGAATTGTCAAACGGACCCCAGAAACAACGGGGCCAGGTGGAACAAAGCCCCGTTTAAATGGATCCTCTCCTAATATTTCGTGTGTCTCTGGGTTGATTGCTGTACACCAAAGATATGTCGAAAACTCGAGATGCTTTTCACAGTGAAGCCGACCATCACGCAAGTTAATATCATGAAGAAACTCCTCACCTTCGCGGAGCTCAATTCCCAGTTGGTCTGACAACCCCTTTAAAGCAGCATTATCCCTATGTTTATCTCCATCCGTCATAAACGCCAATTGAAGCATACAGCTTGGCGCATCGACCGACAAATGGGGCCTAGCATGTATTTCGTTTACAGCTTGCAATCGCTCTGTATGAGCAGGCATTCCATATACGACGTCTTCTAGGTTTTCTATCAGATCTGATTTAAAAGAGGAGTTACTTTTCATTTTTTCTTCACTTTGCGATGAAGTCTCTAATTAGTCTTCGCGGTATGTACCTTTCTGTTTCGCTGCATGTGTAGCGAGTACATCCATTAACTCCGGCGATAGACAGTCATATGGTTCGAGTTTTAGTTCACGTAAGCGAGAACGAATAGCGCCCATAGTCGATGGTGGCGTACCACTCTCGATTACTGACGACACAAACGCAGCGAAACCTGGAGCTGACCAACCCTGTTGCGGCGAAAGTTCTGTATGAACAAAATCAAGACCATAGAAAGGATGTTCTTTGTTCTCAATTCGACCAAACAAATGAGCTCCACAATCAATGCATGCATGTCGCTGTATCGCGGCACTTTCATCAACGATATGTAGCTTGTTGGCGTTGGTCGTTACATTCACCTTATCTTTGGGTACAACAGCAATCACTGCAAAAGTAGCCCCTTCAGGTTTCCAGCACTTTGAGCAACCACAAGCATGGTTGTGTAAGGTTTGGGCTCCTACCGAAACCTCAACTTTATTTGAAGGGCACAAACACTCGATAGTCCCTCCTGAAAAGTTTTGATTCCCCGCTGTGATACCATTATCAACAGAAGGGTGAATTAGTGGTTTAGTCATGATAACTCTCCGTATAGTTGTAAGACACGGATACTCGCCTCCGTGTCGTTCGTTGTGTTTATCGCATTTTAGTAATGAATTACTGTGCGAATTGATTTACCTTCGTGCATTAAATCGAATGCTTTGTTGATGTCCTCTAAACCCATTGTATGAGTGACAAAAGGTGCTAAATCTATCTCACCTTTCATTGCATCTTCAACCATTCCAGGGAGCTGAGAACGCCCTTTAACTCCCCCAAAAGCAGAACCTTTCCACACCCGGCCTGTAACCAACTGGAATGGTCGAGTGGATATTTCCTGGCCAGCACCTGCTACACCGATGACAACAGACTGCCCCCAACCTCGGTGGGCTGCTTCCAATGCGGCGCGCATAACGTGTACATTGCCGATACACTCAAAAGTGTGGTCAACACCCCACCCCGTCATTTCAATTAATACTTCCTGAATTGGTTTATCGAAGTCTTTTGGATTGATGCAATCGGTTGCGCCAAACTTTTCTGCTAATTCGAATTTGGCTGGATTCATATCGATTGCAATGATTCGACCAGCTTTAGCTTGCCTTGCACCTTGAATTGCTGCTAGTCCTATGCCCCCGAGCCCAAACACTGCAACAGAATCTCCGGGCTGGACTTTTGCTGTATTGTGTACAGCACCTATACCTGTTGTAACTCCGCACCCTAAGAGACATACATGCTCGGGGTTGGCGCTTGGATTAATTTTAGCTAGAGAGTATTCTGACACCACCGTATACTCACTAAACGTTGAACATCCCATATAATGGTACAAAGGCTTCCCTTGATAAGAAAATCGACTTGTTCCATCAGGCATCACCCCTTTACCTTGAGTCTCTCTGACGGCGACACATAGATTTGTTTTCCCTGACTTACAAAACAAACACTCTCCACACTCAGCCGTATATAAAGGGATAACATGATCTCCTGGCTTCACACTAGTAACACCCTCACCAACTTCTACTACTGTGCCTGCGCCCTCATGACCTAATACTACGGGAAATAGGCCTTCAGGGTCATCACCAGACAATGTAAATGCGTCTGTATGACAAACACCGGTGTGGGTAACTTTGATTAGTACCTCGCCTTTACGAGGTGGTTCTACATCTATTTCTACAACTTCTAAAGGTTTACCTGGGCCAAAAGCAACTGCTGCACGTGATTTCATAATAATAATTCCTATTTGAATTAATGTAAGCGTAACCAGTGAACGAAAGTTAACAGCTCTATGCTCTCGCTGACTGCATTTGTAACTAGATTTATCTAGCTGTCTATCTTGATAAATTGTAGTTACGTTTATTAACTTCGCCATTTTCACGTAACTTTATATCTATCACGCAAGCTCTCCTTCGTATCTTGTTTTATAATAGACACCTCATTAATCTTTGTATATGGAACAAATTCACCTTCACCATTCCAAAATATGGAACAAAAGTAAAAGTATTGAATTTCTAGATCTTTCCTTGTGTCAGATGCAAATAAAGGATTAAAACTCATTATGATGAAATCTTATTTCACAGAAGTACTAGTTAGGCTAACATCACATTTTATCAAAGGTATATTGGCTTGATTGAGTACCCTATTAGGTCAATTCGTTGGCCTATGGAAAGGGCAAGTAACAAGATCCGAAGCACAGCTCATGGGTACGGTTCGTATAGCGACCAACTATATTTAGGTACCTCTACTATATTTCTCGAAATCCAATGTAATATTGTTTAATACTATGAGTTATCCGGTTGAAGAAGGAATTGATATATGAGTTAAGCTCAGGTCTGTTCGCGATAACCGTTTCATCACACGAAAAGCTTCTATTATAAGGCTGACGACAATTGCTGTCTCAAGTTAAATTCGTGAAATAGGGCGCACAGTGAATATAGCCGCTTTGACAGATTAGCCCTGACTTTGAGATTTTATGGGCGTACGCCAATGACTACCTGACTCGGCCTTTTTAACAACTGCAAACACTGATGTATAAATAAGTCTATAGACCTTAATGCAGCCTATTTCTGGAAGTATAAGGATGATATGTGACGAACTATACAAGGCCTTAAATCCTTGCAAATTATAGAACATTTAACTTTAATAATAATAAATCTTTCTTCATTGATTACATTAGTTGTGTATATCTTAGCGTTCTAAACCATACACTGCTGCTTTGCATGGTTTAGAACAATGTAAAGCTAAATGTAAATAAACTGCTTATATAAATTAACTAGCTGATTACGTATCTCATCTGCACCTTTTTCGTTTCCGTCGTTAGTCAGATCTAGTAATTGTTGTTCCTTTTCTGTAATTCGTTGACACAGTTCGGCTAGGCTCTTACAAAACGCATCTGAATGAGCAAAGCTGTTACTTTCTTCAGTTTTACCATTGGATATTTTTCTTGTCGATGATGAGGGGATAATTTCATTTTTTTCATTAAATGAAATTTGAAGATGCCTACGCCTCTTTGTTTGATTAATGGCTTCTTCCATAGCTGAAGTCACTTCATCGGCATATAAGATAGCCTTTCCATGCTGGTTTCGTGAAGCACGACCAATCATCTGAATGAGGGCGCTAGTTGAACGTAAAAAGCCCGCGCGGTCTGCATTAATGATCGCAACTAAAGAAGCCTCTGGAATATCCAACCCCTCACGTAATAGACTTATCCCGACTAAAACATCAAATACACCTAAACGAAGCTGCTTTATTATCTCCACCCTTTCATCTACTTTCACGTCGGAGTGCATAAACTGCGATTTTAAACCATGTTCCACAAAGTATTCGTGTAATTCTTCTGCTGACGCTTTCGTTAAGGTTGTAACGAGTACTCGTTCATTTTTTTCCACCCTCTGTGATATTTCATACAGCAAATCTTCTAAATAGTTTTCTTTTCCTCTAACTTCCACCTCGGGGTCAAGAAGCCCTGTTGGTCTAATTATTTGCTGAACAACTTTATCATGTGAAACTTGAAGTTCGTATTTACCTGGTGTTGCTGATACAAATATGGTTTGAGGCTTAATACTCTCAAACTCTTTTAGATTAAGTGGCCGGTTATTTCTTGATGAAGGTAGACGAAACCCATAGTCTATTAGAGTATCTTTACGACTTTGATCGCTGCGATACATTGCCGATATCTGGGGCAACATGACATGAGATTCATCAATAAATAACAGACCATCTTTAGGTAAATAATCCATTAATGTTGTCGGAGGTAAATTGGGGTCACGGTCACTCAAATAACTTGAATAATTTTCAATACCTGAGCAATAACCAACCTGTTTCATCATCTCGACATCATGAGTTACACGCCCATGCAACCGTTCCGCTTCAACAAAGCGATTTTCTTTGTTGAATACTTTTATTTGCTCTTCCATTTCTGCCAGAATTTCTTTCGCTGCGAGATCCACACTGTTTTTTGGAGTAGCAAATAGAGTTTTTGGTGAGACAAGATAATGAGTAATGTCGCCTATAACTTTACCAGTAACAGGGTCAACCCATTGAAGGGTTTGTATAATATCATCAGTAATACTTACACGAACTGCTAAATATTCTGAGTCAGCGGGGAAGATATCGAATACGTTTCCAGTCACCCGAAACATTGCTCGTTTGAGCGTTTTTTCACTGCGTTCGTACTGCAAAAGTAATAATCGGCGAATAAACTCATCATGACCAATCTCCTGACCAAGAGAGAGAGGGATCTGTAATGCACGATATTGATCAGGATGCCCTAAACCATAAATTGATGATACCGAAGCTACAACTATCACATCTCTACGTTCTATTAACGCCTTCGTTGTTGATAAACGAAGCCGTTCTAGTTGCTCGTTGATTGCCGAGTCCTTTTTGATAAATCTATCATTGCCGGGGATGTACACCTCCGGCTGGAAGTAATCATAGTAAGATACGAAGTATTCAACGGCATTTTCTGGGAAAAACCGTTTCATTTCATCATAAAGCTGTGCAGTTAAAGTTTTATTAGGTGCCAAAATCAAAGTAGGTCGCTTCAAACGATGTATAATGTTGGCCATAGTGAAAGTTTTACCAGAGCCTGTTATCCCTTGGAGAGTTTGGTGCGTAGCGCCCTCCTCTACACCTGATATAAGCCGAGCTATAGCTTCCAACTGATCGCCTGCTGGTGTATAATTTGAATGTAAAATGAACTTATTACTTAACATTGTAGCTCCAATATGTTTTGGAAGACCCGATCTACACAACTACTGCAAAAAAGAAACGTATGATTCAAAGGTGCTTTAACTTACGCACTACTTAAAAGTAGTACATCTATGAAATAAGGCTTACAAATCAGATATTCACCTAAAATTTCATTAGCCATCTACTAATACTATACAAATTTTTCGTTAAACACGTTATATATTTGTTTTAAAGTCAAACATAATAATTAAAATAATCCTATCCTTTAACTAGCCGTATGTGTGAGATTCACTGTTAAGGTATATTTTAGCTCAATGAATTTGCAAGCAGTTTTTGTAACCATCTGCGGTATCAATCATTCCTGCAGTAAAATTGCGTATGTATAGAGATGTCAGATAATATTTGAATAAATGATTGATTCATAAAAGCTAGCTTCATATTTAAAATTATTGTCGTCAGGTTTGACCAAAGCAAATAGCCCAACTAAATCTGGGCTATTTAACATGAAGATGAAATTTAATAACGTTTGTTAAAACAAGAAAATATTCAGGCTAAATTTTCAGCAATAAAGTCAACTAATAATCTTATTTTTGGGGAAAGTTGCCGATTATGAGGATATACTGCCCAAATTCCTTCAGCATCTGCGATGAAGTTATCCAAGATTGTAACCAATTCACCACTTTTAATATAAGAGTTTACATAATAATCAGGTAACTGAACTACCCCTAACCCTTTTAATGCTGCATCAACTAACCCAAAACCACTGTTATACCGTAAAACACCAGTTAAGCGAATATTGCGCTCTCTGTTTTGCTCATTGAACCTCCAATAATCCAATGTCCCTAAAAGACATCGGTGCTTTTCTAATTCTGAAAGAGAATGAGGAACTCCATATTTATTCAGATAGGATGGAGATGCGCACACGTAGTTTTTCCTCGAACCAAGTTTCTTAGCCATAAGTGAAGAGTCTTCGAGATTGCCTAATCGAATCGCTAAGTCATAGCCTTCGTCGATAATGTTTATTTTTCGATTACTTAGGTATGAGGTTACTTCAACTTCACTATATTTCTGCAGAAAGTCATTAATTAGAGGAAGCACCACTGATTCTCCATATGTTACGGGTGCAGTTAGTTTTACTAGTCCCCGAGGCATTGACTGGAGATTTGTTATTGCACGTTCAGCCTCATTCAAACCATCTAGTACACTCCTACAATGTTGATAGAAAACTTTACCTTCTTCGGTTAATGAAACTTTTCGAGTTGTTCTATAGAAAAGCTTTACATTTAACCTTTGCTCTAAAGAACTTATTTGACGGCTAGCATGTCCTGTAGAGACAGCAATTTTTTTTGCACCCAGAGTAAAGCTTTGATTCTCTGCAACTGAAACGAATTCAGATATGCCTTCCCACTGCATGATTGTTTCCTTCTGGAAAAAGTAATTTTACAAAATAGTGTATTATCATTAAATAAGAAAGTAATATACTGCAAATATCAATTAAAAAGTTAAACACTCCTGTATAACAACATAATGTCGTCATACACAGAGAATAATTATTTTGGGAGGCTATATATGAGCTGGATCTTTCTATTATTAGGGGTTATTGCAGAAGCATTTTCACATGTAGCACTTAAAGAAACTAATGGATTTACTAAACTTTTCCCAAGTCTATTAGTTATTTTGGGTCATTTGTCAGCATTTATTTTCTTAGGGCAAGCCATGAAAAGTATGCCTGTAGGTATTGTACATGCATTATGGGCAGGGCTAGCAATCGTAACCGTAACACTATTATCAACTATTATTTATAAACAACATATTAGTATTACTACTTGGGTAGGTATGGTTTTAGTTGCCATTGGAGTTTTAACAATAAACCTATCAAATACCCATCAACATTAAATTAATTGAATTTCATAACCTTTATTATTTATTCAAGAACAATAAAGGTAACTACATGTTTTATAATTAATATTGTAAAACAATTTTCAAATGAAGTTAAAGTGAGGAATCGATGTCAGATCAATTTATTAAATCTAAAGCCGCAATTGCTTGGGGACCAAAACAACCTCTTTCAATTGAAGAAGTGGATGTAATGCTACCGCGTAAAGGTGAAGTATTAATCAAGGTTATTGCTTCAGGTGTTTGCCATACAGACGCGTTTACTTTATCTGGTGAGGATCCTGAAGGGATTTTTCCCGTCATTCTTGGACATGAAGGGGGAGGGATAGTAGAGCAAGTTGGTGAAGGTGTCACAAGTTTAAAGGTGGGCGATCACGTTATACCTTTATACACACCAGAGTGTGGTGAATGTAAGTTCTGCCTATCAGGAAAAACAAACTTATGTCAAAAAATTAGAGAAACCCAAGGTAAGGGGTTAATGCCTGATGGTACAACCCGGTTCTACAAAGATGGACAACCTATATATCATTACATGGGTTGCTCAACATTTTCTGAATATACCGTTTTGCCAGAAATTTCATTGGCCAAGGTTAATAAAGAAGCTCCACTAGAAGAAGTTTGTTTGCTTGGCTGTGGTGTGACAACTGGTATGGGTGCTGTCATGAATACAGCCAAAGTAGAAGAAGGTTCTACGGTTGCAATCTTTGGATTAGGTGGTATTGGTCTTTCAGCCGTAATCGGCGCGACCATGGCCAAAGCTAGCCGAATAATCGCAATTGACATAAATGAAAGTAAATTTGAGTTGGCTAAAAAATTAGGGGCTACCGATTTTATTAACCCTAAAAAATACGATAAACCAATTCAAGATGTGATTGTTGAACTAACGGATGGAGGCGTTGATTACTCGTTTGAATGTATAGGTAACGTGAATTTAATGCGTTCCGCACTAGAATGTTGTCATAAAGGTTGGGGGGAGTCAGTTGTCATAGGAGTTGCAGGAGCTGGCCAAGAGATTTCAACTAGACCATTCCAATTAGTAACAGGTCGAGTATGGCGCGGTTCTGCATTCGGTGGCGTGAAAGGACGCAGCGAATTACCTGACTATGTTGAAAGATATTTAGCAGGTGAGTTCAAATTAAGTGATTTTATAACTCATACAATGGGTTTAGAAGATATTAATGAATCATTTGACCTAATGCACAAGGGTGAAAGCATCCGAACTGTAATTCATTTCAACAAGTAAAACATGTATACCACCCCATTTTAATGGGGTGGTATTGAAGAGGCTTAAAATGACAATCCATAATTTAACTATAAACAAAAGTTTTGATGGGTGGCATAAGCAATATACCCATCACTCTAGTACTTTAAAGTGCAACATGCGTTTTGCAATTTATCTACCTCCACAAGCATCTGAACAGGAAAAAGTGCCTGTATTGTATTGGCTCTCTGGTCTAACTTGCACAGATGAAAACTTTATGCAGAAAGCTGGTGCCTTTAAATTGGCATCAGAGTTAGGTATAGCTATTGTTGCTCCTGATACTAGCCCTAGAGGAGATGAAGTTGCTGATGATGAAAGTTATGATTTAGGGCAAGGAGCAGGTTTTTATGTCAATGCAACTGAAGCACCCTGGAATGAACATTATAAAATGTATGACTATGTAGTTGATGAATTACCGGCTTTAATTCAATCCACATTCCCAGTAAACAATAAACGAGCTATTGCTGGTCACTCGATGGGTGGACATGGAGCTTTGATTATTGCATTGAGAAACCCCTCTATTTATAGCTCTGTGTCAGCATTTAGTCCAATATGTAACCCTATGAAATGTTCATGGGGACAAAAAGCATTTACTGAATACTTAGGGAAATCTAAGACGAAATGGAAAGAATATGATGCTAGTGAACTTATGCGCCATTCAAAAGATGTAATTCCAGTTAAAGTTGATCAAGGTGAGTCTGATGATTTTTTAGTGGAACAATTAAAGCCAGAGGCATTGGTAGCTGCTTCAAAGCATAGTAATTACCCATTAGAATTAAATATCCACAATGGATATGATCATAGTTACTATTTCATCTCAAGCTTTATTGAAGATCATCTTCGATTCCATTCAGCTCATTTAAATAGATAAATTTGACTGCCGTTTAAATCACGGCAGTTTCCTTCTATATGTTATACAAATAACTAGCTTTTTAAGTCGAGGATTATAGCTATGTATGATCTAAATCAGTCTTTAATGAATCACCTTAAAACTCCAGAGATTCTTACTGAGCTTTCTAGAATTACCCGTGGAGTGGAAAAAGAAGGCTTAAGAGTTACTTATGAAGGCGAGTTATCAAAAACTAACCACCCGAAAGGGCTAGGTTCGGCACTCACACACAAATATATCACTACAGATTATTCTGAAATATTATTAGAGCTAATGACCCCGCCATCTAATAATATTGATGAAACACTCAAGTTCTTAAACTATTTGCACAAGATAAGTTATCTAAATATTAAAAATGAGCTTATTTGGCCTTCAAGTATGCCTGGATTTATCGGGTCAGCATCAGATATCCCGCTAGCTGAATATGGCTCTTCAAAATTGGGAATGATGAAGACTATATATAGACGTGGCCTTACATCTAGGTATGGTGCAAAAATGCAAACTATATCAGGGGTTCATTATAACTTTTCACTTCCAGATGAATTTTGGATCAAGTATCAGCATATGCTAGGAGAAAGTGAAAGCTTAAAAGATTTTAAATCTAAACAATACTTTAATTTGATCCGTAATTTTAAACGGCATTCTTGGTTGTTGATTTATTTATTTGGGGCATCACCAGTTCTTGACAGTAGCTTTTTAGAAAATGATATGAAAACATCATTAACGGTGTTTGGTGAAAATACTATTGGCAAGAAGTACGCGACTTCTATGCGCTTGAGTGAAATTGGATATACAAGCAAAATACAAAATAATTTTCATGTTAGTTACACAAATATAGAAAGCTATGTTAATAGCCTAGAATTGTTATTGAAAACAAACTGCAAAGAGTATGAAGAAATTGGAATTAAAGAAAAAAACAACTTTAATCAATTAAATACTAATGTACTACAAATTGAAAACGAATATTATAGTGATATAAGGCCAAAGCGGATACCAATGGGTAAAGAGAAGCAATTAGAGGCTTTAAAAAAAGAAGGTGTCGAATATATTGAAATTAGGAATTTAGATGTAAATCCATTTTTTCCCCTTGGAATTGATGAACAGCAAATCATGTTTTTAGACCTTTTTTTATTATTTTGTTTAACATCACCTAGCCCGCAATTTTCAGAAATTGAATTGTTAGAGATTAAATTAAATAAAAATATCGTTGCAGAAGAGGGAAGAAACCCCTCACTGAAAATTAAAAAGAATGGAGAAGAAGTTCATTTAAAAGTAATTGCATTAGAGATTTTAAAGTCGATCTCGCCTATAGCAGAGATTTTTGATCTTGCGTACGACAAGTCATCACTCTACACAAGTAATGAAAGCTATAAAAATGCTCTTTCTTTTCAAGTTCAAAAAGTTCATAAAAGCGAATTTACTCCATCAGGAGTAATGATGAAGCAAATTATGATGGGAAATGAATTTAGGGACTTGATGCGTTTTGAAGCTAAAAAGCACAAGCTGCATTTTATACTGAGTGACTTACCAAATGATGTAGACTTAAGTTTTCAACTTGAAGCTCATAATTCAATATTAAGGCAAAAACAGCTTGAGATAATTGATGAAGACAAAAGCTGATTTGAGTTCTAGTATTCTAGATTAATTCTCTTTTATAACTACATGGATCGAATTAGTCTTTGTAAACAGGTAAATATTATGATTTTAAGAGATAAGCCACATGCACTTCGGTTGTTTTTTATAATTAAAGGCTCAGTAGTTCCTATTGTCGCATCAAAGATCTTGTTTGTAACATTACTGGGGACAGCCGTTGCTTGGGTAGAATATTATTATTCATATCTATTCCCCCCACTTGCTGTAGCCCCAATGGCTTTTTTTGGAGTTGCACTATCACTTTTCTTAGGATTTAGAAATAATGCAAGTTATGAGCGGTGGTGGGAAGCAAGAAAACAATGGGGGAAATTAATTGTTGAATCTAAAAGTCTCACTCGACAAATTATTTCATACATTGATTTCGATAAAGTGGGGGGAGAAACTACAAAAAAAAGATTAGTTTTATTGATAGTTGCATATAATCATGCCTTGCGACACTATTTACGTAAAACTGAACCATGGAACGATATAGAAGCTCTTCTGGGTAGCTCAGATGTAAAAATATTAAAAGGCGCTGAGAATGTTCCAGACACTATATTATTGTTAATAGGTATGGAATTAAGTGGATGTTTACAAAAGGACTCAATTTCTGACTTTGCAATTCAGAACTTTGACAATCACTTAACACAACTTACTTCGGTACAAGCTGCTTGCGAAAGGATAAAAAATACTCCTATCCCATTTGCATACATGTTACTTGTTCAGAGAACAACATATCTATATTGCTTTACAGCTCCTTTTGCTATTGTTGCTTCCTTGGGAGTATTTACTCCTTTATTTTGTGCTGTAATAGCGTATACATTTTTTGGGTTAGATGCACTTAGTGATGAGTTGGAAGAACCATTTGGAACTTCAGCTAATGATTTGCCTTTAGAAGCATTAACACGTATGACAGAAATTAATTTACGATCTATGCTTGGTGAAGTTGAACTACCAAAGCCTATTCTACCGGTCCAACATATATTAACTTAAATATTACAGGCTATAATTTGATGAAAGAAATTTTCAATATATTTAGATACATAAGTTGGGTTGCAATAATTTGCTCTCTACTTGGCTCCGTTTTACTGTTTATTGTCGGAGCGATGAAAACTTATTCTGCTTATGAAACTGTATTTAGTAGCACACTATCAAGTGATTCCTTATCCCACATGGATACTTCAGAGATTGCTACTATTTACTTAATAAAATCTTTAGACACATTTTTAATTGCATTAGTTCTTTTTATATTTGCTCATGGTATCTTTACTTTATTCATTTATGATAAAAAAATTGAACAAAAGTTCACTGTGCTTAAATGGATTAGCACCCCTAATATTGGCCATTTGAAAAATGTACTCGGGGAGGTGATCGTAATAATTTTGCTGGTGAAGTTTTTAGAAATCATCCTTATAAACCTTAATAGTTTGACTTGGGAAATATTAATACTACCAGTAGCAGTTTTATTTCTAGCTGTTAGCCTAAAGCTTCTTAGATTAGGTAGGGAATAAAAAGGAAGCAACTAGTATTACTTAGTTGCTTTCAGCACCTTCTTTTTCTTGAGTATCTCCCACTATAATTCTCGAGCTGCGATATCCAAATGTGTGATTCCAAACCCAACTTATAGCAACACTTAACCTACTTCTGATGCCAACTAGAAAATAAATATGAACTAGCTTCCAAATCCACCAAGCAACTCCTCCCCTTAGTTTTATAAAACCCAGGTCAATCACAGCTAAACTACGTCCAATAGTTGCAAAGTTGCCTTGATGATTGTATTTGAATGGTTTCAAATGGGGTTTCTTTTTTAATTTGTTATTTATTACGTTTGCTACGTATTCCCCCCCCTGCTTTGCTGCTGGTGCTATGCCTGGTACATCACTTCCATCTGACATTTTTACAGATGCCGTATCCCCAATTACAAATATTTCAGGAAAACTAGGCACATTTAAATATGAATCAACAATTACTCTTCCTGCCCAATCTGATTCTGCACCCAGCCATACAGCCGCGGGAGAAGCTTTTACACCTGCTGCCCAAATAATGTTAAAAGTCATAAGTCTTTCACCATTAAAAACAACTCCCTCTGAATCACAATTCGTCACAGGAGAATTAGTTAAGACTTTGATACCAAGTTTCTCTAAAGACTTCGTTGTGTAACGTGATAATGACTCAGGAAACATAGGTAACACCCTCGGGCCAGCCTCAATTAAAAGAACTTTAGTTTTGGTGGTATCTAAAAACCTAAAATCTTTTTTTAATGTGTTATGAGCTAGCTCGGCTATTGTACCAGCAATTTCCACTCCCGTTGCCCCCCCACCAACAACAACAAACGTTTGAAGAGCATCTTTTAACTTATCATCTTTACTGTGCTCTGCTTTCTCAAATGCAGTCAGTATTTTAGAACGTATTTTCGTTGCATCTTCAAGAGTTTTCAGACTCAGTGCATATGGTGCCCAATTATCATTTCCGAAATAAGTATGTGTAGCTCCAGTAGCAATTACTAATGAGTCGTATAATATACAATCACCACTACTTAAAATTACCTTTCTTAATACTTTATCTATATCTACTACTTCAGCCATCAAAGTTCTAACGTCTTTTCTATTTCTAAAAAGGTGCCTGACTGGCCAAGCAATTTCTGAGGGGGCTAATGAGGCACTAGCCACTTGATAAAGTAAAGGTTGGAATAAATGATGGTTTCTTTTATCAATCAGTGTAATTTGAACATCTCTGTGTTTTAAATGATTTACAAAGTCTATACCTCCAAATCCAGCTCCTATTACAACAATGTGGTGTTTTTTAAGGTTTAATTGTGACATGGTTTTTACCTTTAAATTTATAGCATTGGATAATAGTATTGAATGTAAATTCCATTTAACAGTGACAACTTTTTTAATATGTCAAACAAAATACCTTTTAATTTACCTCCGCTATCAAAAATAAAACTCTATTGAATGAACAGAAATTTTCGGCTCATTCAAGTAGTACTCATTATTCATAAAAGCTTATTAAAGAGTGGAAGTGAATTTACTTATTCGGTAATAATTCCAGCTTTTTTGGCCGCATGTATTGAGATTACATCCATTAATTCTGGAGAAAGGCAATCATAAGGCTCCAGTCCTAACTCTCTTAATCTATTCCGAATCAAACTCATTTTATGGGGTGGAGTTCCGCCTTCAATGATTGATGATACGAAAGCAGCGAACTTTACTTTTGACCATCCACTTTGGGGTGAAAGTTCTGTATGAATAAAGTCCAACCCATAGAATGGATGGCTCTTATTCTCTATCCTTCCGAACATATGAACACCACAGTCTCTACATGCATAGCGTTGGATGAGTGCATATTCATCAACTATATGTAATTTTCCTTGATGCTTACTTATGGATACTTTATCTCGAGGGACAACGGAAATTATTGAAAATGTTGCATCAGCCGGTTTCCAGCATTTGGTACACCCACAGGCATGATTATGAGAAGACTGAGAGTTAACGGAAACTTCAACCTTATTATTAGTGCATAGGCATTGTAATACCCCCCCACAAAAATCATGGTTTTCACTTGCTGTGTTGTTTCCATCATCAATTAAAGGATGAATTGATACTTGATTCATTTTTACCACCATACTGCTATTGAAATGTGATTCATGTGACAGCTACAAAATATGCGTTGGATCATTGCTGTCACCCGGTAAACTTTAAACAACACGTTATCTAAAATTATGTGACTTTTAGAACCATAATTAATATATGTTATTAAGTGATATTAAAGCTTTTTAATGGTAGGTATGTAGGATATGGATGTAAATGGAATAAGATGACTTTTAGAATTCCTTAATTTAGAATAATGTTGAACAACATACTGAGTGTTTTAAGGCATATTATGAAAAATGAACTAGAGTTACTAAAAGTGCTTCGTGTTGCATCTGAGTGCAACACTTTCAGAGAAGCCGCTATTAAATTAGGGGCTTCTCCCCAAGCAGTAACTCGAGCGATAAAAAGTTTAGAAAAGCATTATAATGAAGTCTTATTTCATCGAAGTACAAGACAAGTTAAGATTACTGAATTTGGCTCCAAACTACTTGAAAGATTATGCCCAGTTTTAGATGAGTTTAATGATCTCTGGAAAAATGCAAAAGATGAAAAAACAGACTTGATTTCAGGTAGGGTTAAAATTACAGCACCAATCAGCTTAGGTCCTCGAGTAGTTCTTCCTTCCGTTGTTAGTATTATGAAGGCTAATCCATCTCTTTCTGTTGATTTACGGTTAACAGATAGAATTATTAACACTGTAGACGAAGGTGTTGATGTTGGTGTTAGAGTAGGTTTCTTGCACGATAGTGGTTATATTGCCCGTAAAGCTTCCGTAATGAGATTAGTTATAGTTGGGTCTCCTAGTCTTATAGAGGCGGTTGGTAAGCCTCAAAGCATTTCTGAACTTACTAATTACCCAATTATCGCTTCCCTAGATACTAATACTGGACGAGCGTGGCCATGGAATTTCAAAGATGCAAGACAATGGACACCTAAATTCCCTGTATTTACAACTGATAATGCTGATATTGAACTTGCTGCTGCTCTTGATGGTATAGGTTTTTCTCAACAAGCAGACTATATGGTGGCAGACTATATTCGAAAGGGTGATCTAGTCCAAGTTTTGGAAAGTGAAGAACCTTCCCCTTGGGGGCTCTATGTTTATCGCTCACAACCAAACCCTGTTCCAAGAAGGGTAAGAATTATATTCGATGAATTACATAGAGCTCTGAGCCAGCTTGATCGTCTTGATTATAAAAATTAAATACATCACATACATATTTACGATAAAGCTATTCAACTCAATGGTAACAGATTTAGCTATTAGTTTATCAACGCTAGTGACATTTATTTAAGATGTTTAAACGACAGAACACCGAAAGGATTTGCAGAAGACCCTGTAACATACTTTGTGTAACTACCTTTTAGTTAATAAGTCTTTCGAAACATTCCTTTGACTATAAAATAAAACGAGTAAGCTCCTGACGAAAACCGATAATAGGCATTGTCAATTGTAATTTTATGTCTTTGTTATAGAGCACGTTTATTCAGTTTAATTGCCAGCAATCACCATAAAACTTATTTATAACTGGAAGAACAACAAGCTTGAAATTCACCCAATGAAGGAGAGCAAGCAGGGCTTTCATTGAAATTATGTATAAACCTAAAGCCAGTTACTTTTCTAAATGTAATTTTCGCAGCCAAATTATGTGCAGACTCATGCAAAATTACCCCGATATAAAATAGCAACTTTATAAACTTAAAATGGGCATAAGCTCTTATTCTATACCTTAAAAAAAGGTTAACGGTAAAAAGAAAAGTAAATTCAAGCATTTGATTTAACTGTCGATATTAAAGTTAATCTTTGAAATATTTACCGATTAAAGCATACATAAAATCAATGTTTTTAACTTCAGACTCAGTACATCTGACTCTACTTTAGCTCTGTACGCTCTAGACAAATTCGAACACACAGAAATAGTGCAATCGCCACAAATACAATCATGGTATTTTGTGCGTTTATAAGTACTTCGTTACTAAAAATGAAGACCCCAATTAATCCACTTATAAATATTAGAAATAAATTAAAAATCATGCGGCACTTCCCTCAATTAAATCTAAGAGTTGAGAGCTTTGGATTTGCTCTAAAGTGATCAGATCAGCAAGGCTCATTTGTGTGCGATCAATTAACGCAGGATTGCCAATCCAACCTGTATTGTATTTCGCTAATATGATGCATTTTGCTGCTTGAGTGTCTTTTTTGATTCTTTTTAAAATTTCTTGAGTAGAACTCATCTTTTAGACCTTTATATTCATATGTTTTTTAAAAACATCACCTGTGCAGGGGTTGATAATCAAATCACTAGCCATGACTGTTAACTTTTTAAAATCAATGTTTGGATTGCATCTAATTAACCTATCTTTATTTGTTTGCTCTGTTAAATACTCAAAAAAACTCATATAAGTGTTACTTTCAAGGCCTATGCCCAGTTGTTTGGCTGCGTCA
>NZ_BAEN01000015.1 GCF_000314975.1 Aliiglaciecola lipolytica E3
TTCGGACAGGGTGTTGTAAGTGTGACAAGACAACACAAAATAAGCTAAGTAATGAGCACAGAGTACGCAACTCGATTTGATTACACAGCTTCCAAGTTTGTTAAATAACGACAAGTTTATTGACAAGGTGAGGACATACCTAAACGAATGTAGGTAATGATAGTCACCTTGCGCAAATGTCATCTTGAAAAGCAGCAGTCGCTTCGCGACGCAATATGCTTCGATGAATTTGCACCATTAATGTCTGGCGACCTTAGCGACACGGTACCACCTGATCCCATTCCGAACTCAGAAGTGAAACGTGTTAGCGGCGATGGTAGTGTGGGGTTTCCCCATGTGAGAGTAGCACATCGCCAGACTCCCATTAGAGAAAGGGCTATCCGTAAGGGTAGCCCTTTTTTGCATTTACAGACTTTACATCTTAGGCGGATATCTCCATCACAGTTGGATAGCCCTTACTCTAAGCGCTGCCGCGCAACAGCACCCCAAGGGTAACCATACTCATCAAGTGTTATGCAATACCTGTCCATGTAATAGGAAAATAGGTGTCACACATCCATGTGGCTATCTCCAGTGCAGCATCCCTGCTGCCCGTTCCATCGGTTAACGCTTCTTCGAAGCTAAAAACAACCGATTCCACCCCCATGTGAGAGCCAAAAGATGGACAATTCTGTAGCACGGGCTTCAGCCCGTGTAATGCTGCTTTACTTAACGAAGTACCTTTATGCAAATTGATATAGGTAGCATTCCTTCTAAGCGCTGCCGCGCAATTGCACCTCAAGGGAAACCATACTCATCGAGTGTTATGCAATACCTGTCCATGTAATAGGCAACTAGGTGTCACACATCCATGTGGCTATCTCCAGCCCGACATCCATGTCGGTCGTGCGCTCGGGCGGAACTGCGTTCCTAAAACACCCTCGTTTACCCCCATGTGGAGTAAAGAAACGCGCAAACCTGTAGCACGGGCTTCAGCCCGTGGAATGCTGCTTTATCTAACGAAGCTACCTTTATGCACATTGATATAGGTAGCATTCCTTCTAAAGCGCTGCCGCGCAAGAACCATCCCGCAGAGAAACCTAACCCATCTTGTGTCTTGCAATGCCTGTCCATGTATTACCTGATGTATTAGATCGCTGTAATAAACTACTAGGTGTCATACATCCATATAGCGTCTACAACCTGCCAACCTGTAGAACGGGCTTCAGCCCGTAAAAACTTACGTCGATTTTATCTTTGAAAAAGGAATTTAAAGTAAAGAGCGAATAGCTTGTTATCCCGAGTTTTAACACTATGAGTATTTTATAAATAGAACAACAAGTTAGCCGTGACCTAGTACGGCTCTAATGGTATATTCTTGCTCTGATTTTACCTGCTGAAAACTTAAACAAAATAATAAATTCTAAAGAGGAACATATGGCTTCACCTAAAATTCACAATGCTGTACGAAAATATCACAGGTGGTTAGGGTTTTTCCTAGCAGGCATAATGTCAGTTTATGCAGTTAGTGGCATTCTACTTATTTTTCGAAAAACCGATTTTATGAAATTTCCACAACAGGAAGAGCATCAGTTAGAAAAAGGGCTAGGGGAAGAAGCACTTGTTAAACAACTCGGTCTTAAGAATATCAAAGTGGAAAGCCAGCAAGGTGATCTAATTCTATTTGCAGACGGTCAATACAACAAAAGTACTGGTGCGGCGGTTATAAATAAAGTCGACTATCCAATGCCGCTAGCAAAACTGGTTAAGTTACATAAAGCAACGCATAAAAGCCCATTGTTTTTCCTAAACATTAGCTTTGGAATAGCGCTTTTGTTTTTTGTGATATCAGCATTTTTAATGTTTATGCCCAAACTTCCGTTGTTTAAAAATGGCATAAAGATAGCGATTGCTGGTGCAGGATTTGCCCTTTTAGTTGTGATCTTTAGTTCATAACGCGGTTAAATCGTAAATGAAATATTATGCAATTTTAATAGCGATAGAACGTGTAAAAGTATCATCACTTCTTTCGGTAAAATACCACTGATTGGTTTCGTATAATATGTCAAAAATGGTTATCGAACTGGCCCGATATTTTTGTTGATAGGCCAGTTCAAGCGATTTGAAATAAGCCTCTTTTGCACACCAAATTCGATAATAAAATGATAACTTTTCGCCAGAAGATAATACCGACAGGTTTTTCAATTCTGACTCACTCATAAATAACTGAGCTAAAGAAGTTAAGTCTTTTTTATTCTTACGTTTTTCTATATCAATTCCTATTGGAAACGATGAAACAGCAAAACAGATTTTTTTATTACTATGTGACAGGCTGTATTTAAGTGATAAAGGTAAGTTAAGTACAGCTGGTACTGAGTTGGGTCTTTCGCTAATTTTCCAGAAATTCGGCTTTTTATCAAAATATTGGCTAAGGCCATGCCGAATCAGAGCTCTGCTATAAAGATATTCTTGTCGTTTATTAGGATGATTGATTTTTCCTAATCTTTCTCGTTCCGAAAAAGACAGTATGTTAGCTGTAGAAGAGGCAAGTTTAAGGTCATCATTTTCAACTTCAGTTTCCCAAAGTTGAAAATGATCATGTTGTTCGACGTTAGTCTGCAAGTGTCACTACTTCACCCATCAAAGCAACACCAGCTACGAATGCACCAGCGTGGCATTCATATTCGGTTTCGCTAGAAAACGTATTTTTCTTATAATAACTATTAATATTGACCACAGCGTTACCACCTTCTTTTTGAGCTCGCTCTTGTAAGGTTAATAAAGCTGACAATAGGACCCATTGGCAAGCTTCAATATCACTTTTATTAAAGGCATTGGTCTTTTTGTTAGTAGGATAACTTCCTAAACTTTTTACTACTTTGGGGTGTGGTTGTTCGCCAAAATAGAGGGCGATATCCGGGTACAATCTACTTTTAAAATCGGCTGATTCAAGTGCTTCTTGAATCGAGTACATATGTTTAGTATCGCGCGCAAAAGTAGTTGCTGTAGTTAGAATTAAGGTTAATCCTAAAAGAATTTTAACAAATTTCATGTTGGCCTAATCTCCATGTTAGTTGACAGTATATGTAGGTTCGATCACTACTCGTTTCCTTGACCTTAATTTAGAAGATTAAATTCTATGGTTTACGTCGTCAACTATTTCGCCGCAATAATCTTTTGGCATCACATTGCAATAATAAGTAAGTGAAGTAAAATGCTGTCGGATTTGTACATTTTCAATTAGTTCGAGTAATACGGAGAGATTTTTTGGCGGGATTTAAGTTAGAAGCATGGACTGCGCTAGCACCAAGCCTCGAACATAAAGATGACTGGCTTGTTTGGTTGAAAGAAAATAGACAAATCGACGATCAGAATCTAAATGTAAATCTAAAACACGTTCCTATGATGCTCAGACGGCGTTTTAATACCCTTGGTAAATGTGCAATGGGTGCAATAAAACAATTGAGTATCGATAATGCTAATTTACCTTGTATATTCGCTTCTCAGCATGGCGATACGCAACTCACTTTGTCACTTCTGGAAAACATAGGAAAGCATGAAGATATGTCCCCGACTGGGTTTAGTCTGGCGGTTCATAATGCGGTTAGTGGGTTATATTCTATAGTCAACAAAAATACTTGTGAAGTGACTGCTATTGCGGCAATGGAAGGTCTAATTGCCAGTGCATTATTTGAATCGATTGGCCAATTACAAAAGTCTGAAAAAGTACTCTGTGTGGTTTACGATGTGCCTTTGCCAAGTATCTATCAAGCGTATAGTGAAACAGTCGATTTTCCGTATGCAATTGCAATGGTGTTGAGTCGTGATAAAGGGGACGAAATGTCGTTCACTTATCAAGGGAATGTACCTGAACACGTAAAAGAACAAACGAATATCAACACGGAGATACGTAACTTTGTTGGCTATCTTTCCGGTCAGTTGAGCGACTATTCTTGTAATGTTAATGGCTCGATATGGAAACTGGAAAAGAAACTAAACAATGTTAGCTAAAATAACATTTGCATGGCGATGGTTTGCCACTGCATTCAGTTTTTTCATATTTGGTGTAGGTGGTATTATAGTGCCGCTGATTGTAGTACCGATATTATATATATTACCAGGTAGTCAATTGCAGCGAGAGGCTAGAGGCCAGAAATTTATCCATTTAGCTTTTGCTACTTTTATTAAGTTAATGCGCTTTTTGGGCGTTTTAACTTATGAAATTCACGGCGCTAAAGAACTTCGAAACGCTAAACTCGTATTGGCCAATCATCCAACATTGTTGGATGTCGTCTTTTTAATTGCTTTGATTCCCAATGCTAACTGTGTTGTAAAAGGGGCGCTCACTCGTAATCCTTTTATGCGCGGAGCGATAAAAGCAGCTGGTTACACAATTAATAGTGGAGCGGCAAGCGATGTGTTAATTGAAGCCAAAGAAGTGTTTGATAAAGGTCAAATAATGATCGTTTTTCCGGAAGGCACTAGAACTGTTCCGGGGCAATCTCATCTTCTTAAGCGAGGAGCTGCGAATATTGCTATTAGAGCTGGTGTAGATATTACACCGGTAATAATAACTTGTGTGCCAATATCACTTACAAAGCAAGATAAGTGGTATAATATCCCGTCAAGTCCAATGCATTTTAATATTTCGGCATTACCGGTAATTAAAGTGCACGACTTTCAGTCATCAAACGACATAAAAAATGCAAGATTGTTGACTGATTATTTAACTAAGTATTTTAATGCTGAGGTCGCAGTAAATGACAGCGTTACAAAATGAATTAAAAGAAATGATTATTGAGTGTCTTGATCTTGAAGACGTAGAATCAGAAGAAATTGATAACGAAGAGCCATTATTTGTTGAAGGTTTAGGATTAGACTCTATCGACGCACTAGAAATAGGGTTAGCTTTACAAAAACGTTATGGAATTAAACTTGATTCTAACTCGGAAGAAACCCGAGCTCACTTCGCCAACGTTAATGCGTTGGCAGATTTAGTCAAGAATCACAGAACACAATAAAGTAAGTCGCATATGATGAATAAACAGGAAGATACTTTTCAACAAGTAGTCGCACTTTTTGAAGAATTGTTTGAGTTAGATCCAGCAAGAGTCAAGCCTGACTCAAATCTATACAATGACCTTGATATAGATAGCATTGATGCTGTTGATTTAGTCGTGGAACTAAGAAAAATGACAGGCATTAAAATCAAACCCGAAGATTTTAAATCGGTCAGAACTGTAAATGACATCGTTGAGCAGGTAGACAAGCTAACTGCCGAGTAAAAGATGAAAACGCTGATCACCGTTTTGGTTGTACTTCTAAGCATCAGTTATCCCTTTGTGGTTTATGTCGGGTTGCAAAATTTTGAAGCTAAGTGGTTATTACCTTTCCTAGTGATTATGCTTGCGCTGCGTTGGTTTGCATCCGGACAAAATTCTGAACGAAAAGTCATTTTGACAACACTCGTGTTGTTAGGTTGTATTATGTTTTTTGTAGGTCATCAGGTCGGTTTGAAATTTTATCCGGTAATGATGAATTTCAGTTTTTTCGTGTTATTTGCTGGTAGTCTCTTTTCTTCAACTCCTATCGTTGAGAAGTTTGCTCGTATTAAGGAACCCGCTTTAACTCCTAAAGCAATAAAATACACACGTAAGGTAACAATTGTTTGGAGCATTTTTTTTGCGCTAAACGGGACGATTGCTTGCCTTACTGCGTTGTTCGCGTCAGATGAGTTGTGGATGTTATATAATGGATTGATAGCCTACATTCTAATGGGCGTGTTAGGCGGCTCAGAATGGCTTATTAGGCAACAGATAAGAAAGGCCTGATATGTCTGAATCGTTAACGTTGTCAAATTGGATGTCAATACGTCCAAATCAGGTTATAGCCATACGTTCTGGTCAAGTTATCAGTAGCGCAGAATTTACCACTAACGTTGCTCGTTGGAAAAACTTGTTGGCTCAACATTCGGGTCATCGTTGGGTTGTATATCATAGCGACCCATACGAATTTTTATCCATTCTTTATGCTCTGTGGTACTTACAACGGATCGCCTGTGTTCCCGGTGATAATCGACCCGCTACCATTGCACGATTGTCCAATAAAGTAGATGGAATGATTGGCGAAATTAGTCAAGGTATCGCGTTGGGTTCGAATGATGACTATCTCATAGAAGATAACTTCGCTTTACACGAACTTGATGGTTCACAAATAGCAGTCGAATTGTACACATCAGGTTCCAGTGGTGCTCCCAAAGCGATTACTAAAACAATTGCCCAATTACAAAGTGAATTAGCGAGCCTGCAAAAGCAGTGGCCTGCTGTTTCTGGCGCGGTGATATTGTCAACTGTGTCCCATCAACATCTTTATGGTTTGACGTTTCGTTTGCTGCGCCCATTCATTGCGGGACAACCCATATTATGCGAGTTGTGTGAATATACTGAAGATATCTATAATTTTGCTCAGGATCTTTGTCAATTTGTTTTAGTTTCGAGTCCGTCACATATATCACGGGTAAACGAATTATTAGATTGGTCGTCTTTAAATGCACTTTGTGTCAATATTTTTTCTGCCGCAGCGCCATTAGAACGTAACGATGCATTACGTATGAGCAAACTACTATCGGCTCCACTTTGGGAAATTTACGGTAGTTCCGAAACAGGTGTCATTGCTTGGCGCAGCCAAGCTGCTGACACAGAACAATCACTTTGGCAAAAGCTGCCAGATGTTGAATTTGAATTTGACCCAAATGAGCAAGTAAAAGTGTGCTCACCTTTCACTGATCCGCAGCACTCTGTATTGAGTGACAAGCTAAAAGTTTACCCAAATGGCTGCTTTGAACTACAAGGCAGATCCGATAACATTGTGAAGATTGAAGGTAAACGCGTTTCTTTAACCGCTATTGAGAACGCGTTGTGTGAACATTCGTGGATTTCAGAAATAAGAGCCTTTGTTGTTATTCGCAAGCGAACTGAAGTCGCTATAGCTTTGGTGTTAAGTCATGAAGGTGAGATTCAATTGATGCGCTCTGGCCGTCAGTTCATGATCAAAACCTTACGTGCACAATTGTTGTCAAAATTTGAAACAATCGTAGTCCCCAGACGTTGGCGATTTATTGATACAATGCCATATAACCAGCAAGGCAAAATAACCTTAGAATCCTTGCAAAATTTAGTGGAGCAACCAGCTTTGTTGAAATGGCCAACTATAAAAAATATAAAACACGATTCATCAAATCTTTTGATCAACTGCACTATGCCTAAAGAGTTGCTTTATTTTGATGGCCATTTTGAAAACGCGCCAATTTTACCCGGTGTAGTGCAAGTCCATTGGGCGCAAAAATACGCCGTTGAATATTTCAATATTTCACAGCGTTTTAGTCACCTTGAAGTGATTAAATTTTCTCATGTCATTCAGCCAGAAGAAGAGATAGAAATAGCTATCGAGTTCAATCAACAAAAACGAAAAGTGATGTTTTCATATCGTTCGGCTATTGGACTTCACTCTAGCGGACGAATTTGTTTTGAATAATAGTGAATTTAGACCGGCAATTCTGATCCCTGTTTATAATCATGAACATGCCATCGTGAATACGTTACAGCAGGTGATGACTTATGGACATCCGGTATTGCTGGTTGATGATGGTAGCCACGAACCTTGCGCTAAAGTGCTAGCGACATTAGCCTCTCAAAACGCTAATCAAGTCTCATTGTTAAGATTGCCAATAAACGGTGGAAAAGGGCATGCGGTCAAGGCAGGGTTAAGGCGATTATATCAAGATGGTTATACACATGGTTTGCAAGTGGATGCAGATGGACAGCATAATTTGGAAGATATACCTGAATTTATGCGCCTAGGGCAACAAAGTCCTCATACTTTGATTGCTGGCTATCCTCAGTATGACGACAGCATTTCCAACGGTCGGTTTTATGGTCGTTATTTGACTCACATTTGGGTATGGATAAATACACTTTCTTTTACCATAAAAGACAGTATGTGTGGTTTTAGGCTTTATCCAGTAAACGAATTTACGCAGTTATTAGAAACTGAACCCTGTGGCAATCGAATGGATTTTGATACTGAGGTAATTGTGCGTTGGTTATGGCGTGGTGGAAAAATTCATAATGTACATACTAAGGTAAATTATCCTACTGATGGAGTGTCTCATTTTAAGTTATTCAGTGACAACGTACTCATTAGCTGGATGCACACGAGGCTTTTTTTCGGCATGTTAATACGTTTGCCTAGATTATTATGGCAGAAACTCTAGATGCAAAAACAAACCCATTGGACCCAGATCCAGGAAAATGGCACTGTATTAGGTATAAGAATATTATTGTTTATCTATCGTATTTTTGGACGCAGTGTCTTTAGTTTAATCTTATTGCCTGTCATGCTTTATTACTACATAGTCAATAAAACTGCGCGAAACGCGTCGCAGCAATACCTTCAAAACCTAAAACCTTATATAGCCGAAGAACGATTTTCGAAACTGAGTTCTTTTCGGCATTTTCTCGCGTTTGGCAACATGTTATTAGATAAGTTGTTAGTCTGGATGGGCAAAATAGGATCTGAATCAATTGTGTTTGAAACACCGTCTGTTGTCGACAGTATTAAAGCATCAGGTAAAGGCGCATTAATTGTTGTTTCTCATTTGGGCAATATAGAAGTATGCAATGCGCTCAGGCAAAAACTAGATGAAGTAAAATTAACCATTTTAGTTAATACTGAACATGCCGAAAAAATTAACTCATTAATGCAGCAATTAGATAGCAATGCCCACGCTGAAATAATGCAGGTTAATGATTTATCGCCTGCTACGGCAATGATGCTGTCTCAACGAGTGGAGCAGGGAGAGTTAATCGTCATCGCAGGTGATCGCACACCTGAACATGCCGGCCGGGTTTCAGAAGTGGAGTTTTTAGGCAAGCCTGCACATCTACCACAAGGTGCCTTTATTTTGGCTAGCTTATTGAAATGTCCCATTTACCTATTGTTTTGTTTGAAACAACAGAAAAAATACCATATCTACGTTGAAACCTTTTCAGAACAATTAAAGCTTGCTAGGAAAACACGCCAGCAAGAACTCGATACTGTTGTGCAAAACTATGCTCTGAGGCTTCAGTATTATTGCACGGTAGCGCCGCTGCAGTGGTTCAACTTTTTCCCTTTTTGGCTGTCTCAAGAGTCGACATCCAAGCACGAAAAACGCGCGAATAATAAGTAAAAATTGCTGGCCCTTTAAGTTTAGTTAGGAAGATGTAGATGAGAGAAGCACAGGTAACTATAACAATTCCTTTTCATGATATTGATGTAATGCGAATTGCGTGGCATGGGCATTATGTGAAGTATCTGGAAATTGCTCGTTGTGCTTTGTTGGATGAGATTGATTATAACTTTCCCGAAATGGAACAATCCGGATATGCCTGGCCAGTTATAGATTTACACATTCGCTACGCTTATCCACTTAATTTTCAGCAACAAATTATCGTCAAAGCAAAAATAATCGAATGGGAAAATCGCTTAAAAATTAGCTATGTCATTGTTGATAAAGATTCTGGGAAACGGTTAACAAAAGCAACCACGACACAGGTAGCTGTAGAGATTAGTAGCAAAGAAATGCTGTTTGAATCACCACAAATACTGTTTGATAAACTTGGGGTGACGAAATGAAATCGTTAATTATATTTTTAATTGGCTTTCTACCAGTATTTGCCAATGCTGAATTTGATATTAAAAAACTCAATGCTGTCACGAATTCGCCTGATTATTTACAGGGCAAGTTTATCCAGCAAAAATATTTACAAGATTTCGACATGAGTATTGAATCGAACGGTACATTTCATTACTCGAAAAATGAACGTGTTCATTGGCAGACACTTGAACCGATTGAAAACCTCGTAGTTATGACGCCTAACAGCATTGTGAGTAGCCAGGGAAATACACAAGTGATGAGTTTACAGGCTGATACTAATCCTGTTGTGACCTTATTGAGTGATTTGTTTTTTTCGGTGTTAACTTCGCAATGGCAAAATTTAGAAACCTATTTCAGTTTGACAGGTGAGGTTAATGGTCAGGTATGGAAGGTTCAACTAATACCAAAAGATGCGACACTTGCGCAAGCCATTACCCGAGTCGAGTTGCAGGGAGAAAAGCATTTAAAATTCTTGAAGTTCTTTGAGAGCAACGGTGATTACACTGAAATCAAATTCATCGAGCTAAGCCAGACAAAGTGAAATATTCTTGGATCAAAATAGCAGGTTTAATCTGGGCATTGCTTGTTGTGTGCTTGGCTCTTACAGCGTTGTCTAGGCCTGCAAACTTTGATTCCAGCATCATGTCATTGTTACCAGAATCTAAGCAACAGCCACTGGCTCAACAAGCAATAGAACAGACAACTGCGAGGTTTTCCAAACGCCTGCTCATTTTAGTCAGTGGCGAAAACGAGAGTGTAATTAAAACCGAACTTGAAACTCTTGCAGCTGAGTTTGCAGCATTGGAACCGGTAGCAGAAGTGCGTTGGCGAATTCAGGGAAATCAGCTGCAAACCTTTTACAATGAAATGTTTCCCTACCGCTTTGTTTTATTGGATGAGCAAAGCCGAAATAAGTTAATTGCTGAAAATTATCAGACCTTCGAAAAGCGCGCTTTAGCCAATCTATTTAGTCCTGTCAGTGCGGGTAAAATTGAACTGGTTGACGATCCATTTGGCTTTTACACCCAGCTAAGTCAGCGGCAAACAACTGACATTAATGTACAAATTAGCGAGGCATTTTTAAAAGTTAAAAATGCGGATACGCCCACGTATTTAATGCTGATAACATTGAACAAAGAACCTTATTCTCTTGCCGTGCAGAAGATAATAATTGCTGCTTTATCTGATCAGAAAGAGCGCCTTAAAAAGCTGAATTTAACGGTGCAAAGTTCTGGGATGATTTTACATGCAGCGGCAGGAGCAGAGCAGGCTAAAAGTGAAATTTCCAGTATCGGTATAGGTTCATTTGTTGGCATTATTGTATTGCTACTGATAGTGTTCCGGCGCATTAAACCGCTAGCGCTGATACTGTTGCCAGTGACTATTGGCTGTATAACTGCTGTGGCGGTTACCCTTTTGATTTTTGGTCAGGTGCACTTAATTACGTTGGCTTTTGGGGCTGGGTTGGTCGGTGTATCAATTGACTATGCGCTACATTATGTTTGCGAACGCCAACAAACAAGCGCAGTTTCAGTACTAGCTAAAATTTTCCCGGGATTAATACTTGGTTTACTATCAAGTGTCTTAGCATATGCGGTTCAGGCTTTTGCTCCCTTTCCAGGACTACAACAAATGGCATTGTTTTCGGTGGTCGGTTTGGTGGCTTCTTGGTTAACCGTAGTATTAATTTATCCACTTTTAACCCGAAATGATGCCAATCGAACGCTGCCTTTAGCTCAATCGTTATTTCGCTTACGAAATAAAATCCCGGCCTTTCGTTTTCGAGCGTTAAGTGGTGTGTTGTTAATTGCGCTTGGCGCAACCGCTATCATCACCATATTAAATGGCACCTCACAAGATGATATTCGTTTGTTGCAAACATCTCCGGATAGCTTGTTGCAGCAAGAACGATCAATTCAGACGTTACTGGGTACCAGTAGCAGTACTCAGTTTATTCTGGTTAAATGCGATAATTTAGAGGCCTGTTTGAATAAAGAACAACGTCTATTTCCCAATTTAACTGAGTTGCGAAATCTAAATATTATTCCTGACTTCCAAGCATTATCGTCGCACTTGCCTTCTAACAGTAGGCAAGGTGAAAATTACCAATTGGTGCAGCAATTATATGACGCTAAACTAGCTGATTTATACGGCAAGCTGAAGCTTGACTCAGTTAAATTACAATCATCACTAGATGCATTTTCTGACGCTAAAAATAATCTACTAAGCTCGCATACATGGCTAAGCATGCAAAGTAGTGAGGCGTGGCGTGATCTGTTGGTAAGTCAAGAAATTAACAATAGTGCGACAATTATTCGTTTTTCTGGTCATCTCAATAATGAGGCTAAAGCGGCAATTGGAAACTTGCTAAGCGAAGATTCGGATTTGGTTTTTATTGATCAAGTAAGCAATATCTCAGATTTGATGAAGAACTACCGGATGCAGGTAAGCCAACTCATTTTCCTAGCTTATGCGATTGTTTTCGTCATACTTTTCTGGCGCTATCGTCTCCAAGTATGGAGGGTGATTTTACCGCCGTTAATGGCGTCCCTGATAACCTTAGCCAGTATTACTTTGATTAACGGTGGAATGAACATGTTTCACTTATTGGCCCTGATTTTAGTGCTTGGTATTGGATTGGACATGGGGATTTTCATGACCGAATCTGCAGAAAGTCAGTACACTTGGCTAGCGGTTTCAATGTCTACTTTTACCAGTCTGCTCGCCTTCGGGTTATTAGCCTGGAGTCAAACCCCAGTGTTACATCATTTTGGCTTGACGGTACTAATTGGGTTGAGTTTAGTGTGGGTGCTGACACCCATGATGCGAAAAACAATTTAATAAATATGCAGGTGGCTAGCCTGATAAAAAGACAATGTGAAAGAGGTAGCTACTAATTATGGAGATATTAAGCGGTGAATAAGCAAGTGGAAATGTTCGATATTGTGGTTATAGGTGCAGGACCCGCAGGTGCGGTATCGTCAGCCTTGTTGAACAAAAAAGGTTACCGTGTTCTGGTTATAGAAAAACAACACTTTCCGCGTTTCTCTATTGGTGAAAGCTTATTACCCCAGTGTATGACCTATTTAGAGCAGGCTGGCATGTTAGATGCCGTGGAAAAAGCCACTTTTCAATATAAAAATGGCGCGGCGTTTTGTCGCGGAAATGAATACGAATATTTTGATTTTCGCGAAAAATTTACCCCAGGATGGGGAACGACTTTTCAGGTGCAACGTGATTGTTTTGATAAAATATTGGCTGATGAATCTGCTAAACAAGGAGTTGATTTTCGATTCGGACATGCCTTAACAGCATGCGAGATGAACGATCAGCAGCGTTTACTGACCGTCGAAACTGAATCTGGCGCAACCTATCAAGTTCAAGCCAAATTTGTTCTTGATGCAAGTGGCTTTGGTCGAGTATTACCAAAACTATTGAACTTAGAAAAGCCATCGACTTTGGGTACTCGCAAATCGATTTTTACTCACATTAAAGACAACATTACATTACCCCACTACGATCGCAATAAAATCCTCATAACCGTACATCCCCAATATTCTGAAGTATGGTTTTGGTTGATTCCATTTAGTAATGGTAGAGCATCTGTAGGTGTTGTTGCGCCACCAGAGGTGTTAGAAAATATGCAAGGCTCGCCAGGTGAGTGTTTACAACAGTTAATTTCGCAGGCGGGAATGTTGGCAGATTTTCTTGCCAATGCTGAATACGATTCTGAAGTGCGAACATTAGGCAGTTACTCTTGTGATGTAACAAGTTTATATGGAGAAAACTATGCTCTTTTGGGCAATGCTGGCGAATTTTTAGATCCTATTTTTTCTTCTGGGGTAACTATCGCACTGACATCAGCGAGTTTAGCGGCAGAAACAGTGCATAAACAACTTAGTGGATTACAACCGGATTGGGAAACAGAATATTCCCAGAAACTAAAAGTGGGTGTGAAAACCTTTAAAGAATTTGTTGAAGGCTGGTACGATCAACGTTTTCAGAAAGTGGTTTTCTCAAAACAAAAAAGTGACAATATTACGCGTATGATTAGTTCTATTTTAGCGGGATACGCATGGGATTCTGAAAATCCCTATGTGCAAAATCCAAGACGTTTGACTACTTTGGCGCAAATATGTCAAAACGATTGATAATAGCGGCTTGCGTATGCTTTTTTCTTAGTGCATGTCGCTCGCTAAGCGGTATCCATTTGCAATCGTTTCCGCTGTTATTGCTTCCACCAAATGTGGGGCCAGAACCGGCGTTATACAATCAACGTTTAGAGTTGTGCGCCAACGAGCACTGTAATCAGTTGCTGGTGGTTCTAAAAATTGATAAAAGCAACATAAAGTTGCGTGGACTATTACCCACAGGGCAATCCGTATACGCCATTTCTTATGATGGTAAGAACGTTACCCAGCAAAGCATGGCAGAAAATGCACTGCCTGCTGAAGATATTTTGACTATGCTACAATTTGCGCTTTGGCCGGAAAAAGTGATTCGCACATTCTATCAATCAAGTGCCGGCTGGGATCTGCAAATTGATAACAAATATCGTCGCTTAGCATTTAAAGACAGAGCTAAACTGCATGTTGATTATCTGGAAAATGGAAAGCTGGTGTTAGAAAACTTTGCTCACAATTACAAAGTTGAAATTGAAACCTTGGAGTATAAAAGGTTGTGATACAGGAAAACTGTTACCTAAACGCATTGGGCATCATATGCGCTGCTGGAAATAATGGGCAGCAGGTAAAATCGAATATCCAAGCGGGTAAAATTAATTTGCTTAAGTCGAGCGACTATCACGCTGGCCCAGCACTGCCACTTGGACTGGTTGATTGTGAATTACCACCAATCCCGTTAGCGGATAAAAAGTGGCAAAGTCGTAATAATCAATGTGCTTTAGCTGCGCTTGAGCAAATCCGTCCTGCCGTTGAAGAAGCTATCAACCAATTCGGCTCTCATCGAATCGCCATCATCATCGGAACCAGTACTTCCGGTATTGCTGAAAGTGAAAAGGCAATTGAACAGTGGGTAAGCACTGACACCGTTCCCGATAGTTACCATTATGGATTACAAGAAATGGGTGCGCCGGCGCAGTTTATTGCCGAAGTATTTGGCACCACTGGGCCAACTTATGGGATATCAACGGCTTGCTCTTCAGGAGCCAAAGCAATAGCGACCGCACAACGGTTATTATCTGCGGGACTATGTGATGCAGTGATTGCTGGTGGAGTCGATACTATGTGCAAGCTAACTGTCCAGGGTTTTAGCTCTTTACAGGCAGTTAGCAATGAAGTGTGTAATCCATTTAGTCTTAACCGAAAAGGCATTAATATCGGCGAAGGTGCCGCTTTATTTTTGATTTCAGGTAATAAAAGTGGTGTAGAACTGCTTGGTGCGGGAGAAAGTAGTGATGCTCATCATATTTCTGCACCTGAGCCAAATGGCGCTGGAGCAATAAAGTGCATGCAAGCGGCATTAGATGATGCACAAATAGCTGCCAACCAAATCGATTATATAAACCTACACGGCACAGCCACTGAATTGAACGACCAAATGGAATCAACAGCTGTGCAACACATATTTGGTACAAACACCTTATGTAGCTCAACTAAGCCTTTCACAGGGCATACTCTTGGTGCTGCTGGGGCGATTGAAGCCGGTATATGCTGGTTGATGCTTGCAGACAAACAGCAAAGGTTTGTTCCACCACACTTATGGGATGAAGAAGTTGATCCGCAACTTGCGTCGATAAAATTGGTGAGTAAATCGTCTATCGAAACGAACTCGATCAATTATGCATTGAGTAATTCTTTTGCGTTTGGTGGCAACAATATTTCATTGTTGTTGGGTAGAATGTCATGAGTGAAGAATTTAATTTATCTGAGTTTGTCCCACATTCAGGTAAAATGTGCTTATTGGATGAAATTGTAGATTTCGGTGATGGTTGGCTTAAGGCGAAAGTTCACATCAAGCCTGACTCGATGTTTGTTGAAAAACAAGGTGTCTCGGCAATTATCGGAATCGAGTATTTAGCTCAAGCAGTCGCAGCATATGCTGGAAGTAAAGAACGTAAATCAGGCTTAAAACCTAAACTCGGATTTTTGCTTGGGTGTCGAAAGTATCAATCGACAACAGATTATTTTCCAATGGGAAGTATTTTGAATATAGAAGTTAAGTTGGAAATGGAAGCGGATAACGGCTTAAACGTGTTCAATGCGCATTTAACCGGCGAGGGCGTTCAAGCATCGGCAAAGCTCAATGTTTTTCAACCAGCTGATGCAGAAGCGTTTTTAAAAGGAGTAAAACAATGACGGATACGGTATTAGTAACCGGCTCAAGTCGCGGAATTGGAAAGTCCATTGCGTTAAAGTTAGCTAGCCAAGGTTTTGATATAGTGGTGCATTGTCGCGACAACAGAAGATTAGCTGAAGCAGTAGTTGAGCAAATAGTTGAAATGGGCCGTAATGCACGAATTGTCAGTTTCGACATTGCCAACCGACAACAAGCACAACAAGTATTAGAGCAAGACGTTGAAGAGCATGGTGCTTATTATGGCGTTGTATGCAATGCCGCTATCGCCCGTGATAACGCGTTTCCTGCTATTCCGGGTGAAGAGTGGGATTTGGTTGTCCATACTAATTTAGATGGCTTTTACAATGTGTTGCATCCGGTGATTATGCCAATGATACGCCGCCGTAAACCTGGCCGGATTGTTACCTTATCATCGGTTTCTGGGGAAATGGGCAATCGTGGTCAAGTAAACTATAGTGCTTCAAAAGCAGGCATTATTGGTGCAACTAAAGCATTGGCTGTTGAACTAGCAAAACGAAAAATCACCGTCAACTGTGTTGCACCAGGAGTAATTGATACAGAAATGACGGAAGGGTTGCATATGGAAGAAGCAATGAAAATGATTCCAATGCAACGTATGGGAAAAGTAGAAGAAGTGGCTGCCGCAGTAGGGTTCTTAATGTCTGAAGATGCGGGATATGTCACACGACAGGTAATCTCTGTCAACGGTGGAATGTATTAATGAATCGAGTAGTAGTAACAGGAATCGCGGGTTTTTCTCCAATAGGAAACGATTGGCAGAGTATTTATAGTCGATTGAAGACAGGCGAAACAGGGATTGTAAAAATGCCTGAGTGGGATAAATATGAAGGATTGAACACGCGCCTTGGCGCAAAAGTTGATTTTTCCGTGCCAGCTCATTATTCCCGCAAAGATTTACGCAGCATGGGCCGTGTTGCTCAACTTGCGGTGGTAAGTGCTGAAAATGCCCTAATTGACGCTAATTTACTCAATGCTGAAATTTTAAAAAGTGGTTTAGCTGGTGTGGCTTTTGGTTCGTCTGCTGGTGATACAGAAGCCATTGCGGATTTCGGCAATATGTTACTGCACAATAATTGTGATGGTTTGAATGCTAACACCTATATCAAAATGATGGCGCATACATCACCGGTAAATATTGGTATTTATTTTGGTCTGAAAGGGCGGGTTTACACGACTTCAAGTGCTTGTACTTCATCGAGTATGGGGATTGGTCAGGGATATGAAGCGATAAAGTTCGGACAGCAAAAAATTATGTTAGCGGGTGGTTGTGAGCATTTATGTGCAACTGAAGCAGCTGTGTTTGATACCTTGTATGCTACAAGTACGGTAAATGACACTCCAAATTTAACGCCAAGACCATTTGATAAAGATAGAGATGGACTCGTTATTGGTGAGGGTGCTTGTACTTTAGTGCTTGAAGAGCTCGAGCATGCAGAGCAGCGCGGAGCGAAAATATATGCTGAATTAGTTGGCTTTGGAACAAATTCTGATGGGCGACATATTACTCAGCCTAATGCGCAAACTATGGAACAGGTGATTCGTCTTTCTCTCGAAGACGCTGGTATTTCAGCTCAACAAGTTGGCTATGTAAGCGCACATGGCACCGCCACTGATCGGGGAGACATTGCTGAAACGCAGGCTACGACTGCGGTTTTCGGCAAGAACATGCCAATTAGCTCACTGAAGAGTTTTACCGGCCACACTTTGGGAGCATGTGGTGCGATTGAAGCATGGGTGGCGATCGAAATGATGCGTAATAATTGGTTTCATCCGACCGCAAACTTGGATAATGTAGATGAAAATTGCGGTGAATTGGATTACATCATGCAGCAAGGTCGGGAAATTAACACCGATTATATAATGAGTAACAATTTTGCATTTGGTGGAATCAATACATCACTTATTTTCAAACGTTGGAATAATTGATAGTCATTAAGGCATACTGAACCCACCTGGGATATGCATGCTGAGTAAAGTTTGGATTTATGGGCCTAAAATCTTTTGCGTTTATTTTTATTGGACTAATTGTCGCCGCCGCGGCCACTATCTGGTTTAGTCAGGATAGCTATGAGCAGGTTTTTCAAGCTGAATACGTGGGTAGTGAAGCCTGTGGGGATTGCCATCTAATTAATTACGATGCTTGGCTGAAGTCACCACATCACAATATAGCGCATTCACCAAGCGAAGAAACAGTGGTAGGTAATTTCAATAATGGTACTTTTTACCTCAATACAGATCCCAATAAATCAGCACCCGCTGTAAAGTCATTTCGTGAAGGCGACGAGTTTTATCTAGCACTTAAGGATATCGACTCAGAGCAATACATACCGTTTAAAATCGAAAAAGTAATCGGCTACCAATATCGTCAGACATACTTAACTCAGGAAGAGGGCGGGGTATTGCGTCGTTTGCCGGTGCAATGGTCAGTTGCCAGAGGTGAGTTTTTTGCCTATTGGAATGAGCAAGAGCAAAGTCCCGAAACCGTGCATGATTTATGGGAACAAATGAAACCGCTCAATTCGGCTTGGAATTTATATTGCGCACGTTGTCATACCACGAACTTGCAACAAATTAGTAAAGACAGAGCGCATACCAAAGCAAATGTGAAATGGACCGAGGATGGTGTAGGTTGTGAAGTCTGTCATGGCCCCGGTAGTGAACATGTCGATTACATGCAAGATAAACCGGTCAACCGCATGATGTCGTTAGTTAATCTTAAATTATTTTCTGAGCCAGTACCTTACATTATGAACGCCGCAGACCATAGTCAGGGAGTTGCTTTGAGCGTGTGCGCACGTTGCCACGGTGCAGACATATTACGTAAGCGTATGGATGCGTACCGCACATATTATCCCGGCTATGATCATGCTGGAAACCTCAATGACTTATCGGAATATTTCACCGAAGCCGAAAGTGTGCCAGGGCGCACATTTCCTACATTACAGGTGTGGCCTGACGGTCGTCCTAAAGGGTTGGGTACTTTATTTCGAACATTTGCGGATTCGTCTCATTACGAGCAAACTGATATGCGCTGTTATGATTGCCACGATCCGCACAATAATAAACAACCTGCGAAATTCGGTATCTTGCAAGCAACTCAGGTCAGCAATGAATTTTGCATAGATTGCCATCAGCCTATTCAACAAAACCTTGCTCAACATACCCGTCATACTGAAGGTACTCAGGGATCTTATTGTTACGATTGTCACATGCCAAGAAATTTACTCAATCAGGTTTCTGGAATCGACTATTTCGTGCGCAGTCACAACATAGGTACAATTCCCAATCCGCTACTATCCGTTAAACTCGGTTTGGAAAATTCACCTAATGCTTGTAATGAATGTCATGATGATAAAACTGCCCAGTGGGCTGTAGACAAAATGCGAGAATGGGACATGGATGGACATTTGGTGGAAACGGATTTACATCTTAATCGCAATGCTCATTCTGATATCACCCACTGAGCAATGAGCAGGGACAAATGACTATGACCATCGGGCACAACTTTGATGAATCCCAACCGTTCGTATTAATTGTGATGGGCGTTAGCGGTTGCGGTAAAACGACCATTGCTAAGTTACTTAGTGAAAAATTATCGATTGAATTCGTTGAAGCCGATGATTTTCACAGTCAACAATCTAAAGATCATATGGCAAAGGGTCTACCGTTAACTGATGAAATGCGTGAGCCTTGGATAAAAGCGCTTGTTAGCTATTTAAGTCAAGATAACAAAACCAGTAAAGTGTTGGCTTATTCTGGGTTGAGAAAAAAACATAGAGCACGTTTCCGGCGTTTAGGTATGCCCTGCATATTTATACATTTAGTGGTAGACCAAGAAGAGTTGCAACAACGAATAAATCAACGCGAAAATCATTTTATGCCCAGCAGCTTGCTGGCCAGTCAGTTTGCTGCTTTAGATAGTACGTCTACTGAGACTGATGTAATCGAAATTGATGCGGCCAAATTACCGCAAAATATCATAGCTGAAATTTATACAGCGCTTGATCTACGGCCACGTTGATACATAAACACCCAGCCGCCAAATACACCCGCTAAAGATTGCGCCGCAATTCCTAAATTAGACCTCGCTCCCGCAATCAACGTGATATCCATAACTGGTTGCATTGCAGCAAGCATGGTAAACATAGCCGCAGCGCCTGCTATCGGATAGAGCCACACTTTAGGTTGAGTAAAAACTTTATTTAAGAAAAACACGCATAAAAACGCGATAAGCAGAGCAATTGAGATAAGCGTACCGTAGGATGGGAGAAGACCAAGGATATCCTTGCCACTAGCACTTAATCGGGTTTGCCAGTCAATGACGACATCAAGTTCAATCAATCCATGTAGGACAAATTGAGTATGTA
The DNA here is from genome assembly GCF_000314975.1 of Aliiglaciecola lipolytica E3. Taxonomy (GTDB): domain Bacteria; phylum Pseudomonadota; class Gammaproteobacteria; order Enterobacterales; family Alteromonadaceae; genus Aliiglaciecola; species Aliiglaciecola lipolytica. The sequence goes on from NZ_BAEN01000015.1 coordinate 20,383, forward strand.
ATAGGCTTGCTAAGATAAAACAGCTCACTGCGGCAGCAAGGAAGTCGAATATGAGTTTTAAGGTGTTATTCATAGCGTTTTCTTCAAATGCTCATCAAATTTTAGTCTGCCATTAACTGGCAATAAATAAAATCATTTTAAACAAACCCTTCTACTCTTTATTGGTAATGTTCTTTAATTGAAGTTCAGGTTATATTAGTTTTAATAATATGGCGAAACCACAAGAACAATCTGTAAAGATTCTTTTATTCTAGGAGTGGTGTGTGGCTTTAAAAACTTTTCCCAAAATAATACTTTGTTTACTACTCGTTTCTAACTGGGCAAATGGCAAAGATAAAGAAAGCTCACTTCAATACGATGTTAAAGAAGTGGTAACAGGGCTGAACTTTCCTTGGTCATTGGCTTTTATTTCAGATAATCAGTTTTTGGTCACAGAAAGAACCGGCAAATTACGTCATGTGGTTAACTTCACGCTAAGTAAACCCATAACTGGATTGCCAGAAGATATTTATGTAAATGGCCAAGGCGGATTACAAGACGTTGTATTACATCCTAATTATGCGCAAAACGGCTGGATATATTTGTCCTATTCAGCGGGCACAGATGAACGAAACACACTTAAAGTTATGCGAGCCAAATTGGAAAATAATCATTTGGTCGACAGTGAGGTTATATTTACAGTGGAACCTTATCGTAGCACGCCTGTACATTACGGTGCACGATTGGCGTTTATGGATGACAATTCGTTATTAATTTCCTCCGGAGATGGATTTGATTATCGAGAAGATGCGCAACGCAAAAACAATCAAATGGGAAAAATACTGCGGGTGTTAGACACGGGTGAAACACCAACAGACAACCCGTATATTGGCGAGACAGAAAAGAATCTTTCTGCTGCGGTCTATTCCATTGGTCACAGAAATCCGCAAGGCCTCGTTTATGATCTCAACCGTGATCTGGTTTTCTCCAACGAGCATGGTCCTGCAGGTGGCGATGAAATAAATATAATCAAACGTGGGGACAACTATGGCTGGCCTATCGTTACTAACGGCAAAGACTATTCTGGCGCAATCATCACTCCTTTTAAAAAATATCAAGGAATGCGCCAACCGCTAGTCGATTGGACTCCTTCCATAGCCCCATCGAGTTTAGCCATGTATAATGGTGTTATGTTTCCGCAAATGCGCGGAGACTTGTTAGTTAGCACATTAAAATCGAAAGAAATTCTTTGGATTCAAATGCAAGGAAATAAAGTTGTAGATCAACAATCATTTTTATCTGAATTAGGCTATCGATTTAGAGATATAAAAGTACATCCTGATGGTTCACTGTATGTCTTGGTCGACAACGAACAAGGTAAAATTTTGCGGGTGACTTCCAAAAGTGGTTGAGTAATTCAAATCTTAACTAAAACGTAAATAGTTTTTATAGACGTATATTGATTTTATGTATGCTGGTTATAATCAAACAATCGTCTTGAAAAATTCATATTTTTGACGAATGCCTTTATACTATCGGCAACCTATCTCTGTATTCTAAATTTAAAAGGACCAAATAGTGTTAGAAGCTTATCGTAAACACGTAGAAGAACGTGCCGCTGAAGGTATCCCTGCTAAACCATTAAATGCAGAACAAGTTGCAGGTTTAGTAGAGTTACTAAAAAATCCTCCTGCCGGCGAAGAAGAGTTTTTACTAGAGTTACTTTCTGAACGAGTTCCTCCAGGCGTAGATGAAGCCGCATATGTTAAAGCTGGCTTTTTAGCGGCTATTATTAATGATGAAACCACATCACCATTGATTTCAAAAGATGCAGCAATTCAATTGCTTGGTAACATGCACGGCGGTTATAACATAGTTACTTTGGTTGAAGCGTTAGATAACGACGCATTGGCTGAATTAGCGGCTGAAGAATTAAAGCACACGTTGTTGATGTTTGATGCATTTCATGACGTCGAAGAAAAAGCAAAAGCAGGCAATAAGTTCGCCAAAGACGTAATTCAATCTTGGGCTGATGCAGAGTGGTTTACCTCGCGTCCTGATTTAGAAGAAAAAATTACTTACAGTGTATTTAAAGTTACCGGTGAAACGAACACCGATGATTTATCTCCAGCACCAGATGCTTGGTCACGACCTGACATCCCTCTGCATGCTCGCGCTGCTTATAAAATGACGCGTGATGGACTAACACCTGAAAAACACGGTGAAATTGGTCCAATGGCACAAATCGACGAAATTAAAGCTAAAGGCTACCCAGTTGCTTTCGTTGGTGACGTAGTGGGAACAGGTTCTTCACGTAAGTCTGCAACCAACTCTGTACTTTGGTTCTTCGGTGAAGATTTACCGGGTGTACCGAATAAGCGCGGTGGTGGTGTATGTATTGGTGGTAAAGTCGCACCTATCTTCTTCAATACGATGGAAGACGCTGGCGCACTTGTATTTGAAGCTGACGTAGACAACATGGAAATGGGCGATGTTATTGATATCTACCCGTTGGAAGGCAAGATTGTCAATCATACAACTGGTGAAACAGTCGCAGAATACAAATATAAATCAAGTGTATTGTTAGATGAAGTACGTGCTGGTGGCCGTATTAACCTAATCATTGGTCGTGGATTAACTGAAAAAGCGAGAGAGTCTCTAGGCTTAGGTCCTTCTGATTTATTCCGTAAACCAGATCAACCAGCGGATACCGGAAAAGGTTATACGCTTGCTCAAAAAATGGTTGGTAAAGCATGCGGTGTTGACGGTGTAAGACCTGGTACTTACTGTGAGCCAAAAATGACTACAGTAGGCTCTCAGGATACGACCGGACCTATGACACGTGACGAGTTGAAAGATCTGGCTTGTTTAGGTTTCTCGGCAGACTTAACGATGCAGTCGTTCTGTCATACAGCGGCATATCCAAAACCAGTTGATATTGACACACAACACACATTGCCTGATTTTATCATGAACCGTGGTGGTGTTTCTTTACGTCCTGGTGACGGTATCATTCACTCTTGGTTAAACCGCATGTTATTGCCAGATACAGTGGGCACTGGTGGTGATTCTCATACGCGTTTCCCATTAGGTATTTCATTCCCAGCAGGTTCTGGTTTGGTTGCATTCGCAGCTGCAACAGGGGTTATGCCGCTGGATATGCCTGAATCTGTATTGGTGCGCTTTAAAGGTAAAATGCAGCCGGGTATTACATTACGTGATCTTGTGCATGCTATCCCGCTTTACGGCATCAAAAACGGTCTGCTTACAGTTGCTAAGAAAGGTAAGATTAATGCCTTCTCAGGTCGTGTTTTAGAAATTGAAGGTTTAGATGATCTGACAGTTGAGCAAGCGTTTGAATTATCAGATGCTTCAGCGGAACGTTCTGCGGCAGGTTGTACTATCAAGCTGTCTAAAGAGTCTATTGCAGAATACTTAAACTCAAACATTACCATGCTTCGTTGGATGATTAACGAAGGGTATGGCGATCCTCGTACCCTTGAGCGTCGTGCACGTAAAATGGAAGAGTGGCTAGCGAATCCAGAGTTGATGGAAGCTGACGCTGATGCAGAATATGCAGAAGTGCTAGAAATCGATCTAAACGAAATCAAAGAGCCAATTCTGTGTTGTCCTAACGATCCAGATGATGCAAAAACCTTGTCTGATGTTGCTGGCGATAAAGTAGACGAAGTATTTATTGGTTCATGTATGACCAATATCGGACACTTCCGCGCAGCAGGTAAACTGCTAGAGCAATATAACGGTACTTTACCTACTCGGTTGTGGATTTCACCACCTACTAAGATGGATAAAGCCGTATTAATGGAAGAAGGCTATTACAACATCTATGGTCGTGCGGGTGTACGCACTGAAATGCCTGGGTGTTCGTTATGTATGGGTAACCAAGCACGCGTATTAGCAGGTGCGACAGTATTGTCTACATCGACTCGTAACTTCCCGAACCGTTTGGGTGATGGTGCTAACGTATATCTATGTTCGGCTGAGCTTGCTGCGGTTGGCTCGATCGTTGGAAAAATTCCAACTACCGAAGAATATATGAATTATGCAAGCAAAATTGAATCTATGAGCGGTGATGTATTCCGTTACTTGAACTTCGATCGTATGGACGAATTCAAGAAAGCAGAAGAAGCTGCGAAAGAGAAAATTATTCCTGCATTGAATATCGCGTAACTAACTAAACGCTTATTAAAAACCGAACGTCATCTTTGATACGTTCGGTTTTTTTATGCCAGCGTAAAAAGTTTCTGGAAAGTTCGTCAGTGGTGACTGAATTCAACGCTTCGCTACTAGTTTGGGGAACTATTTTTTATCGTTGGGCTCGTAAAGAATGAAAAAATACAAAACCTATTTGGAATCGATAATGAAATCTATTAGCGTGATTTTAATTTTGCTAGGTATCACAGGGTGCACCTCTAGTGCGACCAAAGAGTTTTTAGGACAGGCAGCCGGTAATGCAGCCAATACGCAAGTTGGTTATAATAAACAACAATGTTTTACGGTAAAAAGCCAATGTGTTCAGGGGCATTATGAAACTTGGCAAACAAGTGATGGGGTTGAAGGATGCTCATGCAAAAAATTATGATTCAAAATCGCTTAAAAGCAGTGTTTGTTTTGGTATTTTCACTGTTTTCTTTTTACTCCTTTGCCGTGGAGTTCGATCGGGCTGCAGTGAGTGTTGATAATATCAAGCTTGATGTTGAATATGCTCATACCTTTGAGCAACGTGCAACAGGCTTGATGTATCGCGAATCGCTATGTGCAAATTGCGGCATGTTGTTTAAATACACAAAGCCACGCAAGGCGAGCATGTGGATGAAAAATACCTATATTCCACTTGATGTTGCCTTCATCGATAAACAAGGAAAAATTACTGATATTCGTGCCATGCAACCCCATGACCTCACCTCTATAGGTTCTTCTACCGATGTACTTTATGCATTGGAAATGAATTTAGGTTGGTTTGCCAAACATAACATTAAAGTCGGCCAATCTGTCGAGATTCAAATACCGTAAATTCAAACTTAAAACAACATCCCCTTAATTAAAGAGGTGTCGTGAATTTATATTCAGTAAAAGTAAATAAATATCCAGTATAAAAAGGCATAGTAAATAAAAAACTAATCGAACAGATTTGCTATTTTTTGCTTTTAAATAACTCTATATCTGTTAATTTACTGCGATTATTTATTTAGAGGAGCAAGTGTGACTATTCCTGACCTTAATATTGCCAAATTTGGTGGTACAAGCGTGGCCAATTACGCTGCAATGACAAACTGTGCCAAAATCATAGCTGCAAACCCTGCAACCCGTGTGGTTGTGGTAAGTGCGTCAGCTGGCGTAACCAATCACCTTGTCAGTTTGGCCAATACCGTGCTTTCTCATTCACAAATCAGTGAAACTCTCGAACAAATTAAACATATACAATTTGCGATTGTAAATGAGCTTGCTACGCCTGAAAACATCACTGAAAAGTTGACTTCTTTATTTGAAGCAATGGAAACATTAGCGTTCCACGAAGAGCTTGTGCATCGTGACGACCTTAAAGATAGCTTGTTATCTTTCGGCGAGCGTATGTCTTCATTATTATTCACTGAAGTATTAAAAGAGCAGGGTGTGAATGCTGAAAACTTTGATGCTCGCAACGTGTTAAGAACTGACTCTGTATTCGGTGAAGCGGCACCTCAAATCGAAGAGATTAAAAAGTTATCATCTAAAGTGTTGCTGCCTGAGTTAACGCAACGGGTGTTTGTTACGCAAGGATTCATCGGCTCTGATGAACAAGGCAGAACAACAACTTTAGGCCGTGGTGGAAGTGACTTTACCGCCGCGCTTTTAGCTGAAGCATTAGATGCTGTTAGCTGCGAAATATGGACCGATGTAGTGGGGGTTTTTACCACAGATCCAAGAATTACAGATGCTGCCAGACCGTTACCAGAGTTGAGTTTTGACGAAGCTGCTGAAATGGCAAACTTTGGAGCGAAAGTACTGCATCCGGCAACAATGGAACCAGCCCTTCGTAAAGATATCAAAGTGTTTGTAGGTTCTAGTCGTGAACCTGAAAAGGGGGGAACCTGGATTGTTCGTGATTGTAAAAATGAACCTGCATATCGCGCTATCACTCGTCGTAAACAACAAGTTATGGTAACCGTTAAAACGCCTAAGATGATGCTTGCGCAAGGTTTTTTGCAACAAGTATTTACCATTATCGCCAAGCACAACTTAAGCGTTGATTTGGTCACGACGTCAGAAATCGCGGTTTCCTTTACCTTGGATAATCCTGCTAATTCAGTTGCAGAAAGATTAAATCGTGAAACACTTAATGAGTTAAGAGACTTTTGTGAAGTTGTGGTAGAAAGTGATTACGACTTAGTAACTGTAGTGGGCAACAATATGCACAGTGCTGCTGGCGTATCAGCAAAAATATTCTCGTCTGTTGGTAATTATAATCTACGTATGATTTGCTATGGAGCTAACCCGCATAACATGTCATTTTTAGTGCATCAGGACGATAGTACTGAAATCGTTAAAGAGCTTCATCGGACCTTATTTGAGTAATGTTGAAGTGGCCTAATTGGTCTTCGAATAATAAAAAACGCTGCACATGTGCAGCGTTTTTTTATGCGAGCTAATTAGCAGAATTTAACTGCTTAGGATTAAACTCTAAATTGCTGTATCGAAGCTTGTAATTCTTCGGCCAGTCGTGCAACTTCTTCACTGGAGTCAGCAGTTTGCTGTGCGCCTGTCGACGTTTCTTCGGCAATACCTACAATGTTCTCTAGCTTCTCACTGATTTCTTGTGATACCACATTTTGTTCTCTTGCAGACTGCTCAATTTGACTACTAACGTCGTGTGCTCTGTGTACCGCTTCAGTAATCAAGTCCAAAGCCTGTGTTGCTTTTTCAGTTTGTTCAACACACACTGTGGTTTGTTCTTTACCTTGGTTCATTACTGTAACTGCTTTTTCTGCACCCGCCTGAAGTACTTCGATCATCGCATTGATTTCTTGGGTCGATTGTTGTGTACGACTTGCAAGTGTGCGAACTTCGTCTGCTACAACGGCAAAGCCTCTACCTTGTTCACCTGCTCGTGCGGCTTCAATCGCAGCATTAAGTGCGAGTAAGTTAGTCTGATCAGCAACGCCGCGGATTACATCTAAAATTCCGCCTATGCTAGCGCTGTCTTGATGCAGTTTGTTAATGACGTTTGCCGCTTCATCAACATCAATCGCCAATTTTTCGATTGTCAGTTTATTATTAAGCGAAATGCCTTTAACTTTTTCAGCTTCTTTGTCTGCATGGCGTATTTGATTTAAGGTATCTTCTGCACTTTGGGTGACCATTTGTGAGGTACTATGCATTTCTGTAGTCGCAGCTGCAACTTGTGCTACTTGTGATTTTTGATTTTGAATTGAATGTGTTGTTTGTGCGGTTACTGTCGACGTTTCTTCTGACGCAGCAGCTAATTGCGAAGCACGCGTGCTGATACCAGTAATCAAGGTTTTCAGACTTTCAATTAAGTTATTGACACTGCTAGCCAGTTCTCCAAATTCATCGTCAGATGAATCATCAAGTTTGCGCGTCAAATCACCAGACGAGACGATATGCAGTACTTCATTAACTTTGCGTAACGGTACTGTTATGGCTCGAACACTTGCCCACGCAATCCACGCTGCTAGTACCGCCGAAACTAACACCATCACGACTATTACCGTGGTTCCCATTGCCACTCGGCTAGAAACCTGGTCTTTCATATTGTTGGTTTTGTCTTCAGCAATACTTAACAATGCGTTTAATTCTGCAATGGCTTCTTGTATATTCGCTTCAGAAGCCGTTAACGCTTCAGATGCTTGTATTTGTTTGTTTAAACGGGTTACTTGAGTATTTAATAATCCGTCTGAAGCTGTCACTGAACTGATGACAGAATTCACTAGATTTGTGATCTCTTGTAATGTGCCGCTGTCATCACGATCGCCTGCAAGTGATTGCATTTGCGCTAATTGATCGGAAACTTGGCCTATGACGAGTTCTACTTCATTGCCAATTGTATCTGCACGCACCAAATTTTGGGTTTTAATATAGTCGGCACTTACAGTGAGCAGCGATAATAATGACGTTTCTAATTTACTACCCACTTCTGCTGCTTGTCGTAATTGAGCATTTTCTTGAACACTGTCTAAGTCTGAAAAATCTAGTAATAAAGTAGAGGAGTCATCAGCGTTATCTTCAACATTTCCAACAATTTCATCTAGTTGGGTACCATAGTCTAAATACGCTTTACGGCTCTCAAACATAGCCTCTACATTGGTTGAATATTGCTGGTAAATTCCGTCTACGTTTTGCAAAGCACCGCTAAGTATAGGATCTTTGCTGACTTTACCTTTGATAATCGCCACTTCGCTTTCAAAGTTATCTTTACTGGTCTTTAAATTCTCGAACTGGGTATCAAGTACATCAGATTCAGTTTCATAAAATCCAGCTACAGTAAGACGGCCCATGTTTAAAAAGGAGATCTTGAGTTGATTACTGGCGTTTAATGTGGGAATAGCTAGAGTATTGACTTCTTCGGTCGCAGAATCTATTGAGTTGAAATTTAATAAAGACGAAACACCGATCACTAGAAGTAGCACAGAAATAAGGGCGAACCCGCCGATAACCCTCATGGCGACTGATATTTTCATTTAGATATTCCTCTGATTTCTGAGCTTATTATTAGAATTTTTATATTTTTCATGTCTAGATCAAATCTATTACAATCGAATTACAAGTGTGTCAAATTTTGTCGGATACGTCACGACAATATCTATATATAACGACAATTCTGGTAATTATAACATTTCGCAGTAAATTTTTTGAATGTAGTTAAGTATTCTATGCACATCAAGATAATATAAATTTATACACAGGGTAACTTTTTACAGTGTACCTTACGAACCTAAAACTTTCATATTTCAACGAATTAATTTACTACTGTGATAAATTATCGACATTCAAATTTGATTCTTTAGGAAGGAAATATATTTGCAAAATACTTTGTTTAGCGATTTTTGTTTTGCACGCTATTTCGCTGGTTAGTTTCTAAACAATAAGCCGTTAATGTATTTCCCCAAACATAACCTGTATCAAGGCCAATAAATTGAGCTGAGTGTGTCTTACCTAATAAGGTTGCCCAATGTCCAAAAATGACCCGCTGACTTTTTTTGAGTTTTACATTGTTGATGCTAAACCACGGTTGCAAGGACGTGTTATATTTGTTCGGAGCAGATTTTGTTTCGAATTCTAAAACTCGTTGGTTTTTAAGGTAACGCATACGCGTGAAAGCATTGATGATAAATCGTAAGCGCGACATTCCTTCCAATTCACGGTTCCAACTTGTGGGTTCACTGCCATACATTGAAGCTAACAACATAGTGTAGTTTGGACCACGTAAAACTTCAGACACCTCGTCACTGAGCTTGACTGCTTTTTTAAATGACCATTGAGGATATAAGCCTGCATGACTTAATAATGTATGTTTATTGATGCGCACTGCAAGCGGTTTCGTGCGCAACCAAGTTGCCAATTCCATTGCATTATCTGAGCGTAAAAGAGGACCGAGAAAGTCACTTTTTTTAGCTTCTTTGATGTGTCCCAAAATGGCTAGAAAATGTAAATCGTGATTGCCTAAAACGGTTTCAAATGCATCCCCAAGGGAATGCAAAAATGTCAGTGTATCAAGGGAATCAGGGCCTCTGGCTACAAGATCGCCGACGGCCCAAAGTTTGTCATGAGAAGGATCAAATTTTATCTTATCAAGTAGCTGTCTAAGTCCAGAGTAACAACCTTGAATGTCGCCAACTACGTAGTTTGCCATATAATTGGAAATTAACCTCTTCGCTTTTTAGTTGAGTACTTTAGAAACTGCCAGTCTGAATACATCGATAGGTACTTTGAACAGATCATTATCAGCACCTTTGAACTCATAATGTCCTTGCATGGTGCCAACCGGAGTATCTAGAATCGCGCCACTGGTGTATTGATAATACTTCCCTGGTTCAATTAAAGGTTGCTCACCAACGACTCCTTTACCTGACACTTCAGAATTATCGCCATTACCATCCGTTATTAACCAGTAGCGGTTGAGTAAGGTTACATCTTGCTCACTGTTGTTCATGATGGTGATTTTATACGCAAATGCATATTTTTCCTCATTTTCAGGAAATCTGTCTTCGAGATATTGGGTTTGTACCTTAATGCAAATATCGTTGATATCGATCATTTTAAGACTCTTGTTGAGAGAGGAAATTAGCAATTGTGGCATAATCTGCCAGACTTAAATTTTCAGCCCTTAACTCAGGGTTTATGCCTAAATCTTCAAGCTGTTTTTCTTCAATTAGTTTCTTTAAACTATTTCGGATTGTTTTTCTACGTTGATTAAAAGCTTGTGCACATGCTTGGTTGAGCATTTTCTCATCTTTAACTTCAACTGGTTTTTGTTCGTGAGGCAGTAAACGAACAACAGCTGAATCGACTTTAGGCGGAGGGTTGAAAGCCCCTGGAGGGACATGCAAAACAGGCACGACCTGACAATGATATTGCGCCATCACTGATAAACGCCCGTAGTTTTTTTCACCGGCTTTGGCAGCTAAACGATTGACCACTTCTTTTTGCAGCATAAAATGCATATCTTTTACTTTGTTAGCAAAAGAAAATAGATGAAACATCAATGGTGTGGATATGTTGTAAGGTAAGTTACCAAACACCCGTAATGGGTTTTGTTCATCACAAAGTTGAGAAAAATCATACTTCAATGCATCTGCTTCAATAACATTTAACTTACTTGCGATGAAAGGATGTGACTTTAAGCGGCTTGCTAAATCACGGTCCAACTCCACCACATTGAGTTTACTCACCTGCGCACACACAGGCTCGGTTAAAGCGGCAAGACCTGGACCGATCTCTACTAAATTCTCACCCTCTTGAGGGTTAATCGCAGAAACGATTTGGTCAATGATATAGGCATCGTGCAAGAAGTTCTGCCCGAAACGTTTTCGGGCGGTGTGACCTAAGTGTTGTTTACTCATATGCTTTTCACAGCCAATTTTAAGGCGTCGTTTATGGCTCTTTCGAAGCTCCCGGAGTTAGCCTTTCCTGTGCCTGCAAGATCCAATGCTGTTCCATGGTCTACTGAGGTCCGTATAAAAGGTAAACCTAACGTGGTATTGACTGCGTTGCCAAACCCTTTGTATTTCAACACAGGCAACCCTTGATCGTGATACATGGCTAGAATAGCATCCGCCTGTTGCATATACTTTTCTTGAAACATGGTATCAGCGGGTAGCGGACCAGTGAGGTTTAAACCTTGATCACGCAATTCATCCAAAGCAGGAATAATAATATCCAGCTCTTCTCGCCCTAAGTGCCCATCTTCTCCAGCATGAGGGTTAAGCCCACATACGAATATATGTGGGTTGGGAATACCGAATTTAAGTTTCATATCGGTATGCACTATGTGTAAAACCTTGTGCAATCTTTCACGGGTTATGGCTTTGGCGACATAGGCTAAAGGAATATGGGTCGTTGCTAGAACAACTCTTAGTCCTTCAGTTGACAACATCATGACGACATCTTGGGTGTTTGATTGGCTAGCAAAATATTCAGTATGGCCACTGAAGGAAATTCCAGCCTTATTGATAATACCTTTATTGACTGGGCCAGTAACCACCGCATCAAATTCTTGGTTCATGTTTTTAGCACAGGCTTGGTGTAATGTTTCAACTACATATTGGCCATTTTTTGCATCCAAAACGCCCGGTTCAACTTTGTTCTTAATAGGAATATCTACAATGTAAAGTTGTCCGGGTTCCAACAATGTCTTTATTTCTGGGTTGTAATCTACCAAAGCCAATGGGGTATTTAGCAATGCAGCGCGTTCTAACAGCATGTTGCGGTCAGCAAAAACCACAAGTTGTGCATTCCATTTTTTCTGAGCCAATTCGATAATTAGATCTGGCCCAATTCCGGCTGGCTCGCCCGGCGTGATCGCAATTTTAAAAGGCAAATTAACTTCCTACAGTGTCAGTGGGCGAATCTAAAACTTCTATATAAGCTGCGTCACGCATTTCTCTCAACCAAGCATCTGTTTCTTCAGCAAATTTTCGGTTAAATATGAGTTGATATGCTTTGTCTTCTTTGCGTTTATCCGTTGCATCATCAACACGTTTGCCGATCATTTTAACTAAGTGCCAGCCATGTGATGAGCGAAAGGGTTGACCAATTTCGTCAGTTTCTAATTGCGCTAACGCTTCTTTAAACGCTGGCACATATATGCCTGGATCATTCCAACCAAGCTCACCACCTTTTATAGCCGAACCTGGATCAGCAGAATGCTCCTTCGCTAGCTCTTCAAAGGTCGCTTCACCAGCAATAATTTGCTTACGAAATTCTTCGAGTTTTTGCTTTGCTTTATCTTCACTTAAGATAACTGATGGTTTAATCAAAATATGTCTAGCATTCACTTCTTCGACTTTGACCACTTCGATGCCACGTAGATCTTTTACTTTCAATATGTGAAAGCCTGCACCACTTCGAATAGGCCCAACTAATGCGTCTTTCTCTTTGTCTTGTATCGCTTCTGCGAACAACGTTGGCATAGAGTTTATATTCATCCAACCTAAATCGCCGCCTTCTAGGGCTTTAGAGCCAGATGATGAAGCAATCGCGATACGCGTAAAATCAGAGCCGTTATTTAGCAGTTCTAATACCTTATCAGCAGTTGATTTGGCCTTTTCAATATCTTCGTCTGAAGGTTGAGGTGGGAACCCGATAAGAATGTGGCCGAGATTGTACTCTGCTTGTTCGGCACCTTGCTCATCAATTAATTTAACCAGGTTCTCTATTTCTTGTGGCGTAATATAAACTCTTCTACGTACGTTGGCTCTTCTAACTTCTTGGGTAATCAGCTCTTTACGAATATCTTCGCGATAGACTTCAAATGGAACGCCATCATTAGCGATTACCTGTCTGAATTGTTCAATTGGGATATTATTGTTCGCCGCAATGCCGGCTATAGTCTGATCGAGTTGCGGATCGCTGATTTGAATCCCCATCTTTTGTGCCATTTGCGTTTGCAAATTATCAGTAACTAATTTTTCGATTGCTTGGGTGCGCAATGCGCGATCCGATGGCAAATCTTGGTTATTTGCTTTTGCATTGCGTTTCACTTGATCTACCAATGCAGTGATTTCACTTTCTAAAATGACACCTTGGTCAACAATCACAGCGACCTTGTTTAAAGATACCTGTTGCGCCACACTTTGAAAGGTAATCAGTGCGGATAATGCTATAGCGACGACTAATAATTTCATGTTTATTACTTTTACTCAAAACGTTGTGAAAATGTCTTTTGTTAGACATTATATCTGTTATTAATTAATCAGGTAAGCTTGGCGGTAGCCAAAAAGACCATCTTCGAGCATATCTCGGCGATTTGTACGAGCTTCACCACCAGTAAATTTAAAGCTAAATTTCAAGTTAATACTGGATTCAAATTCTTGCGTATCCTGCATCCCGCTATCATCAAATCGGTTACTTAAATTCCGTTGACCTATTAGGCTAATCGCCCAACAGCAAGACTCATACTGAATACCTGTATAAGTTTCGATGGTTCTTTGCGAGTTTAGATCTTTATACCATCTTCCTACCCAATGCCAATTCTTTGCCAATGGCCAACTGGCAGTCAAACCAAACTGGTCGATTTTTTCGCCAGATAAATTGCGTACAAATCTATGATTTATTTGGAAGATTTTATCTTCACTTAGTTGATATTCCAATGAAATACTGCTGCGTTCTACTTTATCAGTTTTAGTCGCTACTTGTATTTCTGAATGCGCAAACCATTTGCTCCCAATTTGCCAATCTAATTCAGACGCCAACGCTGATTTATTTTCATCTTTGCTGGCTGCAACCACGCGGTTGTCCTTTAGATAGAAAATTTGACCTAAGCTAAGGGCAAATTGTTCCCGACTATTTTCGTCTAAAATGCGAGTCGTTAAACCTACGGTTACTTGATTGTTATCGCTGATTCTATCTAAGCCTGTGAATTCCTGACCACGAAACAAACCATTAAAATCATTTAATAGGCGCGTTGTATCGTACAATCCAATCTGATTTTGATCTTCAAAACTGGTATATAAATATTGTATTTTGGGTTCGAGTGTTTGTTGCAAGTTATTGCCGAACCATTCAGTATCTTTTTCAAAATGTAAGGCACCGTATATGCGTCCTTGACCTAATGAACGGCTAGTGCGATGTTCAAGCTCGGTTCCTTCGATGTTGTCTTGACGATAATAAGTATTAAGTAAAGTGGCCTCTGCTAAGAACTCTCCCCAATGCGCTCGCAATGGCAATGCTAGGCTAGGCGCAATATGAAAGCGAGTTGCCTCGGGTAAGTTTGCTTGCTGATTTTCGAAATAGGCCAATTCTGAATTAATACGAAACTCTAACCCTGCAAATATATCAGTTTGATAATTTAGTTTGAGCTCAGGAAGTGCTCGGTAATTAGTAGGGTGGTCTCCAATAATCTCAAAATCTTTAATACTTAATGAAAAATCAAGATCGTCACTATAATAGTTCAGAGCGACGGTTTGATATAAATGCGTATCTGCTCGGTTATAGTAATCAGAGCCAAAATCTACAATGAAATTGTCATCACTTAAGCCGTTGTAATCGATGTTCAAATTCCACTTGTCACCAACGTTAGTGACGTTCATCAAGCGGTAAAAATATCGACTAGAATTATCATCGATACTTTTATCATTGTTTAAATATTCGATATTAACTTGTCCAGCACTGGTTTGAGTTAAATAGCGAAACTCAGTATTTAACATCAGCCCACTATCTGTCATTAGTCGTGGAGAAATTGTGGCGTCAAAATTTTCGGCAATATTCCAATAAAATGGCTGTTCGTAAGAAAGACCTGTGGTACTTGAAGTGGTAATCTCCGGAAACAATAGGCCGGTTTGGCGCTGATCAGAAACGGGAAATACAAAATAGGGTAAATAGAAAACTGGGATATCCTGAAGATAAAAAACAGTATTTACTGCTTCTCCCCAAAGTGCATCTTCCTCAATCTTGATGCTACTGGCGTTGATTTTCCAGTCTTCATCGCCTTCAGGACAGGTTGTATAACTGACATTGGTTAATTCCAGTCCCACTTGCTGGTCTATATCAATTGCACTGGCAGATCCCCGGCCACCAAATTGGCTTAATCGATACTGGGTATCATTCATGGATAGCTGGCCTGACTCAGTATTCAATCTAACATCACGACTCTGCACCACCATTAAAGCGTCTTTGTAACTGACATCACCCGAGGCATTCAATTCACTTTTATCTTTATCTATGGTTGCGTTATCTGCCAATATTTGCGCACTTTCACTATCAATTGTGATATCACCTTCAAAGGTAGCATAGCGATTTTGCTTGATTTCTGCGCGATTGGCCTTAACTCTTATTTGATCTGTCGAAATTGTTTGGTCTGCGGCAAAATTATCGGTATTAATAGGACAAGTGTACAAAGATTCTGCTTGTGCTGTAACACTCCCGAAGGCACAGATAAAAAGCAACGAAGTGGTTTGGTTAATTTGCATACAGGGTCTAAGTTAAATTGCCATGTAGAGGTCGAATATCGACATTAAAAGTGTGAATTTTAAGTGGTTGAACACGATTTACCAGTAAACTTCCCAAAAAATACACCACAATGGATTTCCTTTGTTCTATCATGCTTTCGCATTGGCTATATTTATACCACAAATATGAGGTAAAAAGTGACACAAATACTGCAAACAGAGCAGGCATTGTTGCATTGGATAAATTCTTCCACTCAGTTTAGATGTCAGAAAATAGAAATGATTTTTGGCGATGCCAGTTTTCGCCGCTATTTTCGTTTTTGGGATGAAACAAGTAATACTTCTATTATAGCTGTAGATGCCCCGCCAGAATTTGAAGACAGCACAAAGTTTGTCAATCTCGCACAAGCGTTGTTGCAGCATCACGTCGTTGTTCCAAAAGTCCTTGCGCACAATGCTAAAGACGGCTTTTATTGTTTACAAGACTTTGGCGATCGGCAGTTTAGCCAAGCTCTGCGCTCAGACAATATCGCAACATTATACGCTCAAGCTCTTACCCAAATCCCAGCAATTCAGAGTTGTACTTCAGTAAACGGGCATTCGCTACCGCTTTACGACGATGAATTGCTCGAAAAAGAAAAATATATTTTCACCCATTGGCTTATCGATGTGCATTTAAACATCAAGCTTTCCAAAAGCCAACAGGCTATGCTCGACAAAGCATATGATTTTTTACACCAGGTATTTAAATCTCAGCCTCAAGTGGGTGTGCACCGAGATTTTCATAGCCGCAATTTAATGATATTAAGTAATGACGATATCGGTGTAATTGACTTTCAAGATGCCGTGATTGGCCCGATTACCTATGATGCGGTGTCGTTATTGCGGGATTGCTACTGTAAATGGCCCCAGCAACAGATAACATCAATATTACAACAATTTCACCAGCAATTTTATGCACAATATAAGTGGCAGGATTTTTTGTTTTGGTTTGATTGTGCTGGCTTACAAAGACACCTCAAAGCCAGCGGTATTTTTTGTCGGCTTTTTTATCGAGACGGTAAAGACGGTTATTTTAATGATATTCCCCGCACTCTCGAATATATTCTTGAGGTGGGTAAGCACTATGCGGAATTGTCAGAATTGATTGCTTTCATACAAACTAGCGTCAAGCCTCGTCTGTTGGAGAAAACTAAGTGAAAGTTGCCATGATATTAGCTGCCGGTAGAGGCGAGCGCATGCGTCCACTAACAGACCATACGCCAAAGCCTCTTCTTGAAGTTAAGGGTCAACCCCTTATTGAATATCATCTAAAAAAATTAGCAGCGGCCGGAATTGAACATGTAGTGATTAATCATGCGTGGTTGGGCGAGCAAATTGTGGCATTGTTAGGAGATGGTAGTCGTTACAATTTGAGTATTCATTATTCTGCCGAACCTGAGGCTTTAGAAACAGCGGGCGGTATAGTTAAGGCGCTGCCATTGCTGAAATCCTTGTTAAAAAATCAGCGTTATTTCACTGTCATAAATGCTGATATTTATACCGATTTTGACTTTAACTTACTTCCTGATGATTTAAATGAGACTAGAGGACATTTGGTTTTAGTTAATAATCCCCCACATAACTTAAAAGGTAACTTTGATTTAAACGATCACCTTGTAGTGCGTAAGCAGCATAATCAATTCACCTTTAGTGGAATTGCCGTTTATGATATGGCTTTATTCGCTGAATTGAGCCAGAAAAAACGACCACTGGCACCATTGTTGTTTGAACTTGTTGAAAAAAGTCAATTGAGTGGTCAACAACATCAGGGAATATGGTTTGATATAGGTACACCGCAACGTTTAGACGAAATTAATAGGATGGAAAGGTAATAATGCCAATTTGGGGAAAAGTGTTAGGAACTGTATTTGGGTTTATGTTCCGTGGCCCAATTGGAGCAGTGATTGGATTTATAATTGGGCACCTTTTTGATAAAGGATATAGCCGAGATTTCAATCAAATGGGGGGATTTAGTCGCTTTTTTACCAGTCAAGATGAGTTGAAATCACAAGCCATTTTTTTCCATGCATTGTTTTCACTCATGGGCCACATTGCGAAGGCTGATGGGCAGGTTACGGATTCTGAAATTCGCATGGCTACTGCCCTTATGGATCAAATGAATCTTCAAGGGGATACGCGTAAAGAAGCACAACAAGCGTTTCGAGAAGGAAAAGCGAATGATTTTCCAGTAGCTGATGTACTGCGTGAATTTAAAGCATCGTGTCACGGTCGACGTGACGTTTTACAAGTGTTCTTAGAAATTCTCATTCAGGCGGCGTTTGTTGATGGTAAATTAGATAAAAAAGAACAACAGTTATTAGAAACCGCTGCGCACCATTTAGGCTTTAAACAACATGAATTGCTGTATTTGTTGTCGATGTACGAAGCAGAGATTCGTTTTCGCAGTGGTCAGGGCAGCAGCAGAGGGGGAAATCACTCACATTCGCGTCAGTCTGGATATTCTCAGCAACAATCTTTGCAAGATGCCTACAAAATTTTAGGTATCAGCGACAAAGATGATACGAAAACGATCAAAACAGCATATCGCAAATTGATGTCTGAGCACCATCCAGATAAATTGGTTTCAAAAGGATTACCAAAACAAGCTATCGAGATTGCCAAAAATAAAGCTCAGGATATTCAATCGGCGTATGACTTGATTAAACAAGTGAAAGGATTTAAATGATATGCAGCCATTCCGGCTAAGTTTTTTGAAGGTTTTGTCAACTATCTTCCTGATTGGAGGTGGCTTGACCGGGTGCGTAACTAATCCGGGGAAGCATACAGAAGATATGGAACCTCGTATTTTTCTCGATTATGAAACTTCGAGTATGCAACCGGATCAAGTTTATTGGTTGCAGCAAATTAATCAATTTTTCTTAGCTGATGTTGACTCTGTTCTTACACCTTACACAGAAATGCTAAAAACCTTGAATAATTGGCCAGAAGAAGAGTTTTGTACTGACGAACATACGCAAAATATTCAACGCACATTAGTATTAAACAACACCAGTCTAATGGCATACAGAATGGGATTGCATTGCGCAACTTTAGCTGGAAATGAGTTAGAGATAGCAGACCTGAAACAAAAAATAGACGCCATTTCTGCGCTGCTATTGCAATCAGGGAGTGGTGAGACTCCCCAAGATGCTATAAAAATAAGAGATTTGTATGAAGCGCAAATTATCTTCAACTGGGCCGGTATCAGCGTGTTTGATATGGAAATGGTGCGGTTGGCCAATCAAGTGGTATATAAATTACATACCATCGACATGCAGACTTCCGGATATTCCATTTATTACGTTGAAAATGCAGAATATTTCGCCCGAAAACGAGATCATTGGTTACCGCAAAATGGAAAAAGTAAACAGTTAGCTAAATTACAAATGGAAAACCGTTTTGAAACCGGAAGTGTTGCCGCTTTTCTTTGGCAATTTGATAACTGGCTTAAAAACGATAACCCTGATTTAGTCATTCAATCCTTAGAAAAATCAGAGAATCTTGGCGCTGTTGCTTCCGTTGCGTTGGCTTATGCCTATTTACATAAACAAAATACCGCTGCGTTTGAATATCAAATTGATGAGTTGTTGACGTATTCTGAAAATGGTTTTGTTGAAGCAAGTGCCGCGCTTGGTCAATACATGCTTAAAACGGGAGATCCGTTTGAAATTAATGAAGCTGCTCAACTTTATAAATTTAACATCAAGAACCTTGGCGCTGAAGAAGCTACGTTTTCTTGGTTAGATGGTTTTTTAAATCAGCCCAATGATAGTCAACAATTTGATTTGTTGCTGGATAACTTAGATGACGAGTATTTTAGATATTGGCGCAGCGCTATTAATCGTTACAACACAACATTTGGCTTAATAACCCCACTGGTTAATCAAAAACTAACTTATTTGCTAAAACGCTTAGGTGCACGCTATCCGCAAGCCAAGCTAGATTATGCTTATGTGTTATTAAACGGTGGCTGGAACAATCAGCAAAACCTGCAAGGCGGATTAGATATCCTGGTTGAGTTGGCGAATCAGGGTTATGCAAGAGCGCAACTAGACTACGGCATTATTCATACTTTCGGTCGCTATGGACTACCTGTAGACCGTGAACAGGCTTTTCATTGGTATCAACAAGCTGCCCAGCAAGGTGATCAAAACGCACTGTATAATATTGGCTTGGCTTATCGATTTGGGCGAGGGGCCGAGCGAAATTTATCATTGGCAATTGATTACTTTCAGCAATCGTTCAATGCCGGGTTTCAGTTAGCCGGATGTCGATTAGGTGATCTTTTGGCCGACGAAGAAGAACAAAGAAACTACCAATTGGCGGCACGCTTCTATACACAAGTGATAGAGGATCCTGAAAGTAGTCCTATTGAGGTGGCAAACTGCGCCTACGGTTTAGCCTTTGTCGAAATTGACTATTTCAACAATATTCCCGAAGGTTTACTTCGTTTTAAACAAGCCGCTGAATTAGCTGATAAAGACGCTCTGTTTGAATTAGGCAATATTTATCGTGATGGTGTTTTGGTTGACAAAGATATTCAACAATCCATCGCATACTATACAAATGCTATCAATCTAGGCAGTTATCGAGCGGCGACAAATCTAGGATATTTGTACGAGCAAGGCGATAGTATCGCGGTCGATAAGAAAAAAGCATTAGAGCTTTATCAGTTTTCAGCTGAAGGCGGCAATCCCTCAGGGCAGAACAATTATGCCACTTTTTTGCGAAATGGAACCGAGGTCAAACAAGATTTAACTTCTGCTATCGAGTGGTATCAGAAGTCGTTACAACAAGGCAATGCCTATGCCGCTGAGAACCTTGCAGATTTGTACTATTTTGGTGAATTAGACGAACCTGAGTACGCTTTAGCATGCGATTATTATGAAAAGGCCGTTGAATTAGGCGCCGAGCATGTATTGTACGATGTGGGCTATTGTTATTTTTATGGTGAAGGACGTGAAAAGGATATTCAAAAAGGACTGCACTTCTTTGAACTAGGAGCAGCTAATAAGGACCAAAACGCTCTCGTGGAATTAGGATTCATTTATGCTAGCGGAGAAGATGTAGACAGTGACCCGATTAAGTCAGAAGCTTATTATCTAGTTGCTTATGGCATGCAAAATCCTGAAGCTGCGTATGGTCTTGCTAAACTACATGAATCAGAAAAAGGCGGTAAAAAGGACTTGGTTTTGTCCACCGTTTATTATGAGCAAAGTGCCAAGTGGGGGTTAGTAGAAGGTATGATTGCCACGGCTAATGCTTACATTAAAGGGCTTGGTACCAAGTCAGATCCGCAAAAAGCAAAAAAGTGGCTGAAAAAAGCGATGGAAAAAGGTTCAGAAGAAGCCAAATTGATACTTAAAAACTTACCCTAAATTTCAAGTCGAGGAAGTATTAATTGGCGAATCCAGATAATCATCTAACTTTAATTGAAACTTTTATTGATTCACTTTGGATAGAAAAAGGATTGAGTGAACATACGCTTAACGCTTACCGTTCGGACCTGATTAAATTTAGTGACTATTCAGTTAAAAATATAGCTAACTTTGAGATTTGTCAGTTTAGCAAATCTGATTTAGATATGTATTTAGCTCATCAATATGATGCGGGCATGTCGGAGCGCAGCATTGCTCGTTTTTTAAGTAGTTTGCGCATGTTCAATATATTCCTTATACAATCCAAGTTTCGCGATGATGATCCGATTGCACAAATGCGCAACCCTAAACTGCCGCAATCTTTACCTAAAACGCTAAGTGAAGAGCAGGTCGACGACTTGTTAAATGCCCCAAATATTGATAACCCAGTTGAATTTCGAGATAAAGCGATGTTGGAGGTCTTATATGCAACCGGATTGAGGGTATCTGAGTTAGTGTCTTTGCGGATGGAGCAAATGGGTCTTCAACAAGGCGTGATTCGCGTAACCGGTAAGGGAAACAAAGATAGATTGGTTCCCCTTGGTGAAGAAGCAATCGAGTGGTTGTTGAAATTTATAAAACTAGCTAGACGAAATTTATTAAAAACAGAGTCAGATATAGTCTTTCCAAGTAAGCGCGGGGTTATGATGACACGTCAAACCTTTTGGCATAGGATTAAATATTATGCCACTGTCGCCGGTATTGAATCCCATTTATCACCGCATACATTACGACATGCTTTTGCTACGCATTTACTAAACCATGGTGCGGATTTACGAGTGGTACAAATGTTATTAGGGCATAGTGATTTGTCGACCACGCAAATATATACCCATGTTGCAACGCAACGTTTACAAATGTTGGTTGAGAAGCACCATCCGCGTGGCTAAACGACGCTTTCGCAAACGCTTAGTAACAAAAAACTATGCTACCGTATAGCTGAGATGGATTGGATTACAACGCCATTCGTTATAGACTAGTCGTCAATCTGGAAAGGCAAAAATTTCACCGTATATATGCAATTTTTTGCTCATAGTGTAGGTCTATACACTAAGTAAACTGAGTGAAAAAGCGTTAATCAATAGGAAGGTAAATGAAAACTTGGATAAAAGCACTGATTTCTGTAATAGCATTAAGTGTTATTGCTGTTTCAGCCATTGCAATGATGAAAGATAAACCAGAATCGACAGATAAAGCGGATTCTGAAAAAGTAGTTAGCAAAGAGCAAACGCAAAAAGTTATTGCTCAACAAAAAACTCAATCGGGTTTATCTGATTATGCGGGTGCAAAACGGAAATTAGAGAATGTATTAGGGCTAAAAGTTTATGCCATAGGTGATTCCCCAGTTCCAGGTTTGGTGCAAGTGTCAACCAACCAAGGCTTATTCTACACAAGTGAAGATGGGAAATATCTTGTCAGTGGTCGAATTTTCAATGTTGATGCTGGTATGCGCAATGAAACCGATGTGACATTATCAACGCTACGTTTAGAAGGGATTTCCGATTTTTCTGACGAAGATGTAATTGAGTTTAAAGCAGAAAATGAACAGTATGTTGTGAATGTTTTCACTGATATAACGTGTGGATATTGCCGTAAGTTGCATCGCGAAATGGAAGACTACAACAAAAATGGTATCACTGTGCGCTATTTGGCTTATCCTCGTGGCGGTCTTAATAGTAAAGCCTATTTAGATATGGTGTCTGTATGGTGCGCGGATGATAAACAAGAAGCGTTAACCGCAGCAAAATCCGGGGATTCTGTTGAAGGTATGAGTTGTGAAAATAAAGTCGCCGATGAATACGCTTTTGGTATGCGGATTGGGGTTAATGGAACACCCAATATCATATTGCCAAACGGTTCATTAATTGGTGGCTATATGCCAGCTGAGGCGTTATTACAAAAATTATCAGAGATATAATTTGGGAAAAAGCTCGAAACAATAAGTTTCGAGCTTTTTTGATTTGAAGCCATTCCCGCCAACTGCAAGTAGCCACACCTTATGTCCGCAAAAATAATCCGCCGTAAACCCGTTTCAGATGTGCATTTATCAGAATTCTCTCAGCCCATAATTCGACAGATTTTTGCCGCTAGAGGAATCGAGTCTCTTAGCCAATTAGATAAACGCGCTAAGTCACTGTTGCATTATCAAGGGCTCGCGGGTGTACAAGCCGCTGTTGAAGTGCTTTTTGATGCATTGCAACGTCAATCCAAAATAATCATTGTTGGCGATTTTGATGCGGATGGAGCGACCAGTACGGCGTTAACTATGTTGTGTCTTACAAAAATGGGAGCTGTAGGGCATGAGTATCTTGTTCCCAATCGATTTGATTTTGGTTATGGCTTGAGCCCAGAAATAGTTGATGTTGCGTTTCAGCAAGGCGCACAACTGATCATCACAGTTGATAACGGCATTGCGTGTTTAGCAGGTGTGAATCGAGCAAAAGAACTCGGCATAAAGGTTGTCGTTACGGATCACCACTTAGCCGCGGAGCAATTGCCAAAAGCTGATGCTATTGTTAATCCGAATCAACCTGGTTGTGAATTTTTATCCAAACATTTAGCCGGTGTAGGCGTGGCTTTTTATCTCATGTTAGCGCTGCGAAACCATCTTAAAAACATGCATTGGTTTACCCAAAAAAACTTACCTGAGCCTAACCTTGCTGAGTTTCTGGATATTGTTGCATTAGGCACGGTTGCTGACGTGGTGCCTCTAGATAGTAATAACAGGGTCTTGGTTTACCAAGGTCTGCAACGAATTCGCAGTGGTAAGTGTCGTCCCGGAATTACTGCGCTGGTAGAGGTTGCAAACAAAAACGCAAAAACGATGGTTTCTTCTGATTTGGGCTTTGTACTTGGGCCTAGATTGAATGCCGCTGGTCGGCTTGATGATATGTCACTTGGCATAGAGTGTTTACTCGCTGATGATCCTACCAGCGCACGAAAGATGGCGGTGGAGTTAGATTCACTCAATAGAGAGCGCCGAGAAATCCAACAGTCCATGCAAGATCAGGCATTAGCTAATTTAGAGAGTTTGCAACTAGACGACGAACAATCAAAGTCTGGCATTGTGGTTTATCAGCCCGACTTCCATCAAGGTGTGATTGGTATTGTCGCGGGTAAGATCAAAGAAAAATATAACCGACCTACCATCGCGTTTGCGCATCAAGATGACAATACGCTTAGAGGTTCTGCACGGTCAATTGAAGGACTACATATCCGTGATCTATTAGAAGAAATTCATAGTCGTTATCCTGATGTTATCGTAAAGTTTGGTGGGCACGCTATGGCGGCGGGTTTGACCATTAATTTTGAACAGTTTACAGCATTTAAAAATGTGTTCGAGCAAGTTAGCTTTGAATTGTTAAAAGATCGCGACTTAAGTGGTCAGATTCTTAGTGATGGCGAATTGACAGAGCAAGAATTTTGCTTGGATTTTGCTCAGCAACTTAAAGATGCCGGACCATGGGGACAGAGCTTTCCAGAGCCGATTTTTGACGGTGTTTTTAAGCCCATTGAGCAAAAATTGTTGGGAGGCAAACACTTAAAGATGTTGTTGAAACATCAAAATGGCGTGTTAATCGATGCCATCGCATTTAATATCGACCCACAGCTTTGGCCTAATTCAGCATGTGAACAAATCCATATTGCCTACAAACTAGATATCAATGAATTTAGAGGTAGGGTAAGTTTGCAGTT
This sequence comes from Aliiglaciecola lipolytica E3, assembly GCF_000314975.1. Lineage (GTDB taxonomy): Bacteria > Pseudomonadota > Gammaproteobacteria > Enterobacterales > Alteromonadaceae > Aliiglaciecola > Aliiglaciecola lipolytica. Next base: position 45,143 of record NZ_BAEN01000015.1, read on the forward strand.
AATGGTTGAAGCACTTGAACCAGTAACAATCTAACTTGGGCGTGTGTAAACGCCCAAAAACGTGATTTTGTCGATTCAGGTAATCAGGTTATTTATCTTTGAAAAAATCTTGTTGCTGTTGTGCCAACATCGCTTCAATATCTTCTATATCAGGTAATGTTTTATTCGCATTTTCATCATACGTGCTGGTTGATATTACCTTTTCTTCGTTTGACCATTCACCTAAATCAATGAGTTGGCAACGCTTACAACAAAAAGGTCGGAATAAATTTTTATCATTCCATTCTACTTTTTTTTTACACGTGGGGCAGGATACTTCCATCTTTCTATTTTCTCTTAACAACTAGCGATATTAAATTGTATTGCTTCACTAACCTGGCTACTGCCATTTTCTTTGGCTGTAAATAACATAAATCGTATTGCATAACGGTATTTGTTGCCACTTAACATGGGATAATATCCCTCGTCAGTTGCACTTTGGATACGTATTAGTTCACTTTTATCGTCAGCAATTCCTTGGTAAAAACCATTTTCGGCAGTTATCTCCATAAACCGTCCTCTTTCCCGTAAAAAAGCCAAGGTGATATCTATAGCTTCATTAATCAGGTCAAATTCGTGTAACCAAATAGCGATGTCTTTGCGGATAATATCTAAAGGTTGTTTTATCCAATAGTGCAGATTAGGCAAATCAAAACTACAGGTTCCACCCGGGATTGAGAATCGTTGTCTTATTGAAGATAAAAATTTATCTTCTTTTAAGCTCACACCCACTTTTTTAGAATGTTTTAACTGATCACGTAGTCGAAGTATTTTTTGCAATGCCGCCTGTAAAGCTTCTGAATCAATTTTTGGATGCTGTGACCAAAACACTAAGTTTTTTTCATGAACCTCAATATCTTTCAAAATATCATTTCTAATGTCTAGCCTTTCTAACAGGTCGAGCAGGGTAAACAAAGCCTCGAAAAAACTCATAAATTGCCAATCTTGCTGCGCTTGAGCGCTTTGTTTGAGTTGAATAAACAGCTGTTCAAGACGCAAATAGGTCCTGACTTTTTCGTTTAATGGAAACTCATAAACAGCTAGTGACATTGATTATCCTAAAGAAATTACACGCAGACAGCAGGTTATTGCTTATCAATTTTTTGGTTATGAACGCAGTATACCGAAATTGTAAAACAGTTGATTGAAAAATATTTACATGAACGATATTAGAACTACACAGTAAAATGCAGATGATTTCAACCCTAACAGAACAAATCTGATACCGCAAAAAGAAAAAGCTGTTCTTTCTGCTTCAGTAAATTAGCCTAAGATGGTTGGTTGTTTCGATAGAGTGAGGTATCGCTGATGTAGTTTTTCGACTTGCGTCTTCAGGCTTTCAAAAGAACCATCATTGTTAATTATGTCATCAGCGTGGTTGATACGGTTTTCTCTGTTGGATTGATTAGCCATTATACTTTGAATCTGTTTAATAGATTGTTGATCGCGATTTGCAGCACGTTGTAATTGAATATCTTCACTCACATCCACCACCAAAACTCGATTCACCATAGCCATCATATTATTTTCAATCAGCAAGGGAACCGCAAGAATACAATATGCAGATGTAGCTTGTTGTAATTGATGAATCATCCGCTCACGAATTAACGGGTGAAGTAGGTTATCCAGCCACGTCTTTTTGGCAGGATCAGTGAATACGATTTGTCTCAAATGTTGGCGATTTAAATTTCCGTCAGCTAATAAAGATTCGCTACCAAATTTCTGTTCAATCAAATGCAATGCCGGGCTGTCGGGCTCAACTACCTGTCTAGCCACTATATCTGCATCGATAATATCTATGCCTAGCTCGGCAAACATATTCGAGACGGCTGTTTTTCCACTGCCGATTCCACCTGTTAATCCAATCACAAATTGGCTCATGCGATTGCCCAGTTCCAGTACCAATCGGCAATGTTTTTTCCGTAAATCAAGGTTAACCAGCCAGCAATGGCTAAATATGGACCAAATGGTATCTGGCTGCCTTTGTCTTTACCCTTAATCAACAAATAGCTGATACCAATGATTGCGCCTACAAAAGACGATAGCAAGATGATAATTGGTAAGTATTGCCAACCTACCCAAGCTCCCAAAGCGGCCAATAATTTAAAATCACCGTACCCCATGCCTTCTTTGCCAGTCAGTAATTTAAACAACCAATAAACTGACCATAGACTAAGGTAGCCAGCCGCAGCACCGAGAATGGCATCTATGGGACTTACAAATAGGCTGGTGGTGCTTAGCAACAATCCTAACCACAAAACAGGCAGTGTAATTTGGTCTGGTAGCAACATTTTATCAATATCGATAAAGATTAATGCGACTAAACACCAGGTTAGAAAAACGGCTGCGAGTGCTTGCCATCCAAAACCAAAGTGCCAGGCAATTGCTAAACTCGCGATTGCGGTTAGAAACTCTACTGCCGGATAACGTGCAGATATGGGGTTTTTGCAATTGCTACATTTTCCCTTAAGAAAAAGCCAGCTAATTACTGGAATATTTTCCCAGGCTCTAATTTTGTGTTGGCATTTCGGGCATGTTGAGTCTGGTTTGATTAAATTAAATGTCTCTTCAGGGGTTGAGTCAATAGAATCTGGGTGGAAAAATTGTTGGTACTCTTGTTTCCAGCCACGTTCCATCATTACCGGCAATCGATAAATAACAACATTTAGAAAACTGCCAACCAATAAACTGACAATAAATACAAAACTAAGGAAAAAAAGGGGAGACTCGGCTAACAGCTCAAACATCGCAGGCATAATTAAGTACTTTATTGTGTTGAGAAAATATTTTGATGATAGCTTGCCAGAAAAGTGATTGGGTAGAAACCTTTCAAGCAAGCATTATTTATTATTTCTGACGATATTAAACCACATTACCCATCTGGAATATGGGTAAATACATGGCAACAATCAAACCACCTATGACTACACCTAAAACCGCCATGATCATTGGTTCAAGTAAACTGGTGAGACCATCAACCATATCGTCAACTTCTGCTTCGTAGATAGTCGCGATTTTGCTTAGCATGTCATCCACAGCGCCAGACTCTTCACCAATCGCAATCATTTGTGTCACCATGTCAGGAAACACACCAGTTGCACGCATGGCAGTGTTCATTTGCATACCACCTGCTACTTCACGCTTGATAAATAATATGGCATCTCTGAAAACGGCGTTACCTGAAGCGCCTGCAGCAGAATCAAGCGCCCCGATTAGCGGCACACCCGCCGCAAATGTAGTGGAAAGCGTGCGGGTAAACCGTGCAATTGACGCTTTTTTCAAGATTTCGCCTATCACTGGAATTTTTAGCACTTTTTTATCCACGCTATCGCGTAGGTTTTTGGATTTCTTATGGGCTCGGAAAAACAGCACTGCAGCCGTTGCCACACCTGCTGCTATGAAAATGCCATAATCTTGCACAAATTGTGAAATGGCCAAAACAAAGAGTGTAAATGCAGGTAACTCAGCCCCAAAACTACTAAAAATCTCTTCAAATTGCGGTACTACGAACACTAATAAAATTGTAGTTACTATAAACGCGACGACTACCACGGCAATGGGGTAGAACATAGCTTTTTTAATCTTGGATTTTAGTGCTTCGGCTTTTTCTTTGTAAGTCGCGATCCGATCGTAAATGGTTTCCAAAGCACCGGATTGCTCACCAGTTTCAACTAAATCGCAATATAAATCTTCAAATTGGTCAGGGTGTTTTCGTAGCGCACTAGACAATGGATTACCGGCTTTCACCTCATCCGCTATCTCAGTCAGCATTCGACGCATGCTTTGTTTAGAATGTCCCTGAGCTATCATATCGATAGTTTGAATTAAGGTTACACCAGCACCTAACATAGTCGCGATTTGCCGCGATACTACACTGATGTCTTGGGCTTTAACTTTGTCTTTTTTACCAAATAAAGGCTTAGCTACTTTTTTTACTTTGGTGGCAGAAACGCCTTGACGGCGTAGCATATTCTTTGCCTCAGACAAAGTAATGGCGCTAATCTCGCCTTTGCGCTGGTGTCCTTTCTTATCGACACCGCTCCAAGTGTACATTTCTGCAGTTTTAGCCATAGTGAAACCTAGTTACATTAATGTTGAGACGAAAAAGCCCAGGTAACCTGGGCTTTAAATCATTATATTCTAGCTATTTTTAACTATTAGCAAAGTGTAGTAGGGTTACATGCTGCTGCCCACTCAACACGACCACCGTTTAGCGTTGGAGTCAAAGTGAAAGTAGCACTTGCTAAAGATGAACCATCAGACTTAAATGTAGATACGATTACACCGTCAGTGGTTGATAAGCCGTTAACTGTAGCAGAAGTAGTAATATCAGTTGGGATACCGCTTGAACCACCGTCACAAGTAGTCAAAGCATTGTTTACCTGAGCACAAACCTCAACTGCTGACTTAGCTGCTGCTGTAGCGTTGGTAATTTCAGAGAATTTCGCTTTATCAGTGTAACCTTGATATGCAGGTAATGCTATTGCTGCAAGAATACCGATAATCGCAACAACGATCATCAATTCAATTAGTGTAAAGCCTTTGTTGTTTGTCATTTGAGTCATTTTCATGGTATTAATCTCCTGCACTTTATGGGTGCGATTTAAGTTACTGTAAAATAGTTAGTTAAGTTGTTTATGCCAAAACTACTTATGCGTTAAATGGCGTCCTCGTTGAATTCATAATCAGTATAGAACGAGTTTTGTTACTGACAAGTATGCAGAAATATACTCAAGTCTTTTTCGTCAAACAAACTTACCATATGTAATTCAGTAACTAATTGATTCTAAGGGATAAATCAATGGATTTGACATCCTTGGTAATAGCCCCAGATGAGACAAAATCTATACCAATACCCCGTAAATTCTGTAGTTTTTCACTGGTTATATTGCCAGAAACTTCTAGTTTTACAGATTTATTGTTGATCAAAACCGCTTGACTCAGCATTTCTTGATTGAAATTGTCTAACATCACGATATCAGCCTTTGCATTTATTGCTTGTTTGAGTTCTTCAAGGCTTTCAACTTCAACTTCAACTTTCGCATTGGGCTTATTTTTTTTAGCTTGTTTAACTGCATTGTCAATTGAGCCGCAAGCAAGTATATGGTTTTCTTTTATAAGAAAGGCATCAAACAACCCAATACGATGGTTATCGGCACCAGCGCATTTAACTGCATATTTTTGTGCTAAGCGCATACCGGGAATCGTCTTGCGGGTATCTAATAAAGTAATGCCACTACCTTTTAATAAATCAACATATGCTTTAGTTGTCGTAGCGGTGCCCGATAGGGTTTGTAAAAAGTTAAGTGCTGTGCGCTCTGCGGTGAGTATTGAGCGTGCTGAACCAGATAGTTCGCAAAATACCTTATTGGCTTCACAAAGATCGCCGTCATTATATAGCCAGTTAACTTTTATATCTGGATTCACCTGCTTAAATGTTTCGGTTGCCCACAAGGTGCCACATAAAACACAGTCTTCTCTGGTCAGAATTGAAGCCGTAACCATGACATCATCGTTAATTAAGGCTGCGGTAATATCCCCTTCATTGGGCCCTAGTCCATTTAAATCTTCGTCAAGCGCGCGCTCAACGTCTAACTGTATTTGGTTTTGATTCATGTTTATTTCGCAATAGTTATTAACTTGCAGGCACAAGTTTAAAAAATTTCGTTTGTTATAAGCGCAATATAAGCCAATCGCCCCGTTGCGTGAATTCCAACTGTTTCAATACACTCATACCTAATAGTATTTCATCGCTTAACATGCCAGGATTGATACTGGCACGCACATCATTAAGTCGAATTGAACCTAGGTCTAATTGGTCTATGTTGGTTTGAGCAACAGTAACATTGCCATTCGCAGTAGAAGCTGTGTATCGAGCACCAGCCACTAAACCCAATTCGCTGGCTATGTGAGCTGGCACAGACACATTGGTAGCGCCAGTATCCAACAAAAACGTTACTGGCTGCCCATTTATTAAACCGCTAGCCACGTAATGTCCCATTCGGTTGCGCTTTAATTTTACTTCAGCTGAACCGTTAAGTATTTGGCTTTGTGGGTTTTGATTGGGATTATTTTGTTTTTCTAATTTATCGCTGAAAAAAGCAGTCAATAGCAACAAGCCTACAATCCAAAAGGCAACAAACATCCATTTTCCAATTTTACTGGAGTTTTCGGCAGGCGATTGATTTTGTTCCATTGTATACCCTGTTATGCTACTTCGTATGACGCTATTCAACTAACAGCTATTTTTATATATGGTCACAGACACCAGATTACAAATTAATACCGGCTGGCTCTCTTGTGCAAAACGTTCTGAATGCGATCACTTTGATTGCCGACCAATAGAACATGATATCAGTCTGCTGGTAATCCACAATATTTCATTGCCTCCAGGCGAATTTGGCGGTCCTCATATTGTTGATTTTTTTGCAGGTAAACTTCAGCCAGACCATCATCCATTTTTTGAACAAATTTACCAAATGCGCGTGTCATCACATCTTTTAATTCGTCGCGATGGGGAAATAGTACAATTTGTTGGTTTTGAGCAAAGAGCATGGCATGCAGGTGTATCATCTTTCCAAGGTCGTACCAGATGTAACGATTTTTCCATTGGCATTGAGCTGGAAGGAACTGATAATGACGCTTATAGTGAAGCACAATATAAATCGTTAGTTCATGTTACTAAAGTGATTATGCATAACTACCCCGCAATAAGTTTGGGTCGAATTGTGGGGCATAATGATATTGCACCTGGTCGAAAGACTGATCCCGGTAGCAGTTTCGATTGGGCTCAATACAGACAACAACTTGGGTAAGTTTTAAGTTCGTGGTCGCTATATTTTATCGTTAACTTATGTACCGCAAATTCGAATAATAAAAGGAATAACAATGACGTTAATCAGCTTGATTGTGGTTTTATTGGCAGAACGCATAGCCACGCAGTCTAAGTATTGGCAAGAGAGTTTTTATAATCAGTTGTATCACGGCTTTTTAATCCGCAAAAATATTCTTTCTGAGGATATGTCGGATGCAACTTTTTTAGCCGTCGTTATCGTGCCTGCATTGATTCTTTTTTTACTCCTTAGTAGTGTCGATAATGGGTTAATAAGATTAGTTTTAGATACAGCAATATTAATGGTTTGTATTGGTTGTCCACATTTAAGAGATTTATATAAGTGTTATTTGCAAGCTGCCAATCGAGGTGATTTTCAGGCTTGTTCAATGTATGCAGATCAGATTGGACATAGCGGAGACACGTCAAGCTCCTTCGGTCAAATGTTGGTGTGGCTGAATTATCAACATTATGCTGCAGTTATCATTTGGTTCGCAGTTCTAGGTCCTGCTGGTGCGGTTTTATATGTGATGGCCAGAAGCGTTAACGTGCAATTTCAAAATGAATTTTCAACTGAATCGGCTATCGGCCAAAAAATAATGTTTGTTTTAGATTGGGTACCCGTGCGAATTACGGCATTAGGACTATTATTAATGGGCCACTTTTCTCGCGCAATTCCAACCTGGTTAAAATATTTATCAGATGCCGGCGCCTCGGCTAAAAAGGTATTGACGGACGTGGCCGATGCGGCTGAGGACATTGATGTAAACGAAGAAGATTATACCGAGGAGCCATGTACGTTTGTTCGACTTGCCAAACGGAATGTGATGTTTTTAGTTGTAGTCATTTCAGTTTTATCACTTTCTGGTTGGATCAGGTAACTATATCCAAACTTGGTCATAATTGAGCTTAATGGTCTGACCACGACATCTAAGCCTTTGAAAACAAGCTTTTTAACAATCATCGAAGGTTTTTAACAGCGCCAATAACAATGTTTTTCTGGATTAAGGTTTACCAATCCAGCGAACTAGTCTAATCTATTAGGTTAAATGGTCTTACCAATTTGCTTTTTTGCAGCGTGGCGAAACAAAATTCGCCACTAAAGTCGCATCGTTGGAGCCAATTGTTGATTAGAGGATACACTCGCGATTATGCAACGCATACAGTCTAGAAAACTTTCTGATGTGATCACTGAGCAATTAGAATCGATGATCATTGAAGGGCGTTTGTTAGCGGGTCAGAAGCTGCCTCCAGAGCGCGAACTAGCTGAAAAATTTGCCGTATCTCGGCCGTCTTTACGTGAAGCAATTCAGAATTTGGAAGCGCGTGGATTATTGTTGCGTAAACAAGGCGGTGGCACTTTTGTAAAACGCAACCTGACCGCTTCAGTAACTGATCCTCTTCTCGATCTTATTGCCAAACGACCTGAAACCCAATTTGATTTGTTGGAGTTTCGGCATGCTTTAGAAGGTATGGCTGCTTATTACGCTGCACTGCGAGGTCAGCCAGAAGATTATTTGATATTAAAACAAGCGCTTTCCTCTATTTCAGAATTATCCAAGCATGAAGACAAAACGGATTTATCAAAAGCTTTAGTCGAGTTTTACCTTGCTATGGCTATGGCGTCGCATAACTTGGTGCTGGTACATGTCATGCGCAGTTTAAAATCAATGTTGCAAGAAAATATTAAAGCGAACTTTGAAATGTTAGCAATGAGTGATGACGTCACTGAAACCATTCATTTACAACGTGAAAAAATACTAGCTGCTATCGTGTCTCGCGATCCGGAAGCGGCTAGACAGGCTAGTAATGAGCATTTAGCGTTCATTGAAGATACGCTATTAGAAATTAATCGTAAGGATACGAGAATTCAACGAGCACTACGAAGAATCGAAATACAAAAATAATCCTATTGACAATATTATGTTGTCTTTAGATGTAATTAACTTACTGGATTAGAAAGGAAAAGTTGTGAATTTACGCTACTCTTTATGTTCTTGTTCAGTAAATTTATCTTTAAACTAACTAAAGGAAAGCACCATGGCTGATATGATGCATCCGGATGTGGATCCACAAGAAACCCAGGAATGGATAGAAGCACTAGACGCTGTACTTGAAGAAGAGGGGGTTGAACGCGCCCATTTCTTATTGGAAAGCTTGATAGAAAAAGCGAGACGCAATGGCGCACACTTGCCATATACGGCGACTACTGCTTACATCAATACCATTCCTGCGGGTCAGGAACCGACTATGCCGGGCGATCAAACGATTGAGGCTAAGATTCGTAATGCCATTCGTTGGAACGCGATGATGATGGTTTTACGTGGTTCTAAGAAAGACTTAGAACTAGGTGGGCATATTTCAAGTTTTGCATCTTCAGCGATGTTATACGATGTGGGCTTCAACCATTTTTTCCGCGCACCAAATGATAAAGATGGTGGTGATTACCTTTTTGTCCAAGGTCACGTTTCTCCAGGCATTTATTCTCGCGCCTATATCGAAGGCCGTTTATCTGAAGAACAACTAGATGGTTTCCGTCAAGAAGCAGATGGAAAAGGTGTATCTTCTTATCCACATCCTAAGTTGATGCCAGATTTTTGGCAATTTCCTACCGTATCTATGGGTCTTGGACCTATGCAGGCTATCTATTTAGCCCGCTTCCTGAAGTACCTAACAAACCGTGGGCTGAAAGATTGTTCAGAACAGCGCGTTTGGTGTTTCATGGGCGACGGCGAAGTGGATGAGCCAGAAAGTTTAGGAGCAATTGGTCTTGCTTCAAGAGAAGGCCTAGATAACTTAACCTTCGTGATCAACTGTAACTTACAGCGTCTTGACGGACCTGTGCGTGGTAACGGTAAAATCATTCAAGAACTCGAAGGTACGTTCCGCGGTGCTGGCTGGGAAGTGATTAAAGTCATTTGGGGTCGCTATTGGGATCCATTACTTGCACGCGATACATCAGGTAAATTACTTGATGTTATGAACGAAACGGTTGATGGTGAATATCAGAACTATAAAGCCAAAGGCGGTGCCTACACGCGCGAAAACTTCTTTGGTAAGTATCCTGAATTGAAAGAAATGGTTGCAAACATGTCAGATGAAGATATCTGGCGTTTGAATCGTGGTGGACATGATCCAGTCAAAGTATATGCAGCATATAAGCGTGCTTCTGAAACTCAAGGTCGTCCACAAGTCATTTTAGCGAAAACCGTTAAAGGATATGGTCTTGGTTCAGCGGGTGAAGGTAAGAATATCGCTCACAACGTTAAGAAAATGGACATCGATGCCGTTCGTCAATATCGTGACCGTTTCAATATCCCTGTTTCAGACTCTGATCTTGAAAACTTACCTTATTACAAGTTTGATGAAGATAGTCCTGAACTAACTTATTTGAAAACACGCAGAGAAAAGTTGTTTGGCTATATGCCACAGCGTTTAGCTGATAGTACTGAAGATTTACCAGCAATCCCGTTAAAATCGTTTGAAGCGATAACCAAAGGTTCTGGCGAGCGTGAAATTTCTACTACTATGGCATTTGTCCGAGTGCTAACAGTTATGCTTAAAGATAAGCAAATTGGTGGTCGTATTGTGCCAATTATTCCTGATGAAGCACGGACATTTGGTATGGAAGGTCTATTCCGTCAAGTGGGTATTTATTCTAGCCAAGGTCAAAAATACGTTCCTCAAGATGCTGATCAAGTTGCGTATTATCGTGAAGATAAAAAAGGTCAAGTGCTGCAAGAAGGAATTAACGAATTAGGTGCTATGGCATCTTGGTTAGCCGCTGGAACTTCATACTCCACGAATAACTTACCGATGATTCCAGTCTATATTTATTACTCTATGTTTGGTTTCCAGCGTGTGGGTGATATGGCATGGGCAGCTGGTGATAGCCAAGCAAGAGGATTCTTGGTCGGTGGTACAGCAGGGCGAACAACCCTAAACGGTGAAGGTTTACAACACCAAGATGGGCATAGCCATGTACAAGCAGCGCTTATTCCAAATTGTGTGACTTACGATCCAACTTATGGTTATGAAGTAGCCGTTGTCGTTCAAGACGGTTTACGTCGCATGGGCGAAAATCACGAGAACGTGTTTTATTATCTAACCGTAATGAACGAAAACTACGTTCAGCCAGAAATGCCCCAAGGTGCTGAAGAAGGCATAATTAAAGGTATTTATTCGCTAGAAAAAGTCGGTACTGCGAAGAGTAAGAAAAAAGTTAAATTGCTTGGTTCAGGTACTATCTTGTTGCAAGTTCGTGAAGCCGCACAGTTGCTAAAAGACAAGTTCTCTGTTGCATCAGAAGTCTTCAGTGTGCCGTCATTTAATGAATTGGCGCGCGACGGTTTGGATTGTGAACACTTCAACATGCTTAACCCAGACAAAAAAGCCAAAGTGCCGTATATCACTACTGTGCTTGAAGCCGGGTTTGAAGGTCCTACAATTGCAGCGACCGATTATGTTAAGAACTACGCTGACCAAGTACGTGCATTCGTTCCTGGTCAATATAAAGTGTTAGGAACTGATGGTTTTGGACGTTCTGATAGTCGTCCTAATCTACGTCATCACTTTGAAGTAGATGCGAAATTTATCGCCCTAGCTGCGCTCACTGAGTTGCATAAAGCCGGTGATATAGATAAGAAAGTGCTAACTGAGGCCATCAAAGAGTTTGGAATTGATGGTGATAAACTTAATCCGCTTTACGCTTAATTGGGAGGATTCAAAATGTCAGATTTAAAAGATGTATTGGTCCCCGATGTGGGCGGAGAAGAAGTTGAAGTTATCGAGATTTGTGTTTCTGTTGGTGAAGATGTCGAAGCTGAAGCCGCACTGCTCACAGTAGAAAGCGATAAGTCGAGCATGGATATTCCTGCTCCTTTTGCAGGTTCTGTATCGGATATTCTGGTTAAAGTTGGTGACAAAGTTAGCCAAGATACCTTGATAATGAAACTTTCAGCAGCGGGAGAATCTTCTAGTGATTCCAGTTCTGACGACTCAAAAGCAGAGTCACAGGAAGCGCCACAAGAGAAACCGCAAGAAGCCAAGCAAGCTAGTGCTGGTAAAGTGATTGAAGTGAAAGTGCCTGATATCGGTGGTGACACGGATGTTGAGGTTATCGAGGTACTCGTTGGTGAAGGCGATAAGATTGATGCTGAAACGGGATTAATTACGCTAGAAACCGATAAGGCAACAATGGATGTACCGTCACCTTCAGCAGGTGTGGTGAAATCTCTTAAAATTAAAGTCGGTGACAAAGTGTCTGAAGGCTCTTTGATTCTTGAACTGGAATCTGAAGGATCATCCGGTTCTGAGTCTTCAGAAGAAACTGCGTCTTCTGAACCCGCTCCAGCGAAACAAGAATCTGCACCACAAGAAGAAACTGTTGCAGAAGAAGCTGATTCGGGTGAAGAAACGACATCAGTCATTGACGTAAAAGTGCCTGATATTGGTGGTGATACTGACGTTGATGTTATTGAAGTTTTAGTTGCTGAAGGCGACGAAATTGAAGCTGAAGCAGGCTTGGTAACATTAGAAACAGATAAAGCCACAATGGATGTGCCTTCTCCAAAAAGCGGTACGGTTAAGAGTGTTGAGCTTAAAGTCGGCGACAAAGTGTCTGAAGGTACTTTGGTGATTACATTGGAAGTGACCGAAAAATCGGCACCCAAAGCAGCAGCTCCAGCGAAGCAAGAATCAGCGTCTGCTCCTGCACCAGCAAAAGCACCCACTGAAAGCACGCGAAAGCCACCGGTTCCGCATCATCCTTCTGCAGGCGACAAAAAACCAAGTGGTAAAGTGCATGCTTCACCTTCGGTGCGTCGTTTAGCAAGAGAATTTGGGGTGGATTTAACCCAAGTCAACGGAAGTGGCCCTAAAAATCGTATCTTGAAAGAAGATGTGCAATCTTTTGTTAAGTACGAGTTGTCGCGTCCTAAGATGACAGCTGGTTCTTCAGTCGGTAGCGGCTCAGGTGGATTGCAAGTTATCGCGCCACCTAAAGTGGATTTTGCTAAGTTCGGTGAAGTCGAAGAAGTACCACTCACTCGAATTCAGAAAATTTCTGGGCCAAATCTGCACCGAAACTGGGTCACTATTCCTCATGTGACACAATTCGAAGAAGCAGATATTACGGAATTGGAAGCTTTCCGCAAAGAGCAAAACGTACTCGCTGAAAAACGTAAACTAGGGGTTAAAATTACACCTTTAGTATTTATGATGAAAGCGGTAGCGGATGCGTTAAAGGCTTATCCGGTATTCAACACATCATTGTCTGAATCCGGTGAATCTCTAATCCAGAAAAAATACTACCACATAGGTATCGCGGTAGAGACCCCAGGTGGACTGGTTGTTCCTGTGGTTCGTGATGTGGATAAAAAAGGTATTATTGAACTTTCTAGAGAGCTAACAGAGATCAGCATTAAAGCTAGAGACGGTAAACTCAAAGGGCCGGATATGCAGGGCAGTTGTTTTACTATTTCTAGTTTAGGCGGGATTGGTGGAACAGCATTTACACCGATCGTAAATGCACCAGATGTGGCTATTTTAGGTGTTTCAAAAAGTGAGATGAAACCTAAATGGAATGGTAAAGACTTTGAACCAAGATTGATGTTGCCTTTATCATTGTCTTACGATCACCGTGTAATTGATGGTGCTGTAGCAGCGCGTTTTGCGGTCCACTTAAGTAGTGTACTTGCAGATTTACGCCAGATACTAATGTAGTAGGTCACACTTTGTGTGCGCTACCATTGAATGTGGTAGCGTACACGGTTTAAACATTTTTATACGATGAGTCATACTTTTCTTTGCTAACAGTCTTATGCAAAGGTAGTATTTTACAAATCTGTCAGAATAGAATTCGAAATTTGAGGTCATAATGAGCGAAATTAAAACTCAACTGGTTGTGCTAGGTGCAGGACCTGGTGGATATTCAGCAGCGTTTAGAGCAGCTGATTTAGGTATTGAGACAGTCATCATTGACGCCCGTGACACGTTAGGTGGTGTGTGCTTGAATGTTGGTTGTATTCCATCTAAGGCATTGTTGCACGTCGCTAAAGTAATTGATGATGCAAAAGAAATGGCGTCACACGGTGTGGTATTTGGCGAGCCAAAAATTGATTTAGATAAAGTACGTGGATGGAAAGATAGCGTTGTAGGGCAACTTACGAAAGGCTTATCAGGCATGTCTAAAATGCGCAAAGTCAAATTTGTACAGGGTTATGGTAAGTTTACCGGCTCGAATACGATTGAAGTAGAAGGCAAAGACGGCAAAACTACGATTTCTTTTGACAACGCTATTATCGCAGCCGGCTCAGAACCTGTTTCACTACCGTTTATTCCTAGTGATGATGAGCGCGTAATTGATTCAACTGGCGCATTGGAAATGAAAGATATTCCTGAAAAAATGCTAGTGCTAGGTGGCGGTATTATTGGTTTGGAGATGGGAACGGTATATCGTTCACTAGGTTCACAAATCGATGTGGTTGAGTTTTTAGATCAATTGATTCCTGCAGCTGACAAAGACGTCATTAAGATTTATCAAAAATATGTAAAAGATAAATTCAACGTCATGTTAGAAACCAAAGTAACTGCGGTTGAAGCGAAAAAAGACGGTTTGTATGTGACCTTTGAAGGTAAACAAGCACCTGCAGAGCCAGTTAAATATGACAAAGTATTGGTAGCTGTAGGACGTCGTCCAAATGGTAGCCTTTTGGATGCTGATAAAGCTGGCGTGAAAGTAGATGAGCGTGGCTTTATTAATGTTGATAAACAAATGCGTACCAACGTTAGCAACATTTATGCGATTGGTGATTTAGTCGGTCAGCCAATGTTGGCGCACAAAGCGGTTCACGAAGGACACGTTGCAGCGGAAGTTATTGCTGGTAAGAAACATTTCTTCGATCCTAAATGCATTCCTTCAGTAGCGTATACTGATCCAGAAGTAGCTTGGGTTGGATTAACCGAAAAAGAAGCAAAAGAGCAAGGTGTAAGCTATGAAACAGCATCTTTCCCTTGGGCTGCTTCGGGTCGTGCGATTGCTTCTGGACGTACTGAAGGTATGACTAAAATGATATTTGAGAAAGACACTAACCGTGTAATCGGTGGTGCAATTATTGGTATCAACGCGGGCGAAATGCTGGGCGAAATTGGTTTAGCGATTGAAATGGGAGCAGATGCAGAAGACGTTGCTTTGACTATTCATGCGCATCCAACGCTTAACGAATCAATTGGTTTAGCCTCTGAGATTTTTGAAGGTAGTATTACCGACTTGCCTAATCCAAAGGCAAAGAAAAAGTAATTAACTTCTTTAGAAGATAACTATATGAGATGCCAGTCTGTTTACAGACTGGCATTTTTTTATGATTAGAGTTGGGTTGCTAATACACTCAGCGCGATTGATCGTGTATAAATATAGACTGGAATAGGCTAAGTTAGTTTTTTAACCTTCAAATGGAGACAAACATGGAGCATGAAATTCAAGGTAGTTGTTTGTGTGGCAAGGTCAAATGTGCTGTGAAAGGACCATTTACGCGCTTTTATCAATGCCATTGTGATCGATGTCAAAAGAAAACCGGCTCTGCTTTTGCTTCTTTGATATTTACCACACCAGATAAAATACGTTGGGTAAGTGGCGAGAACAACATCAAGCGTTTTGATCTGCCAAAGGCGGTACGTTTTAGTAATGTTTTTTGTACAGACTGTGGATCACAAGTACCGTATTTGAGTCGTGATGGCAGCATGTTGTGCATTCCGGCGGGGTTCTTAGATGGTGATCCTAAGATCGTGCCTCAAGCAAATATATTTTGGGAAGAGAAATTCCCTTGGTACGAAGCTGGTCAAGACGCGGTAAAGTATCAACAGTACCCTGAATAGTACGCGCTATTTCGCCAATCTGGACGCATGGGTGTACACTTAAGAAAAGTCATCATTTTTGTAGAAAAACAGTTATCGTGGATCAGCTCGAGTTTTTTGACATTCCTAGTCCTTGCATCGGTGTGTGCCAATCTGGTAAGAATGGTTATTGCTCTGGTTGTTTTCGAAGCAGGGAAGAAAGGTTATATTGGCATCAAACATCCGCGTATGCCAAGCGTGTTATTATCAAAGCCTGTCAGCGCCGCAAGGCTATTTCTCAACGTAAAAATAACAGTGATAGTGGTCAAACTATTGCCAAGCAAACCGACTTGTTTGACAACTAAAGTATAATTTATCGTGCGATATTAGCGATACCACTTATTATTTGCTCCCAAAGTGGCTCAGGTAACGTATGAGCCATGCCTTCAAGAATCATTAACTCAGACCCCTGAATGGCTGATGCAGTTGCAATTCCACAAGCAACAGGAATAAGTGGATCTTGGTCTCCATGGATAACCAACGCGGGCAATGTTAGTTGCTTTAGTGCTTGAGTTCGGTCAGGAGAAGCTAAAATAGCGCACACCTGTCGCCATATCCCTTTCGGATAAAACGAACGTTCTCTGGCTAACTGTAAAAAGCTCCCCACTTTTTCTTTATCAAAGTAGTAGTGTGTTCCATTTAATAATTGCCACAAATTCAATGCGTACTGCAGATATGCTTCGGGATCTTTGGGAGCCGGTTTCATCACTTTTAATACAACTGATTTTTTGGGTTTGGGCAATGAAGGATCACCGGTTGTTGACATGATAGAGGTTAAACTGAGTACGCGTTCGGGAAAATCGATTGACATGCACTGGGCAATCATGCCACCCATTGATGCACCAACCACATGACTTGCTTGAATATTAAGATGATCTAAAAGTGCAACAGCATCGGCAGCCATTGTGTGTAAATCGTATAAAACCTCTAGTTTTTTACCAAACAATTGATTAGCAGCAACTGAAATTATTGAGGGGACCTTTTGACCTCGCAACATGGTACTTCTACCTATGTCGCGGTTATCAAAGCGGATCACCCAGAATCCTTGATCCACTAATTTTTGGCAAAATCCTAGATCCCAGTGAATCATTTGAGTCGCTAATCCCATAATGAGTAATAGCGGCTTATTATTTGGATCACCAAACGTCTGGTAACATAAGGAAATGCCGTTTACTTCGGCAAATTGTTCTTGGTTAATGTGTGAATCTATCAAACTAGGCCCTGTCTGGATTTGGATAAAGAATCTTATGTAATGTGTTATCTCGGAAAGGCTGCCATTGGCCCTGTTTTTGTGCCAGACGATTAGCAATAATCCACAACACCTGCGCATTGTGACCTAATCCCATATGACTACCTTTTACTTCGATGTTTTCGGATAAAGCGTGGTTTTCTTCAATATTATTTATACATGCCTGCCAATGAGCAACCCCGTCGCTGCGTGAAAAGATGGCGGAGTTCGGTACTGTTGGCGGTGGAATTAGTCGTGAAACAGCGTCTGGCTCGCGTTTGCTCAAATCGCCATTTATCATTTCAAACATCTTAGCGGCTAGGGGAGCAGAACCTTGTGGACCATTGAACGGACTGCCTAACGATATTACCTGACGAATACAGTCTGGAATAGCGCGCGCTATCTCACGGGCTAAAATGCCGCCTAGACTCCATCCAATTAAACTAACCTTGCTATTATGTTTAACGTGAAGCTCAATCACTTTATTTAATAGCTCATCACTAACGATATGTTTTCCGCCGACTATATGTGTCCCCAAATTACGTCCCAAACCCCAACCAACAGCAGAATAACGCTTCATTTTAAGAAAAGTACGTAGTGGTTTGGTTGATATATCAGAGGCAAGAAAACCGGGGATGACCATTACCGGATGTTTATCACCGCGCGGAGCTTGTAATAGTAAAGGCAATAAAAAACTAGTCGCGCCTAACTCCAGCAATGCTCTACTTTCGGTTAGCATATGACGTTTTTTGGGACGTAAGCTGGGTATCTGAGTTATTTCATTAGCCATACAAATTCTCTGTCAGGTAAATTTCACTTGCGGATTTTTATTTTTGATTTAATAACGCATTAAATGCCGCCATGGCAGTTTGTTTCTCTTGTACTGCCGCTTCCAATTCATTAGCCGAATCCAAAATACATTTGGTAAAAACATCGATATCTGGCATCAAATTCGCGGAACTCGTCGGACTGATTGAGATAGTTCCATCATAACTTAACACCGGAATAATTAATCCCATACCGTCAAAAATAGGGGCAGTTCCCATATTTGCTAGCAATTTATGTCCACCTAAATAAAGTGGTACATTGGGCCCAGGAACATTCGTAATCACGAGGTTGAAAAACGGTTTGTGCCATTTAGCCAAAGCTGAACGTGAGTAGAAACGTGATGCGACACCCGCGAGCCCAAATGGGATCAGGTCGGCAAATCCCATCAAACTTTTAGCATCAATCGCGTCTTGATAAAGTTTACCAACAAGCGTATTGATATGAATTTTTTCCAAGCGTTTAATCGGATTTTCAATATCTGTAGCTAACTGAATATACATGGCTGATACTTGGTTACCCATTGCATTTTTTTCTTCTCTGGAGCGTGTTGATACCGGCACCATAGCAACAAGTGGTTGTTCGGGTAATTCACCTTTTTCCAATAAATACTGACGCAAAGCACCACTGCAAATAGCCAAAATGACATCGTTCATTGTTGCACCATCTATCACTTTGCGTAACGCTTTAACGCGGTTAAGTTCAAGCAATGCAGAGTTCCATTTTCGCTCTTGATCGACCACATCGTTAAATGGTGTTTTGGGAGCACTAAAAGGTAAAGTAGGCATTTTGATGCCATGAACCCGAGACAAGTAACTTGCTTTTAGCGTCGCTTTTCCCGTATCCCAAAGTAATGAAGGCAGCTTACCGGGCTTAGTGATGAGGTTATAAGCACCGCGAGCCACTAAGTTAATATTACCGGGTATTTGTTCTTTTTCCTTTAATTTTGGCGCAGGAATAGGCCTAGGAGTGGGGGATATATCATACAACATGGCCATCAAGTCGGCTCCAGATTTTCCATCAAAACCTGCGTGATGTACTTTTGTTATGAGCGCGACTGAACCTTTAGGTACTTGTGATACGTTGTCTAACCCCTCTACAAACATAAACTCCCAGAGAGGTCTGTTGCGGTCTAATTTGGTTGAAAAATACTGAGACGCTGCGTACCTGAGCTCTTTCCACGATCCCGGCGCTGGCAACTGGATTTTGCGAATATGCAAGTTTAGGTCAAAGTCAGGATCATCAGCCCAGTACGGCTTGTCTATACTAAGCGGGACGGTGACGAGTTTTTGTGTGAGTTTTGACACTAAATGAACGCGTTGTTCTATAAAGTCAAAAAAATCGCTAAATTCCATCGAGCCTTCGATGATACTCACTCCACCTATATGCATTGGAATTTTATCGGTTTCTAAAAAAAGAAATGCAGCATCTAACCCTGAAAGCTCTTCCATCCTGTTGCCTTGTTAACAAAATGTTGTCATAACACCGTACTGTAAAGCGTGTAAATATCAACTAAAATTTATCTATGCGTAACGCTAAGTAGTGCGAATGTTTACTTACGCTTATGAAAAGTCATAACTAAGCGTAAAAAAAATCCGCAAATCCAGCTCAGCATGGCTATAATGTCGGCTAATGTAAACTAGGACCTCACTCAAATAATATATGCAAGCAATTGATTACGCCAAACAAGCGAGCACGTCATTCGTTTTACCGGATATCTGTATACGTATCAGACAAATGTTGGATGATCATCATTCGGATATAGACGATATAGGAAACTTGGTGAGTTTAGATCCGTCACTTGCATCAAAGTTACTAAAACTGGCTAACAGCCCGTTGTTTAGATTCCGTTCGCAAGTAGATAGCATTAGCAAAGCGATAAATGTACTTGGCGGTGAAGCCTTATATAATTTAGTGATGGCGGAAACAGCAAAAGACGCATTTCAGTATTTTAGTGACGAAAATATGGATTTGACGCGTTTTTGGCAGCAAAGTTTATACACTGGGCTAATCGCAAAACATTTAGCTAAATTAGCTCGAGTAAGAGGAACAGAACGTTTTTTTCTGTTGGGGTTGTTGCACAACCTAGCGGAATTGGTAATTACTAAAGAAAACCCTGATATGGCAGCAAAATGTCTGCCAACGGATGAGACCATATTACCTTTTGTATTGCAGAAAAAAATACTCGGATTTACTTATGCACAATGTAGCTCTAACATACTGCAGTTGTGGCAATTACCTACCCAAATTTGGATGCCAATTGAACAAATCAATGATGAAAATCATGCGCTAGGTAACAAAGAAATTGCGATAATGAACGTGGCCTCAGTGGCGGGTTATTTGCTCGCGACGCAATCCTCGAAAAAGCCTGAAAAAACGATTAACGCAGAGATCTTAAAAAGTGTCGATATGGATGCTGATCTGTTAGTTGACGCAATTACATTCAGTAAACAAGAATTCAACCAAATGCTATCGATATTCAGCTCGAACTAAACGCTATTTTTGTAGCCAAAAAGAGACATTTAGGTATAGATAGTTAGACTGTCCAGCCAAAAAATACTATTTGTTTGATTTTTAATCTATTTTACTACTGCAAATCGATGATTAATTCTATACAATAGCGCAAAAAATAGTACAAAATTTAATTTCGAACGTTTTATATGAAGCTTATTTGCGCCACATTTCTTTGTTTTTTGAGTTTTTCCAGTATCGCGCGTACTGATGTTATCCGATCTTTGTTTCTAACGGATGCGCCCTTTCATGGTGACGCTACTGCTGAGCATCACGATTCTTTTGAGATGAATGGAGAGTTGGGCGTCATTTATTCTTCCGGGAATACCACCGGCACTACCATCACCAGTAAACTAAATGCCAAACAGAATTTACTTCATTGGCACAATCGTTATGTCGCTAAAATTCTGTATAAACAAAATGAGCAGGTTATTGATGAAAACAGAGAATTGGTGACCAGTGCTCAAAATGTTTTTGTATCCATGCAGTCTGATTATAAATTGGAAGACCCCAAGAACCGGTTGTTTATGTATGGTGAATATGAAGATGATAGATTCAATGCATATCGTTACCATGCCGCTTTAGCAGTAGGTTATACAGAACAATTATGGTCAGATAAAGAAAGTGAGTTTACTTACAGTGTGGGGCCTGGATATGCACGTACAATTGCCAAAGAAAATTCTTCTGCCCTCGATCAGACCGGTGTTATAATCCGCGCGGCGATGGAATATGAGAAAAAATTTAATGATATGGCCACATTTAGGCAGTATTTGAGTACAGAAACTGATGATGAATTTTCTCGCTCATTTTCCGAAACATCCTTAGCCGCAAAAATTAATGGCTCGTTAGCTATGAAATTATCATTTAATATGACCCATAACCGCTCACCGCAAGAGCTTGACGAACCATTAGATACACAAACTTCCGTTACTTTGGTGTATCAGTTTTTTTAGTAAAAAAAGACTAAAAATATCCATGAATCAGCATGTTGGTACACTTTGTGTTTGCCGAAATGCTGATTCGAAACGTTTCACACATTATTCAGTATAAAAATAATAATATCAGCTGTTTTTATTTTAATTAAAATCAGGAAAGTCGAATGAAAAAATCAGTTCTATGTTCAGTTGTTTTTTGCGCATTGTCAGCGAATGTAAGCGCAGAAGAAACTAAACCTTTCACCATGGATGGCGAGTTTGGCTTAATCGTCACCACGGGTAACACTGAAACTACGTCTGTAAAAGGAAAGTTATCAGCTCATCAAGAATTAGAAGATTGGAGCAATGACTTCATTATTGAAGGGCTTTATAAGAAAGATCAGGTCACTGTTGATGAAGAAACCGTTTCTCAAACCACTGCACAAAAATGGTTTGTTTCTGGTCAGGCTAACTACAAGTTAGAAAACCCAGATCATCGTCTATTTGGATTCGCGTCCTATGAAGATGATCGTTTTAGCAGTTACGAATATCAATCGACAATTGCTGCTGGTTGGAACCAAAAGCTATGGGATACTGATACAACGTCGTTTGAATACAGTATTGGTCCTGGTTACTCATATGCTAAAACCGAAGAAACAGTTGATAGCAATGGTAATATAATACCTAGTGAAACTGAGAAAGGTTTAATTGTACGTGCTGCAATGGATTATCAGTGGCAAATATCTGATACCGCTACTTTCAAACAGTTGTTATCTACCGAGGTGGGTGAAGACAACACAAAATCCAAATCTGTGACCTCTTTGTCAGCTAAAATAAACGGTTCTCTATCCATGAAGTTTACGATTACGTTAGATCACAACTCTGATGTTGCGGAAACTCGTGAGAACTTGGATACGCAGTCTGCAATAACATTGGTATATACCTTCTTCTAAACAGCATTTTAGCTTGCCAAAAAGTCGGCTTATCTAGCCGACTTTTTTGTGCAAACAACAAAACCAATAACGTATTTAACGACTACCAGCGAAATTGCGTTACCAATAAAGTCTGGTGTTGATTAGCATCGATAGGTAGGTTCAATAACACTCGGTTTTGTGCCGTATTTTTATTCATATGCTGCTCTACACCAATTTGCCACTTATCGGTTATATCGTAACGCCAAGCCAATGTGAGACCATAACCATCACTACTATTTGGATCGGTAGGGAAAATATCGTCCTCAGAAACAATAAATCGATCATATCGAAGGCTTATTCGATGTTCTGCAATTGTGTGACTTAGCATCAAGTACCACGCATCAAAATCCACGAAAACATAGCTTAAACCCATCACAGTACTGCCACTCATCCATTGACTGATGAGGCGTGTTTGGGATGTGAATTTGTGCTGTGCAGACAGACTGTGAAATTTGGTTCGCCAACCATATAGCCTCTGACGATTAACTGATAAGGGGTCAGCTTGGTTGTCATAGTAATAGTAACGTAGCGCACTTTGGTTAAAATAATTTAGATGTGCGCCTAGATAAAATCCCCAGCGCTGATCTAATTCATGAAACGGCTCTACATAGTTGGGATGCCAAATAAAATCGGGATCAATTACTGTAGAGTAGGGGGCAAACTGCACTCGATCATTGTTTAAGGATTGGCGGTCGTGCATGGCAAATCCTCGCCAACTAATCAAGGTGCCTAGCGGATCATTTCCTTGAAACAAACCACCAGTCACTTCCCATGACCAAGGGCTTCGTCTGGCTCGGCCGGGACTATACAAAGAAAGCTCCAAGCCTAAGGTTCGCATTTCCTCACCCACCCAACTATTAATCGCCGATTGTGTATAGGTATAAGGAGAGAGCCAGCCTTTATCCACGTTTTCTAATGATAAACGTGGATAAAAAAAGCCAACGCGACCTTTGAATTTAATCTTATCAGGACTTAACGGTTTGTAATTCAATGCAAGCTGGGAAAAGCCTAGGTGTTGTTCGCCGTCAGGATAATAGTTTGCGACTGCGTCTAAGGTCAGATCAGAAGTAAGATCAATATTTGCGTATAGCAATGCCTGTTGAATGCCCACGCCATTTTCATCATGTCGAAGTATACCGGTTCCTTGGTTTTGATATGACTGCAAGTCGTCACTATCGATAAGATAAATTTGAGCCATTCCGCCAATTTCGTTAGCGGCTGCTGTTATTGTTACACTCCAGCCAATTATTACACTCAGTAAAACGTGAGTTATAATAGCGCATTGTGAAACGTCATGTCGTGCCATGGATAGCGAATCTCCAAATTGATCTATTTAGATTTTCTAATCGTTGTAATCTGTCAATTTGTCAGTTCGTTGTTGGTAAAAACTGAGATCTTGTAGAAGTTCTTTTTGCAGTTTTATTTCAATCACAGACGGTTGATTTATATTGACATTTTGCGACAACGATTCAAGGTCATCCTGAATTCTAGGGTGCCACACCTTCAGTGTATAGTGACCAACGGGGACGTCAATTACAACAACGCCATCTTGTGAGGTTTTAGCAAAGTAGGGTGTATCGACTACCCAAATATACGCCAACATCCAATCATGTACATTACAACCTAACTCTACTTCTCCATCAGTTTCAAATAGCAGAGGCTCAACTTTTGAATCACGATATAGCTTTAACTCGAATTGTTTTGCCGGAGAAAATGAATAAACATGATGTTGAATGGAGTCAGAATTTGGAAACACAACGCTACTGCCTTTTTGAATCGGCAAGATATGGGGAACGAACTGACGATCAACTTGATCAAGTACTGACACCTTATCTACCGCTGGAACAGGAGGCGTTCCAGATGTCGGTTCTAAGTAAACAACAGTTTGAAATACAGGTAAGTTTTTATTGCTTTTTATGTCTACGGTGACTGGTACAGCAACAGCATTGACACTAAACAAGATTAACCAAAGCATTCTACCCATATATCCAGATCCTTTTATTATTCGGTTTTTACAATACATTATTACTAGAACGGATTATTGCTTATCTTATTTCTTATTATCCCAAATTCAGATTTAATTACACGGCTTGGAATAAATTTTACGGAAGATTTCTGGAAGAAGGGGAGGTTAGCACTTCCGAAACAGTCAATATTCGGAAGTGCCGGGGTGTTGAATTAATGTAGTATACGGGTTTTGATAGTACCGTTGATTTTGGTTAGCTGCTCAAATGCTTCTTTCGCATCATCTGTTTCAACATCGATTACCACATAACCAATATTTTCATTGGTTTGTAGATATTGTGATGCAATGTTGATGTTATGCGCGGCAAACGCTTGGTTAATTTGGGTTAACACACCCGGTGCATTAATATGAATATGCAGTAAACGAGAACGATCAACGTGTTCTGGTAACGAGACTTCAGGGAAATTAACCGCAGAAAGTGTCGAACCATTATCACTATATTTAGCAAGCTTACCCGCTACTTCGATACCGATATTTTGTTGCGCTTCTTGCGTGCTGCCGCCTACATGAGGCGTTAGAATGACATTATCAAATTTACGTAGAGGCGAAATAAACTCTTCGTCATTAGACTTAGGCTCAACTGGGAAAACATCGATGGCAGCTCCATTTAGCTTGCCTGACTCCATAGCATCAGCCAATGCATCAATATCGATAACTGTTCCTCTGGCAGCGTTCATCAAAATAGCGCCATCTTTCATCATCGCTAGCTCTTTTTTGCCAATCATATTCTGCGTTTGTGCCGTTTCAGGAACATGTAAACTAACCACGTCAGAAGTACTTAATAGCTGCTTTAAAGTTTTAACTTGGGTCGAGTTACCTAACACAAGCTTGTCTTCGATATCGTAAAACTGTACTCGCATGCCTAAATGCTCAGCCAAAATGCTTAGCTGTGTGCCGATGTGACCATAGCCAATAATTCCTAAGGTTTTGCCGCGAGCTTCATACGAACCAACCGCGCTTTTTTCCCATTCACCTCTATGTGCTTTAGCATTTTTGCTAGGAATACCGCGTAGTAACAGGATGATTTGTCCTAATGCAAGTTCTGCTACAGAACGCGTATTAGAAAAAGGTGCATTAAACACAGGGATGCCACGTTCTTGGGTTGCAGCTAGGTCGACCTGATTGGTACCAATACAAAAACAGCCAACTGCAACCAGTTTTTGTGCTGCATCTATTACATTTGCAGTTAATTGCGTACGAGAACGAATACCAATGAAATGAACATCAGCAATTTTATCAATCAGTTCTTGCTCAGATAGAGACGTCTTAATATATTCAATATTGGTATAGCCGTTAGCTTCAAGAGTTTCTACAGCACTTTGGTGCAAACCCTCAAGCAACAATATCTTAATTTTTTCTTTGGGCAGTGATACTTTGCTCATTTATGTTCCCGTACGTGATCGATTGTAATAAATACTTTGGTTTAGCGTATCTGGCTTAGAGACATCTGGACGTCTATTTGAAAGTGGAAAATACCAGAACTTGTACTTTTAGGAAAGTTTCTTTTATATCTATTTAATCTATTCAATCTCAATTACTTCAGAGTCTGTAGCCACCAATACAATGTCGGCTGCACGTATAGCAAACAAGCCGTTGGTAACAACGCCAGGAATGTGGTTGATTTGTTTCTCTAATTCTACTGGATTAAGAATTTTTAGGTTATGCACGTCTAGAATCACGTTACCGTTGTCAGTAACCACGCCTTGACGATATTCCGGATCGCCGCCTAATTTAACCAGCTCACGAGCCACATACGAGCGAGCCATAGGAATGACTTCTACAGGAAGAGGAAAAGCACCCAAAACAGGAACTTGCTTACTATCATCAATTATGCAAACGAACTTTTTAGCCACAGCAGAAACAATTTTTTCACGGGTTAACGCGGCGCCACCACCTTTGATCATATGTTTATGTTTGGTAATCTCGTCTGCACCATCGACATAAATATCAAAGCTATCCACTGAATTAAGATCAAAGACTTCAATGCCCATCGCTTCTAGTTTCTTCGTGGAGTCATCAGAACTTGATACAGCGCCTTTAATTTTATGCTTCACCTTTTCCAGTGCACTAATAAAATAATGTACTGTAGAACCTGTACCAACGCCTATTACACAGTCATCAGTAACAAATTTGATAGCAGCTTCACCAACGGCCTGTTTCTTTTGATCTTGAGTCATACTTACTCCTAAAAAATACTGAAAATATTCGCGATTCCAAACTAGGCAATGAGTATAACGCACTTAACTGAGGAACAGGTATAAACAACGTTAAACTGAAATAATTCGGCTCGGCGTTACTATTTTGTGTACTGGAATGTCCCAACTTTCTGTTGATAAGGAAGAGGCTTGTTGGCAATCATGGGCGAATCCAAATAGTTGAGGAGATCGAGCTAAATTGTCTATTTCTGCCAGTGTTCTATCATAAAATCCGCCCCCCATACCGAGTCTATTGCCATTTTCATCAAATGCGACTAATGGCAAGAAAATGCAATCAAGTTGATCAATTAATGTGACGTTCGATGACTCAATTACAGGCTCAGGTATTGCGAATCGGTTATTGAGCATGGGGGTTTGCTCAGTATATTCGACAAACAATAATTGTTGACCTTGATCCGGATCGAGCACGGGTAAATAGGTTTTTTTGCTATTTTGCCAGCACCATTGAATTATCTCATGGCAAGACAACTCACCATCTCGACTGAGATACAAAGCAATGTGTTCAGACTCCTCGAGTAAACGATGATTAACAATTATTTGTAACGCTTGTGTACTGGCTTCTTGCTGTTGTTCTGCGCTGAGTTCGCGACGTAATTGCCGGAACTTTTTTCGCAATTCAATTTTGTCAGTTAACAATGTTGGACTGCCTTAAATAAGCCTAAGATGAAGGACAATAATGATTCAATATACTGACAACTTTGCTTTTTTCTATAGGTTTTGTCAAAACATCAGAAATGCCAGAAGTGTGAAGTTTTTGTTGATTTTGCGCGAATACATCGGCCGTTAAGGCAATAATTTTCTGTTCTGGAATTAACGATTTAATTTGGGCGCTGGTTTCGTATCCATCCATGCCAGGTAAATGAATATCCATAAAAATGATGTCGTATTGTTGGTTATTTATTTTCTGTAATGCGGTTTCGCCATTTTCAGCAATATCAATAGATAGGCCGATAGATTCAAATATGGCCTTCGCTACTTCTTGATTAATATCATTGTCTTCAACCAACAATACTTTTGTGCTGGTATTGATAGTTTCTGGCATCAATACAGTTTTCGTCGGAGGCTCGCTAGTAGGTGCTAACGTGACAGGAAGTGACACTTTCACTAATGTACCTTCGTTTAGTTCGCTATTTATTTTTATCGTTCCCGACATGAGTTCAACTAAACTCTTGGTTATCATCAATCCTAACCCAGCACCTTCTTTACCAGCTCGTTCACCCACTTGTTGAAATTTACCGAAAAGCAACGGCATGTCCTCTTTGGCTATGCCAATGCCCTGATCTTTTATGGCGATAACCAAAACATTATTATCGATCACTATATTGACCGAAACCGACTTACCTGCGGGGGTAAATTTGACCGCATTAGAAATCAAGTTGAGAATGATTTGGCTCAACCTAGCCTCATCTAGCTCTACATTTTGTACCGAATTGGCTGCAAACGAGAATACTAATTGCACTGAGTTATCGTCTGCTAAGGTACGTGCTATGGCGTGTATTGAATCGAAAAAGTTATTAATATCAATGTTTTTTGGGTTAAGTGTTAATTTACCTGATTCAATCTTATTGACATCTAGTACCGAATTGATCAATTCCAATAAGCGCTTTCCACTAAAATCCATATGTCTTAAATACTGATAATAATGATCGGGTAACTGTACACTTTTGTCGTTTTGCATCAGTTGGCTAAAACTAATAATTGCATTTAATGGCGTGCGCAACTCATGACTAAGGCTAGACATGAAATCGGTTTTACGTTGATTTGCTTCTTCAACTTGTCTGATTTTTAAGCGCAGCTCTAATTGTGATACTACTTCTCTACCTAAGATCGCCAAACTTTTACGTTGTTGGTGAGTTAAGGTTTTTGGTTGGTCACTAATGGTACAAAGGGTACCAATTGCCATTCCTTCTGGTGTTTCTAATGGCATACCTGCGTAGAAACGAATATTGGGCTCTTCGGTAACTAAAGGGTTGTCAAAAAATCGCTCATCTAAGTGAGTATCTGATACTTCGAAAATTTCTTTTTGATGAATCGCGTGTGCACAAAATGCAATATCACGACTAGTTTCTTCAGCATCGATACCCACTTTTGATTTAAACCATTGTCTATCAGGATCGACTAAGCTAATCAGCGCGATAGGTGTACCGCATATTTCTGAGGCGAGTTCAGTTAAATCGTCAAACACTTTTTCTGCTTCGGTGTCTAATATTTGATATCGATACAGCGCTTCTAATCTTTGCTTTTCGTTTTCTGGTTTATCAGCAATTTTCATTTTTTTGTCATTGATTTCAGTACGCTTTCAATAAGAGTAGCTTATCTATACGAATGCATGATCACAATAGTTAAAATGCTGAGGTAAAACTGAATAAAAGTAGGGAAGTACGGACCAATACAATCACATTGCTTGATCCGTATTTTTGAAGACAATTATAACGCGTAAGTATCGATATACAGTTTACGCAGACGAGCATGATCGACTTTGGTCGCTACATCTATTTGATTAGCGTCTAGCCACAATGGACTCGCCGTTGAGCCTGCTGGTGCGATGCTAGTTTGTCCACGATTAAGCGGGTCGGTAGAGACCCTAGCATGGCCACGGGTTAACTCAAATAAACTTGGATCGATTAAATATGCCAATGGCATTGCATCATGGAAAAAACAAACACGGTCATCTCGCCCTTGCGAATAAAAGTCCACATAGAACTGAGAGGATTCTTTCACGAAGCCACCTAATTTAGGGTTTTTGCTTTCAAGCTCGTCAAGAAAATCTAATGTGAAAGGCACGTCATTGGTTACATCCAACCCAAACATTTTTAGATCCCAGTCTGCTGCAAATACGATCTCTGCTGCATGGGCGTCGTTCCAGATATTGGCTTCGGCAACCGGCGTTACATTGCCTTTCACAAATGCCGCTCCACCCATAATGACGACGCCTTTCACCAACTTGGGAAGTTCAGGCTCTAGACGCAAGGCTAATGCTAAATTGCCCAGTGGACCTATTGCGACTATGGTAACTTCGCCAGGGTGCTGGCGTGCCGTATCGACGATGAATTGTGCAGAGCTGCGAGGATCAAGCTTGCGGTCTGAAACTGGAAAGTTAATATTGCCAAAACCATCGTCACCATGAACAAAATGTGCATAGCCTGACTCTGGTCCCACCCAAGGCATACCCACTCCCTTGGTTACAGGAATATCTTGTTTCGCCAACTCACACAAAGTCAGTGCATTTTGTGCTGACATAGAAACCGGCACATTTCCATAAACTGTGGTTAAACCTAATACGTCTATATCAGGAGATTGAAAAGCAAAAAAGATTGCCATCGCGTCGTCAATACCTGGATCGGTATCAAGAATAATTTTGTGAGCCATGTATATGTTCTCTTTAAAAAATAAATTTTGATTAAGCTTGGTTCTGACTGAGGAAAAGATCAACCTCTTCAGAGTTCGGAATTGATTGAGCTGCGCCACTTCGCGTGACAGCTATAGCGGAAGCTGCACAAGCTCTTGTTAATGCATCTTTGGCTTTTTCTCTGCGACTGTAGGCCGCTAAAAAATAGCCTATAAAGGTATCACCGGCTGCCGTTGTGTCTACTGTATCGACAACAAATGCAGGTACATCAATAGTTTCTTCTGGCAGTATCATTCGAACGCCTTTTTTGCCCAACGTAATAATTACCTCCGCATGCGGCCAGTCACTACGAAAATAGGCTTCCATTTGTTCAATATCATTCACGCCAGTTATTTCAGCGGCTTCTACTTCGTTAACTATCAATAGGTCGATACAATCATGAGGCAATTGCTTGACTGAATCTGTCATTGGCGCTGGATTAAAAGCCACTTTTAGCCCGATCTTTTTGGCATCTTGGAAAACAATATCGATTGCGCTGGTTTCATTTTGGGTTAATACCCAATCAGAATCTGCTGCGTCATCGAGTGCGCGTAGTATGTCTTTATTATCGATGGTGAGGTTGGCGCCACCAAACAATACAATGGCATTCTCACCAGTGGTAGTAACTTGGATAATGGCATGACCTGTGGGCGAATCTGTACATTGCACAAATTTACAATCGACACCTTGTTTGATCATCGCTTGCTTAAAATGCGCATCATGCTCATTAATTTTGCCTACATGCTTAACTTCGGTTCCCGCTTTAGCCAGTGCTATAGATTGATTTGCACCTTTTCCACCTAATAATTGCTGATAATCAGTAGAAGATAGCGTTTCTCCGGGTTGAACAAAATGTTCTACCTGATAAACGTGATCAATATTAATTGAACCGAAATTAATAACAGCCATATAGTTTCCAACCAAGCATTAAATTATGAGTTTAAGAAAGAAATGCGTTTGTACCATAAGTTTAAAGCAAAAAGAACAGATAAAGTTGACCATGTGGTCAACTTTATCTGTTTTTGTCTAGCATATCGCTGATTTACGGAAAGCGAATTAGCGCGCAAAAGCACCTGAAATTCGATGCAATATGCCTCGCGGAGCTTGGAAAGGTTGACTATTAGCACGAAAAAGTCGCACTGAAATGGTTGCGCCATGACCCCAAGGCCACCAAGACAACATCATCTCAAACTCACCACTATCGTCTTTGGTGAGAAGTTCTTGGTTTTTTTCCAGAATATTAAAGAAACCCGCACGATGTCTTAAAATGG
The DNA here is from genome assembly GCF_000314975.1 of Aliiglaciecola lipolytica E3. Classification (GTDB taxonomy): domain Bacteria; phylum Pseudomonadota; class Gammaproteobacteria; order Enterobacterales; family Alteromonadaceae; genus Aliiglaciecola; species Aliiglaciecola lipolytica. The sequence goes on from NZ_BAEN01000015.1 coordinate 76,259, forward strand.
GATCGGCTTTTTTGAATTGTTTCTTATTCCAAGTATGCGGAAAATGTTTTTGTGCGATTAGATAAACTTGTTGCGCGTGATCGACTGAAAATTCTGATAAAAGACAACCAAAATGTTCATCCCACTTCCATTCTATTCTATTGCCAAGTTCGTCGAAAAATCCAGAGCATGCTTCACGCATTGCTTGTTGATGGGTTGGTGACACTTTCATTTTTTATTATTCTTTTTATTAGTTTAAAAATTAAGCGGTGTGATTAAAATATTAATTCACCACCTTAAAGTTCAACTCCTTTTGTGCATATTTATTTCATTAGTTGCTTGTTTTTTGTCCTTTAAACATTCGCGAAATAATCCTGCAAAATGTACACCATCAAGATTATTGTTCATGTAAAACAGAGTGTTACGAACTATTTTTTGCATAAAAAAAGCGAGCTGTCAAATAAATTGACACTCGCCTTATGAAATTAGGGTCTCCCAAAATGCCGCTGTTCGGTGTGCGCCCGTGAACCGAAAGTTCAGGGCGGAAACATCATCATTACCGTAGGCTTCTTGGTTCAAGCCAAGCTTGCACAATAGTAATGGAATCAATTTCCAGGTTAATTAGCATCGGCCAGGGACATAACTGAACTGGCAAACATCCCAGGAGATGACAAATTTTACCATAGCGGCAATAAAATAAAATCGAAAACTGGAAAATCATTTTTAGATGCATAAAAAATCAACATTTCGCGCGCTCAAAAGGAGCTGCAAAATGTTGAAAATTAAACTTCCTATAATGAATTTAAAAATGCTAAAAGTGCGTTTTTATCAGCATTAGACAAACTTTCAAATTGGACTCTAGCTTGTTCAGATTCACCGCCATGCCACAAGATTGCTTCTTCGATAGTGCGCGCTCTGCCATCATGCAAATAACTGTGCTCTGGTGTACAAAACTCATTTCCCTGTCCACCTATCTCATTAATTACACCACCCGTAACACAGGCAGATAAACCTAATCCCCAAAGAGGAGCAGTTCGCCATTCAGCTCCACTGGCAATACCTTCCCCTAAGTTATCAGCTAACCCTTCACCCATGTCATGTAACAGCAAGTCGGTATAAGGATAGATAGTCTGATCTCTAAGTTCAGAAAACGGATGATACACACTGGTTTGTGCCTGAGGCGTGTGACAGCTTGCACAGTCAATTGCTGAGAATATTGCTTTTCCTTGCTGCACTTGTGGGTCATCTATATCGCGTTGGGCACGTACACCCAATAGCGCGATATATTTCACTAAGTCATCTAAGTGTTCATCTGCTAGCTCAGAGCCGCTGTTGCCACATTGATGCTGATTACTGCCACAGTCTGGGGTAGGTAATACACTGGTCATAACGCCAAGATCCGTATTAAATGCAGCGGCAACTTGATGTTTAATGCTCGATGTTGCGGCTTTGTAGCCAAATCGTCCTAACCGGAGTTCAGCCGTTTGTGGATCAAATACCCGTTGAGCACGGCCGGAAATACCGTCGCCATCGATGTCATCAGGATCTTCCATCGAGAGAATATACTCTTCTGGAATAGCTTCTAATAATTCTAGTCCAACCAATTGTGGTGCGATTCGAGCAGAGAATTTGGCCGGTGTTTTTTTACTGAACACATAATTGGGCGAACGTAACCCGTTGTTTTCTCTCCAAGAGTCAATGGATACTTCACCTTCACCAAATTGATTGCTATCGATATATAGAGTCTTAGGTTGCAAAACATTACCAAGATCTGGGTCAGATAAACCATTTTCATCAGCTACCTTAAATACCCATTTGTCCAATGGCTCGCCTATCGCAACTGGCGCAGCTCGACCGTTTCGCTCGTGGCAGCCTGAACAGTTTTCTTTGATATAACGTGTATTTGATTTGCCAATCATTTCAGGAAAAATACCATTTTCAACTCGCTCGTCATGTTGCCCATCTACAAAACTTGTGTGATGAATGCGGCGGCCTAAAACAAACGCTTGGCCATTTAGATTAGAAAGATTGGTGGCCATTTGCATAAAATGGTTATCAGGTTCATTGGTGTAGTTATAAGGTAAAGTCGTTTTGCCTCCTAACCAACCTTGTTGATCAATCGGATAAGAGTCTTCTCTTTCAGATCCCATGTCACCAAACGTACCTCTAGTTTCCCAAGGGACAATACCTTGACCCACGATATACAAATAGGTCGTGCCATAATAATTTTCACGACCTTCAGGCGGTGCATCTAAAAATTGACTTACTTCAAACTCCATGCGTTGACCGACTTCTAAAGGCAAAGCGCCGTTTGCAGGGTCCCAATTTAGTGGGCGATAGTCATCAATAATGACTTGATATTTATATTGGTCACCATCGTTACTTATTTTATTGAAGTTATAATCGAACGATCCGTTATCAAGTTCAACAACACTGCCACCACCAAAGTAATTACCGTGATACTCGGCAACAGTGCCAATTCCACGATACCAGGCTCTAAATTCGCGCGCGCCAAGTTTCCATTCGGTGACAAAAGTAATCTCAATCGAGCTTCCGCCTTTGGGAATATAGTCGACAATTTCAAATTGTGCAGTGCGATGAGTCCAATAGTGGGATAAATAGTGGTCGTATATCTGGAACTGATCTTCTTTGGCGTGCCTGTCGCGCCCCCGGTCTGCAAAGCGGGTAATAATGGCATCGCCACGGTCATAACTAATCGGTTGCTCAAGGTCTGTGCTACCACTAAATAATGGCACAATGTCGCCAGTATCCACATTGTAACTAACTAAATGCCAAACACCGCCAACACCATCACCATTGGTATCGCCTGGATTTAAATCATTGGCAAACAAATACAAGGGACGACCCTCGAAGGTCACTTGCATACCACCATCATTTCTGTCAATTGTGCTTAAGCCGTTTATGCCAGAAACTTGGTTATCCTGTACTAACAGGGGGGGCCAATTTGCTGCACAGCCGTCGTAGCAAACACTTTGCCCATCTTGTCCAATATCGTTGTCAAATACATAGAGCGAATACCCTGGAGTAGCGGTTGCGTTACCGGATACTAAAATGCCATTAGAGACAGTTACTTCGCTACCTTGAATGATGATCGCGCAGCCTGAAGAATCGACGACAGTATTGGCAGGCGTATTCGGGCACATGTCTAGTTCATCTGCAACACCATCATTGTCACTGTCTGCTGGCGGAATATCCGCACATCCGAATTCATCTACTGGTGTACCAAACGGGGTGTTTGGACATTGATCAATACTATCCGCTACCCCATCAGAGTCTGAGTCGGTTACTGAAGGAATAACGATATCATCAAAATAGAAAGTCCAATCTTCAGGATTTGCCGCCGCGTCACCATTAATCCCTAAGTCAAAAATAATTGTAATTTGACTAACATTGCTTCCCACTTCGCCAGCAAATTCAAAACTTAGCTCTTCCCACCCGTTTCCAGAATGCGGCACATTACGTTCTACATTCATGCCTTCTAGTTTAAACAACACCATTACAGGACGGTTCGCCCAGACTTTCATGGTAAAAATTGTGCTATCAACGTTGATAGGGGAGTCGAGTGTAAGCGTGCTTCCACCCCATGGTTCGCCTGCAAATTTTTGCATGCGGACCACTTGAGAACTCGTATTAATTCCAGAGGGATCGGGGTTATTGATAATCGACGCTTCGCCGCCAGCGAAGTTTCCAAATGCATAGTTTCCAGCTTGATCTTCAAACTCAACCGTTGTGGAGTTGGTATCTGCGTAGGGTTGATCACTGATTTCGTCATAGTAGAACGTCCAGTAATCAGGGTCACCTGCAGCATCACCGACAATGCCTAAATCAAATATAAAGGTTAACTGTGAAACAGAACCCATTACGCCGGCAAAATCAAAGGAAAGGACTTCCCAACCCGTTCCGGTATGGACAACACTGCGTTCTTGGTTCAATCCTTCTAACTTAAATAGCACACTAACTGCACGGTTAGACCATACTTTCAAATTAAATACCGTACTTTCTACACTGATTGCTTCAGAGAGTGAGTATGTTGAACCTCCCCAAGGTTGTCCTGCGAATTTTTGCATTTGCACAACTTGGTTACTTTGGTTGATGCCCATCACTTGTGGATTGGCAACAATAGTTGAAAAACCACCGTCGAAATTGCCAAAAGGGTAGCTCTCTATGGGACCTTCGAAATCTACCAGTAGTCCATCAGGTTGCGGTTCTGGATCAGGCTCTGGATCGACATCAATTGGCTCATTTGCTGATGGATAACTAATGTCATCGTAATAAAAAGTCCAATTAGTTGGGTCGCCGGCAGCATCCCCCATAACGCCTAGATCAAAAATTAATGTAATTTGATTAACGTTGCTACCATTTTCGCCGGCAAAATCAAAACTAAGCTCTTCCCATCCATTACCTGAGTGAGCGACGTTTCGTTCGACGTTCATACCTTCGAGTTTAAATAATACGTTGACGCTTCTGTCTGACCACACTTTCATGGTAAAAACAGTATCCTCTACATCAATAGCTGCAGGCAATGTAAACGTTGAGCCGCCCCAAGGCTGTCCGAAGAACTTCTGCATCAGCACAACCTGAGAACTTCTATTAGTTTCGGTAACTTCAGGGTTTGTCGCAATTGAGGACACGCCACCATCAAAGTTAACAAAGGCGTATGAAGCAGCATCCGCTTCAAAGTCAATAACGTCTATAGTTGGCTCTTCAAACAAAACAATGTCATCGTATAAGAACGTCCAATTAGCAGCGTCTCCGGCGGCATCCCCCATTACGCCTAAATCAAAAATTAAAGTGATTTGCGAAACATTTGCGCCTGACTCACCACTAAAATCGAAATTTAATTCCTCCCAACCAGTTCCAGCATGCGCAACATTGCGTTCTACATTCATACTTTCAAGTTTAAACAGCACATTTACAGGCCTGTCAGACCACACCTTCAAACTGAAAATGCTACTATCCACATCTATAGGCGCGTCCAATGAAATCGTTGAGCCCCCCCAAGGTTGACCAAAGTATTTTTGCATTTGCACAACTTGTGCACTGGTATTGGCGTCACTAATTTGCGAATTTGAAATTACCGTTGAAACACCACCGTCAAAATTAACAAAGCTATAATTATTTTGGGTCTGTTCAAAATCGACTAAAACGCGTTTATTAAGTCCATTGCCAGGCGGTAGTTCCTCACCTTGCAAAAATGCCACATTGTCGACTCTAAATACCGCACCTTCACCTTGTCCCCAATCGGGGAAAATCATCACTACATCAATGCCGTTTAGGTTCAAGCCAGAGCCAGCAAGGTTGCGTAGCGGAATAGAATAGTGTTGCCATTGTTCGGTTGGTGGGTCTATTGAAACTACCGCTTCAGAACTTACTCCGCCTTGTTCTACTTTTAGATTCCAATTGACATTTGCCGCCATAGTGGGATTTACAAGCTTCAAGTCAAATTCGAGTACACCATTAGCCAACATGGGTGAGCCATCAAAAGGCGCAGGTAAGCTGGAAACAGAGGTGTTAAAACCGACGACTGTTGGCGCAGTACCAATGGTGAATTCAACCACCTGTCCGTGTTCGGCATCATCTTTCACAGTAACTGGGGTAGAGCCACCACAACAATCCCATGCTGGCCAAGATTCATGTATATCATTTTCAAAAATCACTAATTCTCGGGCTACACCGTCGGATGGCGGAATAGGAGTAGGGGCTGCACCATTTTGTAGTGTGCCACCCTCAGCAATACTGTCATCATATCCTTCAGATACAGTTGCGCAGCCTTTACCATTGGTCGGTGATATAGAACATTCGTATACCCGCACATAATCAACTTCAAACGTGTTCTCAGCATGGAAAGCGTTTGGATCAACGCCGCCTAAATTAACCGCTTCTGGCCAAGCACCGCCTACAGCGAAATTTAAAATAAGGTGAAAATCTTGGTCATAAGGTGCGGAATTCCATAACAGTTCACCATTTTTTTCGGTGTACCATCCTTTATGAATTAAGCCATCAGGCTGACCATCTTCATTATAAGCAACCTCAGATTGACGCTGTGTTTCGAATAAAACATCGTCTACATACCAACGTATTTCACCTTCTTCCCACTCTATAGCATAAACATGGAAATCATCAGCAGGATTAACGTTGTTGGCTAGTACGTAGTTGTGACCTGTTTGGTCATTGTCTGGCCAGCTTTTTCCATAGTGCAATGTGCCATACACATCAGTTTGAATATCACTTGAATTTGGTGCACGAGGTACGCCTAAATTAACCGCTTCGAAAATATCAATTTCACCAGAATGTGGCCAACCTCCATACACTTCATTTGTGGGAAGCATCCAAATTGCCGGCCAGGCCCCTTGGCCACGAGAGGCTTTTGCGCGAATTTCGAATCGTCCATAAGTAAAATCAGCTTTACCTTTGGTAAGAAGTTTGGCTGAACTGTAAGGCAGTGGCAGGCCGCTTTCCGGCTTAGCAACAATTTTCAGTACACCATTTTCTATGTAGGCGTTTTCAGGATTATCTGTATAACATTGTTTCTCAAAGTTTCCACCGCCATTACAGTCAATTGCATGTGCCCATTTATTTGAGTCAATCTGATCTTGATTAAATTCATCATTCCAGACCATTTCCCATGGTGTGTATGCTTGTGTGACAGCTGTAAATAGCATGCGCGCCCGTTGCAGCTCAAAATCAACTCGCACTGTCGTTGTTTGCCCCGGTGCTAAATTAGCAGTGTCTAACTCTTTAAATGGCGTGCCATTTTCATCGACACCATCTGGATTCAGCACAGTATGTGAAGAATGGTCAATTAGAACCCGCATAGGTTGAGAGAGCGGTTCGGTGCTGGAGTTTTCAATAGTTAAATAAGAAAAGTAGCTTCGATTCACGCGATCCACAGCCAGTCGTGACTGACTGACCTGCACGCTATTTTGAATGTTTTGCCAAGCTGCCTGGCACGTGCCTGACAGCAGAGTGAGCAAGGCTAAGCCCAGCCCCTTAAAGAGTTTTGCTTTTTTCATTAGTTTACCTAGATAGAAATTTGTCAGTAAAAATGTGAGGCAAGACCCATAATCCACTACTTTTGGAACAGCTGAACAAATCGCCACACATCTGCAAAAGTTAAAAATTAATTGTTAGAGGGTTTTGTACGGCGTCGTCTGAGTCCTAAAAGCGCTAATGAACAAAGCCATAATCCGCTAGGTTCATTTACATCAACATTTGGGTTAACGTCTTTTAGGCTAATATTATCAATAATAAAACTAGAGCCATATGCGTCAGCTAACGCAAAATCATCGATACCTACATTCAACTGGAAGTCTAAAAACCAGCCATTTTGATTGGCAAATGAACTGTCTAATTCGAAGCTAACAGACTGACTGGCAGCACCATTAATTTCTGAGGGACCAATCAAGAAACCGAGCGCCCCTGTATGATCGTAATAGTTACCTAATCCATCGTTTAAACCAATTAAGAAGTAATCAGCTACAAAATTAGCATTTGCCGAAGTCACTTCGCTATCGACAGAAAATTGAATATCTAACCATAAGGTGCTGCCAAGATCTGCACTCAAATCTAGTTCTTGATATAACGTATTGGCAAAAAATGCTTCGTCAATTGCAAAACTTCCTGAGTCACCTGGTACGTCAAAATGATCTACATTGATTACGGCAGCGCAATTTCCTGCATCATTTTTAATTGCAAAATCATTGCCTAGGGAAACATCACCAAATCCGTCGGTATCCTTTTGCCATCCGTTGTAGTTACAGGAGCTGAAATCACCGTTACTTATGATTGCTGCTGGGGCATTCATACTGCTGATTGCCAAGACTAATAGTGCCATTTTAATTGGTTTATCCATTTTTTTATCCATACTTTTAGTGATGTAATTTGGCTATTTCCCGCAGATATAAAAATCAATGCAATTTGGTAACATCTGCCATGCAAATGGGAAAATATTTGTTAACTTATTATTAACAGTTGACAGAGTAGGGTGAGAAAAGACATGTTGAAATGCATTTGCGCTAAAAGGGGTATGACGACGAGTTAAGTTGGACTAAAGTCTAATTCCAATCAGTAGATTTTTAGGTTTGTTTGATTTCTGTATAAAATTATATGGGTGTTGAGTATTCGTAAAAATACTTTTAATTCAATATGATAGGTTTTTGATTGCGTTTTTTATGTCTAAAAAGGTTATTGAACGAAACAATTACCTTATAAATCGTCAATAAATTCTCACTTAACAGAGGCTAATTTGCGCCATTGATACCCCTCTAGGCAGGGCACTTTGGTAGTGTTACGATCTAGATAATTAATATTGCCTTATTTCCAGTAAAGGAATCTGATTTGAATCAATCGCTTTTAAACTATGAAGAGTTGTCTACATTACTTGAACAACACAATATTTTAACCGATGCCTCGGAAGTGCATGGTATTTTCTGTGGCATGTTGTCAGGTGGAATGCCGTTAGAAAGCCAGGATTGGTCGACGCCACTAAACGACTCAATCAATCAGGGGGATTCTTTGCCGCAGAAGGTTCAAGAGCAATTAACTGTGTTGTATAACAATACCTGTCAACAGTTGTTGGAAGCTGATTTTACGTTGAATCTTTGCATGCCTGATGATTCCGCACCTATCAATGAAAGAGGTAAGGCACTTATTAACTGGGTTCAGGGATTTATGTTGGGTTTTGGATTCCACCAAGCCGATTTAACCGCTTGTTCGGACGACGTAAAAGAAGCGCTCGAAGATTTTTACGAAATTTCTCGAATGGACGAAACCATGCCCGAAAATGAAGAGGCGGAAAGAGCCTTGTTTGAAGTTGTAGAATATGTACGTGTGTCGTGTATGTTGTGTTTTAATGAATTGGGGCATTCTGCTGATCAGGCACAAACAGAACCGAAGACGGTCCATTAATGAGTACTAATATGATTCAACAGTGCAGCGCTCGCAGAGACAAACTGCGCTCACAAATGTTGCCCAATAGTATTGCCATAATTCCCGCAGCAAACTTGGTCACACGTAGCAACGATACAGAGTTTACCTTTCGACAAGATAGCGATTTTCATTATTTATGTGCATTTCCTGAGCCCGATGCCTATTTAGTCATTAGTAACAGTGAACACCTGAATGATGATTTTAGTGCATTATTTTGTTTGCCCAAAGATGAATTAGCAGAAATATGGCAAGGTCGGCGTATTGGTCCGGAAGCGGCAATGGCAGATTATGCCGTTGATATTGCCCATGTGATTGATGATCTTGAGGTAGGGCTAACGAGTTATCTCGATGGCCACGACAATCTTTATTTTGCCCGCGGTCACCATGGCCCGAGTGATGTATTAATTGATGAGGTCATGAGCAATTTACGCAGTGCGCCAAAACAAACGAAGATAGCGCCCGCATGTGAAATTGATCTTCGTCCTTTGGTGCATGAAATGCGCTTATTTAAATCTGACTTTGAAATCGAGATAATGCGCAAGGCCGCGGCCATTTCAAGTAAGGCCCACGTTGAAGCTATGAAGTGCAGTCAGGCGGGCAAAAACGAATACCATTTAGAAGCAACTATTCATTACCATTTCGCAATGCACGGTGCCAAATCACCTGCTTATTCGACCATTGTTGGTGGTGGCGAAAATGCGTGTATTTTGCATTACACTGAAAACAATTGTGAGCTACAAGACAACACCCTAGTGTTGATCGATGCCGGCGCAGAATTGCAAGGTTATGCTGCTGATATCACGCGAACGTTTCCAGTAAACGGACGCTTTACGACACCACAAAAAATACTTTACCAATTGGTTTTAGACGCACAACTAGCTTGTTTGCCTTTGTTTAAACCAGGCAGCACGTTTAAAGCCGCTTCTGATAAAGCAATTGAAGTGCTGACCGCAGGATTAATTGATTTGGGGTTATTAACCGGTGACTTGCGCGAAAACATTGAGCAACAACACTATCGTCAATTTTTTATGCACGGACTTGGGCATTGGCTGGGACTAGATGTGCATGATGTGGGCAAATACAAAGTCGCAGGCCAAGATCGTCCATTTGAACCTGGAATGGTGCTAACCGTTGAGCCTGGATTGTATGTGGCTGAAACGGCCGATGTTGATCCTAAATGGCGAGGGATTGGTATCCGTATCGAAGATAATATAGTTATCACCGAACAGGGTCACGACGTGTTAACCGATGATGTCCCGAAAACCGTTGAGCAGATAGAACATTTGATGGCTGGGTAGAGAGAATGACGGCGGTCGAGAAATCCTTTGATTTAGTCATTGCTGGTGGCGGGGCGGTTGGCTTAACGTTGGCGCTGGCAATAATCAAACGAAGCCAGCTTAAGGTTGCTGTAGTAGAAGCTGGTGAAGCGCCATCAACGGATTCTTCAATAAAGGATAGTTCGTCATTTCTGGATTTACGTAGTGTGGCCCTGTCTGCTCAATCAACGCAGATTTTGACTGAATTGGGCTTGTCTGGCTTAACGGATTTAGGTTGTGCTATCACCCACATCCATGTATCTGATCAGGGGCATTTTGGACGCTGTACGCTACATGCTCAAGACTATCAACTTGATGCGCTGGGTCAGGTGATAGAATTACCTGCGCTGGTAAACTTACTGCAAACTGAAATCGAACAGTACTCTGAGCAATTAACGTTTTTCTACCAAGCGTCTATTCAGCAAATCCACAGAACTGCCGATCAAGTGGATATCACGCTCAATGATAAGCAAGTACTTACTGCATCTTTACTGGCTATTGCCGAAGGTGGAAGTTCTCAAACCCGAGAATTGCTAGGCATAAAGGTGCAACTCAAAAACTATCAACAGTCGGCCATAGTGGCAAATGTGGCACTCTTTGATGACCACAAAAACACTGCTTATGAACGTTTTACCTCACAAGGGCCATTGGCATTGTTGCCTTTGAAAGCTGATAATCAACAAACTGACAATTATCGCAGTTCTTTGGTGTGGACATTATCTCGTTCAGAATGTGACTTGGTTTTAGGGTTAACCGATCAGCAATTTATCGCCCGTTTACAAGATGAATTTGGCTATCGTTTAGGGAAAATAAAAGCGATTGGCAAGCGTAGTGCTTTTCCTTTGATTCAAAGCAAAGCTTTACAACATATACATCATCGAACCGCGTTACTCGGCAATGCGTGCCAAACATTGCACCCGATTGCAGGGCAAGGGTTGAATTTAGGTTTGCGCGATGTCAATGAGCTGGTACGTGCTATCTTATCCGAAGGGCAGATAGATATCGGTCAGTATCAATGTTTGAGTCGGTATCAGGCGAGTCGTGTTTTGGATCAAAACAGGTTAATTACAGCAACGGATTTTTTAGTGCATACTTTTTCAAACGATTATCAGCCATTGGTAGCCGGTCGAAACATAGCACTGACGCTTTTGGATGGTCATCCTAGATTAAAAAATATTTTGGCTCACCATGCTATGGGCTATCACGGAACAATAGGATAACTAAATGCAAAACTACGATGTAGCTATTGTTGGTGCCGGTATTATTGGTTTAACCGCGGCATTGGCACTACAAAATAGCGACTTGAAGGTTGTAGTCATCGATTCGGAGCCTGCAAACAAGCCCTTAAGCGCGGAGCCTGAGTTACGGGTCAGCGCCATTAACTTGGCAAGCCAAGCCGTTTTTACTAATTTAGGTGCATGGCAGCATATTGAAAATCAACGTTTGCAAGCGTATCAGCATATGCATGTTTGGGAACAAGACAGTTTTGCAAAAATTGCGTTTTCAGCAACCGATATCCACCGTTCACATCTAGGTTCGATTATAGAAAATCAAGCTATTCGACTAGGGCTATTACAACAACTCAATACAGTATCGAATGTTGATTTAATGGATAGTGCGAAAATAGCCAATATCGCAATGGGTCAATCGGAAAGCTTTATTAGTCTAGAAAATGGTCATCACCTTAGTAGCAAACTGGTTGTAGGGGCAGATGGCGCAAACTCGCTCGTACGCAAAGTAGCGAAATTACCGCTGACCTTTTGGGATTATGATCATATCGCTATTGTTGCCACCATCGAATCTGAATTGGAACACAAAAGTGTTGCGCGCCAAGTGTTTACCCCTGACGGTCCTTTGGCTTTCTTGCCACTGTATGAAAAAAATCTGTGCTCGATTGTCTGGTCACAGCAAAGTGAAGCAGCAGAATCCCTGCTCAAATTGGACGATAAGGCGTTTAATAACGCTCTGAGTGCCGCAAGCGATATGCGGTTAGGTCAAGTTAAACTCAAGAGCATGCGGGCAAGCTACCCGTTAAAAATGCGCTATTGCCGACAATGGGTTACTGATCGAATTGTACTGATTGGCGATGCTGCACACACCATTCATCCTTTAGCTGGTCAAGGGGCTAATTTAGGCATCGCCGATGCTACGGCATTAGCACAAGTGCTGGTTGAACTGAATGAACAAAATAAAGATATTGGACTGACAAAAAATTTGCGTGCTTTTGAGCGTTGGCGTAAATCTGAAGCGTTGCAAATGATTGCTGTGATGGAAGGTTTTAAACGACTTTTTAGTGGTGCGAATCCTCTTAAAAAGCTGATCAGAGATGTTGGATTAACGGCGACAAATCAATTGTCGCCGCTGAAAAACGATATTATCAAACATGCTGTAGGGATTGACGGTAATCTCCCTAAACTGGCAAAAAAAGTGCCAGTTTAAGGTCAGCAAATTAATCAACTTATTTCGTTTATTATCCTTGGTTTTGATACCAAGTTTTAAATTCATCAGAAGCTAAAAATCCGGCGAAAGACGGCTCGCTCCCAAGACTTTCGGGAGTGAATTCATAATACAAACGATCACTGATCAGGTTTAACGTATCTGCTACACCTTGATAGTTTTGTTGTTCGTTATAAATCGTTAACAGTGTCCAATACGGTGGCTCAAAACTAGGTTCTGCGTTTACCCCTAAATAGGCGTATTTAAGCGCTTCATTCATTTGTCCCAGATTATAATGTAAGTTAGCACTTAGCTCTCCAAGCGCACCATCCATGCCAAAACGCTCGATTACATTTGCCATAGCCTGTAGCGTTTTCGTATTGTTGTTAGTCATCACGTAATAATCGATGAGCATAAATTGGGTAGAAGGAGAATCCCCAAAATGTTTATCCAGTAAACCAAGTTGAGTCAGATATTCGTCATCGTTGATGTTTTGCGCCAGCATAATGCCGGTATCAATGATTACGCGTTGCTTTTTCATTTCCTCTGGCATGTTCTGTAATAGGCGATAGGCTTGTTCAAACTGGCCCGCTTGACGTAGGCGACCTATTTGTTGAAATTTATTCATCACGTCTTGATTGATTTTTGCATTGCCGAACATCTTGCCGAAGAAAGAGTCGTCAGTAGAGACCATTAAACTCGTGGCTTGCGTTAACGAAGTACTAAATAATCCACCTTTACTGGCCAGATGAAAGTCATACACTTTTTGCGCTTCGTTTAAATATAAAATCAAATATTCATGCCCACCGGTTGCATAGTCAATGCGCACTAAGGGTCGAAGCACGCCTTGTTCGTCAATCATGCGAACAAATAGGGTATTGGCTTCTTCAATAAAAAATTGTCCAAACAGATTGTTGATTAATACTTTTTGAGTTGAAGGAGATGAAAACCCAAGGATGAAATCGTTGATATCTTTTTGTTTCGAAAATAGAGCAGTGGCTACAATTCGCCCTAATTTTTCTGTGTCGGTAAGCTTCCCTAAAGTATCAAGATCTTTGGCATTTAGGGCGTCAACAAACACACCTGCGCTAGCCGCAGATTGTTCGGTAAAGTCTGACTTTTGATTTTTTCCACCCATCTGTTGAGCGTTGGCTAAACTCACCAAGCTGCTTAACAAAAAAATTGTCAGCAGGTTTCGAAGGTAATTTAAGTAGGTGTTATGCGTAGTTTTATTGTTCATAAAATAAGTCCATTTGACTGCATTGCGATAATTTTAGTTTTGCCTGATTGATTTTGCCGCTAAAAACCTGATTTGTACATCGCTAAGCCGCTTTTTTGTGCATTGGGCACAATGGTCCGGTCGACTCGGTATACGCAAGTTGTTTTGCTTATTGAAAATACTTAGCATAGACAAAACACTTAACGGGTTGAGATAACCATGCAAAAAAGAACGTTTCTAAAATTATCAACTTTCGGAATGGCATCATTTGCATTCACAGGTTCTTCGGTCGGTAGCGAAGCGAAATCTTCAATATCTACGACTATGCCAACGGTTAATATGGACGTCGAACCGATTTCTGTCATAGAAAGAAAACGTCGTATCGAAAATGCGCAGCGATATATGGAAGAGCACGACATTGATGCGATTGTTCTGGATGCGGGCGCGTCGATGGACTATTTCACCGGAATTCAGTGGTGGCGAAGCGAACGATTAACCGGGGTAGTTATCCCTCGTAGCGGTGATATTGCTGTTGTGTGTCCTTTTTTTGAAGAGCCGAGCATTCGAGAATCATTGAAGCTTGGCGATGATGTTCGGGTTTGGCAAGAGCATGAAAGTCCATTCGAATTGGTCAAACAAATCTTGCGAGATAGAGGGATTCAAAAAGGTCAGATTGGATTTGAAACAAGTGTTAGGTATTTCATTGTAGATGGCATTATGTCGTTATTACCTAACATGACACATACCAATGCTGAACCTGTTATTTTAGGTTGTCGGATGTATAAATCTCCACAAGAATTAACCCTTATCCATAAAGCAAATGAGGTGACTTTAGCAGCCTACCAATATGTGTTTTCCAAGTTGAAGTTGGGCATGAGCCAGCAAGACGTTAAACAATTAATGAACAACGCCCAATCCCAATTAGGTGGGCGCAATGCTTGGTGCCTAGCGCTGTTTAATGATGCAAGCGCTTATCCTCATGGAACTAAGCAACCGCAAGTGATTAAGCCAGGTTCAGTGGTGTTACTAGATAGTGGTTGCAGTGTGCATGGTTATCAATCGGATATCAGTCGCACACTGGTTTATGGGGAGGCGACTAAAAAGCAACGTGCCGTTTGGAATACCGTGCGAGAAGGACAACGCATCGCATTTGAAACCGCTAAAGTGGGTGTACCTGCAGGCAAGGTTGATGATGCGGTACGGACTTTTTACGAAAAACAAGGCTACGGACCTTTATATCAACTTCCTGGATTATCGCATCGCACAGGACACGGTATCGGCATGGAAGGCCACGAAAGTGTAAACTTTGTGAAAGGCGAAACCACCTTGCTTAATAAAGGAATGTGTTTATCAAATGAACCAGGCATTTACATTCCAGGTGAATTCGGCGTGCGATTAGAAGATTGTTTATACATGGGCGACAAAAAAGCCCATTGGTTTACCGAACCACCGGAGTCTTTAGACGAACCCCTAGGGCGACTCGTGCCTTTATCTCTATAACACCTGTAGCAGGGGATTCAGCCCCTGAAGATTGATTAGCATGCACCGGGATAAATCCCGGCCTACACCTGAAACGTTGATTGCCATTCACCGGGATAAATCCCGGCCTACACCTGAAACGTTGATTGCCATCCACCGGTATAAATCCCGGTCTACACCTGAAACGTTGATTGTCACCCACCGGGATAAATCCCTGCCTATGGTGTTGATTACGACTTCAATCGCGCCATAATAAAATCTGCTAATGCACGACTGATTTGCGGATGCTGGGTGTCTTGGTTGAACAAACAAATTTTTATTTTACCAAGATGTGGCAGCGACTTATGCCGTATCTCTTGTAACGCATTGGGCAAACTAGAACGTGCTAATGCTGTAATGCCCAACCCTTGTTGAATCGCGGCAATAAGACCATACAAATCCGCATTGGTATAGGTAATGCGCCAGCTGGTGGTTTGTTGTTTGAGTTTTTCAATCACTCGCGAACGATAAACACAGCCATCTGGTGCGAGTACTAAGGCTACCTTATTGGTAGCAATCGCCTTGTTAGCATCTCCAACCCATATCAATTCATCCTCTAGAACCACTTCCCCCTGCGTTTGCTGATCGGGATGCACCAAAGCGAGGACTAAATCAAAATCCCGTCGTTTTTTGTCATCCAACAAACTGCGGCTTAATGCGGAAGTGACTTCCAGCGCCACGTCAGGATACTGTTTACTGAACTCGCCTACGATACTCGGCAGCAAGGTTGTGGCAAATTCACTGGGTATGCCTAGCCGCAGGCGACCACGCAATGAAGACTGCTCAAATTGACGAAAGATATCGTCATTAATATCTAGCATGGCTTTGGCGTGTTGCAACAGTGCCTGTCCATCTTGATTCACAACCTGACGCTGACCTATTTTCTCAAACAATCGGCGACCTAGCTGTTCTTCTAACTTTTTGATTTGTAAGCTTATGGCAGGTTGCGAACGGCCTAACATATCACCGGCTTTGGCAAACCCGCCTAGTTCGACCACGCTAACAAAAGTGCGTAAATTGTCTAAAGAAAGCTGTCTCATATTCGATTTGGTTGCTAAAAATTCATTAATATTACTAATTTAAGTAATTTAATACATTTAAAAAAATTATGTAAGCATTTGAATTATCAATTTGTCCCAACGCCGTCTGATTTCTATACTTCTCTACCAAGGTGAACTAATCAGGTGAATGTAAATGACCAATAAAACTGTGCTACATGCAAAGCATATCGAAGCTGGCGCGAAAATGGTGGATTTCCACGGGTGGGAAATGCCAATCAACTACGGTTCTCAAATTGAAGAACATCACGCGGTTAGAAAAGATGCTGGCATGTTTGACGTCTCACATATGACCATTGTGGATGTTAAAGGCAGTGAAGCAAAAGGCTATTTACGCAAGCTTTTGGCAAATGACGTCGCTAAATTAAGCGATAAAGGTAAAGCCCTATACAGCGGCATGCTTAATGAAGACGGTGGCGTTGTTGATGATTTGATTGTTTATCACTTTGATGAAACCAATTATCGTTTGGTGGTGAATTCAGCCACTCGTGAAAAAGACATGAATTGGCTAAATGGCGTCGCTGAAGAATTTTCGGTTAGCATTACTGAAATCCCAGACTTTGCCATGATCGCAGTGCAAGGCCCTAATGCCAAAGAAAAAGCAGCTGCATTATTTTCTGATGCGCAAAAAGAAGCGGTAGCGGGCATGAAACCTTTCTTTGGTGTTCAAGCCGAAGATTTATTCATTGCAACCACAGGTTACACTGGTGAAGCCGGGTATGAAATCATGGTTCCTAACGATATGGCGGCCGATTTTTGGCAGCGCCTGATTGACGCTGGCGTAACGCCCTGTGGTTTGGGTGCGCGTGATACGCTGCGTTTAGAAGCCGGTATGAATTTATATGGTCAGGATATGGACGAAACGATTTCTCCATTGGCAGCAAATATGGCTTGGACTATCACTTGGGAGCCATCTGAGCGCGACTTCATGGGGCGTAAAGCGCTAGAAACGCAAAAAGCACATGGCACGCACAAATTAGTTGGCTTGGTGATGACCGATAAGGGGGTCCTGCGTACAGGGCAAAAAGTAAAAGTCTCTGAAGGTGAAGGCGTTATTACGTCGGGTACATTTTCACCTACACTTGGACACAGTATCGCCATGGCAAGAATTCCAGCCACCTCTGACGAAACCGCAGAAGTGGAAATGCGTAAAAAGTGGGTTACCGTAAAGATAGTGAAACCTAGCTTTGTTAGAAACGGAAAAAGTGTTCTGTAACATTAAAAAGCAACACCTGAACTAAAATTTCGACAAGTAGTATTATAAAAACCAATATTAGGAACGATTATGAGCAACATTCCATCAGAATTACGTTATGCATCAACTCACGAATGGGTCCGGAACGAAGGTGATGGTACTTTCACTGTGGGGATTACCGAACACGCCCAAGAACTTTTAGGCGACATGGTGTTTGTTGAATTACCTGAAGTAGGTGATGCTGTTGGCGCGGGCGACGACGTTGCAGTTGCTGAGTCTGTTAAAGCCGCATCTGACGTCTATGCACCTATCACTGGTACAATCGTAGCGATTAACGAAGACTTGGAAAACACGCCAGAGCTGGTTAACAGCGACGCATTTGGCGATGGTTGGTTATTCCGCATCGAAGCTGAAGATCCAACTGAAGTGGAGTCTCTGTTAGATGCTGAAGGTTACGAAAACAGTATCGACGAAGATTAATCTTCGTTCTCAATATTATGCTCGCGATGGTGTTTTTTAGGATTCATCTAAAAATCGCGAGCAAATCGCATTTCTATTCCCAGTATCACATTGTTTAAATTAAAGGCATTCATTCATGGCTAATATCCCGTTTTCACTCGCACAGCTTGAACAATCAGAAGATTTTGTAAGGCGTCACATCGGCCCTAGCGAAAGCGAAATGGCCGAAATGCTAGAGTTTGTTGGTGCCGATTCATTAGACGATTTAATGAAGCAGACTGTACCGGCAGGGATTCGTTTACCTGAAGCCCTTAACATTGGCGACAGTATTACCGAAGTGCAAGCACTGCACGAGCTTAAGCAAATCGCCGCTAAGAATCAGATTAAGCGCAGTTTTATTGGAATGGGTTACAGCGATACTATTACCCCCAACGTTATTTTACGTAACGTATTGGAAAATCCAGGTTGGTACACGGCTTATACACCTTATCAGCCTGAAATTGCGCAAGGTAGATTAGAAGCGCTATTAAACTTCCAGCAAGTGACGATTGATTTGACTGGTTTAGAACTCGCTTCCGCTTCGTTGTTAGATGAAGCCACTGCCGCCGCTGAAGCCATGGGCTTGGCGAAACGCGTTTCGAAAAACCGCAAAGCAAACAGTTTCTTTGTAGCTGATGATGTGCATCCGCAAACTTTAGATGTGGTAAAAACCCGCGCCGATATGTTTGGTTTTGACGTAATCGTTGGTAAAGAATCAGAAGCGGCATCTCACGATGTGTTCGGCGCGTTATTGCAGTACCCAGGCACAACGGGCGAAGTTAAAGATCTTACCGATATCATCAGTGCTCTGCACGATAACAAAGCGATAGTATCGGTGGCTGCTGATATTATGAGCCTAGTTTTATTAAAATCACCCGGCGAAATGGGCGCTGACGTAGTATTGGGATCAGCACAACGTTTTGGTGTACCTATGGGCTATGGTGGTCCTCACGCTGCATTTTTTGCTACCCGTGATGCTTACAAGCGCTCTCTGCCCGGTCGTATCATAGGCGTGTCTAAAGACACCCGCGGACGCCCGGCATTGCGTATGGCACTGCAAACGCGCGAACAACATATACGTCGTGAAAAAGCCAATTCGAATATCTGTACTGCACAAGTGTTGTTGGCCAATATGGCTTCTTTTTACGCGGTTTACCATGGTCCAAAAGGCTTAAAAACCATTGCAACGCGCATTAACCGTTTAGCGGATTTATTGGCTAGCGCATTAACGCGCCACGGCTATGCGCTTAAGCATAGTAGCTGGTTTGACACCATCACAGTCTTAGTTGACGACAAAGCGTCGCTTATTGCTCGTGCTGCTGAGGCTGGTATGAACCTTCGTTCTGATTTAGCCGATAACGAAGTTGGAATTTCAATTGACGAAACCACTAATCGTCACGATTTAAAAGCGTTAATCGATTTGTTCTGCGGCGACTTGCATGGTTTCGATATTGAAATGTTGGATGCCGAAATTACTACTCAAGGTTCCAAGTCACTACCTGAGTCTTTATTGCGTAGCGATGACATTTTGAGTAACCCAGTATTTAACTCATATCACTCTGAAACAGAAATGCTGCGCTATATTAAATCTTTAGAAGACAAAGATTTAGCCTTGAATCACTCCATGATTAGCCTTGGCTCATGTACCATGAAACTTAATGCAACGGCTGAAATGATCCCGGTCACTTGGCCTGAATTTGGCAAACTGCATCCTTTTGCGCCCATCGAACAAGCGCAGGGTTACAAACAGATGATTGACGAGTTAAGTGAGTGGTTAATTAACATCACCGGATATGATGCCATGTCAATGCAACCTAACTCAGGCGCGCAGGGCGAATATGCGGGATTGATTGCAATTAAAAACTACCACGAAAGCCGTGGGGAAGGGCATAGAGATGTATGTTTGATACCCAGCTCAGCACATGGAACTAACCCAGCTTCAGCGCAAATGGTGAGCTTAAAAGTGGTGGTAGTGAACTGTGATAAAAACGGTAATGTCGATTTAGCCGATTTACGCAAAAAAGCCGCAGAAGTTGCGGACAATCTATCTTGTGCGATGATCACTTACCCGTCAACTCATGGTGTGTACGAAGAAACGATCAAAGAAATGTGCGATATAGTGCATGAATTTGGCGGCCAAGTTTACATGGATGGCGCAAACATGAATGCGCAGGTGGGTGTCACTTCACCCGGTTTAATTGGTGGTGATGTCTCCCATTTGAACTTGCACAAAACCTTCTGTATTCCACACGGTGGCGGCGGCCCCGGCATGGGACCTATTGGCGTAAAAGCCCACTTAGCCCCGTTTTTACCGAATCACCAAGTAATCGATACCGGTAATACAACTGCTGGCAACGGAGCGGTTTCTGCTGCGCCTTGGGGCAGTGCGTCAATTTTGCCAATCAGTTATATGTACATCAAAATGATGGGCAGCGCCGGACTTAAAAAAGCCACCGAAGTGGCGATGTTAAATGCAAACTACATCGCGCAAAAACTCGAAGGTCACTATCCGGTACTCTACAAAGGTCGAAACAACCGCGTAGCGCACGAATGTATAATCGACTTGCGCCCTATTAAAGAAAGCTCTGGTGTGAGTGAAATGGACGTAGCCAAACGACTCAACGACTACGGTTTCCACGCACCCACAATGAGCTTCCCAGTAGCTGGTACGCTGATGATCGAACCAACTGAATCTGAAGCTAAAGCCGAACTTGACCGCTTCATCGAAGCCATGATTTGCATCCGCGCAGAAATGGCAAAAGTGGAAAGCGGCGAATGGGACGCCACCGACAACCCGTTGCACAACGCCCCTCACACCCTAGATGACATATGCGACAGCGACTGGAACCGCAGCTACGACAGACAAACCGCTGCTTACCCAGTACCGTCAGTTGCCAGAAACAAATTCTGGCCAAGCGTTAACCGCATCGACGACGTATACGGAGATCGAAACTTGATCTGCTCATGCCCGAGTATCGAGACCTATATGGAAGATTGATTTTTTTGTCAGTTTCGAATGAAGTTTGTGTTGCTTAAATAAAGTTTGTGATTTAAATATAGTTTGTGAAAAAGGGTCGAAAGGCCCTTTGCTTTTACCAGCCAAAAATATAAGTTAGTCATTTTAAGCTCGATAGATTTTTTATGTGAATCCAATTGAGTTTTGATTATTGACGGCTTTTCAATTTATAACTCAATTACCGCATAACTTGCTTTACCACTTTTATGAACGCCACTTGCATTAGATACAACAATTGAACTAAGTCTAATTGTATGTTTTTGTGGCCTATGAACATGGCCAGTAAGGAGGTAATTTGGTGATCTTAATTTTTGGTTTAGTGCCAGACGAATATTGCTACATCCAAAGTCTTATCCGTTTTGCTTGGAGCACGAAGTTCCTTTTGGTGGTACATGATATAAAATAATATCGCACCTTTTAAATACCGCAAAATAGTCGCTGTCATATTTTATACAACCAAATTTGATCCCTTTGATTGTCGTTATTGTTCCATCCCCAATAAACCTACTTTTCCCTCCAGCCAAGATTGTGTTCCATTACAAAAATCGTGATTACCAGAACACACTAAAACAGGCTGATTGAATTCATTAAACCATTTTTTATAAAAGCTAATTTGTTCTTCTGCTGAAATTGAGTTTCTCTATGATCTAAAAAATCGCTTGTAAGACAAATAACATCAAAGCTTTCACTATTCTCATTAATCCACGTAATAGCATCATCAGAATCATGCAAATCGGTACAGTGCAATATTTTCAAGTTAGTAACTCCAGTCCTCATAAGCCAGAGGAAGGCTATTAAGCAAATCTCGACGTTCTTTCCAATTGGGCAAATGCTTGTTCATTAATAACCGAAAACGTTCGTTGTGGTGGCGCTCATGAAGGTGTACTAATTCATGCACCAATATGAACTCCATACACTCTATAGGTTTTTTGGCGAGTTCTAAGTTCAACCAAATGCGTTTTGCTTGAATATTGCAACTGCCCCACTTGGTTTTCATTTTTTTGATCCCTAATGAGTCAGGTGCTACACCTAACTTCTTCTGCCATTTAGGAAGCATTTTGGCTATTGAACCGTTCATTTCATATCGGTAAAAGCGGTTGAGTAATTTGAGCTTGTTATCTGTTGAAGTATTTTCAGCTATAGCTATCTCTAAGTTGCCATTTCCTTTTGCCGTGACATTGTATCTACCTGTTGCTTCGATAAGCTTTAATCGATATTTTTTACCCCAAAGATAGTGGCATTCACCATTAACCATTTCGCGTGTGGATTGGCGTTCTTGCCCAGCAAAGTCAGCTTGCTGTTTTTTGATCCACGCCAGCTTATTAACAATAGCCAGTCTGATCTTTTGTTCACTCGTATCATTCGGAATAGACAATCGCACTTTGCCATTGGGCGGTAATACGCTCAGGTGAATATTTTTAATGGCTCTGCGATTTAGCTCCACATCGATTTCACCAATACGCACTACTTCAACACTTTGAGCATTGCTTTTAGTATGACGCACTAATGATATTCCTTTTGAGCTTTTATCAGCTCCATAAGATCATCGATGTTAACATCGTATCCACCTGATTCTGCTCTAATCGCATTGGCAATTTCACGCTCCTTGAATCTATCACCAAGCCATTCAGCTTTCTTAGTATAACGAACAGCAGTATCGATTTTAGTTGCGAGTACTTCATCGTTACCAAAGTTGTCGTAAATCGCTTGTTTAGCAGGAGTATCAACAGACTCAGGGTAACTCTGAGAACTATTTTCAGTAGGATTAACCACTTTCTTTGCAAGTGCTCGAATTTGTTCGAGATACTCTTGATAGCTAATGGCTTGTTCTCTTCGCTGCTTAATAATCTCATCCAGCAAGGATGCCATGCTATCGTAGTACTTAGGGTTTACTGGGTTCTCATCGACAATCGTTTTTCTTACGTTATTCTCAATCGCTTCTGCCATTGCCGCTTCATTGTCATGCAAGCTTTCAGGTAATGATTCAAGCCCTTTACCATTGTTATTCACTACTAGATCAATCAGGCCGAGTTCTTCAAAATCCATGAGTAATTCGCTGTCATCTGCACGAATGTACATATCTAACAAATGGCGCATAGCAGGTTCAAATCGCTTCATTTCGAGTAAGTCGCCACTGGCAAGTTTTACTTCGTCACGCACCTTTTCAAAGTAGGCTACTTCTTTCTTAATATTTTCTGCTTGCTCGAATGTAAAGCCTGCTTGTTCCATTTCATTAGCAATGTTGGTGTATGCACGAATAAGTTTAACGACTGATTGATATAGCGTTAAACGCAAGGCTTCTTTTTCCGTGCGTTCATTTTCGTCCGCAGGTTCTACACCAGATTCACCACAGAAATAGTGAATGAAATCTTTAGTATCTCTAGGGGCTTTAACAGATTCACATAAGGCCCTTACAGCTTCTAACGAATTATCCAAATCTGTTTTTGACTCAGTCAAACGATCTTTTAAAAGTCCTTCAACGTCATCTGCATCGTATCCGTCAAAAGCTTCTGCGGTATAGTCCTTTATGGCTTTATCAAGTGACCGGAACAAGTCCTTATAGTCGATGATATAACCATAGTCTTTATCTTCACCATCCAATCTGTTTACACGACAAATCGCTTGGAAGAGGTTGTGATCAGCCATCTTTTTATCGATATATAGGTAAGTCGCTGAAGGTGCATCAAAGCCAGTTAAGAGTTTATCGACAACAATTAGTAAGCGCATTTGTCCCGGCTCTTCGATAAAACGTTTCTTAACAGCCTTTTCAAATTCTTCAACACGCTTAGCAGCTTCCTCTTCGCTTTGTTCAAAGTAGTCAGCTAACATTTTTCGATAAGTTGTATATTTGAAGAGCTTTTCAGTTTTTCCTTCACCGGTCTCTTCCCCTTTGATTGTGCTTGCTGCGGGCTGATAACTTGTGACGATTGCACACTTCCCTGTAAGATCTGTTTTATTAAATAACTCATAAACCACACAAGCTTGATGGACGCTAGCACATACCAACATGGCGTTACCTCTGCCAGACATCAGCGCGGGTTTGATCTCCATATCCATCAATATATCGCTAACGATTTGCTCTAAGCGAGACTTACTGGAAAGCACCTTTTGCATCGTGCCCCATTTCTGCTTGAGTTGCATCTTAGCAAGGTTTGACAGCCCCTTTGTTTTAGCTTCAAACCATTGATCTACTTTTTTCTCTGACGTTAAATGTTGATCGATATCTCTTGCTTCATAACGAAGATCAAGTACCACACCGTCACTAACAGCTTCGTCAAACTTATAGGTGTGAATGTAGGGGCCAAATACCTCTAACGACTTCTTCTTGTCCCTCTTCATCAACGGGGTGCCCGTAAAACCAATGAACATTGCTTCTGGTAGTATTGCGTTCATTGCTTCGTGGAGTTTGCCCGACTGGGTTCTGTGGCATTCGTCCACGAACACAAATAAGTTACCTTTAGCAATAAAGTCGCTAGGTAGATTTTGAGTGAGTGCAGCAAGGTAACCTTTAGTAGCTTCCTCATCCTCTTCATCACTAGGAGCTTCACCATTTCGACCAAATTTATGCACTAGCGAGCAGAACAACCAAGGGTTAGGTTGATTCAACGTAGCAACTAAGTCTTCGCCACTTTTTGTTCGATATATGTCTTCATCAACACCAGAGAACACCTTTTCGATTTGTTCATCTAATTCAGTTCTGTCCGTGACAATTAAAACACGAGAATCGGTAATATTTTCTCTAATCCACTTTGCCAACCACACCATAGTTAAGCTCTTTCCCGATCCTTGGGTGTGCCAAATGATGCCATTTTGTTTTGATTTAATATGACTCTTGGCTGCTTGGATTCCAAAAAACTGGTTGTGACGACAGGTTTTCTTAACACCTGCGTCAAACACAATAAAGTCATGAATAAGCTGTAAAAACCTTTTCTTGTCACAAAGCTGAGTAATATGGGTATCTAATAAAGAATTTGTTTTTTTATCGGCTGATGGCAAGCCTCCAGAAAGGTCTGGCTCTTTCCACTCTAAATAATATTTTTCTGATGTTTCAATGGTTCCGTAACGAATGCCTTGCGTGTCGTTACCCGCCATGACTAACTGCATGGTAGTGAAAAAATTGCGGATGAAGGCTTTCTTTTGATTATCTAGATTTTGACGAATACCTTCACTGACAGATATGGTTGAGCGCTTAAGTTCAATAACACCTAAAGCAATACCGTTAACGTAGATCACTATATCAGGGCGCTTTTTAAGCTCGCCGTTTACAGTGACTTCTTCTGCAATGGCAAAGTCATTATTATCAGGTTTTTTCCAGTCAATCAGCCAAACGGTTTGGTTTAGTTCACCAGCCCCTTCTTTTTCTTTTACTCCATAGCGAAGTAGGCGATAAACATCTTTATTTGCATCAAAGAGTTTTTTACCTTCACCAAGGGCTGCGGCAGTATCGAGTTGGCGTAATGTGCGGTTAATCAGCGAGTCAGAAAACCCTCGGCCTTTAAGCCATTTGGTCAACAGGCCTTTTTCAATATTGCTGTTGCCTTCACGATATTCCCAATTGCCGAGGTAGTCATAATCAAGTTGTTCTTTAAAAAACTTAACAATGCGGTTTTGTGTTTTTCGTTCTAATTGACCGACATTACTCATATAGTTCCTTTATATTTTTTTATTGAACTAACTTAATTAACTTAGTTTTTCCAAGTTAGTTAAAGCAAATTTAATTTCTCTATCACTAAATAGATTTAATTTTCGCTGTGCCCATTTTGCTCCAGCAGGCCAATTAGCTATTCCGTCCCTAATAGACTCAACTGTTGCATCACAATGTTGCTTAGTAATAAGCCAATCTACTGTAGATAAAAGCTCAAGACCAAAAGGAGACTCAAAGCCATTAATGACTTCAGTTGCTTCTTCTAATGCTGGTAAATACTCTTTTGCCTCGGTACTTAAGTAGGTCGAAACTTTTTGCCTCTCTTTTTCATTGAACCAGATGACATCTAAAGGATCACAATCTGGAATACGTTTATCTGATTTCAAATAACTACCATCTAAAGCATTTAACAAGTGCTCTAAGTTGTTGGCATATGGGCCATAATAATTAGCTTCGAAGTTAAGCTTCAACTCATTTTTCAGGCCTGAATTTTCAATGGTTCTCTGTAAAAACCAAGCTAACTTTTGAATTTCTAGTAGGCTACACTCCATGCCTAATATCCAATAGCGTCTTACCAATTCTGCAACTAACGCTCTTGCAGGAGTTAGTTTCTTTACACCTGATTTTTTAGCTACATTTTGATATTTTCTTGTAGGTTCAAATACAATAATATTTGTGGTTTTAATGTCTGATAATGCTTTTTCAATTTCTAATTTCACCTCAGGCCAAGATAGACCACCTTGCCCTGCGCCAAGAGGAGGAATTGCTATAGAACTGACATTATTGTTTTCTATAAAATGGCGAAGATCAACTAAGCCATCTTGAACCCATTCCATTTTAGATTTTGCACGCCAATGCTGCTTGGTAGGGAAGTTTACAATCCACCTAGGCCCCATTAATTCGCCTGTTTCAGTAACAAACATTTTGCCCGTAGTTACTTGTTTAGCTTTACATGCACTTGCATATTCTGCCATATTTTTAGGAAAGCGCTCTTTGAACATTAACGCAATGCCTTTTCCCATGACCCCTACAGTATTGACTGTATTTACTAGTGCATCTGCGTTAGCTTCGAGTAAATTACCTTGTGTATAAGTGATCATTAGAAATACCATCCCGGACGTACAATAACGTCCAAATTCATATTGCGTTGTTGAATATGTTGTTTTAATTGTTGTTCAACTTGAGCGTTGTAACAAGCTATGCCTAATAAAGCATTTATTGGACAATGCTGTTTGATTAATGCCTCAGCTTGGTATCGCTCGAACTTCGCAGGATCATTCAGATCTCTAGCAAAATTCCTTGCTTGTAAAATAGGCCAATCTACCTGCCTTAAGTAGCTTAAGTCAGAATAGAAATTAGCCCATTGATAGTATGCATGCATGTCTGTATAGACAAATTCCAAGTTTAGTTGCTCAACTTTATGTAATGATGATACCAAAATAACAATGTCTTCGTTAGCTCTCTGAATAACACCTCGTCCTGACTTTATGTTGAGCAACATAGGTGAGAAAGGGGTAAAGTAAAAAGGCACATAGTCATTTAATGAACCAAAAGGAGAAATCGGGACTGGATGAGTTGCTCGTTTTTGTATTAACTCCGAACTACCGATTGCTTCCCAATTAGGTGACTGCACCTGACTATTACCACAATACAAACCGTTATCTAAGATCCACGGTATATTGTTGCGATGCACTATGCGCCAAATTAGCGCTTTTTGTGGGTTAAGAGTTTGACTATAGTTATACAATTTACTCACCAACAAACATTGCAGGATTAATATCTACATGACATTCAACATTATGTGAATTCAGCAGCCTATCTACAACTGCTTTCACTCGTGCATTTTTAACATAAATACAGAAAATCAAGTTGGGGTTTACACTTGTAGGCGATAAACACTCCGCCATACAGGCTACTTTGCACGCTCTATCATCATAATCTCTTTCTTCCATCAATTCCCAATCAATCGCTAAAAAGCCGGCATCATAGTCTAAAATTTGATAACCCTGTTCAGCTAAAGGGTGTGTAGGTACAATTTGCCAGCCATTTGCTCTTGCTGTACTTCTCCGGATAGCAATTAAGACGAAATCTTTATTCGGGTACGATCTCTGTACGCCATAATCAAAGGGGTTTTTGGCGAAAAAGTGGAACGGTACATAAAGATCTAAGCTGTGGTTAGCCCTAGAATCTAATATTTCACCATCAGCAACATCTTCAAATCCATCATTGCTTAGCTCACACCTTGGTTGCAATCCATGCTGAAGAATCGATTCTAGATTTTCTAAAGCAGATAAGTGATAAATTAATCTTCCATCTCTAATCATTGTTCATTCCTTTTATTGTTTTACTTTAAACTGAACAACATTACTCATCGCTTAAATCCTTTAAACTTGCGCATAGTTTCTGAATCTTTGATTTGGCATCGTTGATACTTTTCTGATTTTTATCACTGAAGTATTTGTAAATACCAAGGCTTGGTAATGCTAAGCCACTCAGTTCAAAACCTTCACTCTCTAATACACTTACTAATGTATCAGGTGCATTCTCTATCTCACCACCTATAACTCTAATATCAAAGCAGCCAGCTGTTTTATGGATCTCAATATAATATCGCTCTCCATGATGAACAAAACCGCTTAGTTTCAAATGCGCACTTTCTTCACGCGATTTAACTGGTACATACCATAAACTTGAAAACGGTGTTAATAGGGTTTCGTCCAGCGATAATTCAAGTTCTAGAGTTTTCGTGTAAAGCTCAACATGAGGATGGTTCCGCTGTGACTGTCCAAGTAACACAAATTCAGAATTATTTTTCTCTATAAAGCCTTGCTGGCAGTACGCCATTAATTCTTTATGTTGAATTAAAGCTTTTCTCCAAGGCTCAATTTCCTCAGACTCTATAGCGTTGGAGCAAATAGCAGATAGTGACGTTTGTACTTCATTAGAATTAAATAGTGGGTCATCTAATACTACTTTTATGTAACTTTGCTTTTGTTCAATTGAAGCTGTTCCGAAACGCAATAATCTTTTCCAACTATGATCACGAGGAATATTATTTCTGGTATCTCGTGATGACAGCATATTGTACTTTCCGCGCTTGTTGTTGGTGAAGTACTCACCTTTACTAAGTACCGCTCTCTCCCACAGATAATCAATTGATGCTGAGCTATTTTCTATTTCGTCAAAAACACCTTGAATAGCATCAGAATATCGCTTGAAGCTGGCTAAATACTCGTTATCTTCTTCAGCGTCCCAGTTGCAGTGTTCGTGTTCTCGGTAAAAACTTAGAATTTTAGAAAAGTTTAAAATGCAGCCAATTTGACCTTTTAAGAACGAATGCTGTTCTGCGTTCATAATTAGATCACGCCACTCTTGCGACCTTAATAATAAATGGGCCTTAATTTTTTCTTCAACAATCTGAGCGCCAGCAAAACCTGATATTTCAATATCAGCAGCTAGGCTTTCTAGGATAGGTTTATCTGATTGACACAACTTATCAATAGCAAAGAATGCTTTGTAAAATTCATCTGAGGTATTGGTAATGGTGTTTTCGGTTAGATTAAATACAACTCTCAACCATTCATTTAATTCCGTGTCAGAAGGTGATTTGGAAACATAGTTATAAAATGCATAGAATCTTAATTTATCATCATAACTAGCGTCATTTTTTAATACATTTTTAAAAGTTTTATACTCAGAATAATGATAGTCATTCTCTAAGTAGCTATGTATTTGGTTATCGATTAAACCATCTCTAGATATGAGGTCAAGGAAGCTAATAAGGCGAACAATAAACTCTTTATTTAAGCAGTCTAGTACTTCATATTTAGAAAGCGTAAGCGCCTCTAATCGTCCGTTACGCCCAAAGAGTTCTCCACTATTCACATGAAGATCGATTGGTGAATCTCGATGGTCAATTAGGTATTGATAGGCAATGACTAAGCGAATGAAATTCATTAGTTCATCATCAAAGGTATTGTCATTAGAGCAGACATTTCTATAAGGCCAAAATAGGTCTGCCCAGTCAGTATCTACTTTATGTATAAAGTAATCATAACCGCTAGCGTTTTTGTTAAATGGTAGAGAGTATGCGGGCCAAGGCTCTTCAAAAGACTTAATTTTTTGCTCTAACTTCGCCTTGAAATTCTCAAAAATAGTAAGCGGTTTACCACGAGCATTCATTTTTATATAAAGCTCGTCCGACAAACCAAATGAGTGAAGGTCTAAAAACTGAAACGTAATGTAAGGATTACTTGTGTTGGTAATTCTGTCATACAAGTCAATATCACTGCCAGAGAACAAAGTTTGAACAGCATCGAGCATATTCAAACAAGCTTGCACTGTTGGGTCTTGCTGCCAAGACAAATAAAACCATTGGCTATTTTTGATCTGATCACTTATCACTGTATTTGAAAGCACAAAATCTTTCGAGGTTAATGCATCAAAAAACTCAGTAGTACTTGGTCGCGTTTTGTAGGTTAACCGTGAACGGTGCTCATCAGTTACAAATCTACTTCTAAATTCTTCGATATGATCATGTTGAACAGCCAAATACCAATGTAACAAATACAAGGTTGTTAAACGTTGCTGCCCATCAAGCACTGAAAACGCCTTGCTTTGGCCTTCTTCAAAGTTGCCATATACAAAGTCTAAATCAAGTGGCAGGCGTGACTCAGCATTATTATATAAAGCTTGAGATAAAGAATTTAGAAATAGCGTTCTTACTTCACTTTCTTCCTTTCGGCCCTGAGCATAATCTCGCTGCAATATAGGGATTTCAATGGTCTCAACCGTGTCGATATCAAATAAACCGTAAAGCGTTAAGCTTTTTCCCTTACTCATGAACTAACTCCTTTTTGATGAACGCCTACTCCCTGAAAAAAACCAAACAACATTTCAATCATTGCTCGTTGATGGTCTTCACTGTCTCTTGTTTCCCAAAACAGCATCTTATCTACTTGTTTGCTGTAGTACTTAAGAAAGGCATTTTTAGTACAAAGCGGCACAAAGGTAGCTTTTTTATCTAAAGCAATAATTTTTGAACGTTTAATGGGGAACACAGCGTTTTGGTAACTACGGTTAGTTGAACTATCCAGCAATGTTAAGTTACCGATGGAATTATCAACGTCTTCGTTGCCGTCAGGGTCATAATGTTCTCTTACCTTGTTATACAAGGTTTCAAACTGGTCATTGTTGAAAGTGGCAGTTTTTATCAAAGCTTGGGCTTCAAGCCTGATATTTTGCTCGTCACTAACCGTTTCAGTATCAGGTTCGTATACTGAAACGTGTTCATCGCTAGAAATATAATCAACAACATTTTCAAGCCATGCTTTTTGTTTGTCTTTACTGTTTGGCATATCAGAGGCAACAGAGCGGATATGTTCTATATCCCAACCATTTGATGGGTCTTTATATTTATCAAATTGAAAACGCGCATTGCTTGCAGGGTTTGCAAGTAGGCTAGAAACATTAAATAGTAATAATATGGGCCTTAGCTTGTGAGCACCTGACTCATAAGTGAAAGAATTTAATATTTCTTCAAGCCATTCTTGAGATAATGCCTCGATGTTACCACCAGTAAACGTTCTGTTTAATACTTGCTCAAGTAATGTCTGGCGAAAGTCATATTTTGTAAGTGATGCCTGATGTAAATCGAAAATGTTTGTTATAGATACTTTTTGCGAGACCAAATAACCAATCAAGTGAAATAGGGCACGGTCATTATACCACTCTTCCAGCGTCATAAAGCACTGTTTTATCTTTAGCCACTCACGCGTTACATCGACAGTTTTATCTTGTTCGCTATTAGTGTTTAGTAGTCTGTTAAATTTCAAAAAGATCTCTAGTTTGTCTGTATCGAGAATTCCTTCACTATCCAAATTTTTAGCCGCTAGCGCTAAGACAAATTCAATGCGGTTAGTTTCAATTCGGTTATTAGTAATGAAATACCAAAACGCTTCATCTTGTAAACGCTTTTCAATGGCATCCCATTCCTGAGATATCTTTAATTGTTGTAAGTCTTGAATTGGTTTATTACTATCAGGTTCGGTTACATCTTTGGCAAAGTTACTTGATTTCAAAAATAGCGCTTTGACTAATTCAGCGTTAACGAGAGGAATTTTACCCATATTTAGTCGGGTAAATACTTCGGTAACATTTTCAGTTTCGTCAATTTGATACCATATGACTTGAACACTCTTCTTTGTATCCTTGGGGCCTAACAATGTTTGAATAAAGTCAACTTTATATGTGCCATCTTGCGCCTTAAACCATTCTTCTACTGCTTTTTTAGCTTCTACGATATGGAAGAAGTCAATGTTCTCCTCACCGCGTTCCTCATTGATATCCTGAAGAAATTCAGCACTTTCTTCTCTGGTCTCATAACTCAATTCATAACGAGATTTACCTAGTAGAGCAAGGATGTCTTTTAAGTAAGTTAGAATTATATATATGGTTGTCAGTCGCTGTTGCCCATCAACCAATTCCCAATCGCCATTATGCTGTTTAACAACAATGGGCTGTAAGCAATAAAAAGTATTTTTAGTACTATTTTCCGCTTGTTGCTGAAACTCTTTGATGTCATCAAGCAACTCAGTAACTTGCCGTTTAGACCAGCGATAACCACGTTGGTAGGCAGGAATGAAAAAGGACAACTCCAGCAGGTCATTAATAGGTTTTAACTCTAATTCATTACATTCAGACATCCGTGTTCCTTATTTTTGATTAAATGGTAATCGTGTGCGGCCAGTGAGTAGTTCTTGCATCATGGCTTGTTTGATTTTGTGTTTTACGTTCTTTTTGACCAACATTACCTGATCCCTGTTTCTGATTAGCTTAATAAAAACTTAGTTCTTTTGTCTGCGTCGTTTAAACAATCGTTAGGCACAAAAATCCACCCTTCACTTTGAGACGTATAGTCATCTGGAACTGTTAAGCACTGCGGTTTAAGTGCGAACAGCTTAGCAATCAATGCACAAGTCAACGCATCTATATGATCTTGAGTTGCCAACCTCGCATCTAACAATTGTTCTTTACCAAGTTCATTTATAATCCAGCTTAACGATGCTTATTTTTGCATACTAAAAATAACTTCAGAATATGCACAAGGTGAAGGATAAGCTTCGATAATGGTTAGGTTTTCATCCTGCCATACACCAGTTTGTAAAATATTCGCAGCAAACTTGGCTACAACATGCATCCCTTTAGTGGCCTGACTGCCAATCATATCTTTGATGGAAGAAAGCGGTGTATAACCCCAACCTGCTAAAAACTGCTCAGTTTCTCGAAAAAGATAAGGATTTAGTGCACTGGGTGTTTCACCATCTATGTATTTCCCATCCAATAATGTCCGAAAACCGTCACTGAAGCCGAGCGGTGTATGAATTGCCAGAGTTACCTTACCATGTAAATATTCAGTCTTGCACAGTGTAAACATGGCCTGAATAAAGGAAGGTTGATCCGGTGATTCATGGATAATGGATGATAAATTACCGCGACAAGGCAAACCTACAATCTGACCTTGGCTGTCTAAGATAACAATGGCATCGCGACTGTTCCTATTCTTTGAACAATTCCAACCACCAAGATCCCAGCCGATAAAATAATGCCCTTTAAGCACACCATCAAATTCAGTCACAGGCTTGCACCAATATTAGTAATACCATGTTTATTATCTCTCACTTGGGAATAACGTTCTTAGCATCGAATCACTGGATGTTAGCATTAGTGAGTTGTCTTCTTCTGTTGCTTCAAAGCTTACACTCTTCACTTTATGAAACTTGATTGATTCTGGAACAAAACATAATGCTGGGCTATTCTTTTCGAAAGGATCATCTAAATTGGTGGTACCCAATAGACCGCTTTTTACTTGAGAGTACTCCGGAAATAAAACCACACATTGGCTATCACCATTTTTTTGTATTGAAGGGTATATAATTCCGTTAATTTGAGAACCAAATTCGGTACTGAGAAACTCAAAGATGACTTGAGTCGCTAAATAATCATGTTGATTATTACGACTAGACGGTCGTGTAAGTTTGAAGACCAACTCTGGGAAAAAAGCGTAAGCATGAGATAAAACCAGCCATCTATCTGAAAATATATCGTCATTAATTTGAACATCTTTCAAAATGTTCAAATCCAAGAGTTTTAAAGCTCTATTCGGGCGAAATTCTCCGGAAACCACACCATCGCCTACAATTGGTCTTAATTCACTAATACATGTATTTCGGTCAAATGCTGCATAGAATGCGGATACACCTGCTGGAGTCATTCGCTGTGAACTAGCAAATTTTGCAGGCACTGCTCCTAACTGGTTTATAGGATCTTTATCAATGGCTTCAATATCAGCAATAGAGTAACCCACTCTTGCACGGTAAAGAGGTTGTGTGACTGGTAAATCAACAACTAAATGCTTTAGTAACTGACCGTCCTCGACAATTGTTTCAAATAAGTCCTTACAAAACGTGAAGGCCAACTTATTAAAAAATCGCTTACTATGTCGTATTGAATGAGTAAAATTATACCAACGCTCTTCGAAATCATTTAATTCATCAAGGTTGCCATCATTTAAAACATATAAAAGTGAATAGCCATTCTGATTGGTTTCATCCGGTACTTTTTCGATAAATTGCTCTACAAATGACTCATTTACTAAATCGAGGTGGGATTCAAAGAAGTCAAATAGTTTAAATACATGAGGGTCAGGGCTACCGCATTCGAATATCATCGCTTGGTCATGCTTTGATAACTCGTCCGTAGTGACCAATATTTCTTTCGCCTTACCTAGCAAAAACTGTTCAAACTTTTCATCGTCTACACAGATATCTTGGTTATCACAATAGTCACAACTTGCAACTAGACCATGACTAGTAACAAATGTTTTTAAGGTATTGTGGTTAACACACTTCACGCAGATCAAAATGGCAACCTTGTTTTGCCTGTGAGTAGCTCTTGCATCATGCCTTGTTTAATTTGACGAGTTTTCTTTAGGCGGTGTTCAAGTGTTTGAATTTCTTCATCTATATCCGAGAGAATAGTGGCGATTGCTGTTTGTTCTTCAATCGAAGGCTTAATAACTTTTATATTTAAGCAAGATTGTTTGTTTAACTTTGGTTGAGCTGTCCCTGAGTTGAGTAGTGAGTAATCTAAACTTTCCAAATAAGGTATCAAAAAATCAATATGGTAGTTTTTCTTCGGGGTCATGACATGAGCATGATTGTTTACCCAAATTTTTCCACTTGCTTTAAATGCTAAAGGTAAGCTCCTACTTAATATATTTTCACCATCCTCACCTAGTAAAATAAACTCTCCATCGAAAATAAAGTCATTTACATAGTCAACTATCCCTGATGCACCATAGTATGGATATTGACCTTTAATTCTTGCTCTATCACCAGACTTTAGTGGCCGTCTTTGCCCATCAAAAAAGTTAGCAGCTTCATCTAAAGTAACTACCTTCCAGTCCTCTGGAATTTCGCCTAGGTCGCTGGGTTTTGTGCCTTTGGATTGGCCTTGCTTTTTGCCTTCAGTGTAAGTAGCAAACTGCGGTAAACGGGTTTTACCTGTAAGCAGTTGCTGCATGGTGGCGGTTTTAATCGCTTGTTTTTTGGCGATAAGCTTTTCCAATTCCGTTAATAGCGCATCCACATCAGATAAGGCATTGGCAATGGCGGTTTGTTCTTTAAGAGTTTCTGGCACGGGAACTCTATATTGCCTTAAACTACTTACAAGAACACTTGGTTGGCTCGTTGTTGCAGTGAACCTTTCAACTTCTTTGAAAGCAAGCTCACTCATTAAAAAGTGACAAAGATATTCAGAGTATAACTTTTCCTGCTTTGGAGTAATTCGAGCAATATTTTGTTGAATATGATACTTGTCGTTTTCGTAAATTACGGCAGCATTGCCAATTGAGCCAACGCATGGGTAGATGACATCCCCTTTAGTTAACCTAGAACGCTTTAACTTTAGAGATAGTGAATTATCAATTCGAGTAAGCTCTCGGTTTATAATTCTGTTCTTTCCTATATTAAATCCTCGCAGTGCAATAATTTCACCTGCTGGATTCTCTTTCCACATACTAGAGTATTCTGCACCTGCAAGCCTCGAAATCACTGATATGTCATTAAGAAGGTGGATTTCCCATTTATCCGGAATAATACCAACTTCTGTTTTGTTAAATCCTTCTGGAACTTGTTGTTCTGTTACACTCATAGCATCCACTCCAACCCCATTGCTTTTAAATGGCCTGCCACTTTATCACTAAGAGAATCAACAGATTTGGCGAGTTTTGGCAGTGGAGTGCTATAGCGCTCTTCCAGTTGTTTAACACGGTTTGCCATTTGTTGGGTAACACGTTCAATTTCAGCAACGATATTTGCTTGTAATGTGGCAAGCCATTTGTCATCGACAATCAGGGCTTTTAATTCATCAATATTAAGTTTTGGATATTGACTGAATACCGCTAAATCCAGAGTTTCTTGCGCTTCTTTAACCGCTTTTTTCGCAGCCGCTTCAGCATTAAACAGTTTAGTTGCTTGTTTCAGCGCTTTAATTTCGTCAGCATCGGTTGCTAGCTTAGCTCTGGCAGCAACGCTGGCTTTGGTGATTTTGTCTTTATCGTTGAGGGCTTCAACCAATAAGCCATCTTCGCTCCCTGTTCCAGAAGAAGCATGTTCCTCAAGGTAACTTTCAAGTGCTTGGGTGGCTTCGTCTTGTTTGGCTTGCAGAGCATCAACCTGAGCTTGTTCGTCAGCAAAGTAACGGGCAACGATTAAGCTTGGTGGAATAATCTCTGCTTTGTACTTTTTCTTGTTAATAATTAAATCAGGTGTTTCTTTTAGCTTTTCGCCTTTTTTAGCTACAAGTTCACGTAATGTATTACCTACTTGCCAATCGTCCTGTACCAATACATACACATCGTCCTGCATGGTATCAGCCCAGTAATCCATCAGGATTTGGTAAATATCGTATTTGCTTAATAGGTCACTATTGACATAGCTATGTAACAAGTTCTCTGAAATGTTAAAGATAAAGTTTTTAGGGTTATCGCCTACTTTAATCTCTTTTAATTTCGCTTCTGGTATCCATTGTTTAAATGGCAATAAGCTGCGAGCGGCAAAGTCTTTAAATTCTTGGTGAGCCAAAATAGTGCTTTTAACTTGGCTAGCTTCAACCAGTGCGTGGCTATAGCCTTCACGTTCAGGTTTAAATAAAGTTGCTCGAATGCTTGGGAATACCTGCCAGTAATGCTCAAGGGCATCAATGTCACGGTTTGGAATGCCACCTTGCAGGTGAGCGCTTAAATCGTGTAAATCTTCTGGCTCAGACGAGTCGATATAACGCGGGATGTTAAGGTTGTAATCATTCGCGGCAATTTCATCAATTTCCACTAAGCGGCTGTAACGCTCAAGTTCTAAGCCTTTGTTAAATACATCAACAATTTTATGAATGTCTTGGCTGCGCAGTCGGTTTTTGTTGCCATCTTTGATAAAGCCTTTGCTGGCATCAACCATAAAGATTGGGCGACCTGAAACTGTTGGCAGCTCAATATCGCCTTCGTTAAAGCTAGTGACTGCTTTTTGTGCGTGTTCTTTATCAATCACGATAATACACGCAGGAATACCTGTGCCATAAAACAAGTTGGCAGGTAAGCCAATAATGCCTTTAATGTAACCTTGCTTGATGAGGTTTTCACGAATTTTTGCTTCGGCATTACCACGGAACAGTACGCCATGGGGTAAGATAACCGCGCCTTTACCTGTGCTCTTTAAGCTTTTAATGATGTGTAGTAAAAATGTATAGTCACCGTTTTTCTCTGGCGGAATACCCCAAGTAAATCGACCATATAAATCTTCGTTTGGATTTAACCCACTCGTCCAGTTTTTATTCGAAAATGGGGGGTTGGCCACTGCAAAATCAAAGGTTTTAAGTTGATTAGGTGCATCTTTCCATTGCGGATCTGACAAGGTATTGCCTTTCCAGATTTTTGCCGTGGCGTTGTTATGCAAGATCATATTCATGCGAGCTAATGCACTGGTGGCGTTATCCATTTCCTGCCCAAAAATAGACAAGCCACGCGGTGCTTCATCGCTAGCTTTTAATAAAAGTGAACCCGACCCGCAAGCACAGTCATACACAGTTGCGTCTTGGGAAGTGCTTTCGGTTATGCCCACAACCTTGGCTAAAATTTGCGAAACTTCAGATGGGGTATAGAATTGCCCCTTTGATTTACCTGATTCCGTAGCAAAGTGGCGCATTAAATATTCATATGCATCACCTAATAAATCATCACCCGCAGCGCGGTTGGCCGTTAAATCTAGACCTTGGAAAATACCCACCAGTTTTGT
Source organism: Aliiglaciecola lipolytica E3 (assembly GCF_000314975.1). Taxonomy (GTDB): domain Bacteria; phylum Pseudomonadota; class Gammaproteobacteria; order Enterobacterales; family Alteromonadaceae; genus Aliiglaciecola; species Aliiglaciecola lipolytica. Next base: position 114,435 of record NZ_BAEN01000015.1, read on the forward strand.
GAGGCGGTCGATCATTTCTTTGCCTTTGCCTAACTTGTCTTCATCGTTGAAATCGGCAACGTCAATCACACCTTTTAAATCGTTTTCTTCGGCAAGGGCTGAAATGATTTTATTAATCTTATCGCCAATCTCTTTGTCACCCTTAGCGGCAACCATATCGTCATAACTAGCACCTTTTGGCACTACAATCATGCCGTAAGGGTCACCTTTGAACTTGTCTGAAACGTACTTCATAAACAACATGGTGAGCACGTAATCTTTGTATTGGCTAGCGTCCATACCGCCACGTAGCTCATCACAGCTTGCCCAAAGAGATGAATATAATTCAGTTTTTTTAATTGCCATTGTATTCCTTTAAGTTCCTTTTGTAAGAACAATGCTGTTGAATTGCCCCATACAATTTATGTAGAAAGGGCCAACAGGCAGTTCTAAAATGTTTGTTGTTATTTTTGTTATTGGTATTCAGACAGTCCGGGTGCTAGTGAGCGACTTTCGACGTTGTACAAGGTTTGGTGATTACATAGCCACAATTGATAGTGAAAACCCTTAAGGCTGTGATCTTCCGTACAGTCCACATTCCAATGTCTTAGCCAGTAACCGGCTACGGCAGCTCTGACAGTTAATTTTAGCTTGCCACCTTCCATGTTAAAGTCATGTGCTATGGTATCCGGCTGTCTAACATTTCGTTTATTTGGATGTGGAACTAATTCTAATTCAACCATTCTATTCCATTGATGATCTGAAAGCTTCATTTCACCTTTAACTGGATTGTCGTGATCAATTTCTACAGAAACAAACCTTGTTAATACATATGATCTATATTCTTTTTTAGAAGGATCAAATGCTCTTAAGTACCAATGGATTCCATTGTCAAATATAGCTAATGGATACAGCAGCTTATTCGACTTACCACTTACTAATGCCTTATAAGTTACCTTAAGTGCTCTCGAAGATGAAATTGCACGCGTAACGCTAGATAGCACATCTACGTCAGGGTATGCCAGTCGTGGGGGATTAAGTACGCCATTAAATTCTGATAGGCCCAGCGACTCTGCAACTTTTGAGGTACGCAGTTTCGAAAGGGCACGTTGAATAGAAAATGCAAACAACGGCTTAAATTTGTTTTCACATATTTCATATTTTTTTGTTTTCTGATTTAGGGCAAGGTTTTGTTCTGCATGCTCTCGGTAAAGACGTATGTCTCTTGTTGCTGCGGCTTCTCCTAGTTCAAACCTTTCTGTCAGATCAGAACGAGAAACCCAGCCTCTGAATCGCAACATAAACTCGATGTACTCCAGTCTATCATGCACATTTTTTGGAACTTCATTGATATCTTTCATGTGCCATCCATTTTTTTACTTTTATGTTAATAATATAAACTACTTATAATCACTTTACATCATCAATATGATGATGTATAAATATCATAAGTATCGCATATTGCGATCTTTTAATTTTATAAACAACTAATAGGAGGCCCTCATGGCTACCAATGGAAAATCAGGTGATAACCGTCGGCATGGTGCCGTGCGGGGTCGCTCACAAACTAAAACCCCTTCTGGTCACTATGTTAAACGTGACTCCGATACGGGCAGGTTTTTAGACGTGAAAACGTCCGATAAGACTCCTTTTAAAGGCGTAAGGAAGGAGAAGTAGTATGGCTAACGGCAGAACTCATAGCTTGGCGGGTGGGTTAACAGGCCTCGCGGTCGGGCTAGCTAATCCTGAGTTAATAGATAAAGATCCCAAATTATTATTAACCGCGCCCATTGTTGGAACACTTTTTGGAAAGTTACCTGATATTTTAGAGCCCGCGTTTAAAAATCCTCATCATAGACAGTTTTTCCATAGCCTAGCTTTTGTAGGATTAGTGGGATACGGCACAAAGAGAGTGTATGACTGGGATCCTGAGGACAATTTAGAGAAAGTAGTTCGGCTACTTTTATTGTGCGCCAGCGCAGGATATTTAAGTCATTTAGTGCTTGATGCCGTTACTCCCAGAAGTTTGCCTTTAGTAGGTAAGCTTAAAAGTTCTTAGCAAAAGGTAGTTTAATATGTCGATACAGAATAGGTTTTCAAAATTTCACGACAAAATAAAGCTAGGTAGAGAGGACGATGCTTACCGAGAAGCCAGAGCCAAGGACAATAGCATATTGGATGAGATTAAGGCCGAATTTAGAAGTGCGGGCTATCCAATAATCGAAACTTTTATTCAGGGATCACTGAGTACATATACAGGAATAAAGCATCCAGTAGACGACTTTGATATTGACAGAGCCGTAGTGATTGACGCCGACAATGCTCCCGATAACCCAGTTGAGCTAAAAAAGCTTGTATTGAAGGTACTTGAGAAGCGTGGATTTAAAAACGCAAGGGTTAAAAAGCCTTGTGTCACTGCCGACTACATTAACCTAAGTCTGCATATCGACATTGTTGTGTACAGGAAAGGTGGTGAGCAGTATGAGTTGGCAGTCGGTAAGTTAAACTCGAATGAACAAAATCGAGAATGGTCACCCTCAGAACCTAAAAAGCTGATCGAGCACATTAACAATAGTAGCCTGTTTATTGGCTCAGCGGACCTTAAAATAAAGCAATTCAAGCGGTTGGTTAGATATTTTAAGCGATGGCGTGATGAGAAGTTCGGGCAGGCTATTGGCAAGAAGGTTTTTTCAATCGGATTAACCTTAATGCTGAAAGAGCAGTTTCGTCCTGCGATAGATAACAACGGTAAGGTCGATGATCTTCAATCACTGCGCGACACCGTCGGGGCAATTATGGCCAGTAATTATTTTCATTGGGCCGGTGACAATAAATATAAGGTCAACGTTTATTTACCTGTGCAGCCATATATAAATGTGTTCGAAAACAGCAGTATTGATACAGGCACTCAGCTCTATAACAAATTTAAGTTATTGCTCACAAAGCTTGATCAAGCTTTAGAGGAAGATTCACTGAAGAAGCAATGTGAAATACTACAAGGACTATTTGGTAATGATTTCGAAGTTCCCGAAAAAGAGCAAAGTAACAATGCTGGAAAAGTAGCATATAGCAACGCCGGTGTGGTTGGAACGTCGCAAGGAGCGTAGTTTGCAAAGTAAAATCAAGCAGCATCTTACGCGGATTGGGTATGACTGCATTGTGAGTGACATAGGTGGATTCCCTCGGCTCGTTGTCAACGTAACTATTGCAGAGTCCGAAATCCAGTTGATGCTGGCGGCTGAGCCTCCTTTTCATAGCCTTCCAGAATTTGTATTGATTGACGCTGACTCTTTTGGCAGGCTAGCTCACGTTACTGTATACCAGTATTCTGGTGCATTATTTGGCGCTGTTTGTGTTAATGATCCTGATTCCCTATCAATAAATTTCGAGCAACCACAATTAGTTGTCGAAGAGTCCCTTAAACGGCATGTGGCACTGTTAGAGATGTGCTTAACAAATCCCGATTGGAATAATAAGGAGTTGCTTCGTGAGTTCTATAGTGACTGGCTAAGAAAATGTCGGCAGGATGATTCTAAACCGCTACTGGCGAATATTGAAAAGCCCATATTGCAAAGGCTGGTAGTATACGCACCTTTAAGCGATAAGGAGTATGGCATCGAAAGTCATTATATGGTGCATCCTGCTGATAATTCCTTTTCTGGTATCAGCGATATTCACTTGTCTATGATGAAGGGAAATAGGGAAGCCGCAGGTATAGCATTAGTCATTCCTATCCATAAGCTCACTCCAGCACCGTCTCGATTTGACTCTCTTGAGCAATGGTACATTGATACCATCACAGCATTACCAACAACAATCAGAAATGAATTACAGCAAAAGTTTGGCCAATGGCGTGATACTACTTATTGGATAGTTTTTACAGCTAATACAGTCAATGATGATCGTACATGGTTTGCCCTAAAGCTTGTTTGCAAATCAAAAAAAGCGCTACCTCTAACGGGTGAAAAGCTAAAAGACTGGACACTGGCAGCCTTACCCATCCGGTTATTTAATCAAGAAAGTACGGTACAACGAGGCGGTGGACGATTGTCTCTTTCAGATAAAAAGGTGGCAGTAATAGGCGTCGGTTCTGTCGGATGCGAAATTGCGCACAAGTTGTCAGCTGCTGGTGTCAAATCTTTAACTCTGGTAGATCCGGACATATATGAAATCAATAATTTGTATCGCCATGTTTTAGAGCAAGGCTGGGTCGGTGCACCTAAATCATTTGCCCTAAGTGTGGCTATTCAGAGGCAGTTTCCTTGGTCTAACGCAACATGGTATCCATATGATCTAATGAAATTTGCGCGGAACCAAAATATGGAAAGTTATGATTTGCTTGTCATTGCTATTGGTAATCCGACGCAGGAGCGATTGTTTAAGCAATATTTATTAGATAACAACACATACGTGGCGGTAATCAATAGTTGGTTGGAGGGATTTGGGATTGGTGGCCATGCGGTATTGGATGTTTCTGAGTCAAAAGGGTGCCTGCTGTGTTCTTATGTCTGCCCAGAATCTGGTGCCCGGGGGTTAGTTTCAAACATGAACTTTATAGAACCAAACCAAGTGACTATGAAAAGTATCGCTGGATGCGGTGAACAATTTATTTCTTATGGTGCTGCAAGTTCAGCTCAGACTGGTGTAATGACGGCTAATCTAGCGATTAGATATTTGGAAGGTAAGCAAACGGAATCATGCAAAACAAGCTGGAAAGGTGATGACGATGATGCGGTAAATGAAGGTATTAAGTTAACTCATCGTTTCTACAATTTTAAGCATTCGCTTGAATATTTGCCGCTTACTGATGAGGACTGCGATGTTTGTTCTTAATAGCGAAATGGCGACCAATGGTAAAACAAAGGTTCATGTACCTTTGGAGTTGCTCAACATTTGGCGAGATAACCGTCAATTAGACAAAGATTCGTATGAAGCATTTGGGGCGTTAATTGGCTCTCAGTCTGAATGTGCCTCCGAATTCTGGTTGAACACATGCACGTTACCTCAGAAGCAGGATTCTGCAACTAGAACAAGTTTTAATTTGCGAGCGTCACACCATCAACGTGTTGTTGATTCATATTTCAAAAGCTCTAAAGGTACTTTGGGATATGTTGGAACATGGCACACACATCCACAACACACGCCTATACCGTCGAATGTTGATATTTCTGATTGGCGTGAATGCATCAAGCGTAATCCAGACCGAAGACTCCTTTTTGTGATTATTGGCCAAGTAAATATGTGCATCTTTAGGGAAGTTGAAGGGATTTTTGAGTGTGTTTATAAGGAAGAAATAGATGAGTAATAAAACTTTGATTTTTCATCAGGCCTGTTTTTATCCATTGGAGTCGGTTTCCAAGCTTACGGAGTTCTTACATAGCTTCAATGTTGACGGCAGTGAGATGCATGTTGGGTTGCTTACTGACGAACATGTAATGAACCAAGTGTATGTAATGTATTCAAATGAGATCAAAGCCAGCTTCCGGCTTAACCTACCTGATGATGAAATGGTAAAGGCTCTGAATTTAATTGCTACAAAAGGTGATATTGAACTAAGGCATCTACAGGGGAGAAGTTTGACTCGGGCAAATCTCAGCTCTATTGATGCGCTTTTCAGTGTGTGGGATGCGTGCAACAGTCAGTCTTCAAATATATCAGTTGCTGACTTGATAGATTATATCACCAGAAGTACAGCAAACAGGTTTAACAAAGGACGGGGAAACGATTTCACAACACCTACAGTCAACCAAGTCAAGCGTGATAGCCATGGCTATTGTATGTTTGAGGGTTGTGGAGAAAAACTAGATATTGATTCCCTTACTGGTGAATCAGGCAACTACTCTTACTTGGCACACAATGTTGCTTCCTCAGAGTCTGGTCCTCGGGGTATCATCTATTTGTCAGAGCAGCTATCAAATACACCAAGTAATGTTCTCCTATTATGTGATAAACACCACAGATTAATCGATAGAGTTGCTTGTGCAAATTATCCTGCAACCAGACTGACTCAAATGCGGTTTGAATTTCAAATTAATACAGAGAAATTGCTTGAAGGGCTTAGCTACCATCCCATCCCGGTTTTCTCTGTACTGTGGCCTGTCGGGGGGCATGTTGTTTCCCCCCCAGAAATGAAAGATATCGCAGGATGTTTATCTCGTTTAAAAGCTCGTATCAAGGGAACGCTGAACAATTTAAGTGGTAATGAACGTCGATATATCTCAAAGCCAGAGCGATTTGTGGAAGATATGGATGAAATCGTGTCCGATGAAGCTAAGGATATTATCAATCAATCAAAGGATTTCGGGTATCGCGCAGCTCTATTCGCATTCGGGCCCATGCCTGCATTAGTCGGGTTGGGAGCTAGCCTAGGTAACAAGTCTGAAATTACACCAATGCTAAGATATCGAGATGGTAACAACTGGCTTTGGCCCCAGAGTGCAAAGATAGAGAAGCCTTATGAAATAAACGGTCTTAGCGATATGGTGCGGTCGACAGACGTTACATTAACTGTAGCTCTTACCAATTTTCCTGACGCTATGAAGGTTGCTGCTGATAATCTGGCACACCCTGAAATATCTATTATTGCAAAGCAAATGGGGAACGCTGCAATACCTCATCCTGAGAATGGGCAGGAGCTAAAAGCAGACCTGCACTCACTACTCCAAACATTGCGTGACAAATATAAAGTCGAGCGAGTACATTTGTTAATTTGCGCCTCAAATGCTGCCTGCGTGTTCGTAGGGCAAGCATTTGATTTATATCAGCCAGAAATGGTGGTTTATGATTTTAATGGCAAAGAGATGATGCCAGTAATCGTCATTTCTCAAAAAAAGAATAAGGTTCATTTGTCATTGCCTTAAGAAAAATTTTAGAAATGACATGTAAAGTAGGAGATAAGAAGTATTCATGATTGAATTGGACGAGCATTATCTGTATGAGGTGGACGAAGGTGCTGTTGTCATTAAGTTCCATCCTAAACTCAGTGACAAGCGAATAATAGTAACTCTGGAATCAGGTTTACCGGAAGAGTTGAGTCCTTCGAATGCGTTTTGTTCGGGCAGAATTGTTCGCGTCTCTCATACCGTGACACATTTCAAGTTGAAAAGTGATGGTAGTATTGACATTGATGATTTCATTGTTCCTGTTTCTTTGAGAAAAAAAGGACTAGGGGAGTTTATCTTGAAAAAAGCAATATCTGCTTTTAATGTTTCCCCAACAACCAGTTTCTCTGGAATGCTCTCTATTGTGGATATCCCCAAGAAGTCGACTCAGTTTTGGTTAAAAGTTTTAGACACAGATGAGGGGAGGCTTGAACCGGCTACAGAGGACAAAGATGGCTTTTTTCTTGCGCCTTTAAAAGATTTCAATCAATAACCATTAGGGTATCCTAGGAAGTAAAGCTATGTCATGCTGATGGCATAGCTTGTTTTTGACATTTTCTGATGTAACAAGTCTTTAAAATAAGTTATCCGACAGGCGTTTAATAGTAGCTTGTTGGTATCCCTTTCTTATTTTTGTTCTTGAGCCAGAATTTTGCTGAAGTATTTGTACAAAACTGTATCGTCCGGTGGTGTGTTTCTTTTCTCGAAGAAGGCATTGAGGTTGTTATCTGAGCTTGCCCACCTGACGATATTACTCGTTACCGACTCTATTAGCTCAGGAGCAAAACTTACGTAGCCTACCGGAAGCGAAATATTTCTTTCATCCGTCATTGGTAGGTGGAGCAGGCAAGCAACCATGATATTAGGTAAGAGTAATACTTCACAGTTTTCCCCACCGAATTGCTTTTCGCAGCCGATCAGAGCTGGGGCAATATCTCGATTTCGGTAAACTTTCCGTTGCTCAATGGCTTCGCTGACACTCGAGCATGGAAGAGCTAAAACCGCTTTGGAAGTTTTCTTCCTGTTATCAAATAGTGAGGTTATCGATTCTAGTAATGCACCGAACTCTGAGGTGCGCCCCCACGTTGAATTGTCGCCTTTTGAAAGCCAGATTAGTCCGCTCGACTTTGGCTTTTTCGGGAATATTTCTTTTAACTTCTCAGTAAGAGCTTGAGAATTGAAGTCTGAATACAGGTTACCGACAATGAGTTGTGTATCTTTTGAATGATGAGCCATTCCATCAGCATAATGCTTAAGAAGCAACTCAATATTGAAACTATTGGTTTTGTCGTTCCAGTACTGCGTTAATATCGGATCATCGGTAGCGCTTATATAATCGCTAAAATCTCTAGTGACATCACTATAGGGCTTAGTATTGATTGCTGAATCCATATAGTTAAACAGTGATTTGTTGATGTCCCATTCGTCAAGATTTGAGTCTTCATATGCAGTTTGCAACACATCAGGCGCATCAGTATCGATGTAGTACTCGACTGGAATCGGGATCGAGAGGTCATACTTACCGTTTACATGGTTGATCTTGTATAACTCTTCTCTTTCAGAATAGATATCTTCACCTTTAACAACTTCTCGAAAATGCTCAAAATTACTGTCAAATGCAGACATTGCTTTGTCATTTAGCTTTGAATAGCATTCATCGGGTAAAGGTAGAGATATGGAGGTGCTGTTAATCCCACTGCGTTGCACTGTCTTAGGCAGCATTCTGAATTCGCTAAGTTCGAAGAATACGTTATCGATTTTATCAACCACCTCGAAAAAGCGTGGGAGCATATTACCTTCTACTTCTTCAAAGTTTTCTAATGCATGAGCCGTGAGTTCTATCTCATTATCACTCCACTTGATCAAGCTTTCCTCTTTCAAGTCGTCTAGAACCGCAAGCGTTTCTGCCGCAGTGAATCCAAAATAGTCCTGAATGAGCGATACAGGAGACTTACCCACAGAATGAAGTACACGAATAATAAACTCTTTTACGACAGGGAGTTGGCGCTTTTGGCTAACGGTGTAATCGATAAAGAACGCTTTAGTTGGTAGTCCGAAGCTAATTCTGTTTAATTGTATTTTCATTACAGCGAAACTCCTTTTACCGGGCGGATAGAGTAATTTGGGGAGTTATTGTCCTCGATAAATTTAAACACACGACCAAATGCGGAGGATTGATTATACTGGCTCCACATTTGACTATTACCCACTATGAATAGACATTCCTTAGCCCGTGACAAAGATACATTGGCTCGATTTTCAGATGATACATAGCCCTGCGTACCCCTTGTATTACTTCTTACCAGAGAAAGAATAATGATGTCGTTTTCTTTACCCTGATAACTATCCACCGTATCCACTTTCACAATACGCCTTTCAAGCAAGCTTCTCGCCCACGGCATACTGTTAATTTTTCTAATCAGGTGTCTGACTTGTTCTCCATACATGCAGATGACCCCGATCTTAGGTTCTTCGCCTTCAATAAATATTTCATCATCGCTATCGCTGTCATACATTCGTTTGATAATTGAGATGATGCAGTCGGCTTCAAGCGGGTTAATGAAGCTTTTTTCATTAACGCCCTTTCCTTTAGGAGTTGCTTCCCTGTTTTGATTTCCTTCACCAGATGTGTCAAACCATGTCACTGGATTGGCGAATGAATTAATTAAATTTTGATAGTTTTCATCAGTTAGAGAACGGCCGGTTCGCAGAGCACCATCATAGAAGTTTTCTGACACGAGTTTACCGATTGGTGGGGCCATCCGATATTGCGTGAGCAGAGAGCGTCCAACGGTCTCTCCATAGTCAGAGACGAAAGCTCTTTCAAAGTCACTTCGCTTCAGCTCTTCCTCATCTAATTTCGGCAGTTCTCGTTTTGCGGCTTTAATATGCGCTTCATCAAACAATGGCGGAAGTTGTTTATGGTCTCCAACAAGCAATACCTTTTTTCCGACCTGCATGGCAATCGCCAATTCACTTGCTGGGGAGCGAGCGGCTTCGTCAATAACAACGAGGTCATAAATATTTTCCTGTACACCGTAATGGTTCCGACCAATACCGACACAAGTGCCGCACACAAGGGTTCTGGTTTTGGCAAGGAAGTTTTGAAATTGGGCTTTTCCTGATGCCATTACACTTAACCATTCGTTAGACGTCTCAATAAGGTTGCTAACTTTGGATATCAGTTCCCTTGAGTAAATATCGAAATATTCAGAGAGTTGTTCTAGAAGCGTACTTCGTATTTTAGATAGTGGAACACCGGTAAAGGAGGGCGAATCAGGTAATTGTCTGGCCAAGAAATCGTTAAGGTTCGCCTTTAGTTTCGATTCTCTTTGTGCAAGTTTAGCTGTACCAGCCTGATCTTCATCCTGTGCTTGAGATAGCAACTGGTTAAATCGTTGACCGTAGGAATCCTCAAATTCTGATATAATAGAAGACATCTCGGCTGGTATACCAATGTGTTCAAGTAGCGTACTTAGTCGCTCTCTAAATTCAGCCCTAAACTTATCACGATAGTGTTCTTGAAGAGCTTTTTCACCGACATCAGTCAAGGATGCAGATAAGTTTGATTCATCACCAAGACGAACAATATCGATTGCTTGTTCCGTTCTTTTAAATAGGGAACGAACTCTCTCACTGGCATTATTGACGGCTTCATGAGATTGACTCACTAGTAGTACGCGCCGGGCGCCTTTCATAATTGAATAATGTATATAGGAACCGATAAAAGCTGTTTTACCTGTTCCGGGGGGGCCTTGTAACAAGGCAATAGGGCCATACTTGTAAAGTGCCTTGAAAGCACCTCGTTGTTGTTCGTTTAAGGCGAATGAAATGCTGCCATCTTCTTTGTATTCAGTATAAGAATCTAATTCATCTTCAGTTGGTGTTATACCCTCGATAATTTGAGCATCAAGTCCGGGGGAAAAATAGTCGGGAAGGTCAGGGATTATAGCTCTACCTGTAATTAATTTTGTAACCGCTTTTTCTCGTTTTGAAAGTGACGCAGCAGTCATACTTCCCTCCAAAATAAGGGTGTCTCCTGCTTGGGGAGTATTTTTACCGCGAGTTTTTAATATGAGGTTGTCTGAGCTCAAATCTTCAACAATGCCGATCACTCTTAATTCGCCTCGCACTTCCATTTTTACATTTACTCGTTCGGTTCTTAGGTCGAAGTCGAATTTGCTGTCATCTAATGAATACCGGAAACTGAGTAACTGATTGGCATTGTAAACAGGGTCGGTCACAACCTGAATCTTGGGATAGCTTTCTTCCTCTGTATCGACAAGCACTTTCCAAATTTCGCGAGCGTCTAATACTGTTGACTTTGCCATCTTTGGTAGTGTCAGAGTTGGTCTTTTCGGCCCTTTGGCCTCAGCATTGGTCTCACCGGAAGTTCTGGCTAACTCTTTGTAGGTATCACTTTCGAGAATGAAATTGATGAAATCTTCGGTTGATCCATGAATATTGTTCGATAGATGAATTTCACCAGTTAACTTTAACTGAGAATCGCGCTTATTTTTGATAAACTGGTCATGTCGAATGTCATTTTCTCTAAAACTGACAATAAACTTTCTATCTTCATTAATTAACAAGCTTATATTTTTTTTGATGCCACTAAGCTGGACACTTAATAGATCTCTATCTTTACCAGCATTCTGCTTAAGAGTCATGTAATAAGCGCCATCGTCTGAGGTCAATAACTCGGTGACCGTTCGACAATTTTTATGATGAATCTCATATTTTTTGATGGTAACTGGAGGAGGCGGATTAACAATCTCATCGAAATTATCGAGTAACTTTTCTAATTCGCTTGTCGATACCTCAGGGAGATCAAGTAATTCTTCCGCGTATTTGGCGAGATGAAGTGAACTAATTACCTGTGCTAATTCATGTATTATTTTTACAGCAGCAAAACGATCAATGGCAGTTTTAGCTAGACTTTCATACGAAGACGGAACATAGGCAGGTGTATGTTTATCTGCGTTGTTTAAGTCATATTCGACTAAGTCGATGAAACGAATATTTTCATTATCGACAATTATGTTTTGAGGGTGTAAGTCGCCATGGTGAAGCTTTGCACCATGAAGTTTGAGTAAAGCGGTTATTAATGCTTTAGCCAGCTTATAACCGTCTGGCTTCTCGATATTCTCAACTGCTTTATCCCACGAGATTCCCTCAACCCATTCGTATTTAAAGTATGCGCAGGTCATTGTCGGGTTAAAGCCGAAATCTAAAATTACAGGGAGTTGCGGTAAAGCGGCGTTGTTTATGCTCTCGAGCCTGCTGAAAAACATCAGAAGCTCATGGTTTATTCCTCCAGCTCCGTTTGTATCACTGAGTCCAAACCATGCTTTTACTCCAAAAGAGTCATCAGGGGCTTTTAATAAATGACACGTCCCCTCAGTTTTAAAGAGCACTGCGTCGAGTTCAGTATATACGTTCTTATTGTTATGATATTTTGATAAAAGTGATAAAGAATGGACTGGGTCTTCTGAACCAGTTCTTATTAACTTATTTAGCTCCGTTTGTGCATCGCAAAGATCCTGAAATCTATTTCTGGAATCGAGTTCGAGACCGCGAGAAAACCAGTATTCTAGCTTTTCACTAATTTCATTGTCCTTAATTGGATTCCAGACATAAATGCCATCTTCTTTTATCGGCCAAGTATCAAAAGCTATATAGTGACAAGCCGCAGTCGCCAAATACACGTCCCTGCTGAACGCAGTCGCATGTGAGGTTTCTTCTAATAACTCTTCAGGTGTCTCAACTCGTCCATGCTGAATAATTTTTCTGACTGGAGAAACAGTCTTTTTATCGGGATCTGGGTAATACGCTGTTAAAAAGTTAGAGAGGACCACTTTACTGGGGAGTGATAACCAAATGCTATGCGAACCTAGGTCGCGGTGAGCAACTTCAATATCATGAAGTCTCGATAGCTGACTTACCAGAACTTGTATTAAGTCTAATCTGTTCTGAGTCGTTAATTTGTTTTTATTCTTACGAATAAAAGTATCGAGTCTTTCTTTCTTATTAGGCCATTCGTAGAGCTCTACGAAATCTTCTGTTAGGTCTATTGGTATATGCAGTAACTGAAGGTGACTGTCTTTTAAATCTTCATCTTGAGTATCAATGTAACCTAGAACATTTGACTCTCTCTGAGCAATTGTTGCACGCTGTTCAGGGGTTCTAGAGTGTTCAACGATACAGGGCGCAGTAAAGTCCCATCTTCTCATCAAGGCTTGATAATTGGCATTATTTGCCTGTTGGCTACGATATTCAGCATACAAGTTATCTTTGTGCTGGAAAAGCGACGAGCCGTTTAGGACATAGCCGTTTGATGAAAAGGCTTTTGCTTTGAAGTCTGCGCTATTATTGAGAAAAATCCGGTTCCAGACTGTGATATTTTTTGTTGGTATGTCTTCTTTTCTATCAAAGCTGAATGGGCGACCTATTATTTTTGCGTATGTTTTTTCATCGCCAATGTGTTTGAACTCATCCAGTGTAAAAACACACTCTCTTTCTTCTTCTGAGAGTTGAGACGCGTCAGCTGAGCCGCACAACACTACACGTTTATCAACGTAAGGGACATATTTGTTGCCGAGTTTCTTTTGGAGTCTTGACTTTAGGATTTTCGCAGCTCTGCTTGCTTGGGAAACTGCGTTAATGCGGCTCTCTTGGCGCCCGTCATCGTACTCCTGAATCCACCGATTGCCTCTTGAGAAAATCTTGCCCTTATAGTTTTTAAGCTCAACAACGATGATTCGGTCATGAGTGACAAGTATTAAATCTGCCTCAAAGTCTTTTCCTTGTCGGCCTAACATTTCTAAAGAGGAGTAGCCTATCCAGCTGTCAGGGAGGTATTTCGATAAGACTTCATTAGCTTTGAGTTCAAAACCGTTAATTCCTTGAGGATCAAGACACTTTATGTCCATACTGCTTCCTTGATGAGTTGATAACTAAACTTCAGACAACATGTGTTACCAAGTTATCGCAGTAATGGAGGGGTATGATGAAGGCTTTCAGAGCTATTTGTAAAATTGAATTTGGGATAGCGTCCGACGTGGTTAAGCGCATTCCATTACTGCTTATTAAAAATATATCCTCTTTGCTGGGATTCAAAAAAGAGAATTCTCATTATGTACAGTATAATCTTATCAGGTTTACGTAAAGTGATTTTTTTTGAACAAAATCAATGGCGTTTTTTGAATAGCGACACTCTGAAAAGTTAAATGAAACGACTACTCTTTTTTTACGTTGAGCGTTTGTGTAATGCTATTAGTCTAAATTTATAATTTGTTTTATTAAGTTCCCGCCTTTATTGCATAAAATATTCTTAGAATAAGTGATTACCGAAAAAATATGACAGGATCGAGGAAAATAGAATGGAAGCATTGGAAAATTCTAAGTGGCTTAATGACGCTGTTGGATGTAAGCAGTGTGGGGATGCTGCATCAAGTCGATGCCAATATCGCGTAGGAATCGTAAGTTCAGTTTCTGAACTAATGTCAATATTTTCCGACGTAGGCCGAGTGTAATGCTCAAATTTTCTTGGACACTTTATTAGGCACTTTTCATTAATTTCATCTCATATTCGACTGGTGAGTTGTTTCCCAGTTTTTGGTGTCGCCGCTTTTGATTATAAAATGGTTCGATATAATCAATAATATCCGCTTGGGCCTAGTGACGAGTTTGATACCTTCGGTAGTTAACCCGTTCAGATTTCAAACTTCTAAAGAAACACTCCGCAACGGCGTTATCTTAACAATTTCCTGCTCGACTCATGCTTGCCTTGAACCCAAGTTCACTCAAACACTTCTGGAATGATTCACTTGTGTATTGAGCCCCTTGATCTGAATGGAATATGACTCCTGTCATAGGCTCTCTTTTATTGACTGCTAACCGAATAGCACGGGTAGTCAACTCAGTATTGGGTTTATCTGAGAATGCCCAGCTAATAATTTTTCTCGAACATAAATCTACTATTACTGCTAAATATAACCATCCTTGGCCTGTTCGGATGTACGTGATATCACCTGACCAATGGGTGTTAAGTTGTTCAGGGTTAAATTGTCTATTTAAATAATTAGGGGCAATGAAAGATGCCTTTCCTGCATATGGATAACGATGTAACCGAGGCCGTTTCGCTATCAATTTAAATTTGCGCATCAACCGACGTACTTTATAACGACCCACTTCATAACCTTGATGATTAAGCTCTATCATCATTCTTCGGCTGCCGTAAGTGGCGTCCATTTCATTATGAATATGCTTTACTGCAGCCTCTATGTGAATATCAAAAGACTTAATTCGCTTGGGTTTAGCATGAAAGTAAAACGAGCTACGAGGTACATTTAAACATCGACAGATATGCTGAACATTAAACCCAGCCTTCTTCAATTCTAGCGCGACTTGCCGCCTTTGTTCATTTCTATTGCGAAGAAGGCCGAAGCTTTTTTTAACAGGTTATTATCACTTTCCAACTGTTTAACTTGTTTTTCTAACTCTTGAATTCGTTTTTGTTCATTAGTGATGGCAGACGCTTTAGGCGTAATGCCTACTTGTTCTTCGCGATACTGGCGCACCCATTTTTGCAAAGTGGAATAACCCACTTCCATTGCTTCAGCTGCTTGCCTAACTGGATAACCTTGAATCGTGATCAACTCAACACATTCTAGTTTAAATTCGTCTGTGTACTTCTTCATCTTCACCTCGTTGGTTTTTGATATCATACTTCCAACAAAGTGTTTTGAATAATTAGACCATTACAAAAGCGATCAACGGGGAACTTGGTAAATTACCGCATTTTTGTAGATCTGTAATTAAGTTTGTGACTGTTTTAAAATAGTTTGTGAGTAGGAAAACGTGAAAAGCGAACCTGTGAAGGTTTGCTTTTCTGTCATTGGTTCGTCGAATTTTATTTTCTCTGGGAAGCTATGAGTGCTTTAAACAATGTGTTGCGACGACCAGTTGAACTCACTCGGTTGCTTTGGATTGCTTAATCAACCTCTTCCTAATGGTTATAAAACCTCTTCGATTGGTTTTTCACCATTAAATAGTTCGACAATAGTTTTGTCTGTTGGTGGGTGATTAACGCAATACAACAATGCTTTGGCAACGTCACCTCGGGAAATCGTTGCTTGGTCTTTTTGCGCTGGCCGCTCAGAAGTGAATTTTGAGCTAGGGTCAGAATCGGTTAACGAGCCAGGTCGAATAATAGAGTAAAGCAGTCCACTATTTATTAGATGTTCGTCGGCCATATGTTTAGCAACCAAATAGGGTTGCATCTCTTCTGGTCCTTGTTCTGGTTTATCTGCTCCAATTGAACTTACCATAACAAAATGCTTAACATTATTGGCCTTAGCGTAATCTACGGCCCGACAAGCAGCCCATAAATCGATCAGCAAGGTTAGATCGGCTCCGGTACTGCCGCCTGATCCGGCTACAAACACAACGGTATCGCACTGTTCGCTTGCACTTTGACTAAACGCGTGGCTAAAGTCTTCTTTCAGATCGCCTTCTACGATAGCAAGCTGCTCTGCTTTAATATCTGATATTTTGCTTTTGTCGCGGACAAAGGCAACAACGTTTTGCTGATTGTCGACCATCGATTGGGTTAGTTTTTTGCCGATTTGCCCACTGGCGCCAATAATTAATGTGTTTTTCATTTGTTCTCCTTATGTAACGTTGAGTATAAGTTTCTGACTCTTTGCAGCGTTTGCTTAAATTAATCTGATCCCTATTAGCACCAATATGAATACGTTGGTGAGTAGTCCAATCAAGAAAAAATAGGTTCGAGGACTGGGATTTTTTTCCGTCGCGATAGCATAATAAAGTGCCATATGTATCAACCGCGCAAGCACATAAATCCATACAGCAATGGCAAACAGAGAGCTTTGATAATTAAGAGAAAAGGCGAGTAAAACGCTTCCAACAAATAATACGCTGTTTTCTAACGTGTTATGAAATGTGCGGTGAGCTCTAAAAACAAAACTATCATGGGATAAATCTTCGTTTAATTTTCCCGGCACTGCTGCAGGCTGATTAGCCTTAGTAAATGTTGCCACTAGCCACTGTATCAACACCATTATTAGATAAAGATAAAATGCAAAATATACTGAATGTGCAAGCGCAATCATTTCATTGTTTCCTTGTTGTCATGTTAAAACATAAGAAAGCAATATATGTGCCCTAGATAACTATTTGAATTATATTGGTTATTTTATTTTAATAGGTTGGGGTGTGTAATTTATACTGTGTTGACGATAAGAATTACCGAAAAGGTTAAGTAGTCGACTCTGCAACAGGTTCTTTATAACTGCCAGAGTTAAACATGATCGCTGCATAGTTAACTAACTTGGTAAATGATCCTCATTTAGTCGATCTAAAATTAAGCCTGACCGGCGCACAGCCAGTCGTTGTAGTTTGGCTTTTAGGAGAAACCTACATGCTTTATAGCAAGGTTGTTAAATGTTCAGCATACGAGGTAATTATATTTAGCAAATCGTCCATTTTAGCCGGTTTAGTCATATGATGATCGAATCCGGCCTCTATCGACCTAGCTTGCGCATCTTTGTGGCCAAAACCAGTCAGTGCAATACTTAGTAGGTTACTGTGTAGCTTCTGTGATTTTAGTGCGGCCAATAGATTGTAGCCGGTCATGTCGGGTAGACCAATATCCAAAATAAGGACATTAGGTTTGAAGCTGTTATAAGTCGATATCGCTGATTTTCCATCGATGCATGCAACAACCTCACAGCCTTTAAGCTCCAAAATCATTGAAAGTCCGTAGGCGGCATCTTCATTGTCGTCTACTACCAATACTTTTAAATTTTTATACAGCTCAACTTTCGAGGCTACTTTTGAGCGATGAAAGTCTTTCTTCTGTTCAGCTTTTTCAGCGAGTGAGACATCGGCAATTGGAAACCTCAGAATGAAATTACTACCAGCACCAAGTCCATTACTCTCTACATGCACCGAACCGCCATGCAATGTCATAAACTGTTTCACCAATGACAATCCAATCCCCAATCCTGCATTGTCGGTGTATAAGTTATGATTTATCTGTTCAAATGGCTCGAAGATCTTATCGCGCATGGCCGTTTCAATTCCCATTCCATTGTCTCTAATATTAATAATGCACTCATCATTGAGGCGCATAAGTTCAATTTTGATTTGCCCTAAATCTGGGGTAAATTTGAATGCGTTATTAATGACGTTGACTATGGCCTGCTGCATACGGATTTTGTCTATCCGAGCCACAATAGTTTCTTTGGGTAACAATAAAGTGTGGTGCTGCTGCTTTTGCTCAAACTTAAGTAAAAAGCTGTCATATATTTCTTGCAGTAGCTGGTTAACATCTATTACCTGTTTATTCAGTTGTATTTTTCCCTCTTCAATTCGGGTCAAATCTAACAGGTCATCGAGCAAGGAAGATATTACGCTAACATTTGACTCTATCATCTTGACTGCCTTAGGCAGATGACTCGTATCTTGATCGATAATTAGCAATCCACTGCTGATTGCTGCAAGTGGATTTCTAATTTCATGCCCTAAAGTAGCTAAAAATTCATTTTTCTTTTCGTTTGCATTTTGTAGTTCAGTGACAGCCCTTCTTAACGAACTTTCTAGATTCTTGCGTTCAGTTATATCAATAACCATGCCTATCATCTTGTGAGCCTTGTTATCTACAAAGGTCACTTGGCCAGTGGCTTCAATCCATGTCACTTTTGCCGTTTTCTTATTAATGACTCGATATGTTACTTGATAATGTCCATTGCCGTCTGGACGCCCGGCGAGCTCAATTGCATGATTGACCTGTGCGATGTCATCTTCATGAATCTGCTCAGCAAAGGTCTCGAAATTTATTTCATGTCTGTCTAAGCCCCAGATTTCGAGCAATAAGTCATCCCAATCAACAGCACCCGTTTGCATCATAAATTCAAACGAGCCCAGACGGTTTGAATCTTTGGCTATGCGCAACCGATTTTCATTGTCTCGTAACTTCTGTTCAATTGACGTACGTTGAATGGCAATCGAAAGAATGTTGGCGGCTGAACGTAAAAAATTCGCATCATCTTTAGTAAAGTGTTGTTTAGTTTTGGTGTGTATACTGAGCACACCATAAGGATATTCGCCGTTTTCAATCACGCAACTAATACCACTGACGACTTTATGTTCGGTCAATAAGTTAGGTCCTGTAAAACGCCGCTCAGTTGCCAAGTCGTCGACAATTACTGGTTCAGTGCTGGTTAACGCAAACCCTGCTTGCGAGCAATTGCCAGTTTGAACTCTGGTATTACCAACTAGGCCTGCATCCCAGCCAACTCCTGCTTTTAACAATAAACTGTTTTCATTTGGTAAATACTTTAACACTTTGGCGAAATCAGCATTTAGAGTATGGGCGACTTCGCGTACTAGACGGTCGGTTAAGTTATCGATATTGTCGGTACTGAGTGCTTCAATACCAAGCTTTGAGATAATCGCGTGTTGTTGACCGCTTGTCTGTAATCCAGCGACCGCTACTTTTAAGCTGTTTATGTCGTTAAATGTCAGTACGACGCCTTCAACACGTCGGTCTTCCGTTTGATAGGGTAAAATACGTTGCAAATACCATCGATTACCCACTCTAATTTCTCTTTCCGATGACTCAAGGCTGTCTAGCACTTGAATTGCATCATTGAGTGTATTTTGGTCAACAAATTGTTGAGATATTTCTTCCAAAGGCCTGTTAATGTCTGAAGAGCCAAGTTTAAGTAATCTTTCTGCAGCAGGCGTGAAGCGCTTAACTTTTAATTCATTGGTCAAAAATACAGTGGCTAGATTAGTGCTTGCAAGGAAGTTATTGATATCGTTATGTGTAGATGATAGCTGCTCGATCTTGTCTTTTAATTGCGCGTTTACTGTCGTCAATTCTTCGTTAAGTGAACGAAGTTCTTCTGTACTAGCTTCTAATTCCTCATTGGAAGATTGCAATTCTTCGTTGGTACTCAACGCTTCCTCATGGGATGCTTTGAGTTCTTCGGTGCTTGTTTCTAACTCTTCAAGCGTATTCTGCAACTCTTCTCTGGTATCTTTAAGTTCTTGCTCCATGGCATCGAACATTTTGTATTGGTCTTCACCATCGTCATGTCCAAGTTGGTATCCGTTTTTTTCATCATCACTTAACGTTACCTTTTCAAACGTAACGACGACTGAACCTTGTAATGCACTATCATCTATAATCGGGGTGATAGTTGCTCTGTTGAAGGTCTTGTCTTGATTTACCGAGTCAGAATAATTGGATTGATTGACGATCACTTGCTGATTAGATTTTTTGGCTTTAAATATCCCGCTGCGCAGTCGCGTACACATATCGGCGTCTAACATGGCGAAAAAATTGAACTCAGCCTGTCCTTGAGGCAGTTGTAGAAATTCATTTACCTCGCCATGGATATAGTTTACTCGATGATTTTCATCTAGCAGAACGGATGGCTTCAACGCGCTAAGTAAAGCTAATTGGCTTTTTCCAAGTTGATTGTTTGTAGCTGCTTGTGTGTTTCTGCCTACAGTTGTTTTTATTGTTCGATTGAAAAAGCTCGGTGTTTGGGTTGACCTAAGAGTTTGCCCTTGTCGTTCAATGCGAGAAAAAATCCGCCACTTATGCGACACAGGGGTAAACTGTTTTTTATGATCCCCAATAGTTTCTGAGCTTCCTAAAAACAGATAGCCATTAGGCAGCAAAGCGAAGTAAAACGAGCTTAATACTTTTTGCTGTACCGAAGAACGCAGGTAAATAAGCAGGTTACGACAGCATACTAAGTGCAACTTGGAGAACGGAGGATCGGTATACACATTTTGTGTAGCAAAGGATATGCAATCACGTAATTCACTGTTTACTACGAAGTAACCATCTTCTTTCGGGTGAAAGTACTTTTTGAGGTATTCTTCCGGTAATTCTGAGGCGATACTGACAGAAAAAACGCCGAGTCGAGCTTTGGCTACAACTCCATCATCGACGTCAGTGGCGAAGATTTTAATGGCTAAATCTTTTCCAGATTTTTCAATTTCTTCTTTGAAAAGAATTGCTACAGTGTAGGCTTCTTCACCTGTTGAACAGCCTGCCACCCAGACGCGAATATCACTCCCTTCTTCTACCTCCGATACTATTTTACTCACCACGTCGCTTTCTAGAATCGCAAACGCTTCTTTGTCGCGGAAAAAATCAGTGACATTGATCAATAAGTCACGCATGAGCATTTTGCGTTCTGTCTGGCTATTACGCAAAAGCTCGATATAGGACGCTTCGTCTTGTTTGTCGGTGAGACTCATTCGTCGATATAGACGGCGATGTACCGTTGTTTCCTTGTACTGATCTAACACAAAATTTTCATGCGCTTTTAACAGCGACGAGACAATTTGTAAGGTTTTATCACTCTCATCTAAGGGATCTTTGGGGTCCAATTCATGATAAGGATGATTGGCATATTCTTGGAGTAGTTGAATCATATCCTCTATATTTAATACTTGGTCGACCACACCCGCATCAATTGCACTGTTTGGCATGCTTGGGTATTCAGCTGTCTCAGGCGTCTGCACTATAGCTAGGCCTCCACCGGCTTTTAAAGCCCTCAGTCCCGTGGTGCCATCGCTACCAGACCCAGACAGTACAATACCTACCGCTTTAGACTTGTATTGTTGGGCCATTGAGCGAAAAAGATGATCTATCGCTAAGCGACTGCCTAGCTGATGTTGTGGTTTTACGATTCGAATACGGTGGCCAACAACCTCGATATTCGAATTTGGCGGAATTAAATAAGCGTGTCCCGCGTGGATAATTTGGTTGTTTTGTGCTTGAGAAAACGAAAAGTCGGCATGTCTCTCTAATATGTCAACCATCATACTTTTATGATTAGGATCGAGGTGTTGAACGACGATAAAAGCAAGAGGGACGTCTTTGGGAACCGTTTTAAAAAACTGCTTTAATGCATCTAATCCGCCGGCAGAAGCGCCGATTCCGACAACTAACAATGGATGGCTTATTTTACTCACAGACGTTTGGCTCCGTTTAGTCGAAGAAATAACAATTTTCAGTACGGCTAAATAAACTGTGTCTGAATTTTAGAACCACACAAGTGTAAAAACACCGCATAACCCGTTGAAGCCATTCGATTTTAGTAACCACTAGGTGGGCTGTCAACGGCTAAGGTAAATTTACGTCATGGTTCAGCTTTATAGTCTGGCGAATAGCAGACTAAAACTTTACCAAAGTACTCAGCGGGCAAGGTTTGCGCTGCCGTTGGGGGACTATTAAACCTCTGTTCAAATTAAATAACATCGTAAATTTAAAATAAAAAGGGGTCGGAGTGAATTAAATATTTTATTCACACCGACCCCTTTTTACAGTTTAGACAGACATAGTTTTAAAGTTAAATCAATCCTTGGTGAAGAGCCGGATTGTGGTCTATAGTTTTTTAGCCTCTGGAATAAGTTTGCGCCCAACTTGCTTAAACTCTTTGCATGCCAATAGATTTGAATTGAATGATAGATATACAAACCTATTTTAATTTTGTACTAAACGTTGTCTATATTATTGAAATTGATCTGTGGAAATTTAGGGTTTACAGGTTGGAAGGGCTGGGTTCCCGCATTTGAATACATCAATAAAATAAATCGAATATACAAGGGATGGTAAAATGAAAAAAGTGCTTCAAATGTTATCGGTTCTTGGCCTCGTTTTAGTAGCTGCTGAGGCGGATGCTATGACAGACCAAGAAAAGCAAGAAGTTACTTATGCCAGTGAAGCAGCGCCAAATCACATTACTGATTCGGCGACATTCGTTATTTTCCGTGACGGAAAGTTTCAGACAATAAAAAAGGGCAGTAATGATTTTACCTGCTTAGTTGTGCGTAACCCAAATGGACGGTTTGAACCTGCATGTTTGAATAAACCTGCAATGGAAACAGTGTTACCAACATTAGAATATCACACTGCTCGTCTTTACGACGGAGCCAGCACAAAGCAAGTGATGGGTGAAATAGCCAAAAAGTTTGAGAAGGATGAGTTGCCCACGGCAAAAGTTGGGGCTTTGGTGTACATGATGTCTAAAAATAATCAGGCTTACCTCGAGGATACTGACGAGTTGATTTCGTTTCCTCCCCATCAGATGTATTTTATGCCAAAGCTGTCTGCTGATGTGTTCTCACTGGCTGAGAGTACGTTTTCTCCGGGGAGTCCTTGGCTTTTTCAGGAATATCCTCACATGTCATGCTTGATTGTTTTTACCAAATAATACCGTTGGATAATTGGAGAGATTGAAAGGCCGGCTGCATAATTATGTCCGCGATACGAGACAGTTTTCTGAGTGAATTCAATCCTTGTTTACACGTTAACAATGAAGAAAGTAGCTACTGAATTAAATTAGATGAATTAAATTAGACAGGCATGATTTACTTAGACCGATTTACATAGACAGACCGATTTACATAGACAGGCATAAGTATCAAGCAAAATAATCACACTCGTTTAATCGCAATTATTAAAATAAAGGTGAATGATTTAGATAGACAGGCATAAGTATCAAGTAGACATGATTTACATAGACAGGCATAAGTATCAAGCAAAATAATCACACTCGTTTAATCGCAATTATTAAAATAAAGGTGAATGATTTAGATAGACAGGCATAAGTATCAAGCAAAATAATCACACTCGACTAATCGCAATTCTTAAAATAAAGGTGAAGAAAAATATTACCGTTTTTTATATGTTCGGATTTTTGGTTAAAAAAATAGAATTAACCATATGAAAATGTCAAAACATGGGGCTACATTTTATTGCGGTAGTGTTTGGAGCTTAAATTGCGTTTTTCTATGTTAATTAGCTGAGATTTGGCGGTATCGTTGTCGATATTGTTTAATGCTGTTAGTTTGTCCTGCTGCGACGCTAAACGACGACTCAAAGTTTGAAAAAAGGGTTTGCCAAGAGCTTTCATTTATTCCTAAACGCATCAAAATAGGAGACTCGTCAAAATTGATTGAGCCGCGTTTGTTAGGCTGTAGACTGCGACCAGAAATATCGACTAGTGACAGGTAATCAATTAGATCGAATGTTAAACCTGGTGGTTGAGGTTGCGTCGGATTACCTATCAATGGCATCAACGTTGGGGGCTGCTTACCTTTTTTAAAATCCAGAATGCGGCGTTTCACGCTTGTGTGCTCTGATGTTTCAGGCGAGCTAGCTATATTAGCGCGAATGGGGTTCAAATCCACATAAACCATGCATGCTGCGATGGCATGCTCATCCAATAGTGCCTGAGACTTAAATCGTCCTTCCCAAAAATGACCTGTGCAGTGGTCTTCTCGATTCGCTTTTCGGGCAATCGGTTCGTTGAGTTCTCGCATAAACCAACTTATGTCCATTAATCGTTGTCGATAGATTGATAAGGTTGCGCGTAGAGTATTCAACTCTGCAGCTGTGAGTGACAACTCATCAGAGTTTACAAATTTTTGCGTTAACAATGTGCCTTTGTGGAGCTTATGCCATCTCAAACAGACCTGTTTATCTGTCCAGTTTTTGATTTTATCGGTATTAACATGTAGTACAACATGGGAATGATTACTCATGATTGCATAGGCACATACTTCAATTGCAAATACAGTGGATAAAAACAGTAACCTGTCTTCAACCCATTGACGCCGATGTTCAAAGTTTTTACCTGTTACTTTGTCTTCGCCACATAAATATGCTCTTCGTACACAACGAGATACACAATGATAATAGGGAGTGTCACTTAGAGAAATTTGAAGCTTCCTTGCAATAGGCATGGCGATTCCTTTTAAAAACCTTACCTTTAGCATAGTTGAAAGCCGATGGGTGAAGGTCTAGTTTATGACTGTCTCAAGGTCTAGTTTATGCCTGTCTAAGACATAAATTTCGTAACATTAATTCGCGACTAAATACTCGAGCAGCTTCAAAGTGGCTTTTTCATCTGGGCTAAAATATTTAGCTCGCGTGCGTTTGAGTTGTTTACGGAAATAAGCAAGTGTGCGGCCGCTTTCGTAATGCAATATAACGTTAGGATGGATATAATTTGAACGACACACAGCTGGCGTATTTCCTAGTTCATTTGCCACTTTTTTAACCGCCGCTAAAACATTACTTTTATTAAGTTTTTGATCTTTTGCTGGGCCAATTTCCTCAAGGGCAATTGCCATAAGCACCGTTCCAGCCCAGGTTCGAAAGTCTTTTGCACTAAAGTCTTCACCCATTACTTCGGCAATGTATTGATTTAAATCCTGAGCGTTTATTTTCTTACGCTGTCCATCAGGCAAAGTAATGTCGAACAATTCGTAACCCGTCATTTTTTCCAATTGCATCAAAACCTTGCGTACGTGTTTATCATTGATTTCTCTGTGCTGAGGTTGATGACTCTTGCCCATATAATCAAATTCCACATGGCTATTTTCAATGTTCATGTGCTTTACCCGTAATGTCGTCAAGCCGTATGTTTTGTTATCTCGAGTATAAGTGGGGTTGCCGGGTCTAAAAAACGCGTCATCTAACATGCGAGTCATACAGGCCAGAACCGCCTTTTCATCGATGGGACGTCGAGTAATATGTTGTCCGGTAACCCTCCGCATGGTTGAAAGCTCTTTCGCAAACCGCAAAATCCGTTCAAATTTTTGCTCGCTCGCTTGCGCTGTCCATTTTGGATTATAAATATATTGTTTTCGATGTTGTGCATCTCGACCAAAAGCGAGCACTTTGGCGCTACGGTCAAGATTAATTTGTACGTCCTGCCATGCAGGCGGTATTGCTAAGCTAAGTACCCATCGCTTAAGACCTTTATTCTTAACAGTTTTCCCAGTGGGATACTGATAGGTAAAGGTATCTCCGAAGGGTTTGCGGACAATAAAGCGTTCCATCTCCACTTCCTTTGTATAAATACATGCTTTCTTAAATTATCCAAGTTGATACGCTTCTGCACTTGATATTGATCAGCTTCAACAAGGATCAGGGTTGGTATTCTCCACACTATGCAACTAGCAACAGCTTTGCTGATTACGCCTAATTTTTATGACAGGCATACATAGCTGTTAATTGTAGCTTAAGTATTTTCAACTTCATCTTATGACAATTGTCATTCTTCATTAGTGACATTTGTGCCTTATTTTTAATAGCTGGTGGCGCAATAATAATCTCAACTTCAACACAACTATTGAGATTACAATGAGTAAATTTACTTTAGATCAGCAGCGCGAACAGTTCCGTCATCGCCGTTTTCTTGCTATGCCGTTAGCAGGCATGATTGTTTGGACAGTCATCGGCTTTATTGGCTTTTTCGCCAATTCCATGGAAACAAAAATATGGTCAATTTGGCTAGGCAGTGGTGCGATATTCTATTTAGGAATTTGCTTCGCTAAATTAACTGGCGAAGACTTTTTTAATCGCAAAAAAGAGAAGAATGAATTCGACAATCTGTTTATGGCAGGTGTCGTTATGGCATTGTTGGTTTTTTCTATCGTTATGCCTTTTGCAATGAAAGAATCTACTTCTATTCCTATGTCAGTGGGAATTCTTGGAGGATTAATGTGGATGCCACTGTCTTGGGCAATTCAACATTGGATAGGTTATTTTCACTCTATTGCTAGAACTCTGGCTGTGACGATTTGCTACTTTGTCTCTCCTGAACACACGTTTGTCACTGTACCAGCCGTAATTGTAGTGATATATATTATTAGCATAATTGCTCAAGAAAAACGTTACGCCAAAATTAATGGTATCAAGAACGCAAGAAATGTAGCGTTAAAAGATGAAATGTTAACAGCAAGCCCTGCTAAGTGATTGCAGTACAATCACAAGGAATCAATATGGCCACAGCCTCTTCAAACTCCAACATAAGCTTGCCTGCCTTAGGACGTGGCGAGCGTAGGAAATGGTCTTTCATTTCATTGTTTTTTTCTTTTTTCTATTTTATTCCTTTATTTGTTAACGAGCCTATCCCAAACACTCAACATTTATTCGCCTCATTTGCTTTATACGTAATTTTTGTGGCGTTTTATCTTTGGTCAGTTTTCAGCAATGGGAAAGGGGTTGTGTTACCGATAACGGGCTTATTGCTAGCTTGTATTGGTGGCACCTTACTCAATTTTGGTGGTTTATTTTTATTCGGATTTGCTACTTTTTTAATTGGCTATCATGCCAATGCTTGGGCTCGAATTGTCAGTATTACCGTGGTTTTGGGCGCAATGGTACTCTCTGTGATGCACTTTGATTCCTTTGACTTTCGTTATTTAATTCCTTCCACCTTTAGTTGCTTAGCTTTATTTGCATTTGGTTTGTTAGAAAGAAAAGAAGCCTATATTGATATGCATAAACAGCATGCAGCGGCAGAACTCGCTCAGGTAAGCGCTATTGCTGAGCGAGAACGCATAGGCCGAGATTTACATGATTTGGTTGGACATACATTATCCACTATAGCGTTAAAGGCTGAATTGGCCGAAAAGCTTCTGCAACACAATCGCATTGACGAGGCTAAAACACAATTGGCAGAATTAAGCGCTGTGTCACGAGACGTATTGTCCGATGTGAGAAAGGCGGTTTCAGGGATGAAAAAGCTCTCATTGAAAAACGAGTTACAAACCCTTGCCAAGTTGCTTGAAAATGCCAACATTGACGTATCACTTACAACCAACAAACTAACTAACACAGAGCTGCCGGTTAGCATTGAGTTGCAAATGGCCTTTATCGCAAAAGAGGCGGTCACCAATATTTTACGGCATAGTCAAGCAACCAAGGCATACATAGAAGCGTTTATAGACAACAATTTAATGACGATGCGAATTGGCGATAATGGCGCTGGCAGCAACACCGACACATACAAAGCTGGAAACGGCATTACTGGCATGCAAGAACGCCTTGATATGATTAATGGTACATTGCGCATTAAGCAAAGTGACGGAATGCACATCGAAGTTAGTGCTGCGATCCCATTTGCCTAAGAGTTTCTGAGTTATTCAAATACACCACAAAGGATGTTTCATGAGTATAAATTTAGTGATAGCCGAAGACCAAACTTTGGTGCGAGATGCGCTAACGGCACTAATTGGTTTTGAATCTGATTTAAATGTTGTTGCTTCCTGCGGTGATGGTGCAAAAGCACTGAGCTTTATTAATGATTCTGTTGATATGCCCGATTTGGTTTTAACCGATATTGAAATGCCGAACATGACAGGCATAGAACTAGCCGAAATTCTGCAACAACAGCAGCCAAGCATTAAGGTTGTGATTATGACGACTTTTGCTAAAGCTGGGTATATGCGCAGAGCCATAGAGGCGGGTGTTAACGGCATAGTACTTAAAGAGGCTCCAAGTGATTATTTGATTGCTAGTTTGCGCAAAGTCATAAAGGGGGAGCGAGTAATTGATACTGAGCTGGCGATGATGGCATTAGGCGATAAAGACCCGCTTAATGACAAAGAACGAAAAGCATTGAAGTTAGGTGCACAAGGTCTATCGACTGCTGAAATAGCTGAAAAGCTATTTATTGCTAAGGGCACAGTGCGCAACTATTTATCTGAAGCCATTTCCAAGATGAATGCAACCAATCGTGTTGACGCTGCACGTATAGCCAGTCAAAAAGGTTGGTTGTAGCCCCAATAAACATCAATCAGTACATTCAAAATTCGATTGGATTAACGATATATTTTTGCGAATCGAAACTATGACTGTCTAAAACCGAAATTAGATTTTAATGCCTGTATAGAACTCCACTTCATGCCTGTCCAAAACTAGACTAACCCAGCCTCACCCCAAGCTAGATTTCTATGCCTGTCCAAAAAAACATGCCTGTCCAAAAAAACAGTCCGTCCAACTTCGACTAGACTTCATGCCTGTCCAAGTCCTGACTTTGTGAAGCTTAGTTTTAAACATCAATACCCAGATTATTGTTTATCAGCTTTAGCTTCCGCGTCCATGATTCTGCCGTAGAGCATTTGGTCTTCGTCACTCATCACTCCGCGACAACATTTTGCGAGCACACCAGGCCCTGCTTTTAAAGTTAAATTGCTTAAATCTAGCGGTTTTCCGCAACACGAGCAGCTCAATCTAGGATGGGCGACTTCACCACATTCGGTATGCACATATTCCACTGGAACTCCATCGGAATCACACATCCATTTATCTCCCCATTGG
Source organism: Aliiglaciecola lipolytica E3 (assembly GCF_000314975.1). GTDB lineage: Bacteria > Pseudomonadota > Gammaproteobacteria > Enterobacterales > Alteromonadaceae > Aliiglaciecola > Aliiglaciecola lipolytica. The sequence continues at coordinate 143,466 of NZ_BAEN01000015.1, forward strand.
GTGAGGGTGATGAGTACCGGATAAAGATCTAATCCTTTTTCAGTCAGACGATATTCAAAGCGGTTGTATTTTTCGTCATACAGATGCTTGAACACCAAATCTTCTTCAATCAGCCGGTTAAGTCTATCGGTTAGACGGTGTTTGGTGATCCCAAGGGATTTTTGGATATCGGAAAATCGCCTCAAGCCTAGAAAAATCTGACGCACAATTAATAACGTCCACCGATCTCCAAACACAGAAGTGGCTTTAGCAATAGAGCAGGTCTGCGTGTTGACATCTTCCCAACGCATAATTTCGTCACCTAATTTTCAAAACTATCTGCATATTTTACTTGACAGGTTCCATTTTACAACCATATATTATTATAGTTCCATTATGGAACTTAATTATTTTTAGGAGGCATTATGAACAGGTTAAGTAAACTCGGTATAGCCGTAGTATTTTCACTAATGGCTACGACTACGGTAGCTGGGGACAAAATGAGTCAGTCAGAATTGAAACAACAGGCATTGCAAATGTGTACGCAATCGGCCACCGATACATACGGTGCAGATGCCATAGTTTCCGTTCGTAAAAGAGTGGAATGGCAACAGGGTAGTAGTCGTTTAAATTGGCATGACGGCCTTCAAGCACATGTCAGGATGATTGTATGGCTGGATAAAGAGCATTTAGCCAAGGTAATGTGCAGCGTTGATCAGAAACATCACCTGTCACTTACGGCAGTAGAAGTTTCACCCAATGACGAAAATGGATTACTTGCAGTGAGTCAAATGGAATTAAATAACTAATCTCGGACATTCAAAATGGAGTAAATGTTATTAAAATAATTTGTAGTTTAACGGTGGTGACAATTGCTAGACGGTTTAGTGATTGCCGCCATCGAACAACCACATCATCAAATATCACTATCAACTTGCTAAAAATACCGGAAATCTTCACACTTACATTAAAATTGAATATATAGTTAAGCCCATGATTAAAATAAAAAACAAACTATTATCCGGTTTATCTGGTGGTGGTTAGTGATTATTCCGGGCATTCCTTTTGTGTTAACTACGTTAGGTTTTGCTATTTACGTCTATTGGCCACGCGACTTTTCGTCTGTCACTCAATTCCCGCTTCAACCAGATCTTGAATATATAACGCTTTCAGCCCATGGCGTAAAAGGCTCACCAGAAAAGTGGAGTGATGAATTACAAAACACAATGGCGACATCTCCGCCTCCCCAATTAAGCGATATTGTGCAGCAAAACCACAGCATCGATTGGCGAAATTTCTCCAACAATGTCTTTTTATGCTCGGTTGCCGGTAAAAAAATAGGCATTGAAATTGGTAAACGTCTGGCTAAGCAATCAAGCGTTAAGGCAATTCATGCCATCGGCCATAGTTGTGGTGCCTTTGTCGTGTTTGGAATCTGCGAAGGAGCTAAATCAGTAAATCACCAGGTGCAAGTACAAACAACGTATCTCGATCCCGTTAGCGTTTTTTCTGGCATATTTTGGGAATATGGCATTGATAATTTCGGCAAGTGTGGTGATTTTAGCGATACCTATATCGACACGCGTGATACTGTGCCAGGTAGCAATCAAATATTGCCCCATTCGCAAACCCTTGATGTAACTTCCCTGCAAACTGAAAAAGATGCCGGCTATTCTCCCCATGATTGGCCAACGCGGTATTACATTCAAGCGATTGAAAATAACAAGGTCCCGATTTACTATAAATCAGAATCTCGGCACTAAGCGTATAGCCCCTTCCACTACTTGCATATCTAATGGAAACTTACTCATTAGTGCAATTTGGGGATTATTCATGTCTAATTCATACACCGGATTTACGGCAAGAAAAGCGTTAATCAGATCCATAACTTCACGATTTAGTACGTTGAGATTTCCTTTATATCCACCGGCTTCAATACTGGAATCGAGTAAGTTCAAGTTGCGTAAAAAGACTGCTTTTTTCTCACTATCGTATACAGGACTTCCTTCTATTTGCAGCAATAAACGCACAGGATATTTAAACGAAAAGGCATTGATTTCTGCGCCAGAATCCACCCCTAAAGAGATAACATCTCGATTGTCAGGACCAATATCTACGTTCAAATCATTAACGTTGAGCTGCACAGGTAAACCCATCACGCTGACTTTTTGGCTCATTTGAGGCAATTGTTGAGTCAGTAACGATTGCATTTCTGCGTTGCTAAAGGAAAATACCGACAGACCTTGCGTGCTGGCGCAACCCGCTAATAAAAGTATCGACAATATAAATAAAATTTTCATATTAAACCTTTTTAAAAATGCTTCTGTAGCAGAATATGGACTTTAAATTGAAAGTGGTTACTCACTTTACTGCAGTGAGGAAAGCCCGTTTTTAAGTTAAAACCGCACCTGTAACCATCAGCGCAAAAGTATTCATTTTTTAGTATGGATTAAACAAACTTTTCGATCATTGAAATTAATTGCTTTTGATCGACCGGTTTAGACAGATACTCGTTCATACCGCTGGCGAAACATTTGCCCCGTTCTTCGGCCATTGCATTTGCGGTTAATGCAATGATTGGAATCGTTGAAATAGGGGCGGGTAGTTGCCGAATGTGAAGAGAAGCTTGATAACCGTCCATATTCGGCATTTGGCAATCCATCAATATGAGTGAAAAGAATCGCGCGTATTTTGCTTCGTGCTTTAAGATAGCCAGAGCTTCAACCCCATCGTTTACTATCTCATACGTAATTTGCTGTTGTTTCAACATTTCAGCGATAACTACTTGATTAATTTCGTTATCTTCTACAATCAATATCTTTAGGTGGCTAAAGTCAGTATTATTGTTCGCAGGGGACAGGCTCTCTTTGTCTTTTTGTTCATCATCAAGAACTTCAACGGCTATATTAACGGTAAACGTACTGCCTTGATTTGGCGTGCTGTCAACATTTACATCTCCACCCATCAATTGACACAATTTGCGAGTAATTGACAGCCCAAGTCCAGTGCCGCCAAATTTACGGGTGGTGGATTCGTCCGCTTGAACAAAAGGAGAAAACAATTGAGCTTGTTGATCCTCAGTTATCCCTACACCAGTGTCTTTAAAAGTAAGAGTTAGCTCATTTTTGTTGTTCGATATTGTTATTTCAGCAGTTACTGTTACTTGTCCTTGAAGAGTAAATTTAATCGCATTGGAGAGTAAGTTTGAGCAAATTTGGCGCAAACGCGTGGGATCAGTCACAACAGTGACATTTTTAATTGAGTCGAACTGTTTTATTAACTTAATTTCTTTTTCGTTGGCTCGGTGTTCGAAAATATCTATACAATTGTTAAGAATCTCTTCAAGATTTACAGGTACATTTTCCAGAGATAACTTATCAGAATCAATTTTGGTGAAATCCAATATGTCATTGATGATGCCTAGTAATGATTTTGCGCTATCTTTGGCTAAGCCTAAGAAACGTTTTTGTTCTGAGTCTAACTTTGAGCCTTCTAAAATTTGTAGCATACCTAACACACCGTTTATCGGCGTGCGAATTTCGTGACTCATATTCGCTAGAAATAAACTGCGCGCTTCAAGTGCTAGCGATAGTTCATTGTGTCTATCTTCTAATTGCGAACGATAAGAATACTGCTCGGTTATATCTTGGAAAGCACCCACTAATCTAACGCACTTTCCATTTTCCATTTCAGCCTTTCCTTTGACCGCCGCCCATTTGGCATTTCCTTTTTGAGTAATAATCTCGAATTCACCGGAAAAGTGGCCACCTTTTTCAATTACGTTTTCTACTAAAGAACTTATACGTGCCTGATTTTCCCCTTCCTTATAAAATTTCAACCCTGACTCTAAGTTCGGTTCAAAATCCTCATCTACTTCATGAATTTCTTTGGTTACGGCAGACCAATAGAGTTTTCCGCTAATTAAATCAAGTTCCCATGCTCCAACGCCTGCAACTTGTCCCATCTGTTCTAAAATATCCTGCTGACGAGCCATCTTCTTTTGTTGTTCTTGGAGCAATTGGAGCTTTTCATGGAGGGCGATTTCATTACCAACCCAATGAGCCAATAATTCAATAAAATCATGTTCCTCATTACTAAAAGGTTGTTTACGAGGGGCGCTGGCTGAAAAATTTATAGTGCCAAAACGTTTTCCCTCTACGATCAAAGGAGCACCAATATAGCTTTCGAGACCAAAGTTTAAGTAGCAAGGATGCTGAGCAATTTCACTTTTACCCGCATGATGAAATGATAGTGCTTGGTTAGTTGCCAGAGTATGTAAACAATAAGTACCAGATACATCAAAAGACGTACCAGCTAAAAGTGAGTTATCTGGAGAGATGGCGTGATAAATCGTGTAGTTTTCGTTGATTATATGACTAATTATACCGAGCTCAAGGTTGTAGTGTTCAACGCCTAATTGCAACAGAGAGGTCAGCTTTTGGTAGAAGGATAAATTGTTATTTGAGGTGATTTGATACAATCGTTTTAAATTTTGCACCACAACTTATTTCCTTTCTTTTAGTGAGTTCATCATCAGCGTTAATAATATAAATAAGTTAGTCAACGTTTACTCAATGGACTATATCGCAGAACAGGGGGACATCGTTATAAGTTACGCTAAAAAGTTTAAAGTTAGTGTAATTTATTTGGCTTTCCGAATAATTGTTTAAATGCTTTTGTCGTATTTCGTTGAAGCATAACTTTCCTAAAAAGTATACGCCAAGGCGTAAATACGACATCAAAAAATGATACTTTGTAAGAACGTTCTGCCACGCCGTAACGCGGAATCTCACCATTGGATTGCACAAAGGTGCCAAACATTTTGTCCCAAATTATCAACACGCCTGCATAATTTTTATCAACATATTGCGGATTACTTGCATGATGAAGGCAGTGGTGAGTAGGGGTGTTAAAGATTTTCCCAAGTAGTTTAAACTCAGGACCTATTTCTGTATGTACAAAAAACTGAAAAGCTAAATTTAATGCAACGATTGTAAAGACCAATTCGGGAGTGTATCCCAAAATAATTAAGGGTAACCAAAACACCCACATACCAACTATTGGATAAAATAAGCTTTGACGCATGGCAGTAGAGAAATTCATATTGGTAGAACTGTGGTGAACAATATGCGCCGCCCACAACCAATTACATTGGTGGCTGGCGCGATGAAACCAGTAGTATAAAAAATCTTGTAAGATAAATGCGATTAGCACCGAAAATGCGGTGAGCTCAATATTAAATATCGCAAACTTTGTGTGCAGCCAGTAAAAAAAGGGTAATAGCGCTAACATGGCAAGTATATCGGTTGCTTGGTGCGACAATGCCAAACATACGTTTAAGCAAAACTCTTTGACTGAGTAACTTTCCTTACGCTTAGTCAATTCTATTCCAATAGCAACTAGAAATAGTGGGCTTAAGACTAACAGGATATATTCAGCATTCACTGAGATAAGCCCTTAAGCGTTTTGATGCAAGTGTAAAGTCGTAGTACATCACAATTCGCAATAACCATGTTGGGACCCAGGTATTGCTTTGGCCATGAATTTGATATTGTAAATAATGACCTCCTTTGTAAGTTATGTATTCAATTTGACCTCTATGATTTTTAACCGGTCCTTCTCCTATAATTTGATAGACAAGTTTAGTTTCACTTAACTGAATTATTTCCTCAATGAATTCGTGTCCGCGCATATGAACCAAGCGGCGCTGACACTGACCATTTTGCTCCTGTTTAACTATTTTTGTTGCAAAAATCTCACTCAACAGAGCGCAGTCTGTCAACCAATGCATTTTGAATAGGGACTGCTTGGGAAGTTGGATCTTGATATCGAGTAGAACCATGGCGCACATTAAAAGTGTAAAAACTGGTACTAGCTTAACCCGTTTTAACTAGGCATACTTGGCTATAGATGTCATTTATTTGTCCTGAGGCGCCAGCATGTTTGATGTTAGCAGAGAGTATTGCCAGGTAGTTGAAGCTTATCTTCCTACAAAGTGGTTATATCATCAGCGTGTGCCCATGGAGGTTTACCTAACAGGATTAAACACTGCTGCAAAACAAACTCAAGATAGTTTATGGGGATTTAATGTTGGAAAAAATATTACCAGTGCAGAGTATGGGCTGCTGGGCTATTTAGTCGAATCCTGCGGAACATTACAATCAGCTTTAGACGCATTAATGCAATTTGATAAAACCGTAGCCGATATTGGACAAATTCAATTTATCCCTAAAGCTAATGTCGGCACATTAGTGTGGCAGCCTTACTTTCATAATCGACATGCCGTATTGCGCAATATGACAGCTTGGCTGTCAACTGTTCGCCGTATTACTGGCAAACCTATCTCGCCTAGCAGCGTATATTTACAAGATGACTTTTCTGTTTCGGAGTTACACGATCTTGAACGTTGGTACGGATGTCAGGTGAAAGGGCTAAGTGACGATAATTGTATTGTGTTCGATTTGAGCATATTGTCCACGCCAATATTATCGCGAAATGAGTTGGTAAATAGTCACTTACTTTTAGCGGCTCAAGAAGCAAAGCAACGTTTTACGAGTGAGCATAGTTGGCTAAGTGAGTTACAAATGGTGTTGCATAGTGCTGATTTACATTATCTCACTTTGTCGATGTTAGCCGACGTGCTTAACTTATCGACGCGAACTTTACAGCGACGCTTGAAGGCAAAAGAAAAGACGTTTAGTCAATTAGTTGATAACGAACGAAAACGACGATTTGAGCAGTTTGCTCCCACAATGCGCAAACAAATGTTAAGTGATTTGCTCGGTTACAGTGAACAAGCGTCGATGAACAAAGCCGTGCATCGTTGGTTTGGTATCTCGCCTAGTGAATATGTTAATTCTAAGCAGAAAAAAGCCGTTTAGAAAATCTAAACGGCTTTTACTGTATAACTCACATATAATTATGCTTTTCGGCGACGCATACCCATAACCATCATACCAAAGCCAAGTAAGGCAATCGCTGCTGGCTCTGAAACAACACCATAAGTTAGGTTGTCGTAACGTACGTCAAACGAGTTACCGTCATTCTTCGCGTTTAGTATCACTTCTCCGAACGAAGTCGTTCCTGATGTGTTTTCAGAATAGACCATAGTGTCGTTAATGAAATATTGCACACCGTTGTTCGCGGCTTTAAATGCGATTGTGTTGAACGCGTCCACATTGAACAGTGATACTAAGTCAACCCAGGCGTTGTCCCAGATGGCTAATCCAGCCTCAGGATCAGTCACGTCAGCGCCTTGGAATTCAACAATTGGGTAGCTCGAGATGGCGTTGGCATCATTTCGCCCAACACCCCAGAATCCACCGAATCGTTCGCTGTTAGTCCAGTTTGAATCGACGAACATATCTATAGAAACAAAATTAGATCCTGTTGTATCTAATTTCATTCCGTGTGTGTCGTAAAAAGCGCTTCCGCCTGGACCATTGCCCAAAGTTGCGCCATCAATACTCATAACGAGTTCATTGTTTACGATTTGGAATCCTGCCGGAGCTGCGCGGTCTACGCTAAAGTCGGCTAAAGAGTCGCCATTGTCAAACGTCTTTGTGACTAAAGTTGCATAACTTGACGCTGTTACAAACGCCGAACCTAAAACTGCTATTTTTATGAGTTTATTAAAATTCATAGTACTTCCTTTTTATTTAGATTTTTCGCAAATTTGTATGTTTGCATCTAGGTTTTAGCATATTTTGTACCATGTTTGTTTGTATATAAATATCAACTATTTGGGTGCGTGTGGTTGTTATTTTGTTAAAACTTTTGACAGTAAATTGTGTATTTATTGAACATTTTGAGGGTGGGTGAGTTTAATGTTATTCGTATCGGTATATTATTTAACCTTATGATTTTGCTAGCTTAAAGGGTTATTTTTTAATCGTTTGATGAGTTTATGTAATTATGAATTTGTGATCAGGAGAACTGGGTATGTTAATTATATGTAAATCTGCAATTGTTTTTTTTGTTTGAAACATGCAGCAAGCTGTTGAGAGATAACTAAGTGGAAATTGTCTTCGATTAAGAGTATCGATAATTTGTTTTTCATTTGATTTGCGTCCAATCCTCATAGAATAAATCACACATTTTTACATTGGCGTTAGTTTAATTTTTCAATAGGTATATTAAATAGGCAACGTTTAACAAGGTGGTGCCGTGCATTTAGCTATTTTTTCAGTGTTAAGGTCAAATGGAGGTAAAATATTCTGGTCTTTTAATGCTTTTAATCTTTCCCGAGTTCTGTATTAATGTAGATTACTATTAGTAAATACTGTAATTGCCGACAATTACTTAGGTTAATCTAGTCTCATTTGAAAGGTCTCAATGATGAAATCTCAAAAACTCTATTCTTTGTGTTATCTGTTATTTTTATTAATATGTCCATTCGCTTTTTCACAAGACTCTTTATCAACTTCTGTGATGACTCAGCAACAAGCTAAAATAACCGAAGGTGATGGCTGGGTATTCTATGAATATTTTACCGCTGACACCTACGGTACTAAAAACGCGCTGACAGGCATGGCTATTATTCAGCCCGGTAAAGAAATCCATCCGGCGCATGAACATTTTGAAGAAGAGTATCTTATGTTGACCCAAGGTTCTGGAGTGTGGACGATTGAAGGAAAAGAGTCTGATGCTAAAACCGGTGATATTCTGTATGCCGCGCCTTGGGATTCTCATGGGATTAAAAATACCGGTGATCAGCCGCTAGTTTTTGTTGTTATGAAATGGCAAAGTAAAGGCGTACCTGAACCGCAATCTAAGTAACATTAAAAACAACGAATCTATCCCACTAAAAGGAAGCAGTTAGACGTGAAATATTTTGGCATTTTTTGGTTATTGTTTACCCCCTTGTTTGCATCTGCACAATTCTCAGATCCATCTCCATGGCCTGAGATCCGTAAAAAACGTATCGCTACTTTATTGCCCTCTGCATTAAAAGAAGCAAATGTCGATGCGTGGCTAGTTATCTGTCGTGAAAACAATAACGATCCCTTGGCAGATCATGTAGGTTGCGAAAATGCAGGGCAAACAGCCGCATTTTTATTTTATAACCATGAGGGGCAATTTCATTCAATGGCGTTCTCTCCAGTGGGTGAGGCTACAGCCTTTAAGGATGTTGATCTGTTAAATGAAGTCGTACCCGTTGAGCGCAGTGCTTCTGCAATTCAAATTGCAGCTGATTATTTAAAAAATAAAGACTTCAAATCGATAGCAATCAATATGTCTACTAAGAATGCACAGGCTGACGGTATTAGCTTTACCCAGTATCAACAGTTAAGCAGTGCGCTTGGTGATGAATACAGTAAAAAACTCACTTCGGCCGAAGAGGTGATTTATCAATGGCTTTCGATCAAGCTACCAGAAGAAATTGAGATCATGCGTCAAGCGGCGAAATTAACTGCACAATGGCAAATTGAAGCGTATCAACAAGTGACACCGGGGGTCACAACCGATGCTGATGTTGCTCGATTTTTAAAGGCGAAAATGCGTGAGGCGGGAGTGACAGATGGCTGGGCCGCAGCACAAAACCCCAATGTAAATTCTGGAACAGATCGCGGTCATTCTCATCCTATGGAAAAAATTATTCAACCAGGGGATGTGATTCAGACTGACTTTGGGATCCGTGTTTACGATCGCTGGGTAACAGATATTCAACGATTTGCCTATGTGTTAAAGCCAGGTGAAACCAAAGCTCCAGAGGACATTCAAGGTTATTGGGAAAATGCCAAACAAGGGCAAAAAGCGGCTTTCTTAGCCATGAAGCCTGGGGTTAAGGGGGTAGATGTTGATGCTGCTCAGCGTAAAATTATGGAAGATACTGGATCAATTCCATTGATGTGGAGTACCGGGCACCCGGTTGGCTATGTTGCTCATGATACCGGCCCGAATCTTGGCGGTTCTCGTGCGACGAGTGTTCGTCCCGCCGCGCAGAAAGTTTTGGCAACCGGTATGACGTTTGCGTTTGACGGGTTTTACAGTTGGCTGTTAGATAATGGGCAACCGAAAACGATATCTGTCGAAGAAATGGTGGAGATAACTGAAGATGGAGCTGAGTATCTCATTCCACCACAACAAGAATTGATTCTAATTAAATCTCAGTAGCATCAGAGTTTATTTTGATTAGATGCTGAATGGCTTGATCAACCAGCATTTGTACGCAGTCAATGCTGGTTTTTAAGTCAAATTCGAAATATTGACGGTAGTATCTCCAACTTGAAGCACTTAGGCTATAGCGTATATTTGCAGCGGTTTTTAATACCTCTTGTTTTGGTGCGCCAGGAAACGTGTTGCTGAGCAATAAGGTGAGATCGCGCAATCTATCTTTAGCTGTAGAGGATATAACCCGATGTAATAATTCGCTTTGAAGTAAAGTCGAAACTTTACGAGGCTGCGCGTCCAATTTGCTGTATAGCTCTTCGATATAAGCTGGCATCTCTGCGACTGACTTAGGTACCGCGGGCAAATTTAATTGCTGATGCAATAATTGCGTCAAGGCATCTAGGAAAACATCTCGTGTGGCAAAGTAACGAAACATAGTGCGCTCCGATACATTGGCTCGTTCAGCCACTTTTTTAAAACTGATGTCATTTACGTCTAACTCTTCAGTTAATTGGCAAGCAGCTTCAAGTAACAGATTGTGCGTAAATTCCATTTTTCTTTCTTGCAATGAGATTGTCATTTCTAAAATATCCCTGTCACTTTTTATGCAAGCTTGACATATGCTATGACATCTGTCTACTATTTCAATTAACGAGTTTCTTGTTAAAGGATATTAGCGATGCAAACCAAACCATTAATTAAACATGCTAGTGATGAAGGTTGGTTAGCGGTATTAGGCATGGAATTAAAATTTTTGTGCACGTCAGACGACACACAAGGACGATATTCCAGTATGCTCAATACCGTACCAAAAGGACTAGGAGCACCCCCTCATAAACACCCTTGGGATGAGGCATTTTATGTGCTCAAAGGGCAAGTTGAGTTACTTTTAGGTGAAACTGTTACCGAACTTAGCCCAGGAGATTACGCTTTGGTACCGGCTAATCACGTACATGCATTTAAAGGGTTATCTGATGAATAAGGTTTATTAATAGCGTTTGAATCGCCAAGTCATTCCCATCACTTTTTTCAAGAAATCAATGATCGCGTAAAGCAAATGCCAGAAGATTTGAGCCATATGCCAGATATTGGTCAGCGGCATAAGGTAGAATTTGTCTAAGCGACACTAAACTTAATGATTTAGCGGTATTTTTATTTTACAATCCGCGACTTTATTTTGGTTAGTGTAGGGCATAAATGGCAGCTATAGGCATAGATTACGGGACTTCTAACTCTGAAGTAGTCTTTTTTGATGGTGAACAACATCATTTCATTAAACTTGATCCCGCGCTTGATGCTGCTAACAAAATTCGTTCTTCAGTGTTTATCTATTACGAAGAAGACTTGCCTCAACCGCCAGCACCAATTATAGAGGCAAAAGTCGCGCAAATTAAACGTGCGATTAACGATCAAATTGACAAAGCCAAACAAGGTTATTACGACGCTGTCGATCCCAGAGAGCAGCGCATATACAGTGACAAAATCGATGATTTACGCGCTGAACTACATAACCTCCCTGCGTTACAACGCAAAGCCATTCAAATTTTATTGAAAGACATGACTGTACAAGATTTGTCTTTGCAACAACTGGTGGAAACTGGCAAGTTTGCTTTTGGTGAAGATGGTTTTAAACGCTATTTAAACATGCCCGATAAAGGTAGGCTGATTTATTCACCAAAAAACTTCTTAGGTGCAAATTTAATTGCAGGTCAGCAACAAGCTTTCATCGGTATTATTGCTAAACAATTAGCATTCTTTCGACACAGTGCCGAAAACCAATTGCAAACAAGCGTTGATACAGCGGTGATTGGTCGTCCAGTAAAGTTTCATGGTACACGAGGTGAAGCTGGTAACAATCAAGCCATAGAAATTATGTCTGAAGCCGCAAAAATGGCTGGATTTTCACATGTTGAATTTCTCGAAGAGCCTATTGCTGCTGCATACCAGATTGAACGTAGTTTAAGTAAACCCACTAATGTGTTGGTGGTTGATATAGGTGGTGGCACCACCGATGTTTGTTGTATTAAATTGTCACCGGATAAACGAAACAACCTCAATAGACAGCAAGATGTTTTGGCTGTCACCGGTACTCGATTGGGTGGTATGGAATGCGATAAGAACCTGATTGTTAAAACGATAGCACCGACAATGGGACAAAACTTATTGACCCAAAGTGGGTTACCTATTCCTCCTACCTATTTTTCAGACATGTGCGCAGTGGATGATATTTCCAAGCTCAACCATTTCTTTTCGGATGATTATGGATTGGAAATCGCGCAAACCATGTCGATTACTAAAGAGCCTAAGCTATTAGAACGATTGTTGGTGGTTCAGGAGCAAAAGCTATCTGCCAGATTAGTAAATTCTTCTCGCCTTGCTAAAGAATTGTTGTCTAGCAAAAGTGAAGTAACCTTGCCACTTCATTACATTGAAGCAGATTATGATGTGAACATTAACTTGGACGATTTGAATCGTTCTATGCAAAGCTGGTTGCGCAGAGTAAAACGTTTGGTTTCGCAGTGCTTAGAAAATAGTAATGAAGCGCCAGAAATGTTGTTTATCACCGGTGGCATGAGCTTGTCTCCCATAGTCAAAAAAGAGCTACAAGAAATCATGCTACCTGACTTACCTCTAATGCAAGGAGATGCATTTAATTCGGTATGTGAGGGGTTAGCTATTCAGGCAAGTAAATTAACAAATTAGAAGTGATTCATTTTTCTTATTTAATCTAAATTATTGGTTTTCTTTAGATTTTCTCATGTGTTGTTCTAAAAATTGATTGACACTTAGTATATCAATATCTTTGACATGCTTACTGAAAACGAGATAAACAGGTAATTTATAATGGGGGTAGATTGCGCGATTTACCTCATTCTTAGCGCCGTGAAGCTCAAATTCATACATACCCACATCGGCATTTGTGACAATGGCGTCTACTCTGCCTTTTAATAGCAACTCTACAAGAATCGCAATATTGTTGGCTTTAACCTCTGGCAAGTTCTCAAGTTTAAAATGGGTTTTCATTCTTTGTGGGGCAGAAATTCCACGCATGGTCGCATAGGATTTAATTGGTTTTTCTGACTCTGATTTTAAAGTAAATAGTCCATATTGTGTTACATGTAGTGGGGTCGTTGTATAGTTTACATGTTCGCGTCGGTAAGGTTGATCCGCCATCGAAAAGTAACAATCATAATTATTCTTACCGAGCGTTTTTTTCAGTCGTTCCCACGGAATATTATCAATTCTGATCTTCCAGTTAAAGTGCGTTGCGAGGGCGTTTATTGCGTCTGTATCTAAACAGCCTAGTTCTTTGTTTTCATGACTAAATATCGTGAAAGGTGGGTAGTGAGTTGTTGCGCAACGTATTTTGCGTGATTGTTGTTCCTCAGCCAAAACTAACTCTGAATTCAAAAGAACAGTTATAAAAATTGAAAAAATAAGAAACTTATTCATGACCTATTCATTCTACGCACTTAGAGTGTAAGTAAGAGAGTAGCAACTGGCAATGTTGAGGGCAATTAGTCTTTCGTAAGGGAGCTAAAAATGCTGTCATAATTAAGCTATTCGTTTTCCTATATGGACGTTCTGTGACATTACTCCCATTTATATTCCAACGTCGTTAAGTATTGATATCCTGTATGAAGTTTTCTACCGCTTTAGCTAAAGACTGAAAAGCCATTTCACTGCATTTTACATGCTCGATATCAAGCCAATTAACGTCTGAAATTTCATGTGCTTCTAAGTTTAATTTAGGCTTTTCGGTCAAATGACAAATGAACACACTATCAATCGTTTGGTAGTTAATTTTTTTATACAAATATTGGTTAGGGAAAGAACAAAAGTAGCGCCATTGAGAGGGCTGGATAATGAGCCCTAGTTCTTCTTCCAACTCTCTACTCAAGCCTTGCTCTAGACTTTCATGGTAATCCACAAAACCACCTGGTAAGTCTAGTTTACCTTTGCCTGGTTCTTTAGCGCGAACAGTAAATAATAATTCGTTTTCGTAACGAATTATTGCTGCTACTCCTGCGGCAGTATTGTGAAAATAAACGAAATCGCAATCTGAGCAAACCCAATAGCGTTGACTATCAAAGTTTATTTTTGCACTTTTGCATTGTGGGCAATAAGGAAACATAAATTAATATTTAATTGATGAATTATCAGAGTATCGGTTTTCCCTAAGTATTAGTCAAAGCAAAGCTTCGTAATTGGCGGGTTTATCTATATGCGCGATGATATTATCTGTGCTTTATGTTTACGAATATAAAAATTGAGAGAATCCTAATATAGCGGCCTAGGTTTGAATGGCGAGTTTGGAATCTGTTAGAATGGCTGAGAACAGTTTAATTCCACTACTAGTAATAAAATAAGGACGTTGTTTGTGCTTGAATCGTTTTTTGCCTATTTTCCAAAATCGGCAAAATTAGCTGTTATTTTTTTAAGTGTCATTTTTAGTCGCTACATGTTTGCTTTTGATGGTGGAGAGCATGCATTAATTGGTAATTTAGCGTTTGAAAAATCGACATTTACTCACCCCACCTTCACACCAAAAAATGAGCTCAAAAACCTCGAAACCGATATGCCATTTAACTATGGGCAGGTCGTTGCTATGTCGGGTGATATGTATGTAAGCGTGGAAGAAATAGCGCTGAGTGATCCCATTATTTTAAACGGCTTTTTCGGGCGAAATCGAAATAGCCTTAAAAACTGTATTAATATTGAGATAGAAGCAATTTATAATGATAAAGTATATTCAGGTTGTAGTGACCTTGTATTTGCTAAAAAGAAATTAAAATACCTGACGCTTGCGCATGATAATTACACCCATTTTGCGTGGCACAATATTAAAAAGTATGTTGAATTTCATACAAAAGCATTGTGGTTCGCTAAACTTGCCTATTTAAAATGTAGTGATGATCAATGGCTCGAAAATGCGCAACAATGTGAAGCTAAATCAGCAATTTTATGGAAAGAAGTTGAAAGTTCAGGTTATCGAGAAAAGTTAAAATCGAAGTATCGTAAATTACCTAAATTGTTCCCGCGCAGAGCGTTTTCACAACGTTATTTTATTAAATTAACTAAGCAGCAAATGATTGATTTGGCGCTTTTTACCAACGGCTATGCAGATCATTTTCTCACCGATGCTTTTTCAGCTGGGCATTTACGTGTTCCCCGTTCGCAAATAGACCGATTCGTTTCTTATTATGACATTGATTTAGTCACGGACTCTGATGATCGTGAAGAAGGTACTAGTCTGTCTGGTGCGCTAACGCAATTACTGCACAATACAGATGGTTACCTAGGTGGCACAAAAGTAACCAACAGTGTTGGTAATGAATTTATTTTACGTAGCGATAAGCAACTGTTTAGCTTGCCGGACTCCACAGAGTTAAGTGCTGATTTTGAGCAAAATAACCAACTCCAATATCCAGTGGATGCAGTAGTACATTCACTGCAAGAAGTATTTAACGTTGTGGTCAATGGCGGCGATGCGATGCCAAAATACGCATACAAAGCGCTTGAACTGGTTCCATTTATAGAAAACGCGGAGCAAAATTCTTTAGCTACGCAAATTCAAGCTGCGATTGAAGATCGTGGTGCAACAAAAAAAATAATTGATCAAATGAGCGATGAAATGTCGCTATTGTTTAAAGCTAAATTATTAATTGAAGATAAATCCTATAAGCATTATTTGCAGGACTTTGTAGATAGTATCCCTCAGCTGATGGCGGAGTTTCGAGAACAAGTCACAATGGAGTCGGAAAACGAACTTTTTAAAAAACGGATCCCTGCGCCATTACTAGAAAATTTAAGACAAATGCATTGATCTAACCCGGGATTTACCGCGCCGATGGTTGGCTATTATCGCGGGGCTAACGCCCCACCTACATCTATTTGGTTATTGCCTAATAAAAACAATGATTTATAGCTCGGGATTTACCGCGCGAATGGTTGGCAATTATCGCGGGGCTAACGCCCCACCTACATTCTTTTGATTAATGCCTAAAAAAAACAATGTCTGTAGCGCGGGATTTATCCCGTGAAATCAGTCGCAGAAGCCCAACTGGAACAATCACTAACAACCAAAAAACACTTCCACCTTGGCGCAATACATCTGCTTCTAAGGCGTCACAATTGTCAATTGAACCACCGGAAATAGGTTCTAACTGTACTGCTACATAGTGGGTGGTTGTGGTCTCAGCACCGTATTCATCATAGACGATTTCACCTGATAGATTTCGGACCGCTTCGGTAACAGTCGCCGTGGCAACAATCACGTTGTCGTCATTAATTGCGTGGGCCTCCACTATATTGTATTGACTATTGCATTCAATAAGCGTGTTAATTTGGTTGAAAATATCATTTCGATAATCATACAAAAACGCCCCTGTTCGACTGGTTCCCGATGTGGTGAGCTCAGAATCACCATAACCGACAACCATGTTTTGGTTATTAATGCCGGTTGCATAGCTATTACCCTCTGTATAAAAATCATCGGGGTATTCGGTGAGATCGGCATCCATATCGTGAACAAAAAACTTGTTTAATATCGAACCATTGACAGCTTTAGAAGCGTTACCCACAACGATGTTGTCATTGTTTATATCAGTCGCGGTACTTGAGTACACTAGTTCGTCTTCATTGATCGTTGTCACTTGATCATCATTGTATATCGCTGCGGACGTCGTTAACGAGGTTGAATCCAGATAATAATCTGGAGATTGTCCTACGGCGATGCCGAAGTCATTTATTGCCACGGCCGTACTTGAATATATAGTTGTATCGCTGCTGTCAGGGGTTATTAACATCGGTAACACAAAGGTATCAGTCACATTGCCTCGTTCATCAACTTGCCAAATAATACCTCTGCGTTGAACGAGTGACGACGCGCTTGCGTTTAGTTGAATGCTTAAGCTTCGTAAACAGGACTCTTGTGGCACGTCAGCACGACTTTCTTCATCACTGCAATCTTCGATACTTTGAGCAAACGTATCAGAAACTAACTCAGTTGTACCGTAACCCACGATTTGATTACTGTTATTAATATCATAAGCATCACTTAATCCGCCCGCACTGGTTTCAGGTGGGGGCAGAGGAACTGACTCCCCATCAATCGCAGCAAATCCTCGAACGTAAAAATCATTGACTACATAGGTAATTTCATCAATGTCTTGGTTAATATAATCTACCTTATAAAACCCGTCGTAGCTCACACCTACCGCATAGCCAAAATCATTTATTGCACGTAAATTAACATACGCGCTGTTGGTGTATTCGTCAGTTAACGAATCAATGCTATCAAAACCATATACTTGTTCGCTGTCGGACTCTGTGGCGATAAAGCCGTTTTGAGAGGTAATTTGTTGGAATAATTGATTCTCGGCATTGGCCTGGATATAGCTATACACAGTTGCATAATCTTCATCACTAAAATCGCCAACTTTTGCTGATTCCAAATCAGTAAGGAAGTCAGCGATGGTATCGAAGTCTAAAAGTGCAATATCAATTGCAGGAGAGTATTTGTTGATTAGGTTGACGGTTATTTCACCTACGCTGTTAATGTCGCTAGGATAGGAGTTATCACCTAATGCAGCCACAGGTAATACAACTACCTTATATTGCGCAGCATTGCTATTTGAAACAAACAAAATCGAACATGACACAACTAGTGCAAGTGAGATTTTTTTCATGGAATTTCCTGTTTATAAGGTTTTAACTGCTTCTCGCGTAAATTTTGGACGCACTATCCCTCAACCGGCACCTATAAGCTGTGCCGGTGTAGAGAATTGTTCGTTTAATGTTGCTCGCGAGATTAAGTGAAATTAATCGTCGGATTTTTGATTGACTAAAGTCATTTGGTAGCCAGAAGGCATAGCATCGTTCTGCTCGAAAATGAGAAACTGCTCGACGCTATCTTCATCTAACGTCATTGTCATGCTATCCATGATGACGCTCGTACCATCAATAGTGGCAATGGCAAAAATATCGTAAGTGTTGTTGAGTAATGACAATGAGCCGCTGCTATCTTGAAGAACAGATAGTTTATTCTCTGCAGTAGAGATAATTTCATCATTTAATACAAAGTAAAAGGTGACACGACTGAAGTCGTCAGAATCGGCTAAATTGACGATTTTTATACCGTGATTATATATGCTCGCACTATTACTTTTGGTAATGGTAAGTGACTTAATAGTTGCCTCATATCCATCTACAATTCCATCACTGTTTTCGTCTATATCATTGTCTTCATCATCGTCAATTGGATCTATTTTGCTGTAGATAAAGATAGTGCTATCGGCGTTCTCTTCTAAGCTAAGAAGTGCGTCGCTAATGTACACTTCCTGAGTATTGGTATCTTTTACATAAAATCCATAATCCCCATTAGACGTGGTCGTGGAAACACTAAACTCACCAGTTTCTAGTGCCTCAATAACGACTTGTGAAATGTCGTTTAGCTTAACATCTACATTCATGTATCCTTGATAGTCAGGTAAGTACTCGCTCAAAGATACTGCATTATAAAAGCCAAATGTTGCTTCTGAATCCACATCGTTAAGTAATGTAACGCCATTTGTACCAATACTATCGATGGCAAACGGTGATGAGCCAACACCTGTATTTTCACGCAATACAATTACGTACTGACTGACGGTTGTGTAGGATTGGTCAGTGGAGGTGAAGATTACTTCGTCACTGCCAACTTCGGTTAGATAGAAAATGTACTGATCTTGATCCATCTTTATGTTTTCTGACAATTCCGAGAGATAGCTAGTGTTAACAAATACTGCTTCATTGAAGGTTTCGTTGTCAGCAGACAGATACACATCGACAGATTGGTAATCGGGATGCAGGTTTAGGAAACGTAAATTAAATAAATCGTCATCTTCATCGTCGTCGTCATCAATGATTTCAATGTCATAAACAAGTGTTTCAGATGCTCGAATGTCTCCAGTTAAGGCAATAAACGTAATATGATCTGAATTAATGCTGAGCTGTTCTTGATAGATTAATTCTAAATCACTTCTGTCACTGCTCTCTTCATCTTGCCAAGCTAACTCAACATAATAATTGCCAGTATCTAACTCATTGTTTGCACTTACTTTAGAAAACTCCACCGCACTGTAAGTCAATTCAATTTCATCATCGTCATCATTATCTAAATCTTCATCAACCGTCAGGTATACCCCAGGTGCATTAGAAGAGGCGTTATAG
Organism: Aliiglaciecola lipolytica E3; assembly: GCF_000314975.1. Taxonomy (GTDB): domain Bacteria; phylum Pseudomonadota; class Gammaproteobacteria; order Enterobacterales; family Alteromonadaceae; genus Aliiglaciecola; species Aliiglaciecola lipolytica. The sequence goes on from NZ_BAEN01000015.1 coordinate 162,771, forward strand.
AATTTAATGTAACCAGAACTGTCATCGCCACTCGAGCCGCAGCCTGCAATGGTTAAAAGGACTAAACCTGTGTAAACCCAACGAAAGTTAACTAACTTTGGGCATGTTGTACTGAACGTCATGGAATCTCCACTTTTAATAATTGTTAGGAAAAGTGAGATTCCAAATACAAGCGATTTGGTATCTCACAGTGGCGGTTGTGACCTAAACAAGTTTTGGTAAGTTCAGCACTACCATCCCTCTTTACAGAAACTTTACGAACTGGGATGAATTGTTACGAATCGCAAATTGCAACGAGAGTTAATGTGTTGAGTGACTTCCAAATTGGTGCAAAGCAGAAAAGTGTTGAATAAATATGCGGTGTTTTATGCATTAATATTTACGTAATAGTCAAGTTGGCCGCTGTCTAGCATGGTGTCTAATGCAATAATGACTTTGCTAAAGTCGAATACTTTTTATTTCATTTGGTTACTAAAATAACGCTTTTAGACAATATCATCATATCAGTTATGAAAAATTAGGATGTTTATCATACTGTTTCGGGTAATTTAAAATACGGCTGCTTAAAAATAACGCTTTTTTCAAGCTATGTGCATCGAAATAGTGCGAGTGCAAAGAATGCATAAATGAAGTTTATTTTTGCATAAGCTATTTTTATGTATTTTAAAAAATATTAATTTTTATTATTGAGTTTTACAAAATAGTATAAGAATTAATTATATGTTACATGTTGTAAATAAAATGTTTTTATGCTGTTTAAGTCTATGAAATTATACTGTTTTTCCGCTCGTTTGTTCTTTCCGTGTTCCGCTCTTAATTATTTAATCTGATTAATTTTTTTTAAATCAATGTTTTAGGTACGACTTGTGCTTTTAGTAATTCGCAACGAACTAAAAGCGATCGATGCATTAACGTTTTTAATCGCAACAACATCAACAAATAAAAACAACTATTACATCCTTTGTACAGGAGAGAACACATGAAAAGCCCCATTGGATCAAACACGCATAAAGTAACTTACTTAGCCGCATTAATATCTTCCATGTTGGCCATGAATACTGCTCTTGCTCAGGAAGACGCAAGTGAATTAGATAGCTTAGATGACAATTCCAAGGTGGAGTCTATACAAATTACAGGGTCTCGTGTTGCTAGGGACGGATATGATACACCCGCACCAGTAACAATTATGACTGAAGATGATATAAACGCGTTTTCACCCGGCAGCGTTGCCGAATTTGTGAATACCTTGCCATCTGTAACAGGGAGTTCAACCGCTTCCACATCATCTGGATCTTTAAGTAACGGTGCTTCTGGTATTGCCGCATTAAATCTACGGGCGCTAGGTACTGGACGAACACTGGTTTTGTTCGATGGCCAACGTAACGTCGTGTCAGCTTCCACCGGACAAGTAGATACCAACACATTTCCTCAGTCTCTAATTAAAAATGTTGAAGTTGTTACCGGTGGTGCTTCATCTGTTTATGGTTCAGATGCGATCAGTGGTGTAGTTAACTTTATTTTGGATAAAGAATACGTCGGTTTTAAATCACAGGTTGAATATGGTGAAACAACTTACGGTGACAGAGAAAACGGAAAGGTTGTTTTAACCTACGGGACAGAGTTAGCAGATGGTGCAGGTCACCTTTTGCTCAGTGGTGAATATTATTCCGCTAACGGAATTCATTACACTACTCGCGACTGGGCTGAAAAGGGCTTTGTTGGCATGATAAACCCTGACACTAGTGAAGGATCCCCATTCTTTTTAGTCGATGAAAATATTGGTATTTCTAACTATACCCCGGGTGGCATGATTGCGTCTGGTCCAATGTATGGTACCTATTTTGGCGTTGATGGTGCAGTAAACCAATTGGCTTTCGGTGATGTATCTGGTCAATGGATGCAAGGTGGAGATTGGGAATATTCCACATCAGGGATGTTAGGTACTAACTCGCTAGCAGCAGACGAAGAACGCAACAACATGTTTGCCAGATTAAGCTACATGTTTGGCGAAACTGAAGTATACCTACAAGGTTCTTACGCTGAATATGAAGGATTGTCATATTACATCAATCCTACTTCCAAAGGCGTCACCATTTACGCTGATAATGCATTTTTACCTGATTCGGTTGCCACTCAAATGGCTGACCAGGGTCTCGATAGTTTCAGTTTAAATACTAGTAACGTGGATATGCCAGCGTCAGGGGCAAACAACATCCGTGATACCTTGCGTATAGTTTTAGGCGCTAACGGAGAGTTTGAAGCCGGTGGTAAGTTTTTCAATTGGGATGCTTATTATCAGCACGGCAAAACAAAAACCGATGAGCATATGACGCCAACTTTCAACAATGAACGTTTAACCTTGGCCACTGATGCGGTTTTAGATCCACAAAGTGGTGAAATTGTCTGTCGTTCTACACTAAGTGACCCAAGCAATGGTTGTGTTGCGCTGAACCGTTTTGGTGTTGGTGTAGCAAGTGATGAAGCGTTAGATTATGTGTTAGGCCGCCCACGTCGTGAGCAAGAATTCATTCAAAACGTGGCAGCGATTAACTTTAACACAGGTGATTTTGAGGGCTGGGCTGGTCCTATCTCCATTGCTTTTGGTGCTGAATACCGCAAAGAAGAAATGGATGGATACGTTGACTCTCAATATTCAAGTGGTTGGAAATACGGTAACTACAAAGTAACCCAAGGTGACTATGACGTTATCGAAGGATATATAGAAACCCTAGTGCCTTTAACGGATGATTTAGATTTCAATGGCGCGGTACGTTATACCGATTACAGTACGTCGGGTGGAGTAACTACTTGGAAAGCAGGCTTAACCTATCAACCTATTGAAGACGTGACGTTACGTTTAACAAAGTCAAAAGATATTCGAGCTCCTAACCTAAGTGAGTTATACGCTGCGGGTACTGCACGAAGCAACTCGGTAACCATCAATGGCGAATCTGTTCCTATGGTGCAGAACTTACAAGGGAATCCAAATGTTGCTCCAGAAGAGGCTGATTCATTAGGTTTAGGTGTGATTTTACGTCCTAGCTTTTTAGAAAACTTCTCAGCAGCGATTGATTATTATGAAGTCGAAATTGACGGTATTATTAGCTTCGTAACAGCAGATACTACTGCCGAATTCTGTGTTGAATTTGCAGTGCAAAAATACTGTGACAACATGATTTATGATGATTCAGGTACGTTGCAAACGATTAATCTTTTGTACGATAACCTTAACGTAATGACGGCTAAAGGCGTTGATTACGACTTAACCTATTCCTTCGATTTAGCAGATATTTTCGATGATGCACCAGGGGCATTTAAACTTAGATTCCTAGCCACTAATTATCTAGAAAGTATTACAGATAATGGTGTGACGGCAATCGATGAAGCAGGCTCGAATGCATCAAGCACACCTGATTGGAAATATCGCGCAACGGTAACCTACGACATCGAAGATTTAACTCTTAATCTTACAGCTCGCGGGGTTAGTGACGGCGTATTGAGTAATGCTTACATTGAATGTACGTCTAGTTGCCCAGAAAGTGTAGCTCCTAACTACACCATCAATGACAACAGCGTAGATGGCGAAGTGCTCTTCGACTTATATGCGGCTAAAACATTTAATTTTAGCGATGATTCTGAAGCTGAATTTTATCTGACAATTCGTAACTTGTTTGACACTGATCCACAAATGGTTGCTTTTCCTGCATTCCAGGGATCAGAAAACCGTCCTGGCTATCTAGAAACCAATCGCGGTCTGTATGACGTGTTAGGTCGTCAATTCAAAGTTGGTTTTAGAGTACAAATGTAATGACAAACAACCTGTTTAAAAAGGATAGAAATATGTTTAAACGCAAGGTGTTAAATACCTTTATTGGATTAGCAATGACCTCGCTGACGTTCTCAGCCAGCGCGTTTGAAGATATGTCTCAAGTCGAGCGTATGCAAGCTAAAATGTCATTGATTGATGCAGTCGGGGCAAAGGCTAAGCAAGTGCAAGTTATGAATGACATGATCTTTAGTTTCGGTGAGCTTGGGTTTCAAGAATTTGAAACCTCTGCCTACCTAACCAAAATTCTGGAAGACAATGGATTTACCATTGAACGCGGTATTTCTGGAATTCCTACTGCTTGGATGGCAACTTGGGGGGATGGCGGTCCTGTCATTGCGCTAGGTTCTGATATTGATGGCATACCCAAGGCGTCACAGAAGCCAGGGGTGGCCTATCATGATCCTATCATTGAAGGTGCACCGGGTCATGGTGAAGGCCATAACTCCGGTCAAGTTGTGAATATAGTTGCAGCCCTGACAGTAAAAGAGTTCATGGAAAAAAATGACATCAAAGGCACCATAAAGATATGGCCTGGCGTGGCAGAAGAGCAATTGGGAACTAAAGCATATTATGTTCGTGATGGATATTTTAAAGATGTAGATGCGGTGCTTTTTTCCCATGTATCTAACAGCTTTAGTACGAGTTGGGGGGCCGGGCGAGGTAACGGTCTGGTTTCTGTGCAATACGATTTCTTCGGAGAATCAGCGCACAGTGCAGGCTCTCCTTGGCGAGGACGAAGTGCGCTGGATGCGGTTGAACTCATGAGTGTTGGCGTCAATTACCGTCGCGAGCATTTACGCCTATCTCAACGTATGCACTCGATCATTGTCGATGGTGGCGATCAACCTAACGTGGTGCCTTCAAAAGCCAGTATTTGGTATTTCTTTAGGGAAACTGATTTTCCGCATATCAAGGCGTTGTGGGAAATTGGTGACAAAATGGCTGAAGGCGCTTCCTTGATGAGTAATACATCGTGGTCATCAACTGTGTTGGGGTCTGCTTGGCCTCAGCATATGAACAAAGCGATAGCTGAAAACGCCTACGAAAATATCAAAATGGTTGGCATGCCTGAATGGTCAGCAGACGATATAGCGCTTGCAAAAGCACTGCAATCTGAAATTGGTGTAGAGCCAGAAGGACTTAAAACAGAACTCAATGAGTTAACTGATCCGCCGGATCCAAAGAAAAATACTGGTGGTGGTTCTGATGATATCGGTGATATCTCTTGGCAAGTTCCAACCATCACCCTGAGATATCCGGCAAATATCCCTAATTTACCGGGGCACAATTGGTCTAACTCAGTAGCTATGGCAACACCCATTGCACACAAAGGCGTTCTTGCTGGTGCTAAAGCACAGGCATTGAACCTATTCGATTTGTTGACCAACGATGCGTTGATGGATGCTGCTTGGGACTATTACAAAGAGGTGCAAACCAAGGAAGATAAGTACACACCTTTATTACGTCCAAAAGATAAACCTGCGATTCATCTAAACAAAGGCATTATGGCGACCTATAAAGCGGAAATGGAAAAGTTCTATTACAACCCGGAAAAGTACGATACCTATCTTGAACAACTAGGAATCGAATATCCCACAGTTAAAAAGCCATAACACAAAACATTCATTGGCAGTCAACGCGCTGCCAATGAATCATTTAACACAAACGTTAGCCATTATTAATGCGCATTTTCGGCGAAAGTTTCGGAGCACTTCAAAATGTTAAATATCAATAAAAAGGCAGGCTTGGTATTGCTTGGCTTATTTTTCTCTCACGGCATATCAGCCACCACCTACACAGACGCACAGCGTGAAACTGCAAAAGAGCAGGTTGCTGCGGCAGTTGATAAACAAGCAAAACTAGCTCAAGTCATGAATGACATGATTTTTTCATTTGCTGAGCTTGGTTTTCAAGAAATTGAAACTTCTGCTTATTTGACAAAACATTTAGCAGAACAAGGTTTTAAGATAGAACAAGGTATAGCAGGTATCCCTACTGCATGGGTCGCGACCTGGGGATCAGGTAAACCCGTTATTGCATTAGGTACGGATTTAGACGGTATACCAAAAGCATCACAAAAACCCGGTGTGGCCTATCATGAGCCAATTGTTGAAGGTGCACCGGGTCATGGTGAAGGGCATAATTCAGGGCAAGTGGTAAATATCATTGCTGCAATGGCATTAAAAGAATATATGTCTGAAAATAATATTGAAGGAACAATTATGTTATGGCCTGGCGTTGCCGAGGAGCAGCTCGCCACCAAAGCCTATTACGTGCGAGAAGGGTATTTCGATGATGTAGATGCCGTGTTGTATTCTCATGTAGGAAATCGTTTTGGGACTTTTTATGGAAACCCTTTTTTCTCAGGTATGGTGTCAATTCAATACAATTTCTATGGTGAATCAGCACATAGTGCCGGAGCTCCCTGGCGCGGTAAAAGTGCGTTAGACGCAGTAGAACTGATGAGTGTCGGCATGAATTACCGACGTGAACATTTACGTTTGGCACAGAGAACGCACTCTGTTGTCGTGGATGGCGGTGACCAACCTAATGTTGTCCCTTCTAAAGCTACATCTTGGTATTACTTTAGAGAATTAGACTATCCCCATGTAAAAGCACTTTGGGAAGTCGGTAACCAAATGGCCGAAGGCGCCGCGTTGATGACAGACACCCGGTGGGATTCGACTGTTATGGGCACAGCTTGGCCAGGACATTATAACAAACCTATGGCGATGCGAGCGTTTGAAAATATTCAAAAGGTGGGTATGCCTGAATGGTCTGAAGAAGACATTTTATTAGCTAAATCTGTGCAAAAAGAAATTGGCGCAGAGGAGATTGGGTTAGCAGATACGCTCATGCCTGTAATCGCTCCGCCTGATCCTAAAAAAATGACAGGTGGTGGTTCAGATGACATGGGTGATATCTCTTGGGTAGTGCCGTCTATGTGGTTGTCATATCCATCAAACATTCCCAACTTACCGGGGCATCATTGGTCAAACGCAGTAGCTATGGCAACGCCGATAGCGCATAAGGGCATTATTGCCGGTGCAAAAGCGCATGCTATGACGATGATAGATTTATTTACTGATCCTGCGCTAATGGCTGAGGTAAATGATTATTTCGAAAATGTACAAACTAAAGATATGAAATATCAATCGTTTTTGCGAGATACAGACAAACCGCAAATTCATTTAAACAAAGAGATCATGAGCGAGTTTCGCGAAAAGATGAAACCTTTTTATTATGATCCAGAGAAGTACGATACTTATCTGGAACAGCTTGGGGTGACATATCCGACGTTAAAAACGCAAGAATAAATAACTTGAGGTCTGCAGAAGCTTTGCAGTAAGGAGCGGCTGATGCAGAATCACGAGTTAAATAATAATATAAAATTGAGTTCATGTGTGTGCTCCTTGGAGCAACTTCTAGCACCCAAGGTTTCCCTTGTGGTGCTTTTTTTTGGACGACTCGAATTAAATTGCCAGTTGCGCAATCATATCTTTTGCGAGCAACTCTATCGCTTCTGAACGTACTTTTTGTGGATTAAGCAAGCACACACCAATATGACCTAAATCCGGTAGGCCAGCTTGTGGCGGTAGTACAAAAAGTCCAGGAGGTACTGTACTTCTAGCTAAAACTGTTATGCCTAAATCTTCGTTAATTGCCGCTTGTATCCCGTTTAAATCCGAAATGGTATACACAATTTGCCACTGCTTTTTGCATTTAGCTAATAGATTGGTTGCTCTTTTTCGATAAATACAAGGGGCAGGGGCTGCGATCAGTGGCAATTTATTGGGTACTTTATTCACGTACCTTTGGCTACCGACCCAAACAAGTTGATCAGTGATGATAAAGCCTTCCTGCTCAGGATCGGCATCTTCTTGCAACGATAAAATTAAATCAAATTGGCTTTTCAAAGGTTCACAAACTAAATCTTTACTTAGTGCGCAGTGTACTTCTAAAGAAACTTCTGGATAAGTTTGCGTAAATCGCCGGATAATTTTAGGCATTAACGTGGTAGAAAACTCACTTGGAATACCCAGTTTGATATTACCGCTAACTTGAGGTTTACCAAATTCTGCCATGGCTTGATCGTTAAGCATCAAGATTTTCATGCCGAATTCTAGCAGTTTGCTGCCTGCCAAAGTTAGCGTTAATCGATTTCCTTCTCGTAGAAAAAGCTTTTCACCCACGACTTCTTCGAGCTTTTTAATTTGCAAGCTTATTGCTGGCTGAGTACGCTTAAGTCTCTCTGCACATAATGTATAGCTGCCCGTTTGTGCGATTGTTACAAATGACCGTAGAAAATCCACCGACAAATTTTTCATGGCTTCACTCCTATAAAGTGTATTGGCAAAATTAAATAAATTGCCCTGTTCAAGCCATATTAAATTTTTATGAGCTCATTTTTATTATTAATTTTATTTATTGCTTTGGTAGTTCTAGCATAGAGTTTCCGTAAACGCAATGGATACATAATGATGCTACTTAATAACCCGCTAAACACGACAGATTCTGAGATATTCGACATCATCGCAGATGAAGCAAATCGCCAAGAAGCGCATATTGAATTGATCGCTTCTGAAAACTACACCAGTAAAGCGGTGATGGAAGCACAAGGCAGTGTGCTGACCAACAAATATGCTGAGGGTTATCCCGGCAAGCGTTATTACGGTGGATGTGAATTTGCTGATAAAGCAGAAACACTCGCAATCGAACGCGCAAAAACACTATTTAATGCTGACTATGCAAATGTTCAACCACATTCGGGTTCGCAGGCAAATGCCGCAGTATATATGGCACTACTTAAGCCTGGCGATACGATATTGGGTTTGAGTTTAGATCACGGTGGGCACTTAACCCATGGCGCTAAACCTAACTTTTCAGGCAAGCTATATAATGCCGTACAGTATGGCTTAAACACAGATACTGGTGAGATAGACTATCAACAAGTTGCAGCGTTGGCTGAAGAACATCAACCGAAAATGATTGTAGCCGGTTTTTCTGCGTATTCTAGAGTCATCGATTGGCAAAAGTTTAAGGACATTGCACAAAGTGTTGGCGCATATTTGTTTGTCGATATGGCGCATGTGGCAGGCTTAGTTGCTGCCGGTCTTTATCCAAACCCTGTACCCTTTGCCGATGTTGTAACCACGACAACCCACAAAACGTTGCGTGGACCGCGCGGCGGATTGATTTTGTGTAAATCAAACCCTGAACTTGAAAAGAAGTTTAATTCACTGATTTTTCCTGGTATTCAAGGTGGTCCACTGATGCATGTTATTGCTGCCAAAGCAGTGGCATTTAAAGAAGCGTTAGCACCTGAGTTTACGACCTATCAACAACAGGTTGTAGATAACGCTCAGGCCATGGCTGAGGTGTTTTTAAAGCGTGGATATGGGGTGGTTTCTGGCGGTACAGACAATCATCTGTTTCTGGTTGATCTCATCGCAAGAGGAATGACAGGAAAGGAAGCTGACGCGTTGTTGGGGGCGGTGAATATTACGGTTAACAAAAACACCGTACCGAATGATCCACAATCACCTTTTGTTACCAGTGGCATTCGTATTGGTACACCTGCTGTAACTTCGAGAGGATTTAAAGTGTCGCATGTGTCTGATTTAGCGAATTGGATGTGTGATTTACTTGATAACCCTGAAGATGCATATGTGAGTGAACAAGTTAAATCAAACGTGGCTAAGTTAACGTCTGAATTTCCAGTTTACGCTTAAATAAAAACGCGCCTTAAGAATAATTCCTAAGGCGCGCTTTTTTAGCGTTAAAAAACGTAACTACTTAGCTGGCGGATTATTAGATACAGCCTTTGAAGCTAGTTTTTTAGAAGAAGCTTTTTCTTGTTCACCAATAATCACTACAGCATGCTCTAGCGCACTTAACAAATTATCAAACGATTCGACATCAGCTTGCGCAGCATTAATGCCAGTTAACACCGCCTTAATTTCGTCATTTGCTCCACATATCAGTAGTTTTCTTCCTGAGCTCTTCGCGTCCGTTGCGACGGTTTCAACGGCCATTGCTGCTGAAACATCAACACTTGGTACGCGCGTGAAGTCCATTATCAGAACTTGCGAACCCGGCTTGACCTTTTCACGAACGTGGTGACCTACATCAGCCGCTGCTCCGAAACTCAATGGGCCGCCAAAGCTAAAGATACTTACTTTCCCTTTAGTTTGTTTAAGAAGCGCATTTTCTTCTGGATCGTTAAGGATTTCAGGTATTTTTTTCAAATCTTCGATTTGAATTTGTGCGATTTGACGTACGTAAGCTAACGCGGCCAAAACCACACCTACACCTACTGCGGTAATTAAGTCTACAAATACAGTAAGACCCAATACCAGTAACATAAGTGCGAAATCCCATCTCGGACCATTGTGAGCACGTTTTAAATAGCTCCAATCAATAATGTCGAGACCAACCTTAACCAAAATACCAGCAAGTACAGCATGCGGGATATTTGCTGCTAACGGGCTTAAACCTAACACGACCGCAAGTAATACAAGTGCGTGAACCATACCAGAAAGGCGTTGTTTACCACCGCTACGAATGTTTACAACCGTACGCATGGTAGCACCAGCACCGGCGATTCCGCCGATAAGACCAGCAACCGTGTTACCAATACCTTGTCCAATAAGCTCTTTATTACTGTCGTGACGGGTACGAGTCATGTTGTCAGCGACTAGTGACGTTAACAGGCTGTCGATTGCACCTAATACTGCAAGTATGAATGCAGCTTCAATTACAATGAAAAATTGACTTTGTTCGTAAACGGGTAAATGTAAGCTAGGTAAGCCAGTTGGAATATTTCCCAATACCGGAATATTGGTAAACGCAAAACTAACTAAGGTTCCAATTATTAAAGCTGCTAATGCTCCTGGAACAAACTTGCCCAAGGCAGGTGGCCATTTATAAGCAATAACCAAAGTGCCAACACCTAATATTAAGGTTGCGAAGTTTATATCTGCTAATGCTGTTGGTAAGTAACTTAGCGCACCAATGGTGCCGCCTGGTGGCTCATGACCTAATAATCGTCCTATTTGAAGAATGATTATGATCGCGCCTATACCGGACATAAATCCAGAAATAACAGGGTAGGGCACAAGTCGAATATATTGACCGACGCCTAAAAACCCAAATGCAACTTGAAGCAGTCCGGCTAAAACAACCGCGGTAAATATCAGTTCAGCGTTACCTGATAAGCTAGCGAAGAGGCCAGCCAAAACCACAACCATTGGACCTGTAGGCCCCGATATTTGTGAAGGTGTACCACCAAACAAAGCTGCAAAAAAGCCAACCGCTATAGCGCCGTATAATCCGGCCATAGGGCCAAGGCCTGAGGCAACACCCAAGGCTAACGCCAAAGGTAAAGCAACGATACCGGCGGTTATACCGCCAGTAAGATCGCCACGTAGATTTGATAAATCTAATTTCATATCACGATTCCAAAGTGGTTTTTATGCTGAAGTCAGTTTACTTTCCGCATAGACTTGATCCATTGGTTCAAACTTGCCACTTGTAGAGTTGTAACAAAGTACACTACCGCTTTCGATATGATATACCCAACCATGCAGTTTAACCTGTCCACTGGCGAGTTTAGCGGCTACTGCTGGGTGAGTGCGAAGATGTTGTAATTGTTGTACAACATTCTCTTCTGTTAGCATGTCTAAATGCTCTAAACCTATCTCCCCGCATTTTTCTTTAACTACCGCAGAAGCACAACGACAATGACCTAACCATTCTTTCACATGTGGTAATTCGTCCAAACCTTCAGGATTGATAGCACCTTTCATCGCACCACAATCTGTATGACCACAGACAACGATATGTGAAACGCCTAATGCGGCAACAGCGAATTCTATTGATGCGGTCATGCCGCCCGTTTGATTGCTATGCGGAGGAACTATGTTACCTGCATTACGACATATAAATAATTCACCTGGCTCAGTTTGCGTAACTAGGTTTGGGTCAATACGAGAATCCGCACAGGTGATAAATAACACCTCAGGATTTTGTCCATTAGCTAGTTTTTTGAAAGTTGCTTTCTTGCCAGGAAAGACTTCTTTTTGAAACTTTGCCACTCCAGAGATTACGTGGTCCATAAAAGTCGCTCCTATAAAATTATTAATTAAATGATTCTTTAAATGACGTCGAAATTAGTTTTACCTGATAGCTATATAGAAGTATAGTTTATGTCGAGATAGATTTCCTCTATCAGGCTGCTTTTTTAGTATCGACAGGATGTAATATGATTTCGGACAATAAATCGCCATCAATTAATCAACTTAAATATTTTGTAGCCGTTGCTAAGCAGCTCAGTTTCCGGCGAGCAGCTCAATCTTTAGGTGTCAGTCAGCCCACGTTAACTATTCAAGTTCAAAGCCTCGAAAAGAATTTAAAGCTAAGTTTATTTGAACGTAACCGAAGTGGCACTCTGCTAACGCCGCAGGGGCATGCGTTACTTGTTCATGCTGAAGCGATTTTACGCGCCACACAGCGGTTTAACGACTCTGCTCGCGAGTTGATTGATGGCACTACTACAACCTATAGATTGGGCATTCCGCCAACGTTGGGGCCATATCTTTTGCCGTTTGTCTTGCCGGAATTGCACAGGCGTTTTAGCCAATTAAAGTTTTATGTTCGAGAAGGATCTACACAGCAACTCGAAGAAGGATTATTAAGTGGCGACTATGATTTAATTATCTCCCCTTCAACACGCGAATCGTCTCAACTTATTGTGTCTGAATTGTTTACTGAGCCTTTAAAATTAGTGATGCCTAGTGATCATGCATTAGCCGGGCAGGAGTTTGTCAACCCATCAGATATTCAAGGAGAAAAAGTTCTTACACTGGAAGACAGTCATCATTTTCATCATCAAGTACAAACTATCTGTGCTCAAATTGGTGCACATTTACACCGAGATTACGAAGGCACGAGTTTAGATACATTGCGGCAAATGGTGGTGATGGGCGTTGGCGTCTCGTTTTTACCGGGGCTTTATATTCATTCTGAGTTGCATCGCCCAGATGAATTGCACGTGTGCGAACTGCTAGATACGCCCATAACAAGATTGCACCATTTAATTTGGCGTAACACTGCACCTGGTCGCGTTTTCTTCCGAGAATTAGGGCAGCTTTTTCGAGACATAATTGAAGAGAAGTTAGCCAATGCGGTCACCGTAAGTAAAGAAAGCATACGTTAGTGCTATTACCCTCCCCGAACGAAGAAATACTAGTAGTCATTTATTAGTTGGCCGATTAAACACCCCACGATGGTGCAATTATAGTAATTGCATAATCGCTGTGCGTGAATTGCACCATAGGTGTGCGCAAAGCTACTTCTGTTTACTCGAAACCTCGTAATTGCGAGGGTTTTAGCGGGAATAAAACTTGCACAGTCTGCACATATTATTCTGTCGTGGTTGTACATAAGGTCTTAGTTTGACAGACAATTTCTGGTTGCTATTTTCTGCCATGCTTGTGTTTTTGATGCAGGCAGGTTTCTTATGCTTAGAAAGTGGTAGAACTCGCAGTAAAAACAGTATCAATGTAGCCGCTAAAAATATCGGTGACTTTATCGTTTCGGCGGGCATTTTCTGGCTATTTGGTTTCGGCATTATGTTCGGTCCGAGTATTAATGGTTGGTTTGGTGTAGGTGATTTTGTTTTTGGTGAAGATAAAGCCGCTACACAAATTACCTTTTTCTTATTTCAGATGATGTTTTGTAGCACAGCCGCAACACTTACTTCCGGCGCTATTGCAGAGCGCGCACGTTTTTCTAGCTACATGTACATAACCATCATACTTAGTGCTTTTATTTATCCATTTGTAGGACATTGGGTTTGGGCTGGTGGCTATAACCCTGACAACTCCGGTTGGTTACAAGCAATGGGCTTCATTGATTTTGCAGGCTCTACGGTTGTGCATTCTGTCGGGGGGTGGGTTGCCTTGGCAAGTGTGTTAATTGTTGGGCCAAGGATTGACCGATTTAAAAAAAATACGAAATTTCCATCAGGTAGCAACTTGCCTATGGCAGCCATGGGCACCCTATTAATCTGGTTCGGTTGGTTTGGTTTTAATGGTGGAAGCACTTTAGTGTTTGATGCAAAAGTGCCGGTTATCATTCTTAATACCTGTCTTGCGGCGATATGGGGCGGTTTAATCGCAACTCTTATACATCATAAAAGCCAAGGGTTTGTTGATATGGGGGCAAGCCTCAACGGTATTATTGCCGGGCTGGTTGCGGTTACAGCAAGCTGTCATGCGGTTTCACCCGCAGAAGCGGCAGTGATAGGTGCTGTTTCAGGCTTAATTGTGCATTATGGCACCGAGCTTATGGACTATTTGAAATTAGACGATGCGCTAAGAGTCATTCCCGCTCATTTATTTGCTGGTATGTGGGGAACTATCGCTGTTGCGTTGTTTGGTGATCCGGAAAAACTAGGGACTGGATTGAGTTTTCTAAGTCAGCTAGGAGTGCAAGTATTCGGCATCATTGTGGTTGGATTGTTTAGCTTCATTTGTTGTTTTTTACTTCTTAAATGGGTTAATAAATTCTCCCCCTTACGCGTGTCTCGCGAAGATGAGCTAACAGGTTTAAATATTAGTGAGCATCAAGCGTCAACTGAGTTGATCGATTTATTAGATGATATGCAAACCCACCAAAATAAAGGCGATTTTACACTCCAAGTAAAAGAAGAGCCCTTTACTGAAGTAGGGCAAATTGCGCGCAAATATAATGAAGTTATTAGCAAAGTATCTAAAGAAATGGCACAACGTGAAAGTGCCATTAGTAAATTCAAAATAAGTGAAAAGCGAAAGAGTGCCATTTTAGACTCATCAATGGATTGCATCATTTCAATTGACTGGCAAGGCAATATCATCGAGTTTAACCCCGCAGCTGAAAGAACATTTGGTTGCTTAAAGGCAGAAGTGGTGCAGCAAAGTTTTATCAATAACTTTGCGTTAGATAAAGACATCCAAAAATTCAATCAAAGTTTAAAGTTGCAGTTTGTTGATGCCAGTGGACTCGTGCTAAATCGACGCAGAGAAATAATGTTAAAACGTGCTGCCGGCCAGACATTTCCAGCTGAAGTGACAATTACAATTAGTAAACTAAACAATGGTCAAAATAACGAATTTACACTGCACTTAAGAGATGTGACACAACAGCAAAAAATTAAGAATAGGTTAAATTTTCTCGCCTATCACGATTCGTTAACGCATTTGTCTAATCGCACGCATTTGGTATCAGAATTAAACTTTCAAGTAGCCAGAGCCAAAAAGTCTTCTGGCATCATAGCGCTATTTTTCTTGGACTTAGATAAATTCAAAAAAATTAACGACACCCTAGGACATAAAACCGGCGACTTTCTATTGTGCCAAGTAGCGGAGCGATTAAAGACCGCCTGTCGAGAAAACGATGTTATTGCGCGTTTAGGAGGGGACGAATTTATCGTGGTAATGACGGGAGATTTGACTGAAGCTCTGATAACTCGAAAAGCAGAAAATATTCTGTCCGTTATGCGAGAACCTATTTTACTCAACGGAAAAAACTATCAAATAGCTACCAGTATAGGTGTGGCTATCTCTGTAAACGGTGACATAGAAACCGATGAGTTGATACAAAGAGCCGATATTGCAATGTACAGCGCTAAGTTTCACGGCCGTGATAACTTCAAATTATATACTGAGAAAATGGGACAAAAAGCCCAAGAAGAAGTGAGTTTGGAAAGAAGAATCAAACAAGCCATAGAAAAAGATGAATTTAGCGTTGCCTATCAACCTAAAGTAAAGGCAGATAAAACCGTGGTTTCCTTAGAAGCGTTAATTCGGTGGGAGCAGCCAGAATTAGGTCTGATTTCACCCAAAGAGTTTATCCCTATTGCTGAGCAAAGCAATCTTATCGTGCAAATCGGTGAAATTATGATTGATAAAGTGTTAGGGCAGTTGAGTGAATGGATTGATCTTGATTCAAGAGTGGTACCGATTGCTATCAATATTTCCGGTCGACAACTGGTTGCGGAGGATTTTGTTGCACACGTAGAAAAGAAACTAACTGAGCATGGTATTAACGGTGAATATTTAGAATTTGAAATAACCGAAGGTATTTTAATACAAGATATAGAAAACTGCATTGCTGTACTGAATCAGTTAAAAGCACTGCATATAAAAGTGTCAATTGACGACTTCGGAACCGGGTATTCTTCTTTAAGTTACCTTAAAAAACTTCCTTTAGATATTCTTAAAATTGATCGTTCATTTGTAAATGAATGTGACTCGAAAACCGAAGATGCAGAAATATGCGCAACTATCATTAATTTGGCTAAAAATTTGAGTTTGTTGACAGTGGCAGAAGGGGTAGAAACCCAATCACAATTTAAAACGTTACAAAAAATGGGGTGCCAATTATATCAAGGTTACTATTTTCATTTACCACAAGAGGCAAAGCATATTCATCACTTATTAAACCAGCCTCAAGCGCTTTCAGTGTCTTAAAAAGTCATCATAAAGGCAAAAAATGATTAAACGTCATCATCTATGCGCTCCAACGTTAATTAAAAAAATAGAATATAAACTTCGTTTTTATCAAATGTACTAAAACTCCTACGCTTTCTATTCTAACACTCTATTGGGAATTCCCATGAATTAGAGGAGTAGAACGTAAAATGAAACACTTGATAACCTTAGCGAGCGTATTACTGCTGTCTTTAAACGCAGCGGCTAATACCACAATGACAAGACAAAATGGTGCGCCTATTGGCGATAACCAAAACTCACAAACAGCTGGACCTTGGGGCGGCGTACTTCTGCAAGACAGCCACCTTATCGAAAAACTAGCCGCATTTGATAGAGAGCGGGTGCCAGAAAGGGTCGTGCATGCTCGTGGTACAGGTGTGTATGGCTATTATGAAAATTACGTAGATTTGTCAGAATTAACCATGGCTGCGCCTTTTCAAGCTGAAGGAAAAACAACTGATGTCTTTACTCGCTTTTCAGCAGTAATCCACGGACATCAATCACCAGAAACTCTTCGTGATCCACGTGGCTTTGCAGTTAAGTTCTATACGGAACAGGGAAACTGGGATTTAGTCGGCAACAACTTTCCGATCTTTTTTATTCGGGACGCCATCAAATTTCCAGATATGGTGCATAGCTTAAAGCCTTCTCCATATGACAACGTGCAAAAAGCATCTCGGGTGTTTGATTTCTTTTCCCATGTACCAGAAGCTACGCAAATGATCACAATGTTGTTTTCAGATTACGGCACGCCAAAAAGTTATTTAAATATGGATGGTTCTAGCGTTCATGCTTACAAATTCGTGAATGCCAATGGTGAAATGAATTATGTGAAATTTACTTGGAAAACAAACCAAGGCGTTAAAAACTTTACTTACAAAGAAGCAATGACAATGCAGGGTCAAGATATGCAACCGCATACAACTGATATTTATACTCGCATTGGTGAAAAAGGTGAGACTGCATCATGGGATCTCTATATTCAGGTGCTATCACCAAAAGACATTAATAATTTTGAGTTCAACCCGTTAGATGCCACAAAAGTGTGGCCGGAAGATAAATTGCCTTTGCGTAAAGTAGGTAAGATGGTGCTAAATCGCGTACCTGATAATTTCTTCGAAGAAACTGAGCAAGCTGCGTTTGCGCCGAGTAATGTTATTCCTGGTATCGAACCATCAGAAGATCGTTTGTTGCAAGGACGCGTTTTTGCTTATGCGGACACTCAGCGATATCGTTTGGGGGTAAACTCTTATCGCATACCAGTAAATGCACCTAAAAATGTAAAAATTAACAATCACATGCAGCACGGAAAATTGCGCCCAACTAATACTCAAAGGGAAGTAAATTACCAACCAAGTACGTACATCGACTTAGCTGATGACTCGCAATATAAATACTCTAGCATGCCGCTGGTAGGTGGTTATCAACAAATACCTTTTTATAAACAACTCAACTTCAAACAAGCTGGTGAATTATATCGCTCATTTAGCAAGGGAGAGCAAGAACGCTTGATTGAAGTGTTAGGTGGCGCTTTGCAAACCTCAGACAGGGAAACCGTCAAAATAAATATCAGTGCTTTCATGTATAACGCTGACAAAGAATACGGCACGGCAATAGCCAAGCGTTCAGGTACTAACTTAAGTAAAGTTCAAGCGCGTGCGAAAGAGCTGATGGCTGAACAAGAAGCGTTGGTAGCTGAAGGTGAGGCAATTGCACACAAATTAAGTCAGTTATTTTAATAATCCGCTTCATAACCCAGCATTACTGCCTGTTACCGCAGGCAGTGATCTTAAGGACGTTTCATGAAAAATATGCTTATTTATTGTTTTATCATCGTCGTTTCTATTCTATCAAGGGAAGTTTCAGCGATTGAAAACGAGTCGTCTGAACAGCTTAAAATATTATATTTTGATGCTGCAAGAAAAGGGGATATTGAACTATTAAAAACCTTTTATCATGCAGGATTACCGGTAAATGTAGCGAATGAAAAAGGCTATACTGCGTTGATACTATCTGCCTACAATGGGCAGTCCGACACCGTTGATTTTTTGTTAAGTATAGAAAACATCGACCCTTGTCAGGAAGACATTAAAGGTAATACCGCTTTGATGGGCGCTATTTTCAAAGGTAACTTTAGAATCGCCAAAGCATTAATGGATGCTGATTGTGAAGTCGATCAAAGTAATCTTAATGGTCAAACCGCGCTAATGTTCGCGACGCTATTTAATCGGCAAGAAATCATCGATGAGTTAATCGATAAAGGTGCAAATATCACCTTAACAGACAACAGTCGACTTAGTTTAAGCGACATTGCTGCCGGTCAAGGTAACCATAAATTGGTCGAGAGGTTTACGAACCAAAACCCATAATTCAACAGCAGTACTGATCTGTCGTGCCGTTGAGGTACTGTTGTAAGTAGATTTGACCTGCTGTCATTAGATCTGTTTAATTGAAAAATTAATCATAGGTTTAGTTTTGATGAAAATTGTAAATACCTTCGGTTTAACTTACTTGGGTAGCGGCCATGACGGTCACCCAAGTTTTGATTTAATGGTAGACGGCCATTCATATCTAGACACAATTACCGAGTTCGAAAAACCCTTTGCTGGCAAAATCGCAGGGACTTATCAGCCCGGCTTAAATATCAATCGATTAGATTCTGCAGATAGTACAATTCCCTATTTCTGTACGTGTGGTGAGCCTACGTGTTGGTTTCTAACGGTGGAAATTTATTCGCAAAAAGATGTCGATGCTGAATATGTAATATGGCACCGCTGGGTTAATCCTTATCGAGAAGACAAAAGCAAAGCGGCAATCGGAGACTATTGGGATTATTCCGGTCTTGCGCCATTAATATTTGAAAAGCAGCAATACCTACGTGAGATAGAAAAAAATCGCATTGCATATGGTTAATTTGAGCTCTCAATAAGTGCCGTATTTGGGTCAACGCTGTGCCCAATTGAAAACGATTTATTGGTGTTTCTTCAATGTTTACTGGTGATAAAAACTTAATGTGCGAAGCGCCAGTAAAAAAACATCCACTGATTGATCTCCATCGACGTTTTTCACCACCGTCACAGCTCTATTATGATCGGTGCACAAAATCATCATAGTGGTTCCGCCCATACTGCCACCTGAGTGCATGACAACGTTAGGCATTGCAGCCATTAATGATTTTGCTTCAGTGTCGTTTTTATATCTTTGATTGTTGTGATAACTATCAAATCCAATGTGCCAGCCTATGCCAAATTCCACTTTTTCATTATTTTTCAAAGCTGCTTTATTGAACATCATTTCGACCGATTCTGGTTGCAAATATTTCCCTTTTAAATGTGCAACCGCGAAACGTGAAATATCTGAGGTTGACGCTATGATGCCGCCGCCTGCCCACTTGTAGCTATGGTCTGTTTGTCGAGAGTTGTACAACTTTCCATCAATGACACTGTAAGGACGTTGGCGATAGTCAATAATTTGATACTGGTGGTCAAACACGCTGTCTTGCATGTTAAGGGGGTTAAATACTTCTTGTTGTATAATCTCTTCGAAACTACGACTGCCGTCTGCATTTTCCATTGCAGCACTTATTAATGACCAAGCGAAGGTAGAATAAGCAAAAGCAGTTCCAGGGGGAAATAACAAGGCATCATCTTGGAATAGCGCAACGCTCGTCTGCATGTTTTTGAACGGTTTATTTAGCAAGAATTCATCTGCGCCTTTCTTATAATGCCGAATCCCCGCGGTATGTGATGTGAGTTGACGTAAAGTAATGGGAGGATGAGAATTAGGCCAATATGAAACGTATTCAGTTATTGGTTTATCAAGGTCAATTTTTCCCTTGTCATACAGACGCATTAAACCAGCTGAGGTGATAACTTTCGCGATACTGCCTATTCGCATTTTGTGTTTATTAGTCATTGCAACATGGTTTTCAAGATCAGCAAAACCATAACCCTTAGCCCAAACAATGCCGTTTTTGTCCGCTACAGCTACACTTATGCCTGGCACTGTTTCATTTGCGACAGCATCTACAAATAACGATTCTAATGTGTGCTCTGCGGCACTGTTTTTAGCATATGCCGTAAAGTGCAGGCACAGGAAAAATAAACTAATACAAAATAAAACGGCGCGGTTTTGCACAAGGCATCCTTTTAGATTTAATAACGAAAACTAAAAATATTAAAGTGATTGTAAAGTGTACAAGTAGTGAATACTAGTATGAGAAAAACACACAGAGTGAGTAGAAGAAGAGTTTTGCTCCTGAACTATATGAGATGTAGAAAATTTTTGTTGTTAGTGCAGGGCGCTATGAGTGGGTAGGCACTCCGGAGAGAATGCCTACCCGATTGGTAGCGTTAAGCCAGGACCAGTGAAACTTAACGATTCCAGGCAAAACCACAATAACGCAAATGAAAATCATTATCAATACGAAATGTTATTTTTTTGAACTGTGAAATTTATGGCTTGTCACACAAGGGTATTTACAACCTTTAAAACACAATCATGCAGTTTGTTTATTTTAACTAAACTAATGTGTAAGTTAATGACGATAGAGATAAAGGATTTAACATGAGTAATGTGAGAATTGAAAAAGATAGTATGGGCGAATTAGCAGTGCCTAAAGAGGCCCTTTTTGGTGCTCAAACCCAACGTGCAGTATTAAACTTTCCAATTAGTCACACTCCAATGCCAGAGATGTTTATACGTGCGCTCATTCAAATAAAATCTGCAGCTGCCGCGACTAACGTTAAGTTAGAAGGAATTGACACAAAGATTGGCGAAGCAATCTCGAAGGCCTGCGAAACGTTGTTGCACGACAAAAGTTTAATGACGCATTTCCCTGTGGATGTCTATCAAACAGGCTCTGGAACAAGTACTAACATGAATGCCAATGAAGTTATTGCCAACCTGGCTTCACAACAATCTGGGCTGGAAATTCATCCTAATGACCATGTGAATTTTGGACAAAGCAGTAATGACGTTATTCCTACTTGCATACATGTTAGTGCGTCTTTAGCCATTCACCATGAATTAAAACCTGCGCTATTACATCTGGCAAACAGCATTGAACAAAAAGCCGCTACATTAACCTGTTTTTGCAAAACAGGACGCACGCATTTAATGGATGCCATGCCGATTCGCATGGATCAAAGTATGTCAGCTTGGTCGGCGCAGTTAAATCAACAAATCTCTTACATAAACGCTCTGCAACCATCTATTCAATCGTTAGTGTTAGGTGGGACGGCTGTTGGCACGGGGATAAATTCAGATCCTGAATTTGCAAAAGAGTTTAATCACAGATTGAGTCTCGATACGGGCATATCGTTTGTCAAAGCAGATAATTTTTTTGCAGGTATTGCGGCTCAAGATGTGGCGGTAAGTGTATCTGGTGCAACCAAATCAATCGCCGTCACATTGATGAAAATAGCGAATGATTTACGTTGGATGAATTCCGGTCCATTAGCGGGATTGGGAGAAATTTCACTACCTGCACTACAGCCTGGCTCTTCTATTATGCCCGGTAAGGTGAATCCAGTGATTCCGGAGGCTGTTGCTATGGTGTCAGCACAAGTTATCGGCAATGACACTGCAATTACTGTCGGTGGTCAATCGGGTAATTTCGAGCTGAATGTTATGCTACCTATGATTGCGCTAAATCTGTTGTCTAGCATCAAGTTGTTATCGAATTCGTGTAATGCGCTGGCAGATAACGCGATCCGTGATTTTCAGGTCAATCAAGAGAATTTAGATAAGCCATTACACAAAAACCCTATTTTAGTGACGGCTTTAAATCCCATTATTGGCTATGCAAAAGCAGCAGAAATTGCCAAAAAAGCCTATAAAGAAAAGCGTCCCATTGTTGACGTTGCAGCGGAAAATACCGATATTTCGCGGGCGGAATTAGAGCAACTTCTTGATCCGATGAAGCTTACTCAAAATTGAGTGGTTAGGTTTGTGTAGTGCCTTCAATCAAGATTAAAGGCACTACAATTTCGAATGTAGATAATTATTTTTGCACCAACACCACTCGTCTGTTCTGTGCACGCCCACTTTCATCCAAATTACTGGCAACTGGCGAAAGTGGTCCCACACCATGTCCCTCCAATCGGTCTTCTGCGATTGATTTTTGATTAACTAGAACATCAACCACGGATTTTGCTCTTCCTTCGGATAAAGACATATTATGTGCCAAGTTACCCTGCATATCTGTATGGCCAACAACATACAGTTTTAGATCAGGTCGTTGATTTAATAATTTGGCGACTTCGTCAATAGCTGCCATCGACTCTGCCTTTAAGTCGGTCTTGTCTAAATCAAAGTAAATCCCTTTGACAACAACATAACCTAGTTTATCTAAACCTTCTCCCAATGCATCTAGGTTTAGTTCGACTTTTCCTGTTTCCATTTTTTTCATTTCAATGACATGTACATCAGAATATTTTTCACCTACAGCGATAGCTAAATAAGCAGTTTGTTCATCCTGTTCAAGTTTGGCAAAAAAGTATCGTCCCGTTTTATTGCCAATACCGTGAAGGTCAAATTTGCTTCTTAAATTAGCACCTACGTAACCATTTACACATTCCATATCGGCTTGGTTACACTCGTAAATAATTTCTATATCGTTTTTCTTTAACGCATTTTGATAATTGCGATACAGCTCTAACACCGAACGTTCAGGAGGATTGACATACAATATTTTAGTTACCTTCCCCTCTAATGTATCTGTGACATATTTTTTTTCTTCTTTATTCCACCCTTTGAACACCTTGTATTCATCGTACTGCTTCATATCTTTTTGATAAATTTTGGACCCTGAATATGGTGCAACTAAGGCATGATCAGTATGTACCGTTTTGGCAGCAAAAATTGTTTGTGAATGCGCTATTACGAAGGTAGCAAATAGGCTTATCCATACGTGCTTTTTCATAGTTTGACTCCGAAAATAAAAATATAAAATCGTAGCCGAACGAACAGGATGTCTAAACGTTTCGTTCTTCCGGCTTATACAGCTCAATGTGTTGTCTGTTTTACTCATTGGGCTTAGGAATAAAGCTAGTATAGTTGATTATTGGTTAAATAATGTTCAATTTGATGTTGGACTGCCAGTGCTATTTTCGTGTTTATTTCGTAGTTAATTGAAAACAGTTCTCCAACAGCTTCATACCTTAATACTTCTTTTTTGTATGTAACGTTTTGATAAATAAATGTTTTTAACTTTTTTAAAGGCCGTTTTAGTTTTTAAATTTAAATATTGAATGCTATTGCGAATCATTATCATTTGTATATAATCATCTGCACTCGTTACACTTGACCTTCCAATTTGGAGTTTTAATGAAATATTTGATCTGTCTAG
>NZ_BAEN01000014.1 GCF_000314975.1 Aliiglaciecola lipolytica E3
AAATCTTTCGAGGGCAACCACCACCCCGCATACAGGTTAGCTGCGGCACACGCAGCTTAGAAAATAAAGGGTTTACCAGAACCACCGAGCAACCAGTTAGCTGCGGCACACGCAGCTTAGAAATCTTAATTAATTAATTAATTGAACACACTGGCTAAAGTTAGCTGCGGCACACGCAGCTTAGAAAGTTAATGCTGAGCTAGGTACGATTTCTTTGATGTTAGCTGCGGCACACGCAGCTTAGAAAATCTCAATGCAATCCAAGCTAGACCACGTATAGTTAGCTGCGGCACACGCAGCTTAGAAACATGGGTAGATAAAGCTATTGCGGCACAACAAGTTAGCTGCGGCACACGCAGCTTAGAAAGACAACGTGGGACAATCAAATGATAATGATAGGTTAGCTGCGGCACACGCAGCTTAGAAAATATATGGCAGCACCTTTAAAAACAGTAAGCGTTAGCTGCGGCACACGCAGCTTAGAAAGAAAAGCAAAACCTGAAAAGAATATTAGCTTAGTTAGCTGCGGCACACGCAGCTTAGAAAGAAAAGCAAAACCTGAAAAGAATATTAGCTTAGTTAGCTGCGGCACACGCAGCTTAGAAAATAGCTAGAGGCTCCTGATATAGTGCAACTCTGTTAGCTGCGGCACACGCAGCTTAGAAATTCAAAAATATTTAAGCTCTACGCTTCAACGAGTTAGCTGCGGCACACGCAGCTTAGAAATGACTTAAAGCTCAAGGCGAACGTTTATTACTGTTTGCTGCCGCAGAAACAGTTTAGAAGTTAACAGAAGTGACAACTTAATGGAGCAATGGACACTCAACTAGACAATTGCTTTTACACAAAGATATGATGAGGTTGCTTTAGCTATTATCACTTCAATATGCCTTTGGACATCAGCGTCAGATTATTGATAAGGAATCAAAAATGAAAAAAACTATGCAGTTATTGGCTTCGTTGTTTGGGGTTGCAATAACGACTGTGAGTGCGCAATCAATACCTGGGGCAGATATTTTTATAGCGGACTTGTCTGTGCAAAATGGGCAACTCAAATTAGGTGAGCTTAAAAATATTAGTAGCCGAAAGGGATATGATAATCAGCCTTATTTCCTAGCGGATAATCAAACGTTGCTTTATACCTCACAAATCGACGGTCAAACCGATATTTTGCGGTACAAGATTAACACTGGTGAAACAGAAAACTTAAGTTCTAGTCCTGAAAGCGAGTATTCGCCTACGCCTATGCCTAATGGCACTGAGTATTCGGTGATTTATGCCGTCGATGGTAAGCAGGAGTTGTGGGCGTATCAGCTTGCGGGCGAGGGCAAGCGAGCATTGTATTCAGGTGACGAATTGATAGGCTATCATGCTTGGATTGATTCTCAACAGGTGTTAGTGACAGTGTTGCAAGAAAGCAGCATGAACTTACAACTATTCGACTCTCAAACACGTACTTTGAGCCTAGTGTATCCGTTAACTGGCGCGAGCCTATATCAGATTCCAGAGAGTCATTTGATGAGCTTCAATACACTTATTGATGGCAAACACTGGTTAATGCAACTAGACACCAAAACGCAGGCAACGCAAAAGTTGGTAGAATTGCCTGAGGAATCACAATATTACACCTGGACTGCCGATGGCAAAGTCATTGTCGCGAGTAACCTGCAACTTTGGTTTTGGGACAGTCAAGTTCAAAACGCAACACTGAGTAAGTTTGCCGATTTTGAAAAAACTTGCCCTGAAGGAGCCAGTCGCATCGCTGTAAATAAGCAACAAACTAAATTGGCTTTGGTTTGTCATGGAGACAAGTTTTAAGTGGTTGCAGTTCAAACAAGACA
This sequence comes from Aliiglaciecola lipolytica E3, assembly GCF_000314975.1. Classification (GTDB taxonomy): domain Bacteria; phylum Pseudomonadota; class Gammaproteobacteria; order Enterobacterales; family Alteromonadaceae; genus Aliiglaciecola; species Aliiglaciecola lipolytica. Next base: position 1,842 of record NZ_BAEN01000014.1, read on the forward strand.
TAACTTTATTCGTTGTTGTTGACCCAGATCAGCTAAATTATTGTTTATTTAGAGTATGTTAAAGGCATATTAGATGACGCTTTAGATGTCTACCATTCATATTAAATAGAGGAATGTTTATGAAACACATTTTAGTTGTTCTAGAAAGGGAAGAGAGCGTTAATCCAATGCTGATCAAAGCGCTTCGGTTCGCGCCACAAAGCATTACCTGTTTATTATTTGTGAGTGGTAAAGAGCCTAGTCTTGCAGAAAAACTGCCAAATTTAATCAAAAGCGAAGTGAATGATGTATGTAAAACCACGATTCTCGTTGAAGCATTTGTCAAAGAAAGTGAAAAAGAAGACCTGCTAATTAAGGTACTAAGTAGCGACAAGTTTGATACGACGTTTATCCATAGACCGCAATTGGGTCGTGAAAAACTCGATTTTTCGCTAATTAAGGCAGCATTGAAAGGTCCAATTAAATCCAGTATTTTCTTGTGTGGAGATAACCGTTGGCGTGGACAACTAAAGCTGTTAGGCACTGTCGATATTTTTACTAGAACGGCGGCACAAAAAGAGCTAAATAACAAAGTACTAAACACCGCTGCACAGGTTGCTATACAATTAGATGCCGAAGTGAAGCTCTTAGGCGTGATTCCGATTCCGCGCATTAAACAAGAGTTTGATATTACCGAACCTGATGAGGTTATGGTGAAAAAAGGGGCGGTCTCAAAAGCTAAGCTTGAAAAGTTGGTGCAGGAAAGTGGTACATTAAGTGATTATTCACTGAAAATAGCCGCAGGTTCGGCCTATTCAGAAATCCCCTCTGTTGCCAGTAAATCCAAATCCAACATCGTCATCATTGGTAATGTCGGCAGAAAAGGCATTAAAGGGTTACTGATAGGTAATACCGCAGAGAAAATTTTAACGCGATTAACGGTTGATGCCTTAATTGTTCGACAATAGATCACAAAACAGCGAGATAACATAAGAACCTTTTATGAAAAAAGCATTACCGTGGTGGGGAGAGTTTAGCTTTACACCGTCAGAGACAAAATGTTGGCGCATTAAAAATCGTCTCATTGCGATCAAACGAGGTAGTCGTGAATGGACTATTTGGAATAACCAGACTGCTACCGAAATGGATCTTGCCATAGCGGTAAATAAACCAAAATCCAGAGAATCCTTTGAAGATATCGAGTTTTCTCGATATTTATTGGGCGATACAACAGACACCTTGATCATAGAGCCTTCGCTAGCCGACAGAGCTGTGGTGGTAAGACCCAACCGCCCGCTGGTGGTAATGCCACAAGAAAAAATCAACCTGTATGTCAGCACGCCTATCTGGGTAACGGTGTTAATTCCGGAGCGTGATGTTCCTATGGCAGATATTCCTTTTTGGCGTCCTTCTGATTCGTGGTTTGGACCATCTACCATGTCTGGCGATTTGTGCTATTCAAAATACACAGATGCAAAATTGGATATAGAACGTTTGGAAAAACGCTCCCACAGGGCATCAACCATGGTCACGATTAAGAATGATCAAGACAAACCGCTTACCATTGAGCGCTTGAATATTCCTGTTCCAGCGCTCAAATTATATGTTAATCAAGATGGTGAGTTTTGGACCGATCAGGTTTCTATTTTGCAACGTTTCGAGCATAACAAGTCTATTTCCCACGTGCGGCATTCTCCCCCGGAGAATATTCAGCTAATGGAACTCGTTTCTGAATCCCGTGAGCTGAGTAAAAAAGCGTCGTTTTTATCTTCTATTGCAAGCTTGGTAGATTAATCGTTACACCTAAAGTTGAGACACATGAAAGAACAATCTGAAACCACTAGTTATCTAGATATGCTGCACATTTTCGATATTACCCAAGCCATTATCATTCTTGTGCTGGGCTATTTTTTAGCGAAATTTCTCAGCAACTTAGTTATGCAATTCAATTTCGCCAATATGACCAATCATGGACAGGTACTGTTAAGACGCGGCATTTTTTATGGCGTCATGGTGCTTATGTTTATCTCTGCACTGCGGGAGCTCGGGTTTGATCTGTCTGTGGTACTAGGGGCAGCGGGTATTTTAAGTGTGGCAATTGGTTTTGCTTCACAAACCTCTGCATCTAACTTAATTAGTGGTTTGTTTTTAATGATGGAGAGACCATTTTCGATTGGTGATGTTATTCGTGTGGATCAAACAACTGGAGAGGTGATATCTATCGATTTATTGTCAGTGAAAATTCGCACGTTTGATAATCTGTATGTGCGCGTGCCTAATGAATCGATGATTAAAACCCAAGTGACCACACTTACTCGTTTCCCTATTCGTCGTGCAGACTTAAAAGTAGGCATAGCTTACAAAGAAGATATTGAAAAAGTAAAAGTCATATTGGCGGATATCGCAGATAAAAACCCACTGTGTTTAAGCGAGCCGGCACCAGTATTTATCCTGCTCGGATTCGGTTCTTCTTCTATCGATATTCAATTCTCGGTGTGGAGTAAACGCGAGAATTTTCTAAAACTGAAAAACGAAATTTACCAACAAATTAAAGTGGCATTTGATCAACATGGCGTTGAAATTCCGTTCCCACATGTAAGTTTGTATTCAGGCGAAGCTTCCAAACCTATCCCAATTTCGTTGACCTCTAATGAGTCTGACAGCGTTCTCGGTGATTCGACAAATAAACTAAATAAGGATTAATTAGAACATCTAATCAGCGTACTCAAGGCCATCGAATTAATCTAAATTTTTCTTAAATCGCATGGAAGCGACAATCAAGCCTACTAGCGTGAAAATAACCAGCCAATAGACATCATAGCTCATGTCTGTAAAAGCGACGTCTTTTAACACAACACCTCGAATTAGACGCATAAAGTGCGTCGCGGGTAACAATTCTGCAATTAATTGTGCGGTTTCTGGCATCCCTTCATAGGGAAACATGAAACCAGACAATAATATTGAAGGTAGCAATACAAATACTGTCATTTGCATCGCCTGCAATTGATTTGTTGCAATTGTTGATATTACTAGTCCCAATGTGAGGCTGGCAGCTATAAACAATATAGTTACACCGAATAAAGACAATAATCCTCCATTTATTGGTACATTAAATACCCAATGGCCCAACCCCAAAATTATAGCTACTTGAATGAGACCAATAAAAATATAGGGAATTATTTTACCTAGCATCAATTCTAATGGTTTGATAGGTGTGGTTATTAACATTTCCATATTACCTTGTTCACTTTCTCGTACTATGGCGGCGGAGGTGAACATAATCATTGTCATGGTCAGTATTATGCCGAGCAATCCTGGAACAATATTCACCGCAGTGCGTTGTTCAGGGTTATAAAATAGGGTCACTTCAAAAGTTGGAGTTGAACGATTGGCGGGCTGACGCAACAGTTCTACTAATGGCATATTCCGTAAGCTTTTAATTGCACTTGCAATCATGGTGTCTGAACCATCGACTACCCACTGTGCCAAAGGGCGGCTGGTTTCCTCGTTGGAAGAAGCGGGTAAGCTAAAACCAATACTAGGACTGCGGGCCAATCTCTGACTTACATCTTTAGGGATAATTAAAATTGCGCGCACTTCTGTGCGTTCCATGGCCTTTTGCGCGTTTCGTAATTCAGTAAATTGCTCTGTAAATTTAACTACTTGGGTTGCCGACACAGTTTGGATTAACACTCTGCTAAGCGTTGTTTGGCTATTGTCCACCACTGCGACAGGAATATGTCGTATATTTGTGTTTATGGCATATCCAAATAGAATGAGCTGTACAAGAGGTATCATAATCACCATACCAAAGGTCATTTTATCTCGTTTCAATTGCATCAGCTCTTTAAAGAAGATCGCCTGAACGCGGTGCATGCTGGCGATCATTGACGACCACCTCCCGTACAAGTGATAAAAACATCTTCCAAGCTGGGGCGTACTTTAGTTAATTTATCACTGGTGATATTGATATGATGCTGTAAGTAGGCCAGAGGATCTTTTACAGAATTTTTAACCAGAACCCGTAGTCTCGCACCCAACTGTGCTGCTGTGATAATTTCAGGCAGTTTGATTAGCTGCTGTTTGAGTTGGCGGATACCGTCGATTTCAATTTCAACCACATGCGCAGCCATTTGGTTCATGAGTTCTTCTGGGCTACCATCAGCGCGTTTACTTCCATTTTCTAATATGGCTAATTTGTGGCAGCGCTCAGCTTCGTCCATGTAATGAGTTGATACCAAAATGCTGGTACCTTGTTCACATAAATCAAACAACTGTTCCCAAAACTCACTTCGGTTTTCGGGGTCTACAGCAGATGTCGGCTCATCTAAAAACAGTAATTCAGGTTTATGTAAAGTGGCGGCAGCTAACGCTAAACGTTGCCGCTGGCCCCCGCTTAATTCACCTGCCAATTGACGTTGTTTTTGGTTGAGTCCGTAGGTTGCCAATAGTTCTTCAATTCTTTGTTTTTGCAAGGTACCTGTGATGTCGTAAATTTTGGCTATGAATTGCAGGTTTTCTTTTACGGTTAGGTTGCTATATAACGAAAATTTTTGTGTCATATAACCCATCTTCAAACGCAATTTGTCAGCTTCAAGCGGCAAATTAAAACCTAGAACGTTAACTTTGCCTGATGTCGGTTTTAACAGCCCTGTTAACATTCGAATTGCAGTTGTTTTGCCACTGCCGTTGGGTCCTAAAAAGCCGTAAATTCGTTTTTTTCAATTTCTAAATCGAGTCCGTCTATGGCTTTTAGTTCACCAAAGTTACGGTTTAATTGCTTAGCCTGAATGGCCAACATTTCGACAGGAGTATTTGTCATGGGAGTTCCACTTGTACAGCGACACCATTAGCGAGGTCAGCATATTTGTCAGGTAATTGCACTTCAGCTAGATACATTAAACGTGCACGCTCTTCTTGATTCAGCGCGTAATATGGGGTGAATGCAGGCTCAATTGAAATCCACCGCAATGTCCCTTCAATTGTCTGCGCTACTCCATCTATGTGCACCTGTAACCTGTCACCGGTTTTCAGGTTAACCCGATAAGGTTCTGGAACGTACACACGTGCATAAGGGGCTTTACCGGCTAGGACTATTGCTACCGGGCTGCCCATGGTCACCCTTTCACCTAAATTCCAGGGAAGGTTATCCAACCGACCATCACGTGTGGCGACGATGGTGAGATCATCGAGTTTTCTATTTTCACTGGCCAAGGCTGCTTGCATGATCGCTAATTTCGCTTCAGCCATTGCTAAATCTTCAGGACGAGTACCATTGGTTAGAATCAGAAGTGCTTCTTCAGCTTCGTGCACAGCTGCCGAATTAGCATCTCTAGTGGCGCGCGCTTGATCTAGTGCGGCTTGACTGACCAACTTTTGCGAAATTAAGTTCTGTGCTCTACTGTATGCAGCTTCACTTTCTGTTAACGCTGCCTTAGCCCCTTCTAATTTAGCATTGGCGGCTGCTACCTCTTCAGGACGAGCTCCATTTCTAAGTTTATTTAAATTAGCTTGCGCCTCTAAAACATATGCTTCAGCTTTTCTAGTTAGCGCACTTTGCAGTTGATTATCCAACTTTACCAACACATCTCCTTTTTGAACCTGTTGTCCCTGATCTACGGGTAATTCGATCACTATTTCATTGGCGGTAGCTGTGTGAGCAATTCTATCCCGTTCTAAGGTACCCAGTGCAAAGCCATTCATATTTTTTTGGCAGCCAATGAGCATGCTTAACGTTAATATTCCGACTATCGAAATGCGGCTCGTTATGGTTTGGGAAATTGCCAAATAGCGTAAGTTGTAAAGCATTCTATGCATGATTTATCCTTACTTTGAACTGAATTTGTAAGCAAGTTGAGTGCGATACATGTGGCTTAATAACTGGATACTGCAACTTGCATTATCGGTTTAAATCGACTTCAAAAAGCAACTGTAAGCATGCGTATCTAATGTATATCCACTAAGCTATTAGGTTTTGCGTCATCCAACTATTACAAAAATTGTTTGATGCTCGATTTCTGAGTTTGCTGCAGCGTGTCTAGAAGCCATTATTTAACCCTTAAAGTTAGAGTACACCTGAATGATTTTTCAATCTAGTTGCTTAGTGGGCAATCGTACATTTCACCATTTGCCAATTCCTTGATAAGGTAAAGAAAAAGGTTATTCCACAACTATTGCATCAAAATTATTAGGGAGAGTTATTTTGTCAGCGTTGGATTATTCGATTGTTGCGGTTTACCTATTAGGGTTGTTAGCCATGGGGCTTGCATTGCGCCATCAAAAAAATCGAGATGATTATTTTCTGGGGGGACGAAGTTTACCTTGGCCTGCACTGTCATTATCGGTTATGGCTACCCAACTGTCAGCGGTGAGCTTTATTTCAGCGCCTGCTTTTGTTGGCTTGCGTGAAGGGGGAGGCTTAATTTGGCTATCCTATGAATTAGCATTACCCATCGCCGTAGCACTTATGCTTTGGCGTCTATTACCGTCATTACATGCTTCAGGCGTGGTGAGTGTTTACGATTATTTAGAAAGGCGTTTCTCTCGCTCAACACGCTTACTAATTAGTTTTGTGTTTCAGCTCAGTCGTTCTGTAGCGACTGCAATCATGATTTATGCTATTTCGCTGATTTTACAAGGCACTATGGGCTTAGAGCAGTGGCATAGCATAGTCTTGATTGGCGTGATTACCCTAATATATTCAGCGCTTGGGGGCATGAAAGCGGTTGTGTGGGGCGATGCAGTACAAATGATCCTAATCTTTGTTGGTGCCTTAACCTGCCTTTGGGTGGCACTTGATCACATTGGTGGTGTAGAAAAAGCACTTATGCTTATCGAACCCCAGCGATTAGTTGCAGTAAAACCCGATCAGTTTGGTTTTTCAGGAAACGATTTTGGTCTGCTACCTATGTTGTTCGGTGGCCTAGTGCTATATGCCTCCTATTACGGCTGTGACCAGTCGGAAGCGCAACGTTCATTGTCTGCTCACAATCTTAGCGACTTACGTAAAATGATGTTAACCGTAGCGGTATGTCGGTTTCCTATTACTTTGGTGTATTGTGCTGCGGGCTTAATCATTGGTGCGTTGGTGATGACAACTCCATCTTTGCAGGCACAAATCCCCGCAGATAATCCCGATTGGATGATGCCCATTTTTATTATCAATTACCTGCCTAGCGGCATTATCGGTCTGCTAGTAGTGGCGATTATGGCAGCGGCGATGTCATCGTTGAGCTCTGCGGTTAACAGTTTAGCAGCGGTTTCGGTTGAAGATATTTGTCGCCTATTCAAACATCAACCGAGTAATGACGCATATCTTAAATACGCTCGTTTGGCCGGGATTGGCTGGGGCTTAATCACATTATTTTTATCTCTCGTTGCTGGCGACATAGCCCCTACCATCATTGAGGCGATTAATAAAATTGGCTCAGTGTTTTATGGTCCAGTGCTGGCGATATTCTTATTAGGAATTTATAGTAAAAAAATTGCTTCGGTCGCGGCAAATACTGGTTTGGCAGCAGGGGTTCTGGTAAACATGAGTTTATGGTTATTTAACAGCCCTATTTTTTGGTTCTGGTGGAATTTAATCGGATTTGTAACCACGATTTCGGTCGGTTTATTAATGACAGTTTTTACTAAACCCACAAGCTCTCACCAACCTAGTGTAAGATTGCTTAAGCTTTCAAATGTACTGATACTAGTCGCTTTAAGTGTGCTGTTAACACTATTTTGCTTCTTTTTGCCTGACATATTAACCGCTTGATAGCTCAACTTGACTATTAAGCGGTCATTTCATGTAAAGGTATTTAGACTCTTAAATTACCTTTGATAATTGTTCGTAAACCTAAATTGGTCCTATCTATAACGGAGAAAGCTACATGATCACAGCTAGTGTAATAGAGTGTATGAATAGAGATTTTGCAAAAATATATGCAGAGATGCCAGTGGCTGAAGCGTCAGCTAACTTGATCAAAAAAGAATCTCTTGGCGGGCCTGTGATTGATGCAAATGGGAAGTTAGTGGGGTGGATTTCTGAGCAAGAATGTTTACAAGTGACGCTACAGGTAGTTTATCACAATACCAGAGTGGCGATTGTTAGAGATGTTATGCGAACAGATGTATTGACTGTGTCAGTAGACAGTGACCCATTAGAAATTGCACAGCAAATGCTTAAATCAAAACCGAAAAGCTACCCTGTGGTGGATGCCAGTGGCAAGGTATACGGTGTATTGACACGAAGACGTATACTCAACATGTTGGATAAAAAACTGCGAGAGCTGGGGCAAAGTTGAGTTGGTTGATTGGGTCTGCAAAATAGCTATAGGTTAAGGCTTGGCTAAGGTATAAATGTATTCAGAAACGAGAATAATTTACTGATAACTATGTAAAAAACTCCCTTTTGCATTTATTACTGAATTTGTGAACTGCCAATTTACAAGGGCTGTGGCCTTATTTGCTGATTTTCAAAGCTGGCACATAAATTGGAATAACATCCTTAAAGAATATGAATTTAATATTGTTTGAGCGACTTAATATGCGCTTAGGCAATTAAAGTAGCCATCTTTAAGGAATGTACATGAACACTAAAATCATACCGTTTGAGATCATCACACGTACTTCAATTTTACTTATGTTAATGAGCCTAGTGTTAGTCGGTTGCGCTTAGGTTAAACCAACTGGGTTTGTGGCCGCAGAATCTTATGGGGATTTAGGATTCAGTGAGAAAAAGCTCAGTGATGATCAATATCAAATTATCTTCAGTGGTAACGCAAAAACTGACACCACTACGGTTAAAGATTATGCACTCCTACATGCAGCTAACCTTACGATTGAAAAAGGGTATAAGTGGTTTGAAATTATTCAAAGCAATACAGATGTTGAAACCAAAGAAGTGAAAAAGGTCGTGCCAGATACCACAGCAAACCCAACGGTGACGTCCAGTTGTGGCGTGTTAGGCTGTACTATCACTTCGGCATCAACCTACCAGGGAGGAGCGGTTGTCTCTGAGCGAGTTGCAGATAAAATCAATGCGACCTTGATGATCAAAATGGGTAATGAAAAACCAGCAAACCCTAATAAAGTCTTTGATGCGAAACAATTAGCGTCGAATCTATCTAACTAATTAATTCGCAATCGGCCTAATATGATTTATAAGGCAAAAACTTTCCTGACAGGACGATATTGACTCTATCTCCTGCAGGATTGTTTTCCCGTTGGATATCCATCGAAAAATCTATAGCACTCATGATTCCGTCGCCAAACTCTTCGTGAATCAATGACTTAATTGTAGTGCCATACACATTTACCAACTCATAAAACCGATAAATTAGTGGATCAGTGGGAACACTTTCAGGAAGTGACCCTTTATATGGAACTACTTGTAACCAAGCTACGTCATTTTCATCTAAGTCGAAAAGCTCGCCAATTTTCTCAGCTTGCTCAGATGTAAATGTCATTTGCCCTAAACAACCTGCCGTTGTCCATTCTTTTGATTTACCAATTAGATCGGCTACTTGTTGCCAACTAACGCCTTTTTTGACTTTTTCTGTCAATATTTTACAGGTCACTTCTTCGCGGTGGTTCATAATGAAATCCTCAGTTATTAAATAATATATACAGTAAATAGACGTTAAATAAGGCCAACAATGCGCTTAAGCATTGCCAAAACTTAAGTGGGTTTCGTTCTAGTAGAGGTGCTTTACTTTGCCTAACAAATTGGGGGTTAGGATGTCGTAAATCATGCAAGAACTCTGACAGTTCGTCATAGCGTTTATATGGATCTACTTGCAAAGCTTTGCGCAAACAGGCATCCACCCAACTGGGAATATGTCGTCGATTATCCAAAACCGACTGGTAGTTTAACTTTCGTTGTTGCGCATATGTGCGCGTTTTGGCCATATGAGTTTCATAAGGAAAACGGCCACTGAGAAGGTGATAAGTTAACACGGCGAGGGAAAATAAATCTGATCGTACCGTGCCCATTTCCCCTAAAAAATACTCTGGTGCCATGTAAAGTGCTGTGCCAGGAAAAGGCAGTGCTAATTTGTCATTCCCAAGCTCTTCGATTCCGGCAACTACAGTAGAGCCAAAATCAATGATTTTTACCGTGCCATTAAGATCTATCATGATATTTTCAGGACGAAGATCTTGATGTAGCATTTCGAGTCGGTGAAAAGACTGTAAACCTCTTCCAACTTGTTCAATTACGTCTCTGACTGTCTCTAGATCCGGATTCGGGTTGTCGACTAACCATTGTTGCAAGGATTGACCTTCAACAAATTCAGACAGGTTGTAGAGATAATTTTTCTTTCGTTCATATTTCGGTGCGGCTAATACATGCACATTATTGATGCGCCGAGATATCCACTCTTCTAAACAAAAGCGTTCTAAATAACCTTCGTCATCGCGTAAGTCGACCGAAGGCGTTTTTAAGACGAGAGGTTGTCCTGATTCGACATCATTCACTAAATAAACATGGCTACGCGCAGAAAAATGCACCTGACGAACAATATTGAAACCGTCAAATTGCTGACTGGGTGTTAACACCGGCGGTAAGGGCAATTCATCTACCCGATCAGTTATCGGGCTTGTAAGGGGAGGGTGTAGCTCTTTCACCTGTAATAACTGTAGTGTGATATTGTCATCACTGCCGTTTTGTAGGGCATGATCGGCCAGCTTTTCGGCCAGATTGTCATTAACTGAAGGATGTTGGGAAAATTGATTCAGTAACCAAGTCGTGTCTATAAAATCATGAAAACCATCAGTAGATAAAATAACAATATCATGTTGTTTCAATTCAAGTTGGTGGTAGTCAACCTCGACGTTTTCTTGCATGCCTAAAGCGCGACTTAAGTAGCTTTTGCCCTCTGCTGCCAAATGTTGATGATCGTTTGTCAGTTGCTCGAGTCTGCCATTTCGACACAAATAAATCCGTGAATCACCGATGTGAAAAATGTGTGCCTTATTGCCTTTAATCACCACCGCGCTAAACGTACACACATATCCTTTATCTGGTTGGTAAGGATGCTCTCCTTTTTTACTATGGGAATATAACCAAGCGTTAATGGAGGCAATTACACGTTTTCCAGACGTTTCAACTGACCAAGCATCGGATGTAGAATAGTAATCGTGAATAAAGCTATTTATCGCTGCTTGACTAGCAATATGGCTTACTGGGCTTGAGCTAATACCATCTGCAACGGCCGCAGCTAAACCTTTAAGTTGTTGTTGAGGCGATGTAGGTGAGGCTACATCGCTAAAATCTTGATTGCTAAGTTTACGGCCAGCATGTGAATACTGACCGTTAATTAGTTTAGCTTGCAGCATTTGGTGCAGTCGTGCCAGTTGCTAATGTTTCTGGTGCAACTTTAGCGACTTTGCGTTTAGAGCCTGTGCGAACATGGGTGCTGTATAGGGTTAGTCCAGTAAAGGCTAAGCCACCAACCAAGTTACCTAGGGCAGTTGGAATTTCATTCCATACAAAATAATCAACAACAGAAAACTCACCGCCTAAAATAATGCTGAATGGGAACAAGAACATATTTACTACTGAATGCTCAAATCCCATAAAGAAGAATAAAAAGATTGGCATCCACATTGCGATTACTTTTCCGCTAACATGGGTAGAAATCATGGCACCTACTACGCCTAAAGACACCATCCAGTTACACAGCATGCCGCGAATAAAAATGGTAAACCAACCAGCTGTGCCGTATTCAGCATAACCAAGGGTTCTTGACTCACCAATGCTAGCTACCTTTGTACCAATTGCACCTGGGTCAACATTGAAACCATAAGTAAATATAAACGCCATTAAAAATGCGACTGTTAGCGCACCACCAAAGTTACCTAAGAAAACTAATCCCCAGTTGCGCAATATGCCTTTTATGGTCACACCAGGTCGTTTATCGAGCCAGGCTAGTGGACATAAAACAAATACACCGGTGAGAAGATCAAATCCCATCAGATAAAGCATACAAAAACCCACAGGGAATAAAATCGCTCCAAGTAGAAACATCCCGGTTTGGACTGCGATAGTTATGGCAAAGACGGCGGCAAGTGCCAAAATTGCGCCAGCCATATATCCGCGAATTAATGTATCGCGAGTCGACATGAAAATTTTAGATTCGCCTGCATCTACCATTTTGGTAGCGAATTCGGCTGGTAGTAAGTAAGCCATAAGTACCCTCGTAATATTTTAGTGATCAATTTTGTTCGCTGTTACTCACGCCAATATTGCTGGCCTTTAGTTTTCTACAGGCAAAAAAAACGTTCAAATTCCTATACAGTGCATAGGAAGTTGAACGCCATTGTTCGAATATTTTTACTGTAGACTCTTCGTTGAGTTAACAATATTAATAAAAGCAAATTGCTTGCCAAAAAATAAAGCTAACTAAATCAATGTCTTAATCATTTCTAGTGTTCTGGGATGAGCTTTATTGGTGCAACAACTCACTGTTTTAAATCATAGTGTTAAAATTGACGTTATATTTTCAAACTGTGATAGGTTTCTTTTAGTGGCGTTATTTGTCATTTCTTGCTCCACTCCACGTTTGCTACTTTGCTCTATGTAGTTTTCCAACGCTATTTTTAATTGTTCTATTTTATTTGCTAAAAAATCTATGTTTTTTTGGTTCTCTGCTGAGCGCGGAACCTGTTTGGAAAGTGCTTCATACTCTTGTTGTTTTGCTTCTAATTCAGCTTCTAACTCATCAATTTTCTGTTTATCTATACCTAATCTATTGGCGAGTAATTGCGCATAACTATTTTGATAAAACTCTTCTGCGTTGGTTTTTGCTAATTCATTCGTAGAGGTAGAGTCGGCGGACAAGGTTTTTTGTTTGTCAGACTGCAAATCATTACCGCTGCTCAACGCAAAAGATTGCCTCTGTTCCTCACTTTTTTCACTAGTTTTTGTCGTGTTACCGTGGCCATAGCGTACTTGCCAGTGGGAATAGTCAGCTGAAGTTACTATCACAAGCAATTTCCTTGAAATGAGTTTAATAAAACAACAGAGCAACTTTCGTACCTAAAACTAGGCGCCGGATACGCACACAAAAGTTAAAGACACTCAATTTTTGGTGAAGAAAGTTCTCGCGAATAGCTGATGAGGCAATTTTTTGCATTAAATTACTAAATAGTTGACCTAACCGTTCCTATTTTACGCTTTATCTATAACAGGTATTTTTTAAGCGCTTTTTGGGTTGGGGAAAATGGATAGTAAATACAATTTGAAAGCTTCATGTTTTGTGCTGCGCTGTTTTTTGATTTTGGGGATAGGCGTCGGGTTTCCGGTTTATGCACAAGTAAATAATCTAGAAACAGTAACTGCAAAATTATATGCATTGTTGGAAGAACAGGAGTTTCAATCGGCTTTCACGTTAGCTCAACAACACAGCGATACGTTCGAAGGAGATGCTAAGTTTGACCTTGGTTATGGTTTGGCAGCAAAAAGCGCAGGACACTGCAATTTAGCATTATATCCACTAGAGCGAGTGGTGCAATTGCAACCTACGTCAGTGGAAGCACGCTTTGCGCTAGCCAATTGTTATTACGAGTTGGGAAATTTGCAGGCGGCTAAATCTGAGTTTAATTATTTATCTCAGTTGCCATTATCAGAGCAAATTAGCGGATATGTTGGGCAGTTTAAGAATGCCATTGAGCGTAGGCAAAATGAAACGACTGGTGGGTGGCAAAATACGCTTCAATTTGGACTAGGGCAGGATTCAAATCCCAATAATGGTGTTGAAAACGAATTTGTCAGCATACCTGTGTTGGGCCAAGTTAGACTGTTTGAGCAAAGTAGAGAAGTTAGCAGCAGTTTTTACAATGTCAGTGGCCAATTTAGCTATTTCTCACCTATCGATAAACAATCAGCGTGGTTTGCTTCGGCAGGGATGTCCTACACCGGGTTTTCGGAATCCCTTGCACTTTCCCGTTCGAATCTAAGTGGACTTGTAGGCTACGTTTCGCAATTACATAAGGTTAACTGGGGAACGCGAGTATTTTATCGTCCCCTTTGGTTAGACGAAGAACACTTTCTGGATTACTTTGGTGTGGTGGGAGATTTAAGCACAGAAGTTTTTGCGGATTCTAAGGTGGGTGCGGAACTTACCTTGGCACGCCTTGATTATGCTGAAATTGAGCCATTAACTCGTCTTCAAAAAAATCTAAGTATTTGGTTTGATACTCCCACTTTTAGTGGCCAAAGCCGCATTTCACTAAATGTTGCTGACGAACAAACCGATGAAACGCGTTTTGATTTTAACTCCCGCAAAATAACAGGTCTTAGCTATCGTTTGGATAGCCAAATCAACTGGCAGTGGTCTTATCAAGTAGCAGTCGATTATTCAAAAATTGAATACGATCAAGCACATCCGCTATTTGCCCAAATTCGCGAAGATACCTTAAGTCAATTAAGCGTCGATTTATATTATCAATGGTTAGAGAACTGGTTGTTGAATGCACAAGTCAGTGTGACCAAAAATGCCAGTAATTTAGATTTGTATGAATACAAAAGGAGCAACGTATGGCTTGGCGCACGTTATCAATTTTAACTAATGCGATGAGAATGGCAGGGGGCACGCTAGCTATTACTAGTATCTTGTGCTTATCAAATTTAGCAAGTGCTGCTCAACAGGATGCAGGCAAAACGATAATGGCTAAAGGGGATGTGATGGCCCATAACGACAATGCTGAGCGTCAACTCGTTAGGCGTTCGCCTGTTTATAAAGCGGATTTAGTCACCACTGGAGACACGAGTACGTCGCAGTTACGCATGATCGATGGTGCGCTTTTATCTATGCAAGCTAATAGCGAATTACGCATTGCTGACTATGAGTTTTCGCCGCAAAACCAGCAAGGTAATGTCAGTATGTCGCTTATCAAAGGTGGGTTACGCACGGTTACAGGGGCTCTTCAGCAGAATTCGGACAATTATCGATTAACCACACCTGTCGCAAGTATCGGCGTTCGGGGGACGCATTTTGAAGCAGAAATGGTCGAGGCTGATCTCTATCTGGCTGCTTGGGATGGCATTATTTTTATCGAAGTAACCGCAGCCAACTCGGGTGAAAAATTTTCGTTGGGGCCGACTTTACGGTATCAATTTGCGATTGTTCGGGCGGATGGCAGTGTGGAGTTTTTATTGCAAACACCGGGGACGTTTTCCGCAGGTCACAGTAGCGAGATCTATGCACAACCAATACAGCAATTTGCTCTGGTCGATGTGTCGGAAGCAGAAAATAATATTTATATAGCCCAAAGCGTGAATCAAAAATACATCGATAATGAACGCTTTGCAGCCAACTGGTTGCCTGATGATCCCCTTGTTGTGTCACGTACAGGCTCAGTAGCGTTTGATTTAGTGGAACAACACTCGGTAGTAAGTAGTTCGGGTTCAATTTCTGATTTTACGATGTCAATTACAGTCGATTTCGATGCTTCTACTGTGCCTACCGGCAACCTGTCATTTGTAGATAGCGGTGGTCAATGGTTTGCTGCCTTTAATGGCTTATTAAATCAGCAGGGTTTGGATGTGGACGTGAACTTTGCTTCTCATGGCAATAATCTCGCGAGCGGTTCTATTGAAGGTCTATTAATTGATCAAGCTCAAGGAATCTTGGGCAACCTTAATTTGGCTGAAATTAATACGCCGTCGATAACCGCAGACGGTGCATTTGAACTTCGCGAAAGTAAACCATAAGGAATGACCAGTATGAATATTAGATTAACAATTGCTGGTGGATTAATACTCCTGCTACTTAGCGGATGTGGCGGAAGCAGCAGTGATAGCGCACCTATCTCATTTAAGGCTGGCAGCCAATCCACAAGTGACAGCGAAGGCCGGTTTGTTTTGCCAACAGCTAACACAATGGTGGATGGCAATATTTTGGTTAGTGTTGAAGTGTCAGATTTAGATGGCTTGCAATCTGTTTACTTGCGCTTCAATGACAGTTCAGAGCAGCTCATATTGTGCACAACTTCGTTGACTGCAAGTGCGACCAATAGTTGTGGTAGTACTACATTTTCACAGGTTGAAAACGGTATTTATCCGGGTAATTACAATGCAGAGCCGGGTCCTTTGCGGATCAGTTTGTGGGTTACAGATTCAACTCAAACAACCACTATGGTGGCAACCACAAGTATCGATTGGCAGCCCAAAAGCATTGAAGGTTTTACGGTTGTACGCAGTACCAGTGGTCAACAAGCGGAAGTGGTTTGGCAGGAAAATCCTGACTTGTTGCGATACAACCTGTATATCGCTACACAAAGCGGAGTAAATATAGAAAACTATCAAACGCTTGATGAAGGGCAGGCCGCTTTTGCACTCACTCAGCCGCCCTTTGTATTTGAAAATTTAGAACCAACTCAAACGTACTACATTTTACTCGCGGGAATTGACGGCAGCGGTGAAAGTGCCCGAGCGCAAGAGTTCATATTATTGCCAAACGATCAAACTAATTTTCCGCCACAAGCAAATGATGATGATGAAACCATTGATGAGGACGAAAGCGCAACGTTTGCGCCTTTGGATAATGACTCAGATCCTGATGGAGATCCGTTAACTCTACTTTCTGCAAATGCAGATTCAGGTCAGGTTACGGTGAATGGCAACGAACTAGATTATCAGCCGCTGTTTAATTTTAATGGACAAGCAACAATAACCTATCAAATTGGTGATCCTTTTGGCGCTACCGACAATGCGCAAATCACCGTGACCATACTCGCTGTAAATGATCCACCTGAAACTCAGGATGATTCAGCTTCAACGACCATTAATGATCCAATAAATGTGGATGTCTTAGCCAATGATAGCGATCCAGATGGTGATAATTTAACCATTACGAATGTCGAAGCAACGAATGGCTCAGTAGATATTGAAAACGATGGGACCTTGACCTATCAGCCGGATCTCGGTTTTGTCGGCATTGACGACGTGGTTTATGAGGTGTCGGATGGCAATGGATTAGATGCGCAAGGTATACTAACAGTGACTGTTTCCAATTCGGATCTGCCACCACAGGCACAAGATGACAGTTATGACATGGTGGAAAACACGGTATTTAGTATTCTAAAAAGTAGCGGTGTTTTACTCAATGATTCTGATCCTAATAATGACGCCTTAACGGTTAATACCATTCCTGTTCAGAATCCGAATTCTGGCGTATTGACACTAAATAGTGACGGTAGTTTTAATTATACACCTAACTCGGATTTTTTCGGTGTCGATACATTTGTCTATGAAGTACTTGATCAAAGTAACCTCAGTGACACTGCGACTGTCACCATCAATGTGCAACAATTACCAGAAGATTTAATCGGTGACTCTACATCTATTTCTGGACAATTTCGCTACATAGGAAGAGGGGAAACCTCGCCAGGAAGTGGTGTCGGTACAGGCTTATATAGAATTGGAGATTGCCTGCAAATAATTGATACTTATTGCAGTTTTGTTGGGACCTACCAAGAAGCCGGTAACAGCGGAAATCAGCCTAATGAGATAGGTTCATATGCAATGGTTATGACGTATCCAGGTACTGGTGAATCGCCGGTTGTAGCTCAATCAAACGCACCGGGCAGTGATATTTTATTTTTTACCGATCTGGGTAACGCATTATTCGAGCTATATTTGTTCCCACCTTCAGGTCAAGTCATTAAATCTGCTTTTCCTGATCCAAACTTTGCCACATTACAAAACTTTGGTGCGTATATTATTCCTCCACTAGATTGTCAGGGCCTACCAAATAATACTGAATGTAAAATTGGTAACGTTGGCTTGACTGTAGATGCGGTACTGACTGCAAATTTGGACGTGTTAGATTTTGTCATTAATGGGTATGCTACCGTTGATGTTAGTAGCGAGCCTGTAGCTCTAGAAGATCAGTTTGTCACTAGTGTTGATCAAGTCTTAGCTGTCAATGCGCCCGGAGTTTTAGATAATGACAACGATGCAGATATTACCGTTATCGGCGATACCTTAGAGCAGCGAAATGCTGTATTAACGGCGCTTAATACACCTGTTGCCATTGCTGCAGATGAGTATCGCCAGTTACTCTATGTGTATGCAGCTAACACCGATTCCGTGTCGGTATATGATCGTTCCGGCGCTGTCAAAGCACCTTTACCTTGGCAGGGAGAAAGCGCAAATGATGCCGACTTAGATGTTGCTCCTGTTGCGTTAACGATGGCGAATGTTGCGCTAAATCAAGGCACACTATTGATGATCAATGGTGAAACCGATAATGCTGAGATTTATGCGGTGGATCCGCAAACAGGCATAGTGCTAGCCCAACTTAATACAGAGTTTGGTAGCAGTCATGTGGTTGGCGGCGCTTACAACCCGATCAGCAAAACATTTTTCCTGTTACAGGACAATGTACCTGTAAACGGCCAAGCCAATCAGGTAGCTGAAATCGACCCCAATACGGGAGAGGTTATCAGTAACTTTTTCTTCAATCAGAACGATTCAATGTTTGATGTTAGCTTTGGTGATCTAGAAATAAACAGTACTACGGGTAATCTGTATTTAGTCAGTAATCTGGAAGGCCGAATCGCTGAATTTACTCAAACCGGTGATTTGGTGCGTTATATCAACCTTCCTATTGAGGTGACAAGCCCTAGTGGTATTGCCATAAACGCTGCTGCGGATCGAGTATGGTTTGTAAACAATACAAATTCCTCACCTATTATTGAAGCACAGTTTTCAAATCTGGGGCAATTTCCCGGAATGGTAGCGACCTTGATCACGCCGACGCAAAACGGCACTGTTACACTTAATTTAGATGGCAGTTTTACTTACAGTCCAGCAGCCGGATTTAGTGGAGAAGACAGTTTTATTTATCAGGTTGAAGATCAAACCGGTAAATTTGCTCGAGCGTCAGTGAGCATAAATGTTCAGTAATATGCGCGATGGGTTACTTTTGAACAGTTTGAAAAAGCGACGCATTTTAAGATCGCAGTTGGCCTTGGTGATTAATGCTGACTAGTTTAACAAGAGGCACCACTAAAAGACGCTGGAAGCATGCACCAGCGTTTTTTTTAATATTGGTAGTTATCTTAATTCAATTATTCGACTGGAGCGTAATTCAGTTACCTAGAGAGCGCATAGATGGTTTAATTTACGATCTCAAAGTGAAGCGGCTACCGCCATGGCCCGAATCGGTAACCAATATACAGATCGTCGATATTGACGAATATAGTCTTGCCGCAGTAGGCCGAATGCCGTGGTCTAGAGAGCACTTCGCCAATCTAACGAGCAAGTTAAGCCAGCTTGGCGCTATCGTTATCAGCTTTGATGTGCTGTTTGCGGAACCCCAACATAATCCTGCTGAAGCTGTTTTAAGCCAACCTGAGGTGTCGGCAAAGTTTGATTCTGCAATGCTCAATTCAATACAAGCACAATTCAATTACGATCAACATTTTGCCGATGCGATCACCACTACTGACGTTATATTACCGACCTTATTTCATCGAGAACTAGACACCAGTTCGGGGCTTGCTTTACAAATTGGCGCGTTAGATTCGCAAGGTGTTTTACAAACACAACCTGATTTGCCGTTGACGATTCCCACCTATCCCGGCTTTGCAGGTGTATTACCTAAATTCGCGCCTGTTGCCAGAGGACAGGGGTTTATGAATTCCTTTGAAGACGCCGATGGTTTTATTCGTCAAGTCGCGTTGTTAGCTCAGGTAAACGGTAAAGTTTATCCATCATTGGCGCTGGAAACATTTCGAGTTTACAGCTTAGTGGATCACCTAATCCCGCAGTGGGAAGCGCTACAAGGCAAGGCGTACTTAACGGGACTTTCAGTCGGAGATCAATTCATTGCGACGGATAACGAGTCTAAGATATACATACCATATCGCGGTACCAAGAGAACATTTCCGTATACTTCTGCTGCAAATGTGCTGTTAGATGAAATTAACGATAATCGTTTTGACCAAGCCGTCGTCTTTATTGGCTCTTCTGCTACTGGTCTCGCTGATTTGCGTTCCACACCTGTAGAATTAGGGTTTCCAGGCGTCGAGATTCAAGCGACGATTTTCGATGCATTGATAACCCCTTCAGAAATTCCTTATCAACCCGAATGGTGGCGTGAAGCCATGTTGTTACAATTATTAGCGATAGGCTTGTTGTGCTTTTTATTTTTCCCGAATCGAACACCGGGCGTAACAACTGGATTGTCTGTCTTATTCTTATCTGGCGTTATCGGCTTAAATTTACTGTTGTGGTTTGGTATGTCGATTTATTTGCCTTTATTTTCACCGCTTCTACTCACTGTTTTATTGTCTTCATATTTTATTAGTCGTGGATTTTTCTTTGAAAATAAAAAGCGCCGTCAAGTTAAAGCTGTGTTTGATCAATATGTGCCACCTGCTCATATTGATCGGATTTTACAAGATCCGGAATCAGTCAATTTATCGGGAGAGAAAAAAGAGCTGTCAGTTATGTTTAGTGATATTCGCAGTTTCACCAGTATTTCTGAGAGTATGCAAGCTGAAGAGTTAAAGCTATGGCTTAATCAGTTTTTTTCGCCAATTACGCGGGTTATTTTAGAGCATGACGGCACCATTGATAAGTACGTAGGGGATATGGTGATGGCGTTCTGGGGGGCGCCTCTTGATGAACCAAAACACGCGAGCAAATCCATAGCAGCAGCCTTTTCGATGCTAGAACAATTAACCATTTTGAATCATACGTTTGCACAGCGACAACAACCCCTAGCGCAGATCGGTATAGGTATTAATACTGGCGAAATGAACGTAGGAGACATGGGGTCAGACTTCAGACGCAGCTATACAGTGATAGGCGATGCGGTTAATTTAGGTTCGCGTTTAGAAGGTTTAACCAAGTTTTATGGTGTAGACATTTTAGTCAGTGAATATACCCAACAACAAGCTTCTGACTATCACTTTTGTTTGGTTGATCGGGTCAAAGTAAAAGGAAAAGTGAAACCAGTTACCATTTATGCACCTCTTGCAAAACAAGTAACAGAAAAAATGCTTGAGCAAAATTTGCAGTTTAACTTAGCAATTGAGAGTTATTTTGCGCAGGAGTTTTATGCTGCTTTAACTATCTTAAAGCAACTTGATGATTTTTCGAATCCTCATTTATTAACTATGTATTTTCAGCGTATTGAGCACTTTGTTGCCAATCCACCGCCATCGGATTGGGATGGCAGTTTCACTCATACCAGCAAGTAACCTTGGCAGTATAACCCCATTGGGATTATTCCAGATTCAGATTAATTAACTGAAAAGCCAGGAATTTTAGTTAAGTCAATTTGGTCCATTTGTTCGGGTTTAAGAAACTCTGCAGCATATTCTTCATACACTTTTTCTTTGATAAACACGTCAAAAAGATCGGGGTCGATATGGTTGTCTAATTTCATGTAGCCCATGATGCGTAAACATTCACTGATTTTTTTTGCATCTTTATAAGGTCTATCGGCTGCGGTTAAGGCTTCGAAAATATCGGCAATCGCCATGATTCTGGCTGGTATCGACATTTGTTCACGGGTTAGTCGTTTGGGATAACCTGTGCCATCCATTTTTTCGTGATGCCCGCCGGCAAATTCAGGAACGCGCTGTAAATGTTTTGGAAAGGGCAGGGTATCAAGCATTTCAACGGTGATATCCATATGGCGATTTATTATGGCGCGCTCTTCGTTATTCAAGGTGCCTCGCGCCGTACGTAGATTGTATATTTCATCGTCGGTAAGTAATGGCATAACTTCACCGTTAACTTGCACATTGTGAGATTTAGCTATAGTAACTAAATAATCTTGGTCTTCTTGTTTCATAAATTCGCCGCCGGTATTGGCTTTTACTACAAAAGCTAAATCTGCGTCTAATTGACTTAAAATAACTTGTAACTCCAACTGTAGCTTTTCAACTGCACCAGATTCTGCATTCATTTTACGTAAGTAATCCAGTTCGATTTGATTTTTAGCTAGTGCAAAGCGGGTTTCGATTAACGCTATTCTATCGAATACCGTTTCCAGCTTTTTAGATTTATCCATCACGTATTCTGGGGTTGCCACTTTTCCGCAGTCATGGATCCATCCCGCAAGATCTAATTCATGCCTATCAGCATCATTCATTGTAAAAGATGCCATGGGCCCTTCATTGTGGCGATGCACGGCTTCTGCAATCATCATAGTTAACTGTGGCACTCGACGACA
The DNA here is from genome assembly GCF_000314975.1 of Aliiglaciecola lipolytica E3. Taxonomy (GTDB): domain Bacteria; phylum Pseudomonadota; class Gammaproteobacteria; order Enterobacterales; family Alteromonadaceae; genus Aliiglaciecola; species Aliiglaciecola lipolytica. The sequence continues at coordinate 24,005 of NZ_BAEN01000014.1, forward strand.
ATGACCACCGGTATAAGGAGATTTCTCATCGATAGCTTTTGCAATTAATCGGGTAAAAGCTTGAAACAGCTCTTCCATATTATCAATGAGTTGCCTATTCGTTAAGGCTACAGATGCCAACGAGGCAAGGGCCTCAACAGTGCGTGCAGTTTCCTGATCAAACGGAATAATATCTGAGCTGCCGTTGTTTCGTGCGTTCACCAATTGTAAAACGCCACTTAAATCACCTTCATGATTTTTCATGGGAATGGTTAATATAGAATGGGTTTGATACTCAAATTGCTGGTCAATATTATTTAGCCGATCTGCGGAAGCGTCCACAGATTGTTGCATATCTTCAATATTGATAATTTCACCAGTCGCGGCAGATTTGGCCACAATCGCGTTTTCGTTAATTTTACCGTCGATATAAATAGGGATGGAATTAAGACTGATAGCACTACCTGAAGAACCACCTAAATGTAGCTTCAGGCTGTCGTTAAAAAGCGTGTCAAATACCAACTCATTGTTGTCGTTTACCGAGTAAATTGTACCACCATCAGCATTGGCTAACTTTTTGGCTGAAAGTAAGATTGATTCCAATAGTTTTTGGGTATTCTTTTCACTAGATAGGGCAACGCTTACGGTTAAAAATTCGTTTAATATCGGGCTAATATTCACTATCAGAATCCTCTTAGTTGATAACCTTATTTATCGCCTTTTCTGGCTTGTTTTTCAACCATTTAAGCGGTTATTTAGGAACTAATTTATAGAGATTTTTAAAGCGGATAAATATGTAGGCGAATAATTAATTTGCGAAGCTAAAAAACAAAAAAACGGTGCTTAAAAAGCCCCGTTTTTACATAATATTTAGTGGCTTTTTATTTAGCTTTTGCGCTTGCGGCTTTTTGCTAACAGACCAAGACCTAATGCTAATAATGCATAACCGGCTGGTTCAGGAATTTCACCTGGATTTTCACCAGCAACAGCCGATCCAAACGTGACATCATCGTAAGCTGTTTGGTTTACAGTACCTCCGAAATCGATTGACAAAGCAGTCCCTGCAAACGTTGCACCAACAGCTGTCCAATTACAAAATTGACCATTTGGATCACCAACGCAGTTATCACTAAATTGCGCTGATAAATCAAGAGTAGCTAGCACATTACCAGTCGCATTTAGGCCGTCATATACAAAAACCTGTGCTGCGGTAGACGAAGAGTAAAAGAACGAAAAGCCAGTATCAAAACCAGGCGTGTAATTTAAAATTGCCGTACCTGTTAAGAAAAATAAAACTGTATCTGCAGATGGTTCGTTCGCAAAGTTACCAGAGCCTCCTGCATCGCCATCAATAAGTCCGAGGGAGTTTGAGCCAAATGAAATATCATAATCGACACCTGAATTACCTTGACTATCAGTACCACCATTATAAAATTCATTGATTGCAGCACTGTTACCGACACCTTCGAAATCTAGTACAATAACATCAGCATTTGCTGCGGATGATGCGGCAAGTAGTGCGCTCGCTGCGATCGTTTTAGCTAAGCTCGATTTATAAAATTTTTGCATATTTTCTTATTCCTTGTGAGTACTTTTAAAGTAAAATTGCCACACTTTCTCTAATGCGAAAAAAGACCACTAAGACAATCGGTTAAAAAGTAAGCACAACCCGTGCCGAGAATTATTTCCTTTACTTTTCAATTTGTTGTGAGTTTTTTAAATTACATTATTTACTAATTTGTTAAGATTATTGACAAAATTAAGTGAGTAAAATTTACCCGGTAAATAATTTATAGATGAGAGTTAACTGAGAACATTTTATCTAATCCAATAACCATTTCATGGTGGGTAAATCTTCACCATTTCGACATTTTTCGATGGCTGAAGGCAGGCGAGTTGCACCATTGTACATATAGCCACTAAGTTGCTTTGTCGCCACAAAAGGCCGCAATAGTTGCTCGGCGATTTCAAAGCTCGTGCATGCATCGGCTAATCGATCTACATCTCGGTACATGTAAGCTAAGATCAAATGGGAAAATGCCCAGGTTGAATATTGAGAAGGTTCGGGTTTAGCTTCTGCCAAGCGTTTTTGATCAGCAACTATCTCAATTTGCTGAGCGATAGCTTGTTCAAAATCGCCCATTTCAGCCAGTAGTTGAGATTTTGCTTCACGCATTTGCATGGCTAGACGAGTGATAGAGGCGTCTCCTTCTTGCAAGGTTTTTAGCTTTTCAGTGGATGCGGTTGCTTTATCTAAAAATTCAACCGATTGATTTTGATCGTGTAAGTTTGCTGCTGCGCCATACGCGATGTAATTTGTCCAAGCCAGCAAATAAAGCAGCATGGGATCATTCGGTTGTTCGGCTTCTAATGCACTTAGTTGACTATCTGCTTTACGAAAATTTTCAATTGCTTCCGCATTATTTCTGTCAATAAAATCAGCCATGGCTAACCAATAGAAGCTGTAGGCTTGATCCTGTTTTGCTATTAGACTTTGCTGCAATGACGGTGGCCATTGCAGTACATCTTGACTTAGTCGATTAGCGTTTTCTCTTAGATATTGTGAATCACCTGCTTGATCCGCTCGTTCCAGATCTGTATATATCAAGTTTCGACGGGCTAGATACCATAATTCACCTCTGCCTGATTGCGGAACTGCATCCAATAATTTTCGGGCATTGGAAATTGTTTGTTGCGCAGCGGCTAAATCGCTGTCATCGTGAACAAGTATCATTGCTTGTGCGGCCATTAACTCGGCTTGGGTTGCATTTACATCGGGTAAATTGGGGGCCGAATTAGCCAACTCTTGCAACATGATCTGGGCTATCGATAAGTTGTCTCGTGAAATATTTACGTCACCTAAATTAGGTTCTGCAGGCACACCAAATATACGCGCTAAACGAATATATCCTTGTGCGGTTTCTAGTTTAAGTTCAGGAGATGCATTTGGCTGTTTACTTAAATTTGCAAGATATTCTTGTCCTCTATTGGCCAAATCTGCACGTATATTGGTATTCCCTGCAACACGTTTTAAATCATCATACAGATCGAAAATTTGATACTTTGCTAATGTTCTAACATCGTCAAATCGAGCCTGCGCTTGTTCCAGGTTGTTTTCAGCCCGTTGATATTGATAAATTGAGGTTCCCCAAGCAGCCAATATCGCCACTACTGCAAACCCTGCAACCAGTGAGGCTTTTGTATGACGCTTAATAAACTTAGAAAATTTATAAGTGTTCGATGTAGAATAAGCCGTCACTGGAAATTGATTTAAATAGTTTTCAAGCTCTACGATAAATGCATTAACAGTTTGAAAACGAAGTTGTGGGTTGGAGGCTGTCGCTTGAGTTATTATTGCTTTCAATTCTTTAGGAATACGACGCTCTTTAAACATGGCTTCCAGTAACTTACCCAAAGAGTAAATATCAACTAAGGTGTTATTACCTTCCCCTGTGGCACGTTCGGGTGCAGCGAAGCCTGGTGTGAAACTCATGCTAGCTAAGGAGTTGGAGACGTTATCATTTTCGGATTGATTGGATGTGGGTTTGGCGATACCAAAATCAATTAATTTTACATCACCAGCTTTATCAACTAGCACATTTGATGGCGTTAAATCGCGATGAATAATCAGGTTTTGGTGTGCGTAACGAACAGCTTCACAGGCTTTAATCAACAGTTTGATGCGTTTCGAATCACTTAAATTTTGTTGTTCACACCATTTGGTTAACGGCTGTCCGTCAATGAACTCCATTATAAAATAGGGCATATTTTGCGGAGTCTGACCACCATCGTAGAGGCGTGCAATATTAGGATGTATGAGTTGCGCTAGGGTTTGTCTCTCGCGTTCAAATCGCTGGATCAGTTGCTCGGATAACACTTTTGTGCGGATGACTTTTATTGCCACATCGTGCTCAAAGTCACCACTGTCACGTTTCCCTTTGTAAACCGCGCCCATACCACCTTGACCAATTAATTGGGTTATTTTGTAAACCCCAATTTTTTCAGGTATGTCGATCGATTCAGAATCAACATCTACCTTTCCGGTGTGCATGACATTTTCTGAGATTGCATCTTTTTCTAATAACTGCAAAACCCGATCTCGGAGTTTAGTATTTGTTCCTGTTTGTGCAGTAACCCATTCTTTTCGTTGTGTATTGGGAATATCCAATGATGCTTCAAACAGTTGCATTGCTTGTAGTTCGAATTGTGTTGATTCTGTGGTCATGAATTCATCTCAGATAACGGTCAATTGGGTTGTTATTGATGTCAGTTTACATTTTTAATTTAGTATAAACATTCGACATATATTATTGATTTTATTATTCTAAACTTAGCACATATGGAATATATGCTATTTTGGTTTCGTTGCAATTCGTAGTTAACCAACTGCCTTTTGGGAAAAATATGTCATTTTCTAACACTCACTCTGGTTCTGTCGATCAATTGTTAATTGCCTGGCGACAAGGCGATGTCAATTCGCGAAACATGCTTTTTGACGTGCTATATAATGAACTAACCCGACTTTCTGCTTTTTGCCTGCAACGCGAAGGCGGAGTATCTCTATCGGCAGGCGATTTGGTTCACGAAGCAGCTATTCGTCTAGTTAATCTTGAACAAATTGAATGGCAAGATAAAGCCCATTTTTTAGCTATTTCTGCACAAATAATGCGTCGTGTTTTAGTCGATCATGCGCGAAAAAAATATGCAGACAAACGTTCCCATCAAAAAGTGACATTGTTAACCAATCATTCTGCAGATAACGATCGCGATGATACCTTCAGCTTATGTTTATTGGACGAAGCACTTAACAAATTAGCCGACATTGATAAGACGCGTGCGCAAATTGTTGAAATGCGTTATTTCGGCGGTGTTTCCATTGAGGAAATTGCCGCCGTTATAGGTGCATCTCCTTCAACAATCAAGCGCAATTGGCGTGCTTCTCGCGCTTGGTTATTGAGCGAACTTGATATGCAGGAGCAATTACCCGATGCCGAAACGTGAAGTTAAGCGCTAAGCTGATGTTTCAATTTACGTCGGGTGAACAACAAGGCTATTCCGGAACCAAATAACAACAAAGATTCAGGTTCTGGTATTTGATTTGGGCCCTCATCATCCGCAGGTAGTTTTGCTAACCCCATAAATTCACCTGAACTTGAATAGGCTTCTACGCCATTAGCAAAGCTCATGTTGAATGACGCTGTGTTCAAAAAATTAGCATCATATGACTCTAAACCATCGCCGTATTCTGTACTGACAATCATATTGGTATATGCAAAAATGTCGTACACTTCATAATCTGATGCTATCTCCACAGAGCCAGAAACACTGGTAAATAGATCGTAGAAACTGCTTTCTGCATCAGCGTCAATCGGATCAAATGCCGAACTGTACTCGTACAAAATAGGAGACGAATCATTAAAGCCGGGCACAAAATTATTCCACGATACTTCGCCCGCAGGGTAAACCGCGATGCCTACGTCATAAAAAATACCTGGCGATGAATCTACGCCTGGAATCAATGGTGCTCCTGCAAACACATCTAAGAAACCTTCAATGTCGAAACCTACATCCCAGTTGCTTCCTGCGCCATTTTTAATAGTGACTCTTTCACCAAAACTACCAAATGTCTGCAAACCATCCAATGTCGTTCCAAATTCAGAAGAATACATCTTCACCGTACCTTCACTTAAGTTAACGGTGGATTCTGAATATCCTGCGACACCTTGGCTTAGTTTGACTTCAGTGGCACCATTTTCGGTAATGCCGTCAATTAATTCGCCGGCACTTACCCGCAAAGCTGGTCTAACAAAGTAAGATAAGTCATCGACCATAACGATAGACATAGCCGGCTGAATAGCGCATGCAGTAAGTAAAACAGCTCCGCTTGCTTTTATAATGTGTTTTCTAAGTTCCATTTTTCTATCCTATTTAAGATAAGGTTTCATACTCAGTTGTTTTACGGTACCTCTGTGCTAAACAACACAATCCTTTCAACTACATTTAAAAACTGAAAAAAACAGCGATCGCATAAACCGCTATTTTAAATAGGCGTAAAAAAATGACTGAGGGGTCAGAAATTAAGCAATTTTGGTTAATTATTTTTGTTTTGTTAAAAATAGAGATGAAAAAGAGGTTTTTATGATGCTCTAATTAATTGACATTGAGCACGACTGAGAATCGAATTAACAGCTCAAACTAAAAACACTTCACCGTCGATGCGACTTTTTAGTCGCGAGAAAGTAACAGAGGTAGTCGCATTTATATCACCATTTTTGCGCTGCGCTTTTCAGTACTACTATTCTTTACATTTAAAAGAAAAATAATTTCTGCGAGTCTGCATTTTACTCACCCAAATCCAACTCGAACGCATGCAAGTAAAAATAAGGCCCTCGTCAATTTCCGACCATCCCGCCCTGCAACAATTGGTTAAAAAGTGATCTAAAAATATCGATGCGGGGTTGCATTAAATGATTAAATGCCTAAAATTTGATCAGTGATAGGTTTTTTAATTTACCGCTTAAGATATAGGTTTTGTGTTTCCTTCCTGAATTTATCTCGTAGTTGATAGCGAATAATAAGAATAAATACCTCAGTGGTATTGTGATTAATAATTACTAAATAGCAGTCAAACAAATCTGTTCAAATCGAGATTAACTTGTGTCTTGAGTGGTTTGGGTAGGTTTGTCGATCGTGAGATTTTCTGAAGAGTCCCATCGATTGGCAAGTCAATCCGGCTTTTGAAGTAGCAGAGCAATTGATAAATGGATGAGTCAATGTTTACGAGTATACTGAAATGGCAGATTTTGCATCTGTAGCAGCAGTCGGCAGCAGTCTAGTTCGCTTTTTAACTCACTGCTTTTCTCAACAGCAGCCAATCCCCGGTGGGTCTAGTACTACTGATACAACGGTTGTGCTTGCTAGAACTGAAGATCTTAACTTAGAAGATAACCCTCTTATATCGCCCCCTTGCTTATCAATATTTCTCTATCGTGTTGATTTCAATAATACCAGTAGAGCTGCGTTTTCGGGTAAAGCGCTGGCAAAAGGCAGGGCATATCTACCCTTAGAATTTCACTTTTTAATGATCCCATGGGGAATTACCGCAGACCAAGAATATCGCATTCTAGGTAGAACGATGCAGTGTTTTGAAGACAACCCATTATTAACTGGGCCTATGCTCGATCCTGTTACCAACTGGGCAGCTAATGACAGTATCCAACTGAGTTTAGAGGATTTATCTACAGAAGATTTAATGCGCATTTTTGATTCGCTCCCAGTGGATTACAAATTGTGTGTTCCCTATATGGCAAAAATGCTTGTTATGCATGGACGTAGACAAGAAGCATTGCGAGAAGTCGGCCTTTCGGAGCAAATCCTTAGTGGTGAGGTGATTCAACCATGACAACCGCACTCATTGATACAGGGATAGTACTAAATAAACGGCTTCTACTTGGCATATTACCTGTTGATGCGTTGACGCGTGAAGATTTACCCTTTGCCATTACTATCGACATTGAACAGCCACTGAGTATTAAATTAAGTAAACACAATTCTGGACGATTTTCGCTGGCTTATCACGCCGATCTAACGTCTCCCATACAAATTCGGATTTTCGATTTACAACGCCGTTATGTGCCACGCAGATTGTCGATTCCGGTGCAGACATTAGCGCAAATATTAAGTATTGAAACGGCGCAACAAGAAAATTATTTGCAATCTCGACAACGATTCCCGGTGTTATTTCCTGGCGCAGCATACCCTATAAACGGACGTGCGACTGGATTGAGGGGCAAGGTGTTGTTCAATGATTTACCCGTGCGTTGGAGCATTGTAGAGCTTCGATCTGCACAAGACGCAACAATCGTTTTGGCTAGAGCTAGAGGGGACGATCGCGGTGAGTTTTTAATTTTAATTCCCCCCAATGCCGTTCCTGATGAAAGCTTAAACCAATCAGTTGCCTTTGAAATACTGGTTTATGCGCGAGCGACAGCCTTGCCAGAAACGAATAACCAACCTCACGACCCATTGTGGGATTTACCTGTGGAGGTAGTCGTGGATGTTCAGCCCAACGATCCAGTTAGCTCTGGAGAAGCGATACCGCCCGAGTATGTGGCGTCACAAACGCCCGTTTCAGTTACCTTTCAATTAAGTCATATGTTATCCAGTCATGATGTTGATGACATCGTTTTTAACCCGCCTTAGGAAGTATGTGAGGGTAATTTGGTTAGCAGTTTATTGATTAATTTAATTAAGAAAACGTATTAAACATCGGAAATTCCGATAGTAAAGGAGAACAAGAGCCATGCCAGAATATCTAGCCCCAGGCGTCTTTGTAGAGGAAGTTAGCTTTCGATCTAAATCCATCGAAGGTGTACCAACCAGTACCACTGGATTTGCCGGAATGGCAAAGTGGGGACCGGTTTGTTATCGAGAGCAGGGTATACAAGGACCGATAAGTTGTGAACCACGACTTATTACCAGTTTTACCGAGTTTGAACGTGTTTATGGTGCATTGGAAAATATCCAAATCGATGATGCCGGTGCAACCGTTCCTAGACTTCCTTATCTCGCCCATAGTGCCAGAGCTTTTTTCGAAAACGGTGGCAAGCGATTATATGTTTCTCGCGTGTTTGCACCTAACACTGGATTTGATTCTGCTGATTTTGATACTGCAGCTGATGCATGGGGGATCGGTCGGGTTGCCGTTTCGATTACTGGTAATCCCGATGCCATTTTACAAGCCCGATGGCCCGGCGAAATGGGCAATATGTTCGTTAAAGTGCTAGTCACCCGAAGTAAAAATATTGCTTATGAAAACGACGACTTAGGTTTGGTACAAGTGAGAGGGGTACAGGCTGGCGCGGTAGTGGAGGTTACGTCAGCTGCTAATTTACCTGCACCGCTCGGTAATGCGCCATTGGACCTTAATAATCTCAGGGTAGTGGCAATCAATTCTGACGGAGTACAAACCTTTATTTCAGGAGCCGATGGCAATCCTGATGCACCAGCAAATGATGATGTTATTCAACTCGTGCAACTGCGTTTTCAGGTCACCATGGGTAGTCAAATTAATGAGTATGCTGATTTGGCGACGGATCCTTCACAAAAACGTTATCTTGGTCGTATTTTCGATATTACAAATCCTGAAGATCCCGATTGCCCGTTTTGGTTTAATTGGCAGCCAACGGCTGGGAACACCATTGCAGCAGCTCAGTTAGCCGCAGATTTGCGTGGTACTGAAGGTGCTGAAGACGTCTATGGATATCGCTTTGAAGGGGGCAATGACGGTGTGCAAGTTAGCCCTGATGATTTAGCGGGTAATGCTGCTGATCCAGATGATGCTAGCTTAAAAGCCACTGGCTTAGAAGCGTTAGCGGAAGTGGAAGATATTGCAATTGTAGCCTTGCCTGATTCCGGAGATATGGGTTCAACGGTCTTGAGCCGTGTGGCAGCGCAAAATCTTGTCTCGCATGCGGAAAGGGCACGCTACCGTATTGCTGTTGTTGATGGACCTATTAACAGTTCGTTAAATGATATTCGGGATTTTCGCGCGCAATTTGATAGCAAATATGCGGCGATTTATTACCCCTGGATTAATATTTTTGATCCCAATGAGCGATTTTCCCAAGGCACGCCGCCACGCCAAATAGCGCTTCCCCCTAGCGGTTTTATTACTGGTATTTATGCACGCAATGACATTGAGCGTGGCGTACATAAAGCGCCGGCCAATGAAGTCATTAGAGGTCTCACGCGTTTTGAATTGAACATCAATAAACCTCGCAACGAAGTGATTAATCCTGAAGGAATCAATGCATTGCGTTATTTCGAAGGTCGCGGGTTTCGAGTTTGGGGGGCACGCACTATGAGTTCAGATCCTGAGTGGAAATACGTCAATGTGCGTCGCTTATTTATCTTTATTGAAAACTCGATTGATCAAAGTAGTCAATGGGCCGTGTTTGAACCTAACAACCGAATCTTGTGGGATAACATCCGGCGTATGGTGGAAGACTTTTTGCTCGTTTTATGGCGCGATGGTGCGTTATTAGGTGCGAAGCCCGAAGATGCTTTTTTTGTTCGCTGTGATCGCACAACCATGACCCAAAATGATTTAGATAATGGACGTTTAGTGTGCTTGATAGGTATTGCGCCGGTGAAACCCGCTGAGTTCGTGATTTTCAGAATTGGTCAATACACCGCTGATGCCAGCTAACTACTAAGAGGAAAATAGACATGGCGACATTTAGAGAAGACCCATACAGCGCCTTTAACTTTTTAGTCTCACTCAATGACGGACAGGAATCTGAATTGGTTGGTGGATTTTCAGATGTCAGTGGCTTAGGTGTTGAAGTGAGTTATGCCGAATATAGAAACGGCAATGAAAAAGTCAACACGGTTCGCAAAATTGCGAATACCTTCAAAGTTGACGACATCACCTTAAAACGCGGTTTAATTGGTTCTACTTCACTGTGGGAGTGGTTAAACAACGTTAGTGCCGGCGCACATGAGCCACGCTTGGTAGTCATTACCTTGTTAGATGAAGCTCGAAATGCGGTAGCTAGTTGGGAGCTTCGTAAAGCGCAACCTAAAAAGTGGACAGGTCCCGCTTTAGCAGCAAAAGGTGGCGGTGAAGTGGCAATGGAAGAGTTAAGTCTCGTTTGTGAAGGTTGCAAATACAGTTAATTAAGCGACACGAAGGAATAAGTTCAATGGCTTTAGGCTTGGCGCTCGGTGCACCTAATATTATTTCCATAGCAGACCAGACTCAGCGGCAGTTGGGACAGGTCAAAATGGATGTGTGTGCGTTTGTAGGCGTCGCACCTAAAGGACCGTCTCGTGCTCATCAAATATCTGTTGATGAAACCTACGATTTGCAAAAAGTGGTTGATAATTGGACATCGAGAGATAGAACGGTTGCTGTAAAAGTCACGAGTTGGCAGCAATTCCGCGATCTTTATGGCGGATTTGAATCACCTTCTCGTTTGGTATATGCAGTGGCTAACTTTTTCGAACAAGGCGGTCAGGAAGCATACATTTGTCGAATTGTGCATGACTATGAAACGAGTGCTGAAAACTTGGCCGGGGTGGCCACCTGTGAGCTGAATAAAATCTATGCAGGTGGAGCCCAAATTAGGTTAAGTGCAAAAAACGAAGGGGATTGGGGAAATAATCTTCAAGCTGCAGTTGGGTTTACATTTCAACCCGTTGAGTTTTTGCTTGATAAAAGCGACTCCACAACACTCTCTTTTGACAATTTACAAGGTCTGACAAAGGGATGTTTATTGCGAGTTGTGAATGATGATGAAACGTCTCCAAGTGACAACTTTTCAGAATATCGTTTTATCGAACATTTTATTCAACACGGAGATCAATTTACGCATTCCACGTATTGGGAATTGGATTTAAGCACTGACGTGTTGCCGGCAAACCCTACTAAAATTGAGTGGGTAAAAAGTCAAATAAGCATTTTGGATTCCATCACCGGTATTCAAGAGTACTTTGATAATCTAGCGCTCAGTCCAAGTCATCCGCGTTTCATTGCTCGGGTGTTGCTGACTGATTCGCAACTAGTCAATCCGCAACAAGACTGGATGTTAACCCAAGTTCTGCCTGAATCTATGGACCCTTATAGTCAAAATCTTAGTCATCTAACAAGTGAGCAGCAATTGGCAATCGAGCCTTGTCAATTTATGGGGGGAGAGGATCGCTTTGACGATATTGAACATGCCGATTTCTTCGATGCCAATTGGGTATTGGGCAATGAGAAAAGTGGCAGTGGAATTCATTGTTTGTCGAATATAAAGGACTGTTCGATTTTAGTTGTACCTGATCTTTATGCACCAGAAGCATTTGAAAAGGTAGATCAAAATGAAAAAGTTGAGCTATTATCGGGAGCTGAATTTGCGCCTTGCTTTGAAGCTGCACAACCACAGTTAGAAGTAGAGCAGGTAAGCCCTAACCTCCCTAAATTATTGCTCGATCCCCGTGTGAACGCCGACCGTGAACATATCATTGCTCTACAACTCCAACTGGTATATTTCGCCGATCAATTGAAAGAATTTGTGGTCTTGTTAGACGTGCCACCGGAACAAACCCCACAACAGATTCTGCAATGGCGTTCCAAGTTTAATAGCCAATATTGTGCCGCCTATCATCCTTGGTTAAAGGTTAATCAGTATGACCAAAACGGCCAAGTTGGAAACTTACCAAAGATCATTAATCCGTCAGCCGTTGCTGCCGGCATTATTGCCGCCACAGAACTACAACATGGGTTAGCTCATGGTCCGGCTAACCGCCAGGCTAAGTCTGTTTTCGCGCTACAAATTCATGTGCCGGATACGTTTCATGATCAACTACATCCACTGGGAATTAATGTCTTTACCCAACAACGAGATGGAGTATGGCTAAGTGGGGCGCGCACAGTGAGTCAACAACCACAATGGCGTCAACTAAGTGTTGTTCGATTAATGGTGATGTTGCGTCGTGTATTGCTTCAACAAATGCAATGGGTGGTATTTGAACCTAACAGTCCGGCATTGTGGTTGGATGTGAAATTTAAATTACAGAGTTTTCTAAGGCAACTTTTTATCGCCGGTGCATTTAAAGGAGAAACCCCAGAACAAGCTTACTTTGTGCGATGCGATGAGACTCTAAATAGTCCGCAAATCGTTGATTCTGGACGTTTGATCGCGCACATCGGCGTTGCACCAGTTGAACCCCTCGAATACATCATATTGCAGTTTAGTCGAGAAGCCGATGGTGCACTGAAAATGGTGAGTAAATAATGGATAGCCAATTTTTACTGTCTAATTTTAATTTTGAAATCACGCTAATTAAAGCGGCCAATATTGAGTCTGGCAGTAATTTAGCGCCTAACCCGAATACTAGCGGGAAAGATGTTTTGGGTGATGGTGGATTCGCCGAATGCAGCGGACTCGAGATTCAGATGGATGTGCAACATATTCAAGAAGGTGGGCGCAATGATGGCGTTATTCAGCAAGTTGGCTTTGCGAAATATCAGAATTTAGTGCTCAAAAGAGGCATGTTTTATAACAAGGACAATAGTTTAGCCACAGACGTTTGGGAGTGGATCCAAGCCGTATTAGGTGGAATACGACCTGTCACGCGTTACGACGGCATGATCAAAGTCTATGGACATCGGAAAAATCAATCTAAACCAGCTCCCATCATTGCCACTTGGGCCTTTGAACGCGCCTTGCCAGTAAAAGTCAGCGGTCCAACTTTGAATGCAAAAAGCGGGGATGTAGCAGTAGAAGAATTGCATTTGGCCCATGAAGGGTTGCGGATGTTATTCAATTAATTAGTTACAAATCGATAATTCAATTTAGGAATGAGATAAGTGAGTAAATTAGTTAAAGCAACATTACAGAAGGTTATGGCTGATGAAGCTGAAACCCCGGATGGCGAGGCTTTTCCCGTACAGTTTAACCCTGCGTCATTAAAAATACGTTTAACTAATCAAATTGAAGGTGGTCGTTCTACGGCTAAGCAAGTTCGTCAACAAACCGGGAATAGTTCACGCACACTTTCGTTAGAGTTAGTTTTTGATACAGCGGACGAAGGTAGTACCGACTCGCCAGTTTCGGTGCGTGATAAAACTAAGCAGTTAGAACAATTTATCTCTACCCCACAAAATAACCCTGATCCGCCGCCAAAATTAAAATTTCATTGGGGCGATTTAACCGTCGTAGGCATTGCCGATAGTATCGATGTGAGCTTGGAGCACTTTGCCGCTAATGGGTTTCCTTTGCGTGCAAAAGTTAGCTTAAGTATCAAGGAACAAGATCCAACCATTGTCTTCAAACCGGCAGATCGGGGTACCGGAAATGCACAATCACCCGGAGCAAATGTTGGTTTACCCGGGGCTGGGACTAATCTCGGTTTTTCAGCAGGCATTAGTGTTGGTGCCGGAATTGGGCTAAGTGCAGGTTTGGGTGTGGGCGCAGGAATCGGTATCAGCGCTGGAGTAGGAATATCCGCCGATGTGAAAGTGGGTGTGGCTCTAGAAGGAGAAATGGGCGCAGAGTTCGCTGCCAGAATGGGCGTAGAACCAACCGCTTGGCGTGGTTTAGAAACCGATAATAGCAGTGGTAGCAGCTTGAATGCAGGTAGTCAGGTTGCTTTTAGCAGTGGTTTAAACACTCAACCAGGAGTAGGTACAAAAAGTGGTGTTAATGCGGGATCAAATGTGACCAGTAATGCCGCTTCTGGCCTGAATTTGTCGACACAGAGCCAGTCAAGTAGCAGTGTCACTGGGTTGGCAGGCAAGTCCCCAAAAAATGCTGATTCTGCTGGTAAAGCGATGTCTAGTTTAGGCGGAATTGGAGCTACTATTAATGCGCTTAAATTTGAGAAAAGTCAGCAACAAACAAGTACGTCTACTGCGGCATTCGGACTAGATCTAAAACAAATTACACAACTAAATAATCCAAGTGCGGTCAGTGTTTCTCATCGAAAATCAATTAGTCGTGCTCCATTAGTTAGAACACCGAACGACAGCAACGAAGCCGAAAATATCGAAGCAATCGGTCAAGAAAATCTACTGGATAAACGGGCAATGACGTTCGCCCAAGGCATACCCTTGCAACCGTTATTCGGGGTAACCCGTACTCAGAATATCTTTGCTGTGTATTCCCATCGTGAACAATCCATTACTTCTCATGATCAAGGTGTGCCATTTAGTTCAAATGCCACTATTCCTGCGTGGATTGCGCTACCGCAAAAAGACCGGGTACGACAATCCATTGATAGTTTATCAACAACCATGTTTAAGCCGGGCCACGCTTGCGGATGTCATAGCAATGGAGCAAATAAATGACTGCTTATATTGATCGAATTGTGACCGAAGTGGTGGTTCAAAACGAGCGAGAACAAGGCCAAGAGCAAGTGGATTCGCGTTTTATTGAGCAACAAAAAATAGAAGCCGCAATGAAAGTGCAATATCGCAAATCTCAACGAACACGTGCGGAAGGCATAGATGATTGACGAATTGTTTTTTAACGCCAAGCCTGCTTTCAATCTTGATGGGGAAGACATTAGCGAGTTAATTCGGGATGTGGTGTACATGAGCGTGAAAGAAAGTGTTGATGGATTGAAAACCTTAGAAGCCAGATTCACTGCTATTGGGCCCATGCAAGGCCGAAACGTTGAAAGCTTACTGTATTTGGACGGGCGTTATGTGGATTTTGGTAAGCAGGTGAAAGTCGCCATTGGTGCAAGTGGTAGGCAACGCAATATTTTTGATGGCTACATAAGCGCGTTGGAAATTCATTTTGAAGAAGGCCAAGAGCCTGAGTTTAGTTTTTGTGCTGAGGATAAATTGATGGACTTTCGCATGATCCGCAATTCAAAAACCTTTGAACAAATGAATGATCAACAGATCGTTGAAGAGATTGCGGGTGAGCATGGCTTAAATAGTGAAGTGGATGCAAATGGACCAACCTACAACCAAATTCAGCAATGCAATATGAGTGATCTGGCTTTTTTACGCGAACGCGCACGTTTACTACAAGCAGAGGTGTGGGTTGAAGGCGATACTTTACATTATAAGACCCGTGACAAGCGCAGTGGTACGAGTATGACGTTGATACGCGGTACTGATTTGATGCAGGTCAGCGTGAGCGCAGATTTAGCACATCAAAAAACCAAAGTGCATATAGCGGGATACGACGCTACTGAAGCCCAGTCTATTGATGAAACAGCAGAAGAAGATGTGGTTAATGGCGAGATTGGCAGAGGGCGTTCAGGTGTGTCCATTTTACAAAGTGCGTTTGGCGAGCGGATCAGCAAACGGGTGATGGAAGTGCCATTGAAGGCGGAAGAGGCGAGCGCTTGGGCTGCTGCCGAAATGCAACGCAGAGCGCGACAGTTTGTGACACTCAATGCAGTGGCAGTAGGTTTGCCTGATCTAATAGTCGGTAGCGTTTTGAATATTGAACAAGTGGGTGAACCCTTTTCAGGGGACGGTTATTACGTCACGAAACTCGAGCACCAGTTTACGCTTGCGCACGGACATCGAACGCACTTTGAGGCTCAACGAGCATTCATTAATTAGTTAGTTGGCAAGATGTTAATTTCATAGCTGGAGGACAGTGATGTTTTTAAGGAGTGGTAAATGACAAATCAATATGCACCGGATGGTGGTAGACAGCGCTATTTTGGAGTGTATCCGGCCATAGTGTTAAATATTGTTGATCCAGAGAACTTAGGCAGAGTGTCAGTTAGCTTTCCTTGGTTAAGTGATGCAAATGTTGAAGCCTGGAGTACGTTAACCACACCTTATGCCGATGATGAGCAAGGGTTGCAAATTATGCCAGAAGTGGGTTCTCAGGTGATCGTCGCGTTCGAAGCTGGCAATTTGCGCAGACCATACATTATCGGATCTTGCTGGAATGGTTCAGCCGTACCTCCAGAACAGCCGCAAGATGCCAATAATATTCGAACTTTAAAAACACGCTCTGGAAGCGAGCTTACCTTTGATGATACTGACGGTGCGGCAAAAATTACCTTAAAAACAGCAGGTGGCCACGAATTACTGTTAGATGAAGCATCAAGCGCGATCACCTTAACTCATTCGTCAGGACACAAAATTGAATTTTCTGCATCTGGTGCGATTGAGATTACCGCCAACTCAACCGTAGAGTTAAATGCAGCAGCGTTTAACGTACATGCTCCAGTCGCGAATTTTGACGGCATTATAAATTGCACAACGATGATAGCGAGTGCCGCTGTGGTTTCACCATCTTATACGCCTGGTGTAGGAAACTTATGGTAATGCAACTATGTTAGATAAAGCTGAACATCCATGGAAATTGGTAGGCCCTTGGTATCGCAACCAATCATTAGGTGGCTACGTTGCCAATGCGCCGAATAAGCTGGCAAAAAATCGTCATTCAGCACCAATTATTCAAAAATATGCAGATGCAAATTTCGTGAATACGTTAGTGCAAGAGCCTCAGCACTCCTTACGATTCAATAGTGAAGATTTTGTGCATCCGTTTAGTCACGATCCTAATCAGGTTATTACCCCAATAGAACGAGCTGAATCGAATTCTCCTTTAAAACTGTTTTTAGACACGCATAGCCGGTTTTATGTGGTGGTATGTGAATTACATTGTGATGTGGCGGGTTTTCCAAGGGTAGAGCGCGATAAGGTTTGCGAAGCAGGTTTTGTGGTAAGACGCAGAGTGCCTATTATTAACCCTGCATTGAAAAATAAAGTAAGCAGCTTGTTGGCACAGCGCAGTCAACTGCAAAATGACCTCAACAAAATCAATATTGATCTAAAAACTGCGCGGTTAAAACAACCGAATAGCAATACCGATATTGGTGGATTATTAAAGTCTCAAAGTGCGCGTATTTTTTCGGGATTGCACACTGGCAATGCGGAAAGTTTGACAGCAAAACTTTCCGATACGATAGCACAACTAAACCAGTTGACTGTTAACGGTGATATTAACATTGAATTGCAAGGCTGGCATGCTAGCGAACTCAAAGGTGTAGGCAGTTGGCAGCCTGTTGAGGAAACACCTGAGCAAGTTGAAGAACAGGTGATACCCATGTATCCATTGATCGCCGACCCAACCATTAAAGACCATTCCGCAGCCAATAAAACCCTTTGGTTTGGTGTCATCCCTACGAGTTTGGCCGATGTGGATGCAAATAATAATCCACGATTTGATGATGCTGACTTATATGAAATTCGCTGTTTCGTGCGCCGTCACCACAGTCAATTTCCTATCCAAAAAAATAAAACTGACTGTTGTGGCGACGTGATTTGGAGTGAAGCCACCGAAGGTTACCAAGTAGCCGCCCACTTTGATCTAGATGGTACCAGTCATCGACCGGTGAATATTAAATTACCTGATTTACCCGCGATCCGTAATCAGGTCAATAATGCTCCTGCCGGACGGGGAGCTAATGCACGAATAATTGCACCGCCTGATTCATCTTTAAATTTTGCCACTGATAATATGGATATGCCAGAGGGAGGAGAGCCGTTAACGCGCGCTGGGCAACAAATCTGTTTCTTCTCGATTCTGCTGTTTTTTATTGTCGCCATGTTTTTGTTTCGGCTGTTTTTACCTATCTTACTTTTCATTTTCAATCTGTGGTTCTTATTGAAACTAAAATTTTGCATCCCACCGTCATTTCAATTCGACGCGGGCTTGGTGGCTGATTTGAGTTTTGATGGTTCGTTTGGTGTTGATTTTGACGCATCCATTGATGCTCATGTGCAGTTAATGGCTGATTTTAGCGCTGATCTGGCGGTTCAGATGTCGATTGAAGGCCCCGATCTGGAAGCAAAGTTTTCCCAACCAGGTTTCAGTATCACTGTGAATAAGGGCAAAGAAAATCAAAAAATATACATCAGTGCTGAGCAAATGGAGGGCGACTTATCTCGCATGATTGCCAACGGCATTAATGCTAGTGATGACATGCGTAATGAAATGGTAAATGGCGGCAGTGGACCCGGTTTGAATGCCAGTTTATCACTCAACGAAATGGCCGGCATTTTTATCGCCATGCAAACTGAATATGAAGATAGTCAACATCCTGAACTTGAAGGGCAATTGAATACACCTGAGCGAGGTTTGGTGTATTTCCAAAAAGTTGAACCTGCTAAGGAGGCCGCATGAGTCAGGCTTCGCCATTAAAAGCTTTTTTAGGAAAAGGTTGGTCTTTTCCGGTATATCCGAGCCAAAACGATAAAACCATCAGTTACGTCGAAGGTGCTGAAAAAGTGCGCCAGTCAATCTGGATGATTTTGCAGACAGAACCTAAAGAACGGATTATGCGGCCAAATTTTGGTTGTGGTTTACGTCGCTATTTAATGCAGCCAAATAATGCGTCAACCTGGGCGGGAATACAGCGTGATATCGAAAGAGCTTTGATTCGCTGGGAGCCTAGAATCAAGTTGGAAGAAGTAAAAGTGCAGGGGGCAGACGACCCTTCAGTCGCCATGATTAGCATCCGGTATTCGCATGTACAGGACGGTAGTCGTGAGAATCTCGTTTTCCCATTTTACCTGGAGTAGCTACGGATGAGCTTGAATAAACCTATTTTAGATGACCGTTCATACCAGCAAATTCGTGACGAATTAATCGCGCGAATTCCTATTTATGCGCCGGAATGGACCGATCATAATCCTAGCGATCCAGGTATTGCATTAATTGAGCTGTTTTCCTATTTAACTGAAAACTTACTTTATCGTTTTAACCAGATTCCAGATGCCACCAAAATGGAATTTCTGCGTTTATTGCAGATACCGTTACACAGTGCATATCCATCAAAAGCCATGCTGACTCTTTCAACAAAGGAACCGCAAGGTGTAGCCGCTAAATTATCCAGTCAGGCTAGTGCAGGGGATATCAAATTCACCACGTTACAAGAAGTGAATGTTTTACCCGTAAGTGCAGTGGGTGTTTTAAAAGTACAAGATCAAATCCCCGATGAAGATACGGAGCAGGGTATCTTCTACCAGCAGGCAGCAGCGAGCGTCGATGCAAGCAATACGATTCCTTATCATACAGAAACCATTTGGCAAGATGAGCCCGGTGTATCCAGAGATTTGAATAGTTCGGTTGATGGCATTTTGTGGGTAGCGGTGTTATCCGAAAAAGCCAACGAAACCGAATTAGTTAAGCAACGTTTGTTAGCACATCCAAAGGGACCACTGTTAATTAATATTGGTTTTGTCCCTGAGATAACATTAGAAACGGATCTTGATCATCACAGCATTTCTTTTGCTAATCGTTTTCGTTGTCCGGGTGAGGGAACGCAAGTAACCGGAAAACCGGTTAGCTGGCAAATATCAACAGGGCGCATTAATAGTCAAAACCAACCCATTTATTACCCGTTGCAAGTGTTAGGAGATACCACTGAAGGACTCGATAAAGAAGGGGTGGTGAGAGTGCAGTTACCCACCGAAGAACACAATATGTCGGTGTATCAGTTAGATGACCCTAATATGCAAGGCGTCGGGGATTTCCCGCCTACTTTAGATGATGAAATGCAGGCTAGAGTAATTTTTTGGTTGCGTGCTTTTCGGAATGATGACAGCTCTATTGGCAAAGTGAAATATGTAGCCGCAAACGCGACTCAGGCCGAACAAGCAGTTGATGCAAAAGCCGAATTTATTGGCACCGGAAATGGTCAACCCAATCAAGTTTATAGCCTAAACCATGCACAAGTGCTGGCCAATAGTTTGTTGCTACAAGTAGAGGAACCGCAAGGCTGGGTTGAGTGGCAAGAGGTAGAGGGCTTTTATTCAAGTCATGAAAGTGACAGGCATTTTATGCTCGATAAACAAGCCGGACAAATTCGTTTTGGTACTGGGATTAATGGCGCAGTCGTGCAAATTGGTCAGCGTATAAGAGTGATCCAATATCGATATGGTGGTGGCCGCAGCGGTAACGTAGCAGCAGAAGCAATTAATAAACTGGTAGGTGTTCCATTAGCTAAAGTTGTGAATCCTTTGGGCGCTTATGGTGGAACAGATGCAGAAACACTGGAAGCTGCATTAGAGAGAATTCCAAGCGAGTTACGTCGGCGTAATCGGGCCGTGACACGCTCTGATTTTAAAGAACTGGCACTGCAAGCGCCTGGTGCTGATTTGGCGCGTTCAGAAGTATTACCCCGCTATCATCCTGCTTTACCTCAATTAGAATCTGCCGGCGTAGTCAGTGTTGTGGTGTGGCCTAAAGAAGACAAACACAACCCTAATGCCCCCTTGCCCAATAAAAACCAACTTCGTAGCGTCTGCCAATATTTAGACGCAAGACGGTTAGTGACTACTGAAATGTATGTGTTGCCGCCCAAATACGTACCTATTGCTGTTGCCGTGGGGGTGAAAGTTAAAAATGGTTTTGGTATTGATGCGGTGCGCCATTGGGTTGAATTAGCCTTGCGTCAATTTTTAGCACCGCTTCCCCCATACGGCCCGGGTGGACAAGGTTGGCCTCTAGGGCGTCGTGTTCACGGCGCAGAACTTGAAGCCGCTGCTCATCAAGTTGAAGGGGTAGAGTATTTAGAAGGGTTACAACTGATTGGCTGGGATAATAACGGCAATGAAATTGCAAATACGGTTAATTTACAAAAAAACGAGGTACCCGAACTTATCGGCATTAGCGTGGAAAACGGTCCGATCACCCTAAATCCTGGCGATATTATTTCGCCAAAAGAGACTGACGCGGTAGTTATACCTGTCCCTGTTATTAAGGACGTGTGCTGATGACAGAATTTGCAATGTTAGCAGGCGTAGATCAGTGGCTACGCTCAGCCCATGAAAACACCAGTGTAGATTTGCATGAGCAAACAGTGCAATTGGCATGGCAACATGAGGAATTGCAAGAACCCAAAGCCGAAACAGTTAGCCCGGCTGGCTTAGCCTTTGACCCTTGGTGCCGGGTTTATCATTCGTTACCTGAAAATAATGATATTGAGAAACTACTGTGGTCTGAAAAGCGCCAGCCAGAGCGGGCTAAGTCGTTATTTACTGCTGAGCATTATTATCTTGGCGAGTTTACTAGCACGCAAAAACGCACAGACATTAGTCGACCAGTAGGGTTGGCAGTGGATCGAAAAGGACGACTATTTATTGCTGATAGTGGTAATCAACAGATTCACATTTTTGATTTAGTTGAAAATACCTTAATCCGTACCTTGCATTTAGATGGGGTACCGAGTGTTGTGCGCAGCGATGGCCAACAGGTTTTTGTGATAGTTTCTTCAGAAACTGACGATACACAATTTGATGATACCAAGTTAATTAAACTTAATGCGACTCAGCTTCCACAAAGCGTCGCCCTTGCATTGCCAACTGAAGTTAAAAAATTCAGTTTGGATAGCGTTGCGGTAAATCAACAAGGACGAATTTTTGTCCTGTTAAATGCAGGAACCGAAGATGCTTTAATATGGGCCATCGATGGCCAAAATGACATCATTGATGTGCCATTCGCTACTGACGTTTTAGCCGCTCAGGATGACGTAATTGTTGTGGCTGGCGCGGTAAATGGCGATTTTCAACGCTTTAGAATAAGTCCAAATAGTATCGCACAAATGCCGCATTTAAATGCGCGTTATTATGACGGCAGAGGAATAGCATTAGATCCACTGGGTAATATTGCTTATTGGTCACACAAAGGGTTAATGAACGCCACCGTGGCTAAAATTAAATATGTCAGCCATGGGAGGTTTATTAGTTTTCGACTAGACAATCAGGAAATGCAGCGCCGTTGGGGACGCATTTTTATCGATGCCTGCCTCCCCGTGGGCACGCAACTTAAATTAGGCTATATCGTCAGTGATGAGCACCTCAGTGGCACGCAAATCCCTGCAACACCGCCACAAAATTTTGGCGAGTATGAGCTGATCAGGCCTGATTTGACTCCACCTCTACCGTCCCATTTAGCACTGAATAACACGGATGTTAGGCAATCATTGCATCGCCGTAGCCAGCATCGCGAGTTACCTTGGTCTTTTACCGACGAACCTTGGCGGACATACGAAGCGCCAGTCAATGCGCCTGCTGGACGTTATTTGTGGTTGGTCATCGATTTATTCGGTAAATCACATTCATCACCTAAAATTAAAAATATCCGCGTGGAATATCCTGCTGTGGATGTTTTACGACGCTTGCCTCGCGTTTTTGCTGAACAAGGTGCTGCAAGTGACTTTCTACATCGTTATTTAACCCTTTTAAACAGCAATTTTGACGAATTAGAGAAGCGTTCAAATGAGCGTCACCAACTCCTCGATCCTTTTGCTGCTCCCAATGCTTCCTTGCCTTGGCTAAGTAGTCTCTTAGGCATGGAGTTGGACGCACGCTGGTCGCACGAAGCCAAACGACAAATTATTAAAGAAGCTATGTGGCTATTCAAATTTCGCGGCACGTTAGCTGGCTTAAAACGTTTTATTGAAATATATCTGCAGCGCGACATTACCATTGTTGAACATTTTCAAGTACGTGGGTTAGGTGGCGCGATTGTAGGAGAAGATTCGGGAATAGCCTCTAATTCTATCTTAGGAGCGGGTTTTCGCATTGGCGGTAAATTAGGTGAGGCAAATGCTCACTCAATCGCCCAACAAGCGCATTCAGACGAACTGCAAACAGAAGTGTCTTTGGTTGACGCAATAAGCTTACATGCCCACAAGTTTAGCGTCATTGTTCCTATGCTTTTAAATGATGAAATACGTTCAGTTATCGAACATATTCTTGATCTTCACCGGCCTGCGCATACTGTGTTTGATATTTGTTCAGTCGACTCCGGAATGCGTATAGGCACGGGGTTGCATCTAGGAATGTCATCGGTAGTCGGCCAAAGCTCAGGTTTTGGTCAGGTACAAATAGGCAAGACCGTTTTAGGAACCACTGATGTATTAGGGCAGGCAAAAAGCGGTATGACTGTAGGAAACAGTCAGATCGGGTTTGACTCTAGGGTGGGCTAAATGAACATTCAAATAAAAGAAGTGTTACGCCGTTATCATTTGAGTGAAACAGAGTCTCATCAAAAGGCCAGATTGAACTTACTTACCGAGCAGTTATTTCGTGAGTATATTGATTTAGCGTTAATCAGTAATGGTCTAAGTGATAAAGACATTGTGTGTATACGCACTTGGCATGTGCCGATTGTCTTTGACCCTAATAAAACAGACATTGAAGTTTTTCAAAGTTGGTTGGCAAAATTAGACGCTACTTTAAAGCAACTTTTCGCCCAGCCTGATCCCTCAAATTGGATAAGGTACAGTTCAGAAATCGATGTACTCACATCAATTCCTATCATGCTTGCGAGTCGTCAACTAGACGATGTTTGGGCGTGGCAGCAAATGGGTATTGTGCGTGATGACAATATGGATTTTGACTCTGCGAAAAGTGATTGGTTGGCGTATTTAGAAAGAAACCCAACTACATTAAAAGCCGTGTTCATTGCATTGGCCGTCGACGGACGGGTAAAGATGCTATTCCAACATCAATTTTTAGATTTTTACGATGCAGTGCGCTTGATTGACAAAATACTTGAATTCAAACCCGATTGGTCATTGTTGTTATCTCAAGTCAATATCCAGTGTACTGGTAATTGGCCAACTTTACTTGCCCAAGTGTCGCTAAATCAGCTTTCCCAAAACAACAGTATTTCTGGTTCTCAAGCACTAGTGGGCGAGACTTGGTTGGTTTTTTATTCAATGTTGAAATCAAGTAGTGGCCACAAAAATGATGCAACAAAGGCAATAAATACAAAGCCAATAGATGACATCAAATGTTTGGTTTTTTCTGCACTGTTATCTGATTGGGTGAAATCTGGCTATCGCTTGGAAATAACCAATAATGCAAAATTGATCTCTTTTGCTGTGATGCGTATTGAACAAGTAACAACAGCACTATCGAGATTCACAGAACCTGCCCCCATGTCTGCTAATTCAAATTCTTCAAGTCATAATGAAGATTTGCAAAGTCAAGATGAAGCTGTGGACTTATTGTTCACTGACATCCCAATTATATCGCAATTATCACCCACAAATGTCTTGTTGCTGAGTGAATTTGCTGGGTTGTTATACATAATAAATCTACTCAAGCGCCCGGTTTGGCAAGCACAACTGGTTGCATTATTAGAGCATGGCGATTCGCCTAGCGTGTTATTGCGAGCTCTCGCTAAACGATTATTACGTTCTGTCAGCGATGACCCGGTTATTGATGTGTTTAGTGGCGAAATTACTCAAATTCAAAAAGACAACAAGGTAAGTGATCCGCTTAACCAAAAACAAATCGATGCACTTGATGACTTTGTGCAGCAATTGAAACAAGAAATAATTCATA
Organism: Aliiglaciecola lipolytica E3; assembly: GCF_000314975.1. GTDB lineage: Bacteria > Pseudomonadota > Gammaproteobacteria > Enterobacterales > Alteromonadaceae > Aliiglaciecola > Aliiglaciecola lipolytica. Next base: position 48,816 of record NZ_BAEN01000014.1, read on the forward strand.
TGTTAGGCGATCGGACACCGCGAAACGAACAACAAATATTGGATTGGTTGTGCCGTCGCAAAGCCCGCATTGACTATCAACCAGGCTGGGTGAACGTTACCTTTGAACTCGACAGCATAGATACTCAAGTGCGCGCTGCTGGATTAGATTTAAATCCAGATTACGTGCCTTGGTTGGGATATGTGGTGAAATTTTATTATGAATAAGCCACTCACGCACCTGATAGACGAAAACTTGATTCCACGTTCAGATAACAGTGATTATTCAGAATTCGGTTTTGGTAACACAAATGTTTATTGTGCAAAGAGTAGAGCGGCGGTCTTACATCAAGTCGCGTTTTTGTGCAGTAAATTAATTGCATTGTTAGAAAGTCGATTTACTCAAGATGATACCGAGCTTCAAGCTGGATTAGTATTTTTGCACGATTATCTGAATTTAATTGAGCAGCATTTAATTTCGCTAGAACCATCAAGTGCAGTTGAATCTTTGTCTACTTTATCTGTGCAGACTACTACGGATATGAGTGCTGAAACCGCGCTAGAAAGATTAACCCAACAATTAAAGTTATCTTTAATTGAATTGCAATTATTGGTGCTAGCAGGGATGGCAGAAGAGCATGAGGGCTTTGCTAATCTATTTAGTCAATTGCATCCCAGTCGACTACCTTATCCTACACCAGCATTGCTGGCTCAGTTGGTATGTAAGCATATCGAAGATCGACAGGCGTTAGCTTACTGTCTTAACGAATCAATCTTAATTAAAACCCAGTTAGTAAAACTGCGAGGTGAAACACCGACCTTTAGCAGATCAATCCACATGGAATCTGGTGTTTGGTATGCATTAAACAGTGCCAATTCACTATTCTCGCTCCATCAACCCGAAAAAATTCATTGCTGTTTTGAAGGCTTAGATAAATGGCTAAACGAAACAAGTGCTAACCATGCCAAGCATTGTCTGGTGAACAAGATGGATGCACTCATTTTAATTAAAAGCTCAGAAGTCTATGTGGGATTAAACCGTGCACTGGCACTTTTAGAAACGACCCAAAATAAGCCGTTAATATTGCGTGTTACTGACAAACATAGTGACAAAGATTTTAATGATTTTGCCTGCCAATGCTTAATGTCAGGCAGTATCCCAGTATTGTTATGCGCAGAGCTGCATCCACTAAACCTGGCGTTATTACCCCAACTTTGCCCTACAGTGATTATATGTAGTGTAACGAATGTCCATTTAGTCGCGAATACAAAAATACAGATAGAGCTTACCATTCAACGGCCAGCGCACACTGAAGCCATTTCGATATGGCAGAAATTATTACCTGAATACGCAGATAATGCGGCGCAATTAGCTTCTTGGTTTCCACTTGACCCTTATCATGCGCAACAGCGCGTGACTACATGGCGTTCTCTTCAGGTCGAAAAACATTCTCCCGGCAATTCCGATCTCGCAAGTGTATGCAAACTCTTTAAACACTACTCAGGCGCATCGCTGCCACAAGGCATTAAACGCATTACGCCGCAATTAGGCTGGTCTGATTTGGTTTTGCCTGACGATAAAATTCAGCAATTAAAAGAAGCAACTACACGATTAAAACTACAACACAAAGTGTTAGATGAATGGCGGTTTTTACACAATCGCCGCGGAGCAAAAGGCGTTCGTTTGCTTTTTTCAGGCGTGCCAGGCACCGGAAAAACCTTATCTGCAGAAGTGTTAGCCAACGAGTTACAGGTAGACCTTCTGATTGTTGATTTAGCCGCAGTGGTGTCTAAATGGGTTGGGGAAACAGAAAAAAATCTTGCCAGTGTGTTTAGCTATGCAGAGCAATCTCAAGCGGTTTTATTGTTCGATGAAGCCGATGCCATTTTTGGTCGACGCACAGAAGTGAATGATTCACATGATCGCTACGCAAACCTGGAAACGGCATACCTACTCACCCGACTTGAGGCTTACGATGGGTTGGCAATATTGGCAACAAATTTTCGCAATAACATTGATGTGGCTTTCATTCGTCGCCTCGATTTCATTATTGATTTTCGCGAGCCAAGTATTCCTGATAGAGAACACTTATGGCGTTGTCATGTGCCCAACACAGCACCGTTAAATCAAGATGTTAATTTTACTCAGTTGGCCACGCTATTTCCGTTGGTAGGCGGAGAAATTAGAAATGCTGCTGTGGCTGCGGCCTACTACGCGGCCCAACAACAGCAAGATATACAACAAGCGCACTTTATTATGGCTATTCGCAAAGAGTTTGAAAAAACCGGCAAAGCCTTTAGAGAAGTGAACCTAACATAAGGATTATTGGAGAAATATTGTGAGCGCAGAAGCAATAGTGAATCAAACATCGGGCAGTGCCGGTTTAGCTAACCAAATATTGCCGGTGGATCCGTTTCGATCTCTGTATGTACATTTTGGCATGCTGTTGGGCGTCGATGATTTTCAAACCTTAGATGCCTATCATCGCGGTAAGATGTGGTATCACAACGCTTGGTTGCACGGTGAAGGAGTAGTGTGGGGTCTCGATGTGGTGTTGCCACACATAGATGATCCAGAATCAGACGAGATTGAGTTTTCTGGCGAGATAAAAGTATCGGCAGGTCTGGCGATGGATGGCGTTGGCAGAGAGCTGTTACTTGAACACGCAGCTTGCCTTAATCTTGCAGCTTGGTATGCAGCCAATCAAGATGACGTAGAATTACAACAAGTCATCGAAATAGATGAAGAAAGTGGCGATATTATATTCGATGCACACGTGACATTGGAATTTCAAGCCTGTTTGAGTCGTCAAGTACCAGCGTTAAGTGAGTCTTGTGATGCTAGTAGCACCTCAACAGCCTATTCTCGGGTTGTTGAAACGGTTAAAGTGATTTTAAGACCGGGTGAATACCAATCACCACATAACACTGATTATTATCGTCTAAATTTATTATTCGGCTTAGCACAGCCCAGAGAAGATGAGGATGGTGCTATTTTGGAGAGTGATGCTGATGTCCTTGCGGCTAAAGCAGAAATTCTCGCTGCCGACGAAAATGACAAAGCCGCACTGTGCCAAAAATGGTTCACACATTTTGCGGTGTTAGATGGTATTACTCTCAAACCTGACACTACGATTGGTACCACACAATTTGCTAGTTTTCCGCAACATACGCCAGCCAAAGTGCTGCTGGCAAATCTAAAAGGACTGCGACTACACAAGCAAGACGATGAATGGCAACTCATCGCTGGCGATGTTGATCCATTTGTTCGACCTTATTTATTGCCGACATCTGCTATTCAAAACTTATTATGTGGTGCAATTCATCCCGATGCTGAAATAGGCGAGAGTACACCTGATGCTCCTTCTGGCGATGCCGGTGGTCCTAGAATTGATGCTGAAAGTGTCACTATGCAAGGTACTGAATTGATTAAAATGAAGGTGGTCGGGTCACCACTGATGAAAGCAAGTGCAGATGCCAAAGGCATAACAGTGAGCGCATTTGATACCCGAGATGGTTGGGTTTCATGTGATATCAAACAGGTTACATATGATACCAGCGATAATAGTTTACACGTAGAGCTGCGTGATGCACCTGCTGGGGTTCTTGTTCGACTTATTGTTAAGGGGACGGGAGAAACACCCATATTAGGTCGTAATCGAATCCCGTTAGCAGGCGGTGTCGATAGCCCTGCTGGTACTGCCTATCAAGGCAATGATTTCATCTACATGTTTAAAACTAGGAGCGGATCATGAGCAGTCTTAACATTTCTAAAGTAGGTCAAAGTGCGTCTAATTCCGATGCTGGACACAATGTTATCGACAGCGCTAGTTCTTTGACTCGCTTAAACTATTTTGACGGTAAGTTTTTACGCGCCCCAGATTTACAACTTGAGCAATCTGCGTTGCTGAATCAAATTCGATTATCCAATCAATCTGCCGGCGGAGGCATTGTGAATGGATTTGACTGTGTGCTTGCCTCGGGGCAAAAAATAGCGATCAGTGCGGGTCTTGGATATGACTGGCAAGGCCGCGCACTGGTCTTGAGTCAAGATATCGAAATTGGGATTAATACATTACTCACTCAAGCTGCAACAACATCAATTAGCAGCGAATTAAAAAGTGAAGTACGCAGTAGCGATTTTAAAACCTGTGAAATAAGAGCTGCAGATTCTGGATCAAACAATGTGTTAAGCAAACAAGAGTTGTATTTGATCGTTGTAAATCATTTAGAGGCATTTTGTGGTGAAGAAGACGTATACGGTAAGTTGTGTTCTGAAGCTTGCATAAGCAGTACGCAACGAACTCATATAGTGGAAGGGATAAATATTCGAGCTGTGCCTTTTGCGCTCACCGAGCCACTTAAAGATTCGACACAAGTTACTATGGCACAGAAGCACCTGCGTTCACGCACTGTGTCAGCTTATTTCGAGCAAGAAAAAAATACCATTTCGTCGTTGATTAGCCAACAAGGACTTAATGCTGCAACTTGGTGTCTAGGTGCAGAAGCATTAAGTGGCGAAGGCATTGCCATTGGTATGTTATCTAAGGTAGGGGAAACCGTCGTATTTTTAGATGCCTGGGGTGTGCGTAGAGAGCGAATTGTACCGCCTCCTCAGCAATATTGGGCAGCGCGTATGGGAATGCGCAATTGGCAAATATATTTGGCGCAGATACTTCAGTTTCAATGTCATTTGCGAGACTGTTTAGGTAAATTTGATCCACTAGATCCTCCCTTGACTAGCGATCCTTGCGCGGATGAAAAAGCGTTAATTAAGACCGCAGCAGTAGACATGCAGCAATTGCTTTCTTACTACACTGACGTGTCAGCGAAACTCACGCAGATTGAGCGGCTTCCTCAGGCCAGTAAAGAATCGCAAGTTAACATTGCTACCTTGGACGTCGAAGCTTTAAGGGCCAGTATTGATCGATTACAGGCGGTCGGGAGTAGTCGGGTTAGTCAACAATTATTGATTGATTGCGGCATCGTTGAATTGCCTAGCGCCGGTTATCTTCCGGTGGTAGCAGACTCATCTATTTCGATAAACCAACAAGTTCGTCAACTGATGGGAAGAGGTGTCGATTTGCGGTTTTGTGCGGTGCGGGCAGATTATGTGCATCATGCACTTGAAGAAGCTCAGCATATGCAGCGCATTTGTTTGTTATCCGGCTTGGATAATCAGGCGAACATACAAGAAGTAGATATTCTTGTCCCCGAAGGACAGCTAAGCCAGTCTGAAAAGCCGGTTAAGCAACCGGGTTTTCAAGCACATCTTGATTCAACTGATGCGATGCTGGGGATGATGTTGCATTTGGTTGCTGATGCATTTAAAGATAGCTTAGATAAAAATAGTATTCGCGACGAAATGGTGATGCGATCTGCGTCCATGGGTCGCAATGTCAATGTCAGTGCGGTGAACGTTTCCGCTGGTAAACTCGATTTTGGTAAAGATATGACGGGCGCTGCTCGAGCTGAAAACCAAAATGGTAACTTAGGCTTTTATCTAGCCACAGAAAACTCTGCCTCTACAAGTGTTGAAGGACAAACGATAAAAACCGACATTAACTTGTGGGGACAAATGCAATCCAATCAGGATGTTTTTGCACTGTCGGCTGGTGGCAGAGCACAAGTGTCAGCGCGGTTTTTAATGGAAGCAAGTTTATTATATTCGGGCAACGATCGTGATATTGCATTGGATACGATTGTAGAACTGAATATTAGTGGACAGCTAATTATCGAAAAAGTGACGCCACGGGAAGGTACAACTAAGCTTTTTGGTCGTTTTGTTGGCGATAGCATTTTGCAATACACAACTACTCAGAATGGTGTACCTAAAACCCAAGTCTCCAGCGCCAGTTTAAATGATGACATTGTGTTGAGCCGTCAACTTACAGAACAGGGTTCTGCCATTGAAATTAGTATTCCAAGCCCTTCACTTTTTGGTAATTCGGATTTAGTAGATATGACTTACACTCAAGCGTGGAACGCTGCGGGTGAGTGCGAGGTGGTTGGCCAACTAACTACATTGGTGGAGGGAAAACCACAACAACGAAACTTTTTATCTGGCAAATTTATTCCAGACGATAACGCGTTGTCGCCCGGCAATCCATTTTACAATAAATCATTGGTCGCCTTAAAACAGATCGCGGGTGCACTAAACAATCAAGGGTTTGTTGAAACTGCTAGCCACCTATTGTTCCCACCGCCAGTGAGTGTGCCCAGCGAATTGATCGTTAAAGGTCAATATCCATGGGTTTTATTTCATCGAAGACGTTCTAAAGTGTGTGAAGGGGCCACCATTCCGGATGTTAATTTGGCATCCCGAAAATATCAAATTTATTTGCTAGAGTTAACAGCTGATGTAGATCTAGATAAAATATTTGCTTCATTAGAGCGTGGTTTTGAATCAACGGTAGCAAATGCTAAATCCATTGTTGAGGTAGAGTTTTCGGCCAGTTCAGCGGCAATTAATAGTGCGCACAATTCACTGCAACAGGCATGGAGAAGTGCCGTAGGCAGTAACGCACAAGTCGTGATTGCAGCGATTGCAAGTGGCGGAGATGTGGTCAATGAAGGTGATGCATTGGCAACCTCAAGAGTGAATAGTACTAATGCGGTGCTAGACGATGTAAGCGATTTTAAAACTGAATTACCCATAGTAGTAAAACAAACCTTGCCTACTGGTATGAGTGCCCAAGGACGCGATGGCGTTATTGTCTACTTTGCGCAACAACAACAAGATCAAGTCGAAACCGACTGTCATGCCGTGTATCAAGTACTGACTTCTGATCCCGATGCTATACCGCGCAGAATCAGTGACGCAGTGGCTAAATATCAACCCGGTTCAACTAATGTTACGTTGGACGATGTATTTAATTCTGATATTGCCAGGAAGTTAGACGTTAAACCCATGTTTAAATCAAAGACTGGGGATTTCACTTCAGAACAACAAGTGAGTAATGTCAAAAAAGTGTGGGAAGAAGCTGGAAATTATTTGATAACCCACGCTGGAGCCTTTCATCCTCAAGAGGATACGACATCAGCACAAGTGACTCTCAAACAAACCGAATCTATCGTAGATGTGTTAGGCATGTTAGCTGACAAGCCAGAGGATAATATGGCGACCTTTGCTATTCCTGGCGGCATGTTAGGTGAGTGTCAAAAAGCCACTGTTTTAGTTAGTGCTACACAATGTCATGAGGTCTTTTTAGTCGCTTCTTCAGCTTTGGACATAGAATTAATTCCAGGAGAGCAAGTAAATGAAGCCGAAAGTGCCGCGCTAGATCTAATTTTAGCTGAAGCCGATTCTGGAGTTGGACGTAATCAAGCAGCTTACTATCGACTCAATGCACTGCAATATTACTGGGATTCAATAAAAGTGGAAGCGGGCTCACAACAATTGTTTGTGAATAATTGGCAAGCACATCTGAGTCAAAACGTGGCTTTACAAGAAATGTTAAATAGTGCCAGTGCTATCTCGGTCTACTCTAGTGTAAAACCAAGTTTAGGAGAAGATGGAAGCCCTGAGCATATACCCAACGCTGACAATGCCAAAGCACAAAATGAGGTGCTCGCAGAATTGATGAGTCTGGGCGATGCAACGAATCATTTTGCACTCGCCAGTAAGCGCACATCTTTTCCAAGCAATTGTGCAGTCATTAGTTTTGTCATCTTAACACCCGGCCAAATAATCGGAGCAATTCCAGGCGATTTAGCCAAAATTGTTAGATTCGATGACAATAATGAGGTAGTCAAAGACGAAAAGTTTAATGCCGCTGTAAAGGAGTTGATTGAAAAAGAGACCCAAATAAAAACCATCGAACTGGTAAGCAAAGACGGTTCTGATGCAGCGGTGAAAGTCGCTGATACACAAGCCAGAGCACTCAAAAAAGTGCTACAAGCTGAAGGATTAGCCACACGAATGGCTACCATCAATGCTAGAGCACCCACTAGCGTGGAAAAGAACATGGAAAATAAACTGTTCTTAACGCGCAAGTGATTCTTCTGGAGGCAGGCAGATGTTAAAAACTCGTCCAAGTAATAACAGCCAGAATATTGATAATTCAGGTCACGCAAGCAAAAAAAATATTGCGTCCTCGCAGGTGGCGAATAGCAGTAATAAAGACGGTAGCGTAGAGCAACCGTCTGCACCGCTAATGAATCATCAATGGACACGTCTGATACAAAATGGAAGTACCGGGCCCACAATTCAGCGTAAGTGTGAAAGTTGCGAACAAGACGAACAAGATGCTTTGGCTTTACAACCCAAATTGCATATCGGCCCTGCAAACGATACGTATGAACAGGAGGCCGATACAGTCGCTGATGTGGTTATGCATAAGCCGGGCGTTAGTGTAGGCAATATATCGAGCTTAAAGCAGCGACAAACCTCCGCAAAAGCAGAAAGTTCAAATCATGACACGAGTCAGAAATCTACCGGGGATAGCAGTGGACTAGGTAATTACGTCAACTCACTTAATGGCAAAGGTCATGGAATGTCTAGGGTTGAAAATCGATTTTTCTCCCAGCGTTTTAATCGCTCATTTGACGACGTCCGTTTACACACCGATAGTGAAGCTAATCAGGCGGCTAAAGGAATACAGGCTAAGGCGTTTACTTATGGCAATCATATTGTGTTTAATCGCGGCGCTTATCAGGTAAACCAACCTAAAAGCATGCATTTAATGGCGCATGAACTTACTCACGTCGTCCAACAAGGTGGTGCGAATGGTACGCTCAACAAAAAGCCAATCGATGCCGTCAGCCATATTCAAAAAACACCAGAAGGAGAACTCACCCCCGAACAAGTAGGGCAAGATCCTGGTTTGTTATTGTGTTTTATTCTTTGTGAAATAGGTGTACCGCCTTCGATCTGGAGAACTGTGACAGGAATGGTATTACAGGCGGTTTGGGAGGAATATAAAGTACGCTATTCACAAGCTCAGGCGAATGTCGCATTTAGACGATTTCAGTTGGCGTTTAACGCGTATTCTCCGATCAAAGTTATCCAGTTTATTTTAACCTTTGCTGTTCAGGGTAAAATAGGTCTTATCCCTATTAGAGCCGCGGCCGCTACTGCCATTAAACGTAGATTAGAAGCAATGCTGATCGCGCGGGGAGCTACAACTGCTGGTTTAGTTGCCGCCGAACAAATTGCCAGAAAAGTGGTGATTGTTATTGAAGTTGCTATCGCCGCAGGATGTGGTTTGTATTGTGGTTCGATGGCATTGGGTCGTGCAATAGTGGCACTGACTGAAGCTGCTGCAGAAGGTATTGTTGCATTTGCTGAAGGGCTAGAAACGGCTGGCGAAATTATGGGTTCTATTGTCGGGGGGATCGCGACCGAATTATTTGTACGTCCAATATTTACCAGTTTAGCAGTGGCGGATATTTACAATTGGGATTTGGCTGGAATGCCGGGGTCTACTCGAGCTGATATGTTAGTGATGGGATGGTATTTATCCTCTCAGCTAAATGGTGAAGATATGGATACGTTACTTACCCAAATAGCCAAACCAATAAACCAATATCCTAATGATTTTCAAGACTTAATTTTTCAAACTATGGCTGAGATTGCCAGTGAACGGGATGAATTAAATGAAGAACCATTAGAGTTCACGCCTTACAGTATTCTCCGTCAGAGCCCCATTGTGTTTATACGGTTATTAAACGAAGAGGGGTATCTGCTTTTTAATCAAGATCCAAATGATGTAGCCGACGCCATGATTTATGGTGGTGATGAAGCGGAAACACAGGACTAGCGACTGCAATAAGATGGCATTTGCCTACAACTCCTAACGACAGAACTTTTATTTGTCTCTACATACTTCATCTGAAAATTCAAATTCGATTGTCGTATGCGCCAAGCCAAAAGGTGATAGCTGCTCATTTAAGTCTGCTTTTAGCGCTTTCATTTGTTGAATCCCAATCTGCTCATTTAACACTAAATGCGCAGTCATAACGTGCTTTTCGCCATCCAATGACCAAATATGTAAGTGGTGCACATCATCTATGCTATCAGGTGACATAAGAATATCTTTTACGTTGTCATGGGTAGACTTGTCGGGCGTAGCTTGTAAAAAAAGCACTAGTGTAACTTTCAGGTTTTTTACCACGTTAATGAGAATGAATAAGGTAAATGCAATAGATAAAATCGGATCTAAAATTGGCCACGGTTTAAACATTAACACCACAGACACTATCAATACCGCTACCCAACCCAGCACATCTTCCATTAAATGCCAATTCAACACCCGTTCATTGAGCGTTTCACCTGCACTTAGTTTAAATGCTGCATAACCATTTACAGCGACACCAAAAATGGCTAACACAAACATACCTTCTGTTTGCGGCATTTCCGGATTACTAAGTCTGGGAATTGCTTCGAACAATATCCAAACTGCCCCAACGATCAATATCAGACTGTTGAGTAACGCTCCTAGCAATGAAAAGCGTCTAAACCCGTAGGTGAAAACGGGGTTAGCATCTTTTTCACCTAATTTATTTAGCCCCCAAGCTGTGCCAATCGCTAAACTATCACCTAAATCATGCACAGCGTCAGCCATAATTGCGGTACTGTTAGTTAACCAACCACCAATGAATTCAATAATGGTAAAAGTCACGTTTAAAAAGAACGCCCAACCAATTCTTTCTGAGGCAGTATGGTGATGGGCATGACTATGACCGTGAGAATGACCGTGAACATGAGCGTGAGAATGACTCGAATTGTGGTTGTGGTTTTCCATTCAGTTACTCTTTGATTTTCAATCTGAGATCTTTTGTTCTATCGCATCAATGATGCGTTTATTTTGCGCAGATATTGGCATAGATGTAAAAGGACCAACATTTGCCCCGCCAGTATTGCCGGAGGGTAATAACCCAAAGCAAGTTTTGGTTAAGGCGCCGAAAATACGCAATATTTGCCCGAAAACTTCCACAATATCTCTTTTTTCGAAGCCATGCTTTAGCATCAAGTAGTGTACTAAACAATGTAAGTACGTAGACTTTTGCCCGATAACATGAGCGTCTTCTAATAAATTAAAGGCCTGCGCATGATTGCCAACCATGTTAGCTTGTTTGGCTAATTGAATTTTGTGTAGCACATGAGGCTTTGCATGTTTTGTATACTGCATAGATTATTTTGACCACGTTGATGGTTAATGGAATACAGTGTAAAGTCTATACCTACTATAGAGTCAAGAGGGCAGAGGCGAAAATGAAGATAGGTGAGCTCGCAAATAAATCTGGCTGCTCCGTGCAAACTATCCGTTTCTACGAAAAGCAAAAGTTACTCAAACAGCCACTGCGAAACACCAGTAATTATCGCGAATACGATCTAAATGCGTTGAAGCAGTTAACCTTTATTCGTCAATGTCGCTCACTTGATATTTCGATTAGTGAAATACAGCAGTTGATTGCAATGCGTTCACAGCCAGATAAAAGTTGTAAAACAGTGAATGATATGGTCAACAGTCATATCCAAGAAGTTAGTGTTCGTATCAGCGAATTGGAAAATTTAAAAGTTGCTTTATCCGAGATCGCATCTGCTTGCTCCGATGGACATTCAGTGAGTAACTGTGGTGTATTAAAAAAGCTTGAAATTTAATAGTTTCAATATACATTGCCAATGAATATTGTTGCCCAATAAAATAGGAATTTGAATGAAAAAAATAGAAGCGATTATTAAACCTTTTAAACTCGATGATGTAAGAGCTTCTTTAACCGAAGCCGGTGTATCTGGGCTTACGGTGACAGAGGTGAAAGGGTATGGCAGGCAAAAAGGACATACAGAAACGTATCGTGGCGCAGAATATAATGTGGATTTTTTACCGAAGGTAAAAATAGAAGTAGTTGTTCCGGACGCAGATGTTGATCGTTGTATTGAGGCGATTATGGAAGTTGCCGCGACTGGAAAAATAGGCGACGGAAAAATTTTTGTTACGCCAGTTGCTCAGGCTATCCGAATTCGTACCGGAGAACAAAACGACGAGGCGGTCTAATAGTTTTGGATTCTATTTATAATATTAGTTTTCAGTGTAAGCAGAAAATAAGTTCTGCTTACACAGCTCGTCGCAAGCTCTAACTGCTAAAAATACTTTTCTCAAGATAAAATGTTATCAGATTGTAAAAATAGATTGGACTAATCTATTTTTCCTATAATTTCTCGCTCCTTATTACGTAGATTTAAGTCTATAGTTTCCTCGATTACCCGTATAATAGTCATTCAGGACAAAACTATGCTCAAATCTAAATTACCCGTGCTCACTGCGCTAAGTCTGGTTTTTTCTGCCTTTAGTGCAACTCAAATCAGCGCTGCTGAAACGCAACAAAATATGCACTTTTGGTGGCCAGATAAACTCAATCTACAACCCTTACGCCAACAAGATCCGCGGTCAAACCCGTATGGTGAAGATTTCAACTACGCCGAAGCATTCAAAACCTTGGATTTGGATGCGGTAAGAAAAGATATAAAAGACGTTCTAACGAACTCACAACCTTGGTGGCCTGCTGATTATGGGCACTATGGCCCATTCTTTGTGCGCATGGCGTGGCACAGTACTGGTACATATCGAATGTCAGACGGGCGAGGCGGTGGTGCTGGTGGACAACAACGTTTCGAACCACTCAATAGTTGGCCTGATAATGTTGGTTTGGATAAAGCGCGAAGGTTACTTTGGCCTATCAAACAAAAGTATGGACGCAAAATTTCTTGGGCCGATTTAATGGTGTTAACTGGCAATGTTTCCATGCAATCAATGGGGTTCAAAATATTTGGCTTTGCCGGTGGCCGAGAAGATGATTGGGAGCCTGACATGGTGTTCTGGGGGCCGGAGACAACTTGGCTGGCAGACGAACGCTATAGCGGTGATAGAGAGCTTCAAAAGCCGCTTGCGGCAGTTCAAATGGGACTGATTTATGTTAATCCGGAAGGCCCCAATGGCAATCCAGATCCTTTGCTTGCCGCAAAAGATATCAGAGAAACTTTTGGTCGTATGGCAATGAACGACGAAGAAACCGTGGCCCTCATTGCTGGTGGGCATACGTTTGGTAAGGCACATGGCGCTCACAAACCCGAGGAGTGTTTAGATGCCGAACCTGCTGCGGCTGGTATTGAAGAGCAAGGTTTTGGATGGAAAAATAAATGTGGGAAAGGACATTCTGAAGACACCATAACCAGCGGATTGGAAGGGGCTTGGTCGGTCAATCCTACGGCTTGGACGCATCAATATTTAGATAACCTTTTCGGCTTCGAATGGGTCAAAACGAAAAGCCCAGCGGGCGCTACTCAGTGGATACCTAAAGACAACGGCGGGGCAAATATGGTCCCTGATGCCCACGACTCTACTAAACGTCACGCGCCTATTATGTTTACAACCGACTTGGCTTTAAAGTTCGATCCAAGTTATCGAAAAATAGCAAAACGATTCCATGAAGATCCCAAAGAGTTTGAATTAGCTTTCTCTAAAGCCTGGTTCAAATTAACCCATCGCGATATGGGACCAAGAGCACGTTACATAGGAGAAGATGCGCCAAAAGTAGACCTAATTTGGCAAGATCCGCTGCCAGAGGTTGACTACAAACCTATCAGCGAACGCGACGTGAAAAAGCTCAAAGCGGCAATCATGGACTCAGGTCTTTCTATTTCTGACCTAGTTAGAACTGCATGGGCGTCTGCTGCTAGTTTCCGAGCAACTGATATGCGTGGGGGAGCTAACGGCGCAAGAATTCGCCTTGCACCACAAAAAGATTGGGAAGTGAATAACCCGCAAGAATTAGCACGGGTGTTAAGTCAATTAGAGGACGTGCAAACGAAATTTAATAAAAAGTTAAGTCGTGGCAAAAAAGTCTCATTAGCTGATGTGATAGTGTTAGGTGGCGCAGCGGCCATTGAAAAAGCGGCTAAAAATGCGGGTTACACCGTGGATGTGCCTTTCACACCGGGACGAGTCGATGCGACACAGGAATTAACCGATGTCGAAGCATTCGAAGTGCTTGAATTACATGCAGATGGTTTCCGAAATTACTATGCGCAAGATAGTGCTTATTCTCCTGCTGTGATGTTGGTTGACAGAGCTAATACGTTAAATCTCACGGTCCCTGAAATGACCGTACTAGTGGGCGGAATGCGTTCGCTAGGCGCAAATGCAGATCTGAGTCGTCACGGCGTATTAACCGACAATACAGATAGTTTAAGCAACGACTTCTTTGTCAATCTTTTGGATATGTCGACAAAGTGGTCAAAGTCAGACAATCAGGCAGGGTTGTATGAAGGACGGGATTGGGCTTCTGAAAAATTAAAGTGGACAGCCACCCCAGTTGATCTTGTATTTGGATCTAATTCTGAACTTCGCGCTGTTTCTGAAGCGTTTGCTTCTAATGATGCGAAGCAACAATTTGTAGATGACTTTGTTAATGCGTGGAGTAAAGTGATGACGGCCGACAGATTTGATGTGAAATAAATCAATGACGTCAAACCAAGAACGGCAACACTAATGTTGCCGTTTCTTTTATTTAGATTTAATTATATGCACCACTTGAATAAATAAGTTCATAACTGTGACTATAAATTTCTAAAATATTTCCGAACGGGTCTTCCATGTAAATCATGCGGTATGGTTTTTCGCCGGGATAATAGTATCTTGGTTCTGGCATGCGTTTTTTGCCGCCTGCTGCAACGATTTTATCGGCTAAGCCTTCTACATCAGGATCTTGTACACAAAAATGGAATATACCAGTTTTCCAGTATTCGAAATTGTCCTCGGGATTCTGCTGGTTATTGAATTGGAAAATTTCTACGCCAATTCGGTCTCCTGTGGATAAATGTGCGATCTTAAAACTTTTCCATCCAGCACCAAATACATCAGTACACATTTCACCAATTGGACTGGTGTCTTCTTGTATTTCAGTTGGTTCCATAATTAAGTACCAACCTAGGGTTTGGGTATAAAACTCAACCGCTTTATCAAGGTCTGGCACAGATATGCCTATGTGTGAAAAAGAGCGAGGATATTGTTTAGTAAGGCTCATTAAATTTACTCCGTAAGGTTATGTTGAATACATAGTACAAAGTATTTTTGATTGTGATAAATTATCAATAATTATTATTTTGATAACAAAAAATTATCATGTTAAATCCCATTTGGTTAAACACATTTAAAACTTTGATAGAAACACGTCATTTCACGCGGACCGCTGAAATTTTACATATGACACAGCCCGGTGTTAGCCAACATATTCAGAAGTTAGAAGAGGCGTGTGGCTATAGTTTAATAAAAAGGCAAAACAAAACATTCGACTTAACGTTGCAAGGCGAGCTCTTGCATAAATATGTAATAAAAATGCAGCGTCAAGAAGCTGAATTTATGGAAACCTTAAATGCGAATGATAAAACCTCGGGAGACTGCTTTATTTCCTGTTCGGGATCGTTAGCTACTTTATTATTTTCTGACTTTATTGCATTACAGTGTCAGTACCCGAATTTAGTTGTGCACCTTGAAGCCGCGCCTAATAATCGTATCTTGCAACAGATCTTAAACGGAGAATCTGATTTAGGCATAGTGACTCAACGGCCAGACTCATTGTTATTTTCTGATGAAATTATAGGACAGGAAGAATTAGTCATGGTTTTTCCGAGCTCAACGACGATAACAAACACCAATTTAGTAACCACCATGATGTCGCTAGGTCTGATTCGTCATCCTGATATAGACCATTATTTGCGTTTGTATTTAGCCCATTGTGAGCAACAAGTTTTGACGAACTTTGATGTGAGGAAAATCAAAACCAAAGGATACGTCAACCAGATTCAACAAATTTTGCTGCCGGTTAGTAAAGGACTAGGGTTTACGGTTTTACCGCGCTCCACAGTGGAGAGCTATGCAACACCTGAGCAATTACATATTTTCGATATGAGTCATGTGGTGGCAGAAACCCTATATTTGGTTACTAAACATAAGCGTGAATTGCCAGCTAGGTTTGAATTAATTAAATCCAAAATTAAACATGTCTTAAACTAAAATCATTGACTACTGTGCATTAAGAATTATAACTGAGTTACAAATTGTATAAAAAACTTCACATTATTTTTAGATTATTTGACTAGTATCAATGCTAGCTTCTGAAAAGATGCTTTAATTATTAATGTGGACAGGTGGTTCGTCCTATTAAATTCAATAGTGAGGTAAACCATGTCATTTGCAACACACTTAAATATGTCTCGAATTATCGATGATACCTTTGTGGTCTTATTGGCCGGCGGAAAGGGGACTCGACTCCACGAATTAACTGAATCACGCTCCAAGCCCGCGCTAGAGTTTGGATGCAATCATCGCATCATAGATTTTCCATTATCAAATTGTGCCAATTCAGGTCTTAAAAGAATCGGTGTGGTCACCCAGTATAAAGCGCAGTGTCTAATACGTCATTTAGTAAACGGTTGGTCGAATTACCATCGTGGATTTAATACGTTTCTGGAAATTATGCCCGCTTCTCAACAAGTTAATAATGATTGGTACAGTGGCACAGCTGATGCGCTTTATCAAAATATTGATTTTCTAAAATCCACACAAGCAAAATTTATTTTAGTATTGTCTGGCGATCATATTTATAAAATGGATTATCGTACTTTACTAACTAAACACGTTGAATCAGGTGCGGATATGACGGTGTCATGCTGCGAAGTTCCAAAACATGAAGCAGCTGGTCAATTTGGTGTTATGAACGTGGACGCTGAAGATAAGGTTATTTCTTTTGAAGAAAAACCGTCTAATCCTAAAGTGCTAAAAAACTCTGCAGGGATGGTTTTAGCTTCGATGGGAAATTATGTATTTAATATTGATTTTTTGGTGCAACAACTCGAAAGAGACGCAAAAAGTGTTGTTTCAAAACACGATTTTGGCAAGGACATAATCCCTAAACTCATTCAACAATTTCATATTCAGGCACAACGGTTCCATTCACCAGATAATGTTAAAACTGACTATTGGAAAGACGTAGGAACCTTAGATGCCTATTGGCAGGCAAATATGGCTTTGTTAGAGCAAAATCCCAGTGCAAAAGTGCATGATGTAAATTGGCCAATTTGGAGCAGTCCGAGTTGCAATGCGCCAACACATTTTAGAGGTGGCAAATTGGGTGGTATTGCGAATATTAAGGATACGCTGCTTGCCAATGGCGTTACACTAAATGAGTGTACAATCAGTCGTTCATTGTTGAGTCATAATGTGACGGTTGAAGCAGGCGCTAATTTAACAGGTGCAGTGATCTTACCGAATGTGAAAGTGGGTAAAAATGTTGTATTAAATCATTGTATTATAGATCAAAATTGCGAAATTCCAGCCGGAATAAAGATCGGATTAAACCTACATGATGATGAACATCGTGGCTTCAGGATCAGTCAACAGGGGGTTGTATTAGTGAATCAAAAGATGATTGATAATTTAACCCGCAAACAACCTAAAAATAGCTTTCATCGACCCCATAGAGAGCAACTCCCTAAAAACTCAATGCAACAAACGCTCTCCCAATCCACCCTCAATTATGACGTCGAGAGTACTAACGAAAATAACTCGCTTTCCATGTTTTGACGAGCATCATCAAGCGGCTTTAAAATTTGAAGTAGTCCTTTAGTTGCAATAGTTTGAATATATTTGATAGGAGGAGTAATGCTTAAAACGATCTCAACCCTATTACAGGAAGTAAAACAAAATGTGCGTATGGTGACTGCAAAAAATGCTAAAGCGGAACAATCGCAAAATAATGGGCATATCATTGACGTGCGTGAACCTGAGGAGTTCCAAGCCGATTCAGCACTAGGGGTGATCAACATTCCTCGCGGTTTATTGGAAGTGAAAATGCTAGAACTTGAACCTGACCCTAACCGCGCAATTTATTTACACTGTGGTACTTCTCTTCGCGCAGCATTGGGAGCAGAGCAACTCGCGCGAGTGGGTTATCAAAATGTCAGTGTTATTACCTGTCCATTGGAAGAAATAAAAAAGGTCTGCTGTTAAAAGCAAAACACCTTTAAATTAGCGTGTTTAATTAACCGTAAACAGGCCATTAATCGAAAAGTACACTTAAGTGTACTTTTTTGTTTCTTGTCGTTTTTATCGATGTTTTATGTAGAGTTAATACAAGCAAAAACGCGTCTTTATAGCAGCAACATTCCCACTTTTTTGCAACCAAATTTCAATATTTGGTTGAGATAATATGCTTATGGCACTCAACTAAATCATTTAAGTGAAATCGCTTTCTTAATTCCTAAATGTTATAAAGGTTGGGTTTTATTGCTATCTTAATCAATTAAGAAAAAACTTGATTTAACAAAGTTTGTTAATTATTATTAACATTAGCGTAACACCTACGCGCAACAATTAGAGTTGATAAAGGGCACACATAATGATCACTAAAAAAATTTTTAAACCCGCACTGCTTTCTGTCGCTGTTTCAGCAGCAATGTGTTCGGGTCAGGCACTTGCACAAGATGCAAGTGCGCAGGACGATAATGTTGAAGTAATTGCTGTAAAAGGTATTCGCGGTTCATTGATTCGCGCACAAGCAGTAAAAATGGATAACAGTTCCATCGTTGAAGCAATATCTGCTGAAGATATTGGTAAGTTACCCGATTCATCCATCGCTGAGTCATTAGCACGTTTACCCGGTATGGCTGGTGAGAGAGTTGGCGGAAGAACATCAGGTATTTCAGTACGCGGTTTTAAAGAAGATTTTACGGGTACGTCGCTCAACGGTCGTGAATTGATCGGTATAGGTGATAACCGTGGTGTGGAATACGATTTGTATCCATCAGAAATCATGACAGGTGCCACCATTTATAAAACAACTGATGCAACTTTGATGGTGCAGGGTATCGGTGGTACGGTTGATTTACAGACTGTAAGACCACTGCAAGCTTCTGAAACTCTTACCATTAATGGTAATTATGAGATAGCTGGTCGTGATTCAGACAATCCTGAATTTGATAATAAAGGGCACAGGTTGTCGTTGTCTTTTGTCGAAAAGTTTGCCGATGACACGATCGGGCTCGCGGTTGCGTTGGCTACCACTGAGTCACCCAATAACCAACGTAAATATGGTGTTTGGGGTTATGGCACAAATGATGACGGACAAATAACACCTTCAGGGCTTGATACACAGGCTATTAGCTCAGTGTTAGAGCGCGATACTATTTCCGTGGTTTTACAATTCCAACCGACAGACGATTTGGATATTGTAGTTGATGCTTTAGATATTAGTTATTCAGACTCTGGCGTAATTCGTGGTTTTATCGAACCATTCAATGTGGGAACCGTTACCGGTAGCGGCATTAATACGTCAGGTACACAAATTGAAGCTAACCCTGTACTTCGTACTGACCCAGCGCAAAAAGACGGTGATTTACAAGTATTGGGTTTGAACATTGAATATCACCTAAACGACAGCTGGTCAGTTGAATTAGATGCCGCCAAGAGTGAATCATCTAAGCGTGATCTACGCGGCGAATCTTATGCTGGTTTAGCGCGTTCAGGCACACTGACTAATGAAGAGCTGGGTTCTCGTGAATTTGTTATGAGCCAAGATGGTGTGTTTTTCACAAGTTCTACTGGCTTAGAAGCCTTTTCAGATCCTACTGCACTGCAATTAACTGGTCCTCAAGTGTGGGGTGGTGGTCTTGCTAATTTAGCCGATGAGTTTACCTACGACGATACTAGTATCGTGCAAGCAAATGGTAACCCTTATGACTACTTTAATGGTCAAGATGGTTTCTTAAACTACGCGGATTTTAAAGAAGAACTAACCACCATTAAGCTAGAAGCAACTGGGTTATTAGACGGTGAGGTTTTCCATCAGGTTACTTTTGGTATCAATTATAGTGACCGTTATAAAGACAAAGAAAACAAAGGATTCTTTGCTAAATCAAGCGCTTTCCCATTATCTACAGCCATTCCAACCGAGTACTTGTATGACGGCTTAGCTGATTTGACTTGGGCTGGCCTAGGTATGGTTGTTGCCTATGATGGCTTCGCACCTTACAACGATGGAACTTATACCCAATACGACGCAGGCTTGTTGGAGCCTGATCGCTTAGGTGATACTTATGTGGTTGAAGAAGAAGTCACTACCTTGTATGCAAAAGTCGACTTTGGTACTGAAATTGGTGATTTTCCGGTAACCGGTAATGTTGGTTTGCAATATGTGCAAACTGACCAGTCTTCATCAGGTTACACTGGGGTTGTAGGCTCTAATTTTGCAGTGTGTGATGCAAACGGTGATGGTCAAATTGACAGTGATTGTTTAGTGTCTGTTAGTACAGATTACAGTCATGTTTTACCGAGCTTGAATGTTACAGTTGAAGTGGCAGATAACCAGTTTGTGCGCTTTGCGGCTAATAAAGCCATCAGCCGTGCACGTATCGATCAAATGAAAGCCTCTGCTTTTGTGAAGTTTGATCAAAATATTGATTTGATTGCTATTCCAAACACCATTGAAGATGTGAATGAGTATGGGTCGCCCTGGTCTAAGTCGGCAGGTAATCCGTCATTAAAACCGTTAGAGTCAAATAACTTCGATATTTCTTATGAACATTACTTTGAAGACGAAGGGTATTTATCTGCGGCATTATTCTACAAAGATTTAGTCAATTTAACTCGTGATGGAAGCTTCTTAATCAACTTCCGTAATGACGAGACAAATGAAGGCGCTGATTACTTTATCCCTGGATTCCATGACCGTATCATTGACCGTGACGGAACCTATGGCCCCGCTGGTATTGTGTATGAAGAGGGTGACTTAGTCACACCACCGGATTATGGCACATTCTCGTATTTTGAAGATGGCTTAGAAGGATCTGTTAAAGGATTGGAATTGACGGCTAATCTGCCTTTCAATATGTTTGCAGATGCACTTGATGGATTTGGTATTGCAGCTTCAGCTACCTTCATTGATGCTAAGCTAGATGATGGTTCACCTATTGTTGGTCAATCTGACAGAACCTACTCGTTAACCGCATACTATGTGTTAGGTGGCTTTGAAGTACGTGTCGCAGGAACAGATCGCTCCGAATTCAGCACGTATCAGCGTGGTGGTTCTAACAAAATTGATACTGCAACTCGTAATGCTGTGACCTTGGTAGATGCGCAAATCAGTTACGATTTTGAAGACTCTGATATTGACTACTTACAAGGTTTACGGATTTCATTGCAAGGCACTAACTTAACCGATGTAGATGAAGAAAACATTGATGATAACGGTATTGTTACCTTGCGTCGACAATTTGGTCCGTCATACATGTTGAACTTCAATTATTCATTTTATTAATTTAAATTGATTTAAGTAATTTAACTAACCTCAAAAGTTTCACGGCTTTTGAGGTTTTTTACATTTAGGCTATTTGCTTTTAAAGTGTTAGTTATCACAATGAGTCTGGAACAGATTCACTTTAAATAAAGGTTATAGGCATGCAAAAAGCAGTGCGTAAAGTCGTCATCGCTGGCGGCGGAACTGCCGGTTGGATGACAGCCGCTTTACTTCGAAAAGTGCTACAACAAACAATTGAAATTGAATTGGTAGAATCTGAAGCGATTGGCATCGTTGGAGTAGGTGAAGCCACTATTCCGCCGATCCAAATATTTAATCAATATCTTGGCTTGGATGAAAAAGAATTTTTAAGAGAAACCAAAGGGACTATTAAGCTAGCCATTAAATTTGAAAACTGGCGGGTACAAGGCGAAAGTTACTATCATACTTTTGGCGCGCCTGGTGCAAACATTGGATTTTGTAGTTTTCAACACTTTTGGTTAAAAGCCAAAGAAGCAGGTAACGAACATACTTTATGGGATTATGATTTAAATTACTTGGCTTGTGAGCAGGGTAAATTTAATAAAATTAATACCCAAAATCCAGTCTACGATATGCAATATGCATATCATTTTGATTCCGGTTTATATGGTCAATACCTACGTAAATTAGCTGAAAAAGCCGGTGTAAAACGTACTGAAGGCATTATTGCGCAGGTCAACCAAGATCCCCGTTCAGGTTTTATCACCTCACTTGAACTTAACAATGGTCAAAAGATTGAAGGTGATCTGTTTATAGACTGCACTGGTTTAAGAGCGTTATTGAGCCGTAAAACATTGGGCGTAAAATACGAAAGTTGGGACCACTTTTTGCCTGCCGACAGTGCCATTGCTGTGCCCACCGAACGTTTTGAACACACCGTTCCCTATACGCGAAGCATTGCCCATGCGAATGGCTGGCAATGGCGCATCCCGCTTACCCATCGAAATGGTAATGGTATCGTTTATAGTTCTAAATATTGCAGCGATGATGAAGCAATGCAGACACTGATGGGGAATTTGGACTCTAAGCCATTGGACGAGCCTCGGAAAATACAATTTGAAACTGGCAGAACAGAGCAACAGTGGCATAAAAACGTAGTGGCCATTGGCTTATCCAGTGGTTTTCTTGAACCTCTAGAATCAACCAGTATTCACCTGATTCAGTCTGGGATTGTTAGGTTGCTAAAAATGTTCCCTAATCAAGGGATAACACCCGCTATGGTTGAAATGTATAACCAGGAGTCGAAACAGGAATTTGAAACTATCCGCGATTTCATTATTTTGCATTATCACGTGAATCAAAGAAACGATTCTGATTTTTGGAAAGATTTACGCAATATGGATATTCCACCGCGTTTACAACAAAAAATTAATGCGTTTAAAGAGTCCGCAGCTATTTTTAATGATAATAACGATATCTTTCGGGATGCGTCTTGGTTACAAGTGATGTTAGGGCAGGGTATAAACCCGACTGATTATCATCCAGCCGCAAAGGTGCATGGTGACAAAGCGTTACTGGATATAATGCACAAAATTTACCATGCTAAGCAGCAACCTTTAACCAAAATGTTGCCTCACGATGAATTTTTAGCCCGTTATACGGGCTAATTTAGTGCTCAATCATTAGACGCATTATCAAGAACCACCGAGCTTAGCGCTCGGTCATGGTTCTTGCTGTTGCTTCTGATTCCAATACTTCTCCAGTTTGTACATTTACTGACTTATCTTTTAGACGCGAAGCGAAAAATGCCGCCAGCAGCATACAAATACCGCACAATACCAGCGCATTTCGAGGATCGCTTTGCAGCAGCGAATCGTAGAATAAGCCGACAGTAAACATACTGATGATTTGCGGTAAACAGATAAACGCATTTACCAGCCCCATATAAACACCAATTTGCTTGGCGGGTACTGAATCAACGACGATGATGAAAGGCATCGTCATAATACCAGCCCATCCCATACCTACTAAAACCATGGCAGCGTAAATAAAATATAGGTTGGAAGTGAATAGCATGGATACAAAGCCGATACCGGCCAATCCAAGTAATAGCGCATAGGTGTTTTTCTTACCTAATTTTCGCACTATAGAAGGTACCAAAAATGACATACAAAGGGTGGTAACATTCATGACAGTTAGCGCTACGCCGCCTCGAGCTACCCCTTCAATGAATAAATCAGATTTAGGATCTACCGCATTAAAACTATGGCGAGCGATAGATAAGCCAAGGTATTGCCACATCAAAGGTAAACCGTACCACGAAAAGAATTTAACCCACCATAACCGTCTAACCTCATCGGGCATGCTTTTCACTGCACCAATAATATCTTTTATAGCGCCTAGCATGGCATTTTTATTCTTACGTTCAGCTAAAAATTGCTCTAAATCTTCGGGAGGATCTTCTTTAGTGGTGAAAGCAGTCCACGTCATGGTCGTAACCATTGCTATGACCCCAATCACGAACGAATATTTTACAACATCAGGGATGGCATTAATCGCGCCTTCTTCAGACACACCTGATACCCCTATTGCAAGCATGATAAGTGGCATTAACCCAGCAAGAATTTGACCTGCAGCGACCATAAAGGTTTGCACTGCATAGCCTATGGTGCGTTGAGGAGAATTAAGTTTATCACCAACTAATGCGCGGTAGGGTTCCATCGCGGTATTCATACCGGCATCCAGAATCCAAAATAAACCTACTGCCATCCATAAATAGGGCACATAGGGCATGAACATAACAGCGACACTACCGACTAATGCACCTATTAAAAAGAATGGTTTGCGTCGGCCAAAGCGGGTCCAGGTTCCATCACTTAATGCTCCAATTAATGGCTGAATAAGCAAGCCCGTAATGGGGCCGGCCAACCACAAAATCGGTAATTCGGATTCCACTGCACCGTGGTAACGGAAAATAGGACTTAGGTTGGCTTGTTGTAAACCGAACCCGTATTGAATCCCCAGGAAACCAAAACTCATGTTCCATATTTGCCAAAAAGACAAGTTTGGCTTTTGATGACTGTTTTGCGACATAACGTACTCTTTAGTTTTAGTGAGTCAGCGCTAAAAATAGCTTTTGAATGACATATGTTAATACTATGTTAGTTTAATCTTAATGGTTTAAGTAGATAAAAGCTAGAAATTATTAAGGCAATTTTCATTTTGTTTACGAGGATAAAGAAGTGAATTTTGATATATGCAGCAATCCATTTTTTCGTAAAATACGATTAACCGTTAAAATGGGAACTAATAATCGCTTTCTAGATTTTTTCTAATCATATCAACGTATTGATTTTTAATGACTAATCAGGTTTTAGCTAAAATTCCACGGATTTGTGTTCGAGATTGAAGTCGATATGAAAATATAAAAAACAGAAAAATTTAACTTTTTCTTATAGCTTTAATTTAATTAACCTTTAAGATTGTTAAGTAAATATTAAGATCTCTCTAAAATTTAAGATATCGATTAAGACGTATTCAAGAGAGTTCTATATTAGAATATGCAACAACTAGAATCGAACGGAGTAGTGCAGGTGAGTAGAACGAAAAAACTAAATCTTAAGCAAGTTGCGGAAGAATTGGGTGTGTCAACTGCCACTGTGTCTAATGCCTTCAACCGTCCTGATCAATTATCCGCAAAATTACGCGAACGTATCTTACTTGAAGCTGCAGAGTTGGGTTATCACGGTCCGAACTTGGCCGCTCGAACGTTGCGGCGAGGTGAATCAGATGTCATAGGTGTGATGTTGTTAGATTCACTAACCTATAGTTTGTCTGACCCAGTTGCCAATCAATTGTTGCAAGGTATTGCTGAAGTATTAGTTGAGCGTAACAAGCATATGTTGCTGCTATCTAGTCGAATTGAGGCTGGCCAACAACGTGGAGCAGAATCCTTACCTGACGGCTTTATTTTATACGGAGCGATTGATCAACATTCCTTTGATTTCATTCTTAAAACAGGTAAGCCGGTTATCGTGGTCGATTCTGAATATAAAGAAACGGCCTCTGTGAATATTGATAATCAAAATGGTGCATTTCGAATCGCTGAATATGCGATTCATGATGAAAATGAGAAAGTTGCCATTTTAGGTCTTCGTTTGATAAACACGGATAGAGTATGTCGATTGACCGAGGCTGACTTGGCACAAGAGTCACAAGAAGTCTCTCAGGCTCGTTTAGCGGGGTATCAAATGGCTGCCGAGCAGAAAAACTGCCATATTCCAGCGGCCTCGATGTGGCATATTCCTATTAATGACGCTGAGCTTGCAGAGATTGCGGCCCGTGAAGCTTTGACGGTGAACCCACGGCCTACGGTGTTATTATGCATGAGTGACATCATTGCGTTAGCTGCGATTCGCGTGGCTCGTGAATTGAATATTCGTGTGCCAGAAGAGCTCAGTATTACAGGCTTCGATGATATACCAGAGTCGGCACGTTCAGAGCCGCCAATCACAACGGTTTGTCAGCAAAGTATCGAAAAAGGGCGTATGGCTGCTCGTCTATTATTGGACGGAAAGGCGAAAGAACACCTCGTGTTGGAGACTCGGTTAGTGGTGCGAGGAAGTTGCAGATAGCAATACTTTTGCCGTCAAAAAAAGGATGCACAAATTATAACGCTGTGTACTATTACAGAGCGCTATAATTTAGTGAGTCAATCAAAAATAGTTATTCTGCTGTAAGCCACATTACCTGATAAGGTGCTAACACAATATGGTTTTGATCAGCGCAGTAAGTTGTTGCGGTCAAGTGCTCCATACACACATCTGCATTAAGTAATCCTAAGATTTTGCCGTTAATAATTTGCTCATGCTCACTAAAGTTATTTATCGCTAAAAAAGTAGCATCTTGACTTTTACGCGTATAAGCAAAAATATGCTGGTTTTCGGTTGCCTGAATATGCGTATTTGCATCACCCAAGACCACTAATTGTTTGCGAAGCTCAATTAATTGGCGCAATCTATTTGAGACCTTGTTGGCCACGCTTGTAGTGCATTTCGCGTCGTCAAGGGCGTGTTCGCTTAACGCGATACGATGGACCCAACGATCATCATGCATTTTGTCTTGTTGCTGACGATAACTGTAATCGTTTAACAAGCCAATTTCGTCACCTGAATAAAGCAGTGGAATTCCACCAATAGACATGATGACAGCGTTTATTAGCTGAATTCTGCTTAAGGCATTTTCAATTAAATGCTGATCGCCGAATTCAATTGCTTGTTCGAGACCAGTAAGCGATGCCATTGAACCACACACTCTGCAATCACCGTTGCTTGGATTTTCGCCAAATGCGACGCCTTTCGCAAAACTACCAGGAAATCGACCTGTATAGAATTGATTTAAGAATTGACGGTGATCGTTACCATTTATTCCTAATTGGTTGGCAATATCATCATCAAATGTCCAGCCAATATCGTCATGGCACCTAACGTAATTTACCCAACTACATTTTGGTGAGATCTCAAAACTTTTTTGCATAGAAGCCGTCAACAATCTCGTTTTACGTGTGGCTAAACTGTTCCACAGCAATGCCATCAATAGAGGATTGTATGAGAGCTGACATTCTTTGGGATCAATATATTTGAGCACTTCATCTGGATGCACTATGGCTTCGGACTTAAATACCACAGCAGGGGCGGAAATTTGCAAGCAGCAGTTAAACGCTTGAATAAGTTTATGTGCTTTATCTTGGTTTTCACAGCTAGTTCCCATTTCTTTCCAAATAAAGGCAAGTGCGTCTAAACGCAGTGCTTCACATCCTAAATTTGCTAAATAGAGCATTTCATCGGTAATGGCATTAAACACTGCTGGGTTGGCATAATTTAAGTCCCATTGGAAATTATTGAAGGTGGTCCATACCCACTTTTTAGCGTCTTCATTCCACGTGAAGTTTCCACGTCGTACCTGAGGGAATATTTCGCGTAAATGTTGTTCATATTGGTCGGGAATTTCGCGATCATCAAACATGTAGTAGTAATCTTGGAATTCACGATTACCATGCTTAGCAGCTTCGGCCCACTGATGTTCGTCAGATGTGTGATTAAATACGAAATCTAACACTAAGCTAATATTTTCGTTTGCCAGCGCTTTCGCTAGCGCCTTTAAGTCTTTGGTCGTTCCTAACTTTTCATTTACCTTACGATAGTCAGATACAGCATAACCGCCATCACTGTCACCTTGAGGAGAGTCGTATAAAGGCATTAAGTGCAAATAGGTAATGCCTAGTGACTTCAAATAAGGAATTTTGGCTTTAAGTTCAACCAAATCATTGGCAAATAAATCGACATAACATGCCATACCTAACATGTTTTCATTTTTGTACCATAAAGGATCAGATAAGCGTTTTTTATCTTTTGTTTTTAACGCGCCGGAACGTTGGCCATATCCTTTTGCCAAACACGTGACTAATTCTTGTAAGTAAAAATGGCAGTCGTAACGATCTCCATAAATATCGATAAAAAGCGCAAATAATCTGGGGAATTGGCTATTTAAACGCTGCTTAAATGTTTGCGTATCGGTTTTATTTAACATCGACAAGTCAATCACATTCATGATGCGATTTAACGCGCGTTCACATTCAAATTCCAGATTCATAATTTGCCTTGATAAAAATCGATCTAATTCGTTTAAGATTAATTGCTTTCAGGATATTAACCCTTGCGATGCAGATATTCAATAATAAAGTACTAACAAATAAATAACATCCTGAGGTTATTATGGTTATTGTCTTAAACGATTTAGTTTTCGGTCAAAAATATAACTTTGAAATCACATTACTATTTAAAATTCTTGTTGACGCTCAAATTGGCCAATTAGCAATTGTTTCTGTGGTAATGACAAGATAGAGTTAGTTCAAACGACATTAGCTAACAATAAAAGACGTTATGACCCATTCTGGAGCAGCTATAGAGTTTGACAATGTTACTTTTCGCTATCCTCAGCAGCGATTTGCAAAATCAAGTGACGCTAAAGATCTCGCTATTAAGATTAATAACTGGCAAGTAAGTACAGGACAAACCATTTTTGTATCGGGTGATTCAGGCTCGGGCAAAAGCACACTGTTAAATTTAATTTGTGGCACTTTGACACCAACGACCGGCACTATTTCTATTTTAGGGCAGCGTTTTTCAACCTTATCGGAACAAAAACGTGATCGATTTCGGGCTCAGCATATTGGCGTGGTGTTTCAGCAGTTTAACTTAATCCCGTACCTTACGGTGAAACAAAATATTGACGTTGCTGCTTATTTTGGAAAAGGTCGTAAGGCTACGTCATCAAAAGAAATTGATGATTTATGTCAGCAACTTAATCTTGCGACGGAATTACTTGAAAGACCAGCAAGCCAACTCAGCGTTGGTCAGCAACAAAGAGTGGCTATCGCTCGCGCGTTAATAAACCGGCCTGAATTATTAATTGTCGATGAACCAACTTCAGCATTGGATGCATCTGCACGGGATGGCTTTATCCAATTATTGCTTAACTGTGTCCAACAATACGAATTTACCTTAATTTTCGTGAGTCACGATCTAAGTTTGGCGAGTCATTTTGAACAACATATTAAAATTGCAGACATTAATGAAGTGCTCGAGGTGAGAGCATGATTACCACTATTGCAGTTCAAAGTTTAAAGCATAGATTATCAGCTGTGTTGCTGACCATGTTATCTATTGTGGTCAGCGTATCCTTGTTACTTAGTGTAGAACATTTAAGGATTCAAACTAAAGCCAGTTTTGGACGCACAATTTCGGGCGTTGATTTAATTGTAGGTGCGCCCACTGGCCAATCAAATTTGCTGCTATATTCGGTGTTTAGGATAGGTAACCCAACCAATAGTGTGTCGTGGGAAAGTTATCAAACGCTGTCAAAACTCCCCAGTGTTAAATGGATAATCCCTATCGCATTGGGGGACTCCCATGAAGGTTTTCGAGTATTAGGTACTAATACCGACTATTTCAAACATTTTCAGTACGGCAATAAGCAATCATTAAATATAGACAAAGGCAAAACATTTGATGCGCCTTTTGATGCGGTAATTGGCGCTGAGGTAGCTGAAAAGTTAAACTATAAACTCGGTGATGAAATCGAAATGTCCCATGGTTTAGGCGAGGTAAGTTTTACCAAACATTCAGAATCTCCCTTTGTTGTTACGGGCATTCTCGCATCCACAGGTACACCCGTAGATCGCACAATTCACGTGACCTTAATCGGGTTAGAAGCGGCACATATGAATGCCACAGAAATACACAAAATTCACGAATCCATTGCTGCAGGTGAAACAATCGATGTTGAGATAGATAGCGTGACCGCAATGTTTATTGGGTTGCAGGCAAAGATGCAGGTTTTCCAATTACAACGCGCTGTTAATCAATATAAAAAAGAACCTATGCTGGCCATAATGCCAGGCGTTGCATTTGCAGAATTGTGGCAGTTGGTCGCAAATGTGGAAAATATTTTGTTATTTATATCTGTACTAATTTTATTTTCTTCGTTACTTGGTTTAGCCACCATGCTGCTGACAACTGTTAGAGAACGTCGACAGGAAATGGCCGTGTTACGGGCAATTGGTGCACATTCTTGGGTCGTGTTCTTATTGATCCAAATGGAGGCGTTGTTATTGAGTTTAGGCGCAAGCATCATTGCAGTATTGTTGGTTTGGGCAGGCTTCCAGTTTGGTTCAACATGGCTAAGTGCTGAATATGGTCTGTTTATTGAAAATACGGTTTTGGGAATACGTTCAATTGCAATTATTGGGATTGTTAGTGTAGCCACATTTATAATTGCCTGTGTGCCAGCATTTAGTGCGTATCGACAGTCATTGCAACAAGGTATGAGTAATAAATGATCGAGAATACGCCTCCCAAACAATTAAGCCATAAACTTGCGATGCGTTACTCTCGACAAGTCATGTTGCCTGGGTTCGATTTAGAAAAGCAAGAATTGTTGTTATCTAAAAAAGTACTCGTCATTGGGGTAGGCGGATTAGGTTGTGCTGCAGCTCAATATCTAGTGGCTAGCGGTATTGCACAGATTACTTTGGTCGATGACGACAAGGTCGATGAAACAAATTTACCACGTCAAATTCTACACGGTGAGTCTGATGTAGGAATGAATAAATGCCAGTCAGCAAAAAACAAGTTAGCCAAGCTTAATAGCGCGGCTAAAATCTCAACTATCGAAAACCGTTTGCATGACGACGAACTTGAGCAAGTCTTAATAGCACATGATATTGTTATTGATTGTAGCGACAATCTAGCCACTCGAAATCAATTAAACCGTGCCTGTTTACAGGCTCAAAAACCGTTAGTCTCTGGGGCGGCAATTCGTATGGAAGGCCAAATTTTTAGCATGCAACCCAGTGCGAAAAATGCGTGTTATGGCTGTTTAAGCCGGCATTTTGGTGAACAATCTCTTACCTGTAGTGATGCCGGTGTAATGTCTCCATTAGTAGGTGTCATTGGCTCAATGCAAGCTTTAGAAGCGATCAAAATAATGGTTGATTACGGGCAACCATTAAATAATCAATTGATGTTGTTTGATGCGATGACCTTGCAATGGCAGAGGTTTAGCGTGCCTAAAAGTGCTGATTGTAAAGCATGCGGACAGGTAAATTCTGAATAATTGTGTGACTCGAATACGATGCCATTGTAGCACTGGCTTGATCTTTCAAAAGCAACTACACTGGCCAACATACGGCCTCAAATTAGGTTAATTAAGCTGGAACAGACATGCCTACAAACACGTTACCTCGATTGATATTTTTGCTAAGTTTTTATGCCCTTTTTGCCCAAGCAACTCCCGATACAAATACTAAAATATTTCAACAAATATTGGACGAACATTGGCAGCACGAAAATCGGGAGCAATTGTTCTTTCGCAATGATCCGGATGCGTTTAGGATGAATGGAAAGTTGCCGGATATGTCGCAACAGGGAAGAGAAAGAAGACAGAAGTTTAATCAAAAAATCATCCAACGTCTTGCCGAGGTAGATGTTTCTCAACTTTCAGAAAATCAACAAGTTACCTATAAATTGTTTGCTTATGAAAGACAAGCAGAAGCGAAAAGCTACCAACAACTTGATCGCTATTTTCCGCTAAATTATTACTCCGGTTATCACAGTTATTTTGCTGGCGCACCGGCAAATATGTCATTTTTAACGTCTGAAGATTACGAAAACTATCTAGTGAGTCTGGCTGACTTTCCGCGCTATAACCAAGAATTTATTGATGATTTAACAGAGGCAGTGAAAAAAGGGTATGTGCATTATTGCGAGACCTTTAGAAACTATGATAAATCGATTAGCAAACATATTGTTAAGAATGTTGAAGACAGTGTTTTTTGGGCGCCGTTGGCCAATATCCCAACCAATATAACTCAACAGAATAAACTGCATTATCAACAAAAAGCCAAACAGCTTATCCGTGATGAAGTGATTCCTGAGTACCAAAAATTCTATGATTTTTTTACTCAACAATATATGCCCAACTGTCGTAAAAAAGCCGGAATAAGTAGTGTTGACGGTGGCTCTGAATATTATAAATATCTAATTGAGTATTACACAACAACCGATCTGAGTGCTGAGCAAATTCACCAAATTGGTTTGGATGAAGTTGCACGTATTAAAAAAGACATGTTAACCATAATTGATGATGTTGGTTTTCAGGGCAACTTTAACGAATTTATTGCATTCTTGCGTAGTGATGAGCAATTTTATACCGATAGTGCACTGGATATGATTGAAAAAGCCAGCTACATCAGTCGCAAAATGGCTGGACAGTTACCTAAGTGGTTCAGTGTATTGCCACGCACAACATTTGATATTAAATCGAGCCCCAATGGTGGTGCATATTACGTCGCATCGGATGGCAGTGGAACAACTGCGGGCACTTACTTTTTAGATACCCAAGATTTACAAAGCCAACCCTTATACACCCTTGAAGCATTGACATTTCACGAAGCAGAGCCAGGACATCATTTCCAAAGTTCAATTGCACAAGAAATCGATATGGCAAATTTTAGAAAAAAACTGTACCACTCAGCTTATGGAGAAGGATGGGGTTTGTATTCAGAGCGGCTAGGTAAAGAAATGGGATTTTACCAAGATCCATATAGTGATTTTGGGCGCTTAACCTATGAAGCTTGGCGTGCTTGCCGACTGGTAGTCGATACAGGCATTCATGCTAAAAGTTGGACGCGGCAACAAGCGATAGATTATTTAGCCGAAAATACAGCATTGAGTATGAGTGATGTTGTTGGTCAAATTGACCGTTACATAAGTTGGCCCGCTCAGGCATTGTCTTACAAAATCGGTGAATTGAAGATTGTAGAACTTCGAGAGTTGGCGCAAACGCAACTGGGCGAACAATTTGATGTGAGAAAGTTTCACGACCAGATACTTAAGAATGGCAGTTTACCGCTGGATTTACTTGAACAGCTAAGCAAAGACTGGATCAGTGAACAAAAAGCAAAACAACATTAACTAGCTGGCAATGTCATTGAAATGGGGAGTTAGTGTAAGTTTGTACTATTGCGGTCGCTCCTAGTCTTTTTTTGTAGCTAGTAGCGACACGCTATGCGGGCTCTATTGAACGATTAAATAATGCGTACCCTAGATTGATTTCAACTATAAATTACTTCAGCTTGTGGGTTGATTTACTGCTGTGATTCGCATAAATAGAGTCCATGGGTATGAATATAGTCAGCCACACCTTTTGGGACTTGCTTATCAATTTCATTGCGATTTAACAAGTTGTTGCGTACGTCTGTCGATCTTACTTCCACTCGCTCAGGGACAACAAGAATATTCCAGTTTTCGAGAATTTCTTGAGATTTATAAAACTTGTGCCAATTTTTGTGATTATCGGGTCCCATCACAAACGTGAGCTTTGCATCTGGATAATATTCTGATTGCAAATAAGACATTAGATCATAAGTGTAGATAGGATTCGTGCCGTCACTTAGTTGATCTTCAATGGGGAATACTTCAATCTTAGAAATAGAAAGCTGGTCTGCAAATAATCGTAGCATAGCGATTCTTTGCTCATAAGAAATCATCTTTTTAGAAAACGCGTGAGCATATGACGGAACCAACAATATGCTGTCGAAAGCTGGTTCATGGGAGTTAATGTATTCAATTGCGTCTTGATGCCCAAAAGTAGGCGGATTAAATGCAGCACCAAAAATCGCTATATTCATATTGCGGGTTCCAGAAGAAACAAAAATATTGTTGTTTATAGTTAGTTAAAGTACTTCTCTATTGAGCCATAACTTTGGCAAAAAGTGTAGTAAAAACCGTTTAAAATTATATGCATAGGTTTCCAAATGTTGGAAAAATGTATATAGCGTAAGTGTAATATTAAAATTTGAGGTTAAGCTGTTAATGAAATCAAAAGTTGCATCAATCAACGTGGATCCTCAAAAAGGTTTTACACCTATTTGTCCAGATGAGCTACCTGTCGTGGAAGGTGATCAAATTGTTCCTGAACTTCTCGCGCAAAATGCCTTGGCAGATTTGATTATCGGTAGTAGTGATGCTCATTGTGAGCAAGCTTTATTTGTCGTTGATGATGCAGATGAACAATTTAAACCCCTAGATTATCCAAATACTGACTGCACATTTAAGATCCATTGTCGCCCCGGCACCAAGGGATTTGAATTGCTCGATGGTTTACCAGCAGCAACTGAATATGACTTTTTTGTGTGGAAGGGGGTGGCACCTGATCTTCATCCCTACGGGGCTTGTTATCATGATTTAGCCGAGAAGTTATCTACTGGGTTGATTGAGTATTTGGTATTTCATCAAGTAGACAAAATCATTGTTGGAGGATTGGCTACAGATTTTTGTGTGGCAACCACGGCCAAACAGCTACAAAAAAGTAAACGGTTTGATGTGGCGATCAATTTAGCAGCTTGCCGCGGTATTTCACCTGAAGGTGTGGCAGAGCAGCTTGATTTAATGCAAGAGATGGGCATAACTGTTTTAGAAAACAGTCAAGCAGTAAAAGTTTGGATATCAGGGCAGGGCATCTCATAATGAATTTCCCTAAAGCCGCCGCAAGACGTAATTCGTTATTTAGAAAAAACCTTAATTTTTCTGCGTTAGATAACGACTACTATAAAATGAATATGTGGCAATGCTTCATGCATCAATATCCCTATATTGAAGAGGCGGAATATCGTTTTTTTATGCGTAGTGATGTGGACCTCCGCCCATATAAAGCAGAAATCCAGCAAGAGTTACAAAAACTAGACGGTTTGAAGTTTACTGACGACCAGATTCGTTGGTTAGAGAAAACACCATGGTATACCAAAGATTTTATTGAGTGGGCCAGAATGTGGTCTTTTCAAAGTCGTTTTTTATACATTTCAGAACAAAATAACCAATTGTCGATTGTCGCACGCGGACCATTAATGCATATCCATAATTTTGAAATGCCGGTGCTTTCTACTGTTGCTGAGGTTTATAATCGCAGAAACTATCCGCAAAAATCATATGAAGATGTGCGAAAGCCGCTGTTTGCTAAAATTGACTGGCTAAATCAGCAGCATCAAAAACATGATTTAACCGGCCTGACCTTGGCTGACTTTGGGACTCGCAGACGCTTTAGCTATGAAACACAGTTAACCGTGGTGGATATGCTAAACACAAAATTGCCTGATTTCTTCATTGGTACCTCAAATATGCATATTGCCAAAGAACTGGGTGTTAATCCTATCGGCACTATGGCCCATGAAATATTTATGTTGTCACAACAGGTAGGGGTGCAGTTAGCTCATTCACAAAAACATACATTGGAATGCTGGGTTAAAGAGTTTCGAGGACAGCTAGGTTATGCATTGACGGACGTGATTGGTATGGATGCATTTGTCAGAGACTTTGATTTATATTTTGCTAAGTTGTTTGAAGGTTTGCGCCAAGACTCTGGATGTCCATTTGAATTTGGCGAGAAAGCGATAAAAATGTACAAAGATTTGAAGTTGGACCCGACCACCAAAACGGTCATATTTAGTGACGCCTTAGACTTTGAGAAAATGCTAGAGTTGTTTTTACACTTTAGAGGACGGATCCGCACATCTTTTGGTATAGGAACGTTTCTCTCCAATGACGTAGAGGGTGTTGTACCACTGAATATGGTGATGAAACTCGTTAAAGTGAATGATCGGCCCGTTGCCAAAATATCTGACACCATCGGTAAAAACTTATGTGACGATGAGAACTTTGTTCGCTATCTCAAAGATGTTTATAACGTCACCTGGGCCTGATCCAATCTAGTCATGTTTTGTAAACTTTATTTACTATTTTGTTGCTGGGCCAATCGATAGATTAATATCGCTGCTTTATGCATGTTTTTGGCGAAGCTTGTCATATCGGCCTGTTCGTCTTTAGTGTGACCTCCAGCACCCATCAAACCTAATCCATCTAACGCCATTTCTACATGATCAGCGGCAAAGGAAATATCTGCTGCACCAGCATTACGTGGGTTAACCGCGACTACTTTACCGTATCCTAACGATTCACTGACATCGCTGTACCAGCTGAGCAACTGATAATTTTTTTCAGTAGGTGCCATGGGAGGGTATCCATTGCCAATCGTTAATGTTGCATTGGTATGCAGTAAATTCTGTTTTACGATTTTTTGCATCGTACTTTTTGCAGTGTCTAATTCTTGCGGCGTTAATGCTCTGATTCCGCCTTTTACAATAACGTGTTTGGCAACGACATTATTTTTGCCAAACGCCGTCCCGTTAGCAGTTTGTTGATCAAAAGTGGTATCCGTTCCGCCTAGAATTATGCCAGGATTAAACGTTAAATTACCTAAATGTGCCAGTTCCTGACGAAATGCATCAAGAATACGAGCGGCTTCAAAAATCGCCCCGTAGCCAACATTTTCACTAAATATTTGTGATGAATGTGCGGCCCTTCCAGTTACATCTAGTTGCCAGTCGATTGAGCCTCTGCGAGCGACCACTGCGGTCTTGATATCACTATCTCCATCTTCAAAACCTAATGCTATATCAGCCCATTTGGCTGCGTCGATAATGGCTTTTTTTGAGGCAGACAAGGGTTTACCGCTGCGCTCTTCATCTCCTGTCATTACTATTTTTATACTTACGTCGTCGAGTATTCCAAGGTTTTTAAGTGCGCGCATTACTTCGATGATGATCACGTCACCACCTTTCATATCGGTAATGCCAGGGCCTGCGACTTTATTGTCTGCAAGTGTTTGATACTCCTGAAAGCTATCATCTTTGGCAAATACCGTATCTAAATGACCTATCATTAAAATCTTTGGTCCTTTATTGCCATAACTCGCTATCAAATGGCCAGCACGATCGAATTCAGCACCACCCTGCCAGTGTGTTGTAAAACCTATCTCATCTAGTTCCTTTTGAAATAATTGTCCTACTGATTTCACACCAGCAAAATTCATCGTTCCGCTATTAATATTGACGGATCTTTTGAGTAGTTCTTGTGCTTCTGGTAGTTGCTCATTTAGCAACGCAACTATCTCGGATTCCACTTGAGCATTAGATTGGTTGGCAGATGTAGCTGCGGTAAACACAATGAGAAAATACAGGAATGGTGTTATACGATTCATAATAAACCTTAATTATATTGCTAAGTAGCAGCATAAAATTTGCCGAAAGTAATGTCTAGCGCTTAAGAAAACGTTCTTAACTGAATTTTTTTATAAAATGTTCAAGTATCGAACTATAAAAACGCTGCATATTCCTGTAAATTACGCGCACTTTTTGTCAACTTCTAGGCCTTAGTCAATAC
This sequence comes from Aliiglaciecola lipolytica E3, assembly GCF_000314975.1. Lineage (GTDB taxonomy): Bacteria > Pseudomonadota > Gammaproteobacteria > Enterobacterales > Alteromonadaceae > Aliiglaciecola > Aliiglaciecola lipolytica. Next base: position 85,906 of record NZ_BAEN01000014.1, read on the forward strand.
TGCGTGAAAGTCGTGGTAGCTTGACCAGCAAATTCAACGAGGAATTACATGAAAACACTTTCTGACATAGCCGTAGTAGGCTTAGCCGTCATGGGCGAAAACCTGATTTTAAATATGGCCAGTAAAGGTTTTACTGTTACTGCTTACAATCGTTCGTATAACAAAGTGGAAAACTTTTTGGCTACACGTGCTAAAGACAAGAGCATACGTGGTGCGGATTCGATTGATTCACTAGTTGCTTCTTTATCTTCTCCTCGCAAAATCATGTTGATGGTCAAATCCGGTCAACCAGTCGATGACTTTATCCAGCAGCTTATCCCACATTTAGACAAAGGCGACATCATCATTGATGGTGGTAATAGTCAATTTGAAGATTCAAATCGTAGAACGGCGATGCTAGCTGAAAAAGGATTGTTGTACGTTGGTACAGGTGTGTCTGGTGGAGAAGAGGGGGCATTGTTAGGCCCGTCAATTATGCCAGGTGGAAACCCACAAGCCTGGCCACATGTTAAACCTATATTCCAAGCTATTTCGGCTAAAGTGAAAGATGAAAACGGTGAGTTAACTATTCCTTGTTGCGACTGGGTTGGAGAAGGTGGCGCAGGTCATTTTGTCAAAATGGTTCACAACGGTATCGAATATGGCGATATGCAAATTATCTGTGAAGGCTTTATTTTAATGCAGGATTTGCTAGGCATGAGCACTGACGAAATGCAGGCTGTGTTTAAGCAGTGGAATGAAACCGAATTATCTAGTTACCTAACTGAAATAACTGCAGATATCTTAGGCTTCAAAGAAAACGGTGAACCGCTTGTAGACAAAATACTAGATACGGCTGGCCAAAAAGGCACGGGTAAATGGACAGGCATCACCGCCTTACATCTTGGGGTTCCACTAACGCTAATTGGTGAAGCTGTTTTTGCACGTTGTTTGTCGGCGATTAAAGGTCAGCGTGTGCAGGCGGCTAAACTAATTTCTGGCCCTAATGCAGAATTCAAAGGTGATAAAGAGGCATTTTTAGAAAGTATCCGTCAAGCTCTATTGGCTTCAAAAATAGTCTCGTATGCACAAGGTTTCGCCGTACTGCAAGAAGCAGCGAAAGAATATAAATGGAATTTGGATTACGGCAGTATCGCTATGATGTGGCGCGAAGGCTGTATCATTCGTTCTGTGTTCTTAGATAATATAAAAGCAGCCTATGATAATAACCCTGAGCTAGACAATTTATTGTTAGATGATTACTTTAATAAAGTCGTTGAAAATGCTCAGCAAGGATGGCGAGAAGTGGTAGCTACTGCAGCATTGCAAGGTGTAGCAGCACCATGTTTATCTTCGGCACTTAGCTATTTCGACGGTTATCGTACTGAAAATTTGCCAGCTAATCTTTTACAAGCGCAACGTGATTACTTTGGTGCACACACTTACGAACGTAAAGATAAACCTCGTGGTGAGTTTTTCCACACTAATTGGACTGGGCGTGGCGGTGATACGGCATCCACAACCTATGATGTATAAGGTTTGATTTATCTGAGAAAGGCTGCATTTGCAGCCTTTTTTGTGTGGGTTTCACTAGTCAGTAAAATGGGTTTTAAGCATAAAAAAACGCCACCAACTTGAAGTGGGTAGCGTTTTAAGAAACTTAAATCAGTTATACTGTATATCGTTAAACTGTTTCTGTAGAACTTTTCACGTTTAGTGCTCCTTCGCCAAAATTTAAACAGTTATTGGCGACAAAAATAGACTATTCGGATGTGATCACTAGTATATACCCGAAGCCAGGCAGTAACAAGTCTCCTTGCTTTGCTAAGGTCCAAGTTTGGTAGCCTTCTGCACGCAGCCCTTCTTTAATACTTTCGGTAAACACCCCTAAACCACTTTTAACTAAGCGCAACTTGTACCCATTGTTAATTCGAGCCGATACTATCGCACCCTTAACATAACGACTAATTGAGACGTTAATATAAGGTTCAGTACTAAGACTCTGTTTATAACGAATAGTTCGTCTTATTCGCACCTTCGCTTTATTCTTATCTATAGGTACTGAAAGTGAATACACATTGTCTTTGTTCTTGGTGAAAAGTGAGTCTTTATTGCTTTGATGAACATTTTCCAACTCCAGGTCTTCTATGGTGATAGCTTCACCCTCTAAAAAGGTGGAAAAATTTTGCAAAAACGTGCATTCATCTATTTTAGGATTAATGACAATATTGGCATCAAATGTGTTCATAATTGTTATGAAACCGTCTTTACCAACATGGATATCGTATGAGTGGTCATAATCCTCAAAGTGATACTCTAACTCGTCATCAAAGAATGCTTCATTCAGTTTTTCTGCCGCCATGTCGTATATATCAGGCAACACATCTTTCAGTCTCGAACATGTAAGAACCGACCAACGCTTAGGAACATCTACAATTTCGCTCAGCTTTTTAGGATCGTTGAAAACTTCAAAAACTTGCTGTTGAAAAATACTGGTAAATTGTGCGGATTTCATAATACTTGCAAAAACACCCGCGCCTAGAATGGCACTAGAACCTTTTACCAGAAAATCGCTGATAATAATTGCACCATTGAATGAAAGCTGTCCAATTAAAATACCAATAATAAGTGTTGCAAGTCCTCCCCAAAAAAGTACGGCAACAACACCTGTAGTCAGTGTAGATATAAAAGGTTTATGAGAATGTAATGGATTGGTATTGCCCATAATAACGTCCCTGAATAAATTGTTTTGGGTGCAATTAATAATAACAACATCTGCTATTTACGCCACTTACTCGAAAAGGGATTAGACGTGATGTAAATGTACTTTTGAAGTTTATTTATTTTTATAAGAGGAGGATGCGATATTTGGTATGAATTAAGCGGTAGATGGAGTGTTGTTTTATATTCTGAAGCGTAAACTACCTATGAATAGTTTTATTGTGTCGCATTTTAGTTTTAACTTTGTATTTCAATTAGACATCCAGTGTCAAATTGCCATGGGTTATAACGATGTGACAACTGAAACGCTTCTCCCCAATTTTCCAGATAATCTGGACCTTTTCGCCCCGCTTCCTGCGGGGCTTTTTTATGTCTTATATTTTTTGCTTTGGCAATATAGCAAAAATCCCGTCAAAGTTTATGTGTAAAAGAGCTAATAAATATTCGATTTTCAACATGGTTAAACAGTATAAATTCATTTAAAAAACAAATAGATAGGTGTTTGCAAACGATTGTTTTTTTGCGTTTTGTGGATATTTATGCGCTTTTAACGTTAAGTGGTTGATGAGTAACTTGCTATTTTTAAAGGATTTTTTTTAGCTAACAGTGTTGTAATTTTACCGAGACCCATCTATAACTAATACTGTGATCGCGCGACAAAAAATCTAAAATACAAAATAAATCGCTGATCTAGCATGAGAAAATACGGTATCAGTGCACTGATAAGCACTTAGCCGTTTCGCATGTCAACGTCAAAAAGTTTTTGAATATATGACGGAAAATCCAAAAAATTATTATATGGGAACAACACATGAAAAATAATTTATCTAAACTATCTTTGAGTATCAAAATGGGTTTAGCGGCATCTGCTGCGTTATCCATGACTTTCGCTATGCCAACCATGGCACAAGAAGCGGCAGTTGATAATGCTAATGTCGAAAAAATTGCGGTCGTAGGTAGTCGTGGTGCGCCGCGCTCTGTTGGTGATTCACCAGTACCAGTTGATATTATTGGTGGTGATGAGCTTTCTAAAAATGCCTCTACTGATATGCTGGATATGTTAGTAGCTGCAGTACCTTCATTTAACGTGCGTGCGCAACCTATTAGTGATGCAGCTTCGCTTATACGTCCGGTTAACTTGCGTGGCCTATCTTCTGACAGTACGTTAATTCTTTTAAATGGTAAGCGTCGTCATCGTGCTTCTGTTATTGCATTCCAAGGCGGCGGTGTAAACGACGGTGCTCAAGGCCCTGATATTTCTGTAATACCTAGCGTTGCGTTAAAGCAAGTTGAAGTGCTACGTGATGGTGCTGCAGCGCAGTACGGTTCTGATGCGATAGCTGGGGTTATGAACTTTGTTTTGAAAGATGCCTCTGAAGGCGGCTCGATTTCTATTCGCCAAGGCTCTTATTATGAAGGTGACGGTGATTCTACTGTTATCGACGGTAACATCGGTTTACCGTTTACCAGCGATGGTTTTGCTAACTTTAGCTTCCAGTTAAAAAATGCAGATGCAACTAGTCGCAGTGTGCAAAGACCTGATGCACAGGCTTTGTTTGACGCCGGTAATACTGAAATTAAAAATCCAGCGCAAATCTGGGGTAATCCTGAAATAGAAGACGATATTACTTTATTTGGTAATATTGGCCTTGATCTAGGTGACGATAAAGAGTTCTATTTATTTGGTAACTATTCAGAACGTGATGTAACCGGTGGTTTCTATTATCGTAATCCTCACAATCGCGGTAACGTGTATTCTGTTGATGGCGGTGAAACCTTGTTAGTTGGTGCTGTTAATGGTGACCAAAGCAGTTGTGCTGTAGTTCCTGCAAATGTTCCCAATGTGTTGGATACCCAAGAATATATGGACATGGTTGCAGATCCCAATTGTTTCTCTATGAATATGGTACCGGGTTTTGCGGGCGGTTATACACCACAGTTTGGCGGAAATATTACAGATACGTCTTTAACTATGGGAACAAAAGGCGAGATTAAGTCTGGTTTCTTAGCTGATTGGTTTTTTGACTTAAGTGGCTCTGTTGGTCGCAGTGAATCACGCTTTAACTTAAAAAATACCCTAAACCCATCTTTAGGTTTAGATACACCCACTGAATTTGAAACGGGTGCGTATATTCAGCTTGAAAAAACCTTTAACTTTGATTTAGTTAAAGAAATTGAAGTAGGTGGTGCACCTCTTAATTTAGCAACAGGTCTGGAATGGCGTGAAGAGAGCTTTGAAATTGTTGCGGGCGAGCAGTCTTCTTGGGAAGCGGGTCCTTATGCAGATCAGGGCTTCAACATTGGTTCTCACGGATTTAAAGGGTTTGGTCCTGAATCTGCTGGTGTGAATACCCGTCGAAACATGGGCGCTTATGTAGATATTGAAAGCTACGTAACCGAAGATTTCTTGTTAGGTGCAGCACTTAGATATGAAGACTTCTCTTCATTTGGTGACACATTAGACTACAAATTGACTGCTCAGTATGTTGTAAATGATACTTTGTCATTGCGTGGTTCACACAGTACAGGCTTTAGAGCACCAACTGTTGGGCAAGCAAATGTGGTAAATACGCAAACTTCAATTGTAAACGGTGATTTAATTCAGACCTTTATCGCGCCGCCGACTGATCCATTATCGTCGTTTTATGGTGGTAAAGAGCTAACTCCTGAAGAATCTACCAGTTTTGCATTTGGTGCTGTAGTTGAAACCGGAGATGTATTCTTTACGATTGATTACTACAATATCGAAGTTACTGATCGTATAGCACAATCAAGTCAAATTACTGTGGAAGCTGAAGATTACGCTGAACTTAGAAGTTTAGGGGTGCAAAATCCTGAACTTATTTCAGCCGTGACTTATTATGCTAACGATTTCGATACGACAACTCAGGGTCTAGATATCGTCGCTAATTATTCGCTTAATTTGTTTGAAGGCGATACGACTTTAAGCCTAGCGTATAATTGGAATGAAACTTCAGTTGATTCTTTTAATCCTGAAACCACAGACGAAGGTAAAGTACGTCGTTTAGAAAGAGGGATGCCGGATCATCGTGCAACCTTCACATTCTCGCAAAGTTGGGATGATGTGAGCATGTTCGTTCGTGCAAACTACTTTGGTGAGTACTATGCAACTCACGCAGATGATACGTCTGAGTGGGGTTCTGAGATTGCTGATTCAGCGGTGACAATCGATGTTGAAGTTAGCTATTACATCAATGATTCATTCACCATCTCTGCAGGTGCCAATAACTTGTTTGACCAAGAAGCTCAGAAGTTGAAAGATGGAACGCTTGGTGAGCTAGGCGCTGTATATTATGAAAGTGGTCCTTTCGATTACAACGGTGGCTACTATTATCTGCAAGGTAAATATAGCTTCTAAACTTAGATTATTATTGAATTAATCGAGTGAAAAGTTCAAAGGCCTCCAACTGGAGGCCTTTTTTTATGCGCGCTATTAATTTAAAAAATTTGATGCAAAGTTACATACCGCCAAATGGCTTCTACCCAAATTACGGTTAGTATCGTCAACGAAATAAATACCGCTGAAGAACCCATGTCTTTCGCACGTCCAATTAAGGCGTTATTTTCAAGTGTGACGGCATCGGCAAGGGCTTCGATTGCAGAGTTGATGATTTCCGCAAATAATACAAACAGTAGGCTAATAATTAATACTACTAAATGTTGTATTGATGAAGATAAAACAAACGCAAATGGCAACATTACACAGGCCATTATCAATTCTTGTCTAAACGCAGATTCATGTCGCCAAGCGAATATGAATCCACGAATAGAACACTGCATTGCTTTTAGAATCCGCAATACACCTTTTCCATTCGGCTTATTCACAAGTACATGGGGTGATTCTAATTTCGCTGTTTGCGGAATCTTGTTTTTCATCTTAAATCATAACTTCTTGTTTAATTAAGTTCGGTTTTAGCAGTGTGTTAAAAGCATTAGTGTTTATACAGGATAACGTTTTTGTAATCCGTCATACACGCAATCACTATAGTTCGTTAGGGAGATATCCAGCTCATTTAGAATTTCTACTAAGTGCTCATTGTCTTCACGGTTATTCCAAATTTTATGGTAGTTACCTTCTTTGTAACCGTTATCCTGCCTGAAAAAATTAAGCACGTTTTTTCCAACATATTGGCGATACAGTTCCTGGGAATCCATTTCAGCTTGTTCTAACACTTTGATAAATAAAGGCACTGAAAATCGCTTTGCAGCACATAATCCGGCCATCAATTCTAAATTTTCTAAAATGTCTTGGTTATTAAACGCATATTCTTTGCCATCGAACGTAACTGACTGGACACCATTATTCAATTCACTTGCAATGGTGTTGGCTGAGGACTCTATGTTGCCATCAAAGTCGATAATGATAGCGGAAAGAGCAAAGTGCCATATATCCACTAATTCCATTTGCAACTGTGGAAGGTCTTTTTGTTGCGCTTTCCACCATTTCCAACCATGATGTTCAATTCCTTCTACCGCTTCAATCATTGCCGCTCTAAGGTACTGATAACCGGCAGTTAACCACTGCGCATTAACCTTTTGATTCATTTTGGCTTGAAGGTTAAGCATGGTATTAAGTTGAGTAGAAGTAAGCATAGTAGTCCTTGTCTAAAATAAGCGAGTGCATAGTGTACTTGTTTTGTGATAATCGGCATAGCCTGAAACAGACTAATCTTAATTACAATATTAACCTGAGAGAGTTTGAAATTTCCTTTCGTCAAATTTTGTCGGAAAAGATATTTGTCAGAAATAAAACCAAAAAAATTTAGGAGACAGATGTGAAAAAATACGTAGTTATTTGCTTAATGTTGTTTTCAACATTTGCGTTTTCCCAGAGTAAATCGATAACCGAATTTACAACTGGAATGCAAGCTAAGCAGGGGTTTTATACCGTTTATTATCAACAAGATAGTGGGAAGTTATTTTTACAGATAAACGATTTTGGTCAACAGGTTTTGTTCCAGAGCAGTTTACCCCAAGGGATTGGCTCTAACGATATTGGCTTAGATCGTGGACAATTGGGTGACACACGTTTAGTGGTTTTTGAACGCTTCGGCGACAAAGTATTGCTTAAACAATTAAATACACAGTTTCGTTCTACTTCTGACAATGCAGCAGAAGCGGCAAGCATCGATGAAGCATTTGCTGACTCTGTGATTGCTGGATTTAGCATAGTCGCACAACAAGATGGTGCTGTTTTAGTCGACTATACAGATTTTTTGTTATCAGATATTCATGGCATCTCAGCACGGCTTGAGCGCACTAAACAGGGGAGTTTTAAGGTCGATACAAAACGCAGTGGTGTTTATATGCCGCGGACAAAGGCATTCGTAGATAACACTGAAATGGAAGCACTGGTTACTTTTGGTGGCTCTAAACCCGGTGAATACGTACAACAAGTCACACCTTCACCAGATAGCATTAGCGTGCATTTGCATCATTCTTTCATCCGACTTCCAGATGATAATTATAAGCCTCGCGCATTTAGTCCAAACTCGGGTTTTTGGAAGATGACCTATCAAGATTATTCAGTGCCAATTGAACAATCGATGGAACAAAGAATCATTCCTCGACATAGGTTGGAAAAGAAAAATCCAAACGCGGCAATCAGTGAAGCGGTTGAACCTATCATTTACTATTTAGATCCTGGTGTGCCTGAGCCAATCAAAAGTGCGTTGTATGATGGAGCTATGTGGTGGAATCAAGCCTTCACTAAAATAGGTTACAAAGATGCATTTCAGGTGAAAATGTTACCTGAAGGTGCTGATCCGATGGACGTAAGATACAACGTAATCAATTGGGTACATCGTGCTACACGCGGTTGGTCGTATGGTATGTCAGTACGTGACCCTAGAACCGGAGAAATTATAAAAGGTCAGGTCACCTTAGGCTCGTTGCGAGTTCGTCAAGATTATTTAATTGCGCTAGGGTTAACCAGTCCATTTAAAGATGGGCAAAGCAGCACAGAAGCACAAAAAGAAATGGCGTTAGCGCGTATTCGACAGTTATCTGCCCATGAAGTTGGTCATACATTAGGTATATCCCATAACTTCGCGGCTAGTGCTTATGGTCGTGAATCCGTTATGGATTACCCTCATCCTACCATTACCGTAAAAGATGCGAAGGTAGACATTTCAGATGCGTATGCTGTAGGAATGGGTGCATGGGATGAGCACGTTGTCGCGTACGGCTATCAGGATTTACCTGACGATGTAAACGAAGCCGATTATCTGGAGCAAACAATTCAAAAAGCACTCACATCAGGATTAACCTATATCAGTGATCGAGATGCGCGTCCAAGTCATGCTATTAGCCCAATAGGCCATCTTTGGGACAATGGTGAAGATCCTGTAGTAGAATTAAACAACTTAATCGAAGTGCGCAAAACGGCCTTAGATCAATTTGGTATTAATACTTTGCCTGAAGGTGAAACGCTTGCTTCATTGCAAGAAACGCTAGTGCCAATTTACTATCTCCATCGTTTCCAGTTAGATGCAGTAGCTAAGCTTATTGGTGGGCTACATTATAGTTACGAAAGCAAAGGCGATTTTTCCAAACCTAAAGGTGTTTCCTATGTTGAACAAGATCAACAAATGGATGCATTAAATGCCATGATCTCTACACTTTCTCCACAGTTTTTGCATATTCCCGAAAACATTACGGCTTTGATTACGCCAAAAAGTTATGGTGAAGCGAATACAAGAGAAAGCTTTAAAGGTCGCAACGGCTTAGGCTTTGATCCTGTTAGCGCGGCAGAAGCGGGAGCAGGGTATACTCTAAGTTTATTGTTAAATCCAGAAAGGCTAAATCGTTTGATAAGTCGGCCTATCAACAGTCGCGATCAGTTGACCATTGCTGTTTTGTTGGAACATTTATTTGATGAAACAATTCAGAAAAAATCGAGCAAATTTGCTGCAGATGTTAAACAACGCGTTGATTACGTCGTACTAAATAGTGTTATTCAAGCTATGCAAGCCAAAGAATTAGCACCAGAAGCCCAAGGCGCATTATTAGCTGGCCTAATGGATTTACATACGTGGCTGAATAAAAACTCACGCTATGGCCAAAATAAAGTGATGGCCAAACAGTTGGATTGGTTTATGGCGACCGGTGAATGGAAAGGGAATTTCGAAGTGAAATCTCTGCCTCCAGGATCGCCAATATAAAACTTAGATTTAAGGTGAAAAGACATCGGCTTTTCTAATGAAAAGTCGATGCGCTTTAATTTAATTAATCTTATTATGCTGCAGCCAAGCATCATCTGCTTTCCAGCTTTTTACCCAAGCTGGAATTTCTACTGAAGCCATAGGGCGGGCAATACCATAGCCTTGAGCCAGTTCACATCCTAATTTTAACAGAGCTTCACCATGAGCAACGGTTTCTACTCCTTCTGCAATAACCGTGCGTCGGAAAGCTTTTGCTAAGCCCACAACGCCTTCAACTATAGCTAAATCGTCTGTGTCTTCTAACATATCTCTTACGAAACTTTGGTCAATTTTTATGAGGTAGGCAGGCAAACGTTTAAGGTAGGTTAGCGAGGAATAGCCGGTGCCAAAGTCGTCAATTGCAAATTTAACCCCGAGTTCCTGACATGCACTCATGGTCGAGGATACTTGCTTTGTATCCTGTAATGCACTGGTTTCCAAAATCTCTAACTCTAAACAATTTGGTTCAACTTCTGAGTAATCTCCAAGAATGGTTGCTAATCGAGATGTAAAGTTGTCCTGTTGAAGTTGATGAGCACTTATATTGACACTTATTGGCAGATTTATACCCACTTTGCGCCATTCGATTATCTGATCCAACGCTGTTTTTATAACCCATTCGCCCAATCTTAAGCTGACTTCATGACCCTCAATAATAGGTAAAAACTCCAACGGTGGAATAATTCCATTAATAGGATGGTGCCAACGTATCAAGGCCTCAAACCCTGTCACTTCACCTGTGCGCATATTTACTTTGGGTTGAAAGTGCAGCACAAACTCCTGTTTTTGAATCGCTGTACGAATATTGTCAATACTTTTGCGCTGTGTGTTAATAGCTGTATCTTGCGCAGTATCAAATAAATGATAGGTGTTTTTACCCGCCTGTTTCGCAATATACATAGCTTGATCAGCGTGCCGCATCAATTGCTCTGCATCAACGCCATCTTGTGGGTAAAGCGTGACTCCGATACTTGCGGATACCTGCATTAATCTAGTAGACACGGTTATGGGGCTGGCTGCTGCTTTGAGCAGGCGACTTATTATAAGTTCGGTGTCTTCGAATTTTTCTAAATCCACCATAACGGCAATAAATTCATCACCGCCTATCCGAGCCAGAGTGTCGCCTTCACGTAACGCATCTTTCATACGTTGTGACACCGCAATGAGAAGTTCATCGCCAACACTATGTCCATAGGTATCATTGATGGCTTTAAAGCTATCCAAATCCATAAATGCCACTCCTAGTGACTTATTATGACGTTGGCATTGCACCATGGCTTGATTTAATCGATCAGCCAGTAGTACTCGATTAGGCAAGTTTGTTAATAAATCATAGTGAGCTATTCGCTCCAGTTGGCCTTGGTTAGCTTTTAAGTCTGAAATATCAGTCGACAATGAAACGTAATGCTGAATTTCCCCTAGCGCATTTTTAACCGCGCTTATTGTCAACATTTCTGGATATATTTCACCATTCTTTCTGCGATTCCAAATTTCTCCACGCCAATGTCCTTGGTTAAAAATAGTGGACCACATTGTTGAGTAAAAATCAGAAGAGTGTTCATTAGATTGCAGGATTCTGGGGTTTTTTCCTAATACTTCTTCGTGTGAATAGCCGGTGATTTTGCAAAAAGTATCATTGACTTCAATAATGCTAGCATTGGCATCAGTTATCATTATGCCTTCATTGGCATGTGTAAATACACTAGCGGCACGTTTTATTTTTTCTTCTGCTTGTTTTTTCTCTATGGCGATACTTGCCAAGCTTGCAGCCTGTTCAATTATTGTTAAGTCAGCGTCTGTGGGGTAATTTATATCGCGGTGATAAATCGCAAATGTGCCCAGCACTGTTCCTTTCGAAGAGCGGATGGGTTCAGACCAACAGGATCCTAAGCCTGCCTTGTTGGCTAGGTCTTTATATTGGGCCCAATAGGGATGTGTATTAATGTCACTGACTATAACACGTTCATTTTTATAAGCAGCCGTGCCGCAAGACCCGGCAGATATACCTATTTCCTCTCCTTCTATAGCCTTACAATAGAATTCAGGTAAGCTTGTTGACGCGCCATGTAATAAGTGTCTTCCAGACTCGTCCAAAAGCAACACACTGCACATCATTTTCGGGTTTTCGGCTTCGACAACTTTGACAATGGCAATGAGAATATCTGGAAGCTCTTTTCCGCTGGTAATTAGCTCTAATATATGAGTATGAGACTTTTCACGTAACTCGGATTGTTTGCGCTCAGTGATGTCATGAATCACACCAACAATGAAAGGTTTGCCATTAGGTGCTAAAAACCGATTCTTTTTGGTTAAAATTGTTTTGGTTTTTGCTCCATTGGTCGTTAACGTTTCCTCGCAAGTAATTTCTTTTCCTTCTTGAAGTACTTTTCTATCGATAGCTAAAAAATGTTCGCGCTCGCTCGGTGTCACCTCTTCGGCTAGGGTTTTACCGATAATTTGATTCCTTGCTAATCCAAAAATATTACAAAAAGCGTCATTTACTAACAGTAATCTACATTCTTCATCTTTAATAAAAATTGGGTCACCGGTTATATTGAAAACGGCATCAAGATAGTTCTCAATATCATGGGTGTTCAAATCAATTTGATTGAGCTGGTTATTGCTTTTATTCCGCTCATACATCACGTATCAAACCTCCGATAGTCGATTGCCGCAAAATTCATCAAACTTTTTTGAATTTTTAGTTTTTGATTCAGCATTGCGGTATCGATATAAAATGATAATGAAAGATTATGTTCTATTTTGTCTTTAAATCGCGAAATTACATCTACAGAGTATATAAGAAACTCCTACATCTATCCTTTTTTTTACCAGTTGAATGTGAATTTATTTCAACGCAATCTAACACGCACAAATGAGTAGATTGGTTTATTGCAAATCATTTAATTAGTTTTCTAAACTGATTGACATATGTTTTTTCATATATATGATATTTCACATATATGAATAATCGAATGTGAATATGGATCCACTTAAATTTTTTAAATGTCTTTCTGACGATACCCGCCTTAAATCCTTGTTGCTTATTTCTAAGTTTGGTGAGGTCTGTGTATGCGATTTGATGGATGCGCTTTGCCTAGATCAACCTAAAATTTCTCGCCATTTAGCGGAGTTACGCAAATGCGGTATTTTACTGGATGACAGGCGAGGTAAGTGGGTGTACTACCGTTTTCACCCAGAATTGCCAGAGTGGGCTCGTGCGGTAATCCAACAATCAGCCGAGCATAACCAATCCTATTTTGAAGAGGCGAGCACGCGTTTGCACGCTTCACAAACTGGCAAATCTACTTGTTTATAATTAGGGATTAGCAATGAAAATTCTATATATATGTACGCATAACAGATGCAGAAGCATTCTGTCAGAAGCAATAACCAATCATTTAGCCGGCGATTTAATCATTGCTAGAAGCGCAGGTAGTCAGCCTGCTGGAATAGTCCATCCTTTGTCGCTTAAATATCTACAAGAAGCGGAAGTACCTAGGGAAGGCTTGCAAAGTCAATCTTGGGATGAGTTTGAGGACTTTAAGCCTGACGTAGTTATCACTGTCTGCGATTCTGCTGCCGGCGAAAGTTGCCCGGTGTGGTTTGGCAATTCAATTAAAGTGCATTGGGGACTTGAAGATCCATCTAAAGTTGATGGAACCGAGCAGGAAATAGCGACTGCGTTTCGAACTTGCATTAGTGAAATAACAGTGCGAGTCAGAAAATTAATGTTATTGGCTGAGCAAAATCTTGAAAAGGAACAATTGAAATCAGCGCTAGCCGAGTTAGGAGCTCAGTAGTTATGCTTCAAGATATTTCCTTGCCAAACATTGATGAAAAATGTCTGCATAAACCAACTTATGAAGAGGCGGTTGGATCACCTGCACAGCACGCACCACGAATTTTGTTGCTCCACGGCTCAATGCGCAAACGTGCGTTTAGTCGTTTGGTTGTTGAAGAAGCAGCTCGTTTATTAATTCACTTTGGTGCTGAAGTGAAAATTTTTAATCCTGAAGGTTTACCCCAAACCGACACTGAAGATGAACATCATCCAAAAGTGAAAGAGTTACGTGAATTGATGATGTGGTCTGAAGGTCAAGTATGGTGCTCACCAGAAAGGCATGGGTCTATGACCAGTATTTTTAAAAGCCAAATTGACTGGGTGCCATTAAATATTGGCGGTGTGCGTCCAACCCAAGGAAAAACCTTGGCTGTCATGCAAGTGTGTGGCGGTTCACAATCATTTAACGTGGTAAATCAACTGCGTGTTTTAGGTCGTTGGATGCGTATGGTGACTATACCTAACCAGTCTAGCGTGGCAAAAGCCTTCTTAGAGTTTGATGAAAACGACAGAATGAAACCGTCAGCATATTACAACCGAATTGTTGATGTAATGGAAGAGTTGGTTAAATTCACCTTGTTATTGCGAAACAACAAAGACTTCTTTGTGGATCGATATTCTGAACGAGTGGAGTCTGTAGAACAACTTAGTCAACGTGTGAATCAAAGGTCACTTTAGGAAATCAACATGGGGTTATTCGAGCGTTATTTATCAGTTTGGGTTGGTTTGGCAATTATTGTCGGTATTTTGGCAGGCAGCTTTGCACCTGAAGCATTCGCTGTAATCGCGAGTTTTGAATATGCTCATGTGAATTTGGTTATTGCTGTGTTGATCTGGTTAATGATCTATCCAATGATGGTGCAAATTGATTTTTCTTCGATTAAAGATGTGGGTAAAAAACCGAAAGGTTTAGTGCTCACACTAGTTGTTAATTGGTTGATTAAACCCTTCACAATGGCGCTGCTAGGCTGGTTGTTTTTTAAAGGCTTATTTGCTGATTGGGTAGACCCTCAAACCGCCACGGAATATATCGCTGGCATGATATTGCTCGGTGTCGCGCCTTGCACAGCAATGGTATTTGTATGGAGTCAACTGACTAAAGGCGATGCAAATTATACCTTAGTGCAAGTATCTATTAACGACATCATTATGATATTTGCATTTGCGCCATTGGCTGGTTTGTTACTTGGAGTGACAGACATTACAGTGCCTTGGGATACGCTTTTCTTATCTGTTGTTTTGTATGTCCTGATCCCCTTAGTGGCAGGTGCGTTAACCCGCAGAAAACTGGATAAAAGTGACGACCACTCTAAACTTAATCAGTTTCTAGCGACTATGAAACCTTGGTCGATTATCGGTTTATTAGCTACGGTAACACTACTTTTTGGTTTTCAATCTGAAACCATTTTGGATAAACCTGAAGCCATTTTATTAATTGCTATTCCGCTGTTAATTCAAACCTACGGCATATTTGCGATAGCCTATTTCATGGCTAAAAAGATGAAGTTGCCGCATAACGTTGCTGGACCAGCTTGCATGATCGGCACATCAAACTTTTTTGAACTAGCCGTTGCTGTTGCGATTTCGTTATTTGGTTTACATTCTGGCGCTGCTTTGGCAACTGTTGTAGGTGTGTTAGTTGAAGTGCCTGTGATGTTGTCGTTGGTATGGTTTGTAAATCGTACGCGACACTGGTTCTAATCCTAAATTAATATTTATAAGAGGCTAATGATGATAGTTATTTATCACAATCCAGAATGCGGTACGTCTAGAAATGTATTAAAAATTATAGAGGATGCGGGTTATCAGCCAACTATTATCGAATATATTGAAGAAGGATGGACCCAGGGGCAGTTGTTGGGTCTATTTGCGGCTGCCAATTTAACGCCACGCGAAGCCTTAAGAACAACTAAATCACCTGCGAAAGAGCTTGGTTTACTTGATGAGTCAGTATCAGATGAATCAATTTTACAGGCGATGTTAAAGCATCCTGTTCTGGTTAATCGGCCAATTGTTTGTTCCAACAAAGGTGTCAAGTTATGTCGCCCTAGTGAAGTGGTTCTAGACTTACTTGATAAGTGGCCTGCTGGACCTTATAACAAAGAAGATGGAGAGCAAATTTTAGATGCGCTGGGTAAAAGGGTGGTTTAACCGAAATAAGTGACTTGTTAAATGTAAATGTTTTGTAATTAAACTTGTGTTAAAGCTAACTGAGTTTTAAGTTGCAGGTTATCTGAATTGTTAAACTATTTTCTCAGGTCACATATATTATGTCTTCCAAACGCGCATATATAGCTGCAAATCGATTTGGTTATGGTGCTAATCAGCGGACCATAGAGCAAATACAAGGCGATCCTTTAGACTGGCTAGTTGCTCAATTGAGTCCTGATAGCATCTCGAGCGAAATGCATACGTTGAATATTCAATGGGATAGTAAGCAGGCTGCACAACAGTTAACACTGTACAGACAACAAAGAAAACAAGAAAGAAAAAAGCAAGTATCGGGTCAGGTCATTTCCCAAGAAAATATGATGGCCATTAGTAGCGACGGTATTCGAAAAAATATCACTAAGCATGTATTTCAATCCGTTTCCCACGTAATCTCACAGCAGATTGTCTCGTCACGCCCCTTTTTCTGGCGTCTAGTCGATTTTTTCTCGAATCATTTTAGCGTTACTGCAAACGGACTCAACATGCGTGCTTTAGCTCAAACTCTGGAACTAGAGGCCATTGCTTCTAATTTATCCGGCAACTTTTCGGATATGTTAATTGCTGTAGAAAGTCATCCTGCTATGTTGGTTTATTTAAATAATGAGCAATCAGTGGGTCCAAATTCTAAGATCGGTAAACGAAGCAAAGGGAAAAAAGGGCTGAATGAAAACTTAGCGCGTGAAATTTTAGAATTACATACCCTTGGCGTAAATGCCGGTTATAACCAGGCTGATGTGACCGAATTAGCCAAAGCTATCACGGGATGGAGTTTGTCTCAGCAAGGGGTGGAGGGCTTTGAATTTCGCAAGCAAGCTCATGAGCCGGGCAGTAGAGACGTGTTTGGCAAAACGTATGCCGCGGTTGGTGTACAGCAAGGTAAACAAATACTCTTCGATTTGAGTAACAGTCCTCATACCGCAAAATTTGTTTCCGAAAAACTGGCTAAACACTTTATTAGTGACAACCCGCCAACTGAGCTAGTTAATGATATGGTGAAAGCGTGGTTAAAAACCGCGGGAAGTTTGCCACATGTCGTTAATGCAATGCTAAAAAATCCGCTGAGTTGGTCATTTAGTAATGCGAAGTTTAAAACGCCCCGCGAATTTTTGGTTTCCACCTGCCGAGCTTGCGAGCTTAATGAAATTCGACCCGATTACGTTAAAAGTTTAACAATTTTAGGCCAGCAGCCGTTTTCAGCTGGTTCTCCCGCAGGCTTCAAGGATAGTCAAGAATATTGGGCAGGACCGAGAGCTATGATGGGCAGAATCGAGTGGGCCGACCATGTTAGTAAATTTGTTAAATCGCCACCTCTGGATATTGCCAGACAAGCATTGGGTCCGTTTCTGCATGAACGAACCATAAAAGCAATGTCGCGCGCCGAAAGTAAACGTCAGGCTATTTCTTTAATGTTATTGAGTCCGGAGTTTCAAAAACGATGAACTTAAATAGACGTAATTTTATAAAAGCAGGTGTCGCGGGTTGGGTTGTTTATCAAACCATGGCTAGTGGAGCATTAGCAAGTTCTCTGAAACCTTCTACCAAACACAAAAAGGTGGTTTGGGTGATGTTACGTGGCGCTATGGATTCATTACATGGAGTGTTACCTGTAGGCGATCCTGATTTTATGGCAATTCGCGGTGATTTGGTTAAGCCGATAGTTAATCAACTACTTCCACTAGAACAGGGATTTGCTCTGCATCCGGCTCTTAAAAATTGTCACAGTTGGTATCAAAACCAAGAATTTTCGCCTGTTGTTGCTGTAGCTTCTGGATATCGAGAGCGCTCTCATTTTGATGGCCAAGATCAAATGGAATCTGGTTTAAATACGACCGATCATGAAAATGGTTGGTTAGCGAGGGCGGCGAATCTGGCCCATGGTCACGGATTAGCAATTTCGCAAACCGTGCCCATTGCGTTACGTGGTGATGACGCTAGCCAAACTTGGTACCCATCACATTTTGCCACTACTGAAGATGACCTGATTGATCGTCTACGTACTCTGTACGCTGGAAACGAAGAGTTTTCTGGATTATTAGAAAGCGCAGTTACCAATAGAGACATGTTGGAAATGAATGGCAAAGATCGCACTCGGGCTAATTTTTCGTATTTGGCTAAACAGTGTGGTGAGTTGTTAAATCGAGATAATTCCGCCAATTGCGCCATGCTGGAGTTAAATGGTTGGGACACTCACAATAACCAATTTTCACGATTGAGTCGGCAATTTGAAATACTCGATAATGGACTGGGAGAATTAAAGACAGGCTTGGGCGAATCGTGGAACAAAACGGTTGTAATTGTCACAACAGAGTTCGGCCGCACGGTCGCTATAAACGGCACAAAAGGCACCGATCATGGCACCGGCTCAGCCATGTTTTTATTAGGAGGGGCAATAAAAGGCAAGCAAGTTTTGGGCAAGTGGCCGGGCTTGAAAAAAGAGCATTTATTTGCAAACCGTGATTTAATGCCAACCACAGATGTGAGAAGTTGGATGGCAAGTGTTCTGCATCAGCATTGGGGTTTATCGTTGGCTGATTTGAATAACGTTTTCCCTGATGTAACGCCAATTGCTCAATCAATTGTTAAATCTTTATCCTAAGGTTTAAAATTAAGCCAGTTCAAATTAATACTAAATGGGGTGAGCTGTATTTTGCAAAGTACCTTGTCCATTCGTGCATACAGCCGTCAAAAAGTGCAGCATGCTCATGATTTTAATCAATTGGTTTTACCCTTACGCGGGGTGATAAATATCGCCGTAGGCGATTTTAATGGCAAAGTCACACCGGGTGAGTGCGTGGTTGTCAAAAGCAGTGAAGTGCACCAATTTACAGCCGATTCGGAAGCGCGTTTTGTCGTCGCTGATATGCACTTTTTACCCGACAATCTCCTTAATTCTAGCACCCGCGTATTCACTATTAACCAACCATTATTTCGCTTTCTGAGTTTTCTGGAAGCCCAGCTAGAATATCAGGTTAATAAAGACTTAGAAGAAACCTGTTTCGCTACTTTTTATGCATTACTTGGTGAACAACGTATTTTTAAATTGTTAGATCGCAGAATACGAGAAGTTATCGCTTACGTTGAAGCCAATTTTGTTGACGTTTTAACAATTAACACCTTGGCGAACGTGGCTTGTTTAAGTCCTACTCAGTTTAAAAAGTTATTTAAACAACAAATCGGTCTAACCGCATCACAATATTTGGTTAAGTTTCGCATGGAAAAAGCGCAAGCACTCCTTATCCATACAGACTCGCCGGTGCAAATCGTTGCAGAGCAGGTCGG
Organism: Aliiglaciecola lipolytica E3; assembly: GCF_000314975.1. Taxonomy (GTDB): domain Bacteria; phylum Pseudomonadota; class Gammaproteobacteria; order Enterobacterales; family Alteromonadaceae; genus Aliiglaciecola; species Aliiglaciecola lipolytica. The sequence goes on from NZ_BAEN01000014.1 coordinate 105,163, forward strand.
TTATACCGATTACACTGCTTTTAGTCGGCGTTTTACCCAATATTTTGGCTTACCTCCCTCTAAGATCGCCCGCTAGTTGCGTCCTCTCGGCAGTTAAAAGCGTCTTATCAGCAAAGTGGAAGTTGGTTTTTCAGAATACAATCTCACTTTATTTAAATACATCTTGGATTAATAATGCGCTGGAAAAGTGATATTTCAGGTGGTGTACTCGCCATCATAATAGCGAGTGTTTTGTGGGGCACAACTGGAACTGCAGCTAGTTTTACACCTAGTGTAAATCCGCTGGCTACAGGCGCTTTTGCGATGGGAGTTGGGGGTGTTTTGCTGTTACTGAATGCACGTAAAAGTCTTTTCGCAGAAAGAAATATACTCGTCGAAAAACCTTTCATTTTGATGCTCGGGGCCATGTCTATTGCCATTTATCCATTGGCATTTTATACCTCCATGAAATGGTCTGGTGTGGCGATTGGGACAGTCGTATCAATTGCCACTGCGCCGTTTTTTTCAATGATGATGGAGCGTCTTATCAACAAAAGATCAATAACCTTGCAATGGGGGCTTAGTTTTTTGTTGGGTACTGTAGGAATTGTTTTATTAGTACTAGGAAAACAAAAGAATATAAATCTGAATAACGACCTGACACTGCAGTATTTAGGTGTGGTTTTAGGCGTTGTAGCAGGGCTTACATATGCAACTTATTCTTGGGCTGCCAAACAACTGATTGAACATCAAGTGAGCTCAAAATCTGCGATGGCAAGTATGTTTGGTATCGCTGCCGTATTGCTTCTGCCCACTTTATTTTTTACTGGTGATAATTTATTTTCGACAAAAATTAATACATCAGTGGCTCTGTATATGGCAGTCATTCCCATGTTTTTAGGCTATTTATTATTTGGTTTTGGTTTGCGCCATGTTCAAGCTAGTGGTGCAACTTTGATTACATTATTAGAGCCAGTGGTTGCGACTGTGCTGGCGATACTTATCGTTGGTGAAGAATTTTCTAGAGTAGGCTGGTTAGGGATGCTTTTTATCGCCCTTTGTTTGTTTTTGCAAGCGGTTAGGCTACCTATAAAATCTAAATTATTAATCGACGAACATTATGTACCAACAAAAGAGCCTAAATCACTTTAATGACAAGTTTTTGAAACATAAAATTTTGGTACGTTTTATTTATATACAAGACTAATACTCCAGTATTCGAATAATTAATTAAACTTATAGTCCTATTCAAACTACTATTTTTGTAATCTTAAATAGAGGACATATTTTTATGCATTTTGACTATTCGCCAAAAACTCAAGCATTGCTCGACCGTCTCAACCAATTTATGGATGAGCATATTTATCCTGTGGAACAGGAATATATTGAACTTGTCGACAACAATCCTCAGCGCTGGACTACGCCGGCTTTAATGCACGAGTTAAAAGAAAAAGCCAAAAAAGCGGATTTATGGAACCTATTTTTACCTGAAGAATATTTACCTTACGGCGCTGGCCTGACAAATCTGGAATACGCTCCACTGTGTGAAGCGATGGGACGCGTATTGTGGAGCCCTGAAGTGTTTAATTGCAGTGCACCCGATACAGGTAACATGGAAGTTTTATCTAAATATGGTAGTGAAGCCCATAAAAAACAGTGGTTAGAGCCATTACTTAACGGTGAAATTCGCAGCGCATTCGCAATGACCGAACCTGCTGTTGCATCTAGCGATGCTACAAACATTGAAACTGCAATTGTACGCGATGGCGATGAATACGTCATCAATGGTCGTAAGTGGTATACCAGCGGTGCTATGAATACCAATTGTAAAATTATGGTGGTTATGGGGAAAACCGACACCTCAGCGGAACGCCATAGACAGCAGTCGCAAATTTTAGTACCTATGGATACGCCAGGCGTCACTGTTGTGCGACCAATGAAAGCGATAGGCTTTTATGATGAACCAATCGGTCACGCCGAAGTGTTATTCGAAAATGTGAGAGTCCCAGCAAGCAATTTACTCGTAGGCGAGGGTGAGGGATTTGCAATTGCACAAGGACGGTTAGGACCTGGTCGAATTCACCATTGTATGCGTTTAATCGGCTGTGCCCAGCGGGCATTGGATTTGGCCTGTGAAAGAGTGGAGCAGCGTATCGCGTTTGGTCAACCGTTAAGTAAACAGCAATCTGTAAGAGAATCGATTGCTCAAATGCATTGTGATATTGAACAGGCTCGATTATTAACGTTAAAAGCCGCCGACAAAATGGACAGGTACGGAAATAAAGTGGCACGTGACATTATCGCTGCAATCAAAATCGTTGCCCCGAATATGGCGTGCCGGGTAATTGACCAATCTATTCAAATGCATGGCGCGGCAGGGACCAGTCAAGACTTTGTACTCTCCGCAATTTATGCCTACGCTAGAACAATTAAATTAGCTGATGGTCCGGACCAAGTGCATATGATGCAATTAGGTCGCAACTTAATCAAAGATCACGTCGGCGCAAATAAAAAATAATTAATGAGGTCAGGGTGTCTAAAGTAGATCCAGTGAAACAATTAAATCTAGAAGAACTTAAACGTTATTTTCGCGCGAACGTAGCAGATTTTTCCGGTAAGTTTAGCGCGGAAAAATTTAGTGGAGGACAGTCTAACCCTACTTTCAAAATTAGCGCAGGCGAAAATACTTATGTGCTGCGAAGGCAACCGCCGGGAAAATTGCTTAAATCTGCACATGCTGTAGATCGAGAATATAAAGTCATCAATGCATTACAAAACAGTAAAGTGCCTGTAGCAAAAGTATTTCACCTATGTGAAGACACAAGTGTGATAGGCAGTATGTTTTATGTAATGGAGTATGTAGACGGCGCTGTGTATTGGAATAGTAGCCTTCCGGAAATAGACAGCAATGCTAAGCGAAATGCGATGTATCAACAAATGAGTCAGGTGCTCGCAGATTTGCACGCGGTTGATGTTGATGCCGTAGGGCTTAGCGATTATGGTCGTCCGGGAAATTACTTCGAGCGTCAACTTAGTCGTTGGACTAAACAATACATGTTGTCGGAAATCAATCCAATTCCAGACATGAACAAGTTAATTCATTGGTTGGAACAAAATATCCCAGCTGATGATGGGCGAGTGTCTCTGGTGCACGGTGACTATCGCTTAGACAATTTAATGTTTTCAAAAACGTCAGAAAATATCATTGCCGTATTGGATTGGGAGTTATCTACTTTAGGCCACCCCTTGGCTGACCTAGCTTATCAATGCATGCAGTTACGTTTGCCCGCACATATTGGACACTCCAGTGGACTAGGGGGAGTTGATAGACATTCTTTAGGCATTCCTAGTGAAGCCGAGTTTGTAGCTTGGTATTGCCAGCGAGCAGGGCTAGGTTCGATTGATAACTGGTCCTTCTATCTGGCGTTTAGTTTTTTCCGCTTGGCAGCCATTGCACAAGGTGTAGCTAAACGTGCGCAAGAAGGTAATGCATCCAGTGAGCAAGCAAGCAAAGTCGGCGCAATGGTGCCTCCACTGGCTAGAATGGCCGTAAATTTAATCGAGGAACAGTAAATAATGAAAGCTATTGTATGTAATGAATTTGCCAGTGTAGACAATCTTCGATATCAAGACATGCCAGATCCTAAAGCAGCTAAAGGTCATGTGGTTGTTGATATTAAAGCGTCAGGAGTAAATTTCCCCGACGGACTATTAGTGCAAGGATTGTATCAGCTTAAACCCGATTTTCCCTTTATACCTGGGGGAGAAGTGGCTGGTGTGATCAGTGAAGTTGGCGAAGATGTACCTCACCTAAAAGTTGGACGAAGGGTCATTGCGCTATGCATGTTAGGCGGTTACGCAGAAAAAGTAGCGGTTCCGGCAACCCATGTTTTACCAATACCTGATGAAATTCCAGATGAAGAGGCAGCGGCACTGGTTACAGCCCACGCAACTGCCCATCATGCGCTTAAACAGCGTGCCAACATCCAACCAGGTGAAACTTTAGTGGTAACCGGTGCGGCCGGTGGAACTGGTTTAGCAGCGGTGCAAATAGGCAAGGCGATGGGGGCAAAGGTAATTGCTGTATGTTCAACCCAGGAAAAGCTTGATATCGCCAAACAAAACGGAGCAGACGTACTGATCAATTATTCTGAAAATGATCTAAAAACTGCGCTTAAGGAAGCCACAAATGGCAAAGGCGCAGATGTCGTTTACGAATGTGTTGGTGGTGATACTTTCCACGCTTGTTCAAGAAGTATGGGATGGAATGGACGTTTGCTTGTGGTTGGATTTGCAGGAGGCACTATTCCAGAATTTCCGGTTAACTTAGCGCTAGTCAAAGGCTATTCTGTCATCGGTGTATTTTGGGGCTCGTTCACGCAACATCAGCCTAAAGATTTCCAAGATAATATGAAGGAGTTATTGACTTGGTATTTACAGGGTAAAGTGAAAGTCATCGTGGATGAAACTTTGCCTTTAGAACAGGCTAAGGACGCGTTGAAAAAAGTGTTAGGACGGAAAGTAAAAGGGAAAATGGCACTTCGGCCTTAACCTATTTCGTTTAACTGAATATTGTATTCGAAACAAATTAGAACGCAGTTGAAATCCTGCTTGAATCAATTCAGATGAAATAATACACTGCGGCCTCACATCTTTGGGGCCGTTTAATCCATGTTTGTATTCGTACGCCACCGCATTATTTTATTGCTATCAGTTGTAATCGCTATTAGCGGTTGCACTACGCAAATAAGTTATAGCCAAGAAGAACTTAATGAAATTGAAAGGCATAACGATTTACTCGGTAATGCAGAGCAATTTGTACATGCTAATCTGTACACGGGCATGATCCATGTGCGCGCCACAAACCTGCGGGATTGGAATCAACTTTTAATTACCTATTCTTGTACGGCAGAGTCAGAGCATAAGCAACTAGACAAATCTTATCAAAATAATCACCCGGTATTTTCTGATGCGATGAAGATTTTGGCAGAAAGAGAAAATCTCTTTATGCTTGAATCTGAACAGGCTGTACTAACCGATATTTCACAACTCGCTTATCGATTATTTAGCATTAGTTATGCAAAAGGTTACGCCCGTCAAATTGAGTTAGCTGATCAAGTTTCCCCAGGCATTCGTGATGAATTGTGTGATGGTAATATTGGAGATGTCGATCCTAATTTTTTAGGTTACCGCAATACGGTTGTGTGGCACTCTTTCGAAACGCCTTTGCTGCAAAATAACAATGGATTAGTTGCACACGCTGAAAACGGTGATCGTGCTTTTCAAATTCTACTTGAACAACAATACTTGCAATTTGATGCACTGGTTTATAGTCATGCTTATCAACGAACAGACGCTTATCAAACACTATTCTTTGAAGTAAACAAGTTTGAAAATGTACAACAATATGGTGATCAAGTTAGCCAAATGTCGTCGCTTCTAGCAGGTACTGAACAGCATAATAAGCATAATGATTTTGCCTATCTGGTATTATCATCTGGATATCACTGGGGCATGATGTCTATTTTGGCTTTGTTAGAAGAAGAGTACCCACGGGTACATGAGCTTAAAAAACAACAGGCGACTCAGTTAATCGAAAGTACCCTAACTGAGTTAGATAAAAACGTATAAAAATCATAGTGTACCTGCAACGAATAGTGGATTCAGATTCTATTGGTCAAGGTTAAAGAAATAGGCGTGTCAGACAAGTTTTTTTCATCAATCCATTGTTGTAAAGTTCGGCCATCTGGCTCCGGCGATAACAACGTCGCTCTTGGCAGTTTGTGAATCAAAAACTTTCCAGTTTCATTGGCATTATTGAGCAGAGCAGTCCGGATCAAACTATTGCCAGCACAACTGATCCCTGAATAGTAATGTTGCAACTTTAACCGATAATTCTTCTTAACTTTTTGGATTTTTTCACGTAGTGCAATAGGATCATTAGCAATCACAAGAGTACACATATTGTGTAAAGCATTGCTGATATTTGTATTAGCACTTGCTGCGGAAAATAGATTAATGATGAACGCACAAAACAACATAATTATCACTTTGAACAAACTGAACCACTCCCTATCCAAGTATCTGTATATGTAATGCGTTATCCGTTATTTATAGCCACTCAATTAGATAAAATATCAGTTGCCTGATGAATGTTTAAGCTTACGTTTGCGCAGTGCAAACAAGCCAATCAAAATGAGTAGAATTGGGGGAGCGGTTGACACCGCCGTCGCGTGTGTCATAAAGCTTAGAAGAATGTAATCATCAGCGAACCAAGTCGTTCTATTTATATCTAACGCCAATTGTTCACCATCAAAATCAATATCTCTGGCATCAAATCCGATTACAGTAGAAAACACACTGTAGTCAGATGCATTAAAAACATTAGGTTGTAAATTAAATGAAAGTACTTCATTTGCGCCTAATCCTAAATGGCTTTTTAGATTTCGAATAAGTATCGAATCTGTATCAAAATCAACTTCTAAATAAGCATTTCCAACCAATAGTAAGTTAAATTCAGCTGCATCGCCTTTAACTGTGGTGATTGAACTATCACAGTCCCAAATAATAGAAGGTTCAATATCACAGGATACTTGCGTGCCAATCAGCGAAGCGTTGGCAGTTAAAGTGGTAAAAAGCAAAAACATCATAGAGATAAATTTTTTCATTCTTTTACGATCTCAATAATTCAATGGTTGGCAATTAAGCGTTTGATTAGGTTATATAAACGAATTTGGAGAGGGGATAAATCTGATTCACAATACAAGGGTATCTGACTGAATACTTAATGTGGGTTTGGGGTAATTACAAAAATGAATCAGGAGGCAGTAAGCCTCCTGAATTGGTTTGTAAATGAATCGATTTAACCAGATTTACTGTGGAAATTGATAGTCTTCGTATTTTTCACGTAGCGCTAGTTTGTTTAATTTTCCGGTCGCCGTGTGAGGAAGTTCATCAATAAAAACCACATCGTCTGGAACCGCCCATTTATGCATTTTTTGTTGTAAATATTCAATGATTTCTGCACTGCTTAAATTTGTGTTTTCGGCGGGAACAACAATTAGCAGTGGCCGTTCTGTCCATTTAGGATGATAACGACCAATCGCTGCGGCTTCTGCAATCTGAGGGTGATTGATTGCAGCGTTTTCAATATCGATGGAACTGATCCATTCGCCCCCTGATTTAATTACATCTTTGGTGCGATCGGTAATTTGTAAGTAACCTAATGGATCAATTGTGGCAACATCGCCGGTATTCATCCAGCCATCACTATCCACGGGACAATCTTTGTCTCCAGGGGTTTGCGACATGCCGTAATAACCAGTCGCAATCCATGGACCTTTCACTTTAAGTGCTCCAAAGGCAACACCGTCCCAAGGTAGCTCATTATTTTGTTCATCAACAATCTTCATTTCTACACCAAACACGGATTTACCTTGTTTCAAGCGCAAATCAATTTCTTCGTCGTCGGTGAGATTCTCCATGCCCGGTGATAGAACAAAAACAGTACCCAGCGGGCTCATTTCGGTCATCCCCCAGCCTTGTTTTACGTCAGTCTGATAGTCAAGTTTAAAGCGTTTGATGATATTTCTTGGGCATGCAGCGCCGCCAGCTGTTACACATTGTAATGTTGGTATTTTGTTGCCGGTTTTATCTAGATAATCCAATAAAGCCAACCAAATTGTCGGTACTCCGGAGCTATTGGTTACGCCTTCGGTTTCAATCAAAGAATGCAGCGTTTCGCCATCTGCCATTTTGGGGCCAGGCATGACGAGTTTGCTACCCACCATTATTCCCGCGTAGGGGATCCCCCACGCATTGACATGGAACATAGGCACTATTGGCATAGTGACACTGTTGCAAGAGGCGTTTGTGATGTCTGGTAAAGAACCAGCATAGGCATGCAACACGGTTGAACGATGAGAATATACTACGCCCTTAGGATTGCCGGTTGTCCCTGAGGTGTAACACATGCCAGCTGCGGTATTTTCATCAAATTCAGGCCATTGATAATTGTCGTCGAATTGATCTAATAGCTCTTCATAGCAAATAAGGTTTTTAAGTTTTGAATCCGGCATGTGTTGCTTGTCGGTCAACACCACAATTTTTTCTACGGTTTTAAGGTGGCTATGTAATGCCTCGACCAAAGGCATTACGAGAACATCGACAAACAATATTTTGTCTTCAGCATGATTGATAATGTAATTAATTTGCTCAGGAAATAGTTTAGGGTTAATCATATGGCAGACTAATCCACTTCCTGACACACCATAATATAATTCAAGGTGGCGATAATCATTCCAAGCTAATGTGCCAATTCTGTCGCCAAACTGCACGTCCATTGACGCTAATGCATTGGCTAATTTCCGAGAGCGTTTCGCAAAGTCAGCATACGTATATCTATGTCTTGGATTATCTGCGGTGACAGACACAATTTCACGATGGGGAAAGTTTTTATCGGCGTGACGCAAAATTGATGAAATCATCAATTGCGTGTTCATCATTAAACCTTTCATATATCAAATCCTATTATGCTTACCAAATTGTAGTTTAAATAACTGAAATATTGTTCGTTATGAGTTGTGTAATATTAGGTTCAGCCGACATTACGTTACCCATTGCAAGCGTGTCTATTACCAAGCACTAACGGCACCATCTATAGCGATTGTTTGTCCACTCATGTAAGAGTTTCCTGGAGACAATATCAGTATCATGGTATTCACTATTTCCTGCGGATCAGCTAGCCGTTTCATAGGGCAACCTTGGGCTAAACGTTGTTGATTTTCTGGGGAATCGAAACCGTCTGTGGCGAGTATGTTGGTTGGGCTATAAAATGGGCAAATTGCATTGGCACGGATCCCTTTTTTAGCATACTCAACTGCCGCTGTGCGCGTTAAACCTACCACAGCATGCTTGGCGGCAGAATAGGCAGCTCCTTTGGGTGCTCCGCCAATACCCGCCATTGAACTTAAATTAAGTATGTGACCTGAGCCTTGTTTTAGCATGGCTTCAATTTGGTATTTCATACCAAACATCACACCATTGACATTCACCGCCATTTGCTTGTCCATCGTGGCTTTTTGCATTTGATGTAATGGGGTTAATGAATGGGCTATTCCAGCATTATTTACCCCGATATCTAGTCTTCCAAAATTTTCGATTGCAGCATCGACCATAGCTTTGACTTGCTCTTCTTGACTAACATCGCAAAGCATCGAGATAACTTTATTTTCATTCGTTTGCAATGTCGCAACGGTATTCGCTAGTTCGTCGGCGTTAATGTCGCTTATGACTAGATTACACCCTCGTGCTGCTAAACCTTGAGAAAGTAAGCGACCAAAACCGCTGGCCGCGCCCGTTATCATTGCCACTTGACCGCTAAAATCGAGAAGTGAGTCCAAAATATTACCTGCTATTACACGTTGTGAATTTAATGTTATGTCGTTTTTTACTCAATCAACTCAAATTTCGAGCTCTCATTTTTGATATTAGGTGAGGACTTAAGTCAACTAATAGCAAATAAGCAAACATGAATTTTGTGTTAACGACATGTAAAGGATAGTCGCTAGAAAATCAGATGCATTAGCTAAAGTCAACATCTAAGAATCACGTGTTTACTGGCAGTGTCGATGAAATTCAGCGAAATCAACAGATACCCAATATATCAATTTGATTTATTTGTAGCTATAAAACCAATAAATTTGGATGATTGAGCAAGCTGTCCTAGTATCAGTGAATTAACGATTTTAAAAGATTCAACTGAGGATTTTATGAGCGCCGAACAGTCAACTGTTGTTGTAAGTCAAAACCAAGGTGAAACTGCATTAATCATGATGCAAAACGCGCCAGTGAACGCATTATCCAAAGCTGTCCGAGTAGGGTTAATCGCAGAAATTGAAGCCGCATTAAACAATGCAAATGTTAAGGTTATCGTTATTTCTTCGCAATTAGGATTGTTTTCAGGTGGCGCAGATATCAGCGAATTTTCCTCTGGTAATTTACAACCAAACTTACCCGAAGTGCTGGATTTAATTGAGAATGCTAACAAACCTGTGGTTGCAGTTTTAAATGGCCCAGCTTTTGGTGGTGGTTTAGAACTGGCATTAGCCTGTCATTATCGCATTTCGTTCGCCGACAATAAGGTAGGTTTACCTGAGGTAAATTTAGGCATTTTACCGGGGGCAGGCGGGACTCAACGTTTACCTAGGTTAACCGGAGTTGCACAAGCGCTGGATATGATTGTTTCAGGTAAACCAGTTAAAGCGGCTGCTTTAAATGGGGTTTTTGATTTAATTGTTGACGATCCAGCTAAACTCATGAGCGAAAGTCAGGCATTTGTGGCGCAACTGATTAATGATGGTTGTGAAATTAAGCGTGTTAAAGATATCGAAATAGATACTGAAACAGCGCCGAGCGAACTGTTTAGTCAATATCGTCAAGGAATTGCTAAACAAGCGCGCGGTTTCTTCTCGCCAGAAAGATGTATTCAAGCGGTAGAAGCGGCTGTGACATTGCCATTAAAAGACGGTCTTCAAAAGGAAGCTGAACTGTTTATGGAATGTATGCGGTCTCCCCAAGCCAGAGCACAACAGCACTTTTTCTTTGCCGAAAAGGCGGCTGGACATGTATCCGATTACGATAAGTCCACTCCAGTGCGAGATATCAAGTCTGTCGGTATTATCGGTGCAGGGACAATGGGGGGTGGTATCGCGATGAATTTTGCCAACGCGGGTATTCCCGTGGTCATGTTGGAACTAAAAGCTGAAGCGTTGGAAAAAGGTCTTGGGGTTATTCGTCGCAATTATGAGAATTCCGCTAAAAAAGGCAAGCTTAGTCAGCAAGATTTAGAAGATCGCATGGCGCTGCTGCATGGCACTACTGAATATTCAGGTCTTGCAGATGTTGATTTAGTCATCGAAGCTGTGTTTGAAAAAATGGACGTGAAGAAACAAGTCTTCACGCAGCTTGATGCCATTTGTAAAAAAGGCGCTATTCTCGCATCTAATACCTCCACATTAGACATAAATGAAATAGCAGATTGCACTTCCCGACCAGAAGATGTCATCGGCTTACATTTCTTCAGCCCCGCTAATGTCATGAAATTGCTAGAAGTGGTGAAAGGCGAAAAAACGTCTGCTGATGTCATTAAAACCAGCATGCAATTGGCTAAGAAAATCCGCAAAGTCGCCGTCTTGGTAGGGGTTTGTTTTGGTTTTGTTGGCAACCGAATGATCGAACCCTACGGCCGAGAAGCCAATCGAATGATGTTGGAAGGTGCTGATCCCGAACATGTTGATCGCGTTATCTACGATTTTGGTCTACCTATGGGCCCCTTCACAATGGGCGATATGGCGGGATTAGATATTGGTTATTTTGTTCGTCAATCTCGTAAAGAACATATTGCTCACGACCCCAGTTACGCCGTGGTTGCAGATCGTTTAGTTAAAGATGGCCGCGCTGGCCTGAAAGTTGGTAAAGGCGTTTACTTATACGAAGCAGGAAACAGAAAACCAATTCCTGACCCTACTGTAGCCCAGATTGCAAAAGAAGAAGCGGAGAAGCTAGGTGTTAAACCGCGTAAGCATAGTGATGAAGAAATATTAGAGCGTTGTATTTTCACCCTGATTAACGAAGGTGCACATATTTTGGAAGAAGGGATTGCCGCAAAATCCAGCGATATAGATGTTATTTATGTGTACGGTTATGGCTTTCCTGTTTTCCGCGGAGGCCCTATGCAGTATGCCGATGAAGTGGGGTTAGATAAAGTCTATGCGGCAATGTGTAAATATCGTGATGAGTTAGGCGAATATGGTAAAGCTTGGTTTGAACCCGCCCCTTTGTTAAAGCGACTTGCTGAACAAGGTAAACGCTTTGCTGATTTTGCCAAATAAATTCAGTTATAAACTTAAAGAATTCGAGGATATTTTATGAAAGAAGCGGTCATTGTTTCGACAGCACGCACGCCAATAGGTAGAGCTTATAGAGGCGCATTCAATAATCTAGAAGCACCAAGTTTAGCAGGGCATGCAATCAGTGCCGCTGTACAACGAGCTGGAATCGATCCGGCGAGTGTCGATGATGTCATTTTAGGTAGTGCATTAACGCAAGGTTCTGGCGGCATGAATATAGGCCGCTTAGGAGCACTAGCTGGAGGGTTGCCGGTATCCGTAGGCGGTATGACATTAGACCGTCAATGTAGTTCAGGTATGTACGCCATCGCTACCGCGGCTAAACATATAGTGACAGATAACGTGCCAGTGATGGTGGCAGGCGGACTAGATTCTATTAGTTTAGTGCAGAACGATAAGATGAATATGTATCGCGCGGTTGATAAAGCTTTAGTTGCGAAACACAAAGATATTTATATGCCAATGCTGCAAACTGCCGAAGTGGTTGCTAAGCGATATGGTATCGGTCGTGAAGAACAAGACGAATACGCATATCAAAGTCAAATGCGCACAGCTGCGGCTCAACAAGCGGGCAAATTTGATGACGAAATCGTGCCTGTGACCGCTACTAAAGTTGTGGTCAATAAAGAAACCAAAGAACAGAGTTTCCAAGAAGTCACTTTGTCAAAAGATGAGGGGAATCGTGCGGATACTACGCTCGATGGCTTAGCAAGCTTAAAACCTGTGATTGAAGGGGGTTGCATAACGGCGGGTAATGCAAGTCAGTTGTCAGATGGTGCTTCAGCCAGCGTAATAATGGATAGCAAATTAGCCCAACAGCAAAATCTTACGCCACTAGGGGCTTATCGAGGCATTGCCGTTACCGGATGTGAGCCGGACGAAATGGGGATTGGCCCTGTGTTTGCCGTGCCTAAGTTACTCAAACAACATGGTTTAAAAATACAAGATATTGGCCTTTGGGAGCTGAACGAAGCCTTTGCCGTACAAGTTTTATATTGTCAGAAAAAATTAGGCATTCCAGCTGAGCTGCTTAATGTAAATGGTGGTGCAATTTCAGTTGGTCATCCTTATGGAATGAGTGGCGCTCGCATGGTGGGGCATGCGCTAATTGAAGGCAAACGTCGCGGTGCAAAATATGTTGTATGTACTATGTGCATAGGCGGTGGCATGGGTGCTGCTGGGCTTTTTGAAGTGTACTAAAGAATTAATAAAGGTAGTTAGAAATATGCAAAATTATAAATCGCCAGTACGAGATACCTTGTTTGTGATGAATGAGTTACTCGGATTCGAAAAGCATTATGAAAAATTGGGTTTTGAAGATGCTAGCCCCGAAATGGTTGAAGCTATTGCTGCTGAAGCGGCTAAATTTACTGAAAACGTTTTAGCGCCTATCAATGCTGTTGGTGATGAAATAGGTTGTAAGTGGGACGATGGGGTAGTGACCACTCCGCCGGGTTTTAAAGAAGCCTACAAAACCTATTGCGAAGGCGGTTGGCCTTCAATGACTCATCCAGTTGTATACGGAGGACAGGCTTTACCTTATTCTTTGTCTTCCTCAATTGCTGAATGGATGTCTGGTGCGAATCACTCGTGGGCTATGTACCCAGGATTGAGTCAAGGTTGTATTGCCACAATTAAAAGTCATGGTTCCAAAGAACAAAAAGATATGTTCTTACCTCCCTTAATTGAAGGTCGCTGGACAGGCACAATGTGCTTGACTGAATCTCATTGTGGTTCAGATTTAGGGATGTTGAAAACCAAAGCTGTTCCTAATGATGATGGGACTTATAGTTTAACTGGCACAAAAATATTTATTTCCGCCGGAGATCACGATTTTTCCGACAACATCGTTCACATAGTGTTGGCTCGTTTACCAGATGCCCCTGAAGGGACTCGCGGTATATCTCTATTTGTTGTACCAAAATTCAATGTCAATGCGCAAAGTGAAGTTCTAGATCGCAACCAAGTCACTTGTGGTTCTATTGAACATAAAATGGGCATTAAAGCGAGCGCCACCTGTGTCATTAATTTTGATGGTGCAAAAGGGTATTTAATCGGACCGCCAAACCGTGGTTTGAATTGTATGTTTACCTTTATGAATACTGCAAGAATTGGTACAGGGCTAGAGGGACTTGCTGGCACTGAAGCTGCGTTTCAGGGAGCTTTAGCCTATGCGAAAGACCGATTGCAATTTCGCTCACCAACTGGGATTGTAAACCCGGATGGGCCAGCGGATCCGATAATTGTTCATCCTGACGTTCGTCGCATGCTACTTACACAAAAAGCGTTTGCCGAAGGCAACCGAGCGCTAGCGATATATTGTATGCAGATGGTGGACTTGACTCTTTATAGCGAAAATGAAGAAGAAAAGCAGGTTGCAGAAGCAAAACTTGCTTTGCTAACCCCAATCGTTAAAGCGTTTTTAACCGAAACTGCGCAAGAAGCAACGAGTTATGGTATGCAGGTTTACGGCGGTCATGGATACATAGCAGAGTGGGGAATGGAACAATTAGCTCGTGATACACGTATTTGTACCATGTATGAAGGAACAACAGGCATACAAGCAATCGACTTGCTAGGCCGCAAAATTCTGGGATCAAATGGTGAGCTGTTAAATGTGTTTATCAAAGAAGTACAAGACTACTGCAGAAGCGTTCGTGACAAATCACAATTCAACGCATGGTCGAATTCTATTGAATCACATATTGATGAATGGGGGCAAATGACCCAAGAGATTGCGAAACGTTCAGCAAGTAATCCAGATGAAGTAGGCGCTGCCTCGGTGGACTATCTGATGTATTCTGGTTACATCATTGTAGGTTACCTGTGGTTAAAGATGGCTGTTGTGGCACAACAAAAACTAGATGAAGGCACGACAGAGATTGCTTTTTATGAAGCTAAGCTGAAAACTGCAGGTTTTTATTTTGCTCGTCTATTGTCACGCACTCGTTCACATGCGTCAGCAATTGAAACCGGCGCTGAGAATTTGATGAGTATGCCAGTAGACTATTTTATGATTGAATAATTGATAGGCTTGTTTTTCACTGTTTAGTGGTACATAAAGCGGATGAAACTTCATCCGCTTTTTAATTTTAATAGCATAGATTTGAGGGGACCCATGCAAAGTAAACAAGCACAAATTGATAATTGCTATATTCATTACATCGAAATTTGTGACTGTAAATCGCCAAAAGGCACTATCGTATTTTTACATGGTTTCCCTGAAAACTGGCGAACCTGGCGACATCAATTACAGTATTTCTCTAAAAACTACCGAGTAATTGCCCCTGACTTACCAGGCTATAATCAATCTTCAAAGCCGCATGAAATTGAATTTTATCAGGTTACAAATTTAATTGATGTGATGAGTCGCTTCATACGCTTTGTTGCCGAAGACAAACCCGTTACTCTTGTTGCACACGACTGGGGAGGCGCAATTGCTTGGCCTTTAGTCGCTTTTCACGCAGAGCTTTTTAGTCGCCTAGTTATTTTAAATGCCTCACATCCTAGTACTTTTACGCGTGAAATGATGAACAACCCACAACAGCGCGAAAATAGTGGTTATATCCATCAGCTAATTGCTAGCGATGCGGTGGCCAATATTAAACTTAACGATTATAAATTTTTATTAGAAATGTTTTTAGATGAAAATGGACAGTCAGTATTAACGCCAAATGAAATTATAGAGTATCAGGAAAGTTGGCGGATGGCGGGTACTTTGGATGCCATGCTCAATTATTATCGAGCGATGCCGCAATTAGCGCCAACCCACACCAATGGACATGCAAATGGACCTGTGACTGAATTGCAGAATATGAAAATACCCAATATTAATATTAAGGTGAATACTTTAGTGTTATGGGGAATGTTAGATTTAGCCTTTGTGCCTGAAGTGTTAGACGGTTTGCAAAGTTATGTTCAAGATTTAGAAATAGTTCGTTTTAACAAAGCAAATCATTGGTTGCATCATCAGTTTCCTGAACTGGTTAATGCCCAGATAGAACGCTTTATTGGCTAAATAATTCTTTCTTGAGTAAAACGAAAAACAGCCTCAAAAGAGGCTGTTTCCCGAGGACGTAGGCAGCGCCCTGCCTACTTACCATGTTGAACTGGTTCAGTTCGGTGTTCGGTCCTTAGATGCGATCTTTAATCACAGCTGAGATAGGAGAGGCGTCTAGGCCATTCTCTGCAATCCAGGCTTGTAATGTTTTGCCGTCTGCTTCTGGTGATGTAAGATCAGACTTAGGCATTTTTTTCACCATTAGTGTGCCTGTTTCGATAGCATCAGCAAGCATCGCAGTACGAATTAAGCTGTTGCCTCCACACGATACACCAGAGTAATAATCTTTAAGTTTCATTCTGTAATCAGATTGTACTTTTTTCATCTTCTTACGAAGCTCACCTTTATCATCGGTTTGCACAATGGTGCAGATGTTTTGCAAAGCATCATTAATATTTGCTTGCGCAGTACCGGTTAGTAATAAAGAAGTTGCTGCGATGGCGATAGAAGTTTTAACAATTTTCAACATGGTTAAATTCCTCGTTAGTTAAATGTTTAGGTTCTCGTTTCAACAGTTCTAATTAAAAACTATTTAAGTGAAGGTTAAAATCTGGCAGTCAATACTTAGGTATTTCAAGCTATACCTAAATCGTGATTATTTGAATTAAGTTATTGATATTTAGTTGTTATTTTAAATTGTAAAGTGTTGGTTTCTGCGATGTCAGCACGATTTTGTCAGTTGAATATTACAATTTAACAATACGGCGAGAGCGAATAGTCGAAAATATAAATAGAAAAGACCCTAAAGCCAAAGTTTCACTGGTAGCGCTTTGAATAACGAAAAACAGCCTCAATAGAGGCTGTTTTCCGAGGATGTAGACAGCGCTTGTCTACTTACCATGTTGAACTGGTTCAGTTCGATATTTATTTTAGATACGATCTTTGATTACCGCTGAGATTGGAGATGCGTCAAGGCCATTTTCTGCAATCCAAGCTTGTAAAGTTTTGCCGTCTGCTTCTGGTGTGGTTAAATCAGATTTTGGCATTTTCTTTACCAATAGCGTGCCAGTCTCGACGGCGTCAGAAAGCATTGCTGTACGGATCAAGCTGTTACCGCCACAACTTACACCAGAGTAATAATCTTTAAGTTTCATTCTGTAATCAGACTGCACTTTTTTCATCTTTTTGCGAAGTTCGCCTTTGTCATCGGTTTGCACAATTGTGCAGATGTTTTGTAAGGCATCATTAATATTGGCTTGTGCTGTGCCAGTTAGTAAAAAAGTAGTTGCTGCGATAGCGATAGACGTTTTAACAATTTTCAACATGGTTAAATTCCTGAGTATATTTAAAGTTTTGTCTGCGTTTGACGGGGTTGATTAAACCCGTTATCGATGGGCATTGAAATCTATTGGTTAATACAAAGGTATTAGATGTGATAACTAGTAAACATGGCTGAAGCAATTGTTTTTAAAACAAAAATTATTGTGAATTATAAGAAAGGACTCATCCAATTCCTAAACCAAGTTTAGGAATTGGATAGAATTAATCATTGTTAATGAGGATTGAACTGTTTAGCTACCTCTAAAATTTGTTCACGCATCCAAATATGTGCAAGGTCATGATCAGCACTGACATGCCAATATA
This sequence comes from Aliiglaciecola lipolytica E3, assembly GCF_000314975.1. Lineage (GTDB taxonomy): Bacteria > Pseudomonadota > Gammaproteobacteria > Enterobacterales > Alteromonadaceae > Aliiglaciecola > Aliiglaciecola lipolytica. The sequence goes on from NZ_BAEN01000014.1 coordinate 122,695, forward strand.
GATAGTGTTCAACCGGTGGTACGTCAAAAGGTAATTCGTAAAAAGATAAATCGTAATGTTTAGCAAGATGATAGGGGATACAAGCGATTAAATCGGTTTTGACGATAATGCTAGGCACGGTCAAAAAGTGTTGTCCACGCAATACGATTCTGCGGCGTTTACCAATTTTGTCTAGAGCCAATTCTATGGGCCCAGGATCACTGCGACGATTGGACACATTTATCTGTCCTAATCGTAAAAACGTTTCTAAATCTATGCCGTTGCGTAAATCAGGGTGATTCTTCCTGGCCATAACCACAAATCTATCTTGAGCAAACTGATGTTTACACAAATGCGGGTCGGTAAAAGTAGAAGAATCTGCATAAAAATCGAGACTGCCGCTTGCCATCGCTGAAACAACAGCATTTCGAGACAACTCAAAATTAGTTATGGATATTTTTGGCGCTCTGGTATGCAAATTTGCCAGTAATCTGGGCATTAGGCTAGCTTCAAATAAGTCTCGTGTTGCAAAATGAAAGGTTTTTTCGGCTGTTTCAGGATTAAAGGTATGACTGTCCTGCACGCTTTTTCGTAGTAGTGACAAAGCGTCTCTGGCTGGGCCAATAATATTTTGCGCAACGGGTGTTGGCGTCATGCTGTGACCCGTGCGAACAAAAAGCGGATCATTTAACATGTCACGAAGGCGTGCAAGTGAATTACTCACCGCTGGTTGAGTTATGCACAATACATCGGCAGCTTTAGTTAAGCTTCCGGCTGTATAGATAGCGTCAAAAACAGCGAATAAATTCAAGTCAATTCGATTCAAATTCATAAAGATCCTATATTTACAATAAATTTAGCTAAACGAAGTTTTTATTAGAAATCATGATGGAAGATTATACATAACATTCATTTCATTAATAGTATTCAGGTTGATAATATTTTATTAAATTGTTAATTAATGTGTAAAAAGAGGTGAAGTATGGCGAAAGAATTGCTTGAGTTAGAGGCTGGTGAAGAACTAGGTATCACAAAGTGGATTAGCATTGATCAAAACATCATCAGTCAATTTGCTGACGTTACCAACGATCAACAATGGATCCATGTAGATGTAGAACGTTGCAAAAAGGAAAGCCCATTTAAAACACCAATTGCACACGGATTACTTTCAACTGCACTAATGCCAAATGCGTTTTATCAACTGATTTCCTTGGATTCAAATACTCAGACGTTGTTGAATTATGGTGTCGATAAGTTGCGTTTCTTAGAACCGGTTAGGGTAAATGATAAAATACGTTATCACGTGAGATTAGACTCCAGGACAGTTAAATCAACTGGTGTGCTCTACCGGTTTAATACCCAAGTTGAAATAGAAAATCGCGATAAACCTGCAATGATTGGTACATTTCTGATGCTTTTGGTTGAGTAATCTCCAATTTACCTACCTATTGACTGGTAGGGCCATCGATTAAAAAAATATTTACATATAAATAACGGTAAATTTACATATTGCCAATCTCCCCCTACTATTTGTGACAGGCTTCGAGATTTTGTAAGCCAAACACAAAAAATTAAAAACTATCAGGTGAGAGTGTTGGTTATTCTGCATGCTGTTTGGTGTTGATTTGACCGTTACGATTCACATTGATTTAGGGGACACTCAATGAAACTCAAAACACGTATAAGTGCGATAGCGGCAATAGTCTCATCGCAGTTTTTAGTGCTACCTCAATTAGCCGTTGCTCAGGAGCAACAGGCAAATGAAGAAGTAGAACTAATTATGGTAACGGGTAGCTTCGTGCGACGCTCAGAAAATTTCGAATCACCCTCACCATTGGCGGTTATAGACAGCGTAGCAATAGATGCTATTGGTGCAAAAAATATCGCTGACATTACCCAAACACTAACAATTAATACTGGCTCACAGAATAACCCAGATGCATTTACTCAAAATGCGACAGCGGGAACCTCAAATATAAACTTACGGGGTTTAGGGGTCGCTTCAACACTAGTGCTATTAAATAATCGCCGCCAGGTAGTTAACGCACAACCAACTAACGATGGTTTAAACTTTGTAGACACAAGTTCATTGGTGCCTATGATTGCAATCAATCGTATGGAAGTAGTGAAAGATGGAGCATCTGCCTTGTACGGCTCTGATGCGGTAGCAGGTGTTGTAAACTTCATTACCAAGCGTAACTATGAAGGCGCGATGATGAGTTTTGACTATCAAGATGGCGCGCATGGTGACAACAAAGAGTACGTTGTCCAAGGCTTATGGGGTGCTAATGGAGATAAAGGTAATGTCATGGCCGCCATTAGTTATACAAATCGCTCCCCCTTATTTATTAGTGATCGTCGTTTGAGTCGACCTCAGGATGATACGAGTGCTTTGGGGAATCCTGGCTCGTACTTCCTTACTATTCCTGGCGTAGGTGCGTTACCCATTATTGATCCCTATGGTTGTGAAGAGTTTGGGGGATACCCTGATTTACGTGCTCCAAGTGGTACCATTCCAGGTTTAGAAGTAGGGCTTTGTGGTTTTGACTTTGGACCTTATTATTCCTATGTTGCTGATGAATCGCGAACTAACATCTATGCTCAAGCCACTTATGAGGTTAGCGATGATTTAACTTGGACCACGGAATTCGGTTATGCCAGAAATCGAGCAGAACGGGGTGGTGCGCCTAGTTTCCCAATATTAACTTCTCCGATTGTTCCTGCTGACCATCCACAAAACCCATTTGGTGCTCCGGTGGCATTTTTTGGACGCGCAGAGGGAAATGGCTTTGACGGTGATCCGGCACAAACTGAATCGGATACATTTCGATTTAATACTGCTTTGCAAGGCATAATGGATGATGGCTTTTGGGAAGTTAGTTACACACGCGCTGTGAATGACTTCTTATTTAAAGTGCCAGATGTATTAAACACTGAATTTAATTTAGCTTTAAATGGCTTAGGTGGCGGACAGTGTAATCCGTTAACCGGCACGCCGGGCGAAGGTGATTGTGAATATTTCAACCCTTTCGCAAATTCATACACTACTGCACCTAACTCTCAATATGTAGTTGATTCATTTACTGGTGAAGAAGTCATCGACTCAAGAGCAGATTTAGAAGTATTCGAAGGTTTTGTATCGTTTGAAGCGTTCGAAATGGGTGGGGGAGCGGCATCTGTGGCTCTTGGCGCACAATACCGTGAAGAAAAACTATCTCAAGATTACGATTCACTGGCTAACCAAGATAGTTTTACCTTTGTTATCGGTAACCCAGATTTTGAAGGCTCGTTAGATGTTTGGGCTGCATTTGGTGAGTTAGCCTTACCTGTTACTGAGAAGTTAGATGTACAAATTGCTGTGCGTTACGAAGATTACGGCGGTGCTATTGGAGATACAATTGATCCGAAATTGGCATTTTCATATCGTGCAACGGATAACTTTTCATTACGAGGTTCTATTTCTACTTCGTTTAGAGCGCCAACCGTATTCTTACGAAATGGTGGAGCAACTTCGCTACAACAACTTATTGACCCCGTACAAGGCGCGCAAGCATTTGTTGCCGTGCGAGCTGAAGGTAATGAAGATCTGACGCCAGAAGAATCAACGGCGTATAATGTCGGGTTTTCATTTGAGCCGGTAGATGATTTATCTATTGAGTTGGACTATTGGAATTTTGAGTTTAAGAACTTAATCATTCAAGAAAATGCTCAGGCTATTTTGAATACCGATCCTACCAATCCAGACCGTGTTATCAGAGCGGGTGATCCTTTAACTGGTCCGGTACTGCAAATTAACAGCACCTATGTTAATGCAAGCTCGCTGGAAACAGCAGGTTTAGATTTTGTAAGTAGTTATAAAATTGAAACGGATGGAGCTGGTACGTTCACCCCTTCAATCAATGCGACCTATATTACTAAGTACGATTTAGCTGATCCCCAAGCTGGAAATGTTGATGGGGCAGGTAGACGTAACTTTACGAATATCGGTGTGTCTTCACCGGAACTACGGATGAACGTTGGATTGAACTGGAATACCGGCGTACATGCTGCAAATGTATTTGTGCGTTACATAAGTAGTTATGACGATGATCAAAACTGTAGCGATGGTACATTAGCTACCGGCGGTGTATGTGCTACAAACAGTTTTTATGAAATAGATAGCCATGTCACAATCGACGCCCAATACAACCTAGATTTAGGTGCATTGTTGGAAAGTGATATGAGTTACGTGTTGTCTATCGGTGGAATAAACATTACTGATGAAGAACCTCCACAGTTATTTACTAACAGTGGTTTCGATTCGAAAGTACATGATCCTCGTGGTCGACAAATCTATGCAAGATTAGCGGTTGAGTTCTAAGCTCAACGCAGTGTAATAAAATCCCCGATATCGTTCGGGGATTTTTTTTGTAAATAACCCCTTCCGGTATTTTAGATAGTATTTTGATACAAACCTTTCAATTTACCGAGTTATTTTCGACACTGATAATTCATTCATCAGCTAAGGCGATAAAAAATGGCAGAAAAATATTCAAAACAACAAATAATGGATGCTTTATTAGATCTTAATGCGGGTAAAAGTGATGAACAAAAATGGCAAATCGAAGATGATAAATTGGTTAAAACCTATAAATTTAAAAACTTTGTTCGCGCTTTCGGTTGGATGTCGCAGGCGGCTATCTGGGCAGAAAAACTAAACCATCACCCAGAATGGTTCAATGTCTACAATAAGGTTGAAGTTAAATTAACTACCCATGATGTAGGTGGAATTAGTGAATTAGATTTTAAATTAGCTGGGAAAATGGATTTATTTAACTAGTGTTTTATTGGTAAATGTACCGCAATAGTACGTTAAACAAGCGTTGTGCGTTGATTTTGACCAAACAGTCTAAAATATTAAACTTTTATTGCATTTATTTGCATATCCTCCTTGCACAGTGCAAATGGCTATGTATAATACGCACCACTTGAGAGGGAAGAGAAACAAATCACTTCCCAAACAACACCAGTTTCAAGCGCGGGATGGAGCAGTCTGGTAGCTCGTCGGGCTCATAACCCGAAGGTCGTAGGTTCAAATCCTGCTCCCGCAACCACATTCAAGGCCTCGATTATTCGAGGCCTTTTTTGTTTGTGTTTTAGAATAGCGATGCATTTGCTGCAGTAGATGTAATCCACAACGCAAAACGATTACCTTTGAGATGTTTACATCGAAACGTCGAATGGGTCGGTCGTGCTCTTACTCAACTTCTCAATATTTCTTTTTTAGTTTAACTGGTCAGTTGCAAGAAATCTGTCGAGATAAAACGTCTTAAATATTTACTGCTTTTAATGAGTTGAATTGTCATAACGTTAGAGGCTCCTTGTCAGGTTAACCCCTGCCAAATCGTTTTCTATATCACCTCGTTGTCAATTTATGACAATTTGCTTAGCCGATTCGCAAGGATTTATTCTCATGACAATAAAGCACTTTCATATGATTACTAGGCTTGTAGTCATGGTGAGTCTATTTTTTTGCACTTTCTTTACTATAGCGAAAGATGGTAAGCATTCGCCACGCCCCAACATATTGTGGATCGTGAGTGAAGATAACAGCCCAATGTTAGGTGCATACGGTGATGAATTTGCCACGACACCAAATCTGGATAAACTTGCCAACCGCGGTATTGTTTATGACAACGCATTTGCTAATTCGGCGGTTTGTGCACCAACTCGATTTAGTTTGTATACCGGAATGTACGCCAATGCGTTGGGCACTCATAATATGCGTAGTCGGTATGCCATACCGGATTTTATAAAGCCCTATTCTTTTTACTTAAAGCAAGCTGGTTATTTTGTCACTAATCACAACAAAACGGACTTCAATTACAAAACCAACGATCAGAAATATTGGGATAAAGGAAATTACAAAAATAGCCCAAAAGGACAGCCTTTTTTTCATGTAGAAAACATAGGTATTTCTCACGAAGGGCAAATTCATCGCAAAAAAGCAGAATTACTCCACGATCCGAACGCGGTGAGTTTACCACCGTATCATCCAGAAACTCCTGAAATTCGTTATGATTGGGCTTTGTACTATGATCGTATATCAGAAATGGACAGCCGAGTACGTAAATTATTACAAGATTTAGAAGACGCAGGATTAGCTGACAACACGATAATTTTTTACTTCTCAGATCACGGTGGCGTGATTGCCCGCAGCAAACGCTTTTTATTTGATTCAGGCACTAAAATACCGTTAATTATGGCGTTTCCTGTCAAATTTAAGCATTTAGCCCCTCAAGATATGGGCAGCCGAAGTGATGTGATGGTCGATATTGTTGATCTTGCTCCTACTATACTAGAGCTCGCTGGCGTTGAGCCGCCAGCCCATTGGCATGGCAAGAGCTTATTAAATAGCGCTCGCGATATCACTAAACAAACCGCCTATTTGTATCGCGGCCGTATGGATGAACGTATTGATATAATACGTGCAATACGCGATAAGAAGTTTAAATACATTCGTAACTATCTGCCGCATCGTAAATATGCTTTGCACTTAGAATATTTATGGCGAGCAGCTTCGATCCGCTCTTGGCAAGCAGAATGTTTAGCAGGGCGCTGCAACTCTGCACAACAACAGTTTTGGCATCCCAAACCCGTGGAAGAGTTATACAATACAGAAAGTGACCCTTGGGAAGTCAATAACCTTGCAAATAAACCGGAATATCAAAATACATTAAACGCAATGCGCCAACTATTAGCTGAAAAAAACCGCCACTATAAAGATATTGGATTTATTCCAGAGGGAGAGTTGGTGGAAAGAACAAAAGATATAACCGCGTATGAGTTGGTTAATCACCCAAGCTTTCCCATTGAACGTGTGATTGAAACGGCTGAAATTGCGAGTTTGGGCCAAACGAAATATCAAAGTTTGTTAGCCTCGCGCTTAAACGACAATGAAGCCGCCGTCAGGTATTGGGCTGCAACAGGCTTTACTATTTTAAATCAGGCTTCAGAGCAAGAAACCCAAAGCTTAATAAACTTGCTTACCGATCCATCGGCTGATGTGCAAATTGCGGCAGCCGAAGCATTGCTTAAATTAAACATAATCGAACAGCCCCTAAATGTGCTGCAAACCCATATTAGCCAATCACCGGAAACAATCGCATTGCATGCAGCGAATGTGCTAAACGAAATTGGCTTACAAGCAACTCCTGCACTTGCTACCATGCAACAAGTAATTATTGACCAAAAAGCACGTTCTAAAAGGTTAGGCTTACGGGTAAACTATCTGCTGAATGCATTAGAATTCACAGTTAAAAACTTATCAAAGAACTAGTTTGCTATCGGTTAAATCATGGACAGGCATCTTTTAAGATTGTGGTGATAGTAGCCTTTAATTCTTGTCGGGCTAAAGTAAGCGCGTCAGTTCTCATCTATTATTGGTAAATGTATCTGGCAATCATCTTCTTGTGATGAATTATCGTCAATAAGGTGAATTTGGTTGGGAGTTAGGTTTGTCTCTTGTGTAAAGACACAAATGAAATAAGTGACTTTGACGCAGAGCTTTACCCAGCAGAACTTTTTTGCCGACGTTTTCGTTTGTATCGTTTTAACGTGCTTGATTGTCCGGCTGCCACGCTAAAGGTAGTTTCAAACGCCAGAAACATATCTTGCCACATTTGTTTATCCAATCCTAAGCGCTGTAATATGGGCGATGCCGCAATATCAATTGCACCACGCTTGTTCGGTGTAATGATGCGACCGGATAGATCAACCAATTTGAGATATTCAATCAAATCGAACATCAGTCCTAGCGGTTGTGGTTGTGTTGGACTGCCAACAAAAGGCATCAAAGTAGATGGTTGATTCCCATTTTTAAAATCATGAATGCGGCGTTTCACACTAGTATGTTCGGAAGATTCAGGTGTGCTGGCAATTTTGGCTCTAATGGGATTCAAATCTACATAAACCATACAAGCGGCTAATGCATGCTCATCCAATAGTGCTTGTGATTTGAACCGTCCTTCCCAAAAGTGGCCTGTACAGTTATCTTCATGGTTTGCATGTCGGGCGATAGGCTCATTCAATTCGCGCATGAACCAGCTAATATCGGCTAATCGACTTCGATAGACTGCCAAAGTAGATCGCAATGTGATTAGTTCAGCCTCTGTAAGCATTGGTGCTTGTTTCCCGGTAAAGGTTTGTGAGAGGAGGGTGCCTTTGTGCAGCTTGTGCCAGCGCATAGCAATCTCTTTATCTGTCCAAAACTTTGCTTTTTCAGAATTGACATGCAATACCACATGGGTATGGTTACTCATGACAGCAAAAGCACACACTTCAATAGCGAAGACGGTGGTTAAGAATAACAATCTATCCTCTACCCACTGGCGGCGATGCTCGTAGTTTTTGCCGGTCAGTTTATCTTCCCCGCACAAATAGGCCCGTCGAACACAGCGTGAAACACAATGATAATAAGGGGTATCAGATAAACTGATTTGTTGTTTCCTTGCTAGTGGCATCATTCATTCCTCGAAAAAGCATACTTAAGCATAGCTGAATTGGTTTTTCAGGGAGTCTAGTTTGTGGCTGTCTATGAATGAATAACTGTTAACAAATCACGACCAAACGGCTTCAGATCTATTAAGTTCCTTTTCTTATTCGGAATTAGTAATTTTTTGGTAAGCAACACGGTCACCTGAAAACGAGCCAAACCACAATTCATCTTCAAGCTCTAAAACCATAGTCACATTAGTGAATTGTTGTTGCGCGTTAGAGCTGGCCAGAGTCGTGATTTTCATCGTTTTTGGTTCAATGGCGATGGCCATGAATGAGCGTGGGCAACTGGCTAATTCCATAAAATCAAATTGTTCGTTTAATTTAACGTGACCACAGTTTTCATCATCAATTTTCATACCCGCAGTCACTAGTTTTCCCGATTTTCCCCAGCGAATATTATCAGGTACAAAACTCAAACGACCAGTGCTCCGCAATAGCTTTGCAGGATTAGTATTAGAAAATGCCATGATTTTTATTTCACCAGAAGACGCGATGTAAAACTCAGAACCATCCTCAGAAGTTTCTATGCCATTTGCATAAGCGATTTCAGTTCCTTCGACAACTTCAAAACCTTTATCACCAGGCGACCAGCGATAAACTGCACCTGTAGGCACACCTTTGAATAGATCATTAATAGTAAAGCCGATTAAAGGAATTGTGACTAATAAGGTCCCATCCTCTAGAGAAGCCACACTATTGGCTTCAAGCCCGTCAGGCGTAAGAACACAACCAATCCACACCAGCTCTGGCTTGTTAGAGTGTATATTTACCTCAAACACTTCTATTGCTTCGCGCTCACCGTGACCCACTGCATATAGAGTAAATAAATTATCGCTGACCTGGCGGATATTGAGCCCATGGGTAGTAAAGTTATTCGTATCAGGAGAGCCAGGGCAGTCTCTATAAGTTTGCATGTTCTGCTTCGCTTTAGACTCTTTAGAAGGATACAAATGTTGCAATGCCTTGGTCTTAGTATTGATTGCGTAAATTGCAACATTGCCGGCAAAACCACTGCTTACTAACCAATCAGAATTCGGAATAGAAACTAAGTCTTCAGGGCTATTAAGCCCACAAACATAAGAATAGCCGCCGTTTTTTTCGCAATTATTGGTGTTTGCTCTAGCGGGTACAAAACCTGATGTAAACAGAATTAATATGATGATCAGGTTCGAGCAAGTAAAGTTAAACAGTGTAATTCTCATAATGTTAATTCAAAAGAAACAAGTACAACTGAGAGTAGTTCTGCTTGAATCGTTATTCAAATAACTAAAACAAAAATCATTAGAAAATTGAAAGTCAAGGACAGACATCTTCAAAGTTTTGAGTATTTGGACTTATATTTAGCGCTAAGTGATTCACTTTACTTGTGCAATAAACTCGGTTAGTGATGTGTCATTGTTTAGAGCGTTAGTTTGCGGAATTCTTTAGCCGACATTCTTGCCTAAATCGTTTTAAAATGCTTGATTGTCCAACATCCACCCTAAGGATGGTTTGAAACGCTTAAAACATAAATTGCCATATTTTTTCGACCAATCCTAAATCCTGTAAGTTGGACTATTCAATCAAATCGAACCTCAGTCCTAGCTTTTTTGCCTGTCTAAGTGGATTCTGTTGACGAGTAAAAGAAAACTGTGGCTGTCCATGTTTAAAAAAGGTTAGTGGCTGTCCATTACTAGAATCAAAGAAAACTGTGGCTGTCCATTACTAGAAATAAAATCTCATAAGCAGAGTAGGGTGGCTGTCCATTACTAGAATCTACTGTTTGTGGCTGTCCATTTAAACTATTTAAACATTCACTCTTTAACAGATAAAAAAAGCCCCGCTGAGCTTTTCAACTCGCGGGGCTTTTTAATTCAATTCTATTAGTTTTTACACTAAATCGTATTCTCTGTGATTAAAAAAGCTGAACACAGAGAACACAAACACGTGTTACTCAACACCTACGACAGCTTCAGATGTAGAGCCGTTATATGGTGAAGCTGCATTATCTTCATCAAGAGAGTCACCTTCAGCATAAGATTCGAAGTCATCAGAGAACACTTCTGTTGTTCCTGCTGTATCAGAATATATAGCTAGGTTGTCTACCGATACAACACCAGTTGCTTCTCTAGTTCCACTGTTATCACCAAATCTAACAGCAACATGAGTAACGCCACCTATTGAATTATTGTCTGGAGTAAATCCATTTGCAGTTAGCATAACACCATCAACTTCAACAGTGACTAGTGGATTAACCTCTAGGTTACCACCGGGATATTCCCAAGTAATCACAACATTCATGAATTGGTCAAGCACAACTGTGCCCGCTGAAACATCTACATCACTCGGACTGCGAACACCAAAACTATCATCTTTGATGCGAAGGTCTAAAATCGCCCCATCGTTGTTGGTAGCTGAATTAAAGAGTGTGATAAATGCATCACCATCACCAAAGTCGTCGTCCAGACGTTTTATTGCTACTTCAAAGCGCCCCTGTGCCAAAGGACCATCGTCATCTAAGGCATATCGAAGCTCCCCGGTATCTGAGGCATCAGTATCGCGAATTTCCGCAAGCTTATTGCCGTCAGTTCCTGGACCACCCACACTACCAATTGTCTCAACTGTAGCTTCAGATGTATTTGAGTGGTACGGAGAAGCAGGATTGTCTGAATCTAACGAATCGCCGTCAGCATAAGATTCAAAATCATCAGAAAATACTTCGGTTGTTCCAGCTACATCAGAGTAAATGAATAAGTCATCTAATGTGAATTTACCCGTCGCGTCTATAACACCGCTGTTATCGCCAAATCTAAAGGCAACGTGTGTAACACCACCAATAGAGTTATTGTCAGGTGTAAAGCCTTCGGCAGTAAATCGAACTCCATCAACTTCAACAGTGACTAGTGGATTAACTTCTAAGTTGCCGCCTGGGTATTCCCAAGTAATCACGATGTCCATGAATTGGTCAAGAACAACTGTGGCTGCTGAAGCATCTACATCGCTCGGACTACGAACACTAAAACTATCATCTTTAATACGAAGGTCTAAAATAGCCCCATCGTTGTTGGTAGCTGAATTAAATAGCGTGATAAATGCATCACCATCACCAAGGTCATCATCTAGACGTTTTACAGAAACTTCAACTCTACCTTGAGCAAGTGGGCCATTGTCACCAAGCTCATACCGTAACTCTCCAGTGTCACTATCATCTGTGTCAATAATAACGGCAACGTTATTAGCACCCGTATCAACAACTACAGTACCTGTGATGGTAATCACTAGTTCGGCCGTTGTTCCATCAACAGATTCTATTGTGATGGTGTCTGTTTCACGTTCGCCCACTTCAAGTGCTGCAATAGTTGGATTAGCAGTATCAAGCGTGTACGTCCATGAACCGTCTTCAAGTATCGTAAACATGCCATAAGTGCTCATGACCGAGGATTCAACGATAAACGCTTCACCTTCATCAGGGTCAATTACACTTACCGTACCTGTTAATGCTACATCCGTATCACTTGGCACTGTTGCCGTTAAATCGAAGAAAGCAGCAGGGGTAGGTTCAGCTGAGTCACTAGCAACATCAAATACCACTACTTCTGAATAAACAGCTAAACCGTATAGGCTGGTGTCACTAGTTAAGGTTTCGCCTTCCATGTAATTTTCAAAATCATCTTCAAATACGCTTGTAGTACCATCCGTATCTGAATACACCATAATGTTATCTACATAGAAAGAACCAAAAGGAATTGTTCTGCTGTTATCACCAAATCTGAATTGGATAACTTGAACACCATCGGCAAACCATTGATTTAAATCTGTGAAGTCTGGGTCAACAACCGCGGCTGTTGAGAAAGAACCTCCACCAATAACTTGGCCGTCGATAGAAACAGTTAATTGCTCTGTCGCATCTAAATCCCATTCAATTTCGACATTATAAAACTGCTCTTCAACAAAAGGAGCGGTAATCATGATGCCTGGATAATCTGCACTGTCGGTGTTACGTACTAAGAAGCGAGGATCGATAGGATTTCCGTCACCGTCAGTTTGGCTTCCCTGAATTCGTAAATCGATTAGAGATTCACTAGAACTTCCTGATGAACCGTAAAGAGTTATGTAAGCATCTTTGTTATTGCCATCGCTACCCAGTGCAACATCTTTTGAGAAAGAAGCACTAAGCTTACCCTGACGTAAATTGTCGACGCCAAATCTTATTTCACCGGTATCATCACCAGTATCTGAAATTTTAACGACTTGCGTTAGAGCAGCAACACGCACATTAATTTCAGCAGTAGTACCATCAACTGTTTCGATAGTAATGATATCGTTAACTGAACTACCTACTTCAAGGCTAGCAACGGTATCATTTGTTGTATCAACCGTATAAGTCCAATCACCTTCAGCAGTAAGGCTGAACGTTCCGAAGTCTAGAACTACATCTGATTGCGCAATGAAAGCGTCTTCTTCAAAGTTTGGATCTGTGACAGTAACTGAAGCTGTGTATGGGTCAGTTTCAGTATTTTGTATAGTAGCGCTTAATACACCACCTATGATTGCTGCTACAGGGTCGTTATTGTAGCCAACAGCCGCTCCGATTGCGTCAAGTAGACTTACGTCAACATCACCAGCAACTTCTGAAGTGGTCTGTAGGTTCTCTTGTGCCATTTCAAATGCATCTAAAGTAGCTTCTGAATATGTACCATCAGCAATATCGGCTACCAGATCAGCTAAAATTGCAGCCAAATCTTTATCCGCATTGTCTGCATCTAACTGTGACAATAGCGCTAATACCGAACCATATCTATCTGCGTTTTCTGCACCATCTGCACCAAGTGCATCAACACCTACTGTAGTCGGTGCTACTTCTGTGGCATCAAAGCGAATGCCAAAACGAGCATTAATCGCTGCAATTGCACTAGCAAAACCATTTAAATCAGAGCCTGCAGATTGAACGGCCATTTCAGTCAATGGGGAGACAATATAGGTTGGCGCTGGTTGCACCTGACCATTTGCATCAATGGTATTCTCAACTACATTTACTACCGCTCTTAAGGTAGGCGCATCTAACGTTTCGCCCGTTGATTCGTCGGTATAAGTACCACCAGTACATGAAACTAAGCCATTACCTTCAAAATGCACGTTAGTAAAGGTTACTGAGCCTGTATCTGCGGTAGTCGCAGAGGCTTGCGCAGGCGTAACTGCAGCACCACTGTCATCTACGGCATAAATGTCGCAACTTGCACCACTAACGGGTCCTTTAACAACGTTAGCAGTTACATCTAAAGTTGGGTTAATTGTTGGTGTAGATGCACCCACACCTTCAGTAAAACCTGCGTTATCGGTGTAATTAGCAGAGACTGAGACAACAGTGCCTTCATCTGCTTCGGTAATTGTGTAAGTATCGCCAGTTACGCCAGTTGACCAAGCGTAAGTGATCGGGCCATCAATTCCATCAGCATCGGTAACGGTTGCTGATAAAGTTGCACCGGCAAAGAAATCAGTACCGGAGATTGCGACACTCCCGCGAGTATTGCCATCCAACTCAGCCTTATCATCATCGGTACAACCAACCAAGGCTGTTGCGATAATAAGGGGTATAAGTTTTTTGTTAAACATGCTTTCTACTCCTGAAAAAATTTTCTTCTTAAATATTGCATAGTTAGCAAACAAAATTGGTTAATTGTTATGTATGTTCTAACTATGCATTATGCTCGATTAATATTTAAAGCTAACACCTGCGAATAAACGAGGGCCGTAGTCGTTCACTTCACCTGTGTTGCCAATCGTGAAGAAGTCCTGAGATTTAGGCTCACTGAACAGATTAATTGCACTAACTTTAATACGAAACTGTTTGTTTATTTTGTATGAAGCACGAGCTTCCCAAACACCAGCTTCATCAACAAAACGAAGTCTCGTGCCGTCAGTTGTGTATGGTTGGAAGTACTCGCTACGATATTTGTAGATAAGTGCGGTATCGAAGTCTCCGATTTGGTAGTACACTTGACCACTGAATACGTGCTCAGAAAAACCTGGTACGTTGCCTGGTTCAACGATGCCTTCAGTCAGTTGAGTGGTTACACCATCTAGGTCGGTAACAAAGGTATCACCGTAAAGACTATCTTCGAATTCGTAGTCTGAGTCAGCGTAGTTATAGCCAATCTTCACACCCAAACCATTATCCCAACGGTAAGCTAGTGACATCTCTAAACCATAAAGATCACTACTTTCATCAGTGGTTACCGAGTTTGTGATAGGTAGACCAACTTCAACACCATCAATCACAAAGGTCTCTAGTTGAGTCTGCTGTTGGAAACCACCATTAAATTGCTTGTAATAGAAACCTAAAGCAAAAATTGAATCTTCGTTAGGATACCATTCAACCGCAACGTCATAGTTCCATGACATAAGTGGTTTAGTACTTGGGTTACCAGAACCATTTACACCAGTTAACAATTCTTCTCGAGTCGCTGCTTCTGCTTCGTCATCGGTTTGGATAGTGCGGTCATAACTTAGGTCGGCGGGATCTACGCGAGACATACCGCGGTAAATACCCGCTCTAAGTAGAATGTCTTCGCTGTAATCAATAACTAAGTTGAAACTTGGTAATACTTCAGTGTAATCACTTTCTGCGACAGTACGGGTGATATCACCTGCAACTGATGAACTCCACAAATCGGTTAATGGATCTTGTGTGAATACGTAACCTTGTCTAAAGCCAACAGAATTAACTTCAGTCTTAACAACACGTACACCAAAGTTACCACGAATGAATTTACCCATCATTTCAGTGTCGTAGTTAGCCATTAGGTATGCGGCTGTGGTTTTTTCAGTTACATCGATTGTCCCCTGATTTTCATACTCTACATCAGGATAACCGAATGCGACACCGGCCGAAGCGGCTACCGCTTGAGAGAAACATACGTTGTCATAGGTTGCCCAAGAGTTGCCTGTACCACTGCTAATAACATTGCCTTCACTATCTACATTGGTAACGATATCACCATCAGACACTCTCGATAAGAAGTCGGATTCAGGGAAGTCAATTTGACAGCTTTGCAATACGTCGATTGCGTTTGCTGATGTTTCATCTAATTCAACTTCTGTTCTTGTACCGTTGCCGTTACCACCACCATATTGAATGAACGAAAGTTCAGATACACGTAAACCACCCTGGATGCTAGTTAGCGCATCACCATTTAATGCGTAATCGAAGTCGACACGAGCAGAGGTTATTTCGTTATCACGCACGTTTTCACGATCCAGACGAGTACGTAGGCTATCCGTAAAGTTCGAAATATCAGTTACGTCAAAGTCAGTGAGGGTAAAGTTAGGAATTTGCTCTCCCATGTCCCAAAAGAAAGACTGATAACCTGCAGTTCTGCCACGGTTAGATATTTGCAATTCTTCACGTTTTGTTTGCGAGTAAGAAATGTCACCACGAATGGTCAGTTGGTCGTTTACATAGTGCTCGACATTTAAACCGTAACCACGATAGTTTTCTTCACGAGAGAACTGCTCACCAGCAGATTCAATACGGTCTTGACCTTCCCAATGCAAAATACTGCCTACGCTGTTGGTAATTAGGTTTTCGCCTGTTACGCCAGGAGTAACGCGTTTTTGTAGGAAGATTAAGTCGTGACGTGCTTCAGCTTGGTTACGATCTGATACTTGTGCATCAAAGTTGATATCCCAAGCTTCAGATGGTTGAAATTGAACAGCGAAGAATAAAGCATCTCTCTCATCAGACGTTTCGTTCTGACGGAAGCTACGACTAGACCCCGTCCATGCGTATGGTGTGCCAGAATCATATGCACGACCTGTTTCTGGGTCGATTGCGGTATTGTAACCTTGGTTGCTGCTTCCGTTAACTTGGTCTTCACAGTCTCCAGCAGTTCCGCGGAAAAACCCTTCGTTCATATTACTAGGGTCATTTAAACAAGCCCATAAAGATGTACCTGAAGGACTAGAGCTACGATATTCCGCTTCTGGCTGACTGATATCTTGACGTTGCCAACCTACAGATATACCTATAGCTGCACCATTGTCAAAATCGAATTGGTCAACATAACTCAATGTACCACGGTAGCCTAAGTCACTTTGAAGTGAGTTTTCGACGTTTGCTTGGTCAGGGTTGTAGTTAAATTTAGCTTCGGCTTGGAAGCTTTGCTTTCCGTAATCCAAAGGTCTAAGGGTTTCTAGTGTAATGACACCAGCAACACCACCTTCAATCATAGACGCGTCTTGTGTTTTATATATGGCTACTTTCTTCATTAGCTCTGAAGGGAACTGAGAGAAGTTAACCGAGCGGTCTCCACTACCGTTTGTCGCTTCGCGACCATTGATGTGAGTGGCGCTTAAGAAGGGGCCTAAACCACGAATAGTGATTTCAGTCGCACCACCATTTTCTCGGTGAGAGGCAGCACCTGTAATTGATTCTAAGGCCTCACCAATGGAAAGTGCAGGTAAGTCACCAATATCTTCAGCAGATAAACCGTCAACGACCGTTGTCGCTTCACGTTTTATGGCAATTTGATCTTGAATTGTTTTTCGGGTACCTACGACGTTAATAACTTCGACGTCGTCAGCATTTTCGTTTTCAGTTGGTGCATCTTGCGCGATTGCTGAAAGTGAAAATGAGCCAGCTACAGAAGCAAATATTGCAGCTTTTACCCATTTAGCGATTGGGCTAAGAGTAAAATGCTCTTTCTGATAATTTAATTTCGTGTTGTTCCCTGATATCAACGACATATCTAGTTCTCCGTTGTTTTTTGGTGTGGTCATATGGTTGCGGATCGCTTGTTATATTGATGTTGCCTTATTGTTACAAATGAATATACTCAATAAAAACCAATATATCAACCAATCATTAACAATTATGTTACCAAAGGTGTTAACAATTGTAATACCAATTTTGCTACCAATTGCGGTGCAAGTTTCGAGGGTTAATCTGTACAGTAATAACGAATAAAAATTTGTTTGAAAATTATATGGTTAAGATTATGAAGCATTGTTCAGTGTAGGTAACTGTGTGGAAAAATGCGGTATTAATGTTTTTGTCAGAACGTAGAAATATTCTGCTAGTTGGCAGTTATTTTGTTATTAATTCTTTACACAATTAGATTTCATATTGGGTTTTTACGACAGGAAGAAGAACTAACCTTATCAACGGAACAGTTGATAATTGGTGAGTACGTTTTGACAACCAATTTGCTAGTTTGATTTGTAAGTCAGGGAAGGGAAGTTATTAAATAATCTGGTAAAGCGTAATTGGGGCTTTCTACCTTACTACGCATTAAGCTCAAGTTGACATTTACACTCCGACAATTCAAAGGTGTGGTAAGTCACTGCTGAGGTTGTGACGTAGCTGTTTTGATTGGTCATTTATGCGAATTTAAGCCGCAATAAATTATTATTACTATTGACCTGAACCTTGTTCGTCAATACTTCAACTTTGCAGATGTTTTGCAATAACTTTCTTGAGATCAATCAGTTCAAATGGTTTGGGTAAATGTTCATTAAAACCAATTTGCAAATAATGTTTTACTTCACTCGCTAATACATTAGCAGTTAGTGCGATGATAGGTATATTTGTATTTTGTTTGCGGATAGCAATACATGCTTCTTTTCCGTCCATTACAGGCATTTGAATGTCTAGGAATATTAGGTCAGGTAAATGCTTTTCTATACTTTCTACTGCCAACTTGCCATTCTCTACAATCTCTAAACTTATATCGTAAGGTTCCATCATAGCTTCAAAAATGGCTTGGTTAATTTCATTGTCTTCGGCCAACAATATTCGTTTTCCATTCAAGATTTCATCTATTTCTAGATCTTCTACGTGGGTTTTTATTATTTCTTCAGCTGGATTGAGAGGGATAAATACATGGAAAGTAGAGCCGATTTCTAATTCACTTTCGACGCTGATGCTACCTCCCATTAATTCCACCAAATTTTTAGTGATGGGTAATCCTAAGCCCGTTCCGCCAAACCTGCGAGTCGTTGACATTTCCGCTTGTTCAAATCGGGAAAAAATCTTTTTGATTTGAGATTGGTTTAAACCTACTCCCGTATCTTTGATACAAAAATTGATACCCGTGCCTTCCTCATCGCTCTTCAGTGATAGCTTGACTGACCCCTTTTGCGTAAATTTGACAGCATTTGAACATAAATTTAACAATATCTGATTAAGCCGGACAGGATCCCCTTTCCAAAAATCGTGGGTTAGTTGATTATCAACGGTAAATTCAATTCCTTTTTCACGAGCGACAGGGAATAAGTCGGAAAGGATAATTTCAAGCAATGCGGACATTTGAAAACTAGTATTTTCAATATCCAGCTTTCCTGATGTAATTTTAGAAAAGTCCAAAATATCATTAATAATCGTAATTAAATTTTTGCAAGACTGCATAGATCTTCTGAGAATACTTTGTCCTGCACTGGAAATTGTTTCTCTTTTTAGTAGTTGAAGACCACCATAAATGCCATTCATAGGGGTGCGAATCTCGTGGCTCATATTTGCCAAAAATTCACTTTTAGCTTTTTCACTAGCAACCGCTTGTGACTTAGCACTACTCAGCTCTTTCATTGAGTTATGTAGATCTCGACTCATCGTTCTTAACGTTTGTGCGAGAACGTATATTTCCTTTACTGCCTTGTTAATAATAAATGTTTGTTCATTTCCCGAAGAATGCAGTTCCGCTTGATTGGTGAGTGATAAAATCGGTTTAATAACCCTACGTTTCATGATCAATGTTGCAATAAAAATCAATAGAAACAGCAGCGTGATAGCCAAAATAATAGCAAATAGACCTATGTTTTTGTCGGTAGCGTAAAGTGATTTCCGCTTTGCCAGTAAGTTTAATTCTTCTTTGTCAAATGCAGACAATAAACTGCGAATTTCAACCATAAGGTTTTTACCAAGATCGCTATTGACAATCTGAAGAGCGTCTTCCTTTTTATTTTGCTCAACCAAATTGATGGTAAGTTGGAGTTCTTCGAATTTTTTGTCTATCAAAACAGATAGCGATAAAAGCCTTTCTTGTTGGTTGGGGTTATCGGCCGTTTTTTGCATTAACGTTTCCAGTCCGTTAATCGCTTTTTCTGTGCCTTGATAATATGGGGTCAAGTAACTGGGGTTTGACGTAAGAAGATAGCCTCTTTGTCCTGTTTCGGCATTGTTAACATCGACTAAAAGTAGATTGCTTAAACGCAACACTTCGTAAGTATGAGTAATCCATTGCTCACGGTTATTGGCAGAATTTTGACTTGAGACTACTACCGTAATATTGATTATTAAGGCAGCAATAGACAAGATGAAAAAGATAGTTGCCGCTTTACTTAGCGTCATTTTACTCATTAAAGAGCATACCTCACTGGAAAAGAGTTCTAAATCAAAACATGAGATTAGCAGGTTAATATCAATGTTGCGACAGTGCGACAAAGGAATAAACGCCCGCTTACTTTAAAAAACGGGCGTGTGATTACTCTAGATGAATTCAGCAAGATATTCGCTAAAATTAATTGTGGCTAACTAGTTCCTCCACCAACGATTAATCTTTTGGGGATTCTCCATCGGCGGAACACGTTGATCTGATCCAACAATATTGACATCACCTAGTTCTCGCTTGGCTTTCAATATATCTTTATCAAATGAAGCGACAATGTCAGGGTGCTGGTCAGCAACATTGATTGTTTCGCCTCTGTCAGTCGCGAGATCAAATAGCAAAACGTGGTCAAGCTCAGTAAGCATTCGGCCACCTTGGGAGCCTTCATGCCAAAATGGTTGATCTGCAATAGTGCGGGGCAGGTGCAGTTTCCACCTGCCTTTGCGAATAGCCTGCAAATTGGTGCCATTATAGTAGTACAGCACATCATGAGGTGTGTCGGTAGTTTCTCCACGCAGAACACGGATTATATTTTTTCCATCAATGGTGCGGTCTTGTGGCATTTGTGCGCCAGCAATATCGGCAAATAGTGGAAATAGATCCATTGAAGTTAGTGTGGTTTTAGAGTCTTGTCCTGCTGGAATTACACTTGGCCATTTCAGCATTGCTGGCACGATATGGCCTCCTTCCATCGTTGTATACTTAACACCAGCAAGTTCACCATTATTCCCAGCATAATTTGCACCATTATCTGAGGTAAAGATAACTAACGTGTTCTCTTCTAAATTAAGTCGTTTCAAAGTGGCTAATATGCGTCCTGTGCTGTAGTCCATTTCGTGAATAAAATCACCGTATTTTCCCTTTTCTGAAGTACCCTGAAACTCTTTGCGAGGAAGGTGTGGAGAGTGAACAATGTTATGCGCAAAATACACAAAAAATGGACCATCTTTTTCTCGTTCAATAAAGGATATTACTTCATCAGTATAACGTTGAGTTACTTCCTCTAACTCTATTTCTTCTTTTACGGCTTCATGACCTCGATACAAGGTTTGATTATCTTTAAGAATAGGGTATCTAGGGTCATTTTCACGTGCTTTGTAATAATTCCCTAACAAGCCAAGGTGTTCATCAAAACCTGCATCAAGTGGATGTGAACCTTTCTGTTGAAATCCCAAATGCCATTTACCTACCATTAAACTTCGATAACCTGCGGGTTTTAACATTTCAGGAATCGTTATTTCATCTGGGTGCAGACCAAAGTGACTTGAGACGTGTTTTTCGCTAAGCGGATTAACGGCTACTGGCATTCCGTTTCGCATTGGATATCGGCCAGTTAATAAAGATGCGCGCGAAGGACTACAAACATTGGCCGGAATAAAAAAGTCACGACTGGTAAAACCCTCTTGGCCAATCGAATCAATATTTGGCGTTCTAATCCCATCGGCGCCAAAAGAGCTGATATCACCGTATCCAAGATCATCTGCAAATATGATGACAATATTGGGTTTTAGTGCAGCCTTCTGCACAGAACCTTTGTTGCTTTCGGTGCTTGTTTCTTTAAGCGTCTCACAGCCGGAAACAAAGGAAGCTAAAATAAGCATAAGACATAAATTTAATGTATTTTTCAAAGTAAACTCCAATGAGTATCCAGTCTTGTTCTAATCATTTTTAGTCTGTCATTAATAAGTACGAGTCTTCAAAACGCCACCCAACAAACTTTTGTTAAATAAGAACGTTAACATAGTTTTAATTTGTATAGCTGTTATAGTATATGTAAAAATACATATTGTATATATTGTGTTAACAATTGTTTGTTTCAACAGTTGAAGTCTACAATCATGACTTTGCCAGCTTAGGGGTTAAAAAGTAAATGCGTTCAAAAGTTCATATTGAAGTGTTGGGAATGAAAACTAAAAAAGTGTTTAACCTGCACTTTAACTGTATTGCATGCGCTAAGAAAATCTCGTTGTTAACGTTCCTTTTCAGCTTTTTTCATGTGCAAATAAATGCAGAAGAGTTGTCGAATAGGCCTGAGCAATCGCCAAATATTATCTTCATTATGGCGGATGATTTAGGCTGGCAAGATGTAGGGTTTACTGGAAGCAAGTGGTTTGAAACGCCTAATTTAGATAACCTTGCCAGTCAGAGCCTCGTGTTTAATAACGCCTACATGTACCCAACTTGCTCGCCTTCAAGGGCTGCGTTGATGACCGGCCAGCATAGTTTCCGAACTGGTGTTTACATGGTCCCCGTTTTGGAAAAGGGAACGGCAGAAAATAATATCTATTCGCGCTGGACAGTCACTCACGAAAATCCGATGTATTCAGAATTTTTGAGTAAAGACGGCTATAAATTGAGCCACATTGGTAAGTGGCACTTAGTCGGTCCTTATCCCGATAAAGAGCAGCAATATCCTTTTGAAACTCCGCTGAAACAACCTGCTAACGGAGACTTCAGTTGGCTACCTGCTCACTTAACAGCAAAAATACAGCAATTTTATCCCATTGGGCGTGGTTTTGACGAAAACATTGGTGGCTCTTTTTGGGGAGATCCAGCGCGCGGCTATCCGCAAGGTTACCGATCTGAAAGTGGTGGATATAGAGCACCATTTAATAATCCGTTTATTCAGACTAAAGATTCTGATGAGTGGTTGACTGATAGGTTAACTGATGAAGCGATTGATTTTATATCGCGACATAAAAAGCGGCCATTTTTTATTAATTTAAACTACTATTCCCCTCATCGTCCTACCGTTTCGCGCAGTGAAGATTCGTTGCAGCACTTTTTAGACAAACCTGGCGATCCGCAAACAGGGCAAGGTGATACTGATAATATCAAAAAGAAAACCAACATAGCGGCCTATGCCACCATGATTAAATCAATTGATCAAAATGTTGAGCGACTTATTAAGTATTTAGATGAAAATAACCTTCGAGAAAATACCATTATTATTTTCACGTCAGATAATGGCTTCAACAGTTTTCAAAGCGTAAATAAAAACTTAAGAGGGCAAAAAGGTAGCTTTTATGAAGGGGGCATCCGTGTACCTATGTTTATAAATTGGCCGAATTTTGTCAAACCGGGTGAAACCGATATGCCAGTGTCTGGTCTTGATTATTTTCCGACATTTATGGAGTTGGCAAATATTGATGCGGCAGGTTTGGTGTTAGATGGCGATAGCCTAGTTCCGCTATTATCTGGAAACAAGATGCCAGAACGCTCAATTATTTGGCACCTTGCTAGTGAGTACAAGAATAAACCTGCTACCGTTATCAGGCGGGGAGAGTGGAAACTAATTCAGTACTTGTTAACGGATGAAGTGGAACTATACAATTTAGATAAGGATATGTATGAAACTAATGATTTAAGTTCATCAAATCCGAAAATCGTTAATAAGTTAGTCAAGGAACTTGCACAATGGCGACAGCAAAATCACGTGCCTGTGCCGCCTAATGCAGTTGTTGATTCACCTGAGCAACCTCAGTCGCTCAGGTAGGTATCACAACAAGTTTTCAATCATTGGTTCAATTGCTTTGGCCCAATGTTCATATTGGTCTTTATTGGGATGTAATAAGTCCTTCATTACGTCGCGACTTAAATTTCCATTCGCATCTAAAAAGACGTGATTAATGTTTAAATAATGAACTCGATCACCATCATCATATTCTTGAATGATGTTATTGACTGTGTCATTTATTTTTCTAAGCGGAGAATCAGGCGTTTCTCCACGTGGAAAGATGGCCAATAATAAAACCTGAGTGTCAGGTAACTTGCGAGTTATTTCTTTTAAAATCGCTTTGATGCCCGAAGCTGTGTCTTCTGGAGAGTCTTGTCGGTGACCTGTATTATTTGTACCTATCATTAATACGACTAATTTAGGTTGAATGTTATCAATTGCACCATGTTGAAGTCGCCACAAAACGTGTTCAGTTCTATCACCATTAAAACCAATGTTTAGTGCGTTTCTAGGCGCGTAATACTGCTCCCAAATAGCTTTGCTTTTATAGTCAAAAGCATGCGTGATGGAGTCACCTATGAATACCATATCCACGCTTTGCATTTTTTGTTTTTCGACTAACTTTTCATCATGCCTTGCGACCCACCACTTTTTCGGTTGTTCGGCCGCTTGGACCGACAGTGGCTTATGCTGTGGCACAGCCAGTTCATTGTTATCTTGGTTTGTTGTGCCGGTGCACGCTACTAAACTCATTATCCATACTATTAAAATTAACCGCTGCGTATACATTAGGCGTGATCCTTTGATATTTGTCCATAGTTAGCAGAACTAGTTCTGCTAGCAGGTGTATGTATTATATATAAAGTATTGATGAACTCTTAAAAAGAATACTACAAACAACTAACGAACTTGTATTTTTTTGATTTTATAAGATTCCTATATGCATGATCAGATGATCAATATTGGCGACGTTTAAAAACTCATTTAATTTTATTTCGCGTTATTTGTGGGCTTTAGACGGGGTTTTTCTAATTGTAAGTACATTTTAATTGGTTTATTTGACTAAAAAGTAAATTTTTAGATGCAAAACTTTAAATAATTTGAAACACTTCGTTTACATAGGACATTATATATAAAAGATTTTGAATTTTTGGATGTTTAACGTGTGTATCAATATTGAAGTTTGGAGGTCGTGTGACGCTTTTTCGCGCTATTAAGCCAGTATGGGTGTTAACTCTAATGGTTTTGATTTTGCTGGGCATTGCGGCAACAGTGCCAATTAACGGTGCTTCAGGAGATGGCGTCAGTCGATTTATCGGTCGCTTTCATATTCTCGTATTACATTTTCCCGTAACCCTACTGTTACTCGCTCCAGCGCTGTCTTTATATGCATACTTTACCCGTAACGCCGCATTCAAACCCTTCGTAAGGTTCCTATGGTGGCTGGGCTCAGTGGCAGTTTTTATCACTGTTTCCATGGGCATGTTGTTAGCGGCAAATGAAGGGTTTGAGATAGCTGAAGTCAGGTTGCATATGTTAGGCGGTTTGAGTGTGGCTATTTTGACATTCTTCGCGACTGCGTTACTGACTAGTTCGACGCCTAAAGCTTGGTATAAATTTGCTTATGTTTCGGTATCTGGTGCACTTGTGATAGGGCTCTTCGTGACCGCGCATGCGGGCGGTAATTTGGTTCACGGCGAATCCTATTTAGTGCGTTTTGCACCTTCACCTATTGCACAATGGTTTCAGACTAAACAGCAAACTGAATTGACGGTGGTCGATGATGCCGTGTACAACGATCAAGTGCGTCCTTTGCTAACTCAATACTGTTTCGGTTGTCATGGTAGTGATACGCAAAAAGGAGGCGTGCAATTGGATGTGCTTAATCCTGATTTTGTGGTTGGAAACGATGCTCCTCATTGGCATGCTGCTTTAGATATGATTAATTCAGGAGAAATGCCACCCGCGAAGAAAAAACAACCTTCTGCAGAAGAAAGAAGAGTTTTAGTGGATTGGATGACAAATGGTATCCATTTAGCTAAAGAAGCGAAAAAAGGAAAAAGCCAACAAACAATCCGCAGATTAACTAAGCAGCAATATCAAAATACATTGGTTGAATTGACGAGCGTGGATGCTAATTTCGCTAGCCTCTTGCCTGATGATCCACTATCTGAAATTGGTTTTAGTAATAATGCGGAATTACTACAAAACTCGACGCTACATTTAGAAACATTCGAACAAATTGCACGGCAAGCATTAGATAAAGCAATTGATCCTGCCGATAAGCCGGAGGTTGTGCATTACCGCATGCATTTTGGCAAAGATATAGGGGTGGGAGAGAAGCATAGTAAGTCTTCGGGCTATCTTGACGTGCCATTGCCAACTAAAGACTTTTACGTCGAAGTTTTGGATGAGAATGGCCAGCCAAAATCTGAAGCTGAGTTAGGTGATTTAAAAAAATACTTTAGTGCCAGTTTGCGAGGGTCAGACAAACGCCGTTTTAAGGCTGAATCTGGGCACCTATCTTTGTTCTCGGCTAAACCGCATAAAGAAATCAATGAGCCAGGCAAGTTCGGCTCTTGGCACGGTCCATCTCCAAACTTAGCCATGCAGATTAAACGTTACTTTCCATCAGAAGGGGAATTTATCCTGCGAATTAAAGCGGGCAAAGGTAGCTCCTTCAAAATTCCAGTTACTTTTGCGGCAGCCTTACCTAATTTGTTGCCAATCACTTCATTAGATGAGTATAAGCAACCTAAAGTGACGTCTGAAAAAAGCGTTGTGATGACTGCTGCCACTGGGAATAGTAGTACCAATTTAGTGAAAAGCGGCCCACAGTCAGACTTGGTCGTGTTAAAAGAAAATGAAATGCAAGGCTTTGAAAACTTCAAAGTAAAATTGCCTACTCAACAACAAGCGTTTTATGAGATAAACCTTGTCCATCCAGAAATGGCAAAAGGTGAACAAACTGAAGTTGAAATTCAATTTGGTAAAACTGCTAAATTTGCTCATCAATTAACCTCAACTGGTCGCGCACAAACCGGTGAAATGGTGGTTTCTAAGTTAGGAGCTGCGATGCTTAAAGGGGATGCCCATCAGGTAAAATTGAATGTCGGACAAAACTTTCCCGGATTTAGTCACCTAATCTTGACTAAAACAACGTTGAACGAATCAGAAGCCAAAAAGTTCGAAAATCCATATTTTGTCAATCAAGTGAATACTCATTCTTCACCAGTTGTAGTGCCTTTTGTAGGGTCAAGAACAGATGACGGCATGGATTATAAAAACCTCAAACATGTTGAAACAATAAAAAGTGAAGAAGGGCACAGCGAGATTTATAGTTTTCGCGGTAGATTGGAAAATTTCCCATTGCCTAGTGTGGATGCTGAAGGTGATCAATGGGTTAGTGGCAGCTTAAAAGTGGGTCTTTGGAATGGCGATATGATCAACCAAGAAGCTGATGCTGGTTCGGTAATCAATGTGGACTACATTGAGTTTGAAGCGCCTTACATTGAGCAATGGCCAAGTCGTTCTCATCGTCAAATATTTGTAGACTCCGACTTGGATAAATCCAGTCCAGAGTATGCCAGATTGATTATTAAAGAGTTTGCTAAACGCGCTTATCGCAGACCAGTAAGTGAAAGTGAGATTCAACCGTATTTTGAGTTTTGGCAAGCTATTGCACCAGAATTTGAACGTTTTGAAGAGAGTATAAAAGAACCTTTAGTTGCAATCTTATCATCAACCAGCTTTCTGTACATGGCGGAACCTAACGATTCATTTGAAGCGCCTGACAAAACGTCAGAGGTTGTTAATGACGCCCCCAATCAACTATTTGAATTATTGGGTATCGGCTCGGTACAAGCTAGTGAAAACCATCATTCTTTGGTTACCGATTATGCACTAGCGAATCGCTTGTCTTATTTCCTATGGAACTCACCACCCGATCAAGAGTTGTTATCATTGGCAGCTAAAGGTGAGCTGCGGAATGAACTGGATACGCAAGTTAAGCGGATGCTTACCGACACCCAAAGATTACAGCGGTTTGTCACTGTGTTTGCGCGTGAATGGCTACGTTTAGATAGGCTTGAAAATCAAACGGTAGATGTTGAATCGTTTCCAGATTTCAACCGCTTTGTCAAAAAAGATATGGCGATGGAAACGACCGAATTTCTTACTTATTTGATTCAGCAGGATCTAAGTGCATTAAACATAATTGAATCGGATTTTGCCATGCTAAATCAAAATCTAGCTGAATTTTATGGGCTTGAAGGCGTGACGGGACCCACTTTCAGAAAAGTGACATTGGATGAATCGACAGGTCGAGGTGGTTTGCTTGGTCAAGGTGCATTTTTGACTGGTCACGCTGATGGCGTTCACAGCCACCCAGTCAAACGTGCTGTATGGTTAAAAGCGAAAATTATGGGGGTTGAGCCTCCACCTCCGCCACCAAATGTTCCGCAACTTGATCCTGATACCCCTGGTTTTGACAAATTAACACTAAAACAGCAGCTTGAATTGCACAGAGACAAAGACTCCTGCAGAGATTGTCATGCCAAAATCGATCCCTATGGTTTAGTTTTTGAAAATTATGATGCTGTTGGCAGGTACCGTGATAGTTATAAAGGGGCAGTAGTTGATTCTTTGTCGGTATTACCAGATGGCATTGAAGTTAACGGATTGGGCGAAATCAAAGGCTACTTGCTAAATGCTAAACAAGATCAAGTTGTAATGTCATTGGTGAAACATTTATACGCCTATGCACTGGGTAAAGAAGTTAATTTCCATGATGAAAGTGAGCTAAATGACTTGTTGGAAAAAGTGAAAAATGAGGATTACAGCATGCAGTCAGTCATTTTATCTATTATTCAAAGCCCTTCATTTAATCAAGCATAAGGAGATTAACTATGAGCACTATTAGACCATTTCGTTTAAATCGACGTTCATTTTTAAAAGGTTTAGGAGTCACAGCTTGTCTACCTTACATGGAGTGTATGGCGAAGGAAGGAAGCATGTCAGGGCAGCGAGCTCAAGCGCCGAAGCGTTTAGCGTATATTTATGTACCTAACGGTGTGAGCATGCCGGGTGAAGACTCTGAATTTAAGCAATGGAACTGGTTTCCTCAGGGTGAAGGCCATGATTATACGTTCACAAATGTGCTGCAATCATTAACCCCATTTAAAAAACAACTTTCAATTTTAGGTGGCTTAAGCCATCCAAAATCTAGGCGCTTAATGGGGCATATTGCCGGAGATACTTTTTTAACTGCAGGGGATTTACGCGGAGAGTACAAAAATAGTATTTCGGTTGATCAGTTTGCCGCTTATACCAAGAAGCAAAATACGCGTTATCCTTCTTTAGTACTGTCAACAGATGGCGGCGTAGGATTCAAATCTCGAGGGGCGACTTTATCTTACAATAGTCAGGGAAATCCTATTCCATCTGAACATAATCATCGGCAAATATTTGAACGTTATTTTTCGGTTGATGGCATAGGTTCTACTGCGCAGCGAAAGCAAGAATTGGCCAGAAAACGCAAAATTGTAGACTTAATTTTAGAAGACTCAAAACGTTTACAGCGCAAGTTAGGTGTGAATGACAAGCACAAACTTGACCAACATATGACCAATTTAAGTCAGCTCGAAGAACAAATACAACGCAACGAAACTTGGCTTGATGTGCCATTAAAAGACTTTAGCGCAGATCATATAGATTTTGCCGCAGATGCCAATATCAACCCTGAAGCTTACATACGCACAATGATGGATCTCATAGTTTTGGCATTTCAGCTTGATTTGACAGAAGTCGCGACTTACATGATGGCCCGAGAAGATGGTATGGGATTAGGCGATGCGTTTCCTAAACTTGCTTTGGGCTTAAAAAAAGGTCATCACAAAATTAGTCATGACAAAAGTAAAGGTCATTGGCAGGAGTGGGGACAGTACGACCAATGGTTGGCTGGGCAATTTAGTTACTTTTTAGAGCGTATGCACAATACGCAAGATGAATTTGGTTCGTTATTAGATAATACACAGGTTCTGTACGGCAGTGCTTGCAGCTCAACTCACAACGCACGTAATTATCCTTTAATACTTGCTGGTGGCAAAAATATGGGGCTCAAACATGGTCAATACCACAAATTTTCAGAAAAAGTGCCATTGTCCAACTTATATTTAAC
Source organism: Aliiglaciecola lipolytica E3 (assembly GCF_000314975.1). Classification (GTDB taxonomy): domain Bacteria; phylum Pseudomonadota; class Gammaproteobacteria; order Enterobacterales; family Alteromonadaceae; genus Aliiglaciecola; species Aliiglaciecola lipolytica. Next base: position 152,207 of record NZ_BAEN01000014.1, read on the forward strand.
TATGCTGCAAGCTGCGGGGGTTCCTACCTCACGTTTCGCGGATAGTCTTGACGATCACAACACGATGAATGATCTGTTTTTAACCTAACAATAAAAATAACCGAGAAAATACGATGCAAACTGAAGCTAATGTAATCCAAGACGATCCCGTATCGGCAATACCTGTTAATACTACGAATTCTGCACCTTTAATTGGGCGCGGTCTATTGCTCCCATTTATATTAATCACCGCATGTTTTGCGTTGTGGGGAGCGGCTAACAACATGACTGATTTGTTAGTTCCTGCATTTCAAAAGGTGTTAGGTATGACCCAGTTGCAGTCCTCTTTTATTCAATCCGCTTTTTATGGTGCTTATTTTGTCATGGCGCTTCCAGCGGCAATATTGATACAAAAATACAGTTATAAAACTGGAGTGATGACAGGATTAAGCATATATGCCATAGGTGCATTGTTATGTTATCCCGCTAGCCAAGCAATGAGTTTCGAATTGTTTCTAATCGCGTTTTATGTGTTTGCTTCTGGTTGCGCTGTACTAGAAACCGTTGCTGCCCCATATATTTTATCAATGGGCTCTAGTGAAACCGCCACTCAGCGTATTAACTTAGCTCAAGCGTTTAATCCTGTAGGCGTACTAATGGGCGTGTACTTAGGAAAAGAAGTCATTTTAAAAGGGCTAAATACAGCTACAGACGAGCAAAGAGCAAGTATGTCTGCTTCAGAACTTCTTGGTATTCAAACGCAAGAACTGGGCAATGTGGTAAGTGCATATCAAGTAGTCGCGCTTGTTGCCATCTTACTTGCCGTTGTGGTGTTTATTGCAAAGTTACCGGTTGCTAAGTCTTCGGACAATTTTGGTAATTTAAAAGACTCATTTAATCGATTGAAGAAAAATACCACTTGGAAATTTGCGGTTGTAACCCAGTTTTTTTATGTTGGTTGTCAAATTGGCGTTTGGACATATGCGATTAAATACATTATGGATAATCATCCAGAAGTTACTACAGCAGCTCAGGCTGGAGAATATGTGTTTTGGGGATTGTGCGTTTACACTGTGTTTCGATTTGTGTGTACCGGATTGATGAGTTATGTGCGTCCCGCAAAGCTACTTTGTGTAATGGCAATGTTAGCCATAACAATGGTTTTAATTGCAGTGTTAGTCGGTGGCACAATCGGGACTTTAGCGCTATTAACTTGTTTCAGCTGTATGTCTTTAATGTTCCCAACCATTTATGGTTTGGGACTGTCTGATGTGGGTGAGGATCGGAAGTTAGGTGGTTCATTTATCATAATGGCGATTCTGGGCGGTGCTGTGTTAGTACCATTGCAGGGATGGGTGATTGATATTACCGAGAGTGTCAACATAAGCTATTTGATTCCTCTTAGTTGTTTTAGTGTGGTATTCGTATTTGCTTGGTTAACCAATAAAAAGCTTGAGTCCTAACTTGGGATATGGATAAACAAAAAGCATTGTTTTCAGTTTTTATTCGTAAATACCAAGTAGGTTTACGTGCCTTTATTCGCGGTTTAGGTGTGCACTCTGATGCGGTAGATGATTTAGCGCAAGAAACGTTTTTAGTGGCTTATCGGGAAATGGATAAATTCGATCAAGAGCTCGACTTTGGTTTTTGGCTTCGCGGAATTGCTAGAAATTTAGTGCGTAATGAATTTCGTAAGGCTAATCGTCAAACGCGCATTCTTAATGAGAAGTTGAGTCAATTTTTAGTTAATGAATTTGAATTTAACTATGAACCGTCCGACTACAATGGTGATGAAATCGCGGCCTTAAAAGCCTGTATATTAGAATTACCGGATACAAGTCGCCAATTGATTGATTATAAATATGCAAATGAACAAAATTCCCGTGAAATTTCAGAGCAAATAGGGATGACAACCACGGCTGTTCGATTAGCACTAATGCGCATTCGCGAAAAACTGAAAGCCTGCATGGCTTATAGATTGAGCCTGACATGAGTGATTTGAAATCGCAAAAACAACGATTTGAGCAATTACTTGGCCAATTGTTAGATAACGCAATATCTGCCAGTGAGGTAGACGAGTTACTATGCTTAGCGCAACTTTCTGATGAATTTAAATTTAGTTTGCGAGCGCAGTTAGAGATGGACTTTCTATTAACTCAAACTGAATCTGCAGAGGCAAAGGAAGGCATCTTTGTTGCCAAAGTTCATGACGCATCTAAGCAACTGTTACAACATAAAGAATTTGAAAAACGAATACTTCAGGCAATAGAAGATAACCCAGAAGGAATAAGGGCGACACAAGATAAGGCACCAAAGAAAAACAATATTTCTGGATTGAGTCGGACTTGGAATTGGACTGCACTCAGTATCGCTGCCTGTGCAGTCTTAACCTTTTTCTTCTTCCTACACATTGATGAGCCAGAAAATTACTATCAGCCTAGCGTGATGTTAAACGAAGTGAATGATAATGGTGTGGCAGTAATTGTAAATGTGGTAAATAACTCTCAACACTTTAAGGCCGGTGAATCAGTTATCCCCGGTAATCTCCAATTGCTCGATGGTTTTTTAGAATTGGAGTTTTATCATGGTGCTCGATTGAAAATTGCAGGTCCTGCTGATTTGGATATTATCAATGAGCAACGCGTTATGTTGAGACATGGCAAAGTTATGACCGATGTTCCTTATGTGGCAATTGGTTTTACAATCGATACGCCCAACTCTGAAGTGATCGACTTAGGAACGGCAATCGGCGTGTCGGTTGATCATAGTGGAAAATCTCAAATCCATGTTTTTGATGGCCTGATAGAAACCAAAGATAAGCAAGGAGAGACCTATCGTCTGGCGAAAGGAGGTGCAATATCGCAAGGTTCACCTTTGGCCTCTGAATGGCAATTAAAAAATGCAACGTCGAGTCTTTTTTCTGAGTTTTCTAACATCAACGATTTAACGATTACTGCATCCAATAGACAACAGAGAAAATGGCACGAAATGAAGCAGTGGGTATTAAAAGATGAAAGTTTAGTCGCTTATTATGACTTTGAAAAAGACCTAAACTTACCTAGGCAACTGACAAATATTGCGCATACCAGTGAAACGTTTCATGGCGCTATTGTAGGTGCTAATTGGGCTCAAGGCCCATGGAATGGAAAGTCGGCATTAGAGTTTAAAAAAGCCAGTGATCGTGTACGGGTCGATATTAAAGGAGAATTTGATCAGTTCACCCTGACCACTTGGATCAGAATTGACAGCTTGGATCGCAGATTCAATTCTATTTTGCTGACGGATAATTACAACGAGGGGGATATTCATTGGCAACTGGGGCATTTAGATGAGCAAAACGAGGGTAAGTTAGTACTGGGATTAAAGCATACTAAAGATGCAGGCTCGAATTATACCTATCAACCCTTTTATTCTGTGTCTGAATCAGGTACTTGGTATCATCTTGCCACTACTGTCAATCAGAATACGCGCCAAGTTAAATCATACATCAATGGCAAGTTAGTGATGGAAAAACACCTCAAACATAGGACGAAATCCTGGCATATCAATAAAGCTTCTATCGGTAATTGGGACAGTACACTTAATATATCTCCGTTGCGGAACTTAAACGGTTCAATTGCCGAAATGATGATATTCTCACGCGCACTCAGTGACGATGAAATTAAAAAAATCGCGCTTCAATGATGACAATCGTCAATCTTGACTAAAGATTTTCTCTCAATAAGTTTAAATGTATTTTTAAATATAAAATTACTTCACAATGGCTAATGTTATTTGTTAGTATCTTGTTTAGTGCACTTTTATATATTGTTAAATTCAGCAGAACCTGCTGATTATTGTTGAGATGAGGAGTGGTTTCATTGGATTCTATCGTTAACCGCCGCTGTATGTCGGTGCTTGCTATGACTTGCAGCTTGATGTTGGGTTTAAGTTCGTGTGCAAAGGACTCTGAGCAATATAAGAGTGCAGATCAGGAACACTATTCAGCAACTTCACCCGATGAGCGTATTGGCTTAACTGTGTCATGGGATACGCAAACCTCTCCACAATATAGCGTTACATTTAATAATACATCAGTACTTTTGCCTTCAAACATTGATCTATTCATTAAAGGGGAGCAGAAAGAGGAGCACGATTTAGTTTTACTTTCTCAAGAAGAGGTAGACGAAACGTATGCTTTACCATGGGGGCAGTTTAGCCATTCTCGAAATCAATATACGGGCGTGAAATTTCAGCTTGTCAATAAAATAACCAATGAGCCTTTAAGTGTTTTAGAGTTTCGCGTGTTTAATGATGCAGTTGCATTTAGGCATGTATTTGAGTCTATAGGTGAGTCTAAAAATCAAATATTGTTAGAACAAACCCACTTTAATTTTGCTCAAGATGCTTCTACCTGGAGCTACAATGGTATGAAGCCGAATAAACATATCAAAAGTATTGCTTCTAGTGCCGCTGAGCAAATCATGATTCCTACGGCAGTTTTCGGGGAAAAGTTACCTGCGATGGCGATCCAGGAAGCCAGCCGTTTTGAGACTGAAATTATGCAGCTCACAACTTTGTCTGGTCGTGCTGAGCTTGCAGTGATAAGTCAGCCTCTAATTTCAAATGCGCTACCTTCATCAACTGCTTGGCGAGTATTGCAAATAGGTGACAAAGCCGGTGATTTACTTACTTCTCAATCCTTAATAAATTTATCTCCAGCTAATCAAATTGAAGATATTTCCTGGATAAAACCGGGAAAGTCTCTGTGGGACTGGCGAGTTCGCGGTGATCAGTATGGCGATCATACTTATGCGTTGGACAATGAATCATTGCATCGCATGATTGATTTTGCTGCTAAAAGCAATATGCAATATGTGATGATTGATGCAAATTGGTACGGTCCTGAACATCAAGCCGAATCAGATCCTTTTACCGAGATTGACGGTCTAAATATTAAGGATTTAATCAATCAAGCAAACCAAAAAGGTATTGGGTTTATTTTATATTTGAATGATAAAGCCAGCGTGAACTATGACTTAGACAAGCTGTTTGAAACTTGGGCGAGCTGGGGAGCTGCTGGAGTAAAGTATGGGTTTATGAAGCTAAGTGGTAGGGAAAAAGTATTAAAGACCCTCAATATTGTCGAATTAGCAGCTAAACATAAGCTGTTGATTAACTTTCATGATCAGCCAATCGTTCCGAGCGGGTTGCGACGTGCATGGCCTAATTGGCTTACACGAGAAGCGGTGCATGCCCAAGCGGACGGCTTACATACTTTTACGCCAAGTGGTTTTGTTGAGATGGCACATGTTAATGCGTTGGCAGGTCCATTAGATATGTCGAATGGTTTTTTTAAACTGAACGGTTTAAAAGAGAGTCGAAAGTACGTTAGAAGTGATGTTAATTCAACGGTTGCCGGCGAGGTTGCTCGGGCACTTATTATCTTTTCGGGTTTAATTATTTTTCCCGATTCCCCTGAAGAATATTTACGAAAGCCTGACTTATTTGAATTCTTCCAACACATGCCTGCGACTTGGGACGAGTCTAAAGTACTGTCCAGCAACATTGAGCACCACGTAGTCACTGCTAGGAAAACTGGTGAGGATTGGTTTGTCGGTGCAGCGATTAATGAAGAGGGGGGAGAGTTACCACTTCAACTGGATTTTTTAGCTGATAATCACATTTACACAGCCAAAATTTATGCGGATACCGCACAAACTCATTATCTAACGAATCGTGAAGCATATGCAGTGCGAGCGATCGAAGTTAAAAAGGGAGATGTAATCAAAATGTCACTTGCTCCTGGTGGTGGACAAGCAATTTGGCTTAGCCCTGTTTCAAAAGGAACCAAAAAATGAAGGTACTATCAATTGTCGCGGTAATGGTCTTATCCATTTGCATGTTGTCTGCATGCAACTCAACCAATTCAGATAAGAAAAAGCTTAATGTTCTACTTATTTTAGTAGATGATCTTGGTTGGGCTGATGTAGCAGCCTTTAACCCAAATACTAACTATTCGACACCAAATATGGATAAGTTAGCAAATCAGGGATTGCTCTTTACTGATGGTTACGCCGCTAGCCCCGTGTGTAGTCCAACACGAGCATCGCTACTCACTGGTCAGCACCCAACGAGGTTATCTACTACCGATTTCTTTCGTGACCAAAGTCGCAAACATAGATATAGAGAAGGGAAATTTAAACCTGCTCAATTCGAAGAACAATTACCTACCAATATTTCAACTATTGCCAGTGTTCTTGGTGATGATGGATATCAGACTGCCTTCTTAGGGAAATGGCACTTGGGCCAAACTGAAGATGGATGGCCAGAACATTTTGGCTTTGACGTAAATATTGGTGGGCATGTAGCTGGCGCTCCTCGTGGTGGCTATTTTTCTCCTTACAATAACCCTCGTTTAGAAAGTGGCCCCGACGGTGAATATTTAACTGAAAGATTAACTTCAGAAGCCATCAACTTGCTCGAAGGTTACGCACAAGGAGAATCTCCATTTTTCATGATGATGTCTTATTATTCTGTTCATACTCCTTTAGATGCGCCAAAAGAAACTATAGATAAGTACGCAAGTAAATTTGCTGGAACTGATCCTGAATCGGAGTTTGTACAAGTTGAACAAATTTGGCCTACGGATAAACCGAGATTAAATCGAGTGAAGCAAACGCATGCAACTTATGCAGCTATGGTTGAAAAGGTAGATGAAAATATCGGTCGGCTGGTTGATTCACTCAAAGCTCAAAATTTAGCCGAAGATACTATCGTTATCTTGTTGTCTGACAATGGTGGTTTATCGACGGCAGAAGGGTTGCCAACATCAAATTTGCCTCTTCGCGGTGGAAAAGGGTGGCTATATGAAGGTGGAATTCGGGTGCCATTTGTTATTAGTGTACCCGGCTCTAAATCAATGGGTACTTCAACTTCAGTTCCGGCTACCAGTACAGATATTGCAGCGACTTTGTACGACATTTTGGGTATAAACGATAACAATATAAAGCAATTGGATGGCGATAGCTTGAAGGCCGTCATCAATGGAGAGTCGAATGTTGCTGAACGTCCTTTGTATTTCCATTATCCACACTATTCTAATCAAGGAGGGTTCCCAGGAGCCGCAATTCGACTTGGCGATTGGAAACTACTTGAACGGTTTGAAGACGGAAAAGTTCAGCTATTTAATCTTGCGCAAGACCGAGAAGAATCAAATGATTTGGCGTTAGAGTATCCTCAAAGAGTCGCAAAAATGAAGGAGATGCTACATCGCTGGTATGAGGATCAGGATGCAAAATTTTTAAGACCAAACCCGACCTTACCTGAATATGGACAGCCATGGAAACCCGCCCAAGACGCATCCCAAAAAATCGTTATTTCGCACTCAGATTTGAATGGTATCGGCATTGAAGAAAATGTTATGCGCCGTGACCCAAGTGACATCATTAAAGTAGGTGATTTGTACTATGTCTGGTATTCAAAAGGTAAAGTATCTACTGGTTATGACGCAACGGTTTGGTATGCCACTTCTGAGGATGGCCGTCATTGGACTGAAAAAGGTGAAGCATTAGGAAAAGGAACTAAAGGAAGTTGGGAAGGTGCAAGTGTCTTTACACCGAATATTCTTGTTGCCGAGGGTAAATATTGGCTATTTTACACGGGTACATCTAAAACCTATAAGCAGCCCTTTAGTCCTGACTCAAAAATCGGAATTGTGGTTTCAGATTCACCTGACGGTCCTTGGCAACGTTTTAGTAATGCCCCTGTTTTGGTAAATAGCGAGAATAAAGACGATTTTGATAGTCATTTAGTTGATGATTCTAGTTTGATTATTCGCGATGGAAAATATTGGCTTTATTATAAAGGTCGGCAGCTAGGAAAAAGCCCTAAACATACACAAATGGGTTTAGCTATTGCTGAAAACCCAGAAGGACCATATATCAAAGTGCCGAACAATCCTGTTATTCCTGGGAATCACGAAGTGTTTGTATGGCCGCAAGGAACTGGAGTGGCAGCGATGATTGGCGAACGCGCGCCTGAGGAAATTCAAGATTCTATAATGTATGCCGAAGATGGTATGAATTTTATTAAAACACATGAAGTAATTAATCACCCATGGGCCGCCGGGGCCTATCGTCCAGAAGCGTTTACAGATAGTGACTTAGGCGAGATGCCACTTTGGGGAGTTGAAATAGGCAGAGCAAAAAAAGCGCTTCCTTTTATTCATCGATTTGATGTGACAAAGGAAAACTAATATGAAAAAAATGCAATTTATCACGTCAGCATTGGCTTCGGTGGTAGCTTTAACGTCACTTATTGGATGCGATACCAGTAGTGGCAATTTTGCCGATGATGTCTCGTTTATGCAAAAACACACATCTATTGTTGTGTTGCAAGATGGAGAGGCGGCAGTTGCTGTTGCACCACAATATCAAGGACGTGTCATGACCAGTACTTACGATGTCAAGTATGGTCCAAGTTTTGGGTGGATTAACCGTCCGGTAATTGAAAAAGGTTTTTTATCGGACGAAGAGAAGAAAGGTAAGCTGGAAGAACATATTTATATTTTTGGAGGAGAAGAGCGATTTTGGCTTGGACCTGAAGGCGGCCAATATGCACTATTTTTTAAGCCAGGCACCAAATTCGAGTTTTCTGACTGGACGACGCCGCCTGTTATTGACACAGAAGCCTTTGAATTGGTTTCGAAAACAAACCGTTCTGCTACGTTCGAGCATAGTACTGAACTGATTAATTACAGTGGTGCAATATTTAAAGTTGAAATTGAACGCACTGTAAAGCTACTAGATGCGCAAGAGGGGGCTAAACTACTAGGCGTTGAACTAGATAAAAATTTACAAATGGTGGCTTATGAAACGGATAATCGCATAATAAATGCAGGTACCAATACTTGGGATCCGGAAACTGGATTGCTCTCAATCTGGATGTTGGGCATGTATAACCCGTCTCCAAAAACGACAGTGGTTATTCCATTTGAAAGTGGCTCGGAAAAAGAATTAGGCACTAAAGTTAATGATAGTTATTTTGGCAAGGTCCCAGCCGAGCATTTACGGGTTGAATCAGATAAGCTGTTTTTTAAAGGTGATGGTACGCGGCGCGGAAAAATAGGTATTAGTGCTAAACGCTCTAAAGGTATTGCAGGTAGTTATGATGCCGCGGGTAAAGTACTTAATATTGTGACTTATAATCAACAGGATGCGCCCTATGGTTTTGTTAATTCTATGTGGGAGCATCAAGAAAATCCTTATTCGGGTGACGTTATTAATTCCTATAATGACGGTTCACCAGAACCAGGAGTCGCACCATTAGGACCATTCTACGAGTTAGAAACCTCTTCGCCTGCAGCTGCATTAAAACCGGGTGAAATGATGAAACATGTACAAGCGACTTTTCACATCCAAGGATCGGAAGAAGAACTTGATGTGCTTTCACGTAAGTTGCTTGGAACCTCATTGGAAAGTATTAAAGAGGCGTTTAAAAAATAAATACATTTCAGGCTGCTGACTGCTTGGACAGGCATCTTTTCAGTTTGTAGCTTGCTATTTGGACAGGCAT
>NZ_BAEN01000013.1 GCF_000314975.1 Aliiglaciecola lipolytica E3
ATTACAGGAAGTGCCTGAGGACATCCCTCGCTATCCGTTCTTGTAGGTTGCGAATTATCCCTACAAAACCCTTGCGCTGAAGTCTAAAACTACAATGATGAATGGTAACATCATTGATATGCAAATTAACGCTATACAGGATAATTTTAATGCCGTTATAATTACCGTATAGACGCTTCCTCAAAAGGATTTTAGGATTTTACTCGAAACCTGTTACATTCTAATAGCTTTACAATATTAAATACTGAGTTAGTGGGCTGTTTAATAACTAAGTGTAAAGTAAGTATTGCCATTGTATTGAGGTAAAGTTTGATAACGCTGCTTTTAGTCGATGATCACGAATTAGTACGAACCGGTATCCGGCGAATTCTTGAAGATATTTCTGATTTCAAGGTGGTAGGTGAAGTAAACAATGGCGAAGAGGCCATAAAATTCTGCCGTAATTCACCGCCAGATATTGTGCTTATGGATATGAATATGCCTGGAATTGGTGGCTTAGAAGCAACTAAACAAATTATTCATTTCTGCCAAGACGCCAAGGTTGTTGTGGTGTCAGTGCATACCGAAAATCCCATACCTGCTAGAGTTATGCAATTAGGTGCTTACGGTTACTTAACAAAAGGTACCGATCCCAACGAAATGGTAATTGCGATTCGTAAAGTGGCATCAGGACAAAGGTATATTGCCCCGGAAATTGCCCAGCAGATCGCGATTGGTCAATTAAATTTAAATGAAGTAAATCCGTTTGAGCAGTTATCTCGTCGAGAGCTAGAAATTACAATTATGCTTACCAAAGGTAATCGTGTTCCCGACATTGCTAACAAGTTGAATATTAGTGCCAAAACCGTTAATACTTATCGCTATAGAATGTTCGATAAATTGAAAGTGGGCTCAGATGTAGAACTAACGCATTTAGCTTTGCGCCACAATTTGATTGACAGTAATCAACTTTAATATTTTACATGACCGATAAAGCAAGACCATTCGATCACAAAGGCTTTCTTAAAAACCTAACTTCCAAACCCGGTGTTTACCGGATGTATAATGATAAAAATGAAGTTATCTATGTAGGCAAAGCGAAGAATCTTAAAAATCGGGTTTCAAGCTATTTTCGAAGTAATCTTGATAGTATCAAAACCCAGTCTTTAGTTCGGCAAATCGCTGATATGGACGTAACCGTCGTGAATAGCGAAACGGAAGCGTTCATTCTTGAAAATAATTTTATTAAGAAATATAAACCGCGCTATAACGTGGTTTTGCGCGATGATAAATCCTACCCCTTTATTTTTCTTTCCGAGCATAAACATCCTCGCTTAGCTTTACATCGAGGTACTAAAAAGCAAAAAGGCTTATATTTTGGTCCTTATCCAAGTGCTTGGGCGGTTCGTGAAAGCTTGCGGACTATGCAAAAACTGTTTCCTATTAGGCAGTGTGAAGACAGTTATTATCGGGCTAGAAGTCGACCTTGTTTACAATATCAATTAAAACGCTGTGCGGGCCCTTGTGTAGAAGGTTTAGTAACTGAAGAAGAATATGCAGAGCAGATTTACCTTGCGACTATGTTTTTAAAAGGTAAAAACCAGCAAGTTATTGAAAGCCTCGTGAATAAAATGGAAACAGCTAGTTCAGAACTTAGATTTGAAGCAGCAGGGCGATATCGCGATCAAATTAGTGCATTAAATAAAATTCAAGAGCAACAATGGGTTAGTGGTAATGAGCAAGAAATGGATGTCCTCGGTTTCGTTTATCGAAATGGCATTGCGAGTATTCAAGGCTTGTTTATTCGAGACAATAAATTATTAGGTAGTAAAAGCTTTTTTCCTAAAGTGCCCGCGCAAACAACTGAAATGGAAATATTGCAATCTTTCGTGCTGCAATTCTATTTAGCGGGAAACAAAACCATACCAAAACAAATTGTTATGCCAATGGGGTTGGAGGATGAAGAAGCGATTACTGATCTCTTAAGCGCTGAAGCTGGTTATAAAGTAAAGTTCTATAAAGGTGCCCGAGACGAGAAAAAACGTTATTTACAATTAGCCATTACCAATGCTGAAAATGCGCTGGAAGCAAAACAAAACCAGCAAAAATCCGTTTTTGCTCGTTATTTAGAACTCGAAAAAGTGCTAGATTTTGAACAGCCAATTCAACGCATGGAATGTTTCGATATTAGTCATACGTCCGGTCAGCAAACTGTGGCTTCTTGCGTAGTATTTAATCGCGACGGACCATTTAAGACAGATTATCGACGCTACAATATTGAAGGGATAACGCCAGGTGACGATTATGCTGCAATGGCGCAAGCATTAAGTAGACGATATAAAACGCCTACCGATGAATCTAAAATTCCCGATATTGTGTTTATTGACGGTGGGAAAGGGCAGTTAGCTCAAGCGGAAGCACACTTTGAAAATTGGAAAGCCGCTAAAAAGCCATTATTAATTGGTGTCGCCAAAGGCACTAGCAGAAAACCTGGTTTAGAGACGCTTATTCTCGCTGGAAATCATGATACTATACCTTTGTCAGCAGATTCCCCCGCACTGCATTTGATTCAACACATTCGAGATGAATCACATCGGTTTGCTATTACTGGCCATCGTCAGCAGCGGCAAAAAGCCAAGCGTACTTCTGTTTTAGAGTCGGTTCCTGGCATTGGCGCTAAGCGAAGACAGAGCTTATTAAAATACATGGGGGGAATCCATGGTGTATTGAAAGCCAGTCGAGACGAAATATCCCGAGTCCCCGGAATTAGTGAAGAACTTGCTGATATTATATATGAGCATCTGCATTCCTGACGAAGATTTGAAAATTGGAAAATCAAGCAAAGGTTAGATAGAAGTATGTGGACAATTCCAAATATAATTACCATGTTAAGAGTACTACTCATACCCGTATTTGTAGTGGTGTACTTTTTAGACTGGGAATGGGCAAGGCAAGCTGGAGCCTTTATTTTTTGGTTTGCAGCAATTACAGATTGGTTTGATGGCTATTTAGCCCGCAAACTGAAACAATCAACAGCGTTTGGAGCATTTTTAGATCCTGTCGCAGACAAATTAATCGTAGCCGCAGCGCTGTTAATGATTACCCACAGTTACAATACGGTTTGGATTACTATCCCAGCGATATTACTAATGTCGCGAGAAGTGTATATTTCTGCTTTACGAGAATGGATGGGGCAGCAGGGTAAAAGTGATATTGTCGCAGTATCTTTTTTGGGTAAAGCGAAAACAATGGCACAAATGTTAGCGCTGATCGGATTGCTGTCTGAAATGGACTATTTTATGGGTTATCCCATTTATTGGGTTAAACTCGGATACGTATTGTTGTACTTTTCAGCTATTCTTTCGGCGTGGTCGATGGTTTCTTATACCGTTGCTGCATGGAAAAGTCTGACTGAAAAGAAACAAAACAGCTGAAATTAATGTGTGTTTGTTCGAAATTAACGCTTTTAAGTCATTTTTCAAGCAAACAGTTAAAAATCATCATTTTTGTTGTTGACAGTTAGATCTTTGACGGTAGAATGCTGCCACACATTTAGCGAGAGCCAAATGTAATTAACTGAACAGATTTTTGAAAGCAGTTAAATGCGGGAATAGCTCAGTTGGTAGAGCACGACCTTGCCAAGGTCGGGGTCGCGAGTTCGAGTCTCGTTTCCCGCTCCAAATTGGCGGAATGGCAGAATGGCTATGCAGCGGATTGCAAATCCGTGGATCTCGGTTCGACTCCGGGTTCCGCCTCCATAAACGCTTCTCATCCAGTATGAGAAATTGCAATACCCTCTCACAGGTTATGTGAGTTCATCCGATGCCCGGGTGGTGAAATTGGTAGACACAAGGGATTTAAAATCCCTCGTTCGAAAGGACGTGCCGGTTCAAGTCCGGCCCCGGGCACCATTCTCTTTGTTGGTAGTATTCACTAACAAATTAAAAATGAAAAATACAAAGTAGACGTATAGTAGACAGTAGAATTATTT
>NZ_BAEN01000012.1 GCF_000314975.1 Aliiglaciecola lipolytica E3
GGCTCTTCATCATTAACGGGGGACATCCGCATTCATTAAACTGATTTTGCGAAGAATCATTTAATGGAGAGTACAGATGTCCCACGCAGGTACTATTTTAGGCATAAGTGAGTTAGAAATAGAACGTGTTCATCGACATGATTTTATTGAAGTGTGGGCAAGGCCCACTAAAAAGCCGGTATGTAAGCATTGTGAAAGCCGACAATTACGGATTAAAGCCACGCATAAACGCACGGTAAAACACACGCGCCAAGGTAATCAGGTATTAACGTTGCACCTTAAGGTGCCTAAATACCACTGTCGGTGTTGTGGTCGCTATTTCAGACACCCGTTTGTGGGTATTCGTCCTCGCTATCGCGCGTCGGAGTGCTTTCGATTAGAAGTCTTCGAAGCGCATCATGGCGGTGTCACGCAGCGTGGTATATCACGCACACACCGTATTAGCCCGACCACCGTCGAGCGTTGGTATCAGTCTCACATCAGTCAAAAATACAAAGAAATCATCAGTCGCCCCTGCCCCGAGATGTTAGGGATTGATGAGCACTTTTTCACCCGTAAGAAGGGCTACGCAACCACGTTTGTGGATTTACGGCATCGCAGTGTCTTTGATGTGAAGCTGGGACGCTCTGAGTTGAGCTTACGTAGTTATCTGCGCCACTTA
>NZ_BAEN01000011.1 GCF_000314975.1 Aliiglaciecola lipolytica E3
TTGCCTGTCCATTAAAAACTAACTGATTTCTGTATACCATTCGACCAAAACAATGTCAGGGTTTTTAACATATATCAATATGCACTTTTCCTAGTAACAAAAATTATTATATATATCAGTATGCTATATAGAAGGAATGTTTCTTGCTTCTTAAATTTTGCTTAGAAGTTGAGACAATAAAAAATGAAACCATTATTAATTCATCGTTCCCAACCTAAGTTTGGCTAACCAAGTCAAGTTACCAAACCAAAGAAGTTTGGAAAACGTTTCTATACGTATGCAGTATCAAACTGCTCAAAAAAAATTATAAAACAACAAAGGAAAATTCTATGTTACGCAAACAGCTAACTGTACTCGGAACTGGGTGCTTTTTGGCGATGTCTGTACATAGTGCATTGGCATTATCAAATCCAGACCGCAGTTTTGTCACCGCAGATGGTTCTACTTCTCAGACCTCTGCTTCAAAGACACGTTATATAGTTCAATTAAGAGGAGCGCCAGCAGCTAATCGCCCCCTTAAAACGAATCTACCGAACAAAGCAGGTGGTATTCTTAAAAGCGCTAAATATGATGCTAATTCAGCTTCTAATATTGCATACAGGAAAGAATTAGTTAATAAACAAAACAAAATTATGAATGATGTAGGGATTAAAGAAGCTGTATATACCTACGAACATTCTTTTAATGGTTTTGCAGCAAATTTAACTTCCGCACAGGTATCAAAATTGAGGACTAATTCGGAAGTTATAAATATTTGGCCTGATGAAATCCGTGAAATGGACACGTCAAATACGCCATCTTTCTTAGGTCTAACATCACCGGATGGACTTCACACTTTAGGTAATAAAGGTGAAGACATGATCATTGGCGTAGTGGATTCTGGAGTTTGGCCGGAAAACCCTAGTCTAGATGATACCGGTTTTGCTCCAATTCAAGACACTAGACCTGAATGGCCTAATAAAGAAGATGTGTGTGATGTCGGTACTGATCCTTTGTTTGAATGTAATAACAAATTAATCGGTGCTCGTTACTTCAACACGGGTTTTGGACCTGAATCGTTGTTACCGGGTGAATTTGATTCACCACGTGACGCCGACGGTCATGGTACTCATACAATGACAACTGCTGGCGGTAACGAAAGTGTTTCAGCGTCGATACTTGGAGTTGATGTTGGTTTAGTTACCGGCATGGCTCCTAGAGCTCGTGTGGCGGCATATAAAGTCTGTTGGAACGGAAGTGCCCCAGGAAATAGTGGTTGTGCGACTACAGATTCCGTAGCAGCAATTGATGCTGCAGTCGCGGACGGTGTGGATGTTATAAACTTTTCTATAAGCGGCAGTAGAACAGATTTAGTAGACCCAGTTCATGTAGCGTTTTTCAATGCAGCTAGAGGCGGTGTATTTAGTTCGCTTTCTGCTGGTAACTCAGGTCCGGGCGCGCAAACAGTTGCCCACAATGTACCTTGGGTAACTACAGTTGCTGCATCTACTTATGATGGCGATACTGCACTTATTGGTAATACTTTAGAAGTTAGCTACGACGATGTAACTGACGATTTATATTCAGTTCATGGTTCAATTACAGCACCAGTGCCTGAAGAAGGATTATCAGGTCAATTAGTTGCAGCAACTCCTGCCCTAGCATGCGATGATGGGCTCACTAATCCAGCAGAAATTGCTGGAAACATCGCATTGATAGCACGTGGAGTATGTAACTTCAGTATTAAAATACTGAACGCGCAAAATGCTGGTGCAACTGGCGTTGTTGTTTACTCAGATAACCGCGCTCCTACCCCTATGGGTGGTGATGCAACTGGCATTACGATTCCAGGGGTTATGATTACGAATGAAAAAGGCCTTGAATTAGCAGGTCTAGTTGATGAAGTAACTGTTAGCGTTAATATGACCTACGATGCAATTTCTGGAGGAACATCAACAGAAATAGGAAATCAGATTGCAGGATTTTCTTCTCGAGGTGAAAGTTTAGCCACAGCAGACATCATTAAACCTGATATCACAGCGCCAGGTCAGCAGATTCTAGCGGGAACTTCTGGTTCACAAATAGATAGCGGTTTGATGGGTGAAAGCTATGCCTACCTAAGTGGTACGTCAATGTCTTCTCCTCATATTGCTGGACTAGCGGCATTAGTACGTGAAGCAAATCCTACATGGAGCCCTGCTGCGGTTAAATCTGCAATAATGACCACAGCAAGACAAAATCTAACTAAAGAAGATGGAGCAACCGCAGCCGACCCATTTGATTATGGTGCAGGACATGTGGATCCAAACTTCGCTGTCGATCCGGGATTAGTCTACGACGCAAACGAGTTTGACTATTGGGCATTCTTGTGTGGTCAAGGTGAATCAGCATTTACTGAATCAACTTCTGGCTTTAGTTGTGCAGCGTTCGAAAATGCGGGTTATCCAACAGATGCAAGTGATCTGAACATTGCCTCAATCGCTATTGACGAGCTTGCTGGGACACAAACAATCACTCGTTATGTCAATAATGTAAGTGACTTAAATAGTTATGTTGCTAGTGTTGAAGCGCCGTCTGGTATTGATGTAACAGTGAGTGTTCTTGATTGGAACACAGGTACTTTTGTCGATTCAGATGTTATGGGCTTCAGAGAAAGTGATGGTCTAGGCTTATACCAATTGACCTTCAGTAAGAATGCTGATGTTGAGCTTAATGAGTGGACGTTTGGTTCGATTACTTGGAGTGATGGCACACATAATGTTCGCAGTCCAATAGCAATCATGCCAACAGAACCTGTTCGTGTTACAGCTCCTGATGAAATAAACCTTGTTACTACAGGTTCAGCTGCACGTGTCACCTTATCTGCAGAAGTTGGGTATAACGGCAGATTCTATGCACAAGGAATTGGTCTAGATACCTCCACTATCGATGAGGAAACAGGTCTTGGTCAGGTTTACGGTGAATCACATGTCGTATCGCAAGATCCAGATAGTACGTTTGCTTTCCTTGAACCTGGTTTAGCGGTATACATGGTTGATGTACCTGAAGGAACCAGAATTGCGAAATTTGAAATTAATACTGATGATTTGCCAAATCCAGCTATGGATCTAGATCTATACGTTTGGGAGTGTCCTCAGTTTAGCTGCTCTCAAGTGGGCGCAAGCACAAACTTCGATTCCGACGAAACTGTGACTCTAGTAGATCCTACTCCGTTAGCTAATTTAGGTGGATTTGATACTTACCTAGTATTTGTTCATGGTTGGGACATGGCCGGTGAAGGGCCTACTGAAGTTCCACTACATGTATGGACTGTCGATGAGTCTGGTACGACTGGATTGACTGTTAGAGCGTCTTCAAGAGCTGTAGCTGGCCGTACAAGTAGAGTGTATGTGGGAATGTATGGACTACAAGCGGGTGAAAACTACGTTGGTGGTGTTATATATAAAGACGAAAATGGAAATGAGAATGGTCTAACAGTTATTGACGTTGAAGCGCAATAATTAATATTTCATTCGAATAGATTAAAAGCCCGCTTATGCGGGCTTTTTTATGCGAGTCTCTTAACCAACAAATACCGATTAAAGTTTGTTTTAAACGTGAATCTACGTCAAAAGCAAACAAATTGATTAACAAAATATCGATTTACCCTACAAGTTTGTTTAGATATCGAGCAAACGAACAAATCACTTCAAAAAAGGGTTGACGACCTTATCCCATATCAGCATAATACGCGCCACTCCAAAGAGGAGTACCCAAAGATAGATGGCTACGTAGCTCAGCTGGTTAGAGCACATCACTCATAATGATGGGGTCGCAGGTTCGAGTCCCGCCGTAGCCACCAAGTCTTGTTTTAGGACAAGCAACTGCGGAAGTGGTGGAATTGGTAGACACGCTGGATTTAGGTTCCAGTGCTTCACGGCGTGAGAGTTCAAGTCTCTCCTTCCGCACCATTTTTGTTGGGGTATAGCCAAGCGGTAAGGCAGCGGGTTTTGATCCCGCCATTCGTTGGTTCAAATCCAGCTACCCCAGCCAACTTTCTGCGTAATAAGTGCATTTGCACTTATTGCCTTTTGGGGTATAGCCAAGCGGTAAGGCAGCGGGTTTTGATCCCGCCATTCGTTGGTTCAAATCCAGCTACCCCAGCCATATCTAAGCCCAAGATAATTTCTTGGGCTTTTTTATTTGGAAAATTCACCTTCTCCATCCCCTTTACTTGCTAACTAGATCCATTCACACTTAACCTATAAAAATTATAAATTACTAGGAACTAGTGTGATAAATGACATTGTCAATTTTATAAACGATGTATTGTGGAATAAAGGATTAAGCGTTTTATGGGAAACTGATGCCGAACAATCCAGTTTTTATGTCCCAATATTAGCAGTCATGCTGGTGTTTGCAGGTGTGTGGTTCACAGTGAAGTTAGGCTTTCTGCAATTTAGACATTTTGGCCACATGTTCAGCATTATGAAAAACAGTACCAAAAGTGACGCTGCGGGGATAAGTTCATTTCAAGCACTATGTACAAGCCTCTCTGCTCGTGTAGGCACGGGTAATTTAGCGGGTGTCGCTGTCGCTATTTCCTTAGGTGGGTCCGGTGCTATTTTTTGGATGTGGATGATTGCCTTACTCGGTATGGCAACCGGCTTTGCCGAAAGTGTGTTAGGCCAGCTATACAAAGTTAAAGATACTAATGGTGAATTTCGAGGCGGTCCAGCCTATTACATACAACAGGGTTTAAATAAACGCTGGCTAGCTGTCATATTTTCGTTATGTCTATTTCTTGGTTATGGATTTATTTTTAGCGCAGTTCAGGCCAACACCATCACAGACGCTCTCAATCACGCATACGAAATTCCAACTCAATATTCAGGTCTAGTTATTATTCTATTGGCCGGGCTAATCGTTGTTGGTGGGTTGCGAGCAATCGCAAGATTCGCCGAATGGATTGTGCCTTTTATGGCAATTACTTACGTTTTAGTGACACTTACCATTACGATAGTAAATATTGACCTAGTGCCAGCCATGCTGATTGATATTATTAAGTCTGCATTTGGACTTCAAGAAGCCGCAGCTGGTGCATTAGGGGCGGCGATAAAAAATGGTATTCAACGTGGCCTATATTCAAATGAAGCGGGGTCAGGAAGCGTCCCACATGCCGCAGCGGGCGCATCACCTAATCCGAATCACCCAGTATCACAAGGATACGTGCAAATGCTCGGCGTATTTATCGACACTATGGTGCTTTGTACCTGCACAGCTGTCGTTATTTTGTTGGCAGGTGGCTCTAGCGGTGAGCAAATGGAAGGTATTCGCTTGACCCAAGATGCCATGGGCAGTCATTTAGGCAGTTATGGGGGAGATTTTGTGGCAGCAGCGATTAGTCTTTTCGCTTTTACCTCTGTCGTAGCCAACTACGCTTACGGTGAAAGTAATCTGCATATGTTCAAACTAGATAACAAAATTGGCCGATGGGTATATACCACAGGTTATTTGTTGATGATTTTTTGGGGTTCCATGGCTTCACTACCCAAAGTTTGGGCCATGGCCGACATGGCTTTAGGTTTAATGACCTTTATTAATATTATCGCGGTAGTTTGGATGACTCCTACAATAGTTTCGATTAGTCAAGATTACTTTGAGAAGCGCAAAGCAGGCAAAGCACCTGAATACAAAAACGGTGATTGCGTTATTCAAGGAGAAACTGAAAAAGGAATTTGGGGTAAATAAGGTTTTTGGACTGACGCTGCCTTAGGTCAGTCCTAACGCGACTTTCATTACCTGCTTTTTAAGTGGGCCAGCTTTATCCGCTAGCTTTAAACCTGCATTTCGCAACACTTTTAACGGAAAAATGTTGTTACTGAAGGTCGCATAAATTGCATCCATAGTCGACATCATCAATAAGTTTTGTGGCTTACGAATACTTTCATAACGCTTCAATAACGCCGCGACCGAAATGACATCTTTATCCCAACCTTGCATATTATTAAGTAATACCTGTACATCACTAAAGCCTAAATTTACGCCCTGCCCTGCAAGCGGGTTAATAGTGTGTGCTGCATCACCAATTAAGACTGTGTTATTTTTGCAATAACGAGTGGCATGCATTCTGGTTAGCGGGAAACTCGCTACTTGCAGAATGTCGAAATCAGCCAACTTCTGCGGAAAGTTAGCCACGATTTGAGCTTTCAAATTACTATGATTTAGACGTGTTAGTTCACTAATTCTTTCCGCACTGTCGTACCAAACCAATGAAGCAAAATCACCATACAAAGGTAAGAATGCTCTGGGCCCTGAAGGTGTAAATTGTTGCCAGGTTATATTTTGCTGTTGCGAATCAACCATTTTAATATTGATCCCCATCGCATGTTGTTGATACTGCCAACCCTGTGATCCAATTTTCAATAAGTTTCTTATCTGCGAATGGCCTCCGTCAGCTCCAATTAAAACTTTGCTTTCAAATAATTCATCATCCAAAGTTTGAATTGAAATAACCGCACCCTCTGAAACACTTTTTATCGTTTTTTCGGTTACGACAGTAATATTCTGCAACATCTTAATCCGATTAAATAATGCGAGTTGAATTAATCTATTTTCAATAATGAAACCTAGTTGATTTTGATTTAGTTCTGCACAATCAAAACGCGTTAAAGCCTTTTCATCTTCCCATACTTGCATTTGGGTAAATGGACATAGTCGCATTTTTTCAATTTCCGACCAGACTCCCAACGACTCCAACAGCGACTGAGAATGTAAATTGATTGCTGAAACTCGCATGTCAGGTGACTGCTCAGGACTAAAAGGAGATGGCAATACAGATTCAAAAATGACTACGTTTAATCCTTGCTGAGCTAAGCCAATACCTGCTGCAGCACCTACCATTCCACCGCCAACAATCGCTACATCAAACATATTTTTTACGCGCCAAAATATTAGTCATACCTATATCATACTGAAATAACTCACGATTAATCAGCTAATTTAAGAATAAATTCTGCAGTTATAGCTCCGTCATAGTGAAATAGCAGAACAAAGCTAGATTCAATCAACAAAAAACGTTAAAATAAGCGGTTCGATTTAGCTTCTTTTGAAGAAGTTGGTTAGCTTGGGCTGCGCAGAAATACTGCTGGGCTAGTATTCAAAGATTAGGGTTTAGAAACACAATATGAGCAAAAAGTTATACATTAAAACTTGGGGCTGCCAAATGAACGAGTATGATTCGGAAAAAATGGCCGATCTTCTCGATTCGACACACGGTTATGAACTGGCTAATGAAGCTGAAGATGCCGATGTCATATTGCTAAATACCTGTTCTATTCGTGAAAAAGCTCAAGAGAAGGTATTTCATCAGCTTGGCCGCTGGAAAAACTTAAAAAAGCATAAACCCGATTTGATTATTGGTGTGGGTGGTTGTGTTGCATCCCAAGAAGGCAATACCATCCGACAACGTGCGCCTTTTGTAGACGTTATTTTTGGTCCACAAACCTTGCATCGCCTACCCGAGATGATAAACCAAATTAAAAGCGGCTCACAATCAGTCGTAGATGTAAGCTTCCCCGAAATTGAAAAGTTCGATCGCCTACCTGAGCCTCGTGCCGAAGGACCAAGTGCTTTTGTCTCGATTATGGAAGGTTGCTCTAAATACTGTAGCTTTTGTGTTGTACCTTACACTAGAGGTGAGGAAGTAAGTAGACCCGTAGACGATGTACTTCTAGAGGTTGCACAACTTGCCGAGCAAGGAGTTCGCGAAGTCAATCTATTAGGCCAGAACGTCAATGCCTTCAGAGGCCCACATTTTGACGAGTCAATTTGTAATTTTGCCGAATTATTGGAGTTAATCGCCTCAATTGATGGAATTGATCGAATCCGCTACACCACTTCACACCCTGTCGAGTTTACTGAAGACTTGATTGAAGCCTACGCCACTATTCCAGAATTAGTAGATCATCTGCACTTGCCCGTGCAAAGTGGTGCGGATCGCATTTTAAATTTGATGAAACGAGGGCATACAGCGATCGAATATAAATCCAAGATCCGAAAATTAAAGAAAGTCCGCCCTAACCTTTGCATGTCATCTGACTTTATTATTGGATTTCCCGGCGAAACCGATGAAGACTTTCAAGCCACGATGGATCTCATTCAAGCAGTTGATTTTGATTTGAGTTTCAGCTTTATATACAGCGCAAGGCCTGGCACACCAGCGGCAGATTTGCCCGACGATGTTAGTGAAGAAACTAAAAAACAGCGCTTACAGATTTTACAAAACCGAATCAATCAACAGGCGCTAAGAATCGCTAGAAATATGCTAAATACAGAACAACGAATCTTAGTGGAAGGTCCATCAAAGAAAAATCCTATGGAACTTTCTGGTCGTACAGAAAATAATCGAGTGGTAAACTTTGAAGGAACACCCGATATGATCGGTGAATTCATCGATGTCAATATTACCGATGTGTTTGCAAATTCTTTGCGTGGAGACGTTGTCAGACGAGAGAGCGAGATGGGACTTAGAGTAAGCGTCGCACCGAAAGCTATTTTGTCTAAGAAAGCTGCACCAGCGAACGATTTAGGTGTGCAACAATTTTCTCCATCTTCCCTAAACCAGTAAAAGGTAAAATTTAATTTGAGTACAATTGTCAGTAGCGAAGTATTTCTTGAACCCGCCGATAATAAACGTCTTTCGAGTTTATGTGGTCCATTGGATGACAACATTAAACAAATTGAGCGACGTTTAGGTGTAGAGATTACCTATCGCAACAATGAGTTCAAGGTGCTAGGAGATCCTCTGCAAAGTAATGGCGCAGCTGAACTATTAAAATTACTTTATATAGAAACACAGCCTGTAAAAGGAAAGATTCCAATTTTGGAGTCTGACCAAGTTCACTTAGCCATTCAAGAAGCTAAATGCTTAGAACGCGCAGAAGCTGGGCACTACGCCAAAGAAGTGCATATCAAAACACGTAGAGGCGTAATAAAGCCTAGAAACCCTAATCAAAGTAAATATGTATCTAATATTATCAATCACGATATAAGTTTTGGTGTCGGTCCTGCAGGAACGGGGAAAACCTATCTCGCTGTAGCCTGTGCCGTAGATGCTTTGGAGCGACAAGAGATTCGCCGAATATTACTTACTCGTCCAGCAGTTGAAGCTGGCGAAAAACTGGGTTTCTTACCTGGTGATCTTTCGCAAAAGGTTGATCCTTATTTACGTCCTTTATACGACGCGTTGTTTGAAATGTTAGGTTTCGAGAAAGTCGAAAAACTAATTGAACGCAATGTCATTGAAGTAGCACCGCTTGCATATATGCGTGGTAGAACGCTTAATGACGCTTTTATTATCTTGGATGAGAGTCAAAATACCACTGTTGAGCAAATGAAAATGTTTCTGACTCGTATAGGTTTCAATTCTCGCGCTGTAATCACCGGTGATATTACGCAAATCGATTTACCACGAGGAGTGCGGTCTGGATTGCGTCATACAATTGAAGTATTAAAAAATGTTCAAGATATTTCTTTTAATTTTTTCAGTGCCAATGACGTAGTTCGTCACCCGGTTGTTGCACGAATAGTGCAAGCTTATGAAGAATTTGAGTCTGAACAAGAAAAAGCCAAAATAAAAAAACAGGCAGAACAAAACGCCAATATGAAAAACGAGAATGTCTCTAAGTGAAGATTGAAGTTGATATTCAAGTTGCCTGTGAGAACCAAAACCTTCCCTCAGTGGAACAATTTGAAAAATGGGTTGAATTAGCAGCTGCGAGCCAACACATTAAAGAAGCTGAAGTTACCATAAGATTGGTAACCAGCGAAGAAAGCCAAATGCTAAATTTAACTTACCGCGGCAAAGATAAACCAACGAATGTTTTATCATTTCCGTTTGAAGCACCAGCAGAGATTGAACTCAATCTTCTCGGTGATTTAGTTGTTTGTGCAGATATAGTTGAGCAAGAAGCACAACAACAAAACAAGCAGTTATCTCACCATTGGGCACATATGATTGTCCATGGAACGCTACATTTACTCGGGTTTGATCATGAAAACGATGATGAGGCTCATACGATGGAAAGTCTAGAAAGACAGATTTTAACTAAATTAGGCATTGACGATCCCTATCAAGATCATTAAGTATAGTGATCCAAGGAACCAAAAAAAGATATTATGAGCGAAGACAACCCCCACTCTACTAGCGGTTCTACGAATAGAAGCTGGCTAGATAAACTAGTACAAACTTTTAACGCAGAGCCGAAAAGTAAAGAAGCATTAGTTGAAATAATCTCCGATGCTGAGCAGCGCGAGGTTATTGACCCGCAAACCAGAGAGATGATCGAAGGTGTAATGGGCGTCAATGAAATGCGTGTCAGGGATATTATGATCCCAAGGGCACAAATGATGACCATTAATATCGACGAATCAGTCGAAGAATTTTTACCCGTCATGCTCGAGTCTGCCCACTCAAGATTTCCAGTCATAAATGAAGACAAAGATCATATAGAAGGCATCTTATTAGCAAAAGATTTGCTCGCGTATGCATTTATACCGGGAAAAGAGTTTCATCTTAAAGACGTTGTACGCCCCGCAGTGATAGTACCCGAAAGCAAACGTGTTGATGTTCTTCTAAAAGAATTTAGACAGCAACGCTATCATATGGCAATTGTTGTTGATGAATATGGTGGTGTGTCTGGTTTAGTCACCATTGAAGATATTCTTGAGTTGATAGTTGGTGAAATTGAAGATGAACACGATATCGATGAAAATGATACCGATGATATTCGTCCTTTAAATACCTATACCTACTCAGTAAAATCTTTAACCCCAATTGAAGATTTCAATCAGTTCTTCGAAACTCAATACGATGTTGAGCAAGCCGATACGATTGGTGGCATAGTATTAAAAGCGTTTGGTCATATGCCAATGACAGATGATGAAATCGAAATTGACGGCCTGCTATTTAAAATCACAAATTCAGATAAACGCCGTTTATTGCAACTTAAAGTTACCTTACCGAATAAAGAAGATTAAGTAGTAGATAAACATGCTGCATTATTTAGGTGTTATTTTAATAGGTGCATTACTGACGTTCAGTTACGCACCTTTTTCATTTTGGTTTCTAACACCCGTTTTACTTAGCGGATTTTTTTATCTGCTACTTAACACGAATAAAGCAAAATCTGCGTTTAACACTGGTTTTGTATTTGGCTTAGGCTGGTTTGGTGCTGGTATTTCTTGGGTACATGTCAGTATTGCTGATTTTGGTGGGCTACCAATCATAGGCTCAGTCGGCCTCATGGTTTTATTGTGCAGCTTCTTGGCGTTATATCCTGGGCTATTCTGTTATTTTCTTTACCGATTCGTTAAGTTACGTTACTGGCCTTTGCTAGCGCCTTTCATTTGGTTTGTAATTGAGTTCTTACGCAGTTGGCTTCTGACTGGCTTTCCTTGGTTATCGTTAGGCTACAGCCAAATTCAAAGTCCACTGTCTGGTTGGATGCCCGTTATCGGTGAGACAGGTGTCAGTGTCATTTTAATCGCCTTAACGGTGTCAGTTGCACTATCCCTAAAACAAAAATCTTATCTTTCAGTTGTTATGTTACCACTGATTTTCTTTACCGGTGGTTGGGCTCTCAATAAGATTAGCTGGGTGACGCCTGAAGCTAACACAACCTCCATTGCTATGGTACAAGGCAATATCAAACAAGAAATGCGTTGGATGCCTGAACAGGAGGCTCCAACCATGCAAAAGTATATGAATTTAACTAGTCAACATTGGCACAATAAACTCGTTATTTGGCCAGAAGCGGCTGTTCCGCAATTGGAGTCGAGCGCTGAATCATTCTTGTTAAAATTAGATGCACAAGCAGTAGACAGCGATACCGGACTAATCACAGGCATTGTTAATTATGACTATGACTCACGACAGGCGTTTAACAATTTAATTGCTGTAGGGAAATTGTCTCCACAAGACACCCAAGGTCAATATCACTATATGCATGCTAATCGTTATGATAAGCACCACTTGTTACCTATAGGTGAGTTTATTCCCTTTGAAGCCTGGTTACGAAATCTGGCCCCTATTTTTGATTTACCGATGTCATCATTTACTAGAGGTGATTATCTACAACCCAACATAGTTTCAAATGGTATCAACTTAGCGCCAGCCGTTTGTTTCGAGATTGCATTTCCAAGGCAAATATCAGCCAATTTGATGGCAGACACCGATTTTATCATTACTGTCAGCAACGATGCTTGGTTTGGCCGCTCACATGGCCCGGACCAACACTTAGAAATTGCCCAGGTAAGAGCGAAGGAATTTGGTATTCCTGTGTTGCGGGCGACCAACAATGGTATCACTGCGTTTATCGGCCATGACGGCGCTGTAATTAGCCGCTTACCGCAATTTGAAGCGGGGGTGTTATCCGCAGATCTCGCAACCACAACAGGTTTTACCCCATATAGAAAATGGGGGGATTTGCCGTTGTGGCTATTATCACTATTGGCTTTTATTTGGATGATTGTAGATTATTCAAAAAACAAACGGCAATAAAACTTGAAGCATCTTAAATCTGGGAGCAGAAGGTATTAGGTAAGTGGCAATAGCGGCTGAAATATTGGCATTTCAGCCACTAGTATTAAGCGTTTTTAAAAGCGTTATTTATATATATTCGACCTGAGAAATTTCATATTCGACTGTACCAGCCGGAGTCTGAATGGTCACAATGTCGTCTTCTTCTTTTCCAATCAATCCTCGAGCGATAGGCGAGTTAACAGAAATGAGATTGTTCTTAATATCTGATTCGTCGTCGCCGACAATTTTATAGGTTGTTTCTTCGTCTGAATCAAGATTAATAATGGTAACAGTAGCACCAAAGATAACTTTGCCATTATTGGTGATTTTAGTTACATCAATAATTTGTGCATTAGACAATTTGCCTTCTATATCTTGAATACGCCCTTCGCAAAAACTTTGCTGTTCACGTGCAGCATGATATTCAGCATTTTCTTTTAAGTCGCCATGCTCTCTGGCTTCTGCAATAGATTGAATGATCTGTGGACGCTTAACTGATTTAAGTTCATTAAGTTCGACACGCAGCATCTCTGCGCCTTTTGCTGTCATTGGAAATTGATTCATTGATCAACGCTCACTTATATGTGCTTTTGTTTATGTTGAGGTTAATTAACCCGATCTGAAATTAATTAAAAAGTGCGCATCAAATGCGCACTTTTTTACTTAGATATGATTTTTAGTTTACCACAAGTTTAACGTTCTTTAACTCTCAGATGTAAAGATTGTACAGAGTTTACATTGGCACGGTCGTCCGCTTCTTGGGCATTAACCGTGGCAAAAGCAGCATTTAAAGTTGTGGTATAGGTAACTTTATTGAGTAATGCTTCTCGACGAATGTAAACCGAATCATTGATTGCCTTACGTCCTTCAGTGGTATTAACAATATAACAATACTCACCATTTTTTATTGCATCAACAATGTTAGGTCGACCTTCGGTTAGTTTATTGACTACAGAACAAGCAATACCAGCATCATTCAATTGTTTTGCTGTACCTGAGGTAGCTTCTAAACTGAAGCCTTTTTCTATCATGCGTTGGGCAAGCTTAACCACGCGAGTTTTATCATTATGTCGAACTGAGATAAGTGCTTTGCCTTTTTGCGGAATCGGCTCCCCTGCTCCCAAATTGGCTTTAGCGTAGGCTTCTTCAAATGTATCTCCGACACCCATTACTTCGCCCGTTGAGCGCATTTCAGGGCCTAGAAGTGGATCAACACCTTGAAATTTAGCAAACGGTAAAACAACTTCTTTAACAGAATAAAATGGCGGAATAATTTCTTCTGTCACACCTTGTGATGCAAGAGATTGCCCTACCATGGCACGTGCGCCAATTTTTGCCAAAGCCATACCTGTTGCTTTTGAAACAAATGGAACCGTACGGGCAGCACGCGGATTAACTTCAATCAAATACACTTCACCATTTTTCACAGCAAATTGCGTATTCATCAAACCTACAACCCCTAATTCAAGGGCCATATCCTTAACCTGCTTACGCATCACGTCTTGAATTTCTTCACTAAGCGAATATGGCGGTAACGAACAAGCTGAGTCACCTGAATGCACTCCTGCTTGTTCTATGTGTTCCATAATGCCGCCAATCACGACATTTTCACCATCACACATAGCATCGATATCCACTTCAATGGCATCGTCTAAGAAGCGATCAAGTAGGACTGGCGAATCATTAGATACTTTAACAGCTTCTTTTAAATAGCGTTTTAGATCTTTAAGGTCGTAAACGATTTCCATCGCGCGCCCACCTAAAACATAAGAAGGACGTACCACTAGCGGGAAGCCAATTTTTTCAGCTTCGGCCAACGCCTGTTCCATGTTACTCACGGTAGAGTTGGCAGGCTGCTTTAAGTTGAGTTTATTCACCATATGCTGGAATCGTTCGCGATCTTCCGCTCTATCTATCGCATCAGGTGAAGTACCGATAATAGGTACACCAGCGGCTTCAAGCGCTCGCGCCAACTTAAGGGGGGTTTGACCGCCATATTGCACAATCACGCCTTTAGGCTTTTCAATACGTACAATTTCGAGCACGTCCTCAAGTGTAACTGGCTCAAAATACAATCTATCAGAAGTATCGTAATCGGTTGACACAGTCTCAGGGTTACAGTTGACCATAATAGTCTCATAGCCATCTTCTCGCATTGCCAGTGCAGCATGTACACAACAATAATCGAATTCAATACCTTGACCGATTCTATTAGGTCCACCGCCTAACACCATTATCTTATCTTTATCTGATGGATTAGCCTCGCACTCTTCTTCATATGTAGAATACATATAAGCGGTGCTAGTTGAAAACTCAGCCGCACATGTATCGACACGTTTATACACGGGCACAATTTCCATAGAGCGTCTTAATTCACGAACATCGCTCTCTGCAACATTCGTTAATTCAGCTAATCGCGCGTCAGCAAAACCTTTACGTTTCAATTTACGCATTAAGTCTTGATCAATTCCGGTTAAACCGATTTCAGCAACCTGCTTTTCTAGATTAACAAGTTCTTCTATTTGTACTAAATACCAGCGATCAATATTGGTTAACGCAAACACTTGCTCAACGCTCATGCCCATGCGCATCGCATCAGCTATATACCATATGCGTTCGGCACCAGGTTCTCTCAACTCACGAATAATTATATCTTCGCTTTCTGGATCATTAATATCGATGATTGAATCAAGGCCGTTAACCCCGACTTCTAAGCCACGTAAAGCTTTTTGCAACGACTCTTGTTGATTGCGCCCGATGGCCATTACTTCGCCCACAGACTTCATTTGAGTAGTTAAACGATCGTTAGCGCCAGCGAATTTTTCAAAGTTAAAACGTGGGATCTTGGTAACCACATAGTCGATAGCTGGCTCAAATGATGCCGGGGTTAAACCACCGGTAATATCATTGGCTAGTTCATCTAAGGTGTAACCGACTGCTAATTTTGCCGCGACTTTAGCGATAGGAAACCCCGTTGCTTTAGAAGCAAGCGCAGAAGAACGAGATACCCTTGGATTCATTTCGATGATAACCAAGCGGCCAGTTTGTGGGTCAACGCCAAATTGCACATTAGAGCCACCAGTCTCAACACCAATTTCTCTTAACACAGCCATAGCTGCATTACGCATAATTTGGAATTCTTTGTCGGTTAACGTTTGCGCTGGAGCAACGGTAATTGAGTCTCCGGTGTGCACACCCATTGGGTCGAAATTTTCGATAGTACAAACAATAATGCAATTGTCATTCTTATCTCGTACCACTTCCATTTCATATTCTTTCCAACCAATCAAAGACTCATCTATGAGTAATTCACTGGTAGGTGAAAGATCTAATCCGCGACGACATATTTCGTCAAATTCATCTACGTTATAAGCGATACCGCCACCAGAGCCACCCATTGTAAACGATGGACGGATAATACACGGAAATCCAATTCTACTAAGAACGTCATGGGCTTGTTCAATCGTATGTGCAATTTCAGCTCTTGGACAGGCTAGGCCAATTGACTTCATCGCTTTATCAAAACGCTCACGATCTTCGGCTTTATCAATGGCATCAGCAGTTGCGCCAATCATTTCAACAGAATATTCGTCTAATACGCCGTGTTTATTCAAATCTAGAGCACAATTCAGAGCGGTTTGTCCACCCATAGTCGGTAAGATGGCATCTGGACGTTCTTTTTCGATAATACGTTTTACCACTTCCCAGTGAATTGGTTCGATATATGTGGCATCTGCCATATCCGGATCAGTCATTATGGTAGCTGGATTAGAATTAACCAGTATGACTCTATACCCTTCTTCGCGCAGCGCTTTACATGCTTGAGCTCCTGAATAATCGAATTCGCATGCCTGTCCAATTACAATTGGACCTGCGCCCAGAATCAGAATGCTTTTTAAATCAGTACGTTTTGGCATAGTATTCTTTCTCTAAGTATCAAGCTGAAAGTGAATTTGTTGCTGATTTCGACTTTTCTATCAGCTCAATAAAATGGTCAAACAAAGGCGCGGCATCATGTGGACCAGGGCTTGCCTCAGGGTGGCCTTGGAAACTAAATGCTGGCTTATCATTGCGATGTATCCCTTGTAATGACTTATCAAACAAAGAAACATGGGTCACATCTAAATTATCAGGCAAAGACGACTCATCTACCGCAAAACCATGGTTTTGGCTGGTAATCATCACAACATCGCGAGCTAAATCTTTTACTGGATGGTTAGCACCATGATGGCCAAATTTCATCTTTTCAGTTTTTGCACCACTGGCCAGTGCCAATAATTGGTGGCCTAAGCAAATACCGAAGATAGGAATATCTGTGTCCAAAAAGGTTTTTATTGCGCTAATAGCATAATCACATGGCTCTGGATCACCCGGGCCATTAGACAAAAAGATACCATCTGGTTCCATTGCTAAAACGTCTTTAGCTGATGTCGTCGCTGGGACCACCGTTAATCGACAATTTCTATCAACCAACATACGTAATATATTGTGTTTCGCACCAAAATCGTAAGCAACCACATGATATTTACAATTTTGCTTATCTTTTTCATAGCCACTTTCTAGTGACCAAACGCCATCTTGCCAAGGGTAAGCCTTCTCGGTTGTGACGACTTTCGCGAGATCCATTCCCTTTAAACCAGGGAATGCTTTAGCTGCATTTAATGCTTCATCAATTTTTGACTGGCTATCTTCTTGAACGGTAACGATACAGCCCCTTTGCGCACCTTTATCTCTTAAAATACGCGTTAGTCGACGCGTATCAATATCGGCGATACCCAGAATATTGTTATGTTTCAAATAGTCAGAAAGAGATGATTGATTGCGGAAATTACTAGCTAGCAGAGGAAGGTCACGGATAATTAGGCCTTTAGCCCAAATTTTAGTGGACTCAACATCCTCATCATTAGTGCCGGTGTTACCTATATGAGGATAGGTTAATGTAACAATTTGTTCGGCATAGGACGGGTCAGTTAAAATCTCCTGATAGCCAGTCATTGATGTATTGAACACCACTTCACCAACGGAAATACCAGAAGCTCCAATCGATGTGCCTTTGAAAACAGAACCGTCTTCTAGCACCAAAAGAGCAGAAATAGCCAAGTCAACCTCCTAATTAAGGACAACCCAAGGTTTTTTTGCCAGCTAAGCGCCAAAACCCTATAAAAAACGAGTTAAAATTATTATTTCACATCCCGTTTACATTCATTACCACGAGTATTTACGGGAGATAAGACGCTATCATTCCGAAAATTTGGCAAATTCCCGAGATCATACACTAATGGATTAAACAGATCCAATGTAAAGTAGAAAAATTATCAAAATAGGCTTTTCATTCGAAAAACACTAACAAGCCACCAAAAGAACATCTTATTTTGCCGTTTAGTGACCTTAAATTAGCGCTTAATTAGTTAAAGCTAAGTACATCTTGCATTGAGTATAACCCTGCTGGTTTATCAGCTAACCACTTTGCTGCGGCTATAGCACCTTTTGCAAAAGTCAATCTGCTGGACGCTTTATGGGTGATTTCCAAGCGTTCTCCAATATCCGCAAACAACGCTGTATGTTCTCCCACAACATCGCCTGCTCTTACCGTAGCAAACCCAATAGTTTGTTGAGGTCTTTCACCGGTATCGCCTTCTCTGCCATAAACAGCACATTCTTTTAAATCACGACCAAGTTCATCTGCGATGGCTTCTCCGATAGCTACTGCGGTTCCCGATGGAGCATCTTTTTTGAATCTATGATGCGCTTCTAAAATTTCAATATCTGCCGAATGCCCCATAGTTTTGGCCGCTTGACGAACCAAATTCAACATCAAATTGACACCCACACTATAATTAGCCGCAAAAACAACTGGGATTTTACTGGCAGCATATTCAAGGGTTTGTTTTTGTTCAGCATTAAGGCCTGTCGTACCGATTACAATTGCTTTATTGTTTTCTATACACCAGGAAAGATTCTGCTTAAGCATTTCTGGTAAGGTGAAATCGATAACAACATCAATATCTTCAGCTTTTGAATCTAATGACGAAGAAACCAATAGATTTTGTTTTCCAATACCAGCTAATTCACCGGCATCAACGCCGTTCCATTGCGATCCCTCTCGCACGGTAGATGCTTGCAAAGTCACATCTGAATCTAAGCTTGCCGCTTCAATTAAGACGCGCCCCATCCTGCCATTTGCGCCTAAAACA
This sequence comes from Aliiglaciecola lipolytica E3, assembly GCF_000314975.1. Lineage (GTDB taxonomy): Bacteria > Pseudomonadota > Gammaproteobacteria > Enterobacterales > Alteromonadaceae > Aliiglaciecola > Aliiglaciecola lipolytica. The sequence goes on from NZ_BAEN01000011.1 coordinate 18,736, forward strand.
CCAATTCCTGTCATTTATTAACTCATTAACCTATACAAAATTTCTATAATTATTGTGCTATATAAACGCAAAAGTTGCAGCAGTAAAAATGCGATAAGTTATATTTGATTGGAAACTTAACTGACACTATTAAGAATTTGTAACCGAATTGGGATTGATTCAAAACTATATTCCTTTACATTAACAACAAATCACTAAACATTAACCAAATATTGTGAATTATCAGATTGTAGAAACCTCGGCATTACCTGACCCAAATGAAATTAACTTCGAATCATTGAATAAGCGCTATAGGCCTTTGGCAATTTGCACAACTTGGCTTTTTGCTCTGTTGTTTATCGCCATTATGACAATCACTCGCTTCCAGCCTTTTATCAACTTGCATACCGATTTATTAGCGATATATCCATACGCTTTTGGCTGCGTGATGATCATCACGTTATTGATAAGTGTTTATTTATTTTTTGCGATTCCATGTAAGAAGTATTGTCTAAAAGAACACGATTTACATTACTGTAGCGGTTTAATTTTTCGCAAAATAATTAGTCAACCGATTTTAAGGATACAACACGTAGAGTTGAAAAGAGGCCCGCTGGAAAGAGCATTTAATTTGGCATCTTTACAAGTATTCAGTGCAGGAGGCTCTTTGCACACCTTTGAAATCCCTGGCTTAGATATGCGTGATTCGCAGAAAATAAGACAATATATTTTAGACCATAAGGATGTTTTAACTGATGGATAAGGATCTCCTAGCGCCAGAAGCATCCAATAATCATTGGCAAAGGTTATCTCCAATTGCAGTGCTGTATTTTGTTGCAAGTGGAATCAAAACCGCTGCTAATAATGCTATTTATTTACTCCCTGCACTTGCAGTAAGTTATTCAACAGCAAAAGAAAGCCCACAACTCTGGATACCCATTGTAATTGCTGTGTTGTGTTTGATAAGTCTTACTTCATTTCTTCAATATGCTTTTTACTCTTTTCGCTTAGCTAACGAAAACATTGAAATTCGATCTGGGGTTTTCTCAAAAACCTATATAAATTTACCTTTCACACGGATTCAAAACGTTACCATTGAACGGCCACTATATTACCGCTTCACTAACACTTGTTGTTTACAGCTGGATACTGCAGGTTCGGCAAAACAAGAAGCGAAAATTGTGGCGTTACCTGTAGATTATGCAGAACGACTTAAACATTCGATTCTCTTAAAAGAAAAACCGGCAACCTCGAAAAGTGCTACAGATTGCGCATCAGAATCGCTGGCGCAAAACGCCCAAGCCGAATATGTGCTCAATACGCGTTCTATCAAAGATTTAGTTATTCACGGTATTACCAATAATAGAGTGTGGATAATCATCGGTGCAATGGCCCCGTTTTATGATGACGTGGCACGTTCTTTAGCTGGGTTTGCTGAACGAGCAGGAATAGATTATCAACATTATTTCGACTCTCAGTCTCAAGCATTTTGGCAAGTAGGTTTAGCTATTATTTCCTTAATATTTGTTGCCATGTTATCGGTAACATTACTGTCTGTAATAGGATCAATTGTTTTATTTTATGATTATTCGCTGGCGAAAACCGACGATAGATATATTCGACGTAGCGGTTTATTTACCAAACAAGAAGTCACGATTAAACGCTCTCGCTTACAAGTCATAGCTCAGAAGCAAGATTGGCTAGACGTGATTTTGGGAAGAATTAATTTAGAACTAAAACAGAATAGTTCAGGGATTCAACAGACTAACGAGTTACAAGATAATCAAAATAAAATACTGGTCCCTTCGGTAACCCACAGTGAAGCTGACATAATCATTCGCGATGCTTTTTCTGACAATAATTTAGGCAAAATTAGCTTTAATGCGATTAGCCCGCGATTTATTTTGCGACAATGTCTTTGGTTAATCCCTCTAAATCTACTATTTAGTTTAATGGCATATTTTAAATCAGGATTGATGGGAATTCTGCTGATTCAAATAATCTGTAGTTTTATTATTTGTTTAATCTATATCCGCTGGAAACGCTGGGGATACGCGAGCGATAACGAATACATCTACATAAGAAAAGGATTATTCGGTGTTGATCATTACTGTTTTCCAAAATTTAAAGTACAACAAACGCAATTTATTCAAAGCAGAATGATGTTGAAACAAGGTTTAGCAAGTATTAATGTTATTATGGCATCAGGTGCACTGCGCATTCCATTTATGCGACAACATGACGCTAAAAGCATACTTGAAAATGTCCTATTTACTGTTTCATTTAAACGAAAATCTTGGATGTAAATTTACTTTGAACGAATGAGAGTAGAATCTAAATGCAAAAGAAATTGATTTGGGATATCCCGCTTAGATTATTTCACTGGCTATTAGTTATCGCGCTGTTATCGCAGTGGATTACCTCAGAATTGGGTAGCGAATATATGGATTGGCATTTCTATATTGGTTACTTCACATTGGGACTCATTATATTTCGTTTAATCTGGGGATTTGTTGGCCCAGAATACGCTAGATTTAGTCAATTCATCTATTCCCCTAAAATCATTTGGCAATATCTCATTTTATTCGTAAAAGGTAAAAACCCAAAATATACCGGACATAATCCCCTAGGAGGCCTTATTGTTCCTGCGGTTATTTTATTGGTGGGCGCGCAAGCGATTACGGGGTTGTTTGCCAGTGATGACGTGCTTTCCTCCGGTCCCTATATGTCGGCGGTGAGTAGTGAAACTCAAGGTATGTTGGATGGCCTACACCATCAAATATTTAACCTTATTCTAGCCATTGCAGGTATTCATATTGTGGCTATTCTTTGGTATCAATTTGGTCGAAAAATACCATTAATCGGAGCAATGTTTAGCGGTAAAAAAGCCGATACTGAAGGGAAAAGTATCGGCTCGTCGAAAGTATTACGCGCGATTATTTTTGCAATTATTATCGCTATTTTCTTGTATTGGTTGATTGCAATTGCAGCACCAACACCAGAAGTTGAGTACTACTTTTAATTACAAATTATCGAGCAACTGGAATCTAATCGGCCTTATAAGAATCGTGGCAACCTTTGCATGATTTAAATATCGCCCCAATTTTAGTTTTCAGCTCACTTTCATCACCACTTGCTGCCGTCATTTTTAAATCACTAGCGGCATTGGTTAAGGCGGTAATTTTAGATTGATAATCAGAATAGTCTTTCCAGATATCGGGTAAAGCGGCTGTTTTCACGTTATATTCACGCGTATCTATAGAGAAATAATCGTCCATCATTAATGACAACTGCTCGATACGCGCCGCATTTTTTTCTAACGCTTCGGCATCCAGTGGCAATTGACCTTTCGCCATTGCGCCCATAATTCCTACGTTACTTTTAACTAAAGTCAATATTGATTGGCGATATTCAACTGCCGCAGTCGCATGTTTTTCTGATTTTGCAGATTCAACTGCAACAGAAATCGAGCTCGTAGTTATTAACGTTATACCTAACATCGCTGGGGCGATTATGTTTTTCATAGTGACCTCTTTTAATTGGGTAGTTTTTGGGATTTAGTGAACTTAGTCTCGACATGCAATATACAACTTACCTTGTTATATAATTTGTAATCAAGAGAAACATCGATAAACTCTAAAATTATTCAATAAACTTAGATACAAAAAGACGCCATAAAAATGACGTCTTTATCATAACACTTAGACTAAGTTTAACCCGTTAAGTCATCGAAGAATTTCTTCACACCGTCGAAAAACCCTTTCTCTTTCGGCCGGTATTTAGCGGCTTCATCACCTTTACCCATAGAGTTATTTAACTCTTGCAACAACTCTTTTTGTTTGCTGTTAAGGTTCACTGGTGTTTCTACTACAACCCGGCACATTAAATCACCGACACTGCCACTTCGTACCGATTTAACGCCTTTGCCACGCAAGCGGAATAGTTTTCCAGTTTGTGTTTCAGGTGTAATTTTAAGCTTAACTTTACCATCCAAAGTAGGAACTTCAATATCACCACCTAGTGCAGCTGTTGTAAAACTCAGCGGAACTTCACAATACAGGTTATTACTATCTCTGGTAAAAATATTATGTTCACGTACATGTACTTGTACATATAAATCACCAGGAGGAGCACCGCTCTCCCCTGCTTCACCTTCACCTGTCAAGCGAATACGATCACCAGTATCTACGCCCGCAGGCACTTTTACCGAAAGTGTTTTGGTTTTTTCGGTGCGACCATGCCCATGACATTCGCGGCAAGGGTCAGAAATAATTTGACCTCGTCCAGAACATGTTGGACACGTTTGTTGAACAGCAAAGAAACCTTGGCGCATTTGCACTTGGCCATTACCGTGACAGGTCGGGCACGTAGTTGGCTTAGTACCTTTTTTAGCGCCGCTGCCATCACATGGCTCACACGCAACCAAAGTTGGTACTTTGATTTCTACACTTTTGCCACGCACTGCTTCTTCAAGGCTAAGCTCAAGATTATAGCGTAAATCTGAACCCTGACGGGCTCTGGACTGACGACCACCGCGCCCGCCGCCACCGAAGATATCGCCAAACACATCACCAAAGATGTCACCAAAATCAGCTCCACCACCAAAGCCAGCGCCGCCTCGGTTAGGATCTACACCCGCATGACCATACTGATCATAGGCGGCACGTTTTTGCGAATCGGTCAGGATTTCGTAGGCTTCTTGCACTTCTCTAAATTTTTCGCCCATTTCTTTATCACCCTTGGTTCTATCAGGGTGATATTTCATGGCGAGGCGTTTATAAGCCTTCTTAATTTCACGCTCGTCAGCACTTTTGCCAACACCAAGCACTTCATAATAGTCTCGCTTCGACATATCGCTTGTTTATCCTTTTTGATGCCAACCCCAAAAAAGTGAGGTTGAACTTGACCTATTAAACATGCCCTTTCATGTTGGGCTTTTATCCCATTGCCACCTAAAAATTAAACTCAAGTAGCAAGGGGATAACACTTAAAAGGCGCAGAAAGAGTATTTCTGCGCCTATTTTTTTCAACTTCACCTGTCTTAAGACAAGCTAAGACGCGTTATTTTTTATCGTCTTTTACTTCTTCAAATTCAGCGTCTACAACATCGTCGTCGGCACCAGATTTTTCAGCTTGTGGCTGTTCCGCGCCAGCTGCTGCTCCATCAGCTGCAGCTTTTGCTTGAGCGATTTCCATCAACTTAGCTGAAGCTTGAATCAATTCCTGAGTCTTAGCTTCAATTTCAGCTTTATCTTCGCTCTTCACTGCCGCTTCAAGCGCTTCAATTGCTGCTTCGATAGTTGCTTTATCTTCAGCAGGTAAATCATCACCGGCTTCTTCAATTTGCTTTCTGGTACCGTGGATCATGCCATCAGCTTGATTACGTGTTTGTACCATTTCTTCAAATTTAGCATCGGCGTCTTTATTCGCTTCCGCATCAGCTACCATTTTTTCAATCTCAGATTCACTTAAACCTGAAGAAGCTTGGATAGTGATTTTCTGCTCTTTACCTGTGTCTTTATCTTTAGCAGACACATGTAAAATACCGTCAGCATCAATATCGAAGGTAACTTCAATTTGAGGTGCACCACGTTGAGCAGGACGAATACCTTCAAGGTTAAACTGACCAAGAGACTTATTACCTGCCGCTTGCTTACGCTCACCTTGCAATACATGCACGGTTACCGCAGATTGATTATCTTCCGCTGTTGAGAAAGTCTGTGATTTCTTAGTAGGAATCGTAGAGTTTTTCTCAATAAGTGGAGTCATAACGCCACCCATTGTTTCGATACCTAGAGACAATGGTGTTACGTCTAACAGTAGTACGTCTGTCACATCACCTGCTAAAACACCACCTTGAATTGCAGCACCAGCAGCAACGGCTTCATCAGGGTTCACGTCTTTTCTTGGCTCTTTACCGAAGAATTCAGTTACATACTTTTGAACCAATGGCATACGCGTCTGACCACCAACCAAAATAATGTCGTGGATGTCGCCTACTGATAAATCAGCATCCGCTAATGCTTGTTTCACTGGCTCAAGTGTTTCCTTCACCATATCTTCAACTAATGATTCCAACTTAGCACGAGTCACTTTGATAGTAAGGTGCTTAGGACCAGATGCATCAGCTGTGATATACGGCAAATTAACTTCTGTTTGTTGTGCAGAAGACAATTCGATTTTAGCTTTTTCACCGGCTTCTTTTAGACGTTGCATTGCAAGCGGATCTTTACGTAAATCTACGCCTTGATCTTTCTTGAATTCGTCTACTAAATAATTAATTACACGGTTATCGAAATCTTCACCACCTAAGTGAGTATCACCATTGGTAGCAAGTACTTCGAACGTATGCTCACCTTCAACTTCATCAATTTCAATAATTGAAATATCGAAAGTACCACCACCGAGGTCATAAACAGCAACAACATTGTCGCCTTTTTTCTTGTCCATACCGTATGCAAGCGCAGCAGCAGTAGGTTCGTTGATAATACGCTTAACTTCTAATCCCGCGATTTTACCTGCGTCTTTAGTTGCTTGACGTTGAGAATCGTTGAAGTAAGCAGGAACAGTGATGACCGCTTCAGTGACTTTTTCACCAAGGTAATCTTCTGCTGTTTTCTTCATTTTTTTCAATACTTCAGCTGAGATTTGTGGCGGTGCCATTTTCTCACCTTTCACTTCAACCCAAGCGTCACCATTGTCGGCTTTAGCAATGGTAAAAGGCATGATGTCGATGTCACGCTGAACTTCTTTATCTTCCCAGCGACGTCCAATAAGACGCTTAATCGCGTACAAAGTATTTTTCGGATTGGTTACTGCTTGACGTTTTGCAGGCGCACCAACCAAAGTCTCACCGTCATTACTAAATGCGATGATTGACGGGGTTGTGCGATCTCCCTCTGCATTTTCAAGAACTTTAACTTTGTCGCCTTCCAAAACTGCGACACATGAATTTGTTGTACCTAAGTCGATACCAATGATCTTACCCATTAGCGTGTCTCCATTAAAATTTGTTTAAAACTAAGCCTGTATCTTTTGTGGGGTTATTCTGATTTTTTTCAATGATAATCGTAAAAAAATCTTCACAAAAATTCTTATGCTTCGATGTCTACGCCACCTTCAGCTGCTCTTGAAACCATAACCATAGCCGGACGTAACAATCTGCCATTAATTTCATAGCCTTTTTGCATAACCGCCATCACTGTATTAGGTGCTAGTTCCGCGTTTTCTTGCATTGACATTGCCTGATGCAATTCTGGATTAAATTGTTCACCTTGCGGATCAATCACTTTCAATCCAAATTTTTCAATTGTGCTAACGAATGATTTTAAGGTGATATCCACTCCTTCCATCATAGGTTTGAGCGATTCATTATTTGGATCGGCTAGTTGTAAAGCACGCTCCAAATTATCAGCAACAGGTAAAAGCTCACCTGCAAAACGTTCCAACGCAAACTTACGAGCTTTTTCTACTTCACCTTCAGCGCGACGGCGTGCATTTTCCATTTCGGCTTTAGCGCGTAACACTGAATCTCTTTGCTCATTGACAGTCGCTTCAGCTTTACTTAACGCGTCTTGAAGTTTTGCAATGGTTTGCTCAGCCTCACTCACGTCAGCATTTTCTGCTACTTGCTCAGCTTCTAACTGCTCCGCCTGTTCAACTTCAGGTTGTTCTTGTTGATTTTTATCTGTTGGCTGTTGATCTTTGCTCATGCCTTACTCCATCGCCTTTTTTCACTACATAATTGGATTAAATTTGAATTGCGTTATTAATGGGGCTTGTTTAAAAGGCTTCAAGGGCTAAAAACCCAGTTTTTTTGTTGAAATACAAAAAACATTTCTAATTGGAATTAAAAGGGAACAGTTTTATAGTGTGTTCGGCCCGAAAAATAATAATAACTTTATGCAATTGGCCGCTGTAAAAGGATAATAATCACCCTATGTTTACCCTTTATTCAATGTCCACAATCATTTTCGTCTATCTGATTGTACTTTTCCTAATAGGTTATTTCGGCGATAAATATCTACGCCAAGGTGCGCAGCATCCCATCATTTACAGTTTAGCCTTAGGAGTACATTGTTCATCTTGGGCATTTTTTGGCACTACAACGCAAGCAACTCAATATGGCTGGGCATTCGTGCCGACTTATCTAGGGGTTATTTTAGTGATGCTATTTGGCTTTGGCGCATTGCTGAAAATTGCGAAAATATGTCAGCTCAATAACATTAGTTCGTTAGCCGACTTTATTGGTGTGCAATATAACAGTGCCAATCTGTTAGCCGCGTTAGTGTCATTATTATGTTTTATCGGTGTCGTGCCCTATGTCGCATTGCAGCTCGACTCTGTAGTAGACAGTTTAACTCTTTTAACCAACGAAAGTTCAACCAGCATAGGGTTGTACGTGGCCATAGTGCTCGCTGTATTGGCGATTTTTTTAGGTACACGTTCATTTGATTTAACGGACAAAAAACCTGGTTTAATGTTAACCGTGGCATTTGCTTCCTCACTTAAACTGATTGCCCTGAGTTTTGTCGGTCTTTTTGTTTGTTATGAATTATTTAACGGGGTGTTTGATTTATTAGGCCAGGCGCAATTATCGACTAATGCACAACCAATTCTGCACGCTAATTCCGGTGGTTGGGTGTATATCAGCCATATTTTATTGGGTATCTGTGCAATGTTTTGTCTTCCTCGACAATTCCATGTCAACTTTGTGGAATATAAATCCAAAAATGAACTCAATACCGCTAGGTGGCTTTTTCCACTTTTTTTGGTAGGTATGGGGTTGTTCGTGTTGCCGATAGGCCTTGCCGGTCACATCATCTTTGATAAACAAAATGTATCAACAGATATTTATGCCTTAGCACTGCCTTTGTATTCCAACAACGGCGTCACAACATTAGTTAGCTTCATAGGCGGTTTAGCTGCCGCAACCAGTATGGTAGTAGTCGCAACCCTTGCTGTTGGGATTATGATTTCCAACAACTTAATAACCCCGGCGTGGGTCAAGTTAAAGTTGATAAACCAAAAACAAAATACCCTAAGCCCTCGAATCATTTTATTGATTCGAAGAGTGACAATAGCGTCAGTGTTAGCCGTATCCTATTTTTATCATCGTGATGTTAGCTCTGGTTCGCCATTAGTAAATAGTGGAATAATTGCAATGGCATTGTTAGCGCAAACGTTTCCGATGATAATCCTTAGTTTATATTGGCCTAAAGCGAATAAAATAGCTGCATATTGTGGTTTGCTTGTAGGCTCTGTAGGTTGGTTTTATTGGTTGTTGTGGCCGAGTATTACCTCTAGCTATTATTTTGATCCTACTCCAACTGATTTAGAATTAGGTAGAGGTTTTGTTTTAAGCTTATTAGCCAATGGGATGTGTTTTGGCATCATTACTTGGTTTTCACCTAAAATTAGTGCGCAACAACAGCGCACAATTCACAGCAACTCACCACAGAAACACCCTATTAAACTCGCAAATTTGATGGCATTAACCCAAAACGTGCTTAGTCAAAACGAATTAACGCATTTAAACAATAAATTAGGTAATGCGGATTTAACCAGTTATGCCAGTCTCAATGTTATTGAGACCGTGGAAAATATGTTAGCCGCTAAAATTGGCGGCGCTAGTTCAAGAATATTAGTTTCTGCCATTGCGGAAAAAGACGAAGTTCCGTTAACTGAACTCGTTGAGTGGATGGAAGAAGCTGCACAAACGTTTCAATTTAACCATGAAATATTGCAATCCAGTGTTGAACACATCCAACAAGGAATTAGCGTAGTCGATCCCGATCTCAAATTAATCGCTTGGAATCAACGTTATATTGAAATGTTCGATTATCCAGATGGGTATATTCATGCTGGCATATCCATGCGACAGGTTCTTGCTTTTAATGCCAAACGCGGCTTATTTGGCAGCGCCGCTAATCCACAACAAGAGATCGACAAGCGGATTGAGTACATCAAACAAGGAAGCATATATAAGTATGTACGAAAGCAGCCCAATGGGCACGTTATTGAACTTAACGGCGGCCCTCTTCCCGGTGGTGGTTTTGTAACAACGTATAGTGACATATCCGAGTACATGGAAATTCAACAACAGCTAGAACAAGCTAAATCTCATCTGGAGAAGCGCGTTGAAAAACGAACTGAAGAGCTTAATCAATCTAATCAAGCATTGTCTAAAGCGAAATTACAGGCTGAAAGAGCCAATGAGAGTAAAACAAAATTTTTAGCTGCGGCCGGTCATGACTTAATGCAACCTTTCAATGCTGCGAGTTTATTTGGTGAGTTAATCCAACAGAAATCAAATGAACCAGAAATCAAACAACTAAGTCAATCGTTAAACGACTCAATTAATAATGCTGAAGAATTGCTTTCGTTGCTTCTAGATATGACAAAGTTAGAGTCTGGCGTATTGGAATCTCATATTCAGGAATTCCCTATCAATGATATTTTGATGCCTCTTGTAAACGATTTTAATCTCATGGCCCAACGTAAGAATTTAACATTATCTTACGTAAAAAGTAGCGCTGTAGTGCAATCTGATAAAAAGCTGTTAAAACGCATTATTCAAAACCTATTGTCAAATGCTATCCGCTACACGCAGGCGGGGAAAATAGTAGTAGGTTGTCGGCATAGTAAAGCTGGCGTAAAAGTATGTGTTGTAGATACCGGTCCAGGTATTTCAATTGCTGATCAACATTTCATTTTCGAAGAATTTAAACAACTTAATAAAACTAAAATTCAGCAAGGCTTGGGCTTAGGCTTGACCATTGTGGACCGCATTTCTACTTTACTTAATCATCCGATTAGCTTGAAGTCGCAATTAGGTAAAGGCAGTAACTTTTCGGTATTAATACCCTCTGGTAAAAAGTGTGATAACGCTGTTAAAACCAGTATGCCTACGCCGGTGAAAACTGAAATTTTGCACAACAAAACCGTATTACTGGCTGAAAATGACCCGCAAACGCGTGATGCTGTCATACAATTATTACAAAGTTGGGAAGCCAAAGTTGTGTGTGTAGAGAATCTCGAAGATGTACAAAATATCAATCAAAACATCGATTTAATGTTATTGGATTATCATTTAGACAATCAGTTAACAGGGGTTGAAATTGCGCAAGCGGTACGACACAAAACACAATCTGCGATACCGGGTATACTTAACTCAGCAGATCGAAGTGATAATATGCGTGAAAATGCACAAAATGCAGAACTACTATTTTTGCCTAAACCACTTAAAAGCGCGGCATTAAAACGTATGCTTCGACAAATTTCTTGGACTTAAGTGAAAAACGGCATTACTGCTGATTTAACCCAAGTGCTTTCTGTTTTGCTTTTGTTAGCCCTAATGAAACTAAACGATAAGATTCAGTAAGGTAATACATCAGATCGTCATCACTTGCCACTTGTGAATTGTAAAGCTGTATCCATTTCATACCGCGATTGGCAAAATAAGGCGCAGGTCTGTAACCGTCAGCTTCACACAAAAAGTGATAATTTTGTTCTGAAGTTTTGAAAGTGAAAGCTGGTTTTTTTTCACTACTCCAACCACCGATAGCAAATACTTTACCACCGACTTTCCAAACATGGGAACCTCCCCATTGCTTAACATAAGTCGTCGCCGCTAAAGAACCACAAAATGAATTAAACGCTGGGTAATCCATAAATCACTTGCTACTTTATTATTTTAAACCTGATTCATCAGTTGCTTGAATAAAACGCCTGCTTGAGTGCGGTTATTCAGTTTAAGCTTTTTGAGTATTGCTGAGCCATGCTGTTTAATAGTGGTTTCTTTAATCCCTAGTTCATAGGCAATTTGTTTATTCAATAATCCATCAGCCATCATTTTCAAGACTACAAACTGTTGTGGTGTGAGCTGTTCTAAATTTTTTGCAAATTCAGATTCTTCCGCTGGCAAATCTGCTTCTACTTGCGCAACTAAATGTTCAGGGAGCCACTGCAAACCATCTAGTACTTGCTCTATAGCTGTTGCTATTTCCGCTAACGAACTGGACTTTGGAATAAAACCACTGGCACCTAAATTAATGGCTTTTTGAATAATTAACGGTTTTTCTTCACCTGACACTATGACGACTAATACATCCGGATGTAACAATCGAATTTGGCTTAAACCAAATAAACCATCATTGCCCGGCATATTTAAATCTAAAAACACAAGCGCAATTTGCGGATCATTGTTTAGTGCAGCTAAGGTTTCGTCGAGTGTAGAGGTTTCGGTAATATCATCATCTAACAACGCACTCACAGCTTGCTTTAGCGCAATTCTAAACAATGGGTGATCATCTGCAATAAGTGCTTTTACTGACATAAATAAAAATCTGACAACTGACTAAATACGGCTATAAAAAAGCAGCATATGGGACCTAGCTACCAACCTCAAGAGATATTAATTGCATAGCAATAAAAAAGGGCGACTAAGTCGCCCCTGGGAACAACACAAAGTGCCGTTAGAAACTATAGCCTACCGTAAGGTGGAATGTGCGTGGATCGCCATAGTAGCCAATCAAGGTTGTATCGCCGCCAAGACCAGGTAACAAATCACCGTTTGCATCTCTACCACCAGTGAAGTTGTAACCCCCTACTCGATACTCTTCATCAGTTACGTTTTTAGCATGTAAGCCAGCATTCCATTGGCCATCATCGCTATACCATACCAAACTCAGATTAACTAAACCGTAGCCTTCTTGACGAAGCAATTCATCTGGCGATTCAAACAGCTCGTAATCGTCACGGTAGTAGTAATTACCATTAAATACGAAATCACCTACATCTGTAGTAAAGGCATAATTAACCCCAGCATTGAAGGTAAAATCAGGTGTGTTCGAAATGACAAAGTTGTCTGATAAATCAATTGGGTTTCCAGCAGCATCCACAGAGAATACTTGGGTAAATTCAGCATCAATGGTGCCCAATGCACTGGTGAAAGTTAACCCTTCTGCAGCGACATAGGTCATTTCAATCTCAATACCGTTAGCGTCTGATTCGCCCACGTTAGCGATTCGTTGAGTAGGTTCAGATAGATCATCAGAAGGTACGTTTACAACATATTGTCTGTCTGTGTAATCCAATTTGAACAAGGTTGCATTCAATCTAAATGAATCAGTTATGTCACTCTTCATACCAATTTCATATGAGTCAACAATTTCAGGCGCAGCAGCTGGTTGAAAGAAAGTTGCTCGAGGGTTGTACATTCCAGACTTAAAGCCTTGAGAATAGCTACCGAAAAACATCGTAGAATCAGTTAATGCGTACTCTAAACCCACTCTAGGGGTAAAACGCGACCAAGATTCCGTATCGTCAATAACGATATTTGCTGGATAGTCAGGTCTAACATAGCCATCGACCCAGCCTGAATTCGGGTAGGCTTGACCCAATCTAACTCCTGCATCTACCACACCATGTTTTTCATCTTTGGTGTAACGTAAACCTAGGGTGGTAGAAAGTTTATCAGTAATATCATAAGACGCTTGTCCGTATACCGCTAAACTTTTCGTATCAGTACAACCGCTTTGCTCAATTGATATTCCAAAGGCCATCAAATACGCATCGTAAATACCACAAGCTTCAGCATCATAATAATAAGCACCAGAAACAAACGTGACGCCATCGCCTACATAATTAAGCTGAAATTCTTGAGAGATTTGCTCATCAGTGTACGTGGCTGGCGTATCGAAAATCCCTAAAGGCGTGTTATCAAAATCAATATTGGTAGGAGAATCACCTTCCCTGGTAGCAGTAACAGATTTAAACGCCCAGCTGTCGTTGATATCCCATTCAACGGTTAAGCTCATACCTTCAGTTTCTACTTTGTTCCAGGTTGGCAAGCTAGAGTAAGAATCGTAAACACTGTCTGGTTGAGGCGCATCAGTTAAAATACTGTCCGTTAAGCGATAGCCCCCTTTTGCGTTTGAGTCATCTCTGGTTTTATCGTAATTGAATCTGAAAAACAGGTCTTCATTCGCTTGATATTCTAAAGTGAAGCGCGCTGCTAAAACGTCTTTGTTGTAGTTTTCTGTATCTTCACCAGCCGGGGCAACTAAGAATTCACCAAACCCATCACGATTCAAAGTGGCAACTGCAAATCCAAAGTAAAAATTATCGCTAAGTGGGATTTGCCCCATGACTTTTAAGTCTTTTTGAGAGTAACTCCCTACCGTGGCGTTAATGTTAAATTCAGTATCACCTGACATTTTTTTAGTAACATATTTAATTGCGCCACCGATGGTATTCTTACCATACAAAGTTCCTTGCGGACCACGTAAGACTTCCACACGTTCTAAATCAAATAAATCGAGGACCGCGCCTTGAGGTCTTGAAATATAAACATCATCGATATAAACACCTACTCCAGGTTCGAAGCCCCAGACAGGATCTTGTTGACCTACACCACGAATAAATGCGGTCAAGGTAGAGTTAGTACCGCGACTCACTTGTAATGTTGTGTTAGGAGATTGTTGCTGGATTTCAGTCATCACTGACATCCCTTTCTCCAACATTTCTGCAGCCCCTAATGAGGTAACAGAAACAGGCACTTCTTGCAGACTCTCAACTGTTTTACGCGCAGTAACTTCGATTCGCTCTAAGCCAGCTTTAGATTCTTCTTGTGCTGCTAATTGTCCGGAGAGACAAGACAAAGTGACAGCTGATGCAATGATAGAAAGTTTCAATAACTTACCCTTATTTGACGTAGATTGTGATTGTGTGGTTTTCATTAAAGTGTCCTTTTTACACAGTTTTCTTTTTTTAATTTGTTAGATTCGCTGCGGTCACAGTGACAGTGAAAACACTCTAATGGATTTACAAATATTTTACATTAGTACCATAGTACTATGTCGCAAAGGGCAAAAAAGTTGAACACTATATAGGGCCCAATATTGCATTTAATTATTAATATTGAGTGAAATGATATAGCTCTCTGCGGTCACAGATATTTGTATCATTTAAAAAAAGGAATAAAAATGCTGAGTCTAATTGGCTTAATCGGCGGCTTATTTTTATTAATTGTATTAACGATTAAAGGAATGAACCTTTTTGTCGCTGCGCCACTTTGCGCCTTGATTGTAGCTCTAACAAGCGGTTTACCAGTATTTATTGGTGACACCAATTTTGTCGAAACTTATATGTCTGGATTTGCCGGTTTTGTCGCGAACTGGTTTTTTATGTTCTTACTAGGCAGCTTGTTTGGTAAATTTATGGAAGATACAGGTGCTGCAGATGCAGTAGCCAAAGCAATCATCGGTCGTTTAGGTAAACAACATGCTGTTGCCGCAGTGGTTATCGCTTGTGCAATACTTACCTATGGCGGCGTAAGCGTTTTCGTCGTTGCATTTTCAGTTTATCCTATGGCATTAAGTCTATTTAAAGATGCAGACCTGCCAAGACGATTTATCCCAGCTGCTTTAGCATTCGGCTCTGTTACCTTTACGATGACATCCGCAGGTTCACCTGAAATTCAAAACTGGATCCCGATTAAATATTTAGGTACCTCACCTTTTGCAGCTTGGGAAGTCAGTTTAGTGGTTGCAATATTTATGGCGACATTAGGCTTCTGGTGGATTAAAAAGATGATGAATAAAGCCTTAGCGGCTGGCGAACGTTTTGAAGCCAAAGATCATGATCCTAAAATTCCAGAAAGAGATTATCCCCATTGGATAACAGGCTTAATCCCGCTGCTCGTGGTGTTAGTCTTGTCATTTACTTTTCACGAATCACTCCAACAAATGGCTTTAATTGTTGCTTTAGGTGGCGGCGTACTTACCTTAATGGTTATCAATTTTAAATATTTTCATAACTTAACCGCTGCTGTAGGTGTAGGTACAACAGGTGCGCTAATCGCAATCGGTAACACTGCCGCGGTGGTAGGATTCGGCACAATCGCAAAATCCACCGAAGCCTTTCAAGCCGCTGTTGAGGTAATGACTCAGATACCAGGAAATGAATTAATTGGTGCCGCAATAGCGGTCAGTGTTATTGCCGGATTAACCGGTTCAGCGTCAGGGGGACAAGCCATCGCATTACCTTTAGTGGGTCCACACTATATGGATCAGGGCGTCGATCCAGAACAATTGCATAGAATTGTGTCCATTTCTTCGGGTGCGTTAGACTCATTACCGCATAATGGCTATGTTGTCACCACGATAAGAGCAATTTGTCATGAGACACACCAACGTGCCTATTGGGCTGTCGGGGCATTGACCGTTGTAATACCACTTATCGGATTATGTCTAGCGATTGCCCTATTCACAATATTTTAAATCGTAAAATCAGTGTTAGGAGAACACACTTGAAATTGAATTATCTAAGATTTGGTAGGTTGTGTTTATTGTTGGTGTGTTTTGCAACGCAATCTGCCTGCGCCAATAATAACGACCGCTCCAATGCTAATATTGACGAACAAAAAAATCTGCCATTGGTTCAGAAAAACGCGTTTACTTCTGAGAACTTTATTACTTTTGGCGGTAAAACTATCCCTAGCGTGACCGTAGGATGGGAAAGTTATGGCAATCTTAATGCGGCAAAAGATAACGTAATTTTGATCACCCATTATTTTACCGGAAACTCTCATGCAGCAGGCAAATACCAACTTAGTGATACTACCGCTGGATATTGGAATGACATAATTGGCCCAGGCAAAGCAATCGACACCGATCGCTTTTATGTTATCAGTGTCGATAGCCTAGCTAACTTAGGCGTGCATGATCCTAATGTGATCACAACAGGCCCTGCCTCGATCAACCCAGCAACGGGTAAACCCTACGGCTTAGACTTCCCAGTAGTCACGATTCGCGATTTTGTAAATGTGCAAAAACAATTGCTAACTTCGTTAGGCATTTCTAAATTATATGCAGTCGTTGGTCCTTCGATGGGTTCAATGCAAGCACTTGATTGGGCCATTGCTTACCCAGAATGGGTCGAAAGAATGATTTCAGTAATCGGCGCTGGCGAAGCTGATGCTTGGACATCGGCCAACTTAGAACATTGGGCATCCCCGATCAAACTAGATAAGCATTGGCAGCAAGGTAATTATTACGATTCCCAACCGCCTGTAGATGGTTTAGTGGCATCACTGATGCTTATTACCCAAGACGCACTTTACCCCGACTTTTTCAATCAAGTCGGTGAACAAATTGGATTTTCAACTTCCGAGACGGGCCCGTTAGAAGACATTCGGCAAACACCAAGCATCGTAAATTGGTTGAAAAAAAGAGCGCAAGCTAGAGCAGAGACAATGGATGCGAATCACCTGCTGTATTTGGTCAGAGCTTGCCAATTATATGTTGCGGGGCATCAAGGTGATCTAAAAAATGCACTACAAAAAGTGCAGGCGAAAACCCTATTCTTACCCGCCGCTACTGACTTGTTATTGATGCCCTACAATGTAGAAAAAACCCATCAATTATTATTAGATAGTGGCAAAGATAGCCAACTTAAAATACTGCCAGGCACATTGGGACACTTAGAAGGCGTTACCGGCATTAGCAAACATGCTGAACTCATTAATTCATTTCTAAACAAGTAGGTAGAAAAAGAACATGATCAAACTCCACAAACTGGTTGTATTAATAGGTTTAATTACCAGTATCCAAGCAACAGCTGAACCCACAAAACTAGATCTAGCCATTGAAAAGATCACTGTCTCGGGATTATCGAGTGGCGGCTTTATGGCGAATCAATTTCACATAGCCCATTCAGATTGGGTGAGGGGAGCAGCGATTTTAGCAGCAGGTCCTTACTATTGTGCTCAAGGTAGTATCACAACTGCACTTTCTCAGTGTGTTAATAAGCAATCGGATGAATTTTCTTTAGCCCCTTTAAACGCGCAATTAAAGCAATATGCAGATAAAGGCTTGATTGCCCCTTTATCTAACTTAAAAGACAGTCAAGTTTGGCTATTGCATGGCACCTTGGATGCAAGAGTAACGAGATCGGTGGCGAATGCGCTTTTCCAACAATATCAAACGCTCGTAGCCCCCGAAAATTTGACTTATGTAAAAGAGAAACCTTTCGCTCACCACTTCCCTACCCTTGCCTCAGGAGCAAGATGTGACACGTCAGAATCTCCCTTTTTAGGGAATTGCCAATTTGACGCAGCTGGCGAACTTTTGAATTATTTATATTCCGATTTAACCCCTCCCGTACAAAAGTTAAATGGCAAAATCAACGCAATAAATCAACATGAATTAGGTGGGGAACCTGCTGAGTCATTAGCTGAGACGGGTTATCTTTACGTTCCTCAAGCATGCGCAAGAGGCCAAACCTGCGAGGTTCACGTCAATTTTCATGGCTGCAACCAAAATGCTGAAACCATAGGTCAAGAATATATCCAAAATAATGGCTTAAATCGTTGGGCAGACAGTAATCAATTGGTTGTGCTATATCCACAAACAAATACCTCAATGATGTTGCCAATGAACCCTCAGGGTTGCTGGGATTGGTGGGGCTACACCGACGAAAATTATGCAAACCAACAAGGACAACAAATTCAGGCAGTGAAAAATATAGTCAAATCACTTGCCGTCCAACCGAATCGTAAAGGATAAAACATGCAAAGTAAGACCATATTAATCACCGGTGCAGCTAGTGGTATTGGATTTGGCATTGCCCAACACCTAGGTGAACTGGGCCACAAAATAATCGTAGCCGATATTAATCTGGAAGCTGCGCAAAACGCAGTAAACAAATTAATAACGGTTAAAATAAATGCACTTGCAGTGCAATTAGATGTTGCTGATGCAGTTCAGATTGAAGCGCTTCCCGAGAAACTTCTCCCAGACCAAATAGATGTATTAATTAACAATGCAGGAATTCAACACGTTTCTAGGTTAGAGGACTTTCCGGCGCAAAAATGGCAACAACTGATAAATATAATGTTGGTTGGCCCAGCATTATTGGCAAAAGCATTTTTGCCACAAATGCGCGAACAAAACTTTGGAAGAATTATCAATGTGGGTTCGTTGCATTCGGTTGTAGCTTCGCCTTATAAATCGGCTTATGTTGCCGCAAAACACGGTTTACTCGGTTTTGCTAAAACGCTAGCGTTAGAAACAGGTGACTGCAACGTTACGGTGAATACACTTTGTCCAGGATATGTTAAAACCCCATTGGTCGAACAGCAAATTGCAGCTCAAGCTATAGAAAACGGCATAAGTGAAGAAGATGTAATTAATAAAATTATGCTCGAGCCCATGCCAAAGAAAGCCTTTATTGAAATAGAAGAATTAGCCAGTAGCGCAGCTTTTTTGATAAGTGATGCTGCGAAAAACATTACTGCTCAGGCTTTAGTTATAGATGGCGGTTGGACAGCTAGATAACTACCCTTTACGGAAATAATCTAGATTGTCGACGATAGCGCTTCAATTTTTGCTGGCTGTATCAACATGCTTGGTTTTAATCGCTAAGCATGGTTATACTGAGTTTTTAAATTATCATCGAATTTTATGTCATTTAAAACCATTGGATTGATCGGAAAGCCAGCACATGAAGGTGCCAACACCAGCTTAAATGCAATTTTACACTTTCTAAAAAAGAAAGGTTGTCGAACGATTGTTGAGAAAAAAGTCGCTGGCATGCTGCAAGGCAATGGTTTTGAAACTGCAGATTTAGAAAGTATCGGCTTACAGGCAGATCTCGCTATTGTGGTGGGTGGTGATGGCAATATGTTAGGTGCAGCTCGGGTGTTAGCCAAGCACGACGTTGCGGTTGTTGGTGTAAACCGAGGTAATTTAGGTTTTTTGACCGACATTCATCCAGAAGACATTGATAGACAGTTAACCTGCTTGTTTGATGGTGAATTTGTCCGAGAACAGCGATTTATTTTACAAGTTGAAGTATTTCGCGAGGGCATTAAACAAAGTTCAAATGTAGCTATAAATGAAGTGGTATTGCACCATGGAAAAGTGGCGCACATGATGGAGTTTGAAATATATATTGACGATAACTTCGTGTTTAGTCAGCGCTCAGACGGATTAATCGTAGCAACACCAACGGGATCAACAGCTTATTCACTTTCAGGTGGAGGCCCTATCCTCACCCCCAACTTGGATGCGTTAACGTTAGTCCCGATGTTTCCGCACACACTAAGTAGTAGGCCAATAGTGGTGGATGCGAATAGTATTGTAAAAATGAAAGTTTCCTGTGACAACACAGATAATTTACAAGTCAGTTGTGATAGCCACATCGCACTGACAGTACTGCCCGGTGATGAGATACACATTAAGAAAAATCAAGATCGCCTATCACTCATACATCCCAAAGATTATAACTATTTTAATGTTTTACGGACCAAACTTGGTTGGGGTTCAAAACTCTATTAATTTCACATCAAAACGCTTTTTCTACTTTACAAGCACAAATTTATGTATATATTTACAGTTACTGTATAAATAACCATGTAAGTTTTTATGTTAATTCATTTGTCTGTGCAAAATTTAGCGGTTGTCAAATCTCTTGATGTTGATTTCAAGCAAGGTCTTAGCGTTATCACCGGAGAGACTGGCGCGGGTAAGTCGATTGCAATTGATGCCCTTGGCCTGTGCTTAGGTAATCGTGCTGATGCCGGTATGGTTCGTCCAAATTGCGATAAAGCTGATGTATGTGCAACCTTTGACATCACAAACTTAACAAAAGTAAAAGCTTGGTTATTTGAAAACGATTTAGGCGAACAAGAGCTAAATAATAGTGATACTCATCAAGAATTAATGATCCGTAGAGTCGTATCGAGTGAAGGCCGTTCCAAAGCCTACGTAAATGGCTACCCAGTCCCTGTACAACAACTTAGAACCCTGGGATTGCAACTAATCAGCATCCACGGTCAACATGCCCACCAAATGCTACTTAAAGCGGATGTACAAAAACAGGTAGTTGATAACTTTGCTGAACATGACAACCTCATAAAAGCGGTCAAGCAAGAATACGAACTACTAAACCAAGCTCAAAAGCAAATGACAGCCCTTATTTCTGGCAGCCAAAAGCGCTCCGATAGACGTAACCTTTTGCAGTATCAAGTACAGGAATTAGATGAGTTTAATTTACATGAAAATGAATTCGTTGAATTAGAAAGTGAACATAAAAAACTGAGTAATAGTCAGGCTTTGTTAGAACAGTCTCAAAAAAGCTTCTATCAGTTATTCGATGCCGATGAAGGAAGTGCATTAGGTGCGGTACAAAGCAGTATTGATATGCTAAGCGAACTTCAGGAACATGATCCGGAATTAAGCCCAATCGTTACCATATTAAACGAAGCTTTGATTAATATTGATGAAGCATCTAGTCAATTACGTGCTTATACCGACCGATTAGAAATAGATCCAATGCGAATGCAACAAATCGAACAACGTTATTCATTAGCCTTAGATCTTGCTAGAAAACACGGAGTTCGTCCTGAAGCACTGTTTGAACATCATCAGCAATTATCTTCTGAGTTAAACGATTTGGATAGCCAAGATGAATCCCTTGAAGAATTACAACGTAAAATTGTAAGTTTGCAGGAAAATTACTTACAAGTTGCTCAAAAGCTCAGTGCAAGTAGAAGTAAAGCAGGCAATAAATTAGCAAAATTGGTAGAGCAACATATTCAAGATATGAATATGACTCAGGCTAAGTTTACGGTCAGCATAGGGTTCGATCCGCAATTAGCCCCCTCACCTTCTGGATTAGACAAGGTTAGCTTTTTGATCTCAACCAATTTAGGTATAAAAGCTGATAGCCTTGAAAAAGTCGTCTCAGGTGGTGAACTTTCTAGAGTTGGTCTTGCCTTACAAGTTATCAGTGCAAAAGGTAACTTAATTCCTACTATGATTTTCGATGAAGTAGATACTGGAATAAGTGGCCCTACGGCTTCTGTGGTGGGTAAGTTGCTACGTAAATTAGGTCAATCGAGCCAGGTAATTTGTGTTACTCATTTACCACAAGTCGCAGCCAGTGGGCATCAACAGATGTTTGTCACTAAGTTTTCAGACAAAAAAACCACCGAAACGCATATGATATGTTTGCAGGAAAAGGAACGTATTGAAGAGTTAGCTCGTCTTTTAGCGGGTGACACTTTGACCAACTCGGCAATTGAAAATGCAAAAGAGCTATTGGGTAGTTATCATTAGTCTCGATTAATCATTGATTGCAAGCCTACTGCTGAGTTAGCATGCGTGTCCAGAAATACGCGTACTCTATGAGTATAGCTTGACTAATAATCTAATATGAATGAAAGAATGAAGTATAAAAGTGTATTAATTGCTGTTTTAACCACATTATTTTTATCTGGGTGTGTGGACTGGATTTATCGGATCGACGTACCACAAGGGAACTTTTTGCAAGATAAAAGCGTTAAACAATTGCGCATCGAAATGACCAAAGAACAAGTTATTTATGTTTTGGGTCGTCCAGTGGTAAAAGATTCTTTCGACCATGACACTTGGTATTATGTTTACGAAATGAAGCGTGGTATGCGAAAAAGAGGCGAAGATTTTCGCAAAGAGTTAATTATTCAATTTGCTGATGAAAAAATTGCTAGTGTGACTGGTGATTTTGAATTATCTGAAGATTTTAATACGCCACTCGATCAATAATTCTTACTAAGACAATTCTGAGTCAAACCTATTGTCAAATTTATTCCACTTAAAATGATGTTTTAGGTGGAATATTAGTGAATTAACACTCCAATAGCGTTTTCCGTATCGATTCATTTAACCAACTTGAAGTTTGTTTTCTCTTCTTTAATCAATTGTAAATCTATTAAACCCATTTTGGATGGGTAGGTTTAAGTGATTAATCTCAACAAACCCCATAAATATAACGTAATTTGTGGCATAATCCCGCGCAATTTTTATCTGTTTCTTAAAATTAGGAATTTTCAACGTGTTAACGACAGCCAATATCACCATTCAGTTTGGTGCCAAGCCCCTTTTTGAAAATGTTTCAGTTAAGTTTGGCGAGGGCAATCGCTACGGGCTAATAGGCGCAAACGGTTGCGGCAAGTCTACCTTCATGAAAATTTTAGGCAATGATCTAGAACCATCATCCGGTAACGTTACGAAAGATCCAAACGAAAGAATCGGAAAACTAAAGCAAGATCAGTTTGCATTCGAAAATTATTCGGTCATTGATACAGTGATTATGGGGCATGAAGAGCTCTGGAAAGTTAAAGAAGAACGTGATGCGATTTATGCAAATCCTGAAATGAGCGAAGCGGACGGCATCCGAGCAGCAGAGCTTGAGTCTGAATTTGCCGAGATGGACGGTTACACTGCGGAATCTCGCGCAGCCGAGCTGCTAACCGGGGTCGGTATAGATGAGTCTTTGCATTTCGGACCAATGAGTGAGGTGGCACCAGGTTGGAAATTGCGCGTTTTACTTACCCAAGTTCTATTCGCTGATCCTGATATCATGCTGTTAGATGAGCCGACCAATAACCTTGATATCGATACGATTCGTTGGTTGGAAGATACCCTAAACGCGCGTAACTGCACGATGATAATTATTTCCCATGATCGTCACTTTTTAAACAGTGTTTGTACGCACATGGCCGATCTTGACTATGGTGAATTAAGACTTTTCCCTGGTAATTACGATGAATACATGACCGCTGCCACTCAATCACGAGAGCGCCTATTATCAGACAATGCTAAGAAAAAAGCGCAAATAGCGGAATTAAAAACGTTCGTTAGTCGCTTTTCTGCCAATGCCTCTAAATCTAAACAAGCAACCTCTCGTGCCAAACAAATAGATAAGATTCAATTAGATGAGGTGAAACCATCAAGTCGACAAAATCCATTTATTCGTTTTGATCAAGACAAGAAGTTACATCGCTTAGCGCTTGAAGTTGAAGGCTTAAGTAAATCGTTTGAAACGCCATTATTCTCTAATTTAGATTTAATGGTAGAAGTGGGTGAAAGAGTTGCCATTATTGGGCCTAATGGCGCAGGTAAAACGACGTTGATGCGTTGTTTATTTGGTGATTTGGCTTCAGATAGCGGTACGATTAAATGGTCAGAAAATGCGTCGCTTGGTTACTATGCTCAAGATCATGCCCACGACTTTGAACAGGACATGACGTTATTAGAATGGATGTATCAATGGGGCCAAGACGGCGACGATGAGCAAGTTATTCGTGGTACATTAGGTAGATTACTGTTTTCACAGAAAGAAATAGACAAATCCGTCAAAGTTATTTCAGGCGGGGAACAAGGACGAATGATTTTCGGCAAACTTATCCTCCAAAAAAATAATATTCTTTTAATGGATGAGCCCACTAATCACCTAGATATGGAGTCCATTGAATCGTTGAATCTAGCCCTTGAAAACTATCCAGGCACCCTATTCTTTGTCAGTCACGATCGAGAATTTGTATCTTCTTTGGCCACAAGAATATTGGATATTACTGAAAACGGCATTGTAGATTTCAAAGGAAATTACGAAGATTATTTAAATAGTAAAAAACTAGCATAACGAAATACAATCTAGCGACCGACGTCAGGAGTCAGTATGCAAAGTAAGTCAAAAAACATTGGTCTGTTCGTCGATGTACAAAATGTTTACTACACCTGCCGTCAAGCTCACAATAAACAATTTAACTATCGTGTATTGTGGCAAGAACTGTCATACCGTGGCAATTTAATCGTTGCCAATGCATATGCTATCGCTCGCCAAGACGATCAACAAATAAAGTTTCAAGATGCTCTCAGACATATTGGCTTTGATGTCAAGTTAAAGCCATTTATACAACGCAGTGACGGTACCGCCAAAGGTGACTGGGATGTGGGAATTACTGTCGATATGATAGATTTAGCCCCGCAGTTAGATGAAGTTATTTTACTAAGTGGCGATGGTGATTTCGCTATGCTCATGGGTTACATTAAAACTAAATACAATGTTTCTACTGAGGTTTATAGCGTCCCCCAATTGACCGCAAAAACCCTCATTGAAAGTGTTGATACTTATCATCCGATTAATTCAGACTCCTCATTTTTGAAATAGCCAATATTAACACTGTACATATAGACAGTATAAAGCTATATTTGTTTATAAGTTTACAGAACACAACCAACTGACCTTTGGAGATACGTTATGGCTATTATCGTGAAATACGTTGTTGAGCGAAACGGAGAAGAAAAACTGGTGACTTCAGATAAAAAAGCGGCTGATCAATATGACAAAATGCTCGATGTTGCAGAAAATCTTGGTACATACATTCAAGCCAAAGGCATTAAACTTCCGAGTGATGTTTCTGAAGAGCTAACTATTTTGTTATCGAAAAATAAAGATGTGATTGCTAAATTATTTAAAGGTACAGATGCTGATTCGATTTTAGAACAAGAAAAGGCGGAAGTTGTGAAAATGGATAAAAAGAAAGCATAATCAATAGGTTAATTACTTTCACAAATCTAAATAACGCTTACTAACGACGGTAAGCGTTAATTAATTCTCCCCCATTAAATCGTCTAATCTTGAGGTAAATTGATATCTCATTCGCTTCGCTTATTTAGTGGAATTGTGCAGGCCCTCATAGCAAATCCCATGCATAAGTTTAGAGCGCTAAACTATGTACCTTGCCAAGGTGGCTTGGATTGATATTCACTGTGCTCTGTTTATTGCTGCGATATTAGACCCAGACTGACGTAGTAAATCAACTGCGCTGAGCACCAAGTCTCGAATCAAGGATTTTGTTGCAAATCAATCGCGCTTTGAACGCTATCAATAAATGTGAAACGTTTTCGGTCTAAATCAGCATCAGTTGCTGTTGGCCAATTACCATTAAAAGCTATAACTAGCTCTCTTTTTGGATCAATAAAAATGGTCTGTCCAAAAATTCCCCGCGCTGTAAAACTTCCATCTTCAAATGTCCACCATTGATAACCGTAACCTCTACCATCGTCTGTTCCAATGTCGGTTTGACTAGACGTCGCTTTGCTTATCCAATCATTCGGCAAGATTGACTGCCCTTCTATCCGCCCTCCATCTAATATGAACAAACCATAACGAGCAAAGTCTCTTAAACTGGCCTGAATACAACAGCCTGAGATTTCATTACCATCAGCGCCCAAGACCCAAGTTGCTTTATTTTCCATTCCATATGGTTGCCATATCTTTTCAGTAAGATAGTCGCTTAAGTTGCGTCCGGTTGCTCGTTCTACCAAAATGCCAATTAAATTTGTTTCACCTGTAGAATAATGCCATTTTTCACCGGGAGGATTAGCTCTTTTTAGGTTGCGCATGTAACTAACGATAGTTGGCAAACCATTTTCTGCCTGATGAGAGTTAAACATAGCAACGTCAGAGTTTGGATCATAATAGTCCTCATTCCAATCAACGCCTGATGTCATAGTAAGCAATTGTTCAATGGTGACATCATCATATGCTGAACCTTTTAAACCAATAATATACTTCGAAACACTATCGTTTAGACTTTCTATATGTCCTTCTTTAAGAGCAATACCTACAAGACTTGAGGTGAATGATTTAGCCACTGAAAAACTTGTCCAGCGTGCGTCTGGAGAATGTCCAAGACTGTATCTCTCAAACCTAATCTTGCCTTTATGCAGTATTATCGCTCCCGACAAACGTTGCTCTGTAAAAAACCTATCAACGTCATCATTGATGACTAACTCATCCCCAACAGCCAATTCTTTTACCTTGTTGCTTGGTAAAATTTCGCGGGTATTCACTAACCAAGAAAACTGATCTAATACGCGAAACCCTACATCTCGCTGTTTTTGCGTCCAGAAAAGCACATCGTTATTTTTTGGAAGTTCGATAAGCAGAGCACGCCTGTCAGGTCCAATCGACCACCAGCTAACAACGGCGATTATGCCCATTGCTAACAAAGTATAGATAATCCATTTAATGGTCGTTTTCATACAGTTATTTCCCTTTAATGTAGTTATTAGCAGTCTATTTAATGAAGCCGTGCCGCTAGCGCTACAATTGCGTCTTAAGAAAGTTGTGCCATCCCTAGGCTTTTAATTGTGCAAAAGCTCTTACTGGAAATGTACCGAACCCTTTAACTTTGACCGGAACAGCATAGAAGTGAAAATTATCAGTTGGTAAAGATTGTAAATTACACATATGTTCGACAATGAGGATGTCAGCCCCAAGTAGAATACTGTGAACAGGTCTTTGATTGCCACGGGTATCATCAATATTATGGCTATCTATGCCAACTAAAACAGCGCCTTGATCACGTAAATACAAAGCAGCGGATTCGGTCAAAAAAGGATGATTCTCATAGTATGATTCTGTATTCCAATGCCGTGACCAATTAGTTTGGATTAATACAGCCTTGCCGTTAACTGATTGATTTTTAAAGTATGCCTCATCTATTGCATGCTGATTTTCAGGAACTGTAATTTTAATAGCTTCTAGTTGCGCAACAGCATCCAGATTAAGCTCTGAAAGATCCTTGCCTGATTCATAACGGTGAAATGGCGAATCAATGTATGTCCCGGTGTTGGAACACATGTCAATTTTACCAATTTGAAAACTGGTTCCTTCTGCGTATACCGCCTTAGACGCCTCGCGACTGATGTAATCACATATGATCGGAGCAGGGAGCCCTTTGTATGTGACTAATCCATTTTCAATAGTATGACTAAGATCGATTAACGTTTTCATTTTACTAAGGTTTACATAATTATTTTATAGCAAGGCTACCACAAACGCATCGGAAGTCACTTGAACTGATGGCGAATAAACACAAAAAAAAACCAGTTGTTTTCACAACTGGTTTTATAGTTTGCATTAACTCTATCTGAAATTATTAACGAGAGCTAAATTTCTTTGCTCAGTTTATTTACCAGATTTTAAATGATCGGCCACTAAAAACGCCATTTCTAACACTTGATCAGCATTTAAACGCGGATCACACTGAGTTTTGTAGGCTTGAGCCAGATCATCATCACTGATTTGATAAGCCCCACCCGTACACTCAGTCACGTGTTGACCTGTCATTTCTAAATGAATACCACCTGGATGAGTCCCTTCTGCTGCATGTGCGGCAAAGAATTGTTTAATTTCACTAAGAATGTCATCAAAGTTTCGCGTTTTGTAGCCGCTAGACGCTTTTTTCGTGTTGCCATGCATAGGATCAGAGCTCCAAACGACTTTCCGTCCCTCAGATTTCACGCGACGCAATAATTTAGGTAGGTTTTGTTCTAATTTATCAGCTCCCATGCGAGTGATGAAAGTAAGACGTCCAGCACTGTTATCTGGATTTAAAGTATCGATTAACTTTATCAGTTCGTCTTCTTGCATAGTCGGGCCAATTTTGACACCAATTGGATTATGAATACCACGGAAGAATTCAACATGCGCATGATCTAATTGACGAGTTCGCTCACCAATCCACACCATGTGTGCTGAACAGTTATATGGTTTGCCGGTCAGTGTATCTATCCGAGTTAACGCTTGTTCATAGTTTAATAACAATGCTTCGTGAGATGTGAACAGGTTAGTCTCATGTAAAGTTGCATTATTGAGGTTGTTGATACCAATTACATCCATAAACTCAAGGGTTTCTTGTAATCGGTTGGCGATATCTTGATAACGATCACGTAGTGGATTGTTTTCAACAAACGTCATATTCCAACGATTAACCTGATGTAAATCTGCTAAGCCACCTTGTGCAAATGCGCGCAATAAATTTAAAGTAGATGCTCCACGATGGTACGCTTCTAACATCCGATTTGGATCTGGCATTCTCGATTTTTCGGTAAATTCAAAACTATTAATAATGTCGCCGCGATAACTTGGCAGCGAAACACCATTAATTGTTTCCATATCCGCAGAACGAGGCTTCGCATATTGCCCTGCCATTCTAGCTACTTTAGTTACTGGGCATTTACCTGCAAACGTTAAAACAATCGCCATTTGCAGAATAACTTTAAACGTATCGCGGATCTTCGGCGCGTTAAATTCATCAAAAGACTCAGCGCAATCGCCACCTTGTAAAAGAAAACCTCTCCCCTCGGCAACATCACCTAATTGCTTATACAACTGACGAGTTTCTTCTGCAAATACCAAAGGCGGATAACTATGAAGTTTGGCTTCAACTTCTTTTAATAGTGCTTGGTCTTGATAAGTGGGTTGTTGCTGGATAGGTTTAGACCTCCAGCTGTCAGGTTGCCATTGGCTCACGGGCGTTCCTCAAATACAGTCAAAAAAATACAGGGTTAATCTGTAGTAAATAAAATTATGGGGGAAGTTAACCTAGTTCGTTCACATAGTACAATGTCAATAAGCGCTAACCTATTCATCTATGGACTATAACGTTGCATTATACCGGTATATCTAGGCTACCAGTATAAAACTTTATTCGTATGAAACTACTGAAACGCTGGATATCGTTATTCTTCTAAAACTAATAACGCGGAAATATGTTCAACTAAACCATCAGCAGAGGCTTCGATTAAATCCAAAACGTATTCAAATCCTTTTTTGCCACCATAATAAGGGTCAGGAATGATGTCATCGTCCAATCCTGAAAAAGACATAAATAATTTGATCTTATCCTGATATTGTTCGGGACATTCACTTTGCAAACCACGCAAATTCATTTCATCCATCGCAATTATCAAATCAAAATCTGAAAAATCTTGCTTGGTGACTTTACGGCAAGTTATACCATCAAAATTGTAACCTCGAGCACTACCCGCCTCTACAGAACGCTCGTCTGGACTCGCTCCAGTGTGATACCCCTGAGTGCCAGCAGAATCGATTTTTAGCAGCAATCCTTTTTCTTCGGCCTTGTGTCTAAACACCGCCTCAGCGCTAGGAGAACGACAAATATTGCCCAAACATACAAACAGTACAGAGCGAATTGTGTCAGTCATTCGAGTTGTTTCCTATTCCTGAATCTCTTATGCTTTGTTTACTATTCTATCTAGGTATCAGAGCGCGTCTAGCGTTAAATTCAATTCATAGGAAAAAAATGTCTAACAAGCGTGTTTTAATGTTAAGCAGTTCAAAAGTGGGTAACGAAGATTATTTAGCCACTGCTAAGAACTCAATTTTGCCGTTCTTAGGAGAAATCAAAAGCGCAATTTTCATTCCTTATGCTGGCGTTTCAATGAGTTGGGACCTATACACACAAAAAGTACAGGAAGCGTTGCCTGAAATTAGCATCCAAGGCATTCATACTTGTTCTAATCCAATAGATGCGATTAAACAAGCAAGTGCGGTCATAGTCGGCGGTGGAAATACATTTAATTTGCTGCATGAATTACAGATAAATCGTCTTATCGAGCCAATCAATAATGCGGTTAACCATGGTATGCCGTACATTGGCTGGAGTGCCGGTTCGAATATTTGTGGATTGAGCATTAAAACCACTAATGATATGCCAATTATCCAACCACAATCATTTTCTGCTTTAGGGTTTGTCCCCTTTCAAATTAATCCACACTACAGTGACTACCAACCACCTGGTCACAATGGTGAAACCAGAGCACAACGTATCGCAGAGTTTTGTATCTTGAATCCAGATACTCCAGTCGTTGGGATCAGAGAAGGCAGTGGTTTGTTGCTAGAAAATCAAGAACTGCGCTTAGTTGGTGATCTCGAAGGCATCGTATTTAATGGCAACGGTCATCAAATAATCCCCGTAAACGCCGATTTAAGTTATTTACTTAAACAAAACATCGAGGGTTAAAAAGTCTTGCGCTTGCTCTATATTGTTTAAACGAGGCACTACACCGAGACACGGGGCTGGAATGAGTTCTTTTAGGCTATCAATATTGTCTTGCAAATATAACATTTGCTCGTCTATTTGGTTAGCCACCCAGCCTATCACTTCTACACCATCTGCAATGATTGCTTGGTAAGTTAGAAGCGCATGATTCAAACACCCTAGTTTTAAACCCACAACCAAAATAACCGGTATTTTGTGCTGGATAACAAAGTCGGATAAAAACTGCCCTTGACCTAAAGGCAAACGCCAACCCCCTGCTCCTTCGGTTAACAATAAGTCTGCGTTGTAGGAATTTAAATGAAGATATGCACTGGTGATTTGTTCAACGTTTATTTTTTGCTTTGTTCTTAGCGCAGCCAAATGTGGTGCAACCGGATCAGCGAACGCCACCGGGTTAACTTCGTCATACGTGACGTTTATACTGCTCGCACTTTGCAAGCTCAGCGCATCTTCGTTCCTGAGACCATTTGCAGTCTCGCTACAGCCTGCGGAAATCGGTTTAAAACCAACGGTGCTTAATCCTCGTTGAGCAGCAATTTGCAATATCGCTTTAGCAGTTACTGTTTTACCCGCATCCGTATCTGTCCCGGTTATAAATACAGAGTTTTTCATTTAGCTATTTCATTCTCTTTTTATGTAACTTCAAAAAACTTACATTGTAAGTCAAAGGCAATAAATCCTGTTCCGCAAAATCTTGCTGATACGCACGTTCAAACTCTGCTAATGTATTTCTTGCAAATCTAGCGTGATTGCCGGTTTTAGACACAACATTCGCACCTATATGACGAATACTATTGAGTAATTCAACCGCACCTTTATGCCAAGTTGTATAAGATTTTTGCTGATGAGACACATCAAATCCAATGCGTTGTGCCGCGTCAACGAGTTCTTGATGAGAAATAAAGTGATTAACTCTTGGTACTGAATCAATTTTTTGCCAGGTAGCGTGTAATTGCGCCATAGAACCATCCGTTAATATTGCAATTACGGCGTTTCCTTCTTCAACTAACACCCGAAATGCTTCTTGTAGGCTTTGGCTAATGGGCGAACACCATTGCAATGCCATGCAAGAAAACACGGTATCAAATTGGTTATCTAAAAATGGCAGTGCTTCTGCATCAGCGACGCGGTAGTCAATATTGTGTTGGTCATGTTCTTGGCCAATGCATTGCTGGGCATGATTTATCATCCCTTCCGCTAAATCAATACCATAAGTATGTTGGAATTTAGGCGCTAACATTCGCGTTAACCGTCCTGTCCCACAGCCAATATCAAGTAGTTTCCCCGTTGCATTAGGTTGCACTTGTTGGATGGCATCAAAACCTATGTCTAATTGGACTTGAGCAATATTGTCATAGCGATGCGCTGACTGACTAAATTGATAAGCAATACGGCGTTTTTTATCCAATACTAACTCACTCATTTATGACTACCTGAAATCGCCTAAGAACAATAAGAAGTGCATCTACAAGCGCTTCTATATCAGTTTGCGTATGATTTGCGGCAAGTGTAATACGAAGTCTATCGGTACCTTTAGGCACAGTCGGAGAGCGAATTGCCGCGACCCATAAGCCTAGACGTTTTAACTCAGTGCTAATTTTAGTACAAATGTCCGGATCACCGATCACGATCGGTTGAATTGCACTAGTTGATTCAGCAATGGGTAGACCAACTTGGGAACATAAGTGACGAAATTGAGAAATTCGCTGCGTTAACTGTGCTTGCATCTGGCCATCTGCTAAAGATTGAAAACTAGCAAAAGTTGCCATTGCCATGGCTGGCGGCATTGCTGTGCTATATACATAATGTTTGGCAAAGTTGAGCATGTAATCAATAAGAATTTGCGAACCCGCCACAAAAGCACCGGCAGTGCCAATGCCCTTACCAAAGGTCCCCATCACAACGGGCACATTATCTTGACTAAGGTTTAATGCTTCAATGCTTCCTAACCCTTGTTTTCCCAATACGCCCATACCGTGAGCATCGTCAACCATCAACCAAGCATCATGTTGTTGAGCGATTAATTTTAATTGGGTTAACTCGCCGGCATCTCCATCCATACTGAATATCCCTTCAGTAGCAATGAGTAAATCTTGATTTATTTCAGTTGGTTGATCTCGCGGGTCCTTTTTATCAGCCAACAAATTGGTTAAATGGGCCATATCATTGTGTCTAAATCGCTTATAAACAGCGTCACAATGCATAGCAGCTTCGACAAAAGATGCATGCATAAGTTTGTCAGATACGATACTCAGGTGCTTAGTGGCCAAGGCCTGACAAATTGCTTGGTTAGCAGCAAATCCAGAGTTAAACAACAATGCTGATTCCCGCTTTAAACCACTAGCAATATACTCTTCTAGTTGTTGATGAGCTCGAGTGTGTCCCGTCACTAAAGGCGAAGCTCCGCTGCCAACGCCATATTCCGAAATACCTTCGACCCAAGCTTGCATTACGGCCAAATTTTGCCGTTGTCCAAGATAATCATTACCAGAAAAATTCAGATAATGTTGCCCGTCCACTGTAATCATAGCGCCAGCGGATGAGTCTACAACTTGCCGTTGGCGCAATAATCCATCTTGTTTTCGACGTTTTAATGCTTCTTGTAAATAAGCAAAAGCCACTGGCTAGTTGGTCGTTTCTGGTACTGCGGCTGCGGGTTTACTGGCATCATAAAATAATTCGTTACCAGCTTCTTCGGCTTCACCAGCTTGAATTTCTTCCATTAACGCCGCAGCATGCGCTTCGTCTGAATATTCACGCGTTTGCTTAGAATTAATGCCCAGTTTTTTGAATAACATCACATCTTCATGGGTATCGGGGTTTGAAGTTGTTAGCAGCTTACAACCATAAAAAATTGAGTTTGCACCAGCCATAAAACACATAGCTTGCATCTGTTCATTCATAGCTTCTCGACCGGCAGACAAGCGCACAAACGATTTCGGCATCAAAATACGTGCGACTGCAATTGTGCGGATAAATTCAAACGAATCTAAATCTTCGACGTCATCAAGCGGCGTACCTTTAACCTTCACTAACATGTTAATTGGCACACTTTCAGGATGGTGTTCCAAATTTGCCAATTGCATCAATAAACCTGAGCGGTCGTCTGCTTCTTCCCCCATTCCAACAATACCGCCTGAACAAACATGCATACCAGCGTCACGCACGTTTTGCAGCGTATCTAATCGGTCTTGATAAGTACGAGTCGTAATTATATCGCCATAGTATTCAGGTGACGTGTCCAAATTGTGATTGTAGTAGTCTAAGCCCGCTTGCTTTAATGCAATCGCTTGGTCACGGGTTAACATACCCAATGTCATGCAGGTTTCGAGGCCTAACTTTTTCACCTCTTTAACCATTTCTAAGACATAAGGCATATCACGCTCTTTGGGATTTCGCCAAGCCGCGCCCATACAAAACCGTGTAGAACCCGTTGCTACTGCTTCTTTAGCGCGCTGGATTACTTTTTCTATTTCTAATAATCGCTCTTTTTCAAGCCCAGTGTCGTAACGCGCGCTTTGAGGACAATATTTACAATCTTCTGGGCATGCACCGGTTTTAATCGACAGCAAGGTACTAACTTGCACGTAATTAGGGTCAAAATGCTGACGATGAACACATTGAGCTTGGAAAAGCAGGTCGTTAAAAGGCATTGCAAATAATGCGTTTACTTCATCTAATGTCCAGTCATGTCTTATTGCTGCTGCACCTGAAAAATCTGCTGGCGTCGCCATATTTGGTCCTTTACTATCGAATTCTGTTGGCTTAGTCTAAAGCCGACTTAAACATTGTCAACTCTTACCAGACAGCAAGATTTACAAGCGAGCATTTTTTGAACAATTCACAGCTATCAGATCTCGAATTTGACCAAAAACACATTTGGCATCCTTATACTTCAGCCATCAACCCTTTGCCATGTTATGAAGTAGAATCTGCTGAGGGCGTTCACCTCAAACTTAAAGATGGGGAATCTTTAGTGGATGGTATGTCCTCTTGGTGGGCTACGGTACATGGATACAATCACCCACATTTGAACTTGGCGGCTAAACAACAATTAGAAAAAATGTCCCATGTGATGTTTGGTGGAATAACTCACAAACCTGCAATCGACCTTTGCAGAAGGCTAATCGATATATCCCCCCAAGGCTTAGAGCGAGTATTTCTAGCAGACTCTGGCTCGGTTGCTGTCGAAGTTGCCATGAAAATGGCTTTACAATATTGGGCTTGTCAGGGAGCCCCCGAAAAACATCGCTTTATTTCACCGCGTAACGGATATCACGGCGATACCTTCGCAGCCATGTCAGTTTGTGACCCGGTCAATGGCATGCACAGTTTATTTAATCAGGTGCTTGCTTCACAAATATTTGCACCCGCCCCGCAAACACGTTTCGATCAAACCTGGAATGAAGATGATATCGGCCCACTCGAAGACTTAATTCTGGCCCACAAAAACGAAGTAGCTGCGGTTATTTTAGAACCCATAGTGCAAGGTGCAGGTGGGATGCGAATTTATCATCCAGAGTACTTACATCGCTGTCGCCAGTTATGCGACGAACACAATATCTTATTAATTTGCGATGAAATTGCCACTGGATTTGGCCGAACAGGAAAGTTATTTGCCTGTGAGCATGCAAACATCAGCCCTGACATTATGTGTGTAGGAAAGGCACTAACCGGTGGATATATGACTTTAGCCGCCACCTTGTGTACAGAAGATGTGGCTTTGGGTGTGTGTGCCTCAGAGCCCGGTGTATTTATGCATGGCCCAACTTATATGGGAAATCCATTAGCTTGTGCAGTGGCAAACGCCAGTTTACAACTTCTTGAACAAAATCTTTGGCAAGAACAAGTTAAACAAATTGAAAAACAACTTAAACAGCAGTTATTACCCTTAAGAGATCATGTAGCAGTAGAAGACGTTAGGGTGCTTGGTGCGATTGGCGTTGTGGAGTGTAAAAAAGCGGTTAATGTTGCGGCCTTGCAACGTGTGTTTGTCGATAACGGTGTATGGATCCGCCCTTTTGGTAAACTTATTTACATCATGCCGCCGTACATTATTGAGTCTGCAGAATTAACGCAGTTAACTGCGGCAATCGCAATTAGTCTACAAACCTTAAATTAGATAGCGGTTATAAATCTGATAAAATCCAAATCAGCACTGTGATACTTATTGCAAGTAAGATAACAACGTTAATGCCGAAATAATCATTTTGACGTCGGGTTCTAAAACGGCGCATAAAAAGTACAAATATACTCATCACAGTGCATAAACCTAACAGCAAAATTAAGTAAATACTTAATGACATTGACCAATCTTCGCGACCAGTTACTCCCCAATATTCTTGTACACCCGAGATCAATTCTGGACGTGCGTAATGAAAAACTATCAAGGATGCGACAAAAATCAACCAAGCAACAATATTCAATGCCAATACAATTTGGTAAAATTTATCGTGACTACGCGGTGTTATTCGACGATTTTCGCCGTGCCAAGAGGATTGTTCAGACATATTCGTTATTTTACGCCTATTTTTACTTGAGTCTGTCGTTTAGCTAAGTAAGATTACACACCTTATTTAAACGGCTGAATCGAGTGTCAATTTTATTAAATAGCTTTCGTTACTGTAGAGCAATAAATTGATTTCTACTAGGTGTGTTTAATCCTAGTTGTTTATCGTATTTTAGTTTGTAATCAAAAATTTTGCAGGTTTGTCCTGCTGTAGTGGAGAATATCAATGGCGCACGCCCCAGTGGTTGACGTTTTAACTGGCAAATACTCAATTGGAGAAACGCTGGTTTTAAAAGGATGGGTTAGAACTCGTAGAGATTCCAAAGCGGGTTTGTCTTTTATAAATTTGCACGATGGAAGTTGTTTTGACGCAATTCAAGTCATTGCCCTGAATACCATGCAAAATTATGCAGATATCCAGCGCCTTACTACAGGTTGCTCAATTGCAGTAACAGGTGAAGTAAAAGCATCTCAAGGTCAAGGTCAGGCGGTAGAAATTGAAGCGTCAAACATTGAAATATTAGGATGGGTTGAAAATCCTGATACCTACCCGATGTCAGCTAAGCGTCATAGCATTGAATACCTTCGCGAACACGCTCACTTACGAGCAAGAACCAATGTTATAGGTGCGGTAACACGCGTGCGCAACTGTTTGTCACAGGCTATTCATCGCTTTTTTCACGAAAAAGGGTATTTTTGGATCAGTACTCCTATCCTCACCGCCAGCGATACTGAAGGTGCAGGCGAAATGTTCAGAGTATCCACTCTAGATATGATGAATGTACCTAAAACTGACAAAGGCGATGTAGATTATTCACAAGATTTTTTCGGCAAAGAAACCTACTTAACCGTTTCTGGGCAGTTAAATGTCGAAACCTATTGTACTGCGATGTCAAAAGTGTACACCTTTGGCCCTACTTTTAGAGCAGAAAACTCTAATACTAGCAGACACTTAGCTGAGTTTTGGATGATTGAGCCTGAGGTCGCTTTTGCTGAATTGTCTGACGTAGCTCAACTAGCGGAAGATCTTTTAAAATACGTATTCAAAGCCGTTTTAGACGAACGCGCTGATGATATGGCGTTTTTTGCTCAGCACATCAATAAAGATGTTAAGAACCGTCTCGAAAAAGTAATCTCACAAGATTTCGTGCGCATGGATTACACCGATGCGATTGACGTGCTGCAGAACTGCGGTAAAAAATTCGAATTTCCGGTGGATTGGGGTGTCGATCTTTCCTCTGAACATGAACGCTATCTGGCTGAAGAGCATGTTGGTGCTCCTATTATCATGCAAAATTATCCCAAAGATATTAAAGCGTTTTACATGCGTATTAACGATGATGGTAAAACAGTAGCCGCCATGGATGTGTTAGCGCCAGGCATTGGCGAAATTATTGGTGGCTCACAACGTGAAGAGCGCTTAGATGTATTTGATCGCAGATTAGAAGAGATGGGATTAGATAAAGAAGATTACGCTTGGTATCGTGATTTACGTCGTTATGGCACTGTGCCACACTCTGGGTTCGGGTTAGGTTTTGAACGTTTAGTGGCTTATGTTACTGGTATGCAGAACGTACGTGACGTAATTCCCTTCCCTCGCTCACCAGGCAACGCAAACTATTAGAACAAAATATTTGCCTAAAAAGTTTTTAAGAAGCCATCGTCAAGATGGCTTTTTTTATGCTTATATTTTTCTGAAAAAACATCACATTTAGTGATAACGTATTAAATAATAATCACAAACAAGCTGGCCCATGTCCAAACTACAAATTCATATGCTCGAACAAACACGTTCTTGTGAACTTTTAAAGCTTGCTAGCACCAGTGCGTTTACGTACTTAGAAGATGCAGAGCAAAAAAACGTATTTCCCAGTGATGAAAGTTTGGATTTATTGACTGGTTTTGATGGAGACTTACCTGAAAACGTAGGCGATGGTGTTCAAATTATAAAACAGTTAGCGGAACTAGGTGGACAAAATACCGTGCGTTATTCTGGGGGCCGTTATTATGGTTTTGTAAACGGTGGCGCATTGCCAATCGGACT
Source organism: Aliiglaciecola lipolytica E3 (assembly GCF_000314975.1). Classification (GTDB taxonomy): domain Bacteria; phylum Pseudomonadota; class Gammaproteobacteria; order Enterobacterales; family Alteromonadaceae; genus Aliiglaciecola; species Aliiglaciecola lipolytica. Next base: position 56,971 of record NZ_BAEN01000011.1, read on the forward strand.
AGCTGCCAAATGGCTAGCTGATATTTGGGATCAAAATGCTGCGTTACATGTGATGTCCCCTGTCGCTGCCAAGTTAGAAAGTATTTGCCAACAATGGTTAAAACAACTTTTTGCATTACCCGATGAGACTGTGGCTGGGTTAGTAGGGGGAACATCGGTAGCGAGTTTGTGTGGCTTAGCCGCCGCTCGGTATCGACTGCTAAGCAATTTAAACTGGGATATATCTGAACAAGGATTATTTGGAGCCCCCACTCTACGTATCATTTTAGGAAAACAAACTCACGGTACCGTGATTAAAATGCTCAATCTACTTGGGTTTGGGCAACAACAAATAGAATGGGTAGATTGTGATGAACAAGGTCGAATGCGGATTGAAAAAATACCTGAGCTAGACAACACTTGTATCATGGTATTGCAAGCAGGCAACGTGTGTAGTGGTGCATTTGACGATTTTGCCCGCATCATACCGATAGCAAAAAAGGCCGAAGCTTGGGTGCATATCGATGGTGCATTTGGATTATGGGCCGCTGCGTCAACGCAATTTTCCACGTTAACTAAAGGTATAAACTTGGCCAATTCATGGTCTGTCGATGGACACAAAACCTTAAATACGCCATACGATTGTGGTGTCATTCTCTGTTCAGATCCCGCTGCCCTAACTCATGCTTTACATCAACAAGGGTCATACATTCAAACCAGTGAAGCGCGAGACAGCATGATTTACACTCCTGACATGTCACGCCGAGCCCGCGGCATAGAGCTTTGGTCTTGTTTGGCATTTTTGGGAAAAAGCGGCATCGCTGAGTTAGTTTCGCTGTTGCATCAACATGCCAAATATTTTGCACAACAAGCACAGAAGTCTGGGTTTGAAGTGCTAAACGACGTTGTTTTTAATCAGGTGATACTTGCTTGTGGCACTAATGAAATAACCAAAAACGTGCTTAAACATATTCAAAATTCAGGCATAACTTGGTGCGGCGGTGCAAAATGGATGGGGCGTGATATTATTAGAGTCAGTGTATGTTCTTGGGCTACGACTGAACTGGAAATGGATAAAAGCCTAGCCGTATTTGTTGAAAGTTTACATCAGAATACTAGCAATAGTGAGCACAACTGAGATGCCTCCAAGCTTGTCTGACCCCATACACAGCGGAAATGTAAACTGCCATGAATGTGATACAAAGGTCGAAATTCCCCGTTTAGCACACCGACAAAAAGCTAAATGCCCATGTTGTGGCAAAGTTTTATTCAGACACGTAAATGACGCTCAGCAAAGAATTGCTATATTTGCTACTAGTGCATTGGTTTTTCTATTAATGGCAATGCCATTTAACTTTTTAGGATTTAGTGCCAATGGACAGGAACATGCGATTGGGATTATTTCTGGCTTAGACGTATTAATTACAAATGACTACCTGTTTCTAGCAGTGATACAGTTGTTGTCAATTGTTGTCGTGCCGGCCATCGTCTTGATTGGGATCTTGTTAGTTTTATGGGCTAACAAAAAACAGCACAATGCGCGTTTTTCAAAATTCGCACTCGACATCGTTTTCGCCCTAATCCCTTGGAGTATGGCTGAGATTTTTTTGATTGGCGTGTTAGTGAGTCTAATAAAAATTAGTTCATTAGCCGATGTGAGCATTGGCCTGTCGTTTTACGCCTATATTGGTTTTACTATCTGCATGGTAGCCACTATGCTTTCGATGGATAAACATCAGTTGTATACCACCATTACTAAAACAAAGCCGCCTCACAAGCATCTATCTAAATCTGAAAGTATCCAGCGTACGTGGGCATTATTGCTAACATCGATATTACTTTATATTCCCGCCAATACCTTACCAATAATGCATACTAAATTTCTTGGAACAAATGAACCTAGCACGATATTAGGTGGCGTTGTTGTTTTGTGGCAGAGTAAATCCTACCCCATCGCCTTGATTATATTTATCGCCAGTATTGTGGTTCCCGTAGGCAAAATAGTGATTTTAGTTTGGCTCAACTATAGCGTTCAAAAAGGCACTGTTAAAAGGCAAAGTGAACGTATATTCTGTTACAGATTGACTGAATTTATCGGCAGATGGTCCATGGTTGACGTGTTTGTGGTCGCTGTTTTAGTAAGCTTAATTCAACTAGGTAACACAATGAGTGTGCTTCCTGGTCCCGCGGCACTTGCGTTTTGCAGTGTTGTAATATTGACAATGCTAGCAGCAATGTCATTCGATCCCCGATTAATCTGGAGCAATACGGACGCACAAAATGACAAACAATAAGCCCTCTCAAGAAAACGCTCAAACGGCAGAAATAGAATCCAATAATAGGCTCTCAAAGTTTTGGATTGTGCCAATAGTAGCCTTATCCATTGGCTTGTGGATGATTTATTATCAATGGGCAAACCAGGGTCCTTTAATTGATATTGAATTCATATCAGCTTCTGGCATTGAAGCCGAGAAAACGAAAATCAAAACCAAAGACGTTGAGATTGGCGTAGTAAAAAAAGTTGAACTTAAACCCGATTTAAGTGGTGTTATCGTTACCGCTAGAATGAAACCAAGTGCAGTCACTTTATTGCGAGAAAAAAGTAAATTTTGGTTAGTTCGTCCACGCGTTTCGCTTAGTGGAGTATCTGGATTGAGTACGCTTTTGTCAGGTCCATATATCACTTTAGAGCCGAGTCAAGAAGGGCAACAAAGTTCAGAATTTGTGGCGTTAGAAAACCCGCCAGCAACGGCAGCAGGAACTCCCGGCTTGCAAATTACATTAAATAGCGACGAAGAGTTTTCATTTAAGACTGGTGATCCGATAATTTATAAAGGTTTAAAAGTCGGCGAATTCGAAGATATGCAGTTCAATATCGACAAACGCATAGTGTCATACAACGCGTTTATTGAAGCCCCGTATCATAAGTTAATTACCGATAATACAAAGTTTTGGAATTCCAGCGGAATTAGTATGGAGCTTGCGGCTAACGGTATCGAAGTAAAAACCGGAAGCGTTGAGACTATGCTAACCAATGGGGTTACATTTGGCATTCCTGAAGGAATGTCTGCCGGTAAACTCGTGACTAAACATGCCTCTTTCGATATTTATAAGGACTATGACAGCGCATCGAATAAGCGCTACAAATTAGGTGTCAATTTTGTATTGTTAATTAAAGACAGTATCCGCGGTCTATCTGTAGGTGCGCCTGTTGAGTACCGTGGACTTGAAATTGGTAAAGTGATAGAAATTAACCTACCAGGAGCTTCTGAAAACGACATGCTGGTAGACGAGTTTGCCATTCCTATCCTAATCAGCATTCAACCGAGTCGAATGCAACAACCTGATGATCGCATTGGTGTAGAAACAGTTAAAAAGCAGACCTTATTAGGTGTTGAACAGGGACTCAGAGCAACCCTTAAAATTGGAAATATTGTTACCGGCGGTTTATTTGTCGATTTACAGCACTATAAAGATGTAGAGCCAGAACCACTAGATACATTTTTAGGCTATAACGTCATTCCAACAACGTCAGGTGAATTTGCCCAAATAACTCAAAAAGTCAGTGGTGTTTTGGACAACATCAATTCGATACCTTTTGCGGAAATGTCTAATGAAGCCACGCAATTAATGCATACATTTAATGTTACAGCCGTAACTTTGCAAGATACAGTTAAAACACTCGATGCATTGTTAGTCGATATTCAAGATCAGCATACAAGTCAAAATATCAATAAGGCAGCAGAGTCGTTAACAAGATTGCTAAACGACTATTCAGCAGGCTCAAAAACCAATCAAGAATTAATCACCACAATGCAAAGATTTCAGGCCACTTTGGAACAATTAACGCCATTACTTCAGCAATTAAACCAGAAACCGAATAGTTTAATTTTCAATGACGGAACTGCGCCTGAATTAGAGCCCAAAGCGTTTTATATGAATGAAGGAGATAAATAATGGTCAAAAAACTCATTGGTTTAACCTTATTCACTATGCTGATATCTGGCTGCGCAACTGATTTAACAACGAATGTGAATTATTATTTATTAGACGATGCAACCACAACGATAACACCTATTTCGGTAGATCAACGCCCTATTAAAATAAAAATTGATACCTTTGAATTAGCCGATTATTTAAATCAAACAAATTTATGTATGCAACTCGAAGGTCATCAAATTTATTACTCCAAACATCACTTTTGGGCACAGCCTCTGCAGTCCAGTCTATTAAAATCACTGTTAAATGATCTTAACTTACATTCATCGCAGGGGTATTTTTATACATCTGACACTGTGAACGATGAACAACCGGATTTAAAAATGGGATTGAGTATCTCCCACTTTTTGCCTACTCATCAATCTAGCGTTGTAATGTCAGGTCAATATTGGTTTTATGACAGTAAGACGAATAATGATTTATCAAAACGTGTATTTAATTTTAAGTATGAGTTGCCATTGAAGGAAAATGGTTTTCCCCATTCAGTTAAACAACTTAGACTCTTATTACCAGAACTAAGCAAAGAGCTGGTTAAAAACATGGAATCAATTAAAAACTAATGTTTAATAAACTACGTAAATGGATGTTGGCCTATTTAGATATAGGTACAAATGGAAGTAGAGATCGAGAAGATAATCAACAAATTTTTGTATCCAATTTATTCTCTTTTATCGGCTATACGATCACGTTTGCCTTAGCGGTTGGCGCTATACTTAATGCAAATACTTTATTGGCTATATCGTTATTTAGCGCCAGTTTGTTGTTTTTTCTTGCCCATCAAATTCACCGCGTGAAAAGCATCAAAAATACCTACAAAATATCCACTCGCATTGTATTTGTAAGTTTATTATTTTTAATGCTTTATTTAGTTTATTCAGGTGGATATGCGAATACAGGTCCATTGTGGATTTATATACTACCGCCGGTCGCATTTTTCTTCGGAGGCTTACGTAAAGGTCTAATCAACATTGGATTGTTCATTATTTTGGTTAGCGGTATGTTGTTCTATCCAAATGACATGTTCATAAATGCGGTTTACTCCTACGAATTTAAATCTCGATTAATTTATTCGTTTTTAACCGTCACTTTGTTATTTGGTTTTTATGAATTCTCACGGCAAAGGTTCATTCGATTTATTCAAACATTGAGTGATCAATTTGAGCAACAAGCGATGCACGATCCTTTAACTCAACTGCCTAATCGCAGAGCAATGGGAGACTATTTGCATCACGAATTTAATCGCGCCCAACGCAGTCAAAAAAGTATGTCTTTATTGTTGTGTGACATAGATCATTTCAAAAAAATCAATGATATACATGGGCATGAAGGGGGCGATTACGCGCTAAAAGCATTAGCAGATTTGTTTACCAATACATTGCGCAAACAAGATAAAATCTCTCGCTGGGGCGGCGAAGAATTTTTATTTTTATTGCCTGAAACAACAGGTAATGAAGCACATATTCTGGCGGAAAAAATACGCAAAAAAGTCGCTAAACATGAATTTACGTATGCCCAAAAAACATTCAATATCACCTTGAGTATTGGCGTGAAAGAAGTCAGTCAACAAATGAGTATCGATAAAGCGATCAGCGCTGCCGACAATTATTTATACCAAGCAAAAGAAAATGGCCGCAATCGCACCATGCCTGAAACAATTGAATCAGGCGCGGATTAGTTAAATTAGCCGCGCCAGTAACGATTTCGAACAGCACAATTGCGGTTTAAGTCAATTTAAAATGCATAGGTCAAAGACAACCTCACACTACGAGGCTCTAACACGTGATAATGGAGATCTTCTGTTTCAGACGTCGCGGGCTCATTCGCTAAACGACTGGCATAGAAATAATCAATATCATGATCACGGCTATCAAATGCATTCATGACATCAATTTTTACTATTAGATTATTCGTAAATTGATAACCTAGATTTACATTTACCAATTGCGAACTGTCTGCATTAACGCTGCCATCTTCAACCAAAGGGCGCTCGCCAAAATATCGAAAACGAGCAGCGCCAAACCAACCATTTGCAGGTGCCAGCGCAACTCCCATTTGTAAAACATGTTTAATTGCACCGGGAATTTCATCTTGATTAGACGGTAAATCTACAAAACTAGCATCAGCATAAGCATATTCAAAATCAAGCGTCCAATTTTCAGCAAATCGATAAAAGCTAGTAAATTCTAGCCCATGCCTTTTCGAACGAAAACTTGGCTCGGTATTGCCTGCATCCCCAACAAACAGTAATTCACTATCTAAATTAAGGGACCAAAATGCGATAGATGCGTTAAGGCTATCAAACAAGTTTGCGCGTAATCCAACTTCGTACCCCAACGAGTCAACTACCGGATCAACCGCTTGAATCGTTTCCCCTGAGTTAGGGTCAACTTGGTTAATCGTGCCGCGAGCATCATTCGAGTGAAACCCTTGACCGATAGAAATATATCCCTCCAAAGTCTCACTAAAGGTATATATTCCGCTGGCTTTTAAAGAAATATTTTGGTCATGTTGCGTACCTCGATTATTGCTTAAATCAACCCCATTAATATTTTCATCTACTAAACTTTCAACATCAAAGTGGTAATAATCTCCGCGAATGCCAATAGTGGTTCTAAATTGATTGGTCCAATCAAACTGATTATCCCAAAAGATGCCAATACTGCCCTCTTTCACTGCATCTGTTCGAATTGAACCTAGACGTTGACGCGCTTGGCTTTTATTCAAACCCACTTCGTCAATATCGTCATATCTGGCTTGCACACCCCAAGTATTGGTCACATTTCTGCCATTCCAATTCGCATGTTGAGTGTACTTTAGGTGTCCACCATAAATTTTTCTGTCGTCTACCTGTTCAAATTGATCACCATTAACTGGATCATCTAAGAAATAGGTGAAGTTTGACCAAAGATTTAAATCATAATCGATAGCATAAAACGCAGCGGATAAATGTTCGTTTTGCCATTGTAAGTTAACGCTATAGCGGCTCGTTTCGCCACCCAAGGTATCATCAAGTGAACCAAACTCATCAATCGTGCCATTTAAAACTGCACGTTCAGGTATTTGATCTGCGCTATTCCAGCTATTTTCGTATCCCATGAAGCTTAAGCTCAATTGACCGCCAGCAACATCGATACTGTATTTAGTGAATAGATTCGTTTTTTGCACATCCTCTTGAATATCGGTCCATGGCCCGTCATAGAAATTAGTTTCTAGTGCAAAGTTAAGTATTCCTTCGCCTGCTTGAATACCAGAAGTCGCAACAAATCTTTGATATCCATACTCCCCTACAGTTGCAGTCAAGTTTAACGCTTGTAGCTTTTGACTAGTCGAAAATGCAGCACTTCCAGCACCACTAAAATCACCCACATCGGCATAATAAGCACCTTTTCGATATGTCAGCGATCTCACTGTTTCAGGAATAATAAAGTTTAAATCGGTGTAACCTTGTCCATGACCATGTGAGCGCATATTAATCGGCATACCATCAATAGAAGTGGCGAAATCAGTACCATGATCTAAATTAAATCCGCGTAAAAAATACTGATTTGATTTACCTGAACCACTGTGTTGTGTCACAACCATGCCGGGCACAAATTCGAGTAATTCTCCGCTTCGAAATAATGGACGCGTAGCAATTTCTTCTTCGCCTATTACTCCCTCAGATGCGGATATGGCTTTGCCAACCAAATTCTGCTCTCGACCTTGTACTTCTACTTTTTCAATTGCCTGATCAGCGTCAACTGCTTGTTTATTTTCAAGTGTGTGAGAATAAAGTTGAGAACTAAACACGCTAAGCGCGGTTAGCATAGAGGGAATTACAACCCGACGTTTTGCTTTCATTTCTGCATTTATAATTTGCGTTCTGTCCATTTCTTTAAGTTGACTTCGTGTTTTACACATTTTTCAGCATCCAATTTCGCCTTTGAGACGTTTATTAAATAACAACCTAAAACAACCGATAAGGTCTCGGTGCAAAAATGTATAATTCAGTTAAAACTCGATTAGGCTTTGGAACTAAACAGAAAACAGATTTAGTTCCTCCGGTACTAGGTAAAAGAGAAATTCAAACCTTAAATCTATTTTGGGGAGAAGATGAATCTGGTTTAAGCGCCATAGACATTTCTGAGTTAATGGAAAAGCAAAGCGGAGGTGAATGCCCCGTCAGCCTAAATACGATTCAAAGCACAATTGAACGTTTATGGCGCAAAAATTTGCTGTCACGCAAAAAAGTAGGAAAAGCTTATATATATCTGCCACGTTATTCTAAAAAGCAGGTCATTAGCAGTTTAATATCAGAAATTAGAGATGAAATGGGTCAAGGGGATGAATCGATAATGTTATCGGGCATCATCGAATACCTTCAAGATCTAGATTCAGACTTAACCTCGAAATTACTAAACGTGTTTAAACAGCACAACAAGTCAACGGTATGATTGAGACGACCAATAACCTTTTAGTCTTTGCGAATCTACTATGCATCAGCGTTATATGCTTTGCTGTAGTTTCCATACTCTACAGCGGCATTTATCTCGCTTTAAGGCCTTTATTAATAAATTGTTCAGCTAAATTACGAGCAATCATTCTCCTTCTCATTAGCCTAAGCACACCGTTGTTAACGCTGGTTTGCGTGTTTGCATTTTTACTTCCTAGCTTTTTTAATATCCCTAATTTATATGTCCACTGCCATGATCAGCTATGCTCTCCTCACGTCCCAAGTGTGTTTGCAACAGATAATTATTATCTTGTTTTGATATCTCTGACTAGTGCTTTTGTGGGAGTTGTTACCCTGCTGTTTTTTGGACAACATAAATCTCTAAATAATAGTCTGAAAAAATTGATGTTCTTTTTACAAGACAACGAAAGCTTGCCTCAGCATAGCTATTTAAAAGTCGTACATACAGAGTTTCCAGTGTTGCTCAATATTGGCGTTTTTAAACCCCAAATAGTGATGTCTGAAGAATTCAAAGAACAGCTTAATAAACAACAATATCAAAGCATATTGTTATATGAATTCATTCGCTGTAAACGATTTGATAACTTACGTTCGCTTGCTGCAAAAGTTGGATCTATTGCGTGGCCGAAAAAAATAAAAACACTCATACTAAATGACTTAAACATTGCCAACCACGCCGTCAGTCGAGCTGTTTTTCGTGATTCCGACTTGTACAAACCTTGCGCTAACGTATTAAAACCCGCTATTGTGTTACCTAACTATTTAGAAAAATTATTTAGTCAAATCAATGGGCAACAAGATTCAGAAGATAGAAATAAGCTGGGTGTTTTTTTGTTTATCACCCAATACTTTGTACTTTTAGTATTGTTAAACAGCGGCATGCACTTTTTCACTGATCTATTATTTTGATAGTGGCGGATTAAATTACAGAAAAGTCTTCATGATGACGACAACTGATACACGCATATATTCACTGCACTGGCTAGATTGAGGGAGTCGATTTTACCACTGCCAGCAATTGTAAAAGCATCAGCATTGAATGCTTGCAAAGCATCTTTTGGTACGCCGCGCGCTTCATTGCCAAATAAATAACATTCATAACTAGCAAACTCCGAAGAGTTAATCTGTTTACCTTGCATGTCTAAATAAGCAAAGCGGGAAAAGCGGGATTGCAGGTCTTTTAGCATCACATTTTGTTCAATTGGTACATGAAAAATAGCTCCCATACTGGCGCGAACTACTTTTGGATTAAATGGATCAACGCTATTAGGACTGAGTAATAATCGAAAGTTTCCAAACCAAGCTAAGCTTCTTAAAACAGTACCTAAATTACCCGGGTCTTGCACTTCATGCAGGTAAATACAACGTTCATTTTGATTTAAAGCCTTAACTTCATTTATTTTTGGCAATGGCACACACGCAATTATGCCTTGAGGAGTTTTTGTATCACTTAGTTGAGCCATTTGTTTTTTGTTGACCACAACTTGCGTACAATCCAAATCAGATTGACTAATCCAATCTTGATATTCCTCGGTGATATATAAAGTGATATTTTTCAGGTTGGGCTGTGTCTTGGCGGCTTTTTGTAGCTCTAAAACTAAATGTTCACCTTCAACTAAATAATGTCCAAATTGTTCACGATACTTCTTTTGGTGAAGCTTCTTAACATCATCCAATTTCATTGTTACTTACCTTTGTAATTACGAAGAATGTGAAGATTTAGCACGACAATGTTAGCCATTTAGTTTCCTGAAGCTGAATTAAGTTAACACGAAGCAATAATTTTGATTGTAACGCTTCAGATATTTCAAGTCAGGTAATAATCATTAAACTTATAAAATTAGACATTAATATTCCTTTTTTAGTTGTCAGTAAATTTGCAAAACCCGTTTGCAAGCTTACAATAGGCGCCGATTAATCCAGAAAATATAGCAGAATAACTTTATGGCACGCTCTAAAACCAGCAAAAAATGGCTGGATGAACACGTTAATGATCCTTACGTTAAAAAAGCACAAGTTGACGGCTACCGTTCGCGTGCCAGCTATAAACTTATCGAAATTAACGAAAAAGATAAGCTAATTCGCCCAGGCAATATTGTGATGGATTTGGGGTCGGCTCCTGGCGGCTGGTCGCAAATAGTGGCACCTATGGTGGGTAAAAAAGGCCGGGTGATTGCTTCTGATATTTTACCCATGGACTCGATTATAGATGTGACCTTTATACAAGGTGACTTTACCGAAGAATCAGTTTACGACCAAATTGTTGCAGAATTAGACAATGAAAAAGTCGACGTAGTAGTCTCAGACATGGCACCGAATATCAGTGGCGTGAATGCGACCGATCAATACAGTTCAATGTACTTAGTTGAATTAGCACTGGATATGGCCCGCAATGTACTAAAACCCGGCGGCAATTTTTGCGCAAAAGTGTTTCAGGGTGTAGGTTATGAAGAATATTTAAAAGATGTACGTAGTTCGTTTAATAAAGTGGTTATACGGAAGCCCGACGCATCTCGTCCACGTTCAAGAGAAGTCTACATAGTTGCAAAAGGCTTCAAGCACTAACGTTCTAATAACGCCAGCTTATCTGCTACACCATTCCACTTATCTGCGTCCTCAGGCGGCGCTTTTAACTCGGTAATATTTGGCCACTCTTGACATAACTCCGCATTAATTTCCAGGTAGGAAGCCTGATCTTCCGGCAATTCCGTATCTTGAAAAATCGCGTCGGCCGGGCATTCAGGTACACACAACGCACAATCAATGCAGATAACCGGATCGATAACCAAAAAGTTAGGCCCTTCAAAAAAAGCATCTACCGGACAAACAGCAACACAATCCGTGTATTTACATTTAATGCAATTGTCTGTTACTACAAAGGTCATCGAAGTTATTTAGGTTAAAAAAATTATGCCGACAAGTTTAAAGAAGCACACCTAAAAAACAAGTTTCTTTAGTGATCTGCTGATGCAAGCTATCTATCAAAAGCTAGCTGATTTAAAATAGCGCGCCCTGACAGAAAGGCTGTCCGGCAATTTAAAGAGTACGTTTATTATGTTGCGTTTGACAGATATCAAATTACCCCTAAACCATGAAGAACAAGCAATAGAGCATGCGATATTAAGTAAGCTCAATATAAGCCCAAGTCAATTGCTCTCCTTCAATTTGTTTAAACGGGGTTATGACGCGCGCAACAACAAAGATATTCAACTTATTTATACCTTAGATGTTGAGGTAGAAAACCAAAGCGAATTACTCACGCAATTTGAACGCGATCCCCAAGTACGCATTACACCGGATATGCAATATAAATTTGTAGCCCAAGCACCTGATAATCTAAATAACAGGCCAGTTGTAGTGGGTTTAGGTCCATGCGGTTTATTTTCTGCCTTGATTTTAGCGCAAATGGGATTCAAACCGATCATTCTAGAACGTGGAAAAGAAGTACGCGAACGCACCAAAGACACCTTTGGTTTTTGGCGCAAAAAGCCACTCAACCCGGAATCCAACGTACAGTTTGGAGAAGGCGGTGCAGGCACTTTCTCTGATGGTAAATTGTATAGTCAGGTGAAGGACCGTAAACATTACGGACGTAAAGTACTGCATGAGTTTGTGGCAGCCGGCGCGCCAGAAGAGATAATGTACGTCAGTAAGCCCCATATAGGCACATTTAAATTGGTCAATATGGTTGAAAAAATGCGCGAAAAAATTATTGCCTTAGGTGGAGAGTTCCGCTTTAGCACCCGTGTTGAAAAGCTAGATTTAGAGCCTCAAAACGAAGGCTACAAATTGAAAGGGTTACACCTATCCGATAATCAATACCTTAGTTGTAGCCACGTTATTCTAGCCATAGGTCATAGTGCCAGAGATACTTTTACCGCACTTTACGAACAGGGTGTATACATTGAATCTAAGCCTTTTTCGGTAGGTTTTAGAATCGAACACGAACAAAGCATGATCGATAAATGTCGATTTGGTGAAAATGCGGGTAACCCGATACTAGGTGCTGCAGATTATAAATTAGTGCACCACTGTAAAAACGGCCGCTCGGTTTACAGTTTTTGTATGTGCCCCGGCGGTACTGTAGTTGCGGCCGCTTCTGAACCAAACCGCGTCGTTACCAATGGCATGAGTCAATATTCGCGCCATGAACGTAATGCTAATAGTGCCATTGTGGTTGGCATTACTCCTGAGCAAGATTATCCCGAACATCCACTTGCCGGTATCGAACTGCAACGCAAGTTAGAAGATTTAGCCTTCTCCATAGGCGGTGAAAATTATCATGCTCCTGCACAACTAATCGGTGATTTTTTAGCTGGTAAACCCAGTTCAGAATTGGGCGAAGTAAAACCTTCTTATACTCCAGGTGTCACGTTGACCGATTTATCTAAAGTAGTACCGGATTTTGTTACTGAGTCTATTCGTGAAGCCATTCCTGCGTTTAATCGCCAAATAAAAGGCTTTGCCAAAGCAGATGGATTATTGACAGGGGTTGAAACTCGTACTTCGTCGCCAATATGCATTAAACGCAATAAAGACTACGAAAGTGTCAATGTTGAAGGCTTATATCCAGCGGGTGAAGGAGCAGGTTACGCCGGTGGTATTTGGTCTGCCGGTATCGATGGAATTCGAGTTGCTGAAGCGGTTGCTTTATCAATTATTAGAAATTGAGCAGAAAGAGAACTGATTAACGGATATTTTTATGTTACTTGGACGAAAAAAATTTATAGAAAGTGTAAACCATGGTTTTTAAGAGTTTGATTTCGGATTCCGACTACTACGTTTACCTGTGTGAGCCTGAGTAAAAAGTAAATAAAGATGGTTCAGGTTAATGATGTTGACACCACCGTAGTAACTCGTCGATTATTAAGCAATCAAACAAAATAAACCTACCAACACATTAGAAATATTCAGATATCAATTACGCTTGTTATTTGCATAGCTTCTTTTTAGTGTATAACCTCGAGTAACATTCATTACCACTTAGTTTGGTATAATCATTTTATGAAATTACGCATCGAGCATTTAACCCGCCACACCTATTCTGGACCCGTTAGTTTTTCCAGACATAGTCTTTATCTTCGCCCAATTGAAGGGCATTTGAGACGTGTACATGAATATTCGGTAGCAACCATTCCCTCTTCTAAACAGTCGTTTGTTCGAGATGTAGAAGGCAACTCATTGTTAACCTGTAATTTTGGTTTAACTGAATCTAAAACATTGGAATTTTTAACGGTAATTGAAGTTGATATAAACGAAGATAACCCTTACGATTTTTTACTTGAATCCTATGCATTGGAATACCCTTTTAAATACCGTGGTACCGACATAAAAGCATTAGCTCCTTACTTATTGGATGAAACTTCCGAGGGTGAGACAAAGGTAATGGATTGGTATCAGCAAGCCGTAACGTCACCGACTAAACATCCTGATATTGTGCAGTTTTTAACGGAATTAAACCAAGCTATTCGCCGCGACATTCGCTATGTGCGAAGAGATGAAGAAGGAATTCAAGCGCCAGATTTAACGCTGTCATTGGGATCTGGATCCTGCCGAGACATGGCAGTATTATTTATTGCAGCAGTGCGACAACTTGGTTTAGCTGCTCGATTTGTCAGTGGCTATTTGTATGATCCCCCTACTGAAGATGGCAATGAGTATACGTTTAATCGCGCAGTAGGCTCAATGCATGCTTGGGCAGAGGTTTATTTGCCTGGTGCAGGCTGGAAAGGGTTTGATCCCACCAATGGCATTTTAGCAAACAGTTACTTTATTCCCACGGGCGTCAGTCATGCGCCTGAAGTGGTCGATCCTATTCAAGGACACTATTACTCTAAACAAGCGACAAGCTCTATTCTAGACACTCAATTACATATTCAGGAGGTAGGCGTTGATACAGTCAAATGAAGTTAACGCAATGGCAGCAAAGCTTGAATCTAAATTACAAGCTAAGCAAATAACGCTGACGATGGGAGGAGAGCCAACGTATATTGTTGCTCAACCTGACGCCGAAGAATGGAATAACGCCGCTATGGGCGAACAAAAGCTGGGATTTGCTAGACGCATGACTGCAGAGCTGATCCGAGACGTTTACCCTCAAGCCTTGGCAATGCAGGTGTTTGGCAAGTGGTATCCCGGTGAACCCTTACCACGTTGGAACTTTATGACCTTACATGCGCAACAAGGTGAGGCACTATGGCCAGAAACTAAGCGCCTAATGTTAGATGATGTAGAAGGTGCTAATAAGCCTGAAGCTGCAGCTAATTTAATCCAAGGGATAGCTCAAGCGCTTGATTTAGAAGATCATATTATCGAGGCGTTTGAACAAGCAACTCAGCATACAGAATCGCGTTTGGCGGGCTGGGTTTTGCCTCTTGATTTTGAGGACGACACTTGGATCTCAGCAAAGTGGCCATTTAATCACAACAATCCAATGCAACTATTTGTTGGTGATAGCCCTGTCGGCTTGCGCCTCCCGTTAGGGGATTTACCGGCAGACACCTTACGTAAAGCCTTAAGTGTTGAGGTACGTCGAGGTGCCATTGAAATATTTATTCCGCCCTTGGATTTATCTGAGTTTCGTATTCTCATAAAATTAATTCGCCAACTAGCCAATAGCGCGGATTTACATGATTTATTGTTGTGCGGTTACGCACCTAGCGAAACCAATGACGAACTCGTTGTATTAGGTTTAGCAGCAGACCCAGGAGTGCTAGAAGTCAACGTGCCACCGAGTAAAACATGGCAAGATTACAATACCATTTTAACTCAGTGTACCAAAGCAGCAGCCGCAGTTGATCTTCAGCTCACGAAACTGCAACTTAACGGTAGCGTCTATGGCACAGGTGGTGGTTCACACATTACTTTTGGCGGCGAAAGTCTCGACACGAATCCATTTCTTAAAGATCCTAAACGAATTTCATCCCTATTGCGTTATTGGCAACGCCACCCCGCCTTATCTTATTTCTTCACTGGTCAACATGTAGGTCCAGGAAGTCAGGCGCCCCGCGTAGACGAAGGCCCGAGGCACGGACTTTATGAGTTAGAGGTGGCTTGCGAAGGGCTAGAAGGGGCATCCACCCCGCCGGATGGTTTAGCAATCGATCAATTTTTAAAAAATCTAATGACCGATTCTTCAGGTAATACGCACCGAGCAGAGCTATGTTTTGATAAGTTCTACAATCTTGCCTCACCCAATGGTTTATTAGGAATTGTCGAGTTTCGGGCTTTTGAAACTTATGCTCGGTCAGAATGGATGTCGCTGGCAGCATTATTTATACGTGCAGTATTAGTTCGACTATTTGAATCTCCCTACACCGAGCCGCTAAAACGATTTGGCCCAGAACTACACGATCGCTATTTTTTACCTGCATTCTTGTGGCAGGACATTCAAGCGATATGTGAAGATTTACAAGCACATGGCATTCCTTTTGAGGCGCAGTGGCTACAACCAATCTTAGACTTTCGCAGTCCTAGCGTAGGCACACTTGAAGTGCCAAATGGGAGTATTGACCTACGTCAGGCATTTGAATCTTGGCCGCTAATGGCTGAAGAAAGCCGAGGAAGCTCAACGGTAAGGGTGGTCGACAACTCTACAGACCGAATTCAATTCACCTTATCCGATAAGAAATTACTTGAAAGCGGAGAATTACGAGTCAATGACGTCCGTGTACCATTTGAAGAAATCGACGGATTAATGATTTGTGGATTAAGATACAAGTGCGCAAGTGCCTATCCCGCTCTGCATCCTCATGTGCCGATTCAGTCACCTTTGTGGATTGAATGGGTTGATAAAGACTCAGGGAAAACCATATCCGCAGCTCATTATCATTATTGGAATCCTGATGCTCCTGCATATGATGGCAGACCCAGAACTTCCGAGATAGCTGCAGAGCGCCGCGCTGCTCGCTGGCAAAATGCTCCTGAGCTAATAGGCAGAATAGCTGAAGTCATTGAACCAAAACTTGCCCCAGAGTATAGGTTCACACTTGATTTGCGTCGTCAGATCAAACCGGGTTAATACAAGAGTTAGAATGTAACTCTTTTAGAAAACCAGACAATAGCGCAGGAGTGCTATTGTCTGGATACGTTTGAAGGAATTAATCTAACTCGAACTCATCGAATAATTGTACTTCAGAGTTTAGATTTGTCGGGTCAAATACATAGCTTTGTACAGAACCTGTACCGGTATCTAAAATTGAGAAAACTGACAGTGTATTGCTAGTCACAAAGGGTAAATTCGGATAATCCTCATTTTCCATATCCATAGGACTAAACACTGTTGGATAGCTCATCACACGGCCTTGCGGATCACCATTTGGTGGATAATCATCAATTGCCCAGCGTGGGTTTTGTGAATTTACATCATCCCAAAAGTCAGCATAACTTGAACGCACATTATTAGTATAAACACCTGTGTTATCGACAAAATAAGCACCGTATGAATTACCAACATTTGAACTTTCCAAATAATGCAAACCCTCAACTTGAGCGCGATTCCACAAATGTGAATGACCTATGTGTACTAAATTTACGCCATTTTCTACCAATAACGGCTCAATGTCATTTAACCATACATCGTCAGCTCGAGGATACTGATAGCGCACCTCACTAATATTAGACAGCATTGGTTGAATGGTATCCGTCCAAGTGCTTGCACTCAATGGAAAGGTAAATTCAGTAATTGTTTCCTGACCTTGATTGTTCACTTCTACGAGTTGCATAACAGGTTGCGATAGCACCGGGACTGTGTTGTCACCTAAGCCGAATACACCTTGGTGGGCCATCACTACTTTATATTTCGCATTCTTGAATGCGTCGGTTTGCATAACAGATTCTAACCAAGCGTACTGATCTGAATCCTTATCAAAACGCTCAAATAAAAATTCGCCGAAGCCCCATTTTGAAGGATCTTCCAACGTTGTTAAGCTTTCTACAAACTTAGATTTATTTGCACCTGATACACTCCAAGAGCGCCAGATTCTAGACACATTCATCGAAATTATGAACACATCACCAAAGGCTGTGGCGTAATACTCTTCTCCACCTTGGCCATCATCGGGGAACGAAAATATATCTAGAAAGCTTTGCTGATTGTGCGATTGATCAGCAATCCATTGGGCTTTCACTTGCGCATCATCACTAGGATTAACTTCTGCTTTTACCTGCTCATAAGCCACTTCGGCATACCACGCCGGTTGAGGATCGTTGAAGCCGCCATTAAGAGAATAGTCATCTTCAGTTGAACGAAAACGCCCCATCACTTCGTGATTTCCTATTGTTCCGAATAAAGGCGAATGTTGCAAAATTTCTCCGCCATTATAAGGAAAGCCCGGTAAATACTTTTGATAATGACCTTGCAGTGCAGGAAAAAATCCCGGTGCATTATTTTTAGCTTGATCAAACCATTCAGACGCTCGGTCTGGTACATTGACAAAATCGCCAGCAAACAATACGGCATCTAAAATACCAACAGTTTCAACAACTTTTTGATAGTTCGCTACCACGTTCTTTTTGGACTGTAAGTCAGATGTAAGGAGAATCTTTAATGGAGCTCCTTGTGCCGGCGCTGGCGCCAATGTAAATGTGTCACTAGTAAACACAAATCCATCTTCGTCTTTACTAGAAACAGAATAATCGACGCGTTCCCCTTGAGTTAATCCTTCAGCGATTGCTTCATGTCGATAAACGCTACGATAACTAACCGCATCATAGGTTTTTCCGAATTGTTGAGAAGAGCTGTCTTCCATCATACGCTCCAACGCAATAGTCGTAACCTCAGTGGTTGAGGAATCGCCATAGTTCAACGTATGTTCTGATCCTTCAAAATTAGTAAACCACACCACGCTTACTGAATTTTCGGTGGGTAGTTGTAAAAAAGGGTCGCTAAGCATCGCATGCTCAGCATTTACCGTAACCGGAACTTCAATAGGAACATCAACAGGTACTTCAACTTCCACGATTTTTTCATCTTCACAGGCGCTAAGCCCAACTACTAAGCAAAAAATGCCTAATAAACGCATGTTTGGAAACAGAGTTTTCATTTTGGTTTTTCCATCAGATCTGATTTTTCTAATAATTTCGCACACAGTGAAGCGAGCTCTATTGGCACGCTATCAACTGAGAGCAAGCCAATACTAAACACCAAGAATTAGCTCAAAAAAATCCGCAAAATATTGCATTTCACGTAATTAAATTTAGGTTAATTAATAGTGCGGAAAAACGGTAGCAAAGGAAAAAGACAAATAAGTTACATTTTAAAGGTGTTATAAAAGTTTCATAAAACACAGGTTTTATGACAAATTGACGACGAATAATGAAATGCGGCTGTTACTTTCAGAATAAATTTGAAGCTCACTAGAAATCGTTAATTTAGTGCTGAAAAATACTGTTTCGACCTGCTCTTTTGGCCTGATACAAAGCGCTATCAGCACGTTTAAATAGACTTTCGAAATCGTCATTATGTTGCATTTGTGTGATACCTATACTAATCGATAATTGTTCACTATTAATAAGCTGAAGCCCGTTAATTTCTTTTAACAAGCGATTAGCAACGACCATTGCGGTATCTACATTGGTTTCTGGTAGCAGAACAATAAATTCATCTCCGCCAAAACGCCCCAAAATATCGGCTGGACGTAAAAATTGTTTCACTCTTTCACTGAGAGCTTTTAGCGCCTTATCCCCCACATCGTGACCATGTACATCATTAATCTGTTTAAAATGATCGATATCATACACGAGCATGCACAAGTCGTTGTTTTTCCATTGTGCACGACGTATTTCAACTGTCGCTTGCTGAAAGAGGTACTCCCGCGATGCTGTTTGCGTAAGGCCATCGGTAAAGACTTTGGTTTTAAGTTGGTGGTTAGATGCAGTTAAGGCGGGAATAGCGATCGCAAACATGGCATTAGTTGCGACGACGTTAATCGCATACTGGTAAACCATTACAAAATTCATGAGCCCTAATACATCAACTAGAAATACGATTAAAAAACTACTCAGGGCTAAGCTAAGAATATTATAAAAAGCATTTTCGGTGCATGCTATCCACATATGTGGCAAAACTAAGAAGAAAATTGCGAAAGAACTATCCATGGATTGGGTAAATTTTGCTAACAACATAGCTGCAGCGACTAATGTGAAAGAAATCATTAGCTTATATTTATACTGAGCAGTAGCGACAGGCAACTGTCCTTCAATGTGCTCGAGGATTTTGAAGGTTTTCTGGGGATAGAGAATATGTATTACGCTAAAAAATAACGGTCCCAACACCATTATGCCGGCCATATCGCCGATCCAAAAAGGCAACCAAGTTGCAGACAACTCTTGGCTTGACATCATGCCAGTAAAAATAAGTGATACTAATACTAATGCCGTGGCTAAAAGAGCTGAAGTTGCCGCGATCAATAAAAAACTGATAATAGACAAGGGCAATGTAAGTTGCTTGGTTTGCGTTAACCAACGTAAAAGTGCGCTACCTGCGTAATATGGAACAATATGCGCTATGCCAAAGAATATACCACTCTCGATGACTTCGATATTTTGCAGATTAATTTGATAATCATTATTGGTAAATATGGTGACAAGTATTGCTGCCAACATCAATATAGGCGTCGCTCGCAACCCGACAACAAAGAGTACAGCAAATGTTAAACCTGCCGGGGGAAACCATACACTTGCATGATGAGCGTATTCAACCAATCCACCAATAAACCAAACCGCCAACCAAGCAAGCAGTAATAGACCAGCACGAGCGCCAGGAGAAGCACGAAGAAAGCTTAGAAATTTGGTCAAACCGCTTTCATCGCTTAATTTGGAAGAAAAATCACTTCGTTGCATCTAATGCTATTTTCCTTAAGAGACCCCAATGAATGTAACAGGGTGCCGTGATATACAAGGTTTGAATTACCACCTATTAAGTCTATTCTATTAAATAAGTGGGTGGTTAGCATCCACTTTTCAGATTAGCTATCTAGTTAGCTGCAAAAATAACTACAAATCGGATTAATTGTGCAAATTAGACAAAACGAAGACACAGAAAACCCGTGTCTGAAAGTATCAATCCGGCCAAGCATCAAGATACTTTTAAATCCAATAATACACACAAATAAATATTACCCTCCATTAAAACCCTTAAAAATTAACACTTGCAATGAAAGTTCACAACATGTTAAAAATAAACATTATATTTAAAATACACTTAACATTATTTTTGTAGCCGAGTGATATTCCAATAATTCCAAAGAGAAAACAACATTGAAAAATAGTAAACTTTTGTCCTGTTATTTAGCCTTTTTGTTTGGAATATTGCCGTTAAATGCAATGGCCACCTTGACCGTTGCTTCACCTTTTTCCAATAACGCTGTATTACAACGTCATATGCCAGTGCCGGTATGGGGTACTGCAGATGCCGGTACAAAAATAACCGTCACAATCAGTTCAGACTCATCCCAAGACAGCCAAACAAAATCAACTATCACTAATAGCCATGGAGAATGGAAGATTGAACTTGATGCTATGCCCGCAACTTTCACGCCTCAGGTTCTTAAAATATCAGGAAATGAATCTGAATTTACCTATTCCAATATATTAGTCGGTGAAGTTTGGGTTTGTGCGGGTCAATCCAATATGGTGATGGAAGCGAACCGGGTGCCAGAGGTCAAAGCCCTAATACCTAAATCTAAATATATTCGAAGCTTAGAAGTGCCTCGCACGGTTGCGCTTACACCACAAAATCATCTCACCAGTGAATGGCAGGTTGCCACACCTAGTAGCGCTGTAGCACTAGCTTTTGCTTATCACTTGCAAGTATCAGAAAACGTACCTGTTGGAATTATATTAAGTGCTTGGGGAAGTTCTTCGATTGAAGCATGGATGCCCCGGGAAATGACCAGTAAGGTGCCTCATTTTAAAACCATGATGCAAGAATTCGATGCAGATACTCAAACACAAGAGCGAATAAAAGCCATTTTAGAAGGGCCAAAACCTTGGAGTAGGAAAGACGACATATTTTTACGTCGCCAGTCCAATATACTTTTCAATGCTATGATCAATCCTTTGATTCCGTATGCCGCTCGAGGATTGGTTTGGTATCAGGGTGAGCGTAATACAATGTCAATACACGGCATGCCAGAAGAACCTTGGTTTGCACGGAACTCAGGAATGCTAAAATACGGAGATACTCTAAAAGCGTGGATGCAGAACTATCGAGAAGCCTGGAATCAAGACACCTTTCATTTTATCGCAGTAATGTTGCCCGGTTTTCATAAGCAAAAAGAAGGTGTGCCCCTTGGCGGGCCAGAAGATCCCAACACCCACTCTTGGGCGTGGATGCGCGAATCACAGATGAGATCGTTGGATTTACCTAACACGTCATTAGTAAATACCATTGATTTAGGTGATGTAAACGACATTCATCCTAAAGATAAACTCCCCGTAGGTAAACGCGCGGCCCTTATGGCTCTGCGTGACACTTTAGAACACAATATACAAGCGCAAGGCCCAACGCTAAGTGAAGTAAAACGTTTTGGAAATCAAATTATCATTGATTTTGAACATGCCGAAGGACTTAAAACGATTGATGAGCAACCTCCAAAAGCATTTTGGTTATCTGACGATTCTGGAAAATGGGTAAAAGCTGAAGCAACTATTAAAGGTCAGTCTGTAATATTGCACTCACCATCATTGACTCAGCCACGTTATGTCCGCTACGCATTTGCAGGAAAACCTAACGTAAATTTAGTGAATTCGGCAAATTTACCTGCCTATCCTTTTCGCACAGATACATTTGAGCCTTAAAAAGGAGCAGCGTAAATAATTCTGAAAGCAATAGGGAGTAATACTCCCTATCAAAAAAGTTGTTTTTAGGGCCGTTTCCCTTGATTGCAACCGTTAAAAACAAGATTAAATGAATATTACTGAGCACCAACTTCAGTAAACACATAAGAATGTTGGCTATCAATCAATTTTAAAGTGCGTTTGCCCTTTTCGTCTTGCCCAACAACTAACTCCATACCAAACATCACAGGATTTAACAAAACAATAGAACGGCTGCCATCGTTGCTGGTTTTAGTGGTTAAAGCACTTTTCCAAACCCCAGGATCAAAAATCGTCTCGTCATCAATCACTGAAATAGTCGCATCACCTAAAATTTCATTTTCATAACGTGGAGCTAAATTCGCTAACACGCTTGCGTCGCCCGGCAAATCGATTTCACTTATTCGTGATTCGTAGATTTTACGTTGCTCTTGCGCAAACACCTCGATTTCGTCTTGTGCTTTTGGCGTCGCATCATATAGCAGCTCAATTAGTTTATTCTGAAAAGCGCTTAATAAATAATACCCTTCATCAGAGTTAGTCAAAATAACCGCACCCACATCTGCCCCTGGTATGACAATAAATTGAGATAAATAGCCCGCTAAACTGCCACCATGCTCAATTACTTCAACCCCGGCTATCTTTTTAGTAGATAATCCCATGCCGTAGTAGCTATCCTCACCTGAAGAAACACTAGGTACACGTCTTTCTAATAATGGCGCTTCAGCATAAAGCCTTTTGCCGTTCGAACTAACACCAGCACTCAACTCATTCGCCACATATTTAAGCATATCTGAAGAGGAAGAAAACGCGCCGCCAGAAGGACGATAAGGAATGACAGTTAAATTAAACCCCTGATTAGCTGTTTGTACTAGTTCGATTGGTTTAAAGTCATTGTCTAGTGCATAGGGTTTCGCAATATTACCCGCAAGCGCGTTTGCAAATGAAAACGTCGTATTGTGCATTTTTAACGGATTGAAAATATATTCTTGCATCGCTTTGTCATAGGCTTTGTCCAAATCCATATCTGGATAAAGAATATGACCAGCAATATAGCCAGCCACTGCCGGCATTTGATTGTTATATTGATACAGTTCACCAAATTCACTGGTGGGCTCAACATTAGCTAAGTCTTCTAGCGCCATCAACGCTGGCGCATCGGGGCCACTATTAAAGATCCATGTCATATCTTTGCGAGGCAAGCCTGTGCAAGCACATACAAGGTGACGAATGCGCAGATTATCTGTGGTTTCAGTACTCCCCAACCGAAAATCAGGATAGTGATCGGTTACTTTATCATCCCAATCAAGCTTGCCCATTTCCACAAGCTTAGCTAATAACAAGGTTGTCATTCCTTTAGTATTGGAAGCCACGGCAAATAGCGTATCTTTACCTACAGGCTCACCGGTGTCGATATCCTTAACCCCTACTCCACCTTCATACAGGATTTCTCCATCTTGCATCACCGCAATTCCGACACCAGGCACCTTTAACTTTTCAGCTGATTCACGGACAAAACTAAGCAAAGACTCTATTTTTTTCGCATCTAATTTTTGCGCCTTAGCCGTTGAGAAATCTTCGTTTTCATACCCCACAACAGTATAACTTTGTTCTAAGGTATTTAATTGAGAGCGTCGTTTACTCAAAGTAGATAAACTCGCATCAACCAGTATCACATTCCAATCTGTGTCGTCACGCAACACTTTTGCATAAAACGACCGCTCTTCAGAAACAGTGCTTTCGTACTCAATAAACGTTTGTTGTTGCCAACCGTTTGTAGCCACCTCATCATTATTAAAACGCACTTCACGGGCAAAGCCAGGTGAAAGTACTTGCCATGCCCGCATAGCAGCCTGTGCCGAGTCTTCGGCTTGTTCAATGACAATTATAGCAATAACACCATCACCTTCTGGCGCGGTGTATTTTATTAAATGAGGTAGCTTTTCTTCTGTCCAATCCTGCGGCGCTTTATAAGTAGCATTTAACCAATCACCGCTTTCAACTCCGTCTTCTAACGCAACAACAGGCTCAGGTGAGTCCCGCGAAGGGTCGCTGTTCGTACAAGCGGATAGGATAAAAACAAATGAAAATATTGCCGGATAGCTATGGAGTTTTAACACTATGTCAGTCCCTTGAGTTGTTTAAATAACAGGCTACAGTAATTGTACCGTCCTTAATAGCAAAACTGCACAATTAGGTATTTATAAGCTCCCCTAAATTTTAAAAATTTACCTACCTTTTGATTTGCGAATATCACGTACATAAAGACCAGAACCAATCTTTTTTTACTTCAAATAAGTCAAGCATGGTAAATAAATCACTCGATTTATTACGCTCATAATTCTACTTCAGGTCTTTCAAATCAACCAAATACAAATAATAACAATTATCATTTGAAATTTTATTTGTAGTACATATAATGCGTTTTTAATTAATGACACACACCTTATTTAGAGAGCACAATGAATAAAAAGCAAACCTTTGCATTATCGCCGATAGTTTTAGCGTTAGGGGTTCAGGCACAAACTGCAGAACTTGCTAATGAAAATATGACGAAGAATGACGAACAAGATATCGAAGTTATTCGAATTGTTGAAAGTCGAGTTCAACGCATAAGTTCAGGTGCAACGGGATTGGGATTAGATAGTTTTGACACCCCTCAATCACTGTCAATTATCGAAAACGATACCATCTCTAAATATAACTTATCTGATATCAATAGCTTATTTAAACAAGTTACAGGTATCAACATTGATCAAACTGAAACCGATCGTACTTATTTTAACGCTCGTGGTTTTGATATAACCAGCATGCATGTGGATGGGTCAGGTATTCCATTTGGTGATATCTTTGTGGGTGATTTAGATACTGCTATCTATGAAAAAGTGGAATTTATTCGAGGCTCGAACGGCCTTATTACCGGTTTAGGAAATCCGTCAGGTACAGTCAACTACGTAAGAAAACGTCCAAGCAATGACCCGCATGCTAGCGTAGCGTTATCTTTAGGCCGTTGGTCAAATAAGCGCGCCGTTGTTGATGTCTCTACCCCGTTAACCGACTCAGGTAGTTGGGCAGCACGTGCAGTAGTAGTGCATCAAGATAAAGAAAGTTGGTTAAATCACTATGAAAATGACCGAACCGTCGTCTATGGTGTAATCGATGGGCAATTAAATGACGATCTAACCGTTACGTTTGGCTACACCTATCAAGACAACAACAGCGATGGTGTTACTTGGGGCGCAGTTCCCATGATTTATTCTGATGGCACACAGACTGATTTCTCAGTATCTGAAACCACAGCAATGGAATGGACTTATTGGGATACCTTGAGTGAGAACGCATTTGCTGAGCTTAGTTGGTACATTAACGATGATCTTAATTTTACCAGCAAGCTGAACTACACCAATTATGAAGACAAATCTGAACTTTTTTATAGCTACTCAAATACCGGGCTAGATAGTGAAACTGGCTTAGGTATGTTGGGTTATCCCGGTAAATTTTCTGCAAAAGATGAGATACTCATCTGGGACAATACGTTACAAGGAACATTTCAAGCATGGGGATTGGAGCATTCTTTTAATTTAGGAATTAGCCTTGCAGACGCAGACACCAGTGATCTTGATTCTGGCGCACTAAGCGGCTTTGATGTAATGCCAGCTTTACCTGGGTGGGATGGAACCGAAGTAGCTAGACCTGACTGGGCCGACCCTTATGAGGCAGGATTTACCGATATTACCCTAAATCGTTTCTACGGCGCTGTGCAATTAGCTGTCACCAAGAATTTTGACTTTGTGTTAGGCGCAAGTTTTGTTGACTATGAAAACGAAGGCGAGTCTTGGGGAGCGTCAACGTCTACCACCGAAGATGGCACGAGTCCTTATATCGGGTTTACGTGGGAAGCGTTTGACGACCTTAATATTTATGGTAGTTACAGCGATATTTACCAACCACAATATTATCTCAATGAAGACCTTGAACCACTTGGTTCAGCAGAAGGTCGCGGGTATGAATTAGGCTTGAAAAAACGCTTTGAAAATAACCTATTAGTGAGTTTTGCCGTATTTAGAACTGAGCAGGAAAACCTGTATGAATTCATCGAGTACGGAGATGGTGACGGCGTCGATGATGATGATTATTCTGACGATTTTAATTATGCGCTTTATCGTGGAGTTACTGTTGAGTCTAACGGTTTCGAGCTAGAAGTGTCAGGCAGAATTTCTGAACAGTGGACCATGCAAGGTGGTTTTACTGCCTTATCTATGGATGACGAAAATGGTGAAGAGGCGCGCACTTTCATTCCTCGTAAAACCTTCAAGTTACTAGCTGACTATGCACCTACTTGGGATGAAAATCTAAATGCAGGTATTTCCGTCCGTTGGCAAAGTGATATGTATTATGAATCAGGTTATGGACGCATTTCTCAAGATAGCTATGCGCTACTTGGTGGATATATCCAGTATCAATTCAACGAGCAAATCTCACTTAGCTTGAATTTAGATAATTTAACCGATGAAAAATATTTAAGTTCTGTGAGAACCGATCAAGCGTTTTACGGTTCGCCAACTGATTACAGCTTAACCTTGCGCTGGAACTACTAAAAATCAAATGCGCGATAGAATATCGTTGCTTAGATTAAAGTTTTAGCCAATTACGTTAGTCATGCCCAATGAGCTCCATTGGGCTTTCTAACATTGATCGCATAATAATTGACAAGATTACAAAATGACGTTGCCAGTTGCGTAAAAACAATAATTCTCATTTGCATTACCATCATGTAAACTAAAAAATCAAACGCTATTGTTCCACTTATTTTCATTCGGGTTGTCCGTGGAATATTTAGGACCTATAAGTGAAAAACTGTAAACACATTAGTCTTTAGGTAAATCGTTCATGCTTTTTCTTAAAAACAGGCGCTTCTGGCTTTCTGGCCCAGCAACTCTGATAGTTTCATTGCTAATTATGCTTGCCATGGCGGTGTGGTTTCCAGCAGGTGCCGGTAATGTCAATAACATCATGATGCCACTAGTACTGTTTCCATTAATTTGGGCAATATTATTTTTCTACACTTACCTGACAACAAATATGCGCAGAGCGCAGTGGTTACTTGCCGCGCTGTTTGTCAGTAATAGCCTCATTCTTACATTCCAATTTTTAGGTTAATTTTTATGAACGAAAACGCCTCGACTATACGTTCGAAAGCAAAAGCGCTGCTTAGCCTGCACTCTTGGTCTGGGATCATATTAGGTATGCTACTTTATGCCGTCATATTTACCGGTACCGTTGCTGTGGTAGCAGATGAAATTGGTGAATGGTCTAACAGTAATTATCATCAGGACTTACTCCTAACCACGGACGTAAACGATACAGTCAATCGACTTGTCGCGCGCACACCAAAAGAATACCAAGAAGAAATATCCGCCTATGAAAATGATCGTCAGCAATTAGTGTATTTTTTTCATACTCATAGACAAAATCCGTCAGGAGTGATGGACGAATTTGGCATTCAATATTTGATCAATGCGAAAGGCGAAATCATTTCTCAACAAGAAGGTTTTGGCAGTGATATTTACGCACAAGACGACAGCTATGCACTGAGTCGATTTCTTGTCGCAATCCATACAGAGTTACATATCCCCTCCCCTTGGGGACTTATTCTCACGGGCATATTAGGGCTTGCCATGCTTATCGCTTCGGTTTCTGGGTTTATGATGCATCGTCATTTATTTACCGATATGTTCTCTATCCGCACTCAACGCAATGGTAAATCGCTTAAGCGCGACTCTCACACTGTAGCCGGCACTTGGAGCATTCCTTTTGCCATATTACTGGCATTTACCGGCAGCTTTTTTAGCTTTGCCACAGCTTTTGGATTACCAGCGATGGCCGTAGTGGCATTTGGTGGTGACCAAGAGGCCATGAACCACACATTAGTTGGCGAGCAACAACATAAAAGTGATGCGCCAATGGCATCCGCAAACCTCAATGGCATGATATCCGATTCTGCCCTTAGGCAGTCGTCCGTTCCGGCATTTTTGTCTATCTCGCATTTCGGGACTGAATCAGCCAGTTTGCTCGCCTTTTATATGCCCAATAAAGGGAAAGTAGGTTTTGAACAATTGGTGTACGACGCAACAAATGGTGATTTTGTTGAATATAAACCGCTCGTAGGTACGGTGCCGTCGGCAGGAAGTGCCATACTGTCACTGATCTACCCAATACACTTTGGCACATTTGCAGGGTTATTTTCGAAACTAATATGGATAAGTTTAGGTGTGGCGGCATGTTATGTCACCATAACCGGCCTTCAACTATATGCGCATAGACATGAAAAAAGTGAAACCAGTTGGCGATGGTTTAGCCGCATGTGTGTATGGGGTTTTGTCGGATTACCATTGTGTTCATTAAGTAGCGCTTTGGGCTTTTTCGTCAGCGGCAATATGAGCTTGAACCAAACCATGTGGACACAACTTTCGTTCGTTATCGCTGCCATTGTGATAAGTGCTTTAACCTTATCAATAAAGAATATTACTCGGTTAAAAATGCTCCTGTTAGCTGGAAATGGTGTGTTGTGTCTTATATTACCCTTCCTACGCTTTACCAGTTCTGGGATAGGCTGGTTGCAGGCGATACAACATAACATGGTTGCAATGATGTTTATTGACATGGTTTTACTGTTTTGTTCAGCTTGGTGCTTTTACAGCTTGTATACGTCCGCCCAGTTCAAGCACAAATCCGTTCTAGTAGAAAATCAGACGCTCAATCGTGAGGAAGTAGCCGAATGAACCACCTGCTTTTAACACTGCCATTCATTGTTTTAGGCACAGTATTAATATTAGTATTAGCTATGTCGGACCCTAGACGTAGGCAATTAGCGAATAAAACGCATGCCGAGAACAAGCTAAATGTGGCCTTGTCTTCAAATAGTAGAAAGCTTATTGGCTGGAGTTTGGTATTGCCATTAATTCCATTGATTTTGATGGCAAACTACGCGGGCATTCTAATGTATGCTGGCGCACTGACAACGATTGGCTGGTTGGTCTCAGAACTTCCTTCATCTTTGCTTTAATGCAAACCAGACAGTCACAACGAGGGTTGAAGCTAGCATTAATCCAGCGAAAAAATCCTGTTGACCGTCAACCAACAAGGCTAAGATAATCCCCGTTAATGATAAAACGAACAAAACAAGTGGCCATTTAAATGTTTGCCAAAGAGAAAGCTGCTTAGCCATTAACGACTCCACTACTAATATTATTTTCTGCGTTGGAGCGCTGCCCTTTTCGACTTTTTTGATACCATAAATAGAGTCCGCTACCTAAAATTATCATGGTTATCACATCAAGTATCGCCCATAGAATTTTTAACAATAAACCACCGTAATCACCAAAATGTAATGGTCGTGATAAAGATAAGGCTTTGGCGTACCAAGGCATTTCACTTAAGCCAATAACCTCGCCTGTAAGCGCATCCACTAAAACAGGGGTAATAAGCTCTTTGGTCAAAGGCGTATTGCCATGCAAGAAAATGGCGTAATGTTGATTACTTGAAAAGTCACTGCCAGGAAAAGCGACAAACTGTAAAGTCATGTCGGGTGCCGCAAGTTTAGCCTGTTCAACGGCATCACTTAATGACGCAACAGGCTGAACAATCTCTCCTCCTTGATGTTCAGACAACAATTGACTTAAATTGTTATCTCGCCAAGTATCTAAAATGGGCTTTTCTAGGGTATTGATCACCCCAGTTAATCCGACTACTAAAACCCAAGCCACAGTCACGATACCCAACAAGTTATGGTAGTCCAACCATTTGTGACGTGTCGATTTATGTTTGCGAATAGTACCAAAACTAAGCTTTCGCATATATTGACGATAAACAACAACACCACTGATAGTAGATAACGCAAATAAGAACCCCATAGCACCTAAAAATAGCATGCCAGGTAATCCTAAAAACATATCTGTATGGAGTTGCAAAATAAACTCCATTACAGATTCGCCAACATCTGCCGGAGGGACTATTTCACCACTTGTCATGTCATAAGAGGCGAAATGCATTTGCGTACCAGGGGCGTCTGCGGTGGGACCACTGGTAACGTTAATCACGGGCCGCACGATATCAAAGCTCATGTAAATAGCTTGTTCACCGGCGCGATGATTAAGTGCAGTTGTTAAAATTTGGTCGAGCGTTAACGGCGCTGCATCAGGATATTTAGGTTGCCAAACATCTGGGTTGAGCGCCTCGTCAATTTCATCATGAAATATCAGAGGCAAACCAGTTAAGCAAAGCATCAGCAAAAAAGCAGTGCAAATTAAGCTCGTCCATTTATGGATAAATTCCCATACTTTTGCGGTTGATGCGCGCATTAAACTTAAGCCTTATCGTAAATCAGGTGATAGTTTATCTATTTAACTAAAAGTCGAAAGTTACAGATACTGCCACAGAACGCGGTTCACTCAAAATTAAGTAATTTGCCCCAGGGAATCCACCCGTCGACGACCAATAATTGTTATCTGTTAAATTGTTAATACGCGCTTTTACAGTTAACGACGTGTCTTCTATATCAAAAGTGTACCTTGCTCCTATATCTAGTCTTGTCCAACTAGCTATTTCCTGAGAATTAGCGGTATCGGTATATTGCTTGCTGGTATAGATAACACGGCTGTCAAACGTTAATCCAGGTACGCTAGTTAAATCCCACTCAAGATTGACGTTAGTTTGTAACTTTGGAATGCCGATAGGCGTATTACCTTCTTCAACACCCCCTTGGGTTTTAGTTAACTCAGCATCAACATAGGTACCGCCACCAATAATACGCAAACCGTCAATAGGCTCACCAAATATTGTGACTTCCATACCGCTACTTTTTTGCTCACCAGAGGCGGTAAATTCCTGATTAACAATAATTGAATTGGGGCGATTCAAAGTGAAAATATTAGCAGTGGCGCCTATTTCTCCACCGTCATATTTTAGTCCCAGCTCAACCTGCTCGCCGGTAAACGGTTCAAGAACTTCTCCAGCATTAGTTACAGGTAAACCATTGCTGACATTAGGTGCTGTAGCACCAGGCTGTAAACTTTCTGCATAATTACCATAAACTGAAAGGTTGCCTGTCACTTTATATAACAGCGCAAAAACCGGAGTTACTTTGCTGTCATCGTAAATCCCTGTTTGTTCACCATTATTCACGTTAAAAGATTGTGTTTTAATCGATTGGTGTCGTAAACCTATTGTTGCCAACAGTGTGTCATCGACAAAAGACATTGTATCGGCGATGGCGATACTTTTGTTTCTGACTTTTTCCGTGACAAGTGGATTCGACATATCACCGCCGAGAAATACATCAGTAATAGGGGCTTCTACTTGAATAGGGTTATAAATATCAACTGCAAATCCGGCAAAATCAGCAAAGGCATAAGCGTTTTTAGATTCAGAATCAATAATCGCCCCTGACAATACAATGCGGTTGGAGATGCCAGCTAAAGTCAATTCGGTTTTAACACCACCATCTATTGAATAGACTGCATCGTCACGTACATTAACAAAATGAATCGCTGTGCCACTACCGTCAGCATCAACCCTCGGGTTAGCTAAGTCGTTATTCTCATCGCCATTTCGAAAACCGGCGCCAAGCCAAACACTTGAATTTTGAGAAAAGTCATACTCACCTCGAACAACCCCAAATAATTGCTGTTCATCTGAAAAAGTCCAAAGCTGAGCAAAGTTTGTATCGGCGTCAGGCGCTAAAGGAATTTCTCCATTGGGTCTAACTTGCGGTCTAGGGGCATCAAGATGATTATCCTGGTAACCAATATCAGCAGAAAACCTAACATTATCACTCGCGTAATCTACCCCAAACGATAAAACACTAAGATCTTGTTTTTGATTCGATATGGCCGCTTCACCATCGCGTAAAACGCCATTGACTCGGATACCCCATTCATTAGCATCGCCAAAACGTGTACCCACGTCGACTGCGCCAGAAAATTGATTACTAGCATCATAACCAATAGTAGCGTTTCTAATACCACCTACAGGCGCTCGTTTTGGTACTAGGTTTATAGAACCACCCACACCGCTGCCGCCTGGCGCAGCACCGTTAACAAAGGAGTTTGCTCCGCGTAGCACTTCAACACGTTCCAATAATTCAGCAGCAATAAATTGACGGGGCAAAATACCGAAAGCACCATTGAGTGTTATATCATCAGAATACACAGGAAAGCCGCGCAGCATATAGATTTCTTGAAAATTACCGAAGCCTTTAGTCACCCTGACAGTAGGATCATTTTGCAAAATATCACCAATATTCTGCGCTTGTTGTTCGCTAATGAGATTTTCGGTATAGGCAGTACCTGAAAACGGCGTGTCCAAAAAGTCAATATTCCCAAAAATACCGACACGGCCTCCACGCGCCACCTGACCACCGGCAAAACGTTTAGTCAGATCAACCTGAGAAGCCTGACCGACCACCTCAATCACTTCGGTCGTTTCACTCTGATTAGTCGTTTGTTCACTTTCAACCGTATCTTCTGCAAATGCTGAATGTACACAAAAAGGCAATAATGCTAGCGGAAAAATAAGTTTAAGTGTGTTTGATAAAGGCGTTAAAGTATTCAAGAACTCTCCTAGATGCATATGAGAATGATTGTCATGATCATTTTGATTCTGTTAATTTTACAGAAAAATGTATTATTTAAAATAGGAAACTGATTTTTTACTTTGGGGAAATTGAATTTTGTAGTGGTAAGGATAAGAACACAGACAAATTAACAAACAGCCCTACCAACTTTTATAACAGCGATTTGCGCTTTTGCCCGCCTCAAGATGCGACAAAGCCCAGTTTTATTTCTGTAAAACGGGGCTTTCGTGATTATTTGGCGGAGAGAGAGGGATGTCCTCAGGCACATCCCTGTGCCTGCCCCATCGGGCGCCTGCGGCGGTACGTTTTGTTCCTGACAAAAGCGTCGAACCGCGAGGCTTCTCACCCTCTAACTATTTTCTCCGATTTTAAAAAGCAAAAACCCGCTACAAAGCGGGTTTTCTATATTTGGCGGAGAGAGAGGGATGTCCTCAGGCACATCCCTGTGCCCGACCCTTCGGGCGCCTGCGGCGGTACGTTTGTTCCTGACA
>NZ_BAEN01000010.1 GCF_000314975.1 Aliiglaciecola lipolytica E3
GCATGGAATTTATTCCATGGGTTGTAGCACGGGATTCATCCCGTGGCGTGTTGGGTGTTTTGATATCCTCGCGGGGCTGAAGCCCCACCTACATGTAGCATGGAATTTATTCCATGGGTTGTAGCACGGGATTTATCCCGTGGCGTGTAGGGCGTTTTGATATCTTCGCGGGGC
Organism: Aliiglaciecola lipolytica E3; assembly: GCF_000314975.1. Lineage (GTDB taxonomy): Bacteria > Pseudomonadota > Gammaproteobacteria > Enterobacterales > Alteromonadaceae > Aliiglaciecola > Aliiglaciecola lipolytica. The sequence goes on from NZ_BAEN01000010.1 coordinate 175, forward strand.
TGAAGCCCCACCTACAGGTGCTTAATTATGCCGCCGAAGATGCGGCGGAAATAGAAAATAGGTAAAAGGTATTTTGGCTGTTTTCCATACTTTCGATAAATTTCTGCCGCTGGTGGAAAGGCCATCTCTTTAATAAAAAACCATTTTTCCGATACACTTCGACGTTGACGTAATGAGCGAAAGAACTGTGAAGATCGACTATCGATTTGGACTAAATAATCCAACTTCGGATTAACCCTTTTATCATGTAACCCATTAATAAACGCCTGCAAACACTCGTCTTCGAAGTAACTGTACGCCAAACTAAGCGCAAATTTCGCCAGTTTACTTAGCCCTTTGATGTCAACACTATCTATAAACTGCTGCTGTTCTGCGTTACTCATTTTTTGGCAAAGTAAATACAGGTCGTATAACCAAATCAATTTTACCGTATCACCTACATTACGATGATGCAGTAAATGTACAATTGCATGTATCAAAGCATGTGGTTTACTCACTAACGGAATATTTACCAACGTGGCATTGTCGGCTGCCTCTGCTAATTCATCAAAGGTAAGTATGTCTTCAACGCCCAATTCATTGCTTAAATGAAGATGAATATCAAAATCAACATGTAGGCCCGGGCTTAACGTTTTGCGCATTGAAAACTGATTAATGATTTCAGTGGGTGTCCAACCTCTAGGATTACGGTATTCAAGTGACTCAAAAACGTTATTTATGGTGTTGTAATCGCCTGGTGCGATAATAATATCCACATCAGACTTTGTACGGTATAAATGGCTGGGATATACGCTTTGGCCTAATGCAAATCCCTTAAGTACGACATACTTAATATTTGCATTGGATAGCGCGTGTAACGCTTGCATATAATGCTTATCAAGCAATTGGTTCCGCAGATCCTGATGAGTTTGAAACGAACTTAAAGCATTAGCTAATTGAACAAAATTCGGGTTACTTTTAATCGCGTTGAAAAGTAAAGCTGCGACTCCATGCTCTACAGCTATTTTAGCTATCTCAGCGGTATCTATCGAGGTAACGTCTGCTTCCAGCGTTTTCTCCAGAATGAGCTGGCTAATTAACTTTAATGCAGACTCTTCTTGGAAATTTATTTTATGCATAACTGCTAGTTGTTTTATTGCGTGGCTCAACCAGTTTTAGGCCAATGGCAAGGAACGTAAAAAATAATGCAGAAAGATAAAACGTCGCAACGTTATAATCGAAACCAGAATGCACAAGCAACATCAGAATTGCAGCCTGACACCCCATCAGTAATCCCGGTTGATTACGCGACTTTCCTGTAAAAATGATTTTTAACAGTAGCAGTATTGCGATGCTAAACAGAAATGTGCCTACTATGCCATGGGTAGCCAAGGTTTCTAGGTAGTCACTGTGAGCGCGTTTAGACATTTCATTGTTGCCTAGGGAAGCGGGCTTGTAGTTATGTTGAATCAGTGGATAAGTTCCGGGGCCAGAGCCAAAAATGGGGAAGTCCTGAATCACTTTAAGCGCGACTGAATGTAGTTTAGAGCGCGCGTTGTCTTGAATGCCATATTTTTCAAAACGCTCAAAAGACGCCGAATTTAAAAAAATAAACATCAATACTGCAAACGTGCCCCCAACACCTACCAATAGGCTTCTCTTTTTTAGGCGTTTCGACTGAAAAAATACGTATCGTAAGACAACCACAGATAACACCGCCAGAAAAATCAAATTGCCTCCTCTGGAGTCGGTTTTGGTCAGCACAAAAAATAATAAAAGTGCAATACTGCAATAAAGCATTATGCGACTAGTAAAAACGTAAATGAGGAGTGAAAAAGTACGTCGGTTTTTTAAGTCGTCTTTGTGTTTTTTAACGTAATCGAAAGCTAATCCGAGTATTAACGGGATTAACATCGCAAGGTAAATCGCAAATTGGTTTTTATAGCTGAAAGTGCCTCTTACACCCACTTTCCAATCTTGTCCCCACGGTAGTATTGCTTTAGATAACTCAAAATCACCATCAGTATAATGATTGAGAAGTGAGTAAATTGCAGATGTAACGCCCACAAATACTAAACAATAAACTAACCATTTTAACTTTATAGGGTTGTGCAGCATTCGGTAAGTGAAAATAAATAATAATATCAACGTGGCTAATTCAAAATATTCAATAGCAGACGTTAACGAAGAGACACTGATATAGCCGAATTGATTGCTACTCGTATATCGATAAAACTCGGCACTTTTTGGGCTAATGGTATCTAGTAGATCTAGTGGAATTGGGACAAGATAAACACTTAAATAGATTACCCAAATGAATAGCAACCAAAGTGATAAACGTATTTTGTCAAAATCTTGAAAAAAAGAGGGTTTAGCCAAAACCAACGTTAATAGCCCCAGCAGGATAAATAATGACATTAACGCCACTTCCCATGCGAGTTCTGCACCATGTAACCAAGGCGCAAACAAGTGGACTGCAAGCAAGCAGAAAAACGCAGAGCCCGTAAGCAGGTTGCTAACCTTCATTATCTTTTACTCAACTCTTTAGCTAGGCGCTCGTGATACTTTGAGCTAGCTAAAAGTTCTGAAAACGTTGATGCATTATTAAACTTTCGCATTGCGCGAATTGCCACATATGCGGTGTGTAATTCGTTTAAAGAAGAGTTAAGCATTACCCGCGCTAATTCTTGGTTCTTCGCGTTTAATAAACTCCAATGCTCAATCAACAAGGGAAGTAATCGAACTTGATTTTTGCGTTCAAATGGCCCCGTTTCTAAAGCGCGAGTGAGAGCATTTTGGTCGTTCCAATTATAATCAGGATTGCTCAATTGGGTTTGTGCTAACAGAGTCCAACCTAAATAGTGCGATGGTGCTAATTCAGTAAGTTGTAAACTAAATTGGTGCGCCTGTTTATAATGATTCTGAGATTGTTCAAGCGTCGTATTTATTAAAAATAAGCGGCTTTTCAGCTCATTTATTTTAATCGGATCGTTGATGGTAAACGCACCTACAGCTGATTTCTCTGCTAGTTCTATTCGTGTGAGAATTTGTTTTGTGTCTTCTAAACTCGCTTGTTGTTTATCTTTTTCCCATTGGCTAATGGTATTTTCAGGTCTAACGAGTAACAGCGAAGCAACAAAAAACTTAAAGGCAATAAAAAAAAAGGCCAAAAGTAAGATAGCAACTACGAATCTGGAGGCTGAGTTGGTGCTAAGCGCTTTAGATTTTAATGATTTAGAACGCCTCGCATTCGCGCTTTCTGCAGCCATCAATAAATGACATCTACTTTTGATGTTGAATGGAACGGATCACGCGTCTCTCTGCTTTCGAATAACGAAGCAGGATTTCCCGATATCAATGTGTGTATGCGATCTTGCGGAATTATTCCATTTAACGCGCTGATACTAGGTTTTAAATCCGGAGCTCGTCCTTTTAAATTATGGCAATCAGAGGCGATTGCAAAAACATGATTGTGTTCGATTAATTCAATCGCGTTTTGCTTTACATCATCGCCGAATTTACCGATTAAACTGCTAGCAGTAACCTGTAAAGGACACCCCATGTCTGTAAATACTTTAAGTTTGTGAGGGTAATTTAAAAATGTTTTGTTACGCTCTGGGTGCACTATGATGGGAATAATGTCTTTTTGAAGTAACCAGCGCACAAGATTATCGCTGCCATGAGGTACGTCGATACGCGGAAATTCTAGCAAGAATGTCTTTTTACCTTGATAGGTTCCCAACCAGGGTACATTATCCTGCTGTACTAACTGCATAAGCTCGGTGCCTATGCGAATCTCTGCGCCTAGCCTAAGCGTAATATCAATATTAGCGACCGCAACCTGTTGTTTGAATTGAGCGAATCTTACTGCTAAATCTGTTTTGCTGTTTTCATAGCGACCATAATGAATGTGTGGCGTGAGAACCTGCGTTGTCACACCCTGATCCACTGCCATCTTCAACATATCAAGGGCTTCTGTAAGAGTTTTGGCCCCATCATCAACACCCGGTAATATGTGACTATGTATATCAATCATGGTCGTCTGCTATATCATTAAGCGGCAGATGCTTTATCGTTTTCAGGCTCAATTACTGTACCGTAATATTCTCCAGAATAATAATGATCACCGTAGTAACTCATTTTTTGTGGCTCAGCAACAGTTAGCACCGCACCAATTACATTCGCATTGAGTTTTTGTAATCGTTTTACCGCTTCTTTTGAAACTTTAATTTTAGTTTCTTCAGCTCTCACCGCGACTATGACTCCGTCTACTTTAGTACCAACAATGCACGCATCACTTACCGGCAATGTTGGTGGACCATCAAGAATTATATGGTCAAAGTGGGCTTTAAGCGACTGCAACGCCTTGGCAAATTTATCTGAAGACAATAGCTCAATAGGGTTATGCGGTACGGTTCCACAGGGCATCACATTGAACTGTTTATTATCACTAGGGTTAACAATACAGTCGCCAAAATTCACAGTTCCCGCGAGTAAGTCAGTTAATCCATGACGTGTCTTAATTTGTAAATTTCGAGAAATGCTTGGCTTACGTAAATCCACTTCTAACAACAAGGTTTTGCCGATTTGACTATACGCAGCCGCCAAATTCATCGCTAAAGTCGATTTACCCTCAGAGCCGGTCGCCGACGTCACCAAAATAGTTTTGGGTGGATTATCGATATTCGAAAACTGCAATCCGGTTCGAATACTATTTATACTCTCAGCAAATACCGAACGGGTATCCTGCGAATATTCCATTTCTGGGATTGTGTGGGTGTCTTTTTTCTTCAGCGCCATAGTAATGCCCAGCGCAGGGATGTTTAAGTTTTCTTCTAACGCATCAGGTGTTCGATAGGTGTTATGTAAGGCTTCTTTCAAAAAGGCAAGGACAACACCAAAAAATACGCCCATAAACACCGACAAGGCGATAATTAGTTTTACATTGGGTTTTATTGGACCAGCGGGGACAGTAGCCGTATCAATCACTTGCACATTTGAAGCTGTGAAATCACCGCGAATGTTAGTTTCCATCAATCGGTTAATGAAAGACTCATAAATTCGGCGGTTGTTTTCAACTTCGCGCTCAAGTGCAGTTAGGGTAAAGTTAGAACCCTGCAGCGATTGAATCGCGTCTTTTTCGTTGGCCAAAAGGCGTTCAATGTTAGCCACTTGTTGTGTGGCCAGGCGATAATCACTTTCTATGCGCTCAACAATTTTGGCTATTTCCCGTGATAAGCTATCGCGAACACTCTTAAGTTCAGTGCGGGCAGCTACCATTTTCGGGTGCTTTTCTTTATAGCGCTCAAATAACTCGTCGACTTTACTGAGTAATCTGGCTTCCTCTTTAACTAAACCACTGGCTGTAGAGTTTTGTAAAACTGGTCCTAATGAATAAAACGCCTTTGAATTTGGCTGCAAACTATTCACTTGGCTATACAATTCTTCGGCTGTGCTTAATTCAGTTTGCGCGCTGATTAATTGGTTGTTTAATGACTGCAAACGAGAATTTGAATCGCGTTCTTGTAATGAAGTATCCACAATACCTTGTTGCAACCTGAAATCACGTAGCTTCTGTTCTGAAGCGGTTAATTGTGCTTTAAGCTCGGCAGATTGCTCGGAAAGCCAGGTTTCTGTGTTTTTCACATCTCCTAACCGTGATTCTAGGCCAAATTGAATATAGGCTTCACCAACTGCATTAATAATGTCTGTAGCTAGTTGCGGATCTGGAGATTGATAACTGATATTAATTATCTGACTTTGTTTCCCGCCACTTACCTTTAAACCGCCTTGGATACCAGCCGCTAACATTATTTTGATGTCATTATCAGAGCGCGCTTTAACTGGGCCGGCAGGTTCACTTTTACCAAATAAAGCAGCGATTTCCTGCTTGATTTCGCTGAATGTGGCTGACAGTCCGCTATCTTTTTGCGCTTTATTTTTTGCTTGATCTTGTTTGTATTTTTCAACTAAACCAAGTTTATCCACCACAGTTTCAGCTATCGCGCGAGATTGCAAAATTTCATATTGAGTTTCATAAAATAAAAACACTAATGCCGAAGCTATGTATTGTTCTTCACGAGCAGCATTTGGTTGTTGGGGATCAGCAAGTATTTTGGAGCTTGCTTGATATATAGGCGTAGAAGTTACCGCAATGTAGCCACCTATTAATACGCAAACCAGAGTCACTACTGCAATTAACCATTTAGCACGTTTAATGGTGCGCCAATACTGACCTAAATCCAGCGTTTCTTGCTGGTTGTCTTCAGTTAACGTCGAGTTTAAGCCTTGATTAGATGTCATTTTTCACTGTTCCGTTTTCGTTGCGCTTTTTAAACCGCTTTACCCTTTATCTTTTACTAAGTGTTTTTTCACACACTTAGAAGAAGCTTTCTTCCACTGTAATTACATCGCCTGGTTTTACCATGGCATTTAAATCGACTTTTTTACGTTCACTATGTTGTGCTTCGTTTAGCAAATAGATTGCGCTTTTGGATGCTCGTTCAGTAAAGCCTCCAGCAATGGTCACTGCAATTTGCACTGTCATTTTGGTTCTAAATGGGTAACTACCCGGTTTTTTAACTTCGCCATTAATGTAGAAAGGGCGATATTCAGCAATACTCACAGATACACTTGGTTTTTTAAGATAATCATCGCCAAACAGCTTGGTTAACAATGCCTCCACCTCTGGTACGGTTTTGCCTTGCACATTCACTTGGCCTAATAGCGGTACTGAAATTGTCCCTTCGTCTGTGATCATTGCTTCTTTTAATCCCAGCTCCGGCTCATCAAACACGGTGACCGATAAGGTATCGCCGGTAGACAAGCGATATGTGTCACTGCCTTCTGCACTTTGAGCATGCAGTTTAGAACTCATCGTAAAAAAAGCTAAAAATAAGCCAATCAATAAAATCGTACGTTTATTCACAACCATGTTCCTCAATAAAATCCATGTGAAATATGTAACCTAACTAATCAATTAACCAGTTAATGCCCAATGTATAAATATTCGAATCGTAATCAAAAAGCGCTAAATTAGAATGACGCTTTTTGTGTTTGTAATCTAAATACACTAGCCAACTGCGTTTTAATGCATAAGTATATCTAGCTTCTATTGCACTTAAATTATCACTACGGTCTTGTGAGCTACTTAAATCATCTTTTCGGTAGTTGTAATCAAGGCTGATTTTACTTTTCACCGAAAATTCGTGTTCTACACCGACTGAGTAAGTCTCACTAATAAAGCTTGGCAATCCTGGTATTGCACTTTCTCTTGTAGAACGGTCTGCGCCTAATTTAACTGTTGAGTAAGTATTGGGTTTCCAGATCATATCCAAATAAAACGCTAAACCTGAGATATCGTTAAGCAACTCGTTGTTGTAGTCGATGTCTTGATAACCTATTTTAAAAATCCCGGTACTTTTTGCTGTCGCGTTCCATTCTGCACCAAGCAAATAACGCATTTGTTTTGCTGACGCATCAAAAAATTCAGTGTTTTGATAGTCTATATCATCAACGCTTGATTCCAATACCAATCGAGTTTTTGGGGCCACGCGATAAAAAAACGTGCCTGTCAATTTATTCGAATCACTGTCTCTAAATGCTTGTTCGTTGTTGTCAAACCGCCGTTTGGTAACATCAAAGGCTAGTCTAATTTGGCCTTTACTGGCATTGGTGCCATAGGTTCCGGCGGCTTTTAATGACGATGTTTTTATTTGGTTAAATTCGTCTAATACAAAGCCAACTGCATTAGTTATGCCAGGCTCTTCAATTTTTTTTGCATACCCGAAGGCGAGTTCTGAAGTGAACTTAGATGTATGTTTATATTGACCTTTAATAGAGGCTTCATGGTCGGCGTAATTTAAATGGCTGTTATCAGCGTACTGTCGGTAGTTGCCCTTATATTGTGCATCAACTTGCACAGCTTCATAAAGCTCGGTCAATTTTAGTGCAGGAGACAGTTGAAAGAATTGGTCGGATAGCTCTTCTGAACTACGAAAAATATTATCATCTTGGCCAATATTAGCGCCAATTATGGCAGAAAAGCCCTCGCGTTCTTGAGCTTGAGATACGTTTATATTTACCCATGCCAAAAGCACTATTAATAGCTTAAAACTTTTTTTCAATCTAATAGAGGTCATTATTTCTAAGTTAATCATACAGCTCTTTCCATAAACTTCGGCTCTCCCCGCAGGGTGCATCTAGATAGCTACCAAAGTACTTTCCTACAAAACAAAAACCAAGCAAATCGATTAACTCACAATCGGCAGGGAAAATAGCAAACCTAATCGCAAAAATATAGATGAATTATTGATTAAATTTTTATGACTAATTCCAAGTTGTTTTTAGGTTATCGTTTATTTTGTTTTCGCATGTGGTTAATGAATATGCACATTCCACACCAATATATTGATCCTGCTTGTGGCATTAATGTCAGAGTAGGTTTATTATAAGGGTATTGTTCAGTTCAGGATTATTGATGTTTAGACAGTTCACAGCAGCTCTAATGATACTTACCTTGCTATTTAGCCAAGGGGTTTCTGCGTTGGTGGTGCAGTGTGAAATGGAAAATATGACTGAAATGAATCATGGTGCAGCTGATATGCAGCACGACATGCACATGGACGTTAGCGAACATTCTGCAAGTATCCAAAAGCATTCTATGCAATCTAATCAAGATTGCTGTGATAATAGTTGCGAATGTGAGCATGGCACTGCGTTTTCTATGGCGCTGTTTGTTGCCAACCCATTCCCAGATTCGTTAATAACCCATAGCAATGTTATTACCGAACAATTCAGGGCCCTCGACGCCCATTCCACAGATTTAATCAAACCCCCTATTTTTTAATTTCCCCAATATAGATCCGTTCGTTTTTTGATATCCACCGTTGTAGGGCGGGATTAAGCGATTTGTAGCATGGGATTTATCCCATGGAGAGTTTAAATTTTTTCGCGGGGCTAAAGCCCCACCCACATGTAGCATGGGATTTATCCCATGGAGAGTTTAAATTTTTTCGCGGGGCTAAAGCCCCACCTACATGTAGCATGGGATTTATCCCGTTGGATGTTGTGTTTAAGCGATTTGTAGCATGGGATTTATCCCATGGAATGTTTAAATTTTTTCGCGGGGCTAAAGCCCCACCCACATGTAGCATGGGATTTATCCCATGGAGAGTTTAAATTTTTTCGCGGGGCTAAAGCCCCACCTACAGGTTTGATTGGTGAGAGTGATAGGTGTGTTTACATGTTTAGGTTCAGTTTTTTAATCTTTTTTATGTGCGCGAGTGTATTCGCGCAGGCATCGAGTGTTCGTCAATTAACGCTCCATGAAACGATTCAACTCGCTATAGATAACGACCCGTGGCAAGCCGGCAATCAGCTTGAGAAGCAGGCATTGGAGTCGCAAAGTATGGCGGCTGACACGCTGCCCGATCCGGTTTTATCTATGGGGCTTCTCAATTTACCCACTAATGGCTTTGCGTTTGATCAAGAAGCCATGACGCAAATGAAAGTGGGCATAGCGCAACAGTTTCCTCGTGGCGATAGTCGAGGTATTCGAAAACGCCAATTGCAACAGCTTGCTGCTAAGTATCCGTACCTAGCAAAAGACCGCGAAGCTCAGGTTGCCGTAACTGTGTCGCAATTGTGGCTTGACGGCTTCGCAGCGCAACTAAGCATGCAATTATTGCAGCAAGAACGCGGATTATTTGAGCAGTTAGAGAAAACGGTTGAGTCTCAGTATTCGTCTGCGCAAAAACGCACCAGCCAAGGCGATGTCATCCGCGCCAACTTAGAAATTTCAAGACTTCAAGACCGTTTAACGCAACTGCAAAGTGATAAAGAGACAGCCATCGCTGCCTTACAGCAATGGATTAGCGACGACACTAACGAAAGCGAAAATCTGTCAACTGTCGAATTTGTTAATCGCTCGGCAACGGTTGATTATTTGTCGGAATTAGCGGTATTCGAAAATGCCGTATTTGACCGTCAACGTTTCGCACAAATGTTATCAACTCACCCTGCGGTTTTGGCGTTGGAACAAACTATTTTAGCTGGGCAGGTTGGGGTGACACTCGAGCAGCAAAAGTATCAACCCCAGTGGGGAGTGAATGCCAGCTATGCTTTTCGTGCCGATGATCAGGCTGGACAAAGTCGAGCGGATTTCTTTTCAATTGGTGTATCTGTAGATTTACCTTTATTTACCCATCAACGACAAGATAAATCAGTGCAGGCCGCGAAATATCGGGCTGAAGCACTAAAGACTGAAAAACGTTTGTTGCTACGCAATATGCTGGCACAGCTTGACGCTTTGTTGACTCAACGGCAAAGGCTTACGGATAGGTTAGCTAACTATGACCAAACTATTTTGCCGCAAATGCATGAGCAAGCTGAAGCTACCTTAACTGCCTACACCAATGACAGCGGCGACTTTGCTGAAGTGATGCGGGCTAGAATTGCTGAACTCAATGCGCGGTTAGAGCGAGTCGTTATAGAAACGAAAAAGCTAAAAGTAAACGCTCACTTAGCTTATTTCCTAGAAAATTCGTCATCCCCGGCAACAGAATCACAAAGCCATAATTTTGGAGAACAGCCATGAATCAAACACCGAATGAAATAACGGCTAGTTCAAAGCCGAAACTAAAATATGCGTTATTGATCATCCTTAGCGTATTGTGCGGCTCAGCACTTACCCTTTTAGTTCTCAAATTTGCCGGTGATAGTCATCAAACTTCGATGTCTGAAAAAACAAATGAAGCCGAGCCATTATATTGGGTTGCGCCAATGGACCCGAATTTTAGACGCGACCAGCCTGGTAAATCGCCAATGGGCATGGATTTAGTTCCAGTATTTGCCGAGGATGCAGGAAGTAGCAATACCAATGGACCCGGCACTGTCAGCATTGCACCAAATATCGTCAATAATTTAGGTGTGCGTACCGCAGAAGCAAGCTACAGCAATTTGCATGTACCAATTCACACTGTGGGATATGTGGGATATAACGAGGATAATTTAGTGCATATCCACGCTCGCGCACAGGGCTGGATTGATAAGCTATACGTGAAATCATCAGGAGAGCAAGTAGCAAATGACCAACCTTTGTATGCCCTTTATTCTCCTGAGTTGGTGAATGCCCAAGAAGAGTATTTACTGGCAGTAAATCGCGGTAACAAGGGGTTAACCAATGCGGCATTGGCTCGTTTGGTCGCATTGCAAATGCCTAAACAAGCGATTGATAAGCTCAAGGAGACAAAAACAGTACAGCAAACGGTTGAGTTTCGTTCTCCTCAGGCCGGTGTTGTAGATAACTTGAGTATTCGCGAAGGTTTTTTTGTGAATCCTGAACGCACTTTAATGTCGGTTGCATCACTGGACGATATTTGGGTTGAAACTGAGGTGTTTGAGCGACACGCGGCGCAAGTTAAAGTGGGCCTGCCGGTATCAATGACATTAGATTATTTACCTGGTGAAGAGTGGCATGGCGAGGTGGATTATATTTATCCTACTTTAAATGCTCAAACTCGCACCTTGCGGGCGCGTTTACGGTTTCCCAATAGTAATCAAACGTTAAAACCCAACATGTTCGCGCAAGTTACCATACATACCAATTTAGCTGAAAATAGCTTATTAGTTCCCAGTGAAGCGGTGATCCGGACCCGTGAACAAGACCGCGTTGTGTTGGCTTTGGGTGACGGTAAATTTAAATCGGTGGCAGTAAAACTTGGTGCTGTCGTAAGTGGACAGGCACAAATATTATCTGGGCTGGAAGCGGGCGATAAGATCGTCATATCTGCGCAGTTTCTATTGGATTCAGAAAGCAGCATTGATTCAGATTTCATGAGAATGGATAACGTGGACAGTCACTCAATGCAGGCTATGCCTGAACCAGAGGTACAGTCAGCAACGGTGATGGGAAAGGTTAATGAGGTGAAGCATGATAGTCGCCAGTTGAATATTAGCCGAGGTCCCATAGAAAAGTGGGGTAGAGGACCTGCTACCTTAGATTTTGATGTGTTAGACACCATTGATTTGAGTACTTTAAGTGCGGGTTCTCAGGTGCATTTTACGTTTGAAATTCGTGCAGGTGAGTTTGTGATCGTTGAACTGATGCAACATGGTCAATCGCAGATGAATGACAGCGCTCAGGATGAAAGTAGCAATACAGACAGCCATCAGGGGATGCAGCATGATTGAGAGGCTCATCCATTGGTCGATTGATAATCGCTTTTTAGTTCTATTGTGCACTGCAGTTATGATTGGCGTGGGTGTGTATAGTGTGAAAAATACCCCTGTTGATGCGATCCCTGATTTGTCTGATGTGCAGGTAATAATTAAAACCTCTTATCCTGGACAGTCTCCGCAAGTTGTCGAAGATCAGGTTACTTATCCAATTACTACCGCCATGTTATCTGTACCGGGTGCACAAACGGTGCGAGGCTTTTCGTTTTTTGGTGATTCTTATGTCTATATTATTTTTGATGACAATACCGATCTTTACTGGGCTCGCAGTCGGGTATTGGAGTATCTTTCACAAGTTGCACCACGGTTGCCTGAATCAGCCAAACCTCAGTTAGGACCCGACGCTACCGGTGTGGGTTGGGTGTTCATGTATGCGTTGGTGGATAAAACCGGCCAGCACGATATCAGTCAACTACGCTCGTTGCAGGATTGGTTTTTGAAATTTGAACTGCAATCTGTCCCAGGTATTGCTGAAATAGCCACAATTGGCGGTATGGTGAAGCAATATCAGGTATATATTGACCCAGACAAGTTACGTGCTTACAACATTCCTTTAAGTCATATACAAACTGCAATACGTCAAGGGAATCAAGAGGTTGGGGCGTCAGTCATTGAAATGGCTGAAGCTGAATATATGGTGACAGCCACCGGTTATTTGTCCAGCATTGAAGATTTGCAATCCATTCCCCTTGGATTGAACGCCAACGGTACTGCTTTGCTACTGAGTGATGTAGCGGATATTCGCTTAGGGCCACAAATGCGTCGTGGTATTGCAGAATTAAATGGGCAAGGCGAAGTGGTAGGCGGCGTAGCCGTTATGCGCTTTGGTGAAAATGCACAAAAGACAATTGATGCGCTTAAAACCAGAATAGACAGCTTACAAGCCAGCCTGCCTGATGGCGTCGAAGTGATCACCGTGTACGATCGTTCTGCGTTGATATCTCGGGCTGTCGATAATCTTTGGAGCAAGCTGGCCCAAGAGCTAATTATCGTGGCCTTGGTGTGTGCTATTTTTCTGTTTCATATTCGTTCGGCGATAGTCGCTGTGGTGAGCCTACCTTTGGGAATATTAATCTCTTTTGCGATCATGTATTGGCAAGGCATAAATGCCAATATCATGTCGCTTGGCGGTATTGCCATTGCCATTGGCGCGATGACAGATGGGGCTATTGTGATGCTTGAAAATCTCCACAAGCACATGGAAAAAACGCCATTAACCAAAGAAAATCGATGGACTATCGTTGCAAAAGCAGCTTCCGAGGTTGGTCCGCCATTGTTTTTTAGTCTGCTGATTATAACCGTGAGCTTTTTACCCGTGTTTATCTTGGAAGCTCAAGAAGGTCGCATGTTTGCTCCGTTAGCATTTACTAAAACCTATGCGATGGCAGCATCAGCAGGGTTAGCCGTGACCCTGATACCTGTGTTAATGGGCTATTTGGTTCGTGGTAAAGTGCAAAGTGAAGCGAAAAACCCACTAAATCGTTTATTAATTGCGGCTTATACACCAATTCTTAGAGGGGTTTTAGCGTTTCCGAAAACCACATTGCTAGCCACGTTTTTACTCGCCTTAATTGGTTTTTATCCGTTGTCGAAAATTGGTACTGAATTTATTCCACCTTTTGATGAAGGGGATTTGATGTATATGCCAACGACTTATGCGGGTTTATCCATTGGCAAGGCGCGTGAAGTGCTACAGCAAACAGATAAGTTAATCGCCACCATTCCGGAAGTGAAAACGGTATTTGGTAAAATTGGTCGAGCTGAGACAGCCACCGATCCCGCGCCGCTCACTATGATCGAAACCGTAATCCAATTAAAACCCAAGTCACAGTGGCGTGAAGGTGTAACCATTGACCAAATTCGCGAGGAGTTGGATCAGGTTGTTCGCTTACCGGGATTAACTAATGCGTGGGTGATGCCAATTCAAACTCGCATCGATATGTTGGCAACGGGGATTAAAACTCCTGTAGGTATTAAAGTCGCAGGCGCAGATATTAAAGTGATTCAACGTATCGGTCAGGATATTGAAAACTTGTTGGGCGAAATGGATGGTACGTCTTCTGTATATTCTGAACGGGTGGCTGGTGGCCGTTATATTAAGGTGGATATCAACCGCGAAAAGTCTGCTCGTTATGGTTTGAATATTAATGGCGTTCAACAAGTAGTGGCTACGGCTATCGGCGGAATGAATATAACCGAGACTGTGGAAGGCTTGGAGCGTTATCCGGTTAATGTGCGATATCCTCAATCTTATCGTGATTCGCCTGAAGCGTTGCAGTTGCTTCCTATTGTTACACCTAATGGACAGCGAATCGCCTTGGCTGATGTGGCAAAAGTGTACATCGAAGAGGGGCCGCCCGGGATAAAAAGTGAGAATGCTCGCATCAACGGCTGGACCTACATTGATATTGAGAATATCGATGTGGGCACGTACGTTAAAAACGCTCAAGTTGTGTTAGAGCTACACTTGGATTTACCAACCGGTTACAGTTTGCAGTGGGCTGGGCAATATGAATACATGCAAAGGGCAACACAAAAACTCAGTTATGTTGTACCTCTGACACTGGCCATAATTGTGCTCTTGCTTTACATGAATTTTCGTAACTTTGTTGAAGTGCTGATTATTATGGGCACGTTACCTTTGGCACTCATTGGCGGAATCTGGCTGTTATATCTTGAAGGGTTTAATTTGTCAGTCGCTGTGGGAGTGGGGTTTATTGCGCTTGCTGGGGTCGCCGTTGAAATCGGGGTGATAATGCTGGTGTATTTAAATCAGGCATTTCAAACAATGTTGGACAGGCATAAGACAATTCATCAAGACAGCCACAACTCTTCACCGGCACAGCCAAACACAGACGACTTAATTGAAGCTGTGATGGAAGGTGCAGGAAAGCGCGTACGGCCGGTAATTATGACGGTAGCCACTGTGATGATTGGTTTGCTGCCGGTTATGTATGGCACAGGTACAGGCTCGGAAGTTATGAGTCGTATTGCCGCTCCCATGGTGGGTGGCATGGCTAGTGCATTGATATTGTCACTATTGGTCGTGCCCGTAGTGTTTTTAATGTGGCGAAAACGGCAATTAAAACTGTAGCACGGGATTTATTCCGTGGAGTGTGAATTCATGGCTAGGGGCTAAAGCCCCAGCTACACGCTGTAGGACGGGATTTATCCCGTTGTAGACTCAAGCAAAATGATTCATTGGAGGAGAAATGAAAAAGCACGCAACGCTATACAGAATGGAGACTTCAGAACATATCTGTCCATTTGGATTGAAATCAAAAGACTTGTTAACTCGAAAAGGGTTCGAGGTTGAAGATCACACGTTAACTTCG
Source organism: Aliiglaciecola lipolytica E3 (assembly GCF_000314975.1). Lineage (GTDB taxonomy): Bacteria > Pseudomonadota > Gammaproteobacteria > Enterobacterales > Alteromonadaceae > Aliiglaciecola > Aliiglaciecola lipolytica. Next base: position 15,726 of record NZ_BAEN01000010.1, read on the forward strand.
CGGCAAAAGACAGATGAATTTAAACAAAAACATAACGTGAAAACGACGCCGCAAACCTTTATCGAGGGGGATAGAATTGGCGGCTATGACGATTTGCGCGAATATTTTGGAATGTCTAAACCTGGTCAACAAGGTAAAACTTACACACCTGTGATTGCAATTTTTGCAGTTGCCTTGTTGCTAGCGGTAGCAATGGCATACCCTTCTTTTTCTGCAATTTTCTCGGTTAATACAGTAATGATGTTTGTTGCACTTTCTATGGCAATTCTTGCGGTGCAAAAGCTGCGTGACCTGTATAGCTTTTCAAATTCGTTTATTACCTACGATTTGCTAGCCATGCGAGTTGTACCATATGCTTATGTGTATCCATTTTTAGAGGCGTATGTGGGGGTAGGGATGGTTGCTAATTTACCTGCATTGGTTGTTGCGCCAATTTCGTTGTTTATCGGTACGGTTGGGGCCGTATCAGTATACAAAGCCGTTTATATCGATAAACGTGACCTAAAATGTGCCTGTGTTGGCGGTGGCAGCGATGTGCCATTGGGTTTCGTATCGTTAACCGAAAACCTATTTATGATTGCCGCAGGTTTATGGATGTTATTCGCGTAGCACGGGATTTATCCCGTGGAAGGTATCGCGGGACACAGGGGCTAAAGCCCCTGCTACAGGTGTTGTCATATGGGGTTTTGTAGCACGGGATTTATCCCGTGGAAGATATCGCGGGACACAGGGGCTAAAGCCCTTGCTACAGGTGTTGTGATATGGGGTTTTGTAGCACGGGATTTATCCCGTGGAAGGTATCGCGGGACACAGGGGCTAAAGCCCCTGCTACAGGTGTTGTCATATGGGGTTTTGTAGCGCGGGATTTATCCCGTGGAAGGTATCGCGGGACACAGGGGCTAAAGCCCCTGCTACAGCTGTTGTCTTATAGGATTTTGTAGCACGGGATTTATTCCGTGAAAGGTATTGCGACACACAGGGGCTAAGCCCCTGCTACAGATGTTGTCATATGGGGTTTTGTAGCACGGGATTCATCCCGGGAGATGTGTCTCGTACAGGATTTATAAATTAACCTTGCTGTTTGCGGGCTGCTAATAAGCCAGCTAATCCAAAGAACAACAAAAAGAAAGCAGATGGTTCAGGCACTTCTTGAATTTCTTCAATCATCACGTCTAGATTGTAGGCGTATTCAGTGAAAATATCGAAAAAGCCTTCGTTACCACCAATCGCTAGGGTATAAGAGCCAGCTTCCAACATAACATTTGAAATGCTACCACCAAATCCTGGTAAGAACGGGTTGTCACCAGCTACATATAGCAAGTTTGTAAATAAGTCAGTGAAATCGCCGCTATTAGAAAACGGAATTGCGAAATCATTAGTTAACATACCTTGATACAAGCTGATGCCCATGCTGATCAACGCATCAGTGTTAGCAGAAAACATTGATTTTTCAGCAATTTCAAACGTGATGAAATCGATAGCATCACCAAACGTATCTTCGTTCAACCAACCACTGTCACCAACCACTGAATCGGCAACTACGCCATCTGCCGGTAAAGCAATAATAGATGCCGACGCTGATGCACTGCAAACGATCGCAACTACAGCAAAAATTGAGGTAAATATAGCTTTCATTATCATTCCTTAGTTAAAAAGGCACCTTTGATAAACATAAAGGTGCCAATTGAGTTTGTTAGATTAAAGTGCGCCGTTTTCCCACGGACCCGTGATTGCTAGCGTTACGCCTGGAGATTGAATGTTTACAAATAACCAGCGACCATAAAAACAGGCTCCAGCCATTTCTGAACCAGTAAAGCTGCGTCGATTGCTACCGTCTGTTGAGTCTCCAACTGAGTCCCAGAAGTTAGCTTCCGTACCTGGGAAAATGGAATCAATAAGTGCCAAATCACCTTGGTCTAAGGCAAGGTTGTTTTCTGCGAAAGGGAAAGTTTCACCAGAAAGGGTTAAACCAATAAGACGTTTAGGATTTGAACTACCATCTTCACACATCAATAAGTTTCCGCGAGGGCTAACAGCGATGTTATCTGGCGCATTAACTTGGTTAACAGCATCAGATGATTCGAAGATAATGGTGACTGTTTCTTTACGAGGATCGTAGCAGAATACTTGACCAAGATTGGCTGCACCGCCAGAAGTTGATACAAAGTAAATCTTACCATCGTCATACCAGCAACCTTCGCCACGTTCGATAATGGCTGCGTCTGAAGCTTGACTAAAGCAGCTTTGAGACATAGCGTCTGGATCCATAATTTCTTGCCAAGTTACATCCCAAACAGTGCCGACGACTAAGCCACCACGTAGGTCTAAACGTGACTGTCCATTAAGTACCATAGCGAATAATTTACCACCGGATTTCAGGTCTCCCCATTCGCCAGCAGGTTCAAATTTGTAAAATCCAGATTGGCCAGTATCTTCTGTTTCATAAACAAAGCCCGTTGCTGGATCAACCGCAGCGGCTTCGTGCGAGAAGCGGCCCATTTCGCGGATCGGTTGACCATCAGAAATGCCGAATCCAGGTACTTCAAACACGTAACCGTGATTTTCACCTTGTGGACCCTGATTCCAAGTATGGAAAGTTTCTTCACAAGACAGCCATGTTCCCCAAGGTGTTGAACCGCCAGCACAATTTCTAATAGTGCCGCCTAAGCTATTGTAAGAAGATAAAAATTTACCTTGAACCACATCAAACATAAGCGTTGTGGTACCGCCGTTTTGAGCAGGGTTATAAACACCTCTGCCGCCACGAGGAGATGAAGGGAAACCTTCGCCTTGAGAACACTCATGATTACGCACCAACGCGATAACATTACCCTTTACAGCAGCTATTCCCATTCCGTCGTGGTCAGTAGGCGTAGGCAATTGGTCAGTTTGCACTTGTCCAGTCCAACCATAAGAGGTGTATTCGAAGCCATCAGGTAATGAAAGTAGATTTAAGCCAGTCGCTTTATCCGCTTTAGGTGATATTGGACCGTAAGAGCTTGTAAACGGTAAAGAAGCGGCTTGGGTCTTACTTGAAAGCGCTGCAAATGCAGTGCTTGCAGCGGCTACAGAACCACCTTTTAAAACTTGACGGCGGCTAAAAGCGGGTTCAATTTTAGCATCATTTTGAGGTATTAAATCTTGCTCTGACATGTTTTCTCCGGATTTATATTAGTGGTTTAACAAAGGTTCAATATTGATTGACAACAACCTGTTAAGTACTAATTTAAAGAGAAAAAATGACAGTTTAAGATCGATTTTTTTACGTTTATTAAAACATTTAGTGACACATTTGTGGCTGATTTATGACCGCTCAAGTGGATTGATCCAATTCCTTACGAAATACTCTTTCTTTGTCAGCTTGTGTCCAATTAATCAGAACTATTGATAATTCGTAGAGGGCGAGAATTGGCACGCCTAGCGCTATCTGTGATATTAGATCAGGCGGAGTTATCAACGCGGCTATAAAAAACACTGCCACAATTGCATGCTTGCGATAATCTTTTAAGGTTTGTGCATCAATCACGCCAGCCTTGGCCAGAACTAATAGTAAGACAGGCAACTCGAAACATAGCCCAAATGCCAGAATTAAGCGGATCACCAATGCCAAGTATTCGCTCATTTTTGCTTCTAGCTCAACATTGATAGTCGCTTCTTGTCCACTAGATTCAAAACTAATAAAGAACTCCCACGCCAATGGCATCACTACGTAAAAAGCCAGAGCAGCCCCCATAATAAAAAGAATGGGTGTGGCAATAAACAGCGGCGAAAGTGCCTTTTGTTCACGTTTATACATGCCTGGTGCAATAAACTTCCAAACTTGAATTAAGGCTATCGGCAAAGTACAAAATGTTGCACTGAAAAACGCGAGTTTAATGTAGGTAAAAAACGCTTCGTGCAAGCCTGTGTAGATCATTCTTCTGCCACTGTCAGGACCAAAAATCTGATACAAAGGCTGTTGTAAAAAGCTATAAATTTGCTCTGCAAAAAAGTACGAAACTGCAAACATCAAGGCAAAAAATGCGAAGCAATAAAGTAAGCGTCTACGCAATTCAATTAAATGCGTTAGCAGTGGTGCTTTATTAGAAATGTGGCTGTCTTTAAGTTCAGCAGCGCTCATGAAACCTGTTCCTGCTTTTCAATGTTTTTGGGGGAGTTTTTGTTTATTTCAGTGTCTTCTACACTGTTTGCTTGCATTTGTGCCATTTCATTTTGTTTATCGATAATTTGTTGCCTGCGTTTTTGGTGATATTCAGGAGGCAAGGAGCCGGGAATAAAATCTTCCGGTAGGTTGCGAATGTCTTCTGGTAAAAGCTGTTTCCAATCAGTAGATTTGGGAGAGGTTCCCTCTACAATGTGAATTTCATTTTCTAGTTGTTTGAAGCCGCCTTTGACATCATTAATGGTGCGTTTGGCTTTGGTTACCACTTGATTGATCATTTTGAACATTTTAGGTAAATCTTTGGGACCTATCACCAGCAGTGCCAAAGCGCCAACAAAACCCAGTTCTACCCAACTCAGATCAAACATAATGTGCTCCCGCAGACAAGTTATTGCTTTTCGATTTTTACTTCAGGCTTTGTCTCGGAGGCGGGCTTAACTGACTCATCGTCATTTTCACTTATGCCTTGTTTAAAGCTTTTAATGCCTTGAGCCAGGTCGCCCATTAGTGCAGGAATACGACCTCTGCCGAACAATAGAATGAACAACAACGCTACTAGTACAACTTGCCAAATGCTTAAACTCATTTTGTTTTCTCCGGTTATTTGAGGATAAGCATGCGTTTGAAATGTGACCAATCAATGAAAGTAATATGAACAAAATGTGTAGTCGAATATATGCCGCATAACGCGAGATTTTGTAGCACGGGATTTATCCCGTGGAGGTTATTGTGACATACAGGGGCTAAAGCCCCTGCTACAGGTGATGTTATTCGGGGTTTTGTAGCACGGGATTTATCCCGTGGAGGGGTTGGAGGTACACAGGGGCTAAAGCCCCTGCTACAGGTGTTGTCATTTTGGGATTTTGTAGCACGGGATTTATCCCATGAAGGATATCGTGACATTCAGGGGCTAAAGCCCTTGCTACAGGTGATGTTATTCGGGGTTTTGTAGCACGGGATTTATCCCGTGAAGGCTATCTTGACATATAGGGGCTAAAGCCCCTGCTACAGGTGTTGTCATTCGGGATTTCGTAGCGTGGGATTTATCCCGTGAAAATTAATTCAACATCATTTTTTGGGAATGGAGATTTTAGGTGTTTGTTTCCAATATCCTTGTTTCCCCAATTTGACCCACGCCCATTTTACCCACTTAATTAACGAGAAACTTAACCAGATCACCCACATCAACATAAACCCTTTGTAAACCCATATTGGCAGGCTAAATATACTAATTTCTGGTAAAACCCCGCTTGATAGATCTGCAAACCACACCAATTGGTAGTTTGATGAGTAATTACCTACTATTCCCATATCAGGCGAGCTCAGCAGACTTACCGGAACAATGGCGACAATCGACAGTAAAGTAATAACTGAAAATATATACAATAATATTTGGCTGGCGTTGTAATTGGATTCTCGCATATCACTGCGTCTATATTCGCTAGCTGTGATTGCGGCAAACCAAGTTGCCGTTAAAATAAGCACAGCCCAATTGTTTAAGCTAAGTCCCAATCCCAACAAAATCCAGCTTGCCAAGTTCAATGGAGAAAACTTCACACGCGTTAGCCCAATGGCTAATAATATGAATATAATTAACTCGCTCCAATATAAAACTGCCGGGCCTAAAGTAGGGCCGTTGGTCCATAAAATCCAACGTTGACTGGTCATCCTCACTTTTGTTTCGATATTACTGATAGGAGCATTGAGGTTGAATTCTGGCGCGTTAAACACAGACGTGGCCTCGTTATTTGAACGCAGGTTAATCTGGACTAAATGTTCACCGGGCAAGATTGGAAGCGCTATTGACTGGCCTTCAGGTTGAATATTGATAGTCTGAGCATCGATAGTTAGTTGTTTAAACTGATAGTCATCTGGCAGTGTAATTGGATGTTCGCCACCACGGGTACTGCGATAACGAAACTCAAGTGTGACTGTTGCTGTACGGCTACCTTGCTCAATTTGTTGAGTTACCGAGTCAATAGCAAGTACTTCGCCTTGCGCGGCATCAGGCCGGGTGATGTCTAAATCTAATGTTTCACCAGGTTGTGGATAGAAGTGATAGATAAAATAGTCAGCATTGTTTTGCTGTTCTAAAACCATGGGTAAGCCTTGCAACTCCATATGCCAAGATGGGCTAGCAACTAATGTCCAATGTTCTATTACTGAAGGGTTTTCACCCGCATTCAAACTAAAACGCTGCTGTTTTTGCAAGGTTGAGGTCCATTCGATAGATTTTCTACCCACCGGGATAGATACCTGCACCTGGCTATTGTTGACTTGAATATCTGAACTGGTAACAAACTCTCCGGGCAAAGTAGGGACGTCAATTGTGATTGAACCGTAGGCAGGCGCGATACGTTCTACTTTGGTTTGAATACGCCAGTTTTGGTCCATGGTGATGTTGCGGGTCACTCGCACTAGCGGCACACTCGCTAGACGAGATGTGTTTTTCTGAGCTTCATCTTGTACCGATTGCGTGGTAATAAATGCGAGTGTGTTTCCTCTAAGAGAATTATTCTGTTCGCCGATTATTTGCCAGTTTTGAGATGAAGTTACCGTTAAAAATTTGGGCTTTTCTTTAAACTCTAATTGTAACGCATCAACTGAGGCCATTGTGCCACTAATCTGAAATTGGCTTATGCCTTTATCAACAGGTAGGTATATCCAATTCGATTTTTTATACATGCCCAATACATCTGTATTAGCAGACTCAACTTTTTCAGGACGCCAAAACTCAGATCGTGGCAGTGCTACTAGAGTTTGGTGATTCGCATGAATTTTTAAATCCAAGACTAATTGATTGGCAATCACATACACTTTTAGGTCGTTTATCGAAGCACATTGAGGCGCACATTCGGGCGCAGCCAATAAGCGTTTTTGTAACTCTTTCAGAATAGCAGGATCTGCTTCGGTGTTAGCACTTACTTCCGGAATGTAACTCGGGAATAAAAGCACTAGTAGCAGCGCGGCAGTTGAACCACCTCTTGGCATTTTTGCCAATGCAAAGGTTAGGGTCTTGCGAGTCACAATAAACAACCAAGCTAGAATAAGCACGATGCCTATCACTTTAATGATACGGTTACTTGTTTTGCTCAATATCAATAATTCAAAATTTTGCCCCGCAGCAACCGGAGAATCCCAGCGAATCGAATATTCTTTCCATGTCCACTCAGGTATACCGGATCCTGCTTGCATTAGTGCATCAGCTTGATAGCGTTCAATATTGTCTTTATTCAGCATACGAGAACCCGTTACGGTGACTTTTTCTAACATATCTTCGGATTCGTAACTGCTACTCGAGCGTTTGCGTACTGAAGGTTCATTGGGAATAAAGTTACGAACCGTTTGATTAGTGTTTGTAGGCTCAAGTTGTGGATAAATTACCATGCGTAATTGCATTACTGCGAAAAAGACGATCGCCGCCGCTGCTATGGCGACACTTACGCCCCAATACAATTTCACCAATTTTTTCAAGGCTGGAAAGTTCAAATGTTTACGCACCCCAAGAGCAATGAGCAAATTAACAATGGCGATGATTGGAGCCCCATTTGTTTGATAAACAAATAGTAAGGTAATTGCGGTTATCACCCCAGCAGCGGTACCTATGATTCGGTAGGCTGCGATGGTAGCGAGTAGCACAATGAAACTCGACCAGATTGACCAGTTACTCCACCAACTTTTAGAAACGGAATCTGCCCCGAAAACCGCAAATAGCTCATTACCAGGAGGTAGATGTAAGGTGATAGAAGCTGATTCAAAATCGTGCTCCCAGCCCGTCACTGGCAAACTGCGCATCTCTTCAATTGTACCTCTAGCTTCAATATCTAATTGTGAATATCGCGTTTCGATACCCCGTTCATCTTCTGACAATTGGGTTATTAATACCGCACCATCATTGTCTTCAGCTGACTCAAGTTTAAAAGGCGGCTTCATACTTACACGCCAGTCTCTGATCATGCTGCCGCTAAGTTGGTCAACGAACGTATAATTTTGATTATCAAATGATAACCAGAGTTGTCGTTTCAAGCGTAGCTTGTTTTCCATATGCAAAGGCATACCACGGTGTTGTTCGGTAAAGGTAAGTTGGCTATCAGTGGTAACTAAATAACTAGGTAAGTTATACCAATTATCAGGCATTACGGCTTGATCACTATCAACCAGCGGTGCCCCTGATATTTTTCCCAAACGTAGGTTTTCTTGGCCGCTAAATACCCAAATTTCCTGCTCTGGCCAGATATGACTGACCTTTGGACGTTGCCACACGGTTTGTTTGGTATTGCCGTAAGCGATAACGTTTATATTCCACTCTCCTGGTTTTACTTTTGCGTGCAAAAATCCTTGGGCATCGATAAATGTGGAAATTTCTGAATTAATATCGACTAATTGAAAACCTTCGGGTAATACTTCACCGATAATTACTTCACGCATCCCGCCAGACGCTGTCAGAAAAAGATACGTTTCCAGTTTGATAAAATCACCATCGCTTATTTTGCGAGCGACACTGACATTCAATTCATCTTGTTGCTGCTGTTGAGGTTGCTCGTTCTGAAACCAAAGTTCATTATTTTCGACTTTGGGAAATGCCACTTTTTGCCCATTCACAGTCAAATTGACCAGGCCTGTTTGTGAAGGAATACGCAAGTTTTCTGGGATTTTTCGCCACACCAATTGCCCAGTAACCTGATAAGTCCCCGGCTTTAATTTTACTGCGGGGCTGCCTTCATGCTGAATAATAGGCTGAGTTTGCGTATTGACTCGGACTTCGCTGGGCCAAGTTTCAGTGCTTCCTGGCAGAGGGACATAGCTAGTTTCGAATACTTGCCATTGTTGAAAAAAAGTCGCTTTAGAAGCGGTTGCTTGAATGGTTAATCCATTAGCCCAAGCACACACATGGTTATCAGATTTTTCGAAGTCTGTATCGTTGATAAAGGGGCAAAATTGCTGTTTATGTTGATCTTGAACCCACGAAACCCAAGGTTTTAAAGCCTCGGGCACATATACATCATTAGCGTAAACATGAGGCGACATGATTAAAGCAATAAGTACAATGGAAAGTTGAAGTAGTTTTATCATCGAAAGCTTCCGTGTATCCGTATTAGGCAAAGTGTGCCTTATCTGTTTTCAAATGCAAACGTTTGAATAAGCGAAAAGGGTTATGCAATGAATAATTTATTTAGTTGTAGCACGGGATTTATCCCGTGGAGGAGATTGTGAATTTCAGGGGCTAAAGCCCCTGCTACAGATGTTGTCATTCGGGATTTTGTAGCACGGGATTTATCCCGTGAAGGGTATCGTGACATTCAGGGGCTAAAGCCCCTGCTACAGGTTT
>NZ_BAEN01000009.1 GCF_000314975.1 Aliiglaciecola lipolytica E3
TTAATGCAGCTTTTTTTATGAAAAATTAAACTATGCTATCGAAAGGTTTATATCTAGTAACGCTCGTAGAGGATCAGCGGCTTGGGTTATAGGTCGTCCAATAACCATATAATTAACCCCAGCTAGAATTGCTTGTGGAGGTGTCATAATTCTTTGTTGATCGCCTTTATCTGCGCCAATAGGACGGATACCTGGAGTAACTAATAGAAAATCTTTGTCGATTGAGCCACGCAAAATGGGGGCTTCCTGAGCTGAACACACTACCCCGTCTAAACCACAGTTTTTTGTCAATTTAGCTAGTCTTACAACTTGTTGTTCTGGTGAATCATCAATACCAATAGCGTTAAGTTGACTTTGTTCCATGCTAGTTAATACTGTAACCGCAATTAGCTTAGGCTGGTTTTCTCCTAGCTTCGCCAGTTGATTTTTAGCATTCTCCATCATTTTGGGACCGCCAGAAGCATGCACGTTCATCATCCAAACGCCCAAATCCGCAGCCGCCAAACAGGCTTTTCCTACAGTGTTGGGAATATCATGGAATTTTAAGTCTAAGAAAACATCAAAACCGCGTTTAACTAACTCTTTGACAAACTCTGGTCCAAAGTATGTAAACATTTCCTTGCCGACTTTCAATTTACACAAGTCGCTATCTAACTGACTTACTAAATTTAACGCTTTTGCGCGATTATCAAAATCTAACGCTACAATGACAGTGGAATCACTCATAGATCAATTATTCTCCATCTAACCCTTTAATTGGTTTTACAACACCCCATTTCTTGCATGATGGACACAGCCAATGTATTTGCCGCCCTGAAAACCCACAACTCAAACAGCGGTACTTGGGCCGCATTTTTATTTGCTCTTCAACCAAACCTTTTACCATAGTCAGGCTTTGACGAGTTTTCTCATCGACTTCATCTTCGATAAAGAAGCCCATTAAGGTTCTAAAACCTTTCATTGTTGGTGTTTTTTGTAATTGTTCGAATAACACAGTTTCGGCGGTTTCAGTACTTTCTTTTTTAGCCAGTAATTTTACTTTCGCTAGATATGAGGTTGCGCATTGTTGCCAATAAAGATCTAAAACCGCTTCAAGTTGATCATCATTTTTCAGTTCTTTGGCACACAGTTCTAATTTAGGAACCGCTTCACTAAACCAAGATATATCTCTTTTAGGTACTTCTTTTAAGAAATCAAACGCTTCTTGATATTCAGCCTGTTGAATGGCTAAATCACCTAAAATGAGCCAAGGACGTACCCCATGTTCATAGGCTGCAATTGACTTTTGCAATGACTTTTCCGCTTCTTCATATTCTTCGTTTTTAATGCGTTTGAGCGCTTGTTCACAATAAAAATGCGAAATACGGACACAAAGTTCATCAGTATCACCATGACATTCCATCATGCGTTCGCCCAACTCTATCGCCCTATCCCACTCTTTGGTAGTTTGATAAATACTGAATAATTGTTGTTGAGCATCTAAAAAGTGTTTATCACTATCTAATAGTTCAAGAAAAGCATTTTCAGCACGCTCCAGAAAGCCTGCCATCATATAATCTTTACCGAGCTCTCGAAGGGCTTGTCTGTTCTGAGTTTCAGACAATTCCTGTTTGCTGACTAAATTTTGATGTACTCGAATAGCGCGATCCAATTCGCCACGATGACGGAAGAAATTGCCCATGGCGATGTGTGTTTCAACCGTATCGCTATCAAGGCTCATCATTTTCATTAGCGTATCAACCGCTTTATCTGGTTGATCTGACAATAAAAAGTTTAATCCCTTAAAGTAATGACGTGACAGGATACTGGATTGTTTACGTTGTGCTTGGCGCACACTGTTGCGGCCCATGACATATCCATAGCCTGCTGCAACCGGTAAAAGAAGGAACAATAATTCAAGCATTCAGATTAACTACTTGCAATGTCGGTAGTACGTTGTTGTTTCTTCAATCGATTAATACGCCATTTTAATCGCAACCAAATTAACGTAAAAATTAAAGAGCTAAGTAATACGCCTGATGCAAAAAAAGCCATTAACAATATTGATAGGCGCATTTCCATAGAACTTAGCAAATAATCAAACATCACGGCTTGATCATTCTTTGCACCTAACAGTGATGCAACAAGCATGATAATTATGAAAATCACGACAATCAGAAAAATTCTCAAGTAAAACCTCAAATGTTTGTGGGGAAAGTTTTAAGCTCAGACAAGGTAATCATACCTTAAAATGTCACTTTCACTTTCGCTAAAATGCGAAACAAGCCTTATATTACAAAACTATACACCTGTTTGTCACCCAAACAAAAACGGCACTCTTAAAAGAGTGCCGTTTTTTATAATAAATAAGCTTAATGTGTTAGACCTTCATTCACACGTTCACGCAATTCTTTGCCTGGTTTGAAGTGAGGAACGTACTTTCCATCCAATTTGACCGTTTCTCCAGTTTTTGGATTACGACCGACACGGGGAGCACGAAAATGCAAAGAGAAACTACCAAAGCCACGTATTTCTATGCGGTCACCCTTTTGCAGAGTTTGCGCCATTTGCTCTAGCATTTCTTTAATTGCAGACTCAACATCCTTAGCAGGAATGTGACGAGCTTTATCGGCAAGCCTTTCAATAAGTTCAGATTTTGTCATGTGAAATCTCCATTAATCAAAAACACTCTACCGTTGAGACTAACAAATCAGGCACTTAGTTCAAGTGCCTGAACATTAGTTTTATTCTTCGCCTTTAGCAGCTTTGAATGCTTCAGCCATCGCGTTAGCAAATCCAGCATCATCTTGTTGCTGGTTAACTTTGTCGATTGCTTCTTTCTCGTCTGCTTGGTCTTTCGCTTTAACTGACAAGTTAACGATACGGTTCTTACGATCTACGCCCATAAATTTGGCTTCAAGATCGTCACCAACGTTAACAACTTCAGAAGCATCTTCTAGACGTTCTACGGTCAAATCACCGACGCGAACGTAACCATCTACTTCTTCTGCCAAGTTAACCGTCACACCTTTAGCGTCTACAGCGGTAACCTTACCAGTAACAATAACACCTTTCTTGTTATCTGTCAGATACTTATTGAACGGATCTTCTTCAATTTGCTTAACGCCTAAAGAAATACGCTCACGCTCTGGGTCGACTTGTAGTACAACTGCAGAGATTTCATCGCCTTTCTTGTATTCACGAACTGCGTCTTCGCCAGTCTTGTTCCAAGAAATATCAGACAAGTGAACTAGACCATCGATGCCGCCATCAAGTCCAATGAAGATACCGAAGTCAGTGATAGATTTGATCTTACCGCTAACTTTATCGTTCTTCTCATGAGACTTAGCGAACTCTTCCCAAGGATTAGCTTTACATTGCTTAAGACCTAGAGAAATACGACGACGCTCTTCATCAATTTCAAGTACCATCACTTCCACTACGTCACCAAGGTTAACAACCTTAGATGGGTGGATGTTTTTGTTAGTCCAATCCATTTCAGAAACGTGAACCAATCCTTCAACACCGTCTTCGATTTCAACGAAACAACCGTAGTCAGTAAGGTTAGTAACCGCACCAGATAATTTAGAACCTTCAGGGTAACGGTTAGCAATTTCTTGCCAAGGATCGCTGCCCATTTGCTTCATACCAAGAGAAACACGAGACTTCTCTTTGTCGAACTTCAATACTTTAACGTTGATTTCGTCACCAACATTAACAATTTCACTTGGGTGCTTAACGCGCTTCCAAGCCATGTCTGTGATGTGAAGTAGACCGTCTACACCGCCTAGGTCAACGAATGCACCGTAGTCAGTAAGGTTCTTAACGATACCTTTAACTTCATGGCCTTCTTCAAGGTTAGCAAGTATTTGATCACGTTCAGCACTGCTTTCAGCTTCGATAACAGCACGACGAGAAACAACAACGTTGTTACGCTTAGCGTCTAACTTGATAACTTTAAATTCTAATTCTTTACCTTCAAGGTGAGTTGTGTCGCGAACTGGGCGAACATCAACCAATGAACCAGGCAAGAATGCACGCACTGTGTTCACTTCAACAGTAAAGCCGCCTTTAACTTTGCCATTGATAACACCAATAATGGTTTCTTTTTCTTCGTAAGCTTTTTCTAGTTCAACCCAAGCTTCATGACGCTTAGCTTTCTCTCTAGAAAGGATAGTCTCACCAAAACCGTCTTCAACCGCGTCTAGTGCAACATCTACTGTGTCACCAATAGCAACTTCAATTACGCCTTCAGCGTTTTTGAATTGCTCAACGGGAATTGCGCTTTCAGATTTAAGACCTGCATCAACAAGAACAATGTCTTTGTCTATTGATACGATAGTACCTTTAACGATGGCACCAGGACGTGTTTCAAGTTCTTTTAAACTTTCTTCAAATAAATCAGCAAAATTTTCAGTCATAGCTTACTTTAATAGTTACTTTTAAGTGTATCCACGAAAAATCCAATTAACGCGGGGTTGTTATTCATAACCAGATTAATCCATTATCTGGCGGGTCTAGCAATTAAAGAGCGCATTGGACACTAAGTTTTGAACCAACGAATTCTTTAACCTTTTCAAGTACTTGCTCAACATTTAAGTGTGTCGAATCAAGCACTAATGCGTCATCTGCTGGGACTAATGGTGCAACACTTCTGTTTGCATCCCGTTCGTCTCTAGCTTTGATGTCGCTCAAAAGGCGCGCAATATTAACATCATGGCCTTTGTCTTTCAACTGATTGTAGCGGCGTTGCGCTCTTTCATCCGCACTTGCAGTGAGAAATATTTTTGCCTCGGCATTTGGAAATACGACTGTTCCCATGTCACGACCATCCGCGACTAACCCAGGCTCTTCTCTAAATGCCCTCTGTCGTCTAAGTAACGCTTCTCTTATCCGCGGTAAAGATGCGACTTTTGAAGCTATACTGCCGACTTCTTCGGTGCGTATTTCGTAAGTTACATCTTCACCTTCAAGAATAATTTTGCTGCCTTTTTCAGACGTAATGAAACTGACGTCCAAACTACTTGCTAACGGCAACAAGGCATCTTCATCATCGGGTTCTATTTGATGGTGGATAGCTGCTATCGCTAAAACGCGATAAATTGCACCACTATCAAGAAAATTCCAGCCCAATGATTTTGCTAATAACGCGCTCAATGTTCCTTTTCCTGCACCGCTCGGACCATCGATTGTGATGACTGGTGATACTTGCATGTGCTCTCCTGAGCTGTGTTAAAAATCGGGCGGAATTATACGCTTTAACCAAAGTTAAGCAATGCAGACGGTCTAATAAGTAGGTAATACACTGAAAATGTTAAATATTTTAACAATTCTAAACAACAAGAGACTACCTGGGCAGTCTCTTATTAATAGGTAACTTGACTAAATTGTGCGTTTATTCGCTAATACTAGCGAACCGTTCAAAATAGTCTGGGAAGGTTTTTGCTGTGCAACCCGGATCATTAATCACCACAGCAGTATCACTTAGTGCTACCAAAGAGAAACACATTGCAACACGATGGTCATTATAGGTATCTATTGCAGCTTCTTTAAGTTGAGAAGGTGGAGTCACCTCAATAAAATCATGGCCTTCATTCACATCTGCGCCTAATTTCCGAAGTTCTGTAGCCATAGCAGCTAAACGATCCGTTTCTTTAACTCGCCAGTTGTAAATGTTAGTCATTTTAGTCGTGCCAGTTGCAAAAAGCGCAGTTGTCGCGATCGTCATTGCGGCATCAGGTATATGATTCATGTCCATATCAATTGCACGTAATGGTGCACCTGTCACTTCGATAAAATCATCTCCCCATGTGACTTTCGCTCCCATGGCTTCAAGTACGTCTGCAAACTTAATGTCGCCTTGAATACTTTTTGCGCCAACGCCCGTCACTTTGACCACACCGCCTTTAATTGCACCGGCTGCTAAAAAATATGAAGCAGAAGATGCATCACCTTCAACCAAAAATGTACCAGGTGATTGATACGTTTGGTTACCTACAATTTTGAAGCGCTGATAATCTTGGTTTTCAACGTCAATGCCAAATTTAGCCATCGTATCCAAGGTAATATCAATATAAGGTTTCGATACCAACTCGCCGACAATTTCAATTTCGCTGTCAGATGAAAATAATGGTGCTGCCATCAATACTGCGGTTAAAAACTGACTAGATACACTTCCATCTACTTGAATTTTACCGCCACTAAGTGACTTACCTTTGATATGCAAAGGTGGATAACCATTGCTTTTTAAATAGTCTATATCAGCACCCACTTGACTCAATGCGTCAACTAAAGCACCGATGGGACGCTCTTCCATACGTGGTTCACCAGTTAACACATATTCTCCATGTGAAGCTGCTAAAGCTGCACATAAAGGACGCATTGCCGTACCTGCATTACCTAAAAACAATTCGATGTTTCCATCGGTATTGAAAACCCCGTTATTACCAATAACAGTACACTGAGTTTTGTCTTCACTGAGTTGATACGATACGCCCAACAACGTTAGTGCTTCCAACATATGTCGAATGTCATCGCTGTCGAGCAAATTTGTAAGAGTGGTGGTTCCGTTTGCCAACGCAGCGAGCAATAACGCACGGTTTGATAAACTTTTGGAACCCGGCACATTCACTGTACCTTGTACTCTATGAATAGGCTCAAGTCTTAATTGTTGCATCTATTAACCGTTCCTTTTGGCAAAATCATTCATAAATTCAATTAACGCCTTTACCCCTTCAATAGGCATAGCGTTGTAAATACTGGCACGCATACCACCCACAATTCTATGTCCTTTTAGCGCTTTTAATCCGGCAGCTTCGGATTCTTTGAGGAATAACGCATCTAGTTCTGGATTGGCTAGATGAAAAGGAACGTTCATGCGAGAGCGGTTTTGCAAAGCAACACGGTTAGCATAAAAATCATTGTTATCGATAGCATTGTAAAGCAAGTCAGATTTTGCCTGATTGCGTTTTTCGACTTCAGCAACACCACCTAAATCTAGTAACCACTCAAACACTAAACCAGCAAGATACCAAGCAAATGTAGGTGGAGTATTATACATAGAGTCATGTTTTGCGATGATGCCATAATTTAAAATCGAGGGCGTTTCTACACGCGCTTTATCCAGCATACTGTTATGTACAATCACTACTGATAATCCGGATGGCCCGATATTCTTTTGTGCCCCGCCGTAGATTACTGCAAATTTACTTACATCAATCGTTCTAGACAAAATGTTTGAAGACATATCTGCCACAATTGGCACACCATTAGTGTCAGGCACGGTATTGATTTCAATGCCTTCTACCGTTTCATTAGGGCAATAATGAAAATAGCTGGCCTTGTCATTTAGTTTCCAATTTTGCTGTGCCTGAACTTGGGTAATACCATCTACCACTTCGACACCACCAACCACATCGGCTTGTAAATAATTCTGAGCTTCACTTACTGCGCCTTTTGACCACGAGCCAGTAACTAAATGATCAGCATGATCACCTGCTGCGGACAAATTCAACGGTACAGCCGAAAATTGTCCTCTGCCGCCACCATGAGTAAACAAAATTTGATAATCATCAGGAACGGCTAACAATTTGCGCAAATTATGGGTAGCACGTTCAGCTACTTCGATAAACGCTTTGCTGCGATGGCTCATTTCCATCACAGAACAACCTTGACCTTGCCAGTTAATAAACTCTTGTTGAGCGCGCAACATAACATCAGTAGGTAGCATTGCAGGACCTGCACTGAAATTATAAGTAACTGTCATAATATGACTTTCTCCCGAAAAAAAACGAGCGGAATAAGCCACTCGTTTTAAGTTAGATTAAAAACTCGCGTTTAATTAGTTATTCAGATGCGTCAGAATCTGGTTGCTCAGCGTCGTCAGTAATTTCAGCTTGATCAGCTGCAACTGCTTCCTCCCCTTCGATTAACTCCATATCTTCCGCTTCTATTTCTTCAATTTTTTGCAAGCCAACAACATGTTCATCAGCACCTGTACGGATAAGTCGAACACCTTGGGTATTTCTGCCTACAGTTGACACTTCATCAACACGGGTTCGCACCAATGTTCCTTGATCACTGATTAGCATAATTTCTTGGCCGTCAAACACTTGCACAGCTCCAACCACAGCACCATTGCGTTCAGAAACCTTTATAGATACAACGCCTTGCGTCGCTCGGCTCTTAGCTGGATAGTCTGCGATAGGCGTACGCTTACCAAAACCGTTTTCGGTAGCAGTTAATATTGCCCCGTCAGCTTTTGGCACAATTAGCGACACCACTTTCTGTCCATCTTGCAAGCGAATACCACGTACACCAGTTGCCGTTCTACCCATTGGACGAAGGGCTAATAGCTCTTCTCCTGTCTCTGGGTCACGTTTCACTTCACCGGTTTCTGAGTCTCGTTGTTTCTCGTTGAAACGTACAACTTTACCCGCATCAGAGAACAACATGATGTCACTTTCGCCGTCGGTAATATCAACACCAATTAACTCATCACCTTCATTAAGGTTAACAGCGATAATTCCGTTAGAACGAGGACGTGAATACTGGACCAGTTCAGTCTTTTTCACTGTGCCATTGGCTGTCGCCATTAACACGTATTTACCTTCTTCAAATTCCTGAATAGGCAAGATCGCGGTAATACGTTCATTTTCTTCTAAAGGTAGAATATTTACGATTGGGCGACCACGAGCGTTGCGGCTAGCATAAGGTAATTGATAGACCTTTAACCAATATAAACGGCCACGGGTTGAGAAGCACAAAATATGGTCATGGGTATTAGCGACCAATAACTTCTCAATGAAATCTTCATTTTTCATCTTAGTCGCTGATTTACCCTTACCACCACGACGTTGCGCTTCGTAATCAGAAAGTTTCTGATACTTCACGTAGCCCTCGCGAGACAAGGTTACAACAACGTCTTCGCGCTCGATAAGATCTTCCATATCGATATCATGAGTAGCTGCGGTAATTTCAGTGCGTCGCGCATCACCATACTCGTCACGAATTTTTTCTAACTCTTCTCTGATCACTTCCATCAGACGTTCTGAACTAGACAAAATAAGCAATAGCTCAGCAATAATATCTAGCAGCTCTTTATATTCCGCTAAGATTTTATCGTGTTCTAAGCCAGTAAGCTTATGTAAACGCAAATCCAAAATGGCCTGAGCTTGTTGCTCAGTTAAGAAGTATTTGCCTTCAGAAATACCGTATTGTGGCTCAAGCCAATCAGGTCGTGCTGCATCATCACCCGCACGGGCTAGCATTTCAGCTACGTCACCTAATGCCCAACCACGCGCTACTAGCGACGCTTTTGCATCACTTGGGCTTTGAGATGCTTTAATTAATGCGATGATTTCATCGATGTTAACCAAAGCAATAGCTAAGCCTTCAAGTATATGGGCTCGGTCGCGGGCTTTTTTAAGTTCAAAAACAGTACGGCGAGTTACCACTTCTCGGCGATGCAAGACAAACGCTTCAAGAATATCTTTTAGATTAAATACACGCGGTTGGTTGTTGTCCAACGCAACCATGTTAATCCCAAACACAGTTTGTAGTTGGGTTTGTGCATATAAATGGTTTAGCAATACTTCTGCCGATTCGTTGCGTTTAACTTCAACGACAATACGCATACCGTCTTTATCAGATTCGTCACGTAAAGCAGAAATACCTTCAATTTTCTTTTCTTTAACCAGCTCAGCAATTTTTTCAATTAAGCGTGCTTTGTTAACCTGATAAGGTATTTCATGCACGATAATCGTTTCTTTGCCATTTTCTTCGGTTTCGATCTCAGCGCGTGCGCGCATGTAGATCTTACCGCGACCGGTGCGATAAGCATCATCGATACCTTTTCGACCACTAATAAGAGCAGCAGTAGGGAAATCCGGACCAGGAATATGCTGCATGATTTCTTCTACAGTCATATCTGGATTATCAATTAATGCAATACAGCCATTCACAACTTCAGTTAAGTTGTGCGGTGGAATATTGGTTGCCATGCCGACAGCGATACCAGAGGAGCCATTTACCAATAAATTTGGTACACGCGTTGGTAAAACGTCAGGAATGTGCTCAGTACCGTCATAGTTAGGTACAAAATCAACAGTTTCTTTTTCTAAGTCAGCCAAAAGTTCATGGGCAATTTTCGCCATTCTCACTTCGGTATAACGCATAGCCGCAGCTGAATCGCCATCAACCGAACCAAAGTTACCCTGGCCATCGACCAACATATAACGTAACGAAAATGGTTGCGCCATACGAACAATTGTATCGTAAACAGCGGTATCACCGTGGGGGTGATATTTACCAATTACATCACCTACAACACGAGCTGATTTTTTATATGGTTTATTATAATCGTTTTTTAACTCATTCATGGCGAACAATACGCGGCGGTGAACGGGTTTTAAACCATCTCTCACATCCGGTAGAGCACGTCCAACAATGACACTCATTGCATAATCAAGGTAAGAATTTTTAAGTTCTTCCTCTATATTAATGGGGAGGATTTCGTTGGCATTGTCTGTCATATACAGCCTTGTCCCTAAATTATTATCTGAATCTACTGTTTAACTGTTTTTATATCAGTTTTAAAAGCTCGACTTCTCTTATAGTGGGTTCTATAAATCGACTGTGGATTCTATCACCGAGGAAACAAAATAAATAGCCGTGATTAGCTCATATAGTGTGCAATCAAACAATTTTTTAGCATATCTTCGAGTATAAAGGTCTGGTTATCTAAATTAATGGCGGCATATAATAGCGTTCAAGACGAGAAAAGGAATAATCAATGACCGAACAAAATGTAGATGCGGCCGAAATTGAAAAGTTTTCAGCGTTGGCTTCAAGATGGTGGGATTTACAAGGGGAATTTAAACCTTTACATGAAATCAATCCACTTAGAGCGGACTATATTCAGCAACGAGCAAACGGCGTATTTGACAAATCGGTGATTGATGTGGGGTGCGGCGGAGGAATTTTGTCAGAATACTTAGCCAAACAAGGTGCACATGTAACGGGTATAGACATGGCCGCAGATTCACTAGAAGTTGCGCGATTACACGGTTTGGAGTCGGGTGTTAAAGTAAATTATCAGCAAATCACAGCCGAAGAGATGGCCTTAGAGCATGCCAAGCAGTTCGACATAGTAACCTGTTTAGAAATGTTAGAGCACGTACCGGACCCCGCCTCCATTGTACGAGCATGCGCGACTATGGCTAAACCCGGTGGACATGTATTTTTTTCTACCTTAAATCGCAACTTAAAATCGTATCTCATGGCCATTGTTGGCGCTGAAAAAATCTTAAATTTAGTTCCTAAAGGCACACATCAATATGAGAAGTTTATTCAACCTGCAGAATTATTAAAATGCATAGACTCCACTGAATTATTAACAAAACATATGATTGGCTTACATATGAATCCATTCTCTAAACAGTTTTACTTGTCTGAACAAAATGTCGATGTTAATTATCTAGTGCATTGCCAGAAAAGTGAACAATCATAATGACGCTGAATTCAAACTTATTTAATCATAAATACGAAGGAATATTGTTTGATTTAGATGGCACCTTATTAGACACAGCTTCTGATCTCGGCAACGCCCTAAATCATGTTTTAAATCAGCATAAACGAAAAGCGTGTGAATATGATGCATATCGATGTGTTGCATCAGACGGAGCGCTCGGACTTTTAAAATTAGGTTTCGGCGAAGACTTTGCGAATTTATCCAAAACAGAAGTTGAAACCTGTAGACAAATGTTGCTCGATCATTACCAACAAAACGTATGTGTCGACACAACATTATTCGAAGGTGTTGAGGAACTGCTAGAGGATTTAAATCAACAACAAATTCCTTGGGGTATTGTCACCAACAAACCAAGCTTTCTGACCGAAGCTTTATTAACAAATTTTCCAATAATGTCTTATAGCGGATGCGTAATAAGTGGTGATACATACATAAAACGTAAACCCCACCCACTTCCTTTATTAGAAGCGGCAAAAGCGCTTAAGGTGAAGCCTGAAAATACATTATATGTAGGAGATGCTTTACGCGATATAGAAGCAGCTAACAATGCCAATATGGTAAGTGTTGCTGCCTTATATGGTTACATTAACGATCCAAAAGAAGTGCAAGAATGGAAAGCGGATTATAGTGTTGAGCGATTTTCACAAATTTATGAAATAAACTGACCTATTATTCAGCTTAATTATAGCTAATCCGATTTCTATTTCTTGAAGATAGTAAGCATAAAGAATACCAGATATAGGGATATTGATTAAATTTAACACTATATATCGTGATATTCTAAAAACATCTTAAAACCTTTAAAAATATTTTATCGCTTAAAAATTTTCAAAAATATACTTGCATTCAGCATAACTCGTGATTGATTACCGCTATTAAGTTAGTCAACACTAACCTACCAATTGGTTAGTTTTTTTTGCTGATTAAACCACCATATATTGGGTTGCAAACATAGCAAAACACCTCTATCTTGTGATCGTCACATTTTTTCCAACTATTAAAAAAATAAACACAGTGATCAGGGCAATTCCCATAACTCGCTGTTTGAAATGTGACCAGTTTTTATAACTAACTATTTAAAACAATAATGTGTTCGTTAAATACGTTTTTCAGAACATGCGGCGCTAATTATTTATACGGCAATCAAAAACATGACTAACTCTCTAAATGTCACGAAACGCGATGGTGAACGTGAAGTCCTTGATCTGGACAAAATCCACAAAGTGATAACCTGGGCTGCTAAAGGCCTAAAAGATGTTTCTGTTTCTCAAGTAGAAATCAAAGCCCACATCCAGTTCTATGACGGTATTAAAACCGAAGATATTCATGAAACATTAATTAAATCTGCTGCTGACTTAATTTCAACAGATACACCAGATTATCAATATTTAGCTGCACGTTTAGCCGTATTCCACCTACGTAAAAAAGCATACGGGCAGTTTGAGCCGCCGGCGTTACTTGATCATGTGAAAAACATGGTTGCAAAAGGTAAATACGACAAACATATTTTAGAAGATTATTCAGAACAAGAACTCCATGAGTTAGATCAATATATTGATCACTGGCGTGATATGAATTTCAGTTATGCCGCGGTAAAACAGTTAGAAGGTAAATATCTGGTTCAGAACCGCGTTTCAGGTGAAATTTATGAAAGTGCACAGTTTTTATATATTTTAGTGGCTGCCTGTTTGTTTGCGAATTACCCCAAAGATACTCGTTTAGATTACGTTAAACGTTTTTATGATGCCGCATCACAATTTAAGTTGTCTTTGCCCACACCAATTATGTCTGGTGTAAGAACCCCTACTCGTCAATTCAGTTCTTGCGTTTTAATCGAAGCTGGAGATAGCTTAGATTCAATTAATGCTACTGCCAGTGCTATCGTTAAGTACGTTAGTCAACGTGCTGGTATTGGTGTTAATGCAGGCCGCATTCGTGCACAAGGTAGCGAAATTCGCGGTGGTGAAGCCTATCATACCGGTTGTATTCCATTTTATAAGTACTTCCAAACCGCCGTTAAAAGCTGTTCACAAGGCGGCGTTCGTGGTGGCGCAGCCACCCTCTTCTATCCTGTTTGGCACTTAGAAGTTGAATCATTATTAGTACTTAAGAACAACCGAGGTGTTGAAGAGAATCGAGTTAGACATCTAGATTATGGTGTGCAATTTAACAAATTAATGTACACCAGAATGATTAAGGATCAGCACATTACGTTATTCAGTCCTTCTGACGTACCTGGCCTTTACGATGCGTTTTTTGCCGATCAAGACGAGTTTGAAGCGCTTTATGTTAAGTATGAGCAAGATGAATCTATTCGCAAAAAGAAAATTAGAGCGGTTGAGTTATTCAGTTTGTTCATGCAAGAACGCGCCAGCACTGGCCGAATTTATCTACAAAACGTCGATCATTGTAATACGCATAGTCCTTTCGATCCTAAAGTTGCACCGGTAAGACAAAGTAACTTGTGTTTAGAAATTGCTCTGCCAACCAAACCTTTGCAACATATTAATGATGAAAACGGTGAAATTGCTTTATGTACCCTTTCAGCATTTAACCTAGGCGCGATTGAAAGTTTAGATGACTTTGAAGAAATGGCTGACTTAGCCGTACGTGCTTTAGACAGTTTATTAGATTATCAAGACTACCCAGTGCCTGCTGCTTACCATGCTTCTATCGGTAGAAGAACGCTGGGCATTGGCGTCATTAACTTTGCTTATTACCTAGCTAAGAACGGCAAAAAATATTCTGATGGCAGTGGTAACGCACTAATTCACAGAACCTTTGAAGCGATGCAATATTATTTGTTGAAAGCGTCAAATAACTTGGCCAAAGAAAAAGGTGCCTGTCCTAAATTCAATGAAACAACCTATTCACAAGGTGTGTTGCCCATTGATACATATAAAAAAGATTTGGACAAAGTATGTAATGAACCACTGCATTATGACTGGGAAACATTGCGTAAAGATATCGTCGAACACGGCTTACGTAACAGTACTTTGTCAGCCTTAATGCCGTCTGAAACCTCATCGCAAATCTCTAATGCGACCAATGGTATAGAGCCACCACGTGGACATATCAGTGTGAAATCATCTAAAGATGGCGTTCTTAAGCAAGTGGTTCCTGAATATGATCGATTAAAAGAGCAATACGAATTGCTTTGGGATATCAAATCAAATGACGGTTACCTTGAATTGTGCGCCATTATGCAAAAATTCATTGACCAAACTATTTCGGCAAATACCAGTTATGATCCTGGTAAATACGAAGGTGGAAAAGTGCCGATGAAATTGTTGTTAAAAGATTTATTAACAACTTACAAGTTAGGTATTAAAACCTTGTATTACCACAATACCCGAGATGGAGCTTCAGACACTTCTCAATTAGAACTGAAAAAAGAAGAAGCAAAACCATTGGCCCAAGAAGTTGTGCTTGAAGAAGACGACGATTGTGCCGGCGGTGCTTGTAAAATATAAAAAAACAAAACAAGTTTGGCGGGGTTTTAGGACACCGCCAGTGTTAAACTTCACAGAGTACTGATGGTAAATGAAATACACAACTTTTAATCAAACACCTACAAACCCTTTGTTAGAGCCGATGTTTTTTGGTAATCCCGTTAACGTAGCCCGTTACGATCAACAAAAACACAGTATTTTTGAGAAGTTAATAGAAAAGCAAATCAGCTTTTTCTGGCGCCCTGAAGAAGTGGACGTCAGTAAAGATAGAGTTGATTTTCAATCTTTGAGCGAGTCAGAAAAACACATTTTCATTTCTAACCTAAAGTACCAAACGCTACTCGATTCAGTTCAAGGAAGAAGCCCCAATATTGCATTCTTGCCTATAATTTCATTACCCGAACTAGAAACATGGACTGAAACCTGGTCTTTCTTTGAAACTATCCATTCCCGTTCTTACACACATATTTTACGTAATTTATTTACTGAGCCTAGCGCAATCTTTGATGACATTGTTGTGAACGAGCAGATTAAACAGCGCGCCGGAGATATTTCAAAATACTATGATGATCTAATTTTTTATACGCAACTTTGGCAAACCCAAGGCGAAGGTGTTCATACGGTAGATGGTATTGCTCACACTGTTAACATGCGTGAATTAAAGAAAAAACTGTATCTATGCATGAATTCAGTCAATGCATTGGAAGCGATTCGTTTTTACGTTTCTTTTGCTTGTACTTTTGCTTTCGCTGAACGTGAATTAATGGAAGGTAACTCTAAAATCATTCGCTTAATTGCACGTGATGAAAACCTGCATTTAACCTCGACACAGCATATCCTCAATCTTTGGCAAAAAGGCAAAGATGATCCAGAAATGGCTGAAATCGCAGAAGAATTAAAAGACGAAGCAAAAGCCATATTTATGCAAGCTGTTGAACAAGAAAAGCAATGGGCTGGATATTTGTTTGCACAAGGTTCAATGATTGGGTTAAACGAAGAAATTCTATGCCAATATGTTGAATATATTGCGAATCACCGCATGTCTGCAATTGGTATGGGGCAACCATTCGATGTAACAAGCAACCCGTTACCGTGGATGAACAATTACCTTAACTCCGACAACGTTCAGGTAGCACCGCAAGAATCAGAAATAAGCTCTTACTTGGTAGGTCAAATTGATGCTGAAGTAAGTGCCAGTGACTTCGACGATTTCGATCTTTAATGTCCGAAAAAAAGCCTTTCGTGATCACACTAGAAAGTGATCACGAACCAATTCACACAGATCCTTCAGACACCATTTTAGAAAGTTTAGAAAAGCATCAAATCGAAGTGCATTATCATTGTCGGGAAGGGTTTTGTGGTGCGTGTAGAAGTAAACTCATTTGTGGAGAAATCGATTATACAACCGATCCTTTAGCTTATATTGACGATGATGAATTTTTACCTTGTTGCTCCGTTGCGTTAGGCGACATTAAAATAAAGTTAGTCTAATCAAACAAGCAAACTACTGGCCGAATTCACAAGCTCCATCAAACCCAACTTTCGACTTTTCTAACAAGGTCATAACACCGTTTTCCAACTGATAATAATATGTATAAGCCCATTCAGGAATGATGTCACCATAATCACTTAATCGTGGATTAACGATTAATAGCTCGCTGTCAGATTGATGACAAAGACCTATAGTAGAGTCAATAGAATCGACTATTTTGCCACTATTAACATCGACAATGATATTTAGCTGGCAAGCAGTCCCACAGCCAATTCCCATTACAAAATAATGTCCAGCAAAGTTAGCTGGTTCTCCAATCACAATATCTTGCATGCCTTGCCATTTTTGAAGAACAAAAACGCCGTCTGGATGACTATCAAAATCAATAGTTTGAAGCGTGATGTTGGCTTGGCTAGCTATCGGAAAGTCCTCAAAACTTGGAAGATTGCTGCTTGAAAAGGCACTAAAACTAATAAAAGACCAGCCCAATAACTTGAGATTTAGAAATAAGCGGGAATTCTTCAATATCATTTTTAATGCCTTACTTTTTATCTAATTGAATTAATTGTTGTCATTTTCTTCTAAGGTGCGTTTAGACAGTTCCTCTGCACTTTTATTCTTCCATACAGGCCAATATTCATCATACTTTTGCTGAACACTGCGTTTGTTACTTTCAAACCATGCCTTTGACTTATCAGTATTTTCAACAAGTTTAGTTGCACTTACCCATTTTTCGAAATCCTTAGAATTGAGTTGAAACTCTGCACTTGGATCATTTTTAATCGGCCACAATGAAAATCTTGCTTTCCATGCTCCCATTCTTGGAGTGGCGATACTAAAGTAATTTTTGCCCGAATCTAAATTCGCCTCCATGAAGTCGGCGGCTTCTGAAACAACCATGAATACACGCTTGCCGGGCTCAGTTTCATATGGAATTTTAGTGTCATTAGCAATTATGCCAATAAACTGAATCTCACCATCTGTCACATCGTATAATGATGCATTGATTGCAGCACCAAAAAAGCTGGAGCGCATAAACACCACTTGAGCCATATCGCTTTGCGGCTGTTGCAATGTTTGAGTAGCAGAAACTTGCATGGGGTTTGAAGCACACCCAGCGAACAAAACAACTGAAACTAGTAATAATAACCTATAAAACATTTCATCAATCCTTATAAAGGCTTTGTTCGCTTATACATATTTAGTTTTATCGAACTTAGGCCTAATTAAAATTCAAATTACCATTAAAGAGCATGGCAAATCGGATTCTAGGCTAGTTCTTAAAAATAGCTAGATCAATTCATATACTTTAAGCACAAAAATACCCAGTGTAGTAGTAAGCATTGATACCACACTGGTGACTGCAATAATCGCAGCGGCTAAATAATGGTTTCCGTGCATTGCTTGTACCATAGGATAACTTGCTGCAGCAGTAGGAGATGCACACATGAGATATAACACACCAAGTTGTTCGCCTCTAAAGCCCATTAAAATGCCGCCCACTGTAATCACCAACGGCAAAAATATTAACTTCATTGCCGATGACCAATACAACACCTTAGACGAATGAAACTCCTTTATACGAATTGACGCCCCGGCGCATAAAAGTGCTAGCGGTAATGTCATACCAGCAAAATATTCTCCCGTATGAAGTGCAATTTTCGGAATAGGTATGTTCAATAACGACACTAACACGCCTAACACAATAGCAATGATCAATGGGTTTTTAACTATATTAAGTAATATACTCCCTACCCCATTTTTCCCGCTTATATTTAAATGACGAGAAAGAGTGACAACCGATAACACGTTATACAATATGGTAATTACCGCTAAGTATATCGAAGCAACTCCTAACGCTCTCTCACCATATGCACTGAATACAAATGCTAAACTAATGATCCCCATATTGCTTCTAAAAGCGCCTTGCACAAATACGCCTTTGTCTGCTTTGGCTGATATGAATCGTGTTGCAAACACGTCCAACAATATGAATAGCAATAAAGTTGCAAAAAACGCATAGATTACTAGGGTTGTAGGAAGTCCGTGGGTAAAATCTGTGGTTGATAATTTAGTAAAGAGTAAACAAGGTAACGTAACTTTAAATACGAGTGCAGACCCCATTTTGGCAAATTCATCATTAACCCAGCCAATGCGCTTAAATAAAAATCCAAGCCCAATGATAAAAAATATCGGCGTAGTGATTTGCAACGAGAAATTAAGGTCTGAAAGCAATATAGTTCCTAATTGTCGTTCTAAAAATAAAACAACGGGATGGTTTAAATTAATAGAGTTAAGGCTAATTTATCTGTGATTGTGCAACTCTACCAACATCATCTATTTCAATTACACAACGGTATAATCCAAAAGTTAACATATTGTCTAACACAATACGTTCTCCAGAGGGTGTTTCTTGAATAATATACGTGGACAATTCTGCGGTATTTAATTGAGTAATGACACTGGTCTTACTCACCCCTTTCGTGAAGTTTCCGCATAAAAATATAACTTCTTTACGTGCTTCATTAAAAAATATAACAAAGATAACCAACAGCAATATCAAGATTGAATATAGCGCGCCTTGCAATCTTCTTTTAGTTGTTTTGAAAATAATAATGACTCCTTACTACTGAGAAATTTAATCTCAATATTATCCAAGTTAATACAATTTCAAGTAAATCAAACTATCCATTTAGTTTACGATTAAGCGCATTTTCCTACAATACGTTACCCACATTTTTATTAGAAAAATCAGTTATATTTAACCGGCTAAGTCATAAACTTCTCACACATAAAAAAAGACACTTTACATAGTAAAGTGTCTTTAAAATTTGGTTTGAGCTAGCTTTTAGGTTAAATAAAACCACTGCGATAGCACATCGAACCGAATTAAATTACTTTTCCAATTTTAGGAAGTAATCAAAAATTTCTGGAACGTTACCGTTACCCATGCCTTCATCAAAAGCAGCTTGCAAGTTATGCGACGTACCTTCAGCGATTTCTGCACGTGTACCTAAGTCTTTAACCATTTCGAGGAAATAACCAAGGTCTTTGTTTGCATTAGCGATAGAGAAACCTAAATCACTTACACCATCAACCGCATAATTTTTACAAAATTGCATAAACGGAGAATTAGACGGTCCGGTAGACATAATATCGAACAATTGTTGACGGTCAACGCCAGCACGGTCGGCAACTGCGAACGCTTGAGACATTGTACAAACCGTTGTCATTCCCATGAAGTTATTAATTAGTTTGGTTGTATGACCTGCACCAAGAGCACCCAAATAGAAGATGTTTTCACCTTGTTGATCAAGAATAGGCTTCACTTTATCAAACGTTTCTTTATCGCCTGCCGCCATGATATTCAACAATCCGTCTTTAGCATGAGCAGGTGTACGACCTAGAGGAGCATCTATCATACCAGCGCCTTTCTTGGCTAAATCTGCACCAATTTTACGTGTCGAAGCTGGAATTGAAGTACCGAAGTCAATTAAAACAGCACCTTCTTTAATTCCTGCAAGAATACCGTCTTCACCGTAAACAACTTTCTCGACAATCGCTGAGGTGGTAAGAGCAAGCATAATAATATCACTAGCAGCAGCTAATTCTTTAGCAGAAGACGCTTCTTTACCACCACGCGCTACAACCGCCGCTACAGCATCTTTATTAAGATCCATTACAATTGGCTCAAAGCCTTTCTTTTGTAAATTTTCTACCATGTTGCCGCCCATCAAGCCTAAGCCGATGAAGCCAATTACGGGTTTTGTCATATCTAACTCCTGAAAAGTTGGTGTGGTTCACAGGGTATAAAGAGTATACACCTGATTCTGTTTAAGCAAATGTGATGACGTTAAATTTTCACAAGGTTTGTATTACTTAATAGGTGATATTTAAGTGATATTAGTATCAAATAGATGTTAATTCATCTAACCAAAACGAATGGTTACACATACCATTTTCGTTAATAGCCCTGTAAAAAAGCCTATCAGCCTGTTATAGCCAATTTTGATACACCGCTTTACACACCAATCATAAAAAAACATCGATTATAAACGTAATGTCATTACCAATTTATCATACCATTATCGTAAAACAAAAATCAGATGTTATTACCAAAATATGCAATGGTCTAACCAGTTGGGTGATATATTCTGATTTTGAAAAGCTTGAATGACATTAAAAAAACGTAGCTTATAGGGATGTTTTTATAAAATTAAGAAGGGATTTAACTAAAATATTGTATATATTGTTCGTTTACAATTTACGATCCTAAACGATATTCTCTACAACGAAAACTACTGCCTCCCTTCCCTATTTCAAAACTAATGAGCATTATTAAAAACCATCGCAGTTTAAATTTTTAGCGTTTTCTTATAAAGTTTAGACACCTGTTAACTAATAACACCTAGCTTTTTCAGCCACAATTCAGCTTGTTCAAAGCTTTCACAAAACATTGTTTCAACATTTGTTAACACTCTGTGGCTTTTTTCCATCACACCTTTTTGGATTGCCGAACGGAAAATTACGACCTCATACTTTTGATTGTGTTCATTTCCCCATTCATTTAATTGATCTATGCAATCGGATGCTTCAGGTGTAAATAACTCCCATTCAGTGAGATCAAGCAAACAAGCCCAGGGTTTACCATTGAATTGAATGACGAGCTCTTTATAAGCTTTAGCACAACTTAATGCGGTTTCGTAATTCCAAGCGCCAATGGCTTTAACTATAAGTGCTTGGTCTTTGGTATAAATTTCAAATGAACCATGGGATTGCATATCATAACCATCAAACAATACATGTAAATTAAGCTGCCCAATAATACTTACTGCACTTTGAATAGCCATCGAAAGCAAAAAACCTAGAAACCGCTGAATAAATTAGCATCGTTGATTAACTAATCATTATTAGTCAAAAATGCTATTGCATCGACATCAAACAGATCGCTCTTTGTCATAAAAATTGGTTTAAAACAACGTGCCGAGATCTTTCGGGTTTGTAACCTATACACAATGACTGTTACAAAAAGCCAAAGTGTAAACGATTAACCCATACTATAATTGGCAAACCAATTCTTTGTCCAATTGGTGATAACAAAAACTGGATCATCAACTAATGAACTTGGTTTAGACTCCAGCACGAATAAAATTTCAATGCTTTGAAAACGTGACTATATATGTCAAAACTCGAGCCTAAACAAGAGGCATCGTACAATTCTGAGACGGTCAAGTGGAAATATGAGGTAGGTGAACAACATAGTGAATGTTTGCTGTATTCTAAAATGTATTATCCAATTAAATACAATTAGCTGCTTTAGATTAATAACTGTAACAAAACGACCGGCGCACTCTGTTTCATATGCTTTACTATGGCATCTAATTCGATTACAAATCACCATCAGACTAATGAAAAGACTATAAAAAATAGACAGTCATCAGCTACCTAGCTGATGACTTCTTGTAGATAAAAATTAGAAACGGAACTCAAAACCAACACTGGCTTGTTTAAAGTCAGTCTCAAAGTTTTCATCATCCACATCGTCGAATTCTAAGCTAGTGTCATAAACACTATAAGTCGCATTTAACACAAAATTTGGCGTCAACGTAAAGGCCACTCCGCCTCCAACAAACACACTCTCATCATCGATTTCTCGAGTTGCTCCCAATGCACTATAGTCAGTTTCCGACCATAATTGCCCTACTTTTAAGAATAGCGAGAACGCGTCATTAAGAGGCAAACTACCTTTTATAGCGGCTGTATAGCCATTGGTATCGGCATTCGCTAAATCGCTACCATATTCACCAAAATCAATGTAACTCCCCTCTAAAGCGAAATATTGATTGAAACGATAACCGACAATCCCTTCAAAGGCATCTTTATCATCATCAAAGTCATCATCACCTTCGACACGTAAATAACCGTAATTACCGCCCAAATAAAACCCATCTTGGTTGAGGCTGCTGCCGGTATTACTTTGAGCAGACGTATTGAAAGACGTTATAAGTGCAAGTGCTGTAAGACTAGAAAGAATTTTAGTTTTGTGCTTCATTTCAATTTCCTCGTAGTAAATTTAATCAAGCTGCCGCAGCAGTGTTTAATTCAACTAACGAAGAGCAAAGCCCATGCCTAAAGCTTAAAATGAATACAATTCCAGCAAAATTGGCTAGGAAATGGGAATAGGTGTATAAATAACAGGCAATTAATTAATCTTTGACATATTAAGCAAAGCCACGATAGTTGCTCATGTCATTCAAATTTTCATGGGTTATGTAATTTTTACAAGGCCATTTGCCTAGGTATCTAAAAGAACAAACGCACACAAATTATCACAAACACCATAATCGATAATGTTATTTTGATACACTTGAACGACTCGCACGATAATTAAAAGAGCCATGTAACATTTGATAAATGATTGCGCTGCGTTTATGAATTACCTTCATTTTCAAAGTGGGCAAATACCTCCGCACCGGTCATATTTTGCGTTTCATTGCCAAAAAAATAATAATCAGGCTTTTCGTCAATAAAAATCTGATGGCTAAATTTAAATTGTAATTCACTATCTAATAAGCCTACCGGAAAATGATATTGTTCTGCGGGTACTAAATAATAAAAAAGGCTAGTTCCACACTTATTACAGAACCCCCTTTGCGCCCATTCAGATGAAGAATAGCGAGTTATGAAAGATTCGCCCGTGATATTTTTTAACATGCCATTATCTATAGCCAGCATTGGCCCACCCAGCCACTTTCGGCACATACTACAATGACATGCAGCCATTTCGGGTTCGGAATTGGACAGTTCGATATCAAATTTCACAGATCCGCACAGACAGCTTGCACTAGTTTCCATAATCTATTTCTCCTACATTAATGCGTTAAAGATTAATTCATCAAGACACTTACTCTTTACCGATAAGTAAATGTGAATGTTTTAAGGTGAAGTATAGCCACAGTACTGTTATTTGGTTCGGTTTTGGCTAATCTGTTAAACGTTCAGCAATCAGAGTTGCCAAAGACCATGCTCAATAGACCCTAGAATATAAATTGCAAATGTTCCTTTCCCTGGGATTTCCATTGGCGGCATGGCTATGCTTGCCCCCTCATCCTCAACTTTTGCTACAGCGTGTTCGATATCATCGACTAGCCAATATGGACGAACCACCGGCTCTTCATTATCCCGTAGAGGTCCCCTCACTCCAACAATCGATCCGTCAGGCAAGGTGCAAGTTCTCGCCCCACCTAACAATGCATCTGGTTCGTTAAAATTAACAGAATGAGTATTAGCATATACATTACACACAGCATTAATATCATGAGAAACAATTTCTAAATAATGAACTTTCATAAATACTCCATCATGTTATTTCAATTTCAACTATTTCCACTTCGAAAAATGCCGAGTTTTCTATGTGTTTCGAAACGGTAATCCATAGGCTCATGCCCACCCGCAAGTTACTAGAATTTATCAACAGCAAAAAAGCTTTATTTATTTAAACGTTCTATCGTAATAGTTCTGGATAAACTCAACCGCTTCCTGTTTAGTAAAATCAGCTTCTGAAAACTCTACATCACTGTTTTTTAGTTCATTGAGTACTTCTTTAAGCACGTCAGCCCCAACGTAACCAAGTGAAACCGCGCACTGTGTATCAAATGATTCGTGTTTGCCAATCAAATAGTCTTCAATATACTTACTAAGGGACTGTGTTAATAACAACGCTCCAAGGGCTGCAAGGTTCTGAGAGGATCCCAATATTTCTCGGCAGTATATCGCTTCAGCTCTAAACAAATCTTTGATGAGGAGGTCGGGCGCTTTAACACCTTCTTTAAATACGCTTTTGCAGATCTGATCTCTGAAATGATAATTTAAATCTTTCCCTTCTTTACCATTTGCTGAAAACATTATTCTATTTACATCTGACTGCGAATAATTTTTTATGAAGGTAAATAAATCTTCCATCTAAACTTCCTAGACATTCCTCTTAACACCTTGAGATTTTAAGCGTGCTCTTTCAATGCGTAAAAACGTCTTATATTGTGCGTTTTCGTTACTCTTGAAATGCATGACGGCTACAGCAATAAATTATTAAGCTGCAACTTCCTTAATCAATATCTTTTGATGAAATTCACTGGGATTTAAAGTCTTTATCTATAACCTCTAATTCTTTGAGCTTTTTTTCTAATTTATCCACTCGTCTCAATGCGACCACTCCAAAAACAAATCCCATTAGTCCAAAGGTAAACCCTGTCATTCCAAATGAGTCCATAAAAATTTCCTTTTAATTAATTTGTAGTCGTAATGCGAATACATTCTATACACAATTCCTCACTTTAAAAATGCTAGTATCAGCATTTTCTTGAGTTAAGCAAACGCTGCCTTAGAACTATACATAACCATAATTAAAATGAATCTAGTCCTACAGTTATATGAGCTTTTTCTAACCTAACGATAAGTCTTTCTACGCCATCGCCCTAATTTCAGCTAAAGCTGTTTCAATTTCCTGTTCATTGTTAAGTAACGAAGGCGCAAATCGAGCGTAAATTGTACGATAAGGGGTGCTACTCATTATGATGCCTTTTTTGTGCATTCTTTTTACTACCGTTTCAGGATCGATTCCTTCTACATCAAAACACACCAAACCCGATGACAGCGCGCTACTTTGAGGTGTATATAGGGTAACGTGAGACATTTTGGCTAAACCACTTTTGGTTTGTTGATTTAATTGATGGATGCGCTTCTCCACGTTTTCTTTGCCTAATTGGAGATGTAATTTAAAGGCTTCGGGTAATGCCCAGCGGTGTTCAAAAGAGTGGAAACCTCCTGGTGACATGTGTTCACCGACAGGCACTTGCTCAGGACTAGCACGCCCCATCCACACATCATATGAAGCACTAAAGCTGGGAATAACTGCTTCAGTTTGCGCCCAGGCTTTGTCGTTTCCCCAAATGACACCCGTTCCTCTTGGACCAAAAATCCATTTATGAGTACCCGCTATAAAAAAATCACAACCAAGCTCACTAACATCTTGATTTTCGATCCCAAATCCATGTACGCCATCCACGCAAAATAAGATTTGTTGAGCCGACTTACGTGATTTGTTGATGCGCTCGATTTCATTTGCCATTTCTCGTATAGGTAATTTAACGCCGGTTGACGAATGGACCCAAGTCGCTGCAAAAACACGTGTATCACGGTTTATCGCTCCTTTTAAACGAGCAATAACGTCCTCAACACTGACATTTACAGGATCGTCATAAAGGGCAATACGCCGGATCTTCACGCCGCTTCGATTTGCTCTGTGAGCCAATGACATATCCGTTGAATAATGGTCATGAACTGTTTGTAAAATTTCATCACCGGCTTGTAGCTTTAATCCACTGTAAACCATGCCAAGCCCCATAGTGGTACTGTCGGTTAGGGCGATATTTTCCCCTTTTCCTCCCATGTATTGAGCCGCACTATTTGAAATGTCACTATCAATTGTTAAAAAGTTCTCGTGCCAGTAATCAGAAGGGTTTTCATCAAATGCGCGTCGATGTTTTTCTATGGCATCGGCAACTGGTTTGGGATGGGATGCCAACAAAAAAGTCGATAATTGTATGTAATCGTGAGTCAGTGGAAACAGTTTTCGCAAGCCTTTCCAATCACCAGCGCGAACGGTTGACACGCCCACATCAGTGCTTGATGATTGTGCTAGAACAGCACTTGGGGCTAATAAACTTGCACCAATTCCAAAACCTAAACTATTTAAAAATTCCCGACGTTGCATTTCTATCTCCGTTTAATTTAGTTCAAAAATATTTTCGACCATGAAATTTAGATAAACGAAAGCAACAGGTTGTTTTAACTACACTCACAACTAATATCGTTGATCAACCTTGTATAAAGGGAAGATAAGTATAGTCCAATTTTTATAATTGTATCAGCGTGATAATTAGGGAATAAATGTTTGTTGTTAAAACAATATGAAGTGGGCTTGTGTCGAGAGAATAGTAGCAAGAGATATCGATCTTACATTAGTCCCCTAACCTCTTGTAGAACAAGAACGTGAATTGGTTTCTAGTGTTCCTCAATTATTGCACCTGTTATACTGACTTGAGTTCTGACTAACTCTCTGATCAAAACCAAACTTGCCAAAGCTCCTGTTTTTAGATAATCACTCACTTGAAATGCCGTTCTCCAACTTATGAAACGTGAGGCACTTTACAGAACTTCCCCGTTCGGTCCATAACAAATTGTATT
>NZ_BAEN01000008.1 GCF_000314975.1 Aliiglaciecola lipolytica E3
GGATTCGTCTTGCTTTTTTTTGTGGTATCCCTTAACGCCATTGGTATAATCACTTTTAACTCAGTTTAGAAGTGAAGTTAATTTGAATATCGCGAAAGTTGATCTTAATTTATTGGTATATCTAGATGTGTTGCTTCGAGAAGGAAGCGTAACCAAAGCTGCAAATCAACTCAGCATCACCCAACCTGCAATGAGCAATGGTTTGAAGCGCTTACGGGATTTATTCAACGATCCCCTTTTAGTCCGCACCAGTGACGGTATGACCCCGACAAAAAGAGCGCTGGAGTTGCAACCTGTCGTTCGCGATGTTTTAGCAAAATTAGAAACCACAATTCAGCCTGAAACGGAATTTGTTCCAGCCAGTAGCCAACGAACATTTCGTATTATGGCCAGTGACTATGCCGAGTCTACGTTATTAATTGAAGTCATTCGACAGCTTGGTAATATTGCTCCAAATATCACCTTAGACGTGATCACCCCAAGTGATGTAACCTTTCATGATGTTGAACATGGCAAGGTAGACATGGCAATTAACCGCTTTGAAGAACTTCCGCTTTCATTCCATCAAAAAGTCATTTGGTACGATGCGTTTTCTTGCGTTGTAAAGAGCAATAATCCAATTGTTGAAAAATTTGATTTAAACAGTTACTTGTCTGGACAACATATTTGGGTAAGTAAAACTGGATTTGGTGTTGGAGTGGGAGTAGATCCCAATGAAGTTCAGAAGCTAGGTTGGGTAGACGCTGAATTAACTAAATTGGGGAAAAAGCGTGACATTCGCGTATTCACCAGACACTACCATGTAGCTTTACAGTTAGCCAAAGCGCAGAATTTAATTGCAACTTTGCCAAGCAAGGCAGCTAATTTATATCGCAATGATCCAGAGGTAGTTATTTTAGAACCCCCGTTTGACATCCCTCCGATCGGATTGAAAATGGCATGGAGTGCACTATTACATCACGATGCAGGGCATATTTGGTTGCGACGCCTAATTAGTGAAGTAGCAAACCAATTAAGTTAGTAACACGTAAATTCAACATTCATGAAATTTATCGCAAGAATAATAACCATAAATTAAACATATCGGTTAGATGTGGGTAGTATGAGTCTATTGGACAGATTCGGAGTATTACCTATGCAAAACTATATATCTCGTGGCTCACTGCAAATAGCGGAAGAATTAAGCCGTTTTATCGAAGACGAAGCAATTGTTGGGGCACAAGTTGATCTCGATGTTTTTTGGGATGGGTTTGAAAAGGTCTTAGCTGAATTTGTACCAAAAAATAAAGCTCTGTTGTTAAAGCGAGATGATTTACAACAGAAGATTGACCGGTATTGCCAACATAATCCTCATTATACGCTGTCTGAATATAAAGATTTTCTGCATAGCATCGGTTATTTATTACCACAACCTGCCCCTTTCAATATTAGTACGCAACATGTTGATCCCGAAATCGCGACTATGGCAGGTCCTCAACTAGTTGTACCTATTAATAATGCGCGTTACGCGATTAACGCTGCTAATGCGCGTTGGGGAAGCCTATATGATGCTTTGTACGGTACTGATGTTATCAGTGAAGAAAACGGTGCACGCAAACAAGGTCCATATAACAGCGTGAGAGGTCAGAAAGTTATCGAACATGGGCGTCGTTGGTTAGATGTCGCGGTACCTTTGGCGCAAGGATCTCATCAAGATGTGGTTGCCTACCAATTAAAAAATCTCACCCTCGAATGTCATTTTAAGGATGGTAGTTTCACATCTCTTCAAGATCCTAATCAGCTTGTAGGCCTGATCGGAAAACAAGAACAACCTAGCGCCATTATCTTAATCCATAATGGGCTACATATAGAATTGCAATTTGATCCTAATCATCCTGTTGGCTCTACCGATCCAAGTGGTTTAAAGGACATAGTGTTAGAAGCTGCTTTGACAACCATTATGGACTGCGAAGATTCAGTTGCTGCTGTGGATGCCCAAGACAAAACTCTCGTATACCGTAACTGGTTAGGATTAATGAAAGGTACGCTATCAACTAGTGTGCAAAAAGGACATAGATCCATCACCAGAAAGCTTAATGACGATAAAACGTACACGGATCTGCATGGACAAGCCTGTCAACTTAAAGGCCGTAGCCTTATGTTTATTCGCAACGTGGGCTTATTAATGTCGAACGACGCTATTCTATTCAACGGTGAGGCTATCCCAGAAGGCATTATGGACTGTGTGATTACTTCTTTAATTGGTAAACATGATCTACTTGGAAATAGTCCGTTTGCAAATAGTAACCAAAACAGTATCTATATTGTAAAGCCTAAAATGCATGGACCAGAAGAAGTCGCATTTTCAAATAGCTTATTCGCACAGGTTGAAAAGTTGTTAGGGCTAAAAGAAAACACCATTAAAATGGGGATCATGGATGAAGAAAGACGTACAAGTGTGAATCTCAGTGCTTGTATTGAAGCGGCTAAAACGCGCGTAGTATTTATCAATACCGGGTTTTTAGACCGCACAGGCGACGAAATTCATACTTCGATGCATTTGGGTCCATTTGGTTTAAAAGGTGAGTTGAAAACACTTCCTTGGATATCAGCCTATGAAAAAGATAACGTGGGCCATGGATTAGCAGCCGGTTTATCGGGTAAAGCGCAAATCGGCAAAGGTATGTGGCCAATTCCCGACCATATGGCGGAAATGATGACAGCTAAAATTCAGCACCCAAAGACAGGGGCGAATACAGCTTGGGTACCTTCGCCTACAGCGGCAACCTTGCATGCGTTGCATTACCACCAAGTGAATGTATTTGATATCCAAGCAGCGCTAAAATCACAACATAGTAACAGCTTAGACGACATATTAACGGTACCCATTAAAGAGACTGATGTGAACTTTGATGATGAAACTAAAACCCGCGAATTAGATAACAACGTTCAGGGTATACTTGGCTACGTTGTTAGATGGGTAAATCAAGGAATTGGCTGTTCTAAAGTACCAGATATCAACAATGTCGGATTAATGGAAGATAGGGCCACGTTACGAATTTCCAGTCAACACATTGCCAACTGGTTATTGCACGGCTTGGTTTCAGAGTCCGAAGTGCAAGCTTCACTAAACAGAATGGCCAAACTAGTTGATCAACAAAATGCATCTGACCCGGAATATATCAGCATGTGTCCTGATTTAGATAAATCAATCGCATTTGAAGCTGCTAACGCATTAATTTTTGACGGGATTAATCAACCTAACGGCTACACGGAACCTTTGTTACATGAAATGCGTCGTAAGATGAAGCAACAATTGGCATCGTAAATATTACCGACATAAAAAAACGCAAAGTCACTTGTTAGGTACTTTGCGTTTTTTGTTTTCTACCGAAGTAGCTTTTACTTCACTTTAAAGTAGTCTTTATACCAATCTACAAAGTTACCGATGCCCGTTTGAATAGTGGTTTGAGGGCGATAATCAACGTCTTTTACTAGCGCCTCAACATCTGCATAGGTATCTGGTACATCCCCCATCTGCAGTGGTAATAGCTCTTTTTCAGCTTTTTTACCTAAACTATCTTCAAGAGTTTCAATATATTCCATTAACTGAACAGGTGATTGGTTCCCTATATTGTAAACTCGCCAAGGGGCTTTACTTGTACCAGGGTCTGGATCTTTACCTGACCATTCGGGATTAGCTTCCGCTGTATGGTCAAGAGTACGAATTATGCCTTCAACTATGTCATCGATATAAGTGAAATCACGCTTGTGATTACCATAGTTAAACACTTTAATAGGTTTATCTTCTAATATCGCTTTAGTAAACAGGAACAACGCCATATCAGGGCGTCCCCAAGGTCCATATACGGTAAAGAAACGCAATCCCGTAGTGGGTAGATTAAACAAGTGACTATAGGTATGAGCCATCAACTCATTCGCCTTTTTACTTGCTGCATACAAGGAAACTGGGTGGTCGACGTTATCGTGTACAGAAAATGGCATAGATTCATTCGCACCATAAACCGAACTCGAGGAAGCATATACAAGGTGTTTCACTTGATTATGTCTGCAACCTTCCAAAATATTCATAAATCCAACAATATTGGCATCGATGTAAGCGTGTGGATTCTCTAAAGAATAACGCACGCCTGCTTGTGCTGCTAGATGTACCACCTTGTCAAATTTGTGCTCTTCAAACAAGTTTTCCATCGCTTCTTTGTCTTCGACGGATACTTTTACAAATGAAAAGTTATAACTATTTTTGTGTTGTTCGACTCTTTTTAATCTATCAAGTTTGAGATTGACGTCATAATAATCATTAAGGTTATCTAGACCTACAACTTCGTCGCCGCGCTCAAGTAAATACAAACTCACATGAGAACCGATGAATCCGGCCGCTCCAGTAACTAATACTTTCATTTACGTTCCCTAAAGTCTTAAATCGACTATTTCTTTATCCAAAATATATTTCAAATCAAAAATGACACAATTTTGTTTGCCTAAAGCACGCAAATTTTCAGTGCTCATTTGTTTAAATTGCTGGTGCGCTACGGCCGCAATAATCGCGTCGTATTTACCCGTTTCCGGCTCAGCTACAAGCTTCAAGCCATATTCAGCATTTACTTCGTCAGACTCAGCCCAGGGGTCATAAATATCGACATTCACATGATAATTGTCTAGTTCGGTAGCAATATCCACTACTTTAGTGTTTCGAATATCCGGACAATTTTCCTTAAATGTTATCCCCATTAATAGAACGTTAGCGCCATTAACCATGATTTTTTTATTCAACATTTTTTTGACTAAACGACTGACTACATACTCACCCATTTGGTCATTGATACGGCGGCCTGCCAAAATCACTTCTGGGTGATATCCTATTTCTTCCGCTTTGTGGGTTAAATAGTAAGGGTCTACACCAATGCAGTGACCGCCAACTAAGCCGGGGCGGAAAGGCAAAAAGTTCCATTTACTGCCAGCTGCTAATAATACCTCTTCTGTATCAATGCCTAATCGTTCAAAAATCATGGCCAATTCATTGATCAAAGCAATATTCAAATCTCGTTGTGTGTTTTCTATAACTTTCGCCGCTTCAGCCACTTTAATTGAAGAAGCTCTATGGGTACCAGCGTCAATAATGGATAAATACAGTTGATCGACCAAATCGCCTATTTCTGGCGTAGATCCACTGGTCACTTTTACAATGCTTTCTAATCGATGAGTTTTATCGCCAGGGTTGGTTCGTTCTGGGCTGTAGCCTGCGAAGAAATCCTTATTAAAGGTTAAGCCAGAAAACTCTTCAATTAATGGAATACAGACTTCTTCGGTCGCGCCTGGGTAAACAGTCGATTCGTATATCACTGTTGCGCCTGACTTAAGCACTTTACCAATCATTTCGCTGGCTTTCTTTAAGGGGGTAAGATCGGGTTGGCGATTTTTGTCGATAGGCGTAGGCACAGTGACAATAATAAAGTCGCACTGGGCAAGATCTTCAGGGGTGGAGGAAAAACGTAAAGACGTCACGCTTTTTAATTCTTCAGGAGACACTTCAAGAGTATGGTCTTCGCCGCGGTTTAATTCTTCAATTCGCTGCTTATTAATGTCGAAACCTAAGGTCGAAAACTTTTTCCCAAACGATACTGCCAGCGGCAAGCCTACATAGCCTAAACCAATGATACCTATGCGCTTTTCAAATATATTCGCAGCCAAATCGAACCTCTCCGTAATACTCAGAATATGATTATTTTTAACCACTTAGTTTGCACGTAAATACGTTAAATTAGTAGTGCTAATTATGTCAAAAACACATCTATTTTATTCAAATTGTGCATTTTTACTTCTGAATGAGAGCTATTGGCTAGTAATAGTGATTACAAAAAAGAACAAAAGTAATCAGTGAGAAGTGAAATATGAAAAAGACGTTATTAAGATTTACCAATTAGGGTTATCAGGCAATTTAGGATCAAAATGATGCTTGCCCACAATTTGGTCCCGAACGGCGAAAAAAGATTTGAAGGTAAAATGTTTAATAAGCACCCCTAGAGGCATCTTTATCCAATGACCACGTAAATATGCCAGATTTTTTGCACGCGAAATTTTATTAGTCATCAACAGCGAGTGTTCAGGACAAAATGCAGGTAGAATTGCGTTTTCCAATATCCAAGATTGTCGTTTTGTCACCTCGAAACCTTCAATAAACTTTTTGCTTGTTCTATCCAAAGTCATTAATGAGTAATATTCTAAGGCTTTCAGGCAGCAATATACCTCAAATTGAAAATTCGTTTTATTTCCTAATTCAATTATGTCTTCCCACAAATTATCGTCATTGAACTCTTTTGCTAGTAAATAAATATCAAAGAGATCTCTCATCCAACTACTACTATCTTCATTTGTAAATAAATGAATAATACTATGCAATAGAGACAACCTTGGGTTCAATACAAAACAACCACTTTCTGTTTTGTCCCGAGAATCTAGAAATAAATCAATATCAGGCGAACGACCACTTATCGGCAAGTACACGTTATGATGCATATCTAGCACTGTCGCCCGATTAATCTGAAATAACGGCGGAATTTCATGCGCCCATTGTCGGTAATATTTTTCGTCATAATCGTTTAACTGTTCCGATTGCCAACGGTTAGATTTTAAATGGCGTTCGGCTTTTGGTAAATTTTCTTTAGTCACTAATATATCGATATCAGAGCACACTCTACCTCGCCCATTCAAACTGTTTCGTAGGGTATAACCTGCCCCTTTTAAAAATACTGCAGTGACTCCAACTTGCTCTAATAACGCTCGAATCTCCAATGATTCAAAGGTTATTTGTTGAGCTTGTCGTTGAGC
The DNA here is from genome assembly GCF_000314975.1 of Aliiglaciecola lipolytica E3. Taxonomy (GTDB): domain Bacteria; phylum Pseudomonadota; class Gammaproteobacteria; order Enterobacterales; family Alteromonadaceae; genus Aliiglaciecola; species Aliiglaciecola lipolytica. Next base: position 6,829 of record NZ_BAEN01000008.1, read on the forward strand.
GTAAATCTGAGCTGAGAACAAATGTTTTTGAGCGTAATCAGGATAATCGTCATAACAACTAGCTTGTTTTGCGGTGTGATACAAACTCCCCAATAATTTAGCTTCTCGAAGTACAAAAATGACGTTTTGCCACTCATGCAAAGACAAAGTTAAACCCAGTTTTGGGTTGACGAGCAAGGTATATAAAAACTGAGTGTTCAACATGACATTAACCAATTATGTCCTCTGTCAAAAACGCATCAACATCTTTGAGATTATTATATTGAATTTCAAAAAGTGAACTGGACTTAATTATTTTATCCACCGTGTTAAATGCAGTTGCTCCTAACACGTTATAATTAAAGGCATTTTTGCTTAACGAATTAAAACCATACAATTGTGAAAGACTATATATTGTTAACTCTGTTTCAGCTGCATATTTAGGAAAAACAACCGCAACAATTGGTACTTTTTGCAGATTTTGGTAACGATGCCAATCCAACACTTTAACATGTGCTACATCTCCTTTTTGAGTATCGACACAAGTAGGCGTAAAGAAAGCTTCTGGATGCCATTTTTTAATTAAATCAATGGAGTTGTTCTTTAAACATACTGGACGATAAACAGGATTAACCATAGCGGTGTCTATATCAATGATTGCCATTTCATCAGAATATGTTTCCCACCCCGATAACCCTAAGTGAGCAGTCAATGTGCTTTTACCAGATCCTGGTAGAGCAGGAAAAATAATAGCTTTTCCATTTTTCACTAACACTGCTGCATGTATAAGTAACTTGCTATATTCGTGGGCAGCAACACACCAATTCATCCCCCATTCCAGCACTGCAGGAGCTTGCGAAAGGGGTAAAGGTTTGAATGGCGAATGTTGGTCAGCGTAAAAACTAATTTGAGGTTTGATAAAACGACGAACAAGTGAGTCAAAGACTAGCCTCACTTTGAAATCTACAGGCAAATCTCTTTCGGAAGAATCAGCATAGAGACTTTTGGCTACAGAGTGAACATGTTTAACATCGGAAGTTAACGCGAAACGATAAATCCCTGTATCTATGATTTGCATCTACGTCAATTAGCCCACAACACTTTTTCAGATAATAAACGTTGTATCACACTTTTAGCTGACTCTTCACCTAAATTGAGATATTTAATGAGATCTGCTTTAGCTAAATTAGAAGATGAGATTGGAAACTCAGAATAAACTATGTCTGGCTTTTTATTATTTAGAAAAGTGGTATCGCCACTATAACCGCTATAAATAGCTACACCACTACCATCATGAAACCAAACCAAGCGAGAGCCAGGGAACAAACTATAATTTTGCGACTTTTCCTCTGGCACTTAGAACATTAACCACATGATTGCTAAATCCATTTAACTACAAGAAGCAGCATCCCAATCAGTACTTCCATCGTTGTAACCTAATTCACTATCTGAAATGCTAAAACCAGCTACGTCTTTGTTGACATACCAGTAGCTGAAAACATCGGTAATAGCTTGTATTGCCTCGGCCTCACCAGAACCATAGGTCGAATAAAAACCAAAGTAGGTATTAAGATAAACCGCAGCTAAATGGAAATAAATGTTGTTATAACCACCACCGTTAGAATCAAGACCACTTTGTACAGTCATATTCAGTGGGCTGAATTCACTAGGTAAAGTTAATTGGTGCTGATAAACCGGATCAATAGCATTTATAAAACACGTTTTAGCATTAGCGTATTCTGTACTGTTTTTGCCATAAGAAGACTTAACATCGCCAAGCGCATTAAACGTAGAATGCATGTTATTTTTGTAATCTTTCCAATTTCCCGGTGAGCGACCACCGTAAAGATTTGGCATAGTACAGGTGTGACGGTCAGCATTTGTTGATAAATTACCTGACAACGCACCCGATACACTACAGGCACCCCATACTGATTTTGCAGGAAGGCTCACAATCACTGCTCCGGTCGCCGATTTCTTAAGAAAATTACGGCGTTTGTTCACAGCAGAAACATCCTTTTTAAACGACTTATCGAATTCATTCATTGATTAAAACCCTTTTTATGCGACTTCTTAAACGCAATTAACTCTATTGTGATCGTTAAAGCAAAAACCACACCAACACATCAATCCATTGATTTTTATGTGTTTAATTTGTGTAATATAGCAGAACTGTAAATTTTTTCGACAAGCTAATCAATATCAATATTAGCCGATACCAACAGTTGCCTGACGTATTTTACAGGTATTGAGTAAGTAATACCACTAGGGTCTGCTAAAACTGCCTCTTTTGTTTTTTTTACAAACACTTTATTGATTACTGCTACTACCTGTCCAGTTTCGACTTCATAAACTGCACTACCACTATTTCCCGGATAAGCAGTAGCGTCCATCTGATACACCATGTATGGATCACGCAGCCTTTTAAGTGTTTGCACATCTAATTGGCTGGAGTGACTAGTTGGAATTATCACAGGTGTAGCTGCTGAAATAATGCCCCGATGCGTAGCCGGATATAGTCCTAATACTGCGCCAATGGGATAGCCAGTAAACGCCACTTCCGTTCCATCTGGTATCAAATTACTATTCGCCAGTTTAAACGGTTTCAGTTTCTTACTTATACGTAATAACGCTAAATCGTGCATTTCATCAATTTTAACAATATGAGCGTCGAAAGTTTGCGGGTAACGTCCCGTTCCGGTAAATACGACTCGTCGTTGTTTAGAATTTTCGTCCAGTGGTTGCGATATAACATGATGATTAGTAATGATATATTGCCCATTCCCAACGACAAAGCCCGTTCCGTGCAAGCTCGACTGTGGTGCTTTTATCGGGTCAAAAACACCTATCCCAACAACTGATTCTTTAGCTTGTTTTACGATGTTTACAATATTGTGTGCGTTAGCGGTAAAGGTAAAACCGCAAAGCACCGCGGCAAAAATATATTTGAATAAAGTAAACATAAAATCTTTTCCATCTAATCAATTTAAAATAATAATGCAAAAACTGAAAATTCAGCCATATTTTAAAGAAAAGCAATAGTTTGCATAGTTATGAAGTCCCAACTACACGATAACAATAAAAACCCAATAGTACCTATTTTTTCAGGTGGGGGAACTCGATTAACCTGTCATATCGGTATCCTACAAGCACTAATCGAAATGAATATGACGTTTAATCATGTTGTTGGTATTTCAGGTGGTTCAATTGTTTGCGCTTTGTATTGCAGCGGTATGTCGATCGACGATATTTTCAAACTAGCGCTAAATACAGATTTTAAACAATTTAAAGGTTATTCTTTATTTAGATTGTTAAAAGAAGGGGGGTTGAGTTCCGGTAACCAGTTTGAAAATTGGATGGATAAACAATTAGAGGGAAAAACTTTTTCTCAATTGGCCATAGATTTAAGCATAGTGGCTACGGACGTAAATGGTGGTGGGCCGGTTATATTTAATAAACAAACCAGTCCTGACTTAAAAGTTTCACAAGCCGTACGGTTTTCGATGTCAATTCCATTAATTTTTAGCTTTAAAACCTACGGTGAACATTTACTTGTTGACGGCGCCATACTCGCAGAAGATGCGCTTTTTAGAAATTGGTCAGGTACAAATGCTAAAAATGTTTGTTTCCGATTAAAAAGTCAACAAATTCATCAGGTGCAAAAACGTCAAGTTTTCTTTCATCTACCCGAATATCTATTTATGTTGATTAAAACGTTTATGACAGCGTTATCGCGAGAATATGTACACGCCGAACATTGGCACAACACCATTATCGTTGAAACTGGCATATACTCTTCTGTTGATTTTTCATTAAGTATTGAACAAAAGAAAGAACTATTTGAGATGGGTTACGCAACCGCATTACATTTTTTACCCATTAAATTGGGGAAAACTAGCGCCGGTAGCTAGTTCTCTCGACTCTTAAATGCAATCGAATTTAGTCTTTATTAAGCATTGCACTGAGCGGCAGCAAAACAATTTGAGCGATAAATAATGGGATATTTTCTTTAACAAAACCTGCACAAATATGACTCACCTTAGAGCCTGTTCCAGGCACCTCGACCTCTGGCGTTACGACTAGATTTAACACATCGTTGCTTCGTAAATTTTCTAATTGTCGTTTATCAATACATAATTTGTGGGACGAATAGATCATTGGATCTTTAATAAGGTCATGTCCAATAGCTTGAGCTCGTTCAAGCAATGCCGAAGAAAGAAGACTCATAGGATACATCTGCGGAAAACGTACTTTATCTGCAAATTCGTCAATATATTCAGATTGTTCTCCGAATGCACTTGTCAAAAAATTCTTAGCATTGCCAACAATCATATATTTACGCTTTAGAAAACACTGGGTAGCTTGATCAAACGTGCGGTCTGCTCTCATTCCCCATTCAATATTGTTCGGAAAATCGTCGGGAAGTTGTATAGGGCTAAATTCAGATTCTCGTTTAAATCCCAATATTACCGCTTTATCATTAGCTTTTAGCAATAATCTATTGGAGTATTGTTTTCCAATTGCAGACTCACTGCTTTTTCCAGGTTTGATATCTAATGTTAATCTATCTCCTGGGTTCACAACGCCAGCAAAGGTAAATTCAAAAACACTATATGCAAAACTCTGAGAACTTTCAGGCGTGTTCAATTCAGCTTGACGATGTTGAAATTGTGTTTCAATAAAACACCCTAATTGAAACCCTAAAGCTATCGGTCCCGAGAAAGGGTTATTCACGATCCAATTCCAACGATTTTTGTCATGAAATAGATTAAAATCATCGGTAGAATTTCTTGCCGCTTCAATATGAATTTGTGATAACTGAAAGTTTTCCAAAAAAATTCCCCTTACAGATTATATATCGACATATAGTAAACTAATGTATAACACAGAAATTACGGTATTTGTTTGACAAATAAGGACTTTAACCTGACACTTTATACTTAACATAGTTTATACTTTCTAGGCTTTACTTCCAATGATGGGCAATACACACAATAAAGGAAAGTCGTAATGACGGAAGTTTCTGCTGATAGCATTTCGGGTCATTTTTCCGATTATTTAAAACCTGTATTTTCAGAATCTGAAGAGCACAAAAAATTCTCCTATGGCATTCGACATCAGGTTTATTGTGAAGAACTGCATTTTGAACCCGAAAACAAAATAAAAATCGAAACAGACGATTTTGACAAGCACGCATATCATTGTCTTATTCAACACAAATCCAGCGGTCAATATGCGGGAACTGTGAGGTTAATAACGTCTTCAAACACCGAACAGAAATTGCCAATTGAACTATATTGTCAAAATGCGATACAAAGACCAGAATTATTTCCTGATAACTTTGAACGTAACGATATCTGTGAAATTTCTCGTTTAGCAGTACCTGCAGAGTTTAGACGTCGTAAAATGGACGACTATGATGGCGCGGCCATCGGTGTCATTAATAAGAAAATCTATTCAGAAACAGAGTTGCGATGCTTCCCATTTATTGCTGTAGGATTATATCTTTCTTCTACTGCTATATTACTCAGTAAAAATATTCATCATTGTTACGTAATGGTTGAGCCACGGTTAGCTAGAAGCATGCGATTTGTTGGGTTACCGTTTGAGCAAATTGGGCCTGTTATTGATTATCATGGAAAACGAGCCCCTTTCTATATTCAACCTCAAGCTGTTGAAGACAATTTAAAACCGGATTTTAAAGCCTTGTTGCACAATATTAAAAATGAGCTTGAACACCAACTATAAAATCAATTAGCGGCATTGTTAATGTCGCTTAAAACGCTGATTAGGGACTTAACGAAATGTTTACTTCATTTCGATAGCGTACACCATACTTAGAGAGCGAACGCGATGTTTGATTATAAAGAAGCATTTTCACGAAACATTGGTTGGATGACCGAAGAAGAACAAGAGGTTCTAAGAAAAAGTAAAGTCGCTGTTGGTGGCTTAGGGGGTGTTGGTGGTGACCATGCAATTGTTTGCGCAAGACTTGGAATTGGAAATTTTCACATTTCCGACATGGATCAATATGATTTAGTCAATTTCAACCGTCAAGCCGGCGCTTCAATGAAAACTTTAGGGCAAGAAAAATCCAAAGTCATGGAAGATATTTTAGCAAACATTAATCCAGAGTCGAATGTCAGAAATTTTGACAAAGGTATTAATGATGACAATTTGGAAGAATTTCTAGATGGTGTTGATTTATATATTGATAGCTTAGATATTTTTGCAATGGATATACGTCGAAAAGTATTCCAACGATGCTATGAGAAAAATATCCCATGTATTACAGCAGCTCCAATGGGAATGGGGACTGCCGTATTGGTATTTATGCCCGGTAAAATGTCATTTGAAGAATACTTTTGCTTGGAAGGTTTGGCTCCAGAAGATCAATTTTACCATTTAATAATGGGGCTATCACCGGCCATGCTGCAACTAAGCTATCTAGTGGATAGAAGTAAGGTGGATTTTTGGGCAGGAAAGGTCCCTTCCACCCCCATGGGTATATCCTTAGCTGCTGGAGTGCTTAATACTAATGTAGTGAAAGTTCTGCTGAAAAGAGGAGAAGTTCTCCATGCTCCTTGGGGATGGCATGTAGATGCCTACAAAAATAAAGCCAAGAAAACCTGGCGACCATGGGGCAACAAGAATCCAATTCAAAAATATATTATGTTTCCAATGGTGAAAAAAGCCGTGGGTAAACCTAAACCTAACTCTGAAAAGTAAGCGACTATTATAGATTAAACGATTGTATTTTAGCTTTCACATGATATTTATGATGGAAGCTTTGCCCAGCGTACTCTATTCTTATTTGCCAACATAATTCGTTTATAAGCAGTGAAAATATCACGCTTTCATTTACATCACACACTTAAGGCTTAAGCGATTCAAGCTTGTTGCCTATATATTCAAGACATTAGCCTGAAATTCCCCTCCCCCAAAACATAAAATCGAAAGCACAAATCACTGTAAAAAATTTAAACACTTAGGAGTCTACAGCACTTTCTAAAGACTTGAGCACTGGAATACAAGAAAGGAGATATAAGAAAAGACGTAGAAATAAATATTGCAGGTTGGAGCCAGTCGCTAACTAAATTTCACTAAAAAAAAACCCGGTATAAATACCGGGTTTATAATAATGCATTTAAGCAATCTTAGCTTTTACGTCTGCGAGCTGCACCAGCTAGACCTAGAAGACCAAGACCCAATACCGCTAAGCTTGAAGGCTCAGGAATTTGGAAAGAGATTGAACCGTCATGGTTACCATTCAAAGTGAAAGTACCATCCATGTTATCAGTTACAACAACATCGTTAGGGTCAGTGTTGAAATCAACAAATGAGAAGATATCAACCATGTCACCTAGTAAATCAGTCATTGAGCCATCTGCAAAGTTGAATACATCACCTGCAGCAACACCGTTAACCGTGCCAGCGCCAACTGAAGAAACCATAGTTTTCAAAGATGGACCGCCTAAGCTTTGAACGATTGATACGAAATCAAGCGTAAATAACTCAACAAATTCAGATGTATTAGCGAAACCAGGTTCGAAGTAGTAGAACGTAATTTCACCAGAGTTATAGTTAGTCGCTAGAGCTGGACCAAGTGAACCAGTTAGTTCGAATTGGAAAGTTAAACCCCAATCGCCATAATCGTTGTCACTTTCTGGACCGAAGCTATTAGGCAAGAAACCTTCAACTGCGTTGAATGCAATCGCTGAACTTCCAGCTGGACCGCTGATGAAACCACCAGTAGTTACAATCGCGTCACCTGCACTTGGGCCATTCGCGTCACCGTCTGTTACAAGAGTTTCAGATTGGTAGTTATAAGTAGCTTGATCCAACCAACCAGTACTGCTAGCACCAGCGGCTTGGTTTCTAAGGTTGTCACCAAAATCAGTTCCAACATCAATAAAGAATTGGTCAGCCATAGCAACAGAAGAACTTGTTGCCAAAATGATCCCTGCTAATAAGGACTTAGTTTTCATGTCTATTCTCCAGCGTAAGTAATTTTAAAGTTGTAAAGCTGCTATTTCATTCACAAGCTTTCCTTGGTTTAGATAAAGCACAATACGGGCCAACTTTTAACTCACTGTTTCATATGCATTTTTTATATTGAGGTATTTGTACATGTTAAAATATCTGACACTTTTATTACCCATTTCGCTATTTATTGATTCGCTTTACGCGATTCTTCGTAATGAATCCGATATGTCTGATTACTTGGCTCTAAATCGAATGCTTTCTTACTTACTTCCAAAGCACGTTTTACGTCACCATTTTTTAATAATACCACGCCTAGTGTATCTAACAATTTAGGGTTTTCTGGGCGCAACGCAACTGCTTGCTCGGCATATGCAACTGCTTTTTCGCTATTTCCTGCTTCACCATAAAGCCAACCAAGATTGTTTAAGGCGATTATATTCTCGGGTAAAAATTTAACCAACCGCTCATAATGTTCTATCGCTTTCTGCGGCGCTACATCCATATAAGTCTCAGCTAACCTTGCTCTAACATTAACATCTACTGGACGCTTTTGGATATGCTCTTCTAAAAAGGTTAAGGCAGCTTCTTGACCTTGCAAGTTAGACTTAGCCTTTGCAATTAAAATTGCAAATCGTCCGTCTAAACTCTTATTATAAGATTCTTCTAATAGAGGAAGAGATTCTTTAATTTTGCCTTCAGCAAATAATATTTGACCTTTAAGCCCCTTAACAGTTGTATTAGATTTAAAGTTGTCCGGAAGCGCGTTCATTAACCTTTTAGCAACTAGCACATTTCCACTTACGAGATTGTAATGGATCTCCATGACTTGGAACTCACCGTCTTGAGGATGAAAACTCAAAGCTCGTTTTACCGTACCTAATGCAGCAGACAAATCCCGAATTCCATCATTAAGATGTATAGCAGCAATCCATGGTTCTCTTCTTTTTGGTTCTAGTTGTTGCCAACTTGAATAAACATTTAGTGCATCTGTTGGTTTATTCAATGCGAGGTAGCTATCAGCTTGAGCCTTCCAAAAGAACAATGGCATATCTTTGCTGGGTTTTATTGTCTCCAATACATCGAGCGCTTTTTGAGGTTCAGCTTGAAAAACCAACGCTCTGGCATAATTTAATTTTTTCATTAAATCGTCAGGTTGCTTTTCATAAATAGATTTTATTAACGCCAGAGCTTCTTTTGCTTCTTCTTTACTTTGCCTATGTGCTTCAACAAAATAATCAAACGATCCTTGGACATATTCAGGGTTATTTTGAGCTGCGGTTTTAAGTAGGCTTAACGCTTCTTTAGTATTACCATTTTGTTTTGCAACATCAGCCATAAACTTTAAAGACGACGGGTTGTTTGGCGCACGTTGCAATATGTCACTGTGGACTTGTTTCGCTAGATCATGCTGCTCAGATAACTCGTATACTTCAGCTAACAAATTGTAAGCGATTAACTGCTCGGAATCATACTCAATCCAATCTTGTGCCACTTCAATAGCACTGCTGTAGTTTAGCTTACTCACATACGCTTGAGCTAAAACTAACCTTGCTGTTTCAGATTCTGGTGCTAGTTGTATCGCTGTTTGAAGGTTTTCTAATCCCGAATCATCGTCAAGTGAAAGTTTTAACATACCGATTCGAATCAATTCTTCAGGATCTGTAGAATTACTTTTCTTCGCCAACTCAAGCATCTGTCGAGCTTTTGAGTCATCACCACTTTTAATAAGGTCAAACCCAGCTTGGGTAAATAAAGTAACATCAGTTAAGTCATAACTTCCCATGTTACCTAATGTCTGTGCAGCATCATTGCTATAACCTAAGCGCAATTGAATCTCAGCAAATAATCGTTTGGCTGGATGCGATTCCGGCAATACATTTTGTACTGCTGCCAAATGATTATGAGCTTGCTCTAACTTTTGCACATTATAAGATGCGACTCCAGCAATCAGACGAGATGTGGGTGAGTTAGAGCCTCCAGATATAGCTTGTTCCATTGAGGTTTTTGCCGCTGAATAATCTTGTTGTTGGAAATGCAGAATCCCCATAAATTCATTTAGCTGAGCGTTATCAGGTAACTTTTTCAGTAAAGCGACAGTGAGTGATTCCGCCTCTTCATATTGCTCATCTCTTAACAGAGCATCAATGAGTAAAAAGTTCCCTTGAGCGTCGCCGGGTTTTTGTTCTACGTATTGTCTAAAGTCTTTAATTGCAGTGGCATAATCTTTCTGTTGCATACTTAACTGGCCTTGCAACAATACCGCTTCCATAAATTCAGGTTCAGCGCTTAGCAGCTCTTCTAGAATAATTAAAGCATCGGTTATTTCGCCGTCATGCAATGCATGATGTGCTCGTCCAAAACGGCTGTACGATGAATCCGGGTATAATTCTGAGGCACGCTTAATGGCGAGCTTAGCTCTTGAAACTTCGTTTTTGCGAAATAAAGCAAGACCTTTATAAACTTGCGCTATGGCTTCTGTTTCGCTGGTTAAACCGGTCAGTCTTTCCACTACCTGAATAATTTCGTCATCACGTTGTAAAAAGTTTAATGTGCCTAAATATAACGGTAGAACTTCATTCTTAAAATATCCGCCATCAAACGCTATTTTCAGCTCTTTCTCGGCCGAGTTGGCATTTCCGCGTTGAAAATAAACTGATCCTAACAAAAATCTAGCACGCAAATTTTTGGGATCTGACGATAATGCATTTTTAAGGACGATCACTGCACTTTCTGGATCATTTTCTAAGATCGCTTTTTCCGCGTCTGCGATATATTCGGAAGGTGTCTTTTGACTACATCCCATCATTACCAGAACAACAAGCAATACTCCGTATTTTTTAATTGAACACATATGTTTCTCTTTTAGATTGGTATTGAATTATAGGAAATAGGAAGGTTGAATCTTTTTACCCTCCTATGCTGACTGTATCATTGAATCTGCTCGCTAACTAGGCAATTAGTCCACTGGAATCAATTAAGACCTTGGTATTTAAATGAGACTTATCAAGGCCTTTAAATTGTTTATGATTTACCAAGACAACGACAATATTAGCCTTTTCAAGTGCTGCTTCTATAGATAATAACTTGATCCCAGCGGCACTAAGTTTATCGGGTAATTCGTGAATATTTGGCTCTACTGCTAAAATCTCACCGAGCTCCATTTTAGCAAGTCGTAACGTAATGTCTAAGGCCGGGCTCTCGCGCAAATCGTCGATATCCGGTTTGAATGCCAAGCCTAAACAGGCAATTACTGGGCGTTTGAACTCATCGGCAGCTTTTTGTACCTTGCCAATCACAAACCCCGGTTTACCGTCATTTACTTCTCGAGCCGTTCGGATCATTCTGGCAGATTCAGGCGCTGAATCCACGATAAACCAAGGGTCGACAGCAATGCAGTGTCCACCCACACCTGGCCCTGGTGTTAAAATATTAACCCTAGGATGGCGATTGGCTAATGCGATTAATTCCCAAACATTGATATGCAATTCGTCACAAATGATAGATAACTCATTTGCAAAGGCAATATTGACATCTCGGAAGCTATTTTCAGTTAATTTGGCCATTTCAGCCGTACGTGCAGATGTTGTTAAGCAATTTCCTCGCACAAAAATATTATACAATTCAATTGCTTTTTCGCTGCACTCTGCCGACATACCACCAATGATACGATCGTTAGAAACTAATTCTTCAAGCACACGACCTGGTAATACCCTTTCAGGACAATGTGCAACGTACATATCTGGAGTTTGGCTGCTGTGACCAGGGAAATGTAAATCTGGGCGAAGCGCTTGTAGCCATGCAGTGAGTTTTTCAGTAGCACCAACAGGAGAAGTTGATTCTAAAACAATCAAGTTTCCTTTTTCCAACACTGGAGCTATCGCATTTGCTGCCTTTTCGATAAAGCTAAGATCTGGTTTTTTGCCTTCTTGAAAAGGCGTAGGCACGGCTATCATAAAAGCATCGGCAGGCTCAGGTATCAATGATGCTCGCAGTTTACCCATAGTAACAGCTGCTTGAACAACCATATCTAAATCAGGTTCTACAATATGTACTTTACCTTGATTTATAGTATCAACGGCTTTTTCAGAAACATCTATTCCAATGACTTCTACTCCGCGGGATGCTATTACCGCTGCAGTAGGTAAACCAATATAGCCCAAACCAATGACCGAAACTTTAGCAAATGCCATATTTATCCCTTAGTTATAATTTTTTATTAATTCCGCTATTCTCTGACAAGCTTTCCCATCCCCATAGGGATTATGGGCAAACGACATGGCTTGATAGGCATTGTCATCATTTAATAGCATCAGAGCATTATCAACTATTGCGTTGTAATCGGTCCCTACCAACTTAACCGTTCCTGCTTCTACTGCTTCAGGTCTTTCAGTTGTGTTGCGCATAACCAAAACCGGCTTACCAAGTGACGGCGCTTCTTCTTGTACACCGCCAGAATCAGTCAAAATAATGTGTGCTCGAGTCATCAGATAAACAAAAGGAAGGTAATCTTGCGGTTCTATTAAAAACACATCATCGGTATTCGCTAATAGACGATTTACTGGTTCTTGAACATTTGGATTCAAATGAACAGGATACAAAACTTGTACATTTTCCTGTTCAGCCAATGTTTTTAAAGCCTTGCAGATATTTTCAAAACCGTCACCAAAACTTTCACGTCGGTGCCCTGTCACAAGAATCAGTTTTTTCTTTTTATCTAAAAAATTAAATTTGTTAGTTAGCTCGGTATTTAATTTCGTATCAGATGTTATTTTATCAGCCACTTGTATAAGGGCATCGATCACGGTATTGCCAGTAACAAACACCGAATCTGACGAAATATTTTCTGCTAGTAAATTAGCTTCTGCTTTATTGGTAGGTGCGAAATGTAATCGGGTAAGTGCCCCCGTTAATTTACGGTTTATCTCTTCAGGCCAAGGGCTATATATATCACCCGTTCGAAGACCGGCTTCAACGTGTCCAACCGGGATACGCTGATAGAATGCAGCTAAAGAGGCTGCAAATGTTGTGGTGGTATCACCATGAACTAAAATAAGATCAGGCTTAGCTTCAGCTAACACGTCTCGCAAGCCTAACAAAGCTCTGGTTGTAATGTCATACAAGTCCTGACCAGGTTGCATTAAATCCAAGTCAAAATCGGGTGTCAGATCAAACAAGGCTAAAACCTGATCGAGCATTTGACGATGCTGAGCAGTTACACAAACGGATACATCTAGCTGCTTATCTTGTTTAAGTGCAAGCGCTAGAGGTGCCATTTTAATGGCTTCAGGACGCGTCCCAAATACCAGCATGATTTTTTGAAATTTCATAATGATTCTTAATTCAATTACGTCAGCTAGACTTTAGTTTCCACAAATGCGCACAATGCACCGAAGGTTTCGAAAATATCTGCACTAATTTCGTCGTCATCAACCTCAACACCGAAGGTATCTTCGATAGACGTTAACACTGTTACTACAGCCATAGAATCGAATTCAGGAATAGCTCCTAAAAGCGGGGTTTCTTCATCAAATTCAACATCACTAGATAATTGTAAAACATCAATTAGTATTTCTTTCACAGACGCGGCTGTATTCATTCTCTCTGTACCTGTATTATTATATTTTTTCGATAGATAGAACAATAAGCTCTATCATCCATTGTCGTATTGTTCCATTATTTAAAGTAATAAGAAATAGTTGTAACCCTAAAACAAGAGATAAGTATTAAAAATGGTAACGTTTTTTTGATGAGTTAGTATCGGAATCAGCTAAACAGCATGCACAAAAGTGTGCACTAATTTTTAAGCAAACTAAAATATCCTATGAGCAACTAACAAACTCAGTTTTAGAACTTGCTTGTGCACTGCAAAAACTAGGAGTTAATCGCCACGACAGAGTAGGTGTATTTCTACCGAAAACGCCGGATACAATTATTAGTTTGTTTGCAACTAGCCTAGCAAATGGAGTCTTTGTGCCGATAAACTCGGTCTTAAAAGGTCCCCAAGTTCAGCACATACTCAATGATTGTGATGTGAAGGTACTCATCACTAGTAGTGACAGATTGAAAATCCTTGAGCCTGTATTGAGTGAATGTCCCGCCCTAAAACATATCATTTTAACCGATAAACTGCCGGCTATTTCCCTTGATGATATACAACTTTCATTAATGCAAAACTTGGAAAAAGGACCTCTCACTAAAATCCATAGAACCGACAGTGATATGGCCGCCATACTATATACTTCAGGCAGTACAGGCAGACCTAAGGGCGTCGTTTTATCCCATCGAAATTTAGTCGTTGGTGCTAGTAGTGTTGCCGAATACTTGCACAATCGCGAATCCGACGTGATTCTAGCGTTATTACCGTTAAGTTTTGACTATGGATTGAGCCAAATTACAACCGGCTTACTAACAGGTGCAAGTGTCGTGCTAATGGACTACTTTTTAGCGGGCGATGTGGTTAAAGCAATGGAGCAACACCAAGTGACTGGGTTAGCCGCTGTTCCACCGCTTTGGCAACAACTCATGAAAGCTAAATGGCATGACAATGCAACGCAGCACTTACGGTATTTCACCAACTCCGGCGGTGCAATGCCACAGGTTACATTAACGTCTATACGTTCAACCTTTACCAATGCTAAACCTTATTTGATGTATGGTTTAACAGAAGCCTTTCGAAGTACTTATTTAGATCCAGAGTTAGTTGATGAAAAAATAGGTTCAATGGGCAAAGCTATTCCCAATGCTGAAGTCATGGTAGTCAGAGAAGATGGCAGTGAGTGTGATGCAGATGAGCCCGGCGAATTAGTGCATCGTGGACCGCATGTCAGCTTAGGTTATTGGAATGACACAGTTAAAACAGCTGAGCGCTTTAAACCAGTTCCTGCCAAACTCAATGGATTAGTCTTGCCAGAAATGGCGGTGTGGTCCGGCGATACGGTAAAACGCGATAAACAAGGCTTTTTGTATTTTGTCGGTCGCAAAGATGAAATGATTAAAACCTCAGGATACAGAGTGAGTCCCATGGAAGTGGAAGAAGCGTGTTATCAATCTTGCGGTGATATCTCAGAAGCCATTGCAACGGGAGTGAAAGATCTTGAGTTAGGTCAAGCTGTTGCATTACTGTTAGTGCTAAAAGAAGAAGCACAACATTCAGAAAAAGAAATATTAGCTTTGTGTAAAAAAGCCATGCCTAATTTTATGCATCCTAAATATGTCGAATTCAGAACGTCACTGCCACGCAACCCAAACGGCAAAGTAGACCGCAGCTTGCTTAGCAAAGAAGTAAAGGAAAAGTACGAAAATGTCTAAACCTACACCTGTTCACGCTGACATGGACCAATTCGACACCCTCGATAATCAAATTCTAGTAGGAGGGAAAAAACTTGATGTTATTGAAGGGATGCTCGATAAATCAGTATTTTACGCTTACGACAAAAAAGTCGTAAAAGCCCAAATCGATAAATTTCACCGCGCAATTCCACAAGCCATTAAATTGCACTATGCGATTAAGGCAAACCCATATCCCGCATTAGTAAATGCGATGTGTGAATGGGTGGAAGGCTTTGATGTCGCTTCTCAAAAAGAAATGCTCATTGCTTTGCAATCTAACATGCCGGTGAAAGACATCAGTTTTGCCGGTCCAGCAAAACAAGAGAGTGAAATCAAAGCAGCCATATGTGCTGGCGTAACATTACACGTGGAATCAGAACTTGAATTATCCCGCGCTATCGATATTGGCCAACAACTTGGGATACTTCCGATTGTTGCGTTTCGTGTAAATCCTGCATTTGAACTCAAAGCATCAGGCATGAAAATGGGCGGTGGACCCAAACAGTTTGGTATAGATGAAGAACGCTTATTTGAAATGTTACCCGAGCTAGATTATACGAAAATGCATTTTCGTGGATTTCATATTTTCTGGGGCTCGCAAAATTTAAAACAAGACGCCATAATTGATGCTCACAACAACACGTTTGAACTAGCTCAAAGACTGGTTTACGCTACGCCTGTGACAGTCGAAACAATCAATTTAGGCGGCGGTTTTGGTATCCCCTATTTTCCGGGTGAGACTCGATTAGATTTAGCGCCAATTGGTGATAATCTTGCGACGCTTTTGTCATCCTACCCCAAGTTAGCCCAATTGGAATTAATCATTGAGCTTGGACGATTTATTGTCGCAGAAGCGGGAATTTACGTTAGTAAGATTACCGACATAAAGGTCTCTCGAGGTCATACCTATTTAATGACAAATGGTGGCCTTCATCATCATCTGTCTAATTCGGGTAATTTTGGACAAGTGATCCGAAAAAACTATCCAGTCGCAATTGGCAACAAAATGAATTTAGACAAAGGTACAGAAGCCGTTACGGCAGTTGGACCTTTATGTACACCGCTAGATACG
This sequence comes from Aliiglaciecola lipolytica E3, assembly GCF_000314975.1. Classification (GTDB taxonomy): domain Bacteria; phylum Pseudomonadota; class Gammaproteobacteria; order Enterobacterales; family Alteromonadaceae; genus Aliiglaciecola; species Aliiglaciecola lipolytica. Next base: position 23,195 of record NZ_BAEN01000008.1, read on the forward strand.
CTTGCCGATAAAATGTATTTAACCGACCCACAAATTGGAGATTGGTTGGTGGTTTTTCAGTCCGGCGCTTACGGACCAACGGCTAGTCCACAAGATTTCCTAGGTCATCCTCATGTTGCAGAAATCCTGCTTTGACACAATAAAACCTTACAATGAAAATCCAAAAAGCAAGCTTTAAAAAGCTTGCTAGCTATAGCCTGATAGTGGTTGGCTTAACCTTAGTGATTGGTACTATTTTTTTGCAATCCAACCTAGGAAAAGAGTTAACCATTAAAGGCCGTCAATATGTACAACTGAACTTGCATCAGAATTGGGGAGTGAAGCTCGCCTTGTTGGAATGCGCAGATTTTCTACTCACACTGTTACCTCAACAGCAGATTTTACCTTTCGACAGAGACAAGTCGGATGCAGGTTTTGACCGCGCCAAAATCATTGATTCGCATAGTATCAAAGCAATCTCTTTAGTGGCTCCCAAGCTATATCAGGTGAGCAGTGAAGTAGGACTTAGAAAGGCGATGTTATCTGCACATGCAGGAGATGTAATACTTTTAGCACCTGGAAATTACTTTGTGCCCAAACGACTTGAGGTTAGGCACAATGGTACTCTGGATCGTCCCATCCGAATCGTAGCTAGTTCTCCCGGCAACAGCGTGTTACATATTCAAAATACCGAAGGCATCTATTTAGACAAAGCTAATTGGCACATCGAAAATATTGTTTTTAAAGGTGCATGCAAACAACAACGTTATTGTGAGCACGCTATTCACCTATATGGAAATGCCGATAATACACAGATAATCAATAATCAATTTATCGACTTTAACGCAGCGGTAAAAGCCAATGGTAACTATCAACACAAGCCAGCTTGGTTTGCTGACAATGTAACAATCACAAATAATGATTTTTTCAACCACTCATACCGTAACACCATGACACCGGCGACACCGATTGACGTGGTAGGTGGTAACAATTGGTTAATTGATAAAAACTTTATAGCCGATTTTGCGCGAACGTTAACTGGAAAAATTTCAGTTACCTATGGGGGATTTCTAAAAGGAGGTGGCGCGAACGGGGTGTTTAGCAATAATGTGATTAATTGCGCTTGGCGCTTGCCTTATCAGTCTAGTTTAGATGTACGGGTTGGACTGTCTTTTGGTAATGGTGGTACCCAAGGAGAATTTTGTCAAAGCCAACACTGTGAATATGAACACACGGGCGGTAAAATCAAGGATAATTTGGTACTAAATTGCATCAATGATGTGAGTATCTATTTAAACAAAGCTGCAGCTTCTGAGATTACTGGTAATAGACTGCTAAACTCGCTTGGTATAGATGCTAGATTTAAACAAACATCAGTCAATATAAATCACAATATAGTCGATGGCCGGATTAAAGCTCGTGACAATGCATTTATAAGTCAACGAGACAATGATATGGTTAATTAAATGCTCAGCAAAAACGCGTTGATAATGAAAAACTTATATAGATATATTTACTTACTAGCCTTTTTTAGCTTCTTTTCAGCCGCTCAAGTTTTCGATAATAGCGTGACTCACAGATTTGCAAGTGAAGTTGCCTACCTTTATTGGCCTGAAGGTAATTTCGCGAAATTCCACAAAGAATATGCGCAACCTATTGCGCAATTGGACATCCAAGACGTTGATCGTGAGCATTCAGTTAAAATCGACTTGTCGAATATAAAACTAACTAATCCCTTATTTATCACGCTCTCGTCAGCAGACGGGAACAAGGGAGTTGCTGATTTCTACAGTGTTGAAAAAGGTGGCTACAACGCTCCCCAACTTACCTTTGAACAAGGCAATAAAAAACGCCTATTGTTAGCTGAAATCGATACATACATCGCAAAAAAGAACCGTAAAGCGGTAGGTACAAAGTCGACTCTCAAAGCAGGTGGTGGTCACACTATATTGTTAAAATTTCAGTTTGCGCAAAAAGCTGATTTACAAGCAATTAAGAACCTATCGTTAGTATTAACCACAACCAACCGCCAATATGGCAAGTCAAAATTACAAGCTAATCAAATAATTTACTCCCCTGTGGTGCAACAACAAGACAATTCCGGTATTGCGCAAAAATATGTGCTAGACAAAGGCATTAAACAAGACAAAGCCGTTTATTTCGCAGACGATTTTGATGATCAGGGCTGGTTTAGTGGCATAAAGCAAAGTGTAGGCTTAACGGAACCAGTATGGCAAAACACGGGCGAGTTGCAGTTTATCGATCACAGTGACGTCAGGCACTATAGCGGACAGCCAGGTAAGAGTGTCAATATGCGATTTTTGACGTCACAAAATCTTGCTGGAAATTTAGATTATTATTTCGCTCAACACGCTGGCAAAGAACCAGAAGAGGCCTTTTTTAGATATTATTCTATGCTGGCTCCTGGGGCGAAAGTTAGCGGCGGAGGGAAGCTACCTGGATTCAGTGGAACATATAATAAAGCTGGCTGGGGCGGTCGTCCAAACAATGGTGAAAACGGGTGGTCTGCTCGGGGCGCTTTTTATCATTCAATATCCTCCAAAAGCCCTGAATGGGGGGGGCAACTTCCAATTGGTAGCTACCTATATGAAGCAAATACCGGTAGTAAATATGGCAAATCTATTCCTTGGGGACACGAGATGTCAACCATGCAACCAGGCCGCTGGTATGCGATAGAGCAACAAATAAAGTTGAATACACCCGGTCTTAAAGATGGTGTATTTAAAGTGTGGATTGATGGTGTACTTATTTACGAGCGAAATAATATGTATTTCAGAGATACACCGCAGATGAAAATCGAAAAAGTGTGGTTAAACTATTATTTTGGTGGTGTCGCTAAACCAAAGAACAACTTTAATATGTACTTAGATAATATTGTTATTGCTTCTAGTTACATTGGGCCCATAAGAAAATAGCCGCTGAATTTGCGGCTATTTTGGTGTTAAGTTCCAATAGTTAGAAATAAAATTCCATGCTAAGTTGCACAAAATCATCTCTTCGATATTGATAAATAGGTTCTTCAGGAGAATCGCTTGAGAAAAACCAAGCATCTAAACGCCATTTCCAGTTGTCATTGATACGACTAGACGCTTCAACAAAACCAGAGCGACTATTGGTATTATCCAAATCTTGAACGATCCCTAATAAGATTTCAGTACCATCAATGTCATTGTAGACAATACGTGAACCAAACATAATATCATTTTGTGAAGGGGTTAAAAGCGTGTTATCTCGGCCATCATATTGATACTCGACTAACCAACCCAAATCAAACTGGGAATCAAACACACCCACTTTGGTATATTCGAATCCCCCCACTAATGCATTATAGTTTTCTACATTAGTGCGACGGCTGATACCTTCGAATTTTAGAAGCCAAGCTCCCATTACAGCCAAGACATCTACGCCAGCTTGCTGCATTTGCGGATAAAAAGGCCTCAACAAAGCAACCTCTTCGCTCATCTCTGGTACTAAAATGGGTTCGCGAGAGGTACCATCGAAATACGAAACCCCTACTTCCCAGCGTCCAAGCGTATGTTGCCAGCGAGCAGCCCAATCTACGTTTTTCTCTTCATCGCTGGATTCAAAAATAGGATTATCGGTATCAACTTCCAACATAAATCTAGGACGACCTTCCGGGCCGGCAAAAGTACGCTCTCTAAAATAAGGAAGTATAAATAACGACGTAGTACCCCAATCCTGAATTAACGATAAGTTGACCATTGGTTGGCCAAGTTTATCTTCTCCGTCGATTGCTTCAATGGCGTCCGTTTGATTGATTACATCAACCAAATGCAAAGATTCAGTTTGTCCCCAAAACACTTTACCTAGACCGGTTCTCAACTCCCATCTTTCGCCCACATGCAACCAAATCAACTCACGAATATCAGCATGGGTGCGTTCGTCGTCATTTTGATC
>NZ_BAEN01000007.1 GCF_000314975.1 Aliiglaciecola lipolytica E3
AAACATCTATATGCGACCCATTGCTCGCCTCTTGTTTCCAGAAATAATAGGCTATGATAGCCAGAGTTTTGGTTTTTCTATTCATTATCAACCCAACACTGATACCTCGATACGCCCTCATACCGATGCGTCTTCAGTGACTTTAAATGTAAATTTGAATACACCGGAAGAATTGTTTTCTGGCTCGGCGGTTAATTTTTACGATACAAAACAAGGATTAACCAAAGAACACATATTTAAATCAGGGACGGCTGTGATTCATCGTGGGCATGTTCCACATGCTGCTCAGCATATTACAAGTGGAAGCCGTTCTAATTTTGTCTTTTGGTTATTTGGTGACAAGGGACAAATGCCACCGCAAGGTATTGAACGAAAGGCCGTTGATGCGCGACTGCGATGGTCAATGCCTTCAGACGAACAAGATAATTATTCGCCATTTTAAATCAGCATGAATGGTTACAAGTCACACAAGGTTATTTAACTGACTCAAGCAATCATTATGTTAAACATCAGGAAAAGATTAGATGAAAAAGATATTAATCACAGGTGCAACAGATGGAATTGGTTTAGAAACCGCTAAAGTATTGGCTTCGAGCGATCATCACTTATTAATGCACGGTCGCAACAAAGATAAATTGGACAAGGCGATTCAGTCCGTCAAGAGTATCGCGCCTAATTCAACAATTGAAGGTTATTTAGCCGATCTATCGGATTTTGCCGACATTACTGCACTGACTGAATCGATTCTAGAGCAGCACTGTGAAGTGGATGTCATTATCAATAATGCGGGTATTTTTAAAACGGCTCATCCCATCACCAAAGATGGGCTGGATGTGCGTTTTGTCGTCAATACCTTTGCTCCCGCAATAATTTCTCGCGCATTATTGCCAATATTGAGCGAAGCTGGGCGTATTGTGAATCTATCGTCTGCAGCGCAAGCTCCAATTGATGTGGATGCGATGGCGGGCAAAAAAGCCCTAAACGATGACTTTCAGGCTTATGCACAAAGTAAGTTGGCACTAACTATCTGGTCTCATCAATTTGCTAAAAGTCTTCCACCTAAACAGGTTTCAGTGGCTGTGAATCCTGCGTCAATGTTGGCGTCAAAAATGGTGAAAGAAGGCTTTGGTGTGGCGGGCCATGATTTAAGTGTTGGTGTGAAGATATTGATAAGCGCTGCGCTTTCAGATGAATTTTCAGATGCTTCTGGCAAATACTTTGATAATGATATTAAGAAGTTTTCTTCGCCTCATCCGTTTGCAAATAACACCAGTCAGTGTGAGCAAGTGATGACATCCCTTAAAGCTATCATTTCAAAGTACACAGCGTAAACAAGGCAATCGAAATATATCCACAGCATTGAAGTATACTCCATCGACTAGAAAACAAGTTATTCTCATCGTCGCTGGAGCAAGCTTATCATTAATCGGTATATTAAAAGCAGCCCGCTAAAATATGACTGCTTTGCGATAACAATCAAAATGACGTTTTTTCTTAACTAACTCTTCATTTAAGCCTGATTAATCATAACCGATTTAATATTCACGAATTCGGTGATCCCAAAGCCACCATGTTCTCTTCCATAGCCGCTGGATTTAACTCCACCAAAAGGTAAATTCGGTTGTGCCAACCCGTAACCGTTAATATTAACCATGCCAGTATCAAACTCTTCAATTGCCAACTTCAGCGCGTTATCTTCATCTGCTGAAAAGATACCACCACCGAGACCATACCTTGAATCATTTGCGACTTTCATAGCTTCTTCATTGTTTTTCACTTTAATCAATGCGGCAACAGGACCAAATAATTCATCATCGTATGCTGGCATTCCGGGTTGTACGTTTTCAAGAATTGAAGGGGGGTAGAAGTAACCTTTCTGATCTGGAATTTGACAGCCCAATATCGCCACAGCGCCTTTATCTATCGACTCTGTAACTTGTTCATGTAATTCGTCGCGTAAGTCTTTTCTGGCCATGGGGCCTAAGTCAGTATCTTTATCATTAGGATTACCCATTTTCATGTTTTCTATTTGTTTCACAAAAGCTTGTTTGAATTCATCATAATTAGCTTCTGTAATAATAAAGCGCTTCGCAGCAACACATGTTTCACCGTTGTTTATCATTCTGCCTTTTACACATGCCTCAACAGCGGTTTTTATATTGGCATCATCCAATACGATGAAAGCATCATTACTACCTAGCTCCAATACCGACTTTTTAGCGTGTTTACCGGCCATTTCAGCCACTTTTTTACCTACTTTATCGCTACCTGTAAAAGTGACACCTCGCACTTTATCATGGGCTATTAATTCTGTGGCTAATGAGCCTTCAATCATTAAAGATTGATAAACATGTTTGGGGAATCCTGCCTGTTCGTACATTTCTTGGATTTTTGATGCCATGCCGAATACATTGGAGGCATGTTTCGTAACCGCAGTGTTGCCGGCCATAATGTTGGTAATGCTATAGCGAATCACCTGATACAATGGGAAATTCCAAGGCTGAATACCTAGTATTACGCCGATGGGCTGAAAACAAATGATTGCTTTACCGCCTTCAATTTCGCGGGTTTGATTGGCGAGTTCTTTTACGGCTTCTTGCGCTGTGTATTCACAAATAACTGCGCACAGTTCGACCTCTTGTTCTCCTTGAGCGCGTATTTTACCCATTTCGTTGGTCATTAAATCAAGCAATTCGCTTTTATTATCTCGTATTACTTTCGCCAGATTTAACACCTGCTCCGCGCGCTTTTCTTTCGACACTTTTTTCCAAGATAAGAATGCCTTGTGCGCATTATCGATAGCCGCATTTGCCTGTTTAGCATTTAGCAATTGATAAGTTTGAATTACTTGTTCGGTGTAAGGATTGATTGTTTGCGTGGTATTTGTCATTGCACTTCCTTAGTTAACTTAGTGTTTTCCTAGGAGCAATTCTTTTACCAACTTTTCAGAATGTCTAACTGGCTGAATTATAACGCATTACATTTTCGTCTCCGGTTATGGGTGTGAATATGTTGCATTTGACAATGAAATATTTTCACTATTAACGCGTTATTTTTTTACCTAACATCAAAACGCAAACGGTTTTCCTAGGAAATTCAGTTGGCTAAGTATTGTGGTAAGGGGATTGCACGGCAAAAGCGCAATTTAAACATGGCAAGTGAAATTACTTAGCCCTTATTTTTATGGAGATAAAGAATGCAAAATACAAAATTGTTAGCAGGCAAAACGTTTCCTACCATTGAACTCACTAACGCAACCGGCGCTACGGCCAACCTTGTAACCGATTCTGATAGATGGTCGTTGATTGTTGTGTACCGAGGATATCACTGTCCAATTTGTTTAAAGTACCTTAATAAGCTTGAAGACTATACTGAAAAACTTGATTCTTTGAACATTGATGTGGTGGCAGCTTCTGCTGATACCCCAGAACAATTAATTAAGATGCAAGAAAAAGGCTTAGAGGTCAGCTTTCCAGTACTGACGGGATTGACCTTAGATCACATGAAAACGTTAGGGTTGTATATTTCTGATCCTATGAGTGATTCAGAAACCGACCACGCGTTTGCTGAGCCTGGCTTATTTCTAGTTAATCCAGAAGGAAAAACCGTGATGATTGAGATTGCTAATGCACCTTTCATTCGTCCTGATTTAGAGCAGTTAGTGAGCGGTATTGAGTTTGTTTTCGAAAAAGACTACCCAATTCGTGGTACCCACCAATATTAACGTTTGCTCGGGGGCGTTCAGATTACGCCCTTAAATCACTTTTTTAGATAGTGCATGCTTGATTTTGAGATGGGCGGTACTTTCTGCAATCTCAGCTTCGTTCTCCATCGACACTTCTTAGTAGTATTAATTTCCAAACTCAAAAAGCGTTAACCCCGTCTTAACCCTCACCTTGTTATGCTCTAGGCAATTATAGGCTCTAACACTTTATTTGTTACCTGAAAAACGAGTAAGTGGAATGACTTGAGTCTGATCTATTGTTTATGCATTTAACGAGGAACGCTCTATTATGAAATCTTCAACTTACATTGGCGCTGTATTATTGTTAGTGGCTTTGTTGAGTGGTTGTCAACAAGAAAGCATGCCAGCTAAAAACATGCCAATAACGGCAGTGTCTTATATTCCTGTAACCACATCAGAACACAACATTGACACCCAAATGCAAGGCCGCGTTGTTGCTTCTGTAATTGCTGAAGTGCGTCCTCAAGTAGGCGGAATTGTTGAGCAGAGATTGTTTGAAGAAGGCAATACTGTGGAGCAAGGGCAGCTTTTGTATCAAATTGACCCGGCCACCTACCAAGCCGCTTACAACGAAGCCAAAGCAAATTTAAGCAGCGCGAAGGCAACGCTTGAGACAGCGAAAGTCAAAGATCAGCGTTATGCCAGTTTGCTTAAAATCGATGGCGTATCTCAGCAAGATACCGATGACGCGCATGCCACTTATCTGGAAGCACAAGCTAACATCGAAAAGTTTGAAGCAGCATTAGCAACAGCATCAATCAACTTGGAATTTACCAAAGTAAAGGCACCGATTTCCGGACACATTGGTATCTCCAACGTGACTCAAGGTGCATTAGTAACAGCGCAACAGAGCACTGCGATGGCGACCATTCGCACATTGGACCCTATTTATGTCGATATGACAAAAAGCAGTAAAGAGTTACTTAAGTTGCGCCAGTTGATGACTGAAAATGGTGTCACACAAGGTACCACGGAAGTGACCTTAACATTAGAAGATGGCTCTGAGTATGAGTTAAAAGGTCAGTTAAAGATGCAAGAGGTGTCGGTAGACGCTTCAACAGGAACTGTTACTTTACGCGCAGAATTTCCAAATCCTAATGGTGTGTTATTACCGGGTATGTTTGTTCGCACACAAGTGAATGAAGCGGTAAATGAAAACGCAATATTGGTTCCCCAGCAGGGTATTTATCATACGGCGACAGGCGAAGCTTACGCATATGTTATTAATCAAAACAATCTGGTCGAAAAGCGTGTTGTTGAAACGGTCAACGCTGTTGATAACAAATGGGTGATTGCCAGCGGTTTATCGGTAAACGACAAACTTTTAGTTGAAGGCTCAAGCAAAGTGCGTCCTGGAAGTGAAGTTAAACCCATAGAAGTTCAAATGGATGAACACGGCACTATGATTACTGTGACCGATTCAAACAACGCATCTACAGAAGTGGGGAAATAAATTATGTTTGCTCGTTTTTTTATTGATCGCCCTGTTTTTGCTTGGGTTATTTCAATCATTATTATGCTGGCCGGTATTGCGTCTATTGTGTCTTTACCTATTGCACAATATCCAAGTGTAGCACCACCTGTTATCAGCGTTAGTACCAGTTATATAGGCGCTGATGCGGAGACGGTTGAAAATAGTGTGACGCAAATTATCGAACAACAATTAACTGGTCTTGACGGGTTGTTGTATTTTTCGTCTTCCAGTACATCTGATGGTGGTGCTTCGGTAAACATTACGTTTGAAGAAGGTACGGATCCCGATTATGCACAGGTACAAGTCCAAAACAAAGTACAGCAAGTTAACTCACGTTTCCCAGAGTCTGTTCAATCTCAAGGTGTGACCGTAACCAAGTCAAATACCGATTATTTATTGGTTGTGGCAGTTTATGACAAAACCGATCAGGCTTCAGCATTTGATGTTTCCGACTATATTTCATCCAATATGCAAGATGCTTTAGCACGTATCGAAGGCGTTGGGGATGTGAGAGTTTTTGGTTCTCAATATGCCATGCGTATCTGGTTAGATCCTAATAAGCTGGCCGCTTATGAATTAATGCCTTCGGATATTAGTAATGCGTTAAGTGCGCAAAACGTGCAAGTTCCAGCGGGTAAAATTGGCGCAATTCCGAGCCTGGCGGATCAAGAATTAAATGCCACAGTCACTGCGCAATCCATGCTATCTACACCTGAAGAGTTCCGTAATATCATCATCAAATTTAACTCTTCTGGCGCGAATGTGCGCTTGAGTGATGTTGCGCGTGTTGAAATTGGCAGTGAAAGTTACAGTGCTATTCCAAGACTTAACGGTCACCCGGCTTCGGGTATCGCTATCATGCTGTCCCCAGATGCGAATGCGTTGGATACAGCAACACGAGTAAAAGAGAAAGTTGCTGAATTAGCCGTAAATCTGCCCGATGGATATGAAGTTGCTTTCCCTCGTGACAGCACCGAGTTTATTAAAATTTCAATCAGCGAAGTGGTGGATACCTTAATTGAAGCGGTTATTTTAGTCGTTTTAGTTATGTGGCTGTTTTTACAAAATTGGCGAGCCACCCTTATTCCTGCTATCGCTGTTCCTGTCGTACTACTAGGAACCTTTGGAGTGTTGTCTGCATTCGGCTTTTCGATCAATACCCTCACCATGTTCGGTATTGTATTGTCGATAGGGTTGTTAGTTGATGATGCCATTGTCGTGGTTGAAAATGTCGAACGTTTAATGCTCGAAAAGAACCTGTCTCCCCGAGATGCAACAATTAAATCTATGTCAGAAATCAGTAGTGCGCTGGTGGGAATAGCCGTGGTACTTTCGGCAGTATTTTTGCCCATGGCCTTTTTTGATGGTTCAACTGGCGTTATTTATAAGCAGTTCTCGATTGCTATCGTCTCGTCTATGACCTTGTCGGTTGTTGTGGCCCTAACACTCAGCCCAATGTTATGTGCAAGTATGCTCACTCCAACCAAACATAACGCGCAAGGCAAAAGTTTCTTTGCTCGTTTTAATCGCGTATTTGACCGCCTGACAAATTCATACACCGGGCATGTGCAGCGAATTGTAACCCGCAAAGTTCGTTGGACATTAGTGTACGGTGCAATCGTCGTGGTTTTAGGTTTGTTGATCGTGCGTTTACCCACAGGCTTTTTACCCCAAGAAGATCAAGGTAGTACGATGTTCCAAATTAGTCTTCCTGAAGGTGCATCGATTAAACGCACCGCCGCTGTTGCGGAGCAGGTCGAGCAGTACATAATTGAAGAGGAGTCGGACATTGTAGACAGAGCTTTTACCATCTCGGGCTTTAATTTTTCTGGCAGCGGACAAAATGCCGGTATGGGTTTCGTATTGTTAAAACCTTGGGATGAAAGAACCCAAGAAGATCAAAGTGCAGATGCGTTGATTAATCGTATGAATCGAAACTTATCGTCAATTCGCGATGCCAGTATTTTTGCGTTGTCGCAACCTGTTATTCAAGGTTTAGGTCAAAGCAATGGTTTCACGTTTGAGCTACAGGCTGCAACTGGCACCAGTCGGGAAGAACTAGCCCAATTGAAGAACGAATTACTTGCAAAAGCCCGTCAAAGTGACTTGTTAGTAGGGATTCGAGAAGGGGCATTAAGTGAAACCCCACAATTAAAAATTGATATTGATAATGGTAAAGCGACAGCGCTTGGATTGTCGCTATCGGATGTAGCCAATACCCTGACCTACGCATGGGCTGGCGCTTACGTAAACGACTTTATTGATGATGGAAGGGTAAAGAAAGTCTATATTGAAAGCGATGCACAGTTCCGCTCCAAGCCTGAGGATTTGGGGAATTGGCATGTGCGTGGCAGCAATGCTGATGGTGAAGTCACTATGACGCCATTCTCAGCATTTAGCACCTCATCTTGGTCAACTGCACCGCAAAGCTTATCTAGATTCAACGGTATTTCCTCTTACCAAATACAAGGTTCCGCGGCGAGTGGCGTGAGTTCTGGTCAGGCAATGGCTGAAATGGAGCGATTAACCCAAGAAGTAGGACAAGGAAAATTAAGTTATGCATGGAGTGGTTTGTCTTATCAGGAGAAACTCTCAAGTGGCCAATCTTCCACGCTTTACGCAATTTCTATTCTTGTGGTGTTCCTAGCGCTAGCGGCGCTGTATGAAAGTTGGTCCGTGCCGTTGTCGGTTATTTTAGTCATTCCGTTGGGGGTTGTGGGTGCAGTTTTGGCAACTACATTAAGAGGCTTAGAAAATGACATTTATTTCCAAGTGGCGTTGGTGACAACAATTGGACTGGCCTCAAAAAATGCCATCTTGATTGTTGAATTTGCTGAAGCGTCGTACCAACGCGGCATGTCTCTTGTGGATTCAGCGGTACAGGCGGCAAAATTACGTCTAAGACCTATTATCATGACCTCATTAGCATTTATTTTCGGTACCTTGCCATTAGCTCTGTCATCTGGTGCAGGCGCGAATAGTCGCATATCCATCGGTACTGGTATTGTGGGTGGAACATTTACTGCCACAATACTTGGGATTTTCTTCGTTCCCATGTTCTTTGTGATTATCCGCGGCATTTTTTCGAAAAGAAAACCTGTGTATGACGATGAACCCAAAAAATTGGAGAACGCACATGTCTAAGTTGCCAATCATGAAAAAAGGAATTGTGAGATATTTGCCTATTGTTTGTGCGTTAATACTATCAGGTTGTAGTACTTTAACGCCCGAATATTCGCGCACTGACTTACCGGTTCCGAATCAATGGGAAAACGCACCTAATGCAGAAGGTGATGGATTATCTACGCAATTAGCCACGCAAGTAGCATGGAAAAACTTTATCAAAGATACACGTTTATCGCAGGTGATTGAGCTTGCGTTGAACAGCAATAGAAGCTTGCGCCAGACGCTCGCAGATGTGGACGCGGCGAGAGCGACTTACCGCATTCAAAATGCAGATTTGTACCCACAGGTTGATGTTGGCTTGAGTGGTAATCGATCAAAATCTTCTACTGGAAATATTTCAACAACTTATGAAGCACAAGGTGGCTTAAGTGGTTACGAAATTGATTTATTCGGAAAAAATAGAAGTTTGACGACTGCGCAAATGGAAGCCTATTTAGCCAGTGAGGAAACGGCTAAGGCTGCGCATATTTCGCTTATTGGTGAAATCACGAATGCGTGGCTAACCTTAGCTGCTGATAATAATCAACTTAGCTTAGCCAAAGAAACAGCGGCAAATGCGCTTAAAACTATGGAGATCACAAATAAGCGTTTGGAACTTGGTGTCGATTCGAGAATTGATGTGGCTAGCGCAGAAACAATTTACTTTAACGCACGTTCAGATGTAGCAACCTATACCACTCAAGTTGCACAAGATTTGAATGCGTTGCGATTGCTTGTCGGCGAAGAGTTTGACTCTAGTTTATTACCTGAATCGCTTCCAGATAGTGATAATTTGGTGAGTGACGTGCCCGCAGGCCTAACGTCACTTTTGTTGTTACAACGTCCAGATGTTTTGGCCGCAGAGCATAACCTGAAATCGGCAAATGCAAACATAGGCGCTGCCCGAGCGGCATACTTTCCATCGATATCTCTAACGGCTACCGGGGGGTTAGCAAGCTCGGTATTGGCTGATATATTTACTGGTGGAGCGAGTACCATCTGGACTATTGCTCCGAGTATTACCCTGCCTATATTTGACGGCGGCGCAAATGATGCCAATCTAGCTTTGAGTGAAGCGCAGCAACGTAAGTATTTGGCGGCGTATGAATATGCCATCCAACTAGCCTTTTCTGAAGTTGCCGATGCGCTTGCGCGAAGGGCAACAATACAAGCTCAATTGCAAGCTGAAGAAGCTTTGGTGTCAGCTGCAACGCGCAGTTACGATTTATCACTGGCTCGTTATAAAGGTGGAATAGATAGCTTTCAAAATGCGCTTGAAGCACAGCGCACCTTGTATCAAGCAAAGCAGTCGCTGATTTTAACCAATCAAGCCGACCTGACCAACCGAATTGCGTTATATCGTGTTTTAGGTGGTGGTCTTGCGGAACATGAATCTAATTAAATGTAGCATGCACTGTGTGTCTATAATGTAGCTTGTTCTAAAATGCTTGGATAAGTTGAAGGCCTTAATAGGTTTGCTCAATAGGAAATGCAATAGTAATGATTAACGTACTGCTGGTTGAAGATGACATTGATCTGGCCACAACCATAGTTGATTACCTCGAAATTGAATCAATTCAATGTGATCATGCGAGTAATGGGCTAATGGGACTAAATTTAGTCGAAAACAATTTTTATCAAATGATAATACTCGATATCAATATGCCTAAAATGGACGGTTTAACACTCTGCAACACGTTAAGAGAAAAAGGGATGGATATTCCTATTCTGATGTTGACCGCACGTGATAGCTTAGAAAATAAGCTGCAAGGGTTTGAAGCGGGAAGTGACGACTATCTGGTAAAACCTTTCGCCATGAAAGAACTTGTAGCGCGGGTTCAAGTGCTTGCAAAGCGTCGTAGCGGTGCAGTAAAACGCCTCGTTTTAGGTGATTTACGTTTAGACTTAACGCAGCACAGCGCACAGTTAAAAGATAAAAACTTAAAAATTTCGCCAACGGGGTTTAAATTATTGGAAGAATTGGTGCGCGCCAGTCCTCAAGTGATTAGTCGTCAGCATTTAATGCAGACGGTTTGGGGAGATGAACAACCCGACAGTAACAATCTGAAAGTGCATATTCATCATTTGCGTAAAATGTTAGACGTGGATTCAAGTAATATTCGACTTGAAACCGTAGCAGGTGTCGGTTTTGTCATTAAAGCCGAAAATGGATAAGCTCTACCTTGAATATTGGACGTGAATACTAAACATGAAAATTAGACCAAGCCTTAAACTGTATTTTTTTATGAGTGTCGTCTTGCTTGGCTCAGTCATGGTATTCGTTTTTTCTTTTTTAAGTGTCAGTTATTATGTCGACGGTCTCGATAGAGGCGTCAACGGAATGATGTTCGAACTCTCTAAATCAACCGAGGTTGAAGACGGTCAGCCGCAATCAATTGCAGGATTTCATGTGGCTAGTCGTTGGCAAGATACCCCAGAAATTATCCAACAGCGTTTCAAAACTCCTCCCACAGTGGAAGGCCAATTACAAAAGCAAAAAGTGCAAACAATGATATTCACATTGCCCAAAAACTTATTTTTTATGGTGATGTATTTCAATCCTCAAGGTGAACAGAGGTTCATTTCAAGAGTGATGCTCGAAGAAGATATCATCCTTACAAAAAAAGTAGGCGAGCCCACTAACCGTTTCATTTGGGCAGTTACTGCCGCAATTATCGGCATTGCATTGTTTGCGTTTTTTCTAGTAATGATAATGAAAAAGATTGCTAAGCCTATCGAATCGTTAAAAGGTTGGGCTAAATCGTTAGAGCAAGGTAATCTACAAAAAACGCCACCTGATTTTACCTATAACGAGCTAAACGTATTGGCTTCGTTAGTGCAAAGTAGTTTAATTTCAGCCCATCAAAGTATCGAGCGAGAGCAGCTTTTTCTAAGTTATGCCAGCCACGAATTGAGAACACCGATTGCGGTTATTCGCAGTAATGTTGATTTATTGCAAAGACTGAACGAAAAGCAGCCAACCACTGAAAAACAGCAGCTCACATTACAACGCATTCAGCGTGCTGGTTTAACCATGAGTAATCTAACCGACACTTTCCTATGGTTAAGTCGAAATGAAGAACTGAACATCTCGCCAGAACCTATACCGTTAGGTCAAATCATCAATCAGGCATGTAGCGATCTTGAATATTTACTCAGTGGTAAAAATGTTGAAGTGAAAATTGAAAGTGAAGAATGTAGCGTGACTGCGGTCGCGGTTGCCTGTCATATCGTAGTAAATAACCTCATACGAAATGCATATCAACATACTCAACATGGATACGTACATATCAAGCAGCAAGGTAGTCGTGTTTCGATTATTAACAGCAATGTTAAAGAAGAAAGTAACCCCCCCGTGTCTGATTCGAAAAATAATCAGGTCGCTTTCGGTTACGGCTACGGATTAGGTTTGCAGTTAAGTGAGAAAATTATTAAACACCACAACTGGTTTTACGAGAAAGAAAATCAACACGGATGTTATCAGGTTATCGTTGATTTTCGTTCCACTAATTAACGTTGTTTAGGTGCTTTCAATTTTGGTGTACCTGGAGTCTTCAGGTGTTTTAACTTAGGCGTAAACACCACTAATTTAATACTTCCATCTGAATTAAACTGTAGCGGCTCAAAGCTTGCGGAACGTTTAAAAAAGCTACCATTATTTACATCCCCTCGATGATAAAATAAATACCAATGGCCATTAAATTCGATGACCGATGTATGCGCTGGTGAGTTTGTTTGCGCTTCGGTTAGGTGGCCCATATACTTGAGTTCATCTGGTTTAGGTAAAGGCGTATCTGCCATAAAATAATCAGTATATCCGCCGCGACGGGCTAAAAAATAATATTTACCGTTGCGCTTAAATACCGTTACCGCCTCGTTAACTTGAATGGTCGATAAACGTTGCCATTCAGTTTCTAGCTCAAGCATATTGTCGTTGAGTTTTGCGCCCATCACATGCCAGCCAGGATCACCAAGGTCCACTTTGTGATCATTACCATAGATATAAGCTTGCCCGTCGTCATCAACAAATACGGTGGGATCAAATATCGAGGTAATTTTGTCGTTTACCGCTGCTTGCCAAGGTCCTATTGGTGTGCGGCTTTTTGCAACACCCACGTGGGTTTTATTGTATGGAAAATATAGGTAGTACCAGCCATTTTTGTAAGCCGCATCTGGTGCATTCATTTGTCCAGACGCCCAAGTGTATTCTCTAGGTTTTAGCACCACTCCATGATTGGTCCAATTTACTAAATCTGATGATTCCAGCACCGCATAATCCTGCATCGTACTAAAGCCCGTAGCATTGTTTAAGTCTCTTGAAACGTACACGTACACTTTGCCGTTAAAGACTTCTGCCGCTGGATCTGCAGCGTAAATAAAATCCTTATCAGTTAGTTTTAAAATCGGGTTGCTGGGCGTTACTGCCTTGTTTATTTCTGTATTTAAATATTTATCGTTAACTTGAGTATTACAGGCGAGCAACGTGGATGTGGCTAAAAATAGTAGCGGTATCGCAATCGCAGAGCTTCTTTTTACAAACATTGTTTAAGGTTCAACTTTGATGCTTAGTTGTTAAATAAACAATCAATTAGAAGCGATCCGTATTTAAAAATGAGAAATTGAGAAGTTTTTAACGCTGTTTAACAAAGCTTGATTGATTTAGAACACACTTTGTTAACAATAGTTTTACGCATTTAAGGGTTTACATTGTTTTAATGGAGTAGGAAATAAATTTGGAGTGTCAGGTGCGTTTTTTAAGTCGGTTTCAGTGGGTCTTTTTTACCCTATTTGCTTTTTCAGGTGTCGTTAATGCTGAGCGTGTAACAGTAGATTTGAATCCAGAATGGAAGTTTTCATTGTCGGATATTAAGAATGCCGCTAATTCAGACTTTGATGACAAACAGTGGCAAGACGTATCTGTGCCTCACGATTGGGCTTTCAACAAAGGTATTCGTGAAGGTGGCGATCAAGGGGCAAATGGTGGCTATTTTGATGGCGGAGTAGGTTGGTATCGGCGCTCCTTCGAGGTAGACGAAAGCTGGTTAAATAAACGCGTGTTACTGAACTTCGATGGCGTTTATATGAATAGCGAAGTTTGGGTGAATGGCCATTATTTAGGTAAAAAAGCCTATGGTTATATTTCTTTTCGCTATGACATCAGCCAATTTATTAAAGCCGGTGAAAACAACATTTCAGTGCGCGTCGATAACCTAAAAGAGCCGTCTGCACGCTGGTATCATCCTGCAGGAATTTATGCTCCTGTATCATTGATAGTTAAAGATGCCCAAGCGTCAATAAACACTAATGGTGTATTTGTCACTACACAAACAAAAAACGCGAATTTAGCAGTTGCTAAGGTAAAGGTTGAGTACAGCAATTCCCATTCCGAGGCTATGTATGTCGAATCAGAACTGATTGATCAAGCAGGCAATAGTACTGTTTATGACAGCCAAGCGTTAACTGCTTGCTCGTCTAAGCCGTGTGTATTTAATACCGAGTTAAGTATCGCTAAGCCATCGCTTTGGGATGTTGAAACCCCCCATCTATATACGCTAAAAACAACGTTACGCAGCGCTAACCATGTCTTTGATTCAGTGGAAACGCATTTTGGTATTCGTGACATTAAGTGGGATGTTGAAACCGGTTTTTGGATTAACGGTGAAAACACTAAACTTAAAGGAGTGAGTGAGCATTGGGAAGGTGGGCCAGTGGGTGGCGCATGGACCAAACCTTTATTGCGTTGGAAGCTAGCCTTATTTAAAGAGATGGGAGTGAACGCGATTCGAACCGCACACAACCCATACCCTCCCATATTTTATGAGCTTTGCGATGAGCTTGGCATTTTGGTGATGGATGAAATCTTTGATGGCTGGCACAAAAAAGCACCCTTTGATTATGGTCAGCAGGCCTTTGATACTGATTGGCAAGAAGATGTTTCTGAATGGTTAACCCGAAACAGAAATCATCCTTCTATTATCTTATACAGTGTAGGAAATGAAACCAGAGGGGAAGAAATAGGCGAAGAACTGGTAAATTACGTACATGCAATAGACCCTACTCGACCTGTTACATCCGGACATAGTGCATCAGCTAAAATGGATGTGTTTGGGGTGAATGGTGGAAGTGAAAAAACTCAGTTTTTCACTAACCAACAACCTAATAAACCCTTTGTTGCGACAGAAGCGCCACATACTTGGCAAACTCGCGGTTACTATCGTTCTAAAACTTGGTTGAGAGACGGTAATCATTCTGAACGCCAAGGTATATTCGATTTACCAGATTTAACAGACAAAGAAATCTTTACCTATGAATGGGCTGCGCCGGATAAATGGAAAAATCATAAACAGCATTTCAATTCGTCTTATGACAACGCCACCGTTAGAATCTCCGCTCGCAAAAACTGGGAACTAATGCGCGACCTACCTTGGTTTAGTGGGCATTTCAGGTGGACAGGTTTCGACTACTATGGGGAAGCTGGCTATGTACATGGTGGATGGCCATTTAGACTATTTATGGGGGGCGCTTTAGACGTTGCCGGATTCGAAAAAGATCTTTTCTATTTTTATAAAAGCCAATGGACAGAAGAACCCTTTGTTCATCTGTTACCGCATTGGACACATCCACGCATGCAAGCGAACACAGAAATCCCCGTGTGGGCTTATTCAAACTGTGAAGAAGTCGAACTATTTTTAAATGGACAGTCATTAGGTCGTGATAATTTAGGGACTAAGTGGGATGAAATGCAAGCCGAATGGATGGTGCCGTGGCAAGAAGGAACCTTAGTTGCGCATTGTTATATTGATGGAAAGCGAATGGCCACTACGCAGCAAGTTACCGCCAAAAGTCCGTCTCAACTTAATTTGCAACTGGAAGATGAATTTTTAACTGTAGACGATGGTGCAGCCATTATCACCGTTTCACTAGAAGATAAAAATGGCATTTATTATCCGTATGGTGAAAATCGGGTTTATTTCCATATTGAAGGTTCGGCAAGCATCCGCTCGTTAGAAAATGGCGACCCAGTAGATACCAGCAAAAATGTGGGGATAAATCACCGAAAAGCATTTATGGGAGCCACTAGGGCTTTCTTAGATGTCCCCGATACTAAGCAAAATTTGAGTGTGATCAGTGGGGCTATTCTAGGTGATAAGTCGTTATTCAGTTCAAATGAAATACATATTGATGTTAAAACGCTTACGCTAGTGGGGACGCCTAAAAATAACAACATTGATATTTATTACACTACCGATGGCTCTCAACCTTCGAAGTTAAGTAAAAAGTATCAAGGTCCATTCAAAGTGACACCCAAGACTGAAGTTAACGCGACTGTGTATGTAAACGATAACCTTGTATTTACTATGCGTGAATCCTTCGCTGATGGTTCGGGTTTGTACTGGGGCAATGCAGATCAAACAGTAAACCGTCCTGCTGCGCTTGGTGCGATGCCAGCACGTGATGCACAATTAAAAGGTGCTATTAAAGGTAAGAACTTCGTCGACTTTAAAGGCAAAGAAGGTTCCATCACTTGGTATCAGGAAAATGATGGTGAGCATGGCTTAAACCAACTTGAATTTACTTATGCGTTAAATGATAAAAATAAACGTCGCGACATGGACCTGATTGTTAATGGTAAAAAAATAGCAACTGTTAAGTTCGAAAATACTGGCAGTTGGAATAAAAAATGGAAAAAAGCCAAACTGATAGCCCCACTTGGAGCTGGTGCAAATTATATTGAATTGCGTACCAGCGGTTCCAGTGGGCCGAATATTAAGTCTTTAAGTATTACACCAAAAGCCGATGAATAGAGCAGTTTAGCGCTTTAAAGTACCTTGTTTTTATGTTCCCATTTGCCGCGTGATAAACGCGGTTTTTTTTGAACGACACTATACCGCTAAACATTGTTTTTGCTGTTTGGTCGAATGGGATCCCCCTTAATTGAGTTTAATTATATTTAAAAATGCATTTTTTAATAAAAATTTTTACGGGTACTTAAAACTGACTTGTTACATAGTTGTTACAACAAAATTAACATACACAACTTAACTTAAACAAAGCGTTAAGTATTTAGTGAAATCATTAGAAAAGATTTACTCAATTAACAAAAAATTTAAAATTTATTGTTGAGCTAAATATAACGGAGTCCACAATGAAACAGCCTTGGAAAACATTGCCATCCTTGCTAGCAGTCTCGGTACTGTTAGCAATAAATCCAGCGAATGCTCAAGACGCCAACGAAGACCTATCTGAAATAGAAGTGTCTACTGAAACGAAAAAAACCTTAAAAGAGAAAGATGCAGAAAAAGAAGAAGTTGAAGTCATCGAAGTCTCTGGTCTGAGAACAAGTTTATTAAAAGCAAGTGAAATGAAACGTCAGGCAAACCGCGTTATTGACGTTATCAGTGCTGAAGACGTGGGTAACTTTCCAGATGAAAACGTGGTTGAATCGTTGCAGCGTGTTACTGGTGTACAAGTTATATTCGGCGAAAATGGTAGTGCTGGGGCGTTTCAAATCCGTGGTGTAAGTCAAAACCGTATAGAGCTCAATGGTCGAAGCGTGGCGGGTGGTGAAGGTACTAACCCTTCTCGTGATGTAAACTTGGCTGACTTCCCTTCTGAATTAATTGATTCCCTTGAAGTACTTAAGTCGCCCACCGCAAGCAGCACAGAAGGTTCGTTGGGAGCGACCATCAACTTGAAAACAAAACGTCCACTGGCTATCAAGAAAAGTTTTGTTAATGTTAACGCCAAAGCAAAATACGGTGATGAGATTGATAAAACCTATCCAAATCTAAATCTAATCGGTACTCGTAGTTGGCGTGATACTGATTATGGTGACTTTGGTGCACTGATCAATTTGACCTATAACGACAACCGTCAAGGCGGTGATGTTCTTCGAGTGTCTAATTGGGGAAATGTTTGCCCGAAATATGGTGTAGATAATAATAACCGCACAACGTTACAACAAGGACAGTGTGGTGAAGGCGACCAAACTGTTTACCGTCCAAATTCGTTTGTGTTAATTGATAGAAATGGTCAAAACGAGAAAAAAGCGCTGGCCGCAACATTTCAATGGGCTCCAAACGATAGCTCTTCTTATACTCTTGATATAGTGCATAACCGGACGTTAAACCACAGCACCAGTGACGCATTTCAAATAAATTCTCTAGCTAACTGGATTCTTCCTCCAGAAGAACTTGGTGAAGATGGTTTCTTGTATGCGTATAGCAACATCCAAGAAGGCACCGCAGTTACACGTACTGACAACATGGGACGTGTGATTGATACAGTGACTCCTATTACGGCCTACGACAGTGTGTTAGGTAATGTTACACGTAGTACAGCACAAGGCGGACATAACACCACCAAGCAAACTACGATCGCGCTAAAAGGTGAATGGTATTTTGATGATTTCACCATGAAAACAGATATTGCCCATTCAATGTCGTCACATGAGCGCCATTATATGGCTGTAGCTTATAATCCTTATTTAGGTAATCCAGTTAACCAACAAGATCATCGTTTACGTGTAGATGATCCAAGTGTAATTGGTACCGATCAAGCAACTGCAATTCGTCAAACCGGCACAGATCTTAGTGTTGATTTAACTGACCCAAGAACAGTCGGTCTTGTTCTCAATAATGGTATTGATCCAAATGACTTAAGAACCTGGCGTGTAGGCAACTTCCGTGATGATGGTTGGAAACGTGAGCCTGTTTCATCAGCTGCAAAGATTGATTTTGAATATTCTTTGGGTTGGGGACCTGTTGATACTATCGAATTTGGTGGACGTTTTGCCCGCGACGTAATGGAAAACGCTAGTCGTTTCAGATTCGTTTGTAATGCTCGTTGGGGATACGGTCCGAATGGTCCAAATGCTAGTTCGTACAATGAGGAAGAGCATTTTGATTGTGAAGAACCAATCTCTGCGGTCGAATTAACCCAGCGTTACCCTGGCATCAATACTACCCATGACGGCTTTTACAGCGAAGCGGGTAACGTACCGTCATTTACCGCGTTTAATCTAGATATGTATCGTGACAACCGTGAGTTGTGGAACGAAATTTCAGGATTTAATGATGTTGGCTATACAGAAAGCCAAGGTGAAAACTACACCATGACGGAAGACACCTCCGCACTTTATTTAATGGCTAACCTTGATGGGGATTTGACCAACGAGATTACTTATCGCGGAAACATCGGTGTGCGTGGAGTTAAAACAGAAGTTACATCTGAAACCTACAACGCACTTGATAGTGAAGGTAATCCGCTAAAGGTTGAATTGACTAATTCGTATAACAACCTACTACCGAGCATGAACATTGCTATCGCTCACCAAGATTATGGTTTAGCGCGTTTCGCTGCGGCAAGAACTATGGTTCGTCCGGGATTAGACAGACTTTTACCTGTAGCTCAGCTAAATAACTTCCAAGGCTGTGCAGTATATGACCCTGAAGATCCACAAGGTGTATTTAACAACGGTGTGCCAAATCTAAACCTTACTCAAGCCGAACAAGAGCGTCAGATTGCACAACAATATGCAATTCAAAACTATTACAATGGTACGACTGATGTTTGTCCAGGTATTCGCTCTGGTACTACAAACATAGGTAACATTGAATTAGAAGCGCAGACATCTGATAACTTCGACTTGAGCTTTGAACGTTATTGGGGCAAAGGAAATATGGTTAGTCTTGCCTTCTTCTACCGTAAAGTTCAAGCCGACCTCGTCACCAAACGTGGTGTGCTTGGTGTGCCAGCTGATCCAGCGGGTATATTAACGGGTATCGAAGATAATGGTGGCTATTTAGTTGGTGAAGACATTTCAGCCAGCCCGGGTCTTGAGTTATGGCGTATTCGTACGTACTACAATGGACAGGGGACAGTACGTGAAGGTGTTGAATTAGGATACACCCAGTGGTTAGACTTTTTACCTGATTTTTGGAGCGGGTTTGGTTTCTCACTTAACTATACCTATACCGATGGAAATCGTCCTCAAGCAACATTTATTGATTCAGCGACAGAAGATGCGCTTGATCTAGCTGCACTTGGCATCACTGCCAGCGGTTATGAAGCTCAACGTGATGCATTGGATGCAATGAATGAAGCAGGTGAATTGCCAAATGGGTATGAACTGCAAGATCCGACAGTACTTCTACCTATCCAAAACATGTCGAGACACTCAGGTAACGTTTCAATCTTTTATGATAAAGGTCCAATTAACGTTCGTTTAGCAGGTAACTATCGTAGTAAATACTACAGTGGTGGCACCTTAAACTGGCCTCTATATTACGATAGTGTCACTCGCGCTGACTTCTCGTCGTCTTATCGCGTGAACAAGAAGCTAAGAGTACAGTTTAATATCAACAATATAACTAAAGCGGTTTCGCATCGTTATAGAATTGATCAGCAGATTACGGATACGTCTAGTTATGCTGACCGTACTTACACGTTGGGTATGACTTATCGTTTTGACTAAGTCTTAACCTCAAG
>NZ_BAEN01000006.1 GCF_000314975.1 Aliiglaciecola lipolytica E3
TATGCTGCGAAGCTACAGTTAAAACAATATCTTGATCTAACTCCCCCTCTAATTGGTACCCTTCATCCTGTTGCTTTAAGTTATGGCTGACGCAATAAATGCCAGCATCAGCATTAACTTTCAATGACGCTGAAAAAGGATAACTAGCCAATAAAGACTGTTGATGCGCCACATCACGCAAGTCCCCAGCATGACCATACTTAGGGGCAATCACGGTAGGTAAAAAATAACGATAGCCGCCGGGCTGTGCTTGCATCAGCTGGGCGATTTGAATGTGAATAACAATACAATCTTCTGGTGCTAGGTTACCTGCTCGCAACTCATGTTGACCATCACCTATGTCGCGGATTAAAACCGAGCGTTTACCCTCTTCAATCCCTGTTTCATATTGCTCCTCGGCTTCAGTCACCGGCTTTATTTGCCCCTTAAAGACCTCATTATTGACGCTAACCTTCACCTGCATGATCACTGCCTGTCTTGGCACAGGAAAGTTATAAACCGCTTCAATAATATCCTCAGTTTGATTTACGAAGGTTTGAGATAGCAGAGTATTGGCAACGGGGGCATCAATCTCAATATCGATCTTAGCCTGTTGTAAAATTGAAGTAATAGAAGAGGTAGGCTGCATGTTAACTTTCCTTATTAAAACGGCTGATAGTGGCGATAATTTGTTGGCTTAATTCACGTAGTTGCTGAGTACTTAAGTTGCACTGCATGGGATCGATACTCAACTCTACTCCTGGGCTAATATGTACCTGACTCACAGCTCTAATCTGTCCGGGCTGCAAATCAGACGGAGGAACGTGCGCCACCTGGCTACCATTCATCACTTTAGCAATTGCCGCTAAAGACAACCCTGCATCACTAAGACGTTTCACTGTCATCAACTGCTCAAGATGCTGCTGTCCATAGGTCGCGGTTTTACGTGCCCCCTCTGGTTTATCAACCAAATTTTTCTGGATGTAATAACGGATAGTGCGTACTGGCAAACCCGTAATTGTGTTGATGTCCTGCAAACTGTACATTTTTATTTAACACCATTATTAGACAGTAATAGTGTTATATAAGTAAAAAAGGAAAAGATCAAGATCAAGATCAATTTCATTATCATGTATACCTCTTAATCGCCCCGTGAAACGGCGATACCTTTAATGTAGGTAAACGAATACTGGAGGCAGAGATCAGAGGTTCGCATCGTCTCGGGTGCGCCATATAGTTTGCCTTTGTACGTTGTTGCCCGTGACTTCGCCGTGTTAAAAGTTAAAATCCGCAACTAGCGCCTAGTCAAAAACTAAGGTAATTTGGGTATATCTCGTGCAAGGAAGTTAGGATGCGATTTGAGCGCCAGTAATATTACCTATTATTCGAAGCGGGCCGAAAGTTTAAGCGCCCAATATGACGAAGTTAGTTTTACCGATGTACATAGCGATTGGTTGACGCATATACCTGAGAAAGGCTGGGCGCTTGATGTGGGTTCAGGCTCAGGTCGTGATGCGGCTTTTTTGGCAAATAAAGGGTTAAGCGTGGTAGCGGTTGAACCCGCTGAAGGCATGCGTACGCTTGCTCGTAATAATTATCCCCAGCCTAATATCCATTGGCTTGACGATACCCTACCAGAGTTACAGAAAGTGTTTGCGCTGCAAATTAAATTTGATTTGATTTTGCTCAGTGCCGTGTGGATGCATATTGCGCCAACTAATCGTGAACGCGCCTTTAGAAAGCTTAGTTCGTTGTTAAAGCCCAATGGTAAATTGGTGATTTCGTTGCGCCATGGTGTGTGTCATGACGAACGGGTGATGTGCGAAGTGTCGGCTTCTGAGCAGGCGCAATTAGCCAATAAGTTTGGTTTGTCGTATCAGTTAGCTACCTCTGAAAAAGTAACAGACAAACTCGGTCGAGATGAGGTTAGTTGGCAAACCGTAGTGCTGACCTTGCCTGATGATGGCACTGGAGCATTTCCTCTCATTCGCAACATAGTGGTGAATGACAACAAATCTTCTACTTATAAATTGGCCTTGTTGCGTTCAATTTTACGTATAGCAGAAGGGCATCCTGGGGCAGTCATTAGCCAAACCGATGATCATGTGGAATTGCCTTTAGGCTTAGTCTCACTTTATTGGTTAAAACTGTATAAACCTTTAGTTGATACCTTTGGCATGCAACAAAACAGCAATGCAAAAACGGGCTTGGGGTTTATCAAGAAGAATGGGGGGCAGCCGCTATCAAGTATCAGTAATAGTGACTTTTATTTAGGTGCTAGTTATTCGAGTCGTGTGGGGGAAGTTGGCAAATATTTACATCAAGCTTTAAAAGATATCAGTTCAACTATTAAGGAGATGCCTGCAAAGTACATTACGTTACCAGTTAATAGGCTAGAGAAGCCGGTCATAAAAACCTATTTATGACCGTGACTGAGCACGCTACAGTGAATAAAACTCCGCCTTGTTGCTCGCGAATAAAACTGAAAGATCTAACATTAGGCTTATTACAACGATTGTTGATAAGCCTAATGTTTAATTTGCCCCTTTATTCTTGATAAAACGCGCCTTGTTCAGCAGTACACACATAAACGCTTTCTTTTAATCCAGTATGGTCTTGGTAGTTGGCGTCAATAACTTCAACGATTTCGTCTAGCTTATTATTCGGCACAATTGCTATTACACAGCCGCCAAAGCCGCCGCCAGTCATTCTTACGCCGCCCAATTCACCTAGATGTTGATCTACCAAGGACACAAGATAGTCTATTTCGCCGGTGGTGATTTCAAAATCATCACGCATAGAGATGTGGCTGTCTCGCATTAACGTATTAATTGTCTTGTAGTCATTTTGTTGAAGAGCTGCAAACATATCTAGTGTGCGTTGGTTGTCCGTAATAATATGCTTAGCGCGTCTGTAATTCACATCGCCTAAGTCAACTTTGCTCGCTTCTAGCATCGCCAAAGTTGCTTCTCGCAATGAACTCACGCCCATGATCTGCGCCGCTGCTTCGCATTGCTCTCGACGCAAATTATATTCGCTATCAACCAGCCCACGTTTCACGTTGGAATTAATGATTAAAAGTTTATAGTCATCTGAAACATGGGTGTGACGAAAAGTGAGTGACTGACAATCAAGTAACATTGCCTGTCCTTTAGCCCCCATTGCTGAGATAAGCTGATCCATGATGCCGCAGGCACAACCCACAAACTCATTCTCTGCTTTTTGGCCGATAAGCGCGGCGTTAACCCCATCAATATTTAAGTTATATAAATCATTAAATATTTTTACCACAGCCACTTCAAACGAAGCAGACGAACTCAATCCCGCCCCTTGCGGCACGTTGCCTTTTACCAGCAAGTTAGCACCTTTAATTTGCGGATACTTAGCTTTTAGAATAGTCACCACACCGCGAACATAGTTGCTCCAAGTGGCCGTTTCAACGTGCTGAATATCATCTAGGGCAAACTGTGACTTTTCTGAATCGTAATCAAGAGCAACCACTTCGACAATATTGTCATCACGTTTAGCACCTTGAATCTGTGTACCAAAATTTATCGCAACAGGGAAAACAAACCCTTGATTGTAATCGGTATGTTCACCAATTAGATTCACCCGTCCTGGAGCAACGATATCGGCTTCTAAAGGTCCATCAAAATGAGTGGAAAATAGATTTTCTGGGATATTATTTATTGGCATGTTGGGACTCCTTATAATGTACAGCACTGACATCGCGCAATCGCTGGGCGGCTTGTTCAGGAGTAAGGTCCCGTTGTGACTCAGCCATCATTTCATATCCCACCATGAATTTTTTCACTGTAGCAGAACGCAGTAACGGCGGGAAAAAGTGCGCATGTAACGTCCACTCAGAGTGCGCTTTTTGATCAAACGGCGCACCATGCCAGCCCATGGAATAAGGGAATGAGGTATTAAACAAGTTATCGTAACGAATAGTAATTTGACGAATAATGTCAGCCATTGTTTTGCGATTTGCTTCATTCAATTCGGTTAAACTTGAAATTGAGAACTTTGGCAGCAGTAATGTTTCAAAAGGCCATGCAGCCCAATAAGGAACAACGACCAACCAATCATCATTTTCACAAACAATTCGTTCTTTAAGGTTCAACTCTTTTTGCACGTAATCACTTAACAGTGAGTTACCATACTTTTCAAAATAAGCTGCAAAGTTTTCGCGTTTACGCATTGCTAACGTCGGTAGATGAGCTTGCGCCCAAACCTGACCGTGGGGATGAGGATTAGAACATCCCATTATTGCCCCTTTGTTTTCAAATACTTGAACCCACTGATACTCTTGTCCTAGCTCAAGGGTTTGTTGTTGCCAAGTGTTCACTACCGCTTCAAGTTCGCTTAATGAAAGCTCAGGTAAGGTCTTACTGTGATCTTCAGAAAAACAGATAACCCGACTACGTCCTTTTTCAACTTGCATAGTAAACAGCGGATCATCAGTGCCGAAAGTAGGCACATCTTCTTTTAATGCAGCAAAATCATTCTCGAACACAAAGGTATTTTTATAATCAGGATTAACTTCACCATTAATTCGTGTGTTGGTAGCACACAAATAACACTCAGCGTCGTAACTTGCGTTTTGTTTGTTATCAACAGCTTCAGATTGGCCTTGCCATGGACGCTTCGCCCTGTGCGGTGACACCAGCACCCAATCTCCCGTCATCGGATTTAAACGGCGATGAGGATGCTCTGTAGGATCAAAATTGGTATCCGTCATATTTTTCTTACCTTGATTGCGTTGAAATTATTATCAAATTGAAAGGAGGGTAAACGATTACCCTACAGAATACAACATCATTTTAACAACTATTATTTCGTTAGATATTAAATCCCACAAAACTGCAGAGACTAAGAAACATTAAACAAATAGACTAACCAATTGTTTTTTATATTTATTTTAGATTTTACAAAAATCAATTACCGATTAACTCGTTTTAATTTACCCATGTTACTTTTTGTGGGTTAGTAAAAGAGCAATAACGTGAACAGGGAAAAATATGACTATTTTTCCCTAGAGGCTATTCATATCCATCTGGATTACCCGATTGCCAGCGCCAGACGTCTTCCATCATAGTGTCGATATCTCGTGTAGCTTGCCAATCAAGCTCTTGTTTAGCTTTTGAAGCCAGCGCAAAACACTGGGCAATATCACCTGCCCGTCGCTCGCATATTTTGTAGTTAATCACTTGACCACTGGCTTTCTCGAAGGCACTGACGACTTGTAATACACTACTCCCGTTTCCGGTCCCTAGGTTATAGATATGCACGCCCGCTTGAGTGTGCTTTTTTTCCAGCGCACTAACATGACCTTGGGCCAGATCCAGCACATGGATATAGTCACGCACTCCAGTACCATCAACGGTTTGATAGTCGTCGCCGAAAATTGCCAGAGATTCGCGTTTACCTACTGCGACTTGCGCGATAAAGGGCACTAAGTTATTTGGAATACCATTGGGATCTTCACCAATCAAGCCGCTTTCATGGGCACCGACTGGGTTGAAATATCTTAAAATAATGACATTTAGTTTATCGTTGGCTATGGCTGCATCTTTCAGCATTTCTTCCACAAATAACTTAGTTCGACCATACGGATTAGTCGCCTTAAGGGGAAAACTTTCGTCTATCGGTACTTGATGGGGATCGCCATACACTGTGGCTGAAGAGCTAAACACGATACTATTAACAGCATGTTTTTGCATCACATCTAATATCACTCTGGTGCCGTTAACATTGACATCATAATACGCCAATGGCTTTTGCACTGACTCTCCTACCGCTTTTAAACCAGCAAAATGAATGACTGCATCAATTTGATGTTGGGCAAATACTTCGTCTAAGCCACTCTTATCTCTAATATCCACGTTATAAAATGGAATTTTTGTTTGTGTGATTTGTTCAACACGTTTTAATGCAGCAGCTTTACTGTTAATCAGATTGTCCACTACGACTACAGCATGGCCGCATTCTATAAGCGTAATTAAAGTATGCGTACCTATGTATCCAGCGCCACCAGTAACCAAAATATTCATATTATGACTCCATTAATTGAGGCAAAAAGGTTATACGTTTTCCCTATTGAAATAAAGAGGCTTAGAGTAAAAAATATTAAAAAGGTAAAAATTGGTAAACAAATCACTATGATGACACATAAAGTTAGTTTACTATCGACCACTTAATTACACTTTTCGGTTCAAGATTATTTAATAAGGTACGTCCAATTTATGGCAACGATTAAAGATATCGCACAAGAAGCTGGTGTTTCTTTGGCCACAGTTTCACGCGTCATCAATAATGGTCCTAAAGTTGGGGATGCAACCCGTAAACGAGTAAAACAAATTATGCTCGAAATGGGTTACCGACCTAATGCGAATGCACGCGCATTGGTAACCCAACGAAGCGCATCTTTTGGAATTGTCTTACCGGAATTATCTGATCCGTTTTTTGCAACTATGGCGCACGGTATTGAATCGGTTACGCGTAAGATAGACGTACAAATTTTGATGAGCACAGGTTCAATTGAAAAAGCCACCGAACTTAAAGCGATTGAAACCTTATTAGAGCACCGATGTAATGCCATGGTAGTGCATAGCAAAGCATTAGATGATGCTACCTTAATCAACTTTGCCAAAACCATCCCTGGATTCGTTTTAATCAACCGCTATATCGAAGAAATTGGAAATCGCTGCGTGTGGCTAGATAATATAGCAGGCGGCCAGACCATGGCGCGTCATATGCTAAATCAAGGCCATACAAAATTTGTCATTGTGAGTAGCAAATATCAAATAGATGATCCTGTCGATCGCATTGCCGGCATAAAACAAGAGTTAGCCGAAAATGGCATTACCTTGTCGCCCGACATGATTGAATACAGTACGCCAGATCAGGAAGGTGGCGAAATTGCGATGCAAAATTTTCTGGCCAAAGGGACTGAATTTACCGCAGTGCTTGCGTACAACGATGCAATGGCATCTGGCGCGATGACCATGCTACAAGATCACAATATTGATGTACCAAATGAAGTGTCAGTTATTGGTTATGACGATGTATTACTCGCTAAATATTGCCGACCTAAATTAACTACGTTGCGTTATCCAATAGAAATGATGGCAGTTAAAGCGACTGAACTTGCGTTGCAATACGCTGCCGGCACGGTTCCCGAAGCCGATTGCACCTTTAAATACGCCCCGACAATTGTGAAAAGAGAGTCGGTGGGCAAAGCAATAAGTTAATTTAACGCTTTTCAAGTTTTTATTCTGAAACACTGTAAACCGTAATCTTTATGCTTCTACTTTATAAATAAACGCTTCGACAATCCATTTGTCTCGTAAAAATTTCTTTTAAATTCATGGAGTTAATCATTCCCTTGTAATAACTGTTGAAAAAACCAACTGGTGGCAGTTATCATGACACTTGTCATATATAATGACATTGAGGCAAATATTATGACACCAGATGATTAATAAGGAATAAAAATCATGAATACAGTGAAACATCAGCAAATAAAGCAGAAATGGTTAAATTTTTGCGGGCGTGGCTTTAGCTGCCTATTGGCGTTGAGCATGTCAGTGCCGGCTTTTTCTGGTCCAATAACCACAACAGAACACACCTCGCTAGTGACGGTGATTTTAGAAAATCTTGACAAAGACATTGATGATTTACATCTAAAAATTGGTGACGTATCAAATACTGGAGCAGTGCTTGGCTATAGCACTAATTCACTAAATGCTCGCCAGTTCGTGAACGACCCTTATATCCGTTATGAAGATAATTTTGGCTCTAATATAGGTTCATATTCTGCAACAATAACGCAAAGTGGTAATAGCGACGGATTCAGTTACGCTTCACATATCGCTTCTGTTAATGCTGGCGGAAACCGCAGTCCAATGGTCGCACTAGATGCTTCTGTTGATACCGCGTTTCGAGTAACCGAAGCGACAAAGGCCCGAGTTAATGTTGCTCTTTCGGGCAATACCAATGCTGGACGCAACTTCGTAGGGTTTCAAATTGATGGATTTGGCGATAATGGTGAATTTGAACGTTTATATTTCACCCCTTCTCGATTTGGATTAGGCGAAGTGTCGGGGACTGATAGTTTAGAGATTAATTTGAAACAAGGCTTTACTTATCAACTCTCAGGGGAATCTAACGGTAACACCCTTTATAGTGCACCTCATGATGGCCCAGCACCGCCTTCCAGCTTAGCGTACAGCTTGCTAACCACACAATCATTACTAGGAAACTCGGCCGAAAATAGCCTCAAACCCGGTGCGAGTAATTACACAGGGGCATTTGGCAGTGACTTTGCACACCAATTTTTGTTGGACAGTGACGAGGTGTTGGGCTTAGGTAAGTCAACGGTTTGGATTGATCCGGAGGTCGCTGTAGGCTACGACTACACGATTGATGGTGCTGGACTTCTCGGAATTGACCTACCGGATTTTAGCTTATTTGCTAATGCGACCTATCAGTTATTCGATTTATCCGGTAATTTACTTGCTGATCTGTTCTCGGGTGAATCGTTTGACTTTGCCAGTGCGGTCAATGGCTTTAGTTTACGTGGTATCGATCCTGATTTGGCCCTCGATCCTTTTGCCCCCGGTTTTACTATCGGACTGAGATTCGATACGCCCGACATGAGCACCATTTTAATCTCTCAACACCCAGTCACTGAGAACGCTGATGTGAATGCCATACCCGCGCCTAGCGTACTTTGGTTGTTATTTTCAGGCGTTGTAGTGCTAATCATGAGACGCAAAACTACTTGGTAAACAGCTGAAAAGCAGCCGTAAAAATCAAACGGAAATATGGCAACTTTTGTTCATTCGTTTTGAAAAAGTTGCCATTATATTTTGCTTGGCTGCTTGATTAGTCCTTCTAATAAAAGATAGTTAATTGGCACCAAAATCAAAGTAATAAAAGTGGCGAACAATATTCCAAAGCCTAATGATACGGCCATAGGAATTAGGAACTGAGCTTGAGTCGACTTTTCAAACAACAACGGCATCAACCCAATAAAGGTAGTTAAACTGGTTAGCATGACCGGTCTAAACCGCTTTGACCCGGCAGTTAAAATAGCCTTTAACAATGCCATTCCCTGTTCACGCTTTTTATTTATGTAATCAACCAGTACCAACGAATCATTGACCACAATCCCCACCAATGCCAACAGCCCCAATAAACTGAAAATTGTCAGGTCCATTCCCATGATCCAATGCCCTGCTATTGCACCTATAGCTCCAAATGGGATCACACTCATAACAACAATGGGCTGTGTATATGACTTAAATGGAATTGCCAGCAAAGCATAAATAACAAACAGTACTATGACCAATCCGATTCCCAGTGAACCAAAGGAGTCTCGCTGCTCTTCTGCTTCACCTTCTAGTTCGTAGGTAACGCCCGGGTATTGAACCAATAAATCAGCAATGTATTGATTCAAATCTTCCTGTAGCACAGTCATGTTCGTATTATTTTTATCCACATCGGCAGTAACACTAATTGTTCTTAACCTATCGATGCGTCGAATACTGGATGGACTTTGACTCGGCTTAAGCGTTGCTATACTCGACAAAGGTACGCTTTCACCGCCACCAACATCAATTAACATATTGGTTAAACTCGACAGCGATTGACGCTCATTTAACGGCAATCGCAGCATCACTTTAACGTCATCTCGTCCTCGCTGAATACGCTGTACCTGAGAACCGAAAAATGCATTGCGTATTTGTCCTGACACATTTGCTCGAGTTAAGCCTAATGACTCGCCTTGTTTAGTTAACTCAATTTGTAACTCTTGTTTTCCATCCGAAAGGCTATCGGCAATGTCGTACACCGTAGGATAAGTATTTAAGCGTTCGATGACTTTATTGGCGACTTGTTCAAGGGTAGCAACATTATTTGAACTTAACCGCACATCAATAGGATCGGAAGAACGGCCAAGTTCAGCGCGATAACTAATCGATTCAGCGCCAGGTATATCACCAATCAACTTACGCCATTCATTCAATAGTTGGCCGGAAGTAATACTCAAATTACGGGATTCTGGAGGCGTAATTTCAAACCTCACACTTCCCACATTTGTAGAGCCGCCTCGGCCGCCAGTAGTAGCAAGAATATTCAATACAATACTTTCACCGGTATCGGATTCTGTGTATTTTTCTTGTAATTCACGGGCATGATCAGCCATTTTCACTATATATTTATTGGTAATTTCGAACGCAGTTCCAGTAGGCATCGATAGTGACACTTGGATTGTTTCACTGGGGATCCGTGGGAAAAAGACAAAGCGCGTCCAGCCACTTATGATTAGCACCAGAATAATTACAAAAACCCCACTAAATGCAGATAATGTGGTCCATTTATAGCGCATAGCCCGGACAAGAGCGGGGCGATAATAACGCAGGATGGCACGCTCAAATCCATCGGCAAATTTTTGCTGGTAATAGTCTAACTTGCTTTGTTTGGTTTTCTCGGTTCTGAGTTTTAAATGCTTTAAATGTGACGGCAATATAAACTTAGACTCAATCAAAGAAAGCAGTAAAACTGGAATAACGACATAAGGAATTTGCGCAAAAATATCGCCTCTTCGACCTTCAATAAACGCCAATGGTAGGAAGGCGGCGACGGTAGTCAGTATGCCAAATGTTACTGGTTTAGCAACTTCCAACGTCCCTTGAATTGCCGCTTGTTCACCCGACTGCGCAGTACCTAGATGAGTATATATATTTTCACCGGTAACAATGGCATCGTCCACCACTATTCCAAGTACCAGTATAAAACCAAACACACTCATAATGTTGATGGTCACTCCAAAAAATGGCATCAAAATAAAAGCACCCATAAAGGAAACCGGTATTCCGATAAAAACCCAAAACGCGATAGATGGCCGTAAAAAAAGCGTCAGCAAAATAAGAACTAAAATCCCACCTTGGATGGCATTTGAGGTCAATGTAGATAGACGGTTTTTAACAATTAGTGAATCGTCATCCCAATAGCTTAAGGTAAATCCCTTAGGTAAAGTGGCCTGCTGTTCGTTGATATAGGCTTTGACTTTATCGGCAACTTCGATGGCACTTTGTTGGCCAATTCGGTACACCTCAATAAATGCGCCTTGTTGACCATTAAAGCGTGTGCGCACTGGCGTTTCTTCAAAACCGTCTTGTATATTTGCGATGTCAGAAAGGCGAATGATTGAACCATCCGCATTGGTTTTTATCGGGATATTGGCGAATTCATCTTTACGATAGGCCTGTCCTTTGGAGCGGATCAGAATATCGCCACTTTCAGATTTTAGATTACCCGATGAAACATCCACACTATTGCTGTCGATGATATCTGAAACCTGACTAATGCTTAAATCCAGTTCGCGCATTTTATCTAAGCTCAGTTCAATGGCAATTTCGTAATTGCGAATACCATCAAGCTCGACTTGCGTCACACCATCAAGCGCGAGCAAATCATCTCGGACTTTTTCAGCATACTCACGCACTTCTTTTTCACCATAAGGCGCGGTAACAGCCACGGTTATTACATCTCGAATCCGATCCGCTAGGGCAACAACAGGGTTCTCTGCTTCTGCAGGAAACGTGTTGATAGCATCCACACGACTTTTAATATCGGCAAGTAAATCGCGTCTATCGTAGTCACTATCAAGCTCAAACGAAACGCTGCCCCCGCCTTCTGAAGACTGACTGATGATTTTTTCAATGCCTTCAAGATCTTGCACCGCTTCTTCAATGCGAATGGTAATGCCTTGCTCAATATCTTCGGGAGTCGCACCGTCAAGCGTCACGCTCACACTCACTACATCCACTTCAAAGGAAGGAAATACCTCCAATGGAATACGGTTAGACAAACTTAATAATCCCGCACCAATAATGGTGATCATTAATAAGTTAGCGGCAACTGAATTTCTAGCAAACCAGGCAATCATTTAACTTTCCTTGTTCGCAAGTTGCTTGTGTTCAGGACGTTGTTTGCGATCAGCATTTTGGGGATTTCGCTTGGGTCTTTCTGGACGATCAGCGCCACTGAATTCGCGCCGTTTTTGGGTCTCAACATCTCTGTCACTTAAATTCGAAACCATCACGGCGGTACCCGAACTTACCTGTCCAAGAGGCGTGGTGACTAGCGCCTGATTAGCTTGCAAACCAGACTTAACCAGTGCTTGTTTATCGTTTTGCCACGCCACTTGTATATCTTTTCTTAGTAAGACCCCATCCTCTTCGATATAAACGTAGGTACCTTGGTAAATAGCGGTCACCGGAATAACCAACGCATCCTCAACCTTCTTACCTTCTATTTCAGCCGTTAAGTACTCGCCAATTTTAATGGCAACCCCACGATGTACGGCCTGATTAAAGGGATCGTCAATTTGTGCTACCACATACAATTGTCGGGAAACAGAATCGATAGAACTTTCGGTGCGCACAATCTTCCCACTCCAACTTTGTTTACCAATTAAGTCGGAGGTAAAGGTTACGTTTACTGGGTGTGTCGATAACGAATTGTCTGTATTTGATTCAGGTAAATTGACGAAACCTAGGTCATTGTTATTGATTGCCAATCGCACTTCTAAATAATCAGTGGCGTAAATGCTTGCCAATACAGTATTGCTGGAAACCACTGAGCCAAAGTCGACATTTTGGCTAACGATTCTGCCACTATACGGCGCGGTAATTTTGGTCCGTTTAAGTGACAACTCCGCTTTATCCAATTGCGCCTTGGCTGAAGCTAAATTCGCTTTAGCACTTTCCTGTTGGGGTATTCGCAACACCAAATCACTGGGCTTTTGCTGGTCGCCTAAGCGCTGCCAGTCAATTCGCGCTTGCTCTGCGCGTGCCATTTCCTCTGCAAGGCTTTGCTGAGCAGATACTAAATTCGCTTTAGCAATATTCACTTCTGCAAGATAGTCACTGTCATCAATTCCTACCAGCAAATCACCTTTTTCGAAAAAGCCACCGTTTCGAAACGCATCGTCTACGTACACTATTTGTCCGGATATTTGCGACATCAATGAGCTTTGAGTTCGCGGAGTCACAACCCCATAACTATCTAAAGTAATCTGAAAAGTCTGGCGTTCAAGCACCTGAGTTTCAACGCTTAAAACTGCAGCTCTGCTTGGTCTTTGTCGATCAGCTGAAGGCGGATTTTGATAAATTAAGACGACTGCTACAACGGTGATGAGTATAACAACGACGGGCAATACGATTTTTTTAGAGATTCCCATGTATTTAAAGCTCTTGATTGGTGGCGTAAAGGTTAATATCTCCGCCGAGTGCAACATGTAATTGAACTCGATTGGCAATAAGGTCGGTTTGGATATCGATTAAATTATTTTGTGCTGTGATAAGCCTAGCTTGTGCTTCTAGTACAGTTGTGTAGGTTACTAAACCTGCCTGATACTGCTCAAACGATAGTTGATTTGCTATTCGAGCGTTTTCCGCCGCCGTCTGCGTGGCCCGGTAACTTTCAGATAAGTTAGCCTCTTGAGACAGGGCATTTTCCACTGCTAGCAGGGCGTTGAGTACTGCATCTAAATAACTTTCTTCCAAGCTTTTTAAAGTTAACAATTCAATTTCTTGATTGGCACGTAGCCTACCTGCATTAAAAATAGGAGAGGTAATATTGCCAATTAGTGACCAACTAGCACTAGTTGAGAGTAAGTCTGACAGTGAATCACTGCTGGGCCCATAGTTTGCGGCTAAATTTAACGACGGGAATCGCGCTTTATGGGCGATTGCCAACGTCGCATCTTGCGCCATAAGTGCTAACCAGTTAGCTTGCAAAGCCGGTTTACGCGTTACCAATTCAGAAGGTAGTCCAACTGCTACGTCAACATCGGGCAAAGACAATGTTTGACTCACATCTAATTGAGCATTGGGATATCGCCCAAGTAATCGCTCCAGATCACGTACACTTTCAAGTAATGTTTGTCGATAATCAGCCAGTGTCGATTTATCACTATTTAATTCGTTACGAGCCAAGTAAACATCTAGCGACTCATTCAATCCTGCTCGGTAACCGCGCTCTATAATATCTAAGCTATCTGTAGAGTTTTGTACTTGCTGGCTGGCTAGTTCTACTCGTTGATAGGCACGAGATGCGTTGGCATAAGCAATAATCACGTTACCACTAAGCTGTAGCTTAGCCTCTTGTAAATCAGCCTGCGCACTTAAATAATTTAGCTTAGCTGCCCGTTCGGCATCTGATAACGCCCCCCAAATATCAATTTCGTAAGAAAGTTGAGCTTCCAAGCTAAAACTATTGCCATTCGCTTGCGTGCGAGCGGCACCGAATGCGCCATCTAATGAGGGCCAGAAATTACTCTTTGCAACAGCTAATCTTTGCTCAGCAATGTCAGCGGTAAATGCTTGGGAACGAATATTTTGATTAGCACGTATCGCTTCATCAATCATCGCAACGAGGTGCGCATTGTCTGATTCAGCCGTGAAATTTGTTAACCAGTCTTGATCTATTTCAGCTGCATTATGTTGATATTGCCATTTATCAGGTAATGATGGTGTTTCTTTATTTTGGTCGAGAGATGCCGAGGTACAGCCCTGCAAACAAGCCAAAACCAAAAGTACGGCAATAATTTTTACGTTTTCGACACTATATGAAAGTTTTGCGAGCATAAGATCAAATCGGTTTCGGGATAAATAATAAGCTAAGCGTTAAGTTTACAAGCAAAGTGGTAAATGAAAATCCAATTTACGCAAACTTTACGAAAGTAAGTTAAAGCCTTTTACTTATTTTTAGCGCGAACGCGCTCAACCTTATTTTTTTGCAACTCAAATCGGCCAACAACATACACAGATACACATTGGGTGTTAGCAGCAATTATTACCTTGGTTATGCCCTATTGTTTAAGTGTTTATCAACCAAACCAGATCTTCATGTTCTTTACGTTCATGATGTTACTTCAACTACTCTTTGTTGCTCGTTTAATGCCTGAGACAAAAGGTAAAACCCTTGAAGAGATGCAATCGCGTATTTGACCTACTTTTTGTTGTTTAGTTTGAAAAAGCATTACGAAATCACACCTGTTCCAAGAAAAGGTTTACACCATTTAATTGGGGCAGGTCTGATTGTTAAAAACTGCACAGGGCACATAGATAGAAACTTGAATTTATTCGAATTCTTTTTGTTTACTTGATTGAATAGATATTCACACTCAGACCTGAGTAGACTTGATGATCACTATCGATGCATTGCCATTGTTAATATTTTTTCGTAAAAGGTTAAGCCGCATCTTAATCTCTATCTGCTTGTGTTTTTCAACAATTTCGGGCGCATTGGCAGAAGATAAAGATGAGTTAGTTTTACGTTACAACCTTATTGGCTCAGAGTCTTGGACGTCTTATGGCTATCTAGGAGATGATACCCGCCCTGGTGCTTTTGCTGAGATAATGGAACTTATCCTTAAGCGCTCAGAAATATCATACAAATTTTTTTACTATCCCCCCAAACGAGCCAGTAAAGAATTTGAACAGGGCGAGCTTGATATAGATTTTATGAGTCCTAGTTGGTTTAAAGATAAAAATATGGGTGAAGAATTTGTGCACTCAGATAAAATATTTGAATTAACTGAATACGTGGTGACGTTACAAAAAAATGCCAAAAAATATCAAGACCCAAAACAGATTTATGGTAAACGAATTGGAACTGTTGCCGGCTACAGTTATCACGATGATGACAAGTTTACCCGGGTTGACTTCAGCTCTGAAAGTGCACTTGTTAAAGGCTTAAAGAAAGGTCGTTTTGAAGCGGTCATTTTAGAAGAATTAACGGCAAAGCATTGGGCAAAAGAGCATAAGGCCAATATCGCTTTGGCCAGTGTTCATACCCATGGAGACATAGTTTTACGCCTTCGAGCCCAACTCAAGCACCTTCTCCCTACATTAAATGCAGCAATTGCGGCATTAGAAAGTGAAGGGGAAATTGATAAAATACTTAAAGACTACAATATTAGATAAGTGGTAAAGAGACGCTAAAAAGTGCACAAATGCGCACTCTTTAGATTTTAGTTTTACGCAACCGCTTGTTGCAATCCTTGATGAGACAGATATTCGTCATATGTCCCCTGAAAATCAATCACTTCTTGATCTTTAATTTCAATAATTCGAGTCGCAAGCGAAGATACAAATTCACGGTCATGACTTACGAAAATAAGCGTACCGTCAAAGTCTTTCAAAGCATTGTTTAATGCTTCAATTGCTTCCATATCCATGTGGTTAGTGGGCTCATCCATAATCAGCACATTCAAGTCAGCCATCATCAACTTGCCAAATAACAGTCGATTTTTTTCTCCACCCGAACATACTTTAGCTTTCTTGTTAAAATCGTCTGCGCTGAACAACAAGCTACCCAGCAAACCTCTAACCATTAAGTCATTATGTTTCGGCGTGCGCCACTGAGACATCCAGTCAAACAAGGTTAAGTCACAATCAAAATCTACTGAGCTATCTTGCGGACAATAGCCGAGAGTGGCATTTTCAGACCACTTCACTACGCCTTCCGGCTTCAATTCATTCATCAGACAACGTAAAAAACTGGTTTTACCGACGCCATTTTCACCAATAATTGCTAGCTTAGCACCGGCTTCAAGTAATATGTTGGCGCCACTAAACAACGGCTCTTGCTCAAAACCAAAACTCATATCTTCTAATATCAACGCTTGTCGGTGTAACTTCTGATGCTGTTTTAAAACAATACGTGGTGTGCGGCGACTCGAGCTTTTCACTTCATCCAATTGGATTTTATCCATACGTTTAGCGCGTGAAGTAGCTAACTTAGCTTTAGAAGCATTTGCTGAAAAGCGCGCCACAAAGGCTTGAAGCTCTTCAATTTCTTCACTTTTCTTGGCATTCTCGCGCAATAACTGCTCTTGAATTAACGATGCGGCTTCCTGATATTTTTCGTAATTACCCGGATAAATGCGTAATTCACCATAATCGATATCTGCCATGTGAGTACACACAGAGTTTAAAAAATGTCTGTCGTGCGAAATGATAATCATGGTGGATTTACGCTGATTCAATACTTCAGCCAACCAATTGATAGTGTAAATATCTAAGTTGTTGGTTGGTTCGTCGAGCAGCAAGATATCAGGATTCGCAAACAAAGCTTGAGCAAGCAAAACGCGTACTTTCCATCCGGGAGATACTTGAGACATCAAACCATAATGGTAGTGCTCTTCAATTCCTGCTTCTAAAAGAATTTCACCCGCGCGCGCTTCGGCTGTATAACCGTCCATTTCAGCATAAAGCGTTTCTAGCTCAGCTACATGCATGCCATCAGCTTCACTCATTTCTGGTTTAGCGTAGATTTCATCGCGCTCTTGTTTGACTTTCCATAACTCCATATCACCCATAATAACGGTATCGACAACCGAATACTTTTCAAAGGCGAACTGATCCTGACTTAGCTTTCCAAGTTTCTGACCGGGAGTAATAGATACATTGCCAGAGGTTGGTGTTAGATCTCCACTCAGAATTTTCATCAAAGTAGACTTCCCACAACCGTTAGCGCCAATTAAGCCATAACGATTGCCATTACCGAATTTAGCCGAAATATTTTCGAACAGTGGCTCAGCGCCAAACTGCATAGTGATGTTTGCGGTAGATATCAAAACGAAATTCCAAATAGTAAAAAAGCAACAAAAACAAACCAAGGTTCACAATAAAAGCCCAATGTCGCTGCGCAATACTACTTAGTTCAAAACGGCGCGCACTATATATAAATACGCATAAAAAGTCGAGCATAATTGGCTATAAATCGTACTAAAAAATAAGCCTTGTTGGATTCAACAATACTTCACATCTCAATAACTGCTTTTGCATGGGACAAACACAAGAATGTCAGTTTGGTGTTTGTTTGCACAGCACAGATCTGTAGGCTACTTTTAAAGAAATAAGAATCACCTGTAAGCCTTAATATTGTAAAAATCCAACCTACTTGTTTAAGGGGAAAATAGAGTGATTAGCGAAGATATCGCTGTGGTGATTAG
This sequence comes from Aliiglaciecola lipolytica E3, assembly GCF_000314975.1. GTDB lineage: Bacteria > Pseudomonadota > Gammaproteobacteria > Enterobacterales > Alteromonadaceae > Aliiglaciecola > Aliiglaciecola lipolytica. The sequence continues at coordinate 18,014 of NZ_BAEN01000006.1, forward strand.
CATTGAGTAGCTCGATAGGAAAATAATATGAATGAATTAACTTGTACGATTAGTGACTCTTTACGAGAAATAAAAGTAGGCGCATTAAAACAACAAAATGTCCTGACGGTTTATGAAGGTTGGTCAATAAAAAAGCTATCGGAATTCTTCATTAAGCACAATATTTCTGGGGCCCCCGTGATCGCTGCAGATGATGAGTTAATTGGCGTGGTTACACAATCGGATGTGGTGCAGTTTGAAATCAAAAAGCCCGACGAAAAAGAAATCGCGAAAATTATAGAAAGCTACATTGGGCCCTTTGGGCAGTTACAGCAAACGGATATTGAGCGCATTAAAACCCGCGCAATTGAATACTGTACAGTTAATTCAATTATGACGCCGAGTGTACATTCAATGGATGAGTCAGCTTCGCTATATGACGCGTATAAGCTGATTAAAAAGCATGATATTCATCGGCTTTTCATCACCCGCAACTCTCTACTTGTCGGAGTGATTACAGCGATGGACATATTAAACTATATCGTCGATAGCGAATTAAGTTAGCTTAATAGGTAAAGTACCAGCCAGTTACGCTGACTGGTACTGCAAGAACTCAAAAAATTGTCTGCTTATTTACGGTAACTCACTTTAAAAAACACGCTGTATAAAACAGGTACTGCGATTAGGGTTAACACTGTCGCAAATGCTAAGCCGCCCATGATAGTCACCGCCATATCCGCAAAGAACGCATCAAATAATAACGGTGCCATGCCTAAAATGGTGGTGATTGCAGCCAAAGATACGGGTCGCAGACGACTTAAGCTGGCATTGGTAATCGCCAACTTCGGTACCTGACCTTCTTCAATCAGCAAGTCAATTTCCTCAATCAGTACGATAGCGTTTTTAATTAGCATACCAAACAGGCTTAAAAATCCAAGCAACGACATAAAACCAAACGGCATATCTGTGACTAATAACCCTGCCACTACGCCAACCACGGCCATAGGCACTACCATCCAAATAATTAACGGTTGTCGTACGCGCCCAAATAACAACACTGAAATCAAAAACATGACCAAGAACCCCATCGGCAGCCCTTTACCTAAAGCTGCTTGGGCATCATTAGCGTTTTCGTATTCTCCACCCCATTCAAGATGATATCCATCGGGTAGCTCAATCGCCTCCATTTGCGGACGAATACGAGTAAAAGCTTTGCCTGCCGTTTCGTTTGCAACTGGCTCGGCCTTTACAGTAATGGTGCGAATACGATCGCGTCGCTGAATTAGCACCTCTTCGTTGACCAACTCCAGTTCTTTTGAGACTTGTTGAAAAGGCACATACACGCGCTGTTGAGAATTCCAAACGCGATTATTTTGTATTGCTTCAATAGGGGTTTGACCCGCAATCGCCATTTTTGCTTTGATGGCGTAAGAATAGTCGCCATCGCGGATAGTCCCTAGAGTCAATCCATCACTTGCATAGCGAATCGCATCACTAAAATCTGCTCTGGAAATTCCCGACATGCCCGCATTAAACTCATCATAATGGGCATTAATGGCTAAACCTTTTTCACGCCAATCATGGCGGACGTCCCGCACCTTGTTATCTGCGTTATATATCTGTTTTGCTTGCTCTGCTAAATCTCTAAGCACCAGAGGATCAGGTCCAGAGAATCGCACTTGCAGTTTTGCCCCTCCGCCAGGACCAAATTGCATCCGTTCCATGTAGAATTGAGCATCAAGATCAACCGTTTTGAGCTTTTCTAAAATAGCTGGGCCTAGCGTATCGATTTGATCTCTGTCTTGAGCGCGGATAAACATCATGCCGTAACTTTCGTTATTAGCTTCTGGAGCATAAGTTAAGGTAAACCTGTCGGCACCTCGACCTACGAAACTAGTAACCGAATCCACCTCATCGAATTGCAAGATTCGTTGTTCGGCTTGCTCAATTTTCTGTTCGGTATAGCGTATATCTTGGTCTTGCGGTCCCCAATAGTGAATGAAAAATATTGGTGCATTGGAAGACGGGAAAAAGCCTTGCTTCACTTGGCCGAATCCGACAAATGCAATTATCGTTACCACTAATAAAGCGGTTAAGGTAACCCATCGGAAACGCAAAGCCTTATGCAATATATGTAAAAACGTTTTTTGTGTTGTACTGATCTTTTCACCGGCGCTGTCTTTTTTCTCTGACGGATAAATATAGCCACCAATTACCGGCACAACCGTCACCGCCAGTACCCAACTCAAAATAAGTGATACCAATACCACCACAAACAACGAATACAAAAATTCACCGGTTGCATCATCGGATAAACCGATACCCGAAAACGCTGCGATGCCAATAATAGTCGCACCTAAGAGTGGCCACTGAGTGCGCTTAACGACAAAACTAGCTGCATCAACAGGCTTAGTACCTTGTCTTATTTTTAGCATCATACCTTCAGCGACAACAATGGCGTTATCCACTAACATCCCCATTGCTATTACCATGGCGCCCAATGAAATTCGCTGAAGCTGCACGCCCATCAACCACATGATCATTACCGTACCCAATACTGTCACCACCAGCACCGAGCCAACAATTGTGGCGGAACGCCAGCCCATGAATAGCCAAAGGGTTAAAGAAACAACCACAACAGACATAATTAGGTTTAAGATAAAACCACCGACAGAATCGTCAACAATTTTAGCTTGGTCGTAGATAGGGGTAAGGGTCATCCCCAGCGGTAAATGCTCCAGCAATTCATCAACGGTTGCGCGTACATGTTTTCCTACCTCAACGATATTTACGCCGTCAATTGCCGACACGGCTAACGTAATCGCTTCACTTCCTTGATATCGTATCAATGAAGGTTGTATTTCAGCAGGTTCAATTTCCAATCGTGCAATGTCTTTGATCCGCACTGAACGGTTAGTTCCGGGGATCACAATGGATAAATTACTTATTTCTTCTAAACGGTTAGTTGAATTTTCTACCAACAACCGAATCTTTTTGCCATCAACTTGAATTCTACCTCCATTGGATGGACTTAAATTGTCTTCGAATAAACTGACAATGTCCGGAAAGCTCATGCCCAAACCAGCAATTTGATAAGGATCGATATAAGCAACAACTTGTTCTTGTAAAACACCACTGACTTCTACTTTTGCCACGCCTTCTGTGGTTAAAAGTTGACGGCGAATGATGCGGGCAAACTCTCGCATTTCATAAGGCGAAAAGTCTGGTGCGACCAATGCGAAATACAATCCATAAACATCACCAAAATCGTCATATACCTGTGGAGCTTGAGTTCCTGTCGGTAGTGAGCTTGTTGCATCTCGAAGCCGCTTTCTAAGTTCATCCCATATCTGTGGCAACTTGTCGCTGTCGTAATGAGACTCTACCTCAACGGTGATTTCAGACTGTCCCGGTGAAGAAATCGAGGTTAGTCGGTAAAGCTGAGACATCTGTTGAATCGTGATCTCAAGAGGTTCAGTGACTTCTTCTTCCACTCTTTTAGCGCTGGCTCCGGGAAACGCGGTGATGACTTTAACTTGTTTAATGGTAAATGCTGGGTTCTCGAGGCGACCGATCTCGGTTAATGCAATCAAACCACCTATCACGAAAACTAATATTAGCAGCCAAATATTGACCGGCGTTCGCATAGCATAGCGAGCAATATCCATACTATTTTTCTCCGTGATAAGGTTCAACTTTCATGCCGGCATGCACCTGTGCAGCGCCAGCTGAAATCACGTAATCTTGCTCACTAAGGTCTCCAGATACCATTGCAAAAGCACCTTCAATGTTAAGCACTGATACCTGAACTTTTTCTACAGATTGGCTTTGTTCCACATATCGCCACACATGAAAACCTTCACTATCGTTCCCCACCAAAGCTCTGAAAGGAATCAGCAATTGTCCACTGTTATTTGGATTTTCCAAGCTCACATTAACCACTGCACGAGCCCCAGGTGTCACTTGAACTTGATTTTTACTATCCATTGCAAACACGGCTTGATAAGTTTGGGTAATTGCATCAGGCTGGGTTGAATGTTCAACGTAAACTAAGTCATACCACTTATCAGGGCTACCTAATATAGACGCTTGGGCCTTAATGATTTTACGCCCTTCATTGGCCGACAATAAGCGTTCAGGCACGTTAATATTGAAATAAATTCGCGACACATCCTGTAATTGCGCCAATGGTTCACCAGCTGTCACAAAACTATTGTTTTCAACTAATCTATTGGCCACCAGCGCATCAAACGGCGCTCGTAATTGCGTGTACTCTAAATCTTGCTGCGCATTCGACAAATCAATTTCAGCTAGTTCATATTCCGTTTTCGCGTCATCTAAATTGCTTTGTGAAACCAACTTTTTGCTAAACATCGACTCAATACGACTCAACTCTCGACTTGCTTGTTGCAGGCGAGTTTGCTGCTCCTTTACCCGGCGTTCGAATGGCTTTGGATCTAAACTCGCTAATAAATGTCCCTTGGCAACGTGTGCACCAGTAACAATATCGGTGTGAATCAATCGCCCAGTGACTTCAAAGCTCAAATCAATGGTTTTAACCGGAGAAACAACGGCGGGAAAAGTCGACTGATTTTGTGACGAAGCCGAAGTCACCTGACTAAGTTTCACCACTCTTACAGCTTCTGTTTGCACTTGTTGTTGCTTGTTATCGCCGCAACCACTTATGAAAAAAATAGAAAATGTCAGTGCTAAACTGACAGGCAAAATACGCAATAGTAAAGTCATAGGATGAACGTCTCTTGGTTTAATTTGGTTGTCTAAACGTTTAAACAACCGCAGACAATTGAACAATTAACAGAATAAAGTAAACTAACCAGTGTAGTTTACATTAAGCGATAGTTAGTTGTAAACTGCATCTGTATAATTCAATCAGTCGGGTCGGTTAACCTAACGGCCATGTAATTACAATTATAGTTAAAGAAACTAACGGTTTATGACAGAAACGAAAAAAAGTCGCAGCGAGATTAAGCGGGAATCTATAGTAGAGGCAGCTAAAAGTGCTTTTCAAGAATTTGGCGTTCAGTCTACCAGCATGGATAGACTCGCTGAAATCGCCGGCGTTTCAAAACGTACTGTTTATAATCACTTTGCCACCAAAAGCGAATTAGTGATTTATCTTTTATCTGATTTGTGGGAATCCTCGCTTTTAGATAGTTCAGTGGTATATCAAACCAATCAATCCATAAGTGATCAGTTAAATAATTTGATTGCATACCAAATCGAATTTATGAGTGGTGAGCAACACATAGAATTGGCACGCGTTGCCATTGGCAGCTTTTTCTATGAACCAGAAACGTTAAAAAAAGAAATAGATCGGCTTGTCAGCCAAGAAACCATGGTTCATCGCTTTATTAAAGCTGCGGTAAAAGATAACAAGTTGCTTATTGATGACGTTAATTACGCTGTGGAACAATTAAACGATCTAATCAAAGGTCGTTGCTTTTGGCCGTTAGTATTTAAAATACAACCACCGTTAAGTGAAACAGAGAAACAATTCGTACAACAAGAAACAGCTGATATATTTTTGAAACGTTATCGCGCTGCCCCAATCGCCAAGTAGAAGTCTTATGAAAATCCGAAATTATCAGTCCATCCAGCGATTTATTTATATCACCATTTTATTCATCTCATGCTCTGCCATGCAAACACTGCAAGCCAAAAATCTGGTACAAAATCCAGTTTTCGAAGTTATTGTATTGGGCGATAGTGGTGGCATTGAAGATGGTAATTTGAGTGCTTTTTTATTGCGCTCGTTAAATAGTGTGAATTATGTTGCTTTAGATGCTGGCACATTGGTTAATGGCATAAATCAAAGTATTAAACGCCAAGCGTTTGCAAATTTGCCTATACATGAAAATCAAAAGTGGGGTTTAGCTGGGACCATATTGCGTGACCATGTTAAAGGTTATCTGATAAGTCACGCCCACTTAGATCACGTGAACGGCATGCTTGTCGCCTCACCAGAAGATAGTAACAAAAACGTGTATGCATTGGCTTCAGTGAACAACATGATGAGTGAAACCTATTTTAATGGTAAAGCTTGGGCTAATTTTAGTGACCGTGGTATTCCCCCTCGACTAAACAAATATCATATTGTTGATCTGGTTCAAGGCGAAACAGTTTCAATTGCTGAAACGGGCCTGAAAGTAACCGCTTTTAGTCTAAGTCATCCGATAGAATCTACCGCGTTCGTGATCGAAAATGATAAAGACCTCTTCGTATATTTTGGTGATACAGGACCCGATAGTGTCGAAAAACAGGGCAAACTCGATGTAATCTGGACGTATCTTGCGGATCAAAGCAAACACAAAAAGTTGCGCGGACTAATAATAGAAGTCTCGTTTGAAAATGAACGTCCCCATAACCTGTTATTCGGTCATCTAACTCCTAACCTCTTGATGGAAGAGTTACACAACTTTGCGTCTAAATTAGACGATAAAGCTGCAATAAACCAGTTAAAAGTCGTGATAAGCCACATAAAATACACGCTGGAAAGTGGTACTAATCCCAGACACAAGATTAAACAACAGTTGACCGAAGCAAATGATTTAAATCTGAATATAATCATCCCCGAACAAGGCCAAAAATTATTGTTTTAATAGCCTTTAAAATCAATTTTTTTGACAGGTATCCGATCACATTTAGTGCGCTGTACTAAAGTACTAAGGCGAAAGTTTGAGCTAACCTCTAAGCTACGTTTACATTTTTTTAACAAAAAAGGTAAGCGCATGTTACTTAGAAAAATACATATCCTGAATGGGTTATTCTGGCTTTCAATATTTGCAAGCTTTGCAGTAAATGCTGGAAGTTGGCAAAATAATCAGTCTGTTGGTGGTTTTAATAAAGTCCATATTTATACACCAGACAGCGTATCATCTGTTGG
>NZ_BAEN01000005.1 GCF_000314975.1 Aliiglaciecola lipolytica E3
AGTTTGTTCTTCTTTTTTATCTTCTACTGTAGACATGGGTTTAATTGATTGCGCTCTTGCTTGTGCAATATCAATAACCATTACAAATTCAGTTTCATGCTCCTCAGCAAGTAAATCTCTGGCATGTTCTTTTGCTTGCTCGAATGTAACTATGGAGTCGTTTGTTATCAACGTGGTTTCAAACAATACTAGATCTCTGTTATCAACTCGCTTACGAATATCTTGAGGATCGTCGTTAGTTAGAATTGGTAACTTTTCATCAATTAGCCAAGCCCCTGCAAATGCATGTCCTTTAGTTACCGCTATGACAGGATTTAAGCCCATAGCTTCTATACAACTGGCAAACAAAAGTGAAGAATCAAGGCAAGCTACCATTCTTGCGTTGCTAATATCTGCTGCAAGTCTTACACGTTGGCCCAATTTAGCAAAACCTTTAGGGGGGCTAACGTAAGCTAGCTTTTCCTGAAAAAGAACATTCCATAGTGCTGCAAGCATTACGTATGGTTTCTCCCGCGTATTTGACTGATAGCCATCTACAGAACGCCCAAAGCCACCTTTTTCCAATACTAGTGCGGCTTTCCTGATCAGTGACTCAACAAAAACGCCATTAGGTTTCACAAATGCGGCTAATAGCGCTGGTTGTCGCTCTTCGCCTCCCCAATAGGTCGCAGGCAGAATATCCAGTTTGGCATAATGTACTGCAATGATATTTTCTTCCTCGTCCAAGAGAGTAAATGTCAATGTATGAGAAATTTCCTCAGTAATCCCAAACAGCTTTTCAAATGGAAAGCGCAGTTCTTTTAATTGAAGGTTAATGGATTGACTAGGTTCTAACCTATCAATATTCCATTTTTCCTCAGCGAGCCAGCCATCTATACTAGCTAACGCTAGCTTCAGTGAACTATACGATGGAAGAATTTCATTTTCGCTGTTTGGATAGATAATTCGAATTGATTTGAGAATAGGATAGGAATTTTGCTGTGCAGCGAGTGAGAAAGTGCGTGTTATATCAATGCGTAGTTCAATTGTATTGGCAATTTGTTTCTCGATATTTGCATCTAACATTATCGGCTCCTTCCGAACAACATACTCAAAGAATGATGAGAGTAATATCCATTTTTACACTCCCATTATTCAAAAGTCTAATAAGATTTACATAGTAGTCATTGCAAACTTAAGGATAACTACCTGAATTTCATAAGAAGCCGATACTACTGAGTTGCCCTACACCCCTTTATGTATGAAGGCTTGACGATTTTCGCAGGGGTAAACCGATTGAGCCCCTTTCGACATGGCGCTCTCTGGAGGCATAAGTCGTGCGTTCGACTAATTTGTCTGGAACAAATTAGGATAGCTTTAGCTGGTCGCGAAGCGACGAAGTACAGGGATGTGCGGAGCAATCTCGCCGGGTGCGCCATATAGTTTGCCCTTGTATGTTGTTATCCGTGACTAAAATGTCCTGTAAATACAGCTCGTGACCACACCGTAGCAAACATACATATTGTGCATCAAAAAGCACATACTTCGACTTCGTCTAATTTTTGAATAAACCCATCCATTGCCGCTAAATCTGAGGGCGTCGAGCCGTCAATTTTACTTTGTAATATGTTGATACTGGCGGTTGATAAGACATTCTGCTCATCGTTTAGCCATAATAATGCTTTGGCGAGATAGCATAGTTGATCGTCTAAGTTGTGCTGAATAAAGTAGGCTTCAATTGCTTCGGCTATGTCTTGATTTAAACCCCAGGCCTTGAGTATTTTAAGACTGGGAATTCGACCTTTTAATAGTGTTCTAGTTAACTTTTTGTCTACCTTCTTCAACAGTAAACTTTCAAACGCATCTTCTGATGAGGATCTTCCTGCGAACACATTAGATATAAAGGGCATCTGCTTATTCGCAGGTTTATGATTAGGCTCGTTTCTTAAAAACAGAGGTATATCTTGGTATTCACTTGGATCGCTACAGTTATTAAAATCTTGCGCCACATCCATAAACACATCATTTTGGTTTTCATTAATCGAGCGGTTAAAACGTAAGTTAGAGTGGAGCATTTGCGGGACCACAGTTAATTCTGGCAAGCCATCGGCATTTTCAACATTTTGGCTATTTACCATCACAAAACTGGTATAGCGGTTTACTAACCCTAATTTGAGCGACAACTTTGTTGCTTCGTCCGTGTCTAAAGCAAACACATGCTGTTGCCCTACTAACTTTTGTAAGGCCAAGCCTAATTCACCTGTTAACTCAGACTTGGGTAATATCTCACCATTCAAGCTTATGCTTAGTGGTTTTGAATCACCTTGATAAACCACATAACCCAAACCTCCATGCACTAAACTGGTCGATGAGGGAAGTGCAGTCCACCGGGTATTTTCTGTTTGCCAGATACAGGCTTGTCGCGGAGCACTAACTTGTGAAACAAAGTGCTTGATACGCTCAGCCATCGGTTCATTAGGATGTACCAATATCCATTGACCATGGGTGGCCTCTGCCAGCTTAATGACAATATGTTCAGAGACAGCGCTCCCTATCCCTATGCTATGTATCCGGCATGGCTCTGATGTAGTCGAGTTTATTTCATCAAAAAATTCAGCGTTTTCCCAGACCTGACCATCAGTTAGAACAATAATTTCAGGCGTTTTTTGGTGTAGTTCAGCCTGTTTTTGAGCGCCAGCCAGTGCCTCCCAAATCTCGGTGCCTCCCATGTCTGCAGCCAAGTTAGCCACAAATTCGAGCAATACTTTACGGTTTTTAGTATTGATGGTGAGCGGCTTGGCGTTAACGTGCATTACATTGCTACCAAAACACATCAAGCTCACTTCACTGCCATCTTGCAAACTCGTTAACAACGACGTTAACCCCGCTTGTGTTTGTTGCATAGACAACCCTGTCATCGAGCCCGAGCAATCAACTAATAAAACCACACTAACCGTGTCAGTGGTTGCTAGACTGGCTTGAGGTGGCAACACACTTAATGCACAAGGGTAATCGCCTTGTAAAGATTGAATGGTATAAGGTTGGG
>NZ_BAEN01000004.1 GCF_000314975.1 Aliiglaciecola lipolytica E3
TTTTTCCTGCGCTTTCTCAACATGAATTTTTGTAGTTCTCGAATTGCCTTTTTTTCGGAAAGCAATAAGAGGAGCATCGTCCTCTTCATTAATAACAAGCTCTGAAAAACTGAATTGCAGAAGTTTAGCAAACTGAAGTAGTTTGTTCGGACGCGGAAAGGATTTTTCTTTAAACCACTGAGATACTGCTTCTTTAGAAACCCCTAATCGCTCAGCTACAGCAGTTTGGGATAACCCTGAAGCATCCATTGCTTTGGCTGCGTTTTTAATGTTGAGTCTTTTTTTCATGCGCGACGTATATATGTGGCATTATTTATAGTCAAGTTTTGTCAAGTTAAAATGCAACATAATTCAGAAAACTCATTCAGCACCTACGCCTTTAAATTGTCTTTGTAGTGGCAGCATAAACCCGTATTCCTTTTTAAGTAGTAGCATTACACTTTTAAACGGGGGTTCCATTGAAATGAAAAATAGCCTCGAAAATGCAGTGGGTGTTGCCTTATAAAAGGTTAACTTTTCAGAAAGCTAAGATAAAAACTGATTTAATCCACTAAACCCATCGTAAAAACACCTAACAAAGTGCACCAAATGACCATCTCTTCACTGCTGAACACCAAAAGATAACGATTACCCTTACTTCGAAGGTCTATATCTTTAATGTCCGTAAAGTAATGATAAATAAGTACTCTATCAAACTTGTGTGCAAAAAAAATAACACTTACATATTCCCTCCGCTATCAGAGAAAAATAAGATGCAGGATATTGATTATTATCAGTTTTATTAAAATCGTAATTATTACACCTTTCAGTTTTAATCTTTTACTAGACACAAAAATTAGTTATCACGCACATTCAGAAGTTAATTTTCAATCATTAAATTAACAAATATTTAAAAAACAGTTGAAATTACATACAAAAAGGGATAACGTTTACCTATCGCGATTTATATTAACTCATTATTAACTAAAAAGAGAATCGATATGACTACACATAAATTCAACCGGAGCCTCGTATGTATTGCGGTCTCGGCATCACTTACCATTTCAGTTTCGGCATTTGCCCAAGAAAACGAAGAAACTAAAAACCAAGAAAAAGAGGGAATTGAGCAAATTGTTGTCACTGGCTCTGTCGCTGGACGTTCTCAAATTGAATCGGCGATCTCGGTAACCAGCATAGATGATGAAGTTATCAGAAACTTTAAACCCAACTCAGAAGTCGAAATGTTTAGATTATTACCGGGCATACAAGCTAATGGCAACAATGGACCTGGAGGAAATGCGAATATTGCAGTGCGTGGCTTACCGGTTGCGACCGGCGGCTCCCCTTTTGTACAGATTCAGGAAGATGGCCTACCTACGGTCTTATTTGGTGATATGCAATTCGGTAATAATGACTACTGGACAAAATTTGATGCCTCAGTCGCTCGCCTTGAATCAGTGAGAGGCGGAACAGCAACAACTTTCGCGTCTCAGGCTCCAGGCGCAATAATAAATTATATTTCGCATACCGGTGAAGTTGAGGGCGGCTTTATCAACCTGACAACCGGGCTTGGATACGACGAGAAAAGAGTCGATTTTAGATATGGTGGGGAAGCTTCGGATTCCGTCTTATATCATGTCGGTGGTTACGTGAAAAATGGTCGTGGGCCTTTGGACCCTGGCTTTGTCACTTCTGATAGCACCCAAGTAAAAGGTAACTTGACTAAGTATTTAGATGACGACGAAAGCTATATTCGTTTCAACTTTAAAGCTGCTGATACACAGGAGCCTTTTTACACGGGGTCTTTAGCACTTGCTGACATTAACGGCAATAAGATTTCTAATCTACGCCCTTATCCGACAATGGACGGACGTACTGATAGTAATTTATCAGCACTGAATCAAACTTTCTTGATTGTTAATCGTGACGGTGCCGTTGAACGAGTGGGTATGTCTGGTATATCTACACAAGCATTAGCTATTGGTAGTGAAGTACATTACGTTCTAGAAGACGATATTATTATAGACAATAAAATGCGATGGACTGATATGAGCGGCTCTTTTAACGAACCCTTCCATGGACCTACACTTACATCAAATGTATTAGGCTCAACAGTCAATGGAGCAGTAGTTGGCTCTATTCAATATGCAAATGGGCAACAACAGGGGCAAGATTACGACTTACCGTATATTGATACAAACACTAATGTATCTACTCAAATGAACGACGTCGGAAGCTTAGTTAATGACTTAACTATTTCAAAAGAGTTCGATTTAGATGGGAATGCACTAGCAGTACGTGGCGGCTATTTTTATATGAATCAAAAAATAGCGATGACTTGGCATACAAATCGAAACTTTCGCGCTGCTGGTGTTAATAGGCCTGCCCAACTGGATCTGTTTGACGTAGATGGTAATCAACTAACCGCTAATGGCCTCGCAGGTTTTAATGATAACTGGGGAGCTTGTTGTTCTCGCGATTATGACCTCGACTATACAAACACTGCGCCTTATATTGCGCTTGATTTTGAAACAGATGACTTCATTCTAGATGGGAGTGTCCGCCGTGATACCGTTGATGCGAGTGGTTTTGCAATTCAAAGCTCTGGAGAAGCGTTTGTAACTATAGTTGATGACGTTGAAATACCTACTTTATTGCCCGATGGCAATCAAGAAAACTTAGACTACAGTGTGAGCTATACATCTTGGACGTTTGGTGGATTATACAAATTTAATGAGGACACCAGTTTCTTTACACGCGCTTCGAAAGGTAATCGCTTCAACGCCGACCGCCAAACTGTTTCTGGCAAAATAAATCCTGATGGTTCACTCACTGAAGCAGGTCAAGTCGCAGCGGTCGATGAGGTGAATCAGTATGAGATTGGTGTAAAAAATAGAGGAGAGCTGCTCGGAGGCACTTATACAGCAGAGTTGACTTTATTAAAGGGTGATTTTACTCAATCAAACTTTGAGCCAACTAGCACACCAGCCTGCCCTAATGGAGGATGTGTTTTAGATAATGAATACCGAACAACGGGGTTTGAGTTTTATGGGACCTATAGTTTTGATAGCTTATACGTTATTGCAAATGCAACTTATACAGATGCAGAGCAACGCGCGGCTGGTGCGAGTGAATGGCAAGTCGCTAACGACATCCCTGAGATGACTTATGCAATTAATGCGTCGTATGACTTACTAGAATCATGGTCTGTTGGCCTTAATATGTCAGGTCAATATGGCAGCCGAAATGGCGCCGGTGTCGAAACTGAAAACAAACCTATTTTTGGTGGCAACGTGACCTACTATCTTAATGAAAGGTTACAGTTTTCTATTATAGGACAAAACTTAACTGACGAATTTACGGTAAGAGGCTTAAACGGTATCGTAGATGAACCAAATGGAGTGATTACAGCGTCTCCAGTTCTGGGCAGAAACCTACAGGCATCTGTCCGCTTAAACTTCTAAACATTTCGAGGTGTGTGTGCCCGTTGTTGCAATGCGACGGTTGGGGCGGTACATTTGTGCCGCCTCTTTTTAATCTAATGATGTACCAGAATATGCAATTTTTGAATATTATTAGCGAATCGTTAGCACGACACAACAGCGAACAAGCTATGAGCATGTTAATGACCGAACGTTCCAAGTATTTGGATAATCCCCTATTTTGGCAGTTGCTAGCAGAATCGCAGCAACAAGAGCAACAGTATTCGAATGCATTTGATAGTTGGAAAAAAGCCCTCTCAATTGAACCCAGTAACCCACGTTTTCTATTCTCCGTTGCAAAATTATCACTGCAATGTGGTCTACCATCTTCGCAGCTTTTTGCAGAATTGTTAGAAAAAGACAAATTCAATGAGGAATTATTGATTGGTTATGCTCATGCACTGGCATTAGAGCAAGAACATGATTATGCTTTGAAGGCTCTGTCACTGCACTTTTCGCAAAAAAAACCGAGTAAAAACATCTTAAAGCTTCACGCCGATATATTGCTACTTCAATCGGGTGATGCGGCTCTGATAGATTTTTATAAACTAAAAATCAGAGAAAAAATAGAAATAGATTTCTGCTATGAGCAACTTATCAATCATGCCTTGCTTAAACAGAATTTTGAACACGCTTTTGTATTAATTGACTCAGCCTGCAAGGCCGTGGGTCGAAAAAAGCAAGACCCCTTTCTGATCAAAAAAGCAATTACGCTTAGCGAACAAAAGTTAGACCGGGAGGCTTTTAAAGCGTTCTCGGCATTGGAACATTGTAAAAGTGTTGAGAAAGACATGGCCATTATGCGAATGAGTTTACGCTTGAATCAGCTAGATAGTGCTTCGGCTATCTGCATGCATTACACACAAAATGGTTTTGCCAGCACATTCATACCTTACCTCAGTTTAATATGGCGACTTCAAAAAAGTGGCTATCAGGATTGGTTAGAGAAAAGCAATCAATTCATACGAAGTTATGAGGTAGGTCTAAAGGAACAACATATTAACGAACTCGTTGATTTAATGACGCATTTGCACAGTGCTTCGAATCCTTATTTAGAGCAATCAGTCCGCAAGGGTACGCAAACAGATTTGTTACTCTTTGCTCGCCAAGAAAAAGCAATACAAGACCTAGTAGCACTTATTAAGCCAAAAATAATGGATTACATTCGTGATTTACCACCGCATGATGCAACTCACCCTTTATTAGGGCGCAAGAGAGATAGCGCGTTAAATGGCAACATTAAATTTTCAGGGAGTTGGTCTGTGAAGCTTGTTAAAAAAGGTCACAACGTTTCGCATACTCATCCTAAAGGATGGATCAGTGCAGTGTTATATCTGAAGGTTCCTAACAAAAATCAATTGGGACCAGCACCCAATGGCTTTTTGCAATTTGGTACCCCTCCGCGTAATTTGCAACTAGAGCTCGAGCATTACCATCAGGAGGCACCTCAGCCCGGAAAGCTAGTATTATTTCCTTCAACGACTTGGCACCAAACACAACCGTTTAATGATGGCGAGCGAATTGTAATAGCATTTGACGTCAAACCACCAGGAATCCAAACATGAGCCCACAAAATCCGATACAAAAAATTGTGATAGTTGGAGGAGGTACTGCCGGTTGGATGACCGCCGCTGCGCTTTCAAATTCTCTTTTAAAAGGGGTATCAATCACTTTAATTGAATCTGAAGATATCGGCACAGTCGGTGTTGGCGAGGCTACCATACCGCCCATCAAAACGTTTAATAATACTTTAGGGATCAGTGAGAATGAATTTTTAAAGAATACGCATGGTTCGTTCAAACTTGGTATCGAATTTGTAAATTGGGGAAAGCTTAACAATCGCTATTTTCATCCATTTGGACAGTACGGACGCCAATTTGATATTGTCAATGTTCATCAACATTGGTTAGCTGCTGAACAATCTGGCACTGCACATCCGTTGGATGAATACTGTATGGCTTGGGCTGCCGCTAAACAACGCCGATTTTCTCCGCCACAGCCTGACCCACGAAATGTCTTATCAACATATGAGTACGCCTATCATTTTGATGCAGGCGCGTACGCAATGTTTTTAAGAAAGTATTCAGAACAACGAAACGTGAAAAGAATAGAAGGTAAGATAAAACACAGCCAGCTTAATCCTAATTCAGGATTTGTCGACGCCGTTGTATTAGATAACGATCAACTAATCAAAGGGGAGTTATTTATTGATTGTTCTGGTTTTAGGGGCTTATTGATTGAACAAGCGTTAAAGACAGGTTATGAAGATATGTCTGAATATCTGCCGTGTAATAGCGCTTGGGCAGTGCCATGTGAACTTAAAGACTTCACACCCTATACTCGTTCAACAGCTCATACAGCAGGTTGGCAATGGAGAATACCATTGCAACATAGAACTGGTAATGGTCATGTGTTTAGCAATGAGTTTATATCAGAACAAGAGGCATTAGACACTTTGATGCAAAATCTTGATGGTGAACCATTAGCTGACCCTCGGTTATTAAAATTTACAACGGGAAGACGAAAACGGTTTTGGAATAAAAATGTAGTGGCAATCGGCTTATCAAGTGGCTTCTTGGAGCCATTGGAATCGACCAGCATTCATTTGATCCAAGCAGGCATTGCCAAATTACTCGCGCTGTTTCCAACAACAGATTTTGACCAACATGTTATTGATGAGTACAACCGGATCGCAATTAATGAATTCGAAGCGATTAGAGATTTTTTAATTTTACATTATAAGTTAACTGAGCGAGACGACTCGGAAATGTGGCGATATTGTAAGAACATGCCTATCCCAGAAACCCTAGAAAGTAAATTGCTGCACTTTGAGAGCTTTGGAAGAGTGATAAAAGGAGAAATGGATTTATTTGCTGATGCTAGTTGGCTAGCCGTTTATATTGGTCAAGGATTGCGTCCAAAACAACGTGATCCGTTAATGTCTTATCGCAACAGTGAGGGTGATGTTTGGCTAAGTAAACTGCACCAAGCATTACACCAAGCTGCCCAACAACTTCCGAGTCATGCAGACTATATTACTAAACACTGTCGATCCGACATAAATTTTATGTCGTAGTTAGTAATATTACATTCTCTCAATCACCGATTGGCGACGTATCAAGCTTGGCGTATATTTACGTTGAATAGTCGGATCGATGGTTTGCTGCTGAGCAGACTGTATTGCGATAGTTGCAGCAGCTTGGGCCATCATTGAAATAGGATACCGCATAGTTGTTAGTTGAGGCCTTGCATCTCGCGCATACACTACATCATCAAAGCCGACTACAGATACATCTCTAGGTATATGCATACCTTGGTCAAGCATAAAGTTCATTGCTCCAACAGCCATCGCATCATTATAAGTAACTAAGGCCGTAAATTTGGTCCCACGCGCCATTAGTGATTCAACAGCTTGTGCCCCGCCTTCATGAAAAGGCGGCGCGTACGCAATTGCACTATTAGGTAATTTAACGTTGTGACGAGTCAGACAAGATTTGACTCCTTTCAAGCGTAATTGTGGGTCGTCAATCTCAAAGTCACTATTGATGTAAGCAAACTCGCGATGTCCCATCGAAAAAAGATACTCCACAACCAATTCACTTCCCATTCTGTTGTCTAACCACACGCACCGTTCCTCTAAACCTGGTACGAGTCGATTGATCAGAACCAGTCCGGGGCAGAGTTCAGAGTATTTTAATAAATCTTCATCACTAATGACTTTAGAATGAAGCACCATCGCACTGACTCTGTGATCTAACAAATGTTCTATTGCAAGCTTTTCCTTTGTTACATCGTTGTGGCCCGAAGTAATAAAGGTTTGCAGGCCCATTGATTGACATAATTTTTCTATGTGATGCGCAAAAGTTGCCATAAAAGGATCGAGTATTTCAGGAACTAAAACACCTAGTGAGGTAAATTTATTGGTGACAAATGCCCTTGCGGCAAGGTTTGGTCTATAACCCAGTTCATCCATAATACGCTGAACATGAGCGCGTTTTGCGGGCCCTACTTTCGGGCCATTGTTAATAACGCGAGAAACGGTTGCTTGGGAAACATTAGCCGCTTTTGCAATATCTTTAATTGTTACCATTTCAGAGTGCAAACTACATTTGTATTGAATTTAACTGATAGTAGCTCATAAAGTGCTTTACAGTCAAAGGGAAAACGATTACCCTAATCCAAATGTTAACAAACCGTCAATAATATGTTTGAACTATCCAATGACCCACATCGCCGATACAACCCACTACTAGGTGAGTGGGTACTTGTATCTCCACATCGAGCAAAGCGCCCTTGGCAAGGTCAAAACGAAGCTGAAGATACATCGTCAAATCAACCTTATGACGAGACGTGTTATTTGTGTCCTGGAAATATGAGAATAAATGGTGAGCAAAATGAGGAATACCATACTACATATGTGTTTGCCAATGATTTTGCAGCATTAAAACCCAACACCCCGTTTGGTGAACAGCACGATGGATTGTTTACAAGCCAGTCAGTTCAAGGGGAGTCACATGTCATCTGCTTTAGTCCTGACCATAGCAAATCCATGGCTCAGTTATCTGAGAACGAAATTGTCGCAGTAATTAATACTTGGCAAGATTTACTAGAAAAACTATCGGTTAAGTATCCTTGGGTTCAGATTTTTGAAAATAAGGGCGCTGTAATGGGATGCTCGAACCCACATCCGCATGGTCAGGTGTGGGCACAATCCCAAGTACCTTCATTAGCTTTGCGCACTGGAAAACAGTTATTGCAATATTATGCGAAAGAGCAAAGAGCGCTATTATTGGATTACGCTGAACAAGAACTTGCTCGCGACGAGAGAGTGGTATGTACTAACAAGGATTGGGTGGTTGTAGTGCCCTATTGGGCAGCATGGCCTTTTGAAACCCTGCTGTTACCTCGTTTCCCCGTGCAGCATTTGCACAACTTAACGGTGCAACAGAGCAACTCGTTAGCCGCAATTTTGAGTCAAATCACGATCAAATACGACAACCTATTTAATACTTCCTTTCCTTATTCAATGGGTTGGCACGGTCAAGTATTTGATGGTGAAGAGCACCCAGAGTGGACTTTGCATGGGCACTTTTATCCACCTTTGTTGCGCTCCGCCACGGTTAAAAAATTTATGGTGGGGTATGAAATGCTTGGAGAGCCTCAAAGGGATATTACACCTGAACAAGCCGCAGCATTACTAAAAAATCAGTCAAGCACTCATTACCGAATGGCAAGGGAAATGCGATGAATAAAACTACATACTCGGCATTTGCAAAACATTTTAGTCATTTGCCACAAGTCACCGCTTTTGCACCTGGCAGAGTAAACCTCATTGGTGAGCACACTGATTACAATCAGGGATTTGTCTTTCCGGTAGCACTAAACAAAGGAACCTATGTACAATTGTCTCTTCGTGATGATATGCAAGTCATCGCAATAGCAAAAGACATGGACAATCAAAAAAACAGGTTTTATCTGAACGACATACAATTTGATAACGATATGCCTTGGGCAAATTATGTTCGTGGTGTGTTTAAGCTGATTAATCAGCATACGCAGCGAATTAGCGGTGTGAATATTTATATTTACGGTGACCAACCACAAGGCGCTGGTTTAAGTTCTTCTGCGTCTATGACTGTAGCCCTTATCAAAGGTCTTGTCGATTTGTTTGGTCTAGAAATGGATGGTAAGGAGGCTGCAAAAATTGCGCAAGCAACTGAGAACAAATTTGTCGGCTGTGCGTGTGGCATTATGGATCACCTCATCAGTGCTTTAGGAAAGAAAAATAAAGCACTCAAACTTGATTGTCGCAACCTCTCCGTAGAATATGGCAAAATTCCTGACAGCCTTGAACTCATGGTGTTCAATTCAAATGTTAAACGTTCCTTAGTTAGCAGTGAATACAACATTCGACGCGAACAATGTGAGTCAGCGGCGCTCAAACTCAACACAAGCTCACTACGCGATGTAACTATTGAGATGCTCGAGTCCAAGCAAGATGCGTTGACAGATGTAGAATTTCGAAGAGCGAGACACATTGTTAGTGAAAACATACGTGTTGAAAAACTATATTTGGCTTTTCGGGATAATAATCTTGCAGAAATATCGCAATTGATAAGAGCTTCCCACGTTTCTATGCGAGATGACTTTGAAATAACTATTCCCGAAATAGATACCTTAGTCGAGATTATCAACGATGCACTACCTATTGTAGGTGGAGCTCGCATGACGGGCGGAGGGTTTGGAGGGTGCGTTATAGCACTTGTGCCCAAAAGTGAAGTCGCGCGAGTAGCGAAAGTAGTAACCAAAAAGTACCCGCAAATAGTCAACATACAACCAACTATTTATAATTTTACTGTCGAAAACGGCGCATTTAATTTTAACAATCACAAGGTTCAGGAGGCGTTATGAATCGCTACTTTTTAAAGACCATTTTTATCGGCTTTGCAATACTGCTCAACACGGCAAGTTGGGCGGACACACAAAGTATTTCAGAGTATAGGTTATCGTCGCCTAATGAAACGATTGACGTTGTAGTAAAAGTTAAGGAGGGAGTGACTTATTCGGTTGAATTTAAGGGGCAAACTATCCTCGATTTTTCCGAAGTTGACCTGTTTGTGGAGGGTTATCCTTCACTTTCTAAAAATACAAACGTTATTAACGCCTCTACTGATAACAATAGAGCAACTGTTTACCCCGAAGTGAGAGTAAAGTCTGCGCAAATTGACGATCATTACAATCAACTATCATTGCAGTTTGATAACAAAATGACCTTGCGATTTAGAGCATATGACAACGGCGTAGGCTATCAATTTGTAACTGATATAGATGGTTCTATAAAAGTGATTGACGAACTTGCTGAATTTAATTTTGCATCAGGTACCACAACCTATTTCCCTGAAGAAGAAGGTTTTTACTCCCATAATGAGCGCAGTTATCTACTTGAACCAATAAGCGACATTAAATCTCGATTAGGCAGCACTCCAACCTTAGTCAACTCTTCCCCTGCGAAGGTCCTGATTACCGAAACTGCACTTAGGGATTATGCAGGTATGTGGTTAACTGGCAACGGAAAAAATGGTCTGAAAGGTACTTTCCCTGAGTTGCCCACAAAAGTTGTTATGGGCGAGGCTCCTTGGGAAGATAGGAATGAGCCAGTCGCAGAGCGTGCAGATTTTCTAGCAATAACGGACGGTTCGCGAGAGTTTCCTTGGCGCGTGTTAGCAATAGCTGAAAATGATATTGATTTGTTGAGCAATCAACTAACTTACCAAATGGCGATACCTAATCAAATTGGTGACACAAGTTGGATAAAACCAGGAAAAGTAGCTTGGGATTGGTATAACGCCAATAATTTACATGGTGTTGACTTTGAGGCAGGTTTAAACACAGAAACGTATAAATTTTACATAGACTTCGCAGCAGACAATGGTATCGAGTATGTCATTTTAGATGAAGGTTGGTACCCATTAGGTGATCTTATGGGAACAGTAGAAGGATTTGACGTACCCGCCATCATGGCTCATGCCAAAAAGAGAGATGTGGGCATTATTTTATGGACAACTTGGCTAACATTAAGAGATCAATTTGATGAAGCAATGGACCGTTTTGTGGAACTTGGAGCTGTGGGCATCAAGCCTGATTTCTTCCAACGTGACGATCAAGAGATGGTCAATTTTTATTGGAAAATAGCCGATGAAGCTGCTAAAC
This sequence comes from Aliiglaciecola lipolytica E3, assembly GCF_000314975.1. Taxonomy (GTDB): domain Bacteria; phylum Pseudomonadota; class Gammaproteobacteria; order Enterobacterales; family Alteromonadaceae; genus Aliiglaciecola; species Aliiglaciecola lipolytica. The sequence goes on from NZ_BAEN01000004.1 coordinate 11,172, forward strand.
GCAAATTGTTAGTTGACCCTCATGGTTCATACAAACCAGCGGGCTTACGTCGAGCATACCCCAATATTATTACGCGTGAAGGGGTTAAGGGCTTAGAGTGGAACAAGTGGAGCTATGATTCAACGCCCGAACATAACACTACACTTCCATTTATCAGAATGGTAGCAGGTCCAATGGACTATACGCCGGGAGCTATGTCTAATGCTATTGGGCCGGCTGCATGGGAAGCAATATCCTACAGCGGAAAAGCCAGTGACCATCAGGATTTTAGTATTAGATTCACTCGTCCTATGAGCCAAACTACAAGAGCGCATCAAGTAGCCCTGTTTACACTGTTTGAAAGCCCCTTACAGATGATGGCTGATTCGCCGAGTCAGTATAAAAAAGAGCAAACCACAGCCTCTTTCATTGCCAAAGTTCCAACGGTTTGGGATGCTACTATTCCAATTGCAGGAAAAATAGGTGACTTCGTAGCGATCGCTCGCCAGTCTGGAGACAAGTGGTTTTTAGGAGCGATTACCGACGAATTTGCGAGAGAGTTAAACGTTGACTTGCAATTCTTAGGCAAAGGCAAATACTCTGTTGAGATTTTCAGAGATGGTGTAAATGCTAAAAAATGGGCCGAAGATTACGCAATAGAAAAACGCATTGTCACATCTAAAGATACATTGGCTTTGGAGCTAGCTCCAGGTGGCGGTTATTCTGCTCGTTTCGAGCCGATAAAATAGATTACCGGTTACAATAATTAAAAGAGGTAGACATGCTAACCACTCTCGATTTCGCGATATTAGCTGCATATGTCCTAGGTCTGGTAGCTTTGGGCTCTTGGATATCGCTAAGAGCCAAAAAAACACAAAGTAGTACCGTTGATTATTTTTTGGCGGATAAAGCCTTGCCTTGGTGGGCAATAGGTGCATCATTAATTGCGTCTAATATTTCAGCTGAGCAAATCATTGGTATGTCAGGATCTGGATACGCTATTGGTTTGGCTATTGCGTCTTATGAGTGGATGGCAGCAATAACGTTGCTAATAGTGGCAAAGTATATGCTACCTATTTTTATTAAAAATAATATCTTAACAATGCCGCAGTACTTAGAACAACGTTATGACTCCCGAGTGAGAACGGTCATGGCGTTGTTCTGGTTAGCAGTATATGTGTTTGTTAATTTGACAGCCATTTTGTGGCTAGGTGGCTTAGCCATTGAAACAGTGACCGGCGTAAGCGCAACAGCCGGAATGATTTTTCTTGCAGTATTTTCTCTTGCATATTCACTGTACGGCGGTCTAAAAGTAGTCGCATACACTGATATTATTCAAGTGACATTGTTAGTTTTTGGTGGTCTATTCTTATCATACTTGGCCCTCAATTCACTGGCCGATGAGCAAGGAGTAATTGCCGGTTTCAAGGTGCTAAGTAATGAGCTACCTGGTCATTTTGATATGATATTGAATTCCGATCACCCCCATTACATGAGCCTTCCGGGCATTTCAGTCTTGGTGGGTGGTTTATGGGTAATGAACTTTAGTTACTGGGGATTCAATCAGTACATTATTCAAAGAGCTCTAGCGGCCAAGAATATAAAAGAGGCTCAAAAAGGCATCGTATTTGCTGCATTTTTAAAAGTACTAATGCCTCTTATAGTTGTACTCCCCGGTATTATTGCTGTCATTAAGTTTCCTGATTTGAGTTCACCTGACCAAGCTTATCCGTCGATGATGGGGATTATGCCAGCGGGCATTAAAGGCTTAGTTTTTGCAGCGCTAGTTGCTGCTATAGTGTCGTCTATCGCCTCTATGACGAATAGTATTGCGACTATTTTCACCATGGACATTTACCAGCATTTCACTAAACAGAAATCACAAAGTCACTATGTGCGTATTGGACGAGCAGTTTCGTTTTTATCATTGTGCGTCGCACTTGTTATAGCTAAACCATTACTTGGTAAGTTTGATCAAGCTTTCCAATATATTCAAGAATTTACAGGCTTTTTCACACCAGGCATCGTGGTAATTTTCTTACTCGGCATGTTCTGGAAACGCACCAACGCAAATGGCGCTTTATTTGCTGCGATAGGTTCAGCTCTTTTTTCAGTGCTACTTAAGGTATTTTGGCCAGAATTGCCGTTTATGGACAGAGTAGGTCTTGTATTTTTAATTTGCTTAGCCTTGTGTGCAGGCATCTCATTATTGGGAAGTAGCCACAGCAAAGCCACCGTTGACATAAAAGAAATTAATTTTTCAACTACAACCGCGTTTAATTTAGCGAGCGCGATTGTGATATTGATTTTGATTTTTCTGTATACCATTTGGTGGTGAATTACTTTTTGTATTTTAAAAAACAGTGGCTGGGTAAAGCAGTCATGATGTTGTTTAAGGGGTAGCGCTACGAATTCGAAAAAACGGTCTTAAATAGCAAACATAACGATCGCCATCAGGAAAAAGGGTTTGGAAATTTGTAAATGTGCAAAAGGACGCACCACTTACGTTATTTTATTTAGCTGTTAGTTGACCAAATAATTAGCTAATTGCTTTGGTTTACTTTCAGCAAAGGAATGCACATGCTACTTGTTACCAAAAAATGTTACCGGTGGCAAATTTGATTTTTATTATGGGGTGTCACCATCTGACCACTCCGACCCTTTGTTTTCGGCGGCGAGACTAGACACAGATTTTAAGACGTAATCGTTTCCTATGAAGTTTTAAGAGTGGCAGAACAAGCGGAAACGTGATGTATAAAAACTAGCAGCCTTTGCCCAAAAGACACCTGTATGTGACTGTATTCCACCGCTTTGCTTGCTTATGTGAAGCAGCAGTAGAATATTTCGCCGCATTAATATAATATTGACCACAGCGGCAAGGTTTCAGCACCATTAAACTGATATTAAAAACTACTCGCTCCCATTGAAAAGCGTACTTTGCTTATACTTATCAATCAAAAAGCGGATAAGAACACCTAATATAGTCGCTATCGGTACAGCAACGAGTAAAGCTAAAAAACTAAACAAGCTACCAAAAACAGACAGTGAAATAATGAGCCAAACAGGATGCAAGCCAACAGAATTGCCTACCAACTTGGGCGTTATAACATTACCTTCTGCCGCCTGACCCACTGTAAAGATTTCCAGCACTATTGCAATCGAAGTCCAATCGTTACAAAACTGAAACGAGTACGAAACGAATTAAAGCTATTTGCTAATCCTTGCTACAGCTGTCTTTTTGACTAGTTTGGTTTGTTGAAATGTCAAATTGTAGAAGTTTTGTACGACATGTTAGTTTTCGATGTCATTTAATAGATAGGCCAATGGTACAGGAAATGGGTACTTGGAACGCGAATGCCCACAACATGTAATAGCGTTTTTCCTAGCTCTTGCAGTAAATGACCCCTATGCTCCAAATTCGAGGTCGCACTGAACGAAGAAGCTATTGTCGCGCTGTTTCTCATGAGGCGCTCGTCAAGGCGGAAATTGCAATTCTTTCGCTGAACTGGGATATATTTTGTCAAAATGTGCCAATATCTTTTTGATCACGCGAGGTTCTATTATGCAGGCAATTGTACTCGAGGGGCGTTATTAGGAGCGAAAACGCAAAAAAATTGGGGCAGATTAAGTCTTGGTGGCGCGATAATAGCGGCTAACTTACCAATAAAGCCCAAAGTATTAAAAAATACGTGGTTGGTCCCGTCTCGATATAGCGTTTTCAATTCAAAGAATACATTTACACGGTCAGTCATGCTTGAACGCTGATCGCTGGGCGGCTGATATAGCGACATAGCCTTTCTAATTTATCGGGTTCATCGGTATTGGCGAATACCTCCCCAGAGGTATTGACTAACTGTCCTACTCGCCTTAATTGCTTGCCGATAGGGCTTGTAGTGTAAACATTTTTTGTCCTTTTGAGGACTCATAGCGATGCGGCAGCTGGCAGATGCACCTTGTAATTGGAGCAGGCTATCTTCATCATCTGCAGGCAAGTTGAGCAAGCTATTTTCCATATCTCGCTCTAACAATCCCACTTTCTCTAAATATTGAGCAATTCGCTGACTGATAGTATCCACTAGTTCGACCATGTCGCTATGAGATGCTGCTCACGTGCCCGCTCTTTGGGCAATGATTCGAGTAGAAGTCTTGCCACCCCATGGGTTTTCGCTTATTGCGCCTTCCAAGAACAGCATCTGAAAATGGATGTTTAGATTCAGGGCACTGCACAAACGTTAAATTAGCGTAATAACCCCTCGTTTTTGCTTGTTTATTGGAAAAGCCCGCTTGACTAAGTTTACGGTAAAGCCATGATAGTAATGTTCGACCAATTGTTAAAGCAAGGTAGTTTCTGGTCGATGACGTTTGTATTGTTCACTCTGTCGTATTGCCGGCACATTCGTTCATCTTTGAATTTTATGCAGGCAAGTGTGGCAAAAAGAGACGTAATTAACGACTGCCTGAACGGTCGGTTTGCCGATAGGCCGAAATAAGTGCAAAAGATCCTGACACTTTTGTTCTGGCATAGAATGCTCATTCAAATTTGAACGGCGTACGACAGCAATTGCCGTTTACTTGCCTGGCAATGCTAAAGATAAAGACCTCAGTTCTAGCAAAAAATGACAACTAAATTCTAAAAATAGATCCGTCCGGCAACTTGGGCTTTGCAGTCATTCCACCGATATAATATTTTTTGAAAGGTTCAGCTCAAACCTGCCATCTGTTGCGAAAAACGGATGTATGTGCACGCGCTCCTTAAATTGTGGTTCCAACCTCAGAGTGCAAAGCGGTAAAAATGTTGAGTAGTTCCAAACATTAATTTGTTATGCTTTTTGAGATAGTACGATTTAACTTTCTTCAGTTCCAAATTTTATGAAATTGAGGGAAGCGAATAGGCTCAATGCGAAAAGGAATTCTGCCGCTTTTAGTTTCAAACATTAATTAGATCGCACACTGAGTGCTCTAAAAAGTTGATAGTTTGCGTGCCGTGCGCAACGACCATGATTCATTTATTTCTTCTTCGCTCAATAGCTTTTTATCTGGGTGCTCAAGAAAATAAAGTGATGCTGTTAATTCTTTTAGAGATTTGCGTTTCCACTGCATCGTGGGGTTCTAGGGATTTTCCCCTCTAAAGTAACATAAACCGCTATAACCCTCGCGTTTAATGGCTTGCGGAGCTGGGTTACTTTCCTTGTTAGACTTCATTTTCAACAATAGGTCTAGTTATTTCCTGTAAATCAGGTAGTTTGCGGTTGCTAGCGAACTGATAAGTGCCGCTCAGATTAATATTCTGCCATGCAACGGGTGATACTTGTCGAGTTATTGCTGCTTTTTCCTCGTCACCAACTTCTTCAAAGTGCAATAATAGATGACTTAGGATCATCGAGTTAAAGTATATGATAGCATTTGCCGTCAAACGGGCACACTCGTTCCAGATGACTATTTCTGATTCGTTTTTCCCACGGAATTGGTCACGATTGACCGATGCAATAGCTCGCCTGAGGAAATGCCAGGCTTCGCCTCGGTTCAGTGCTCGTTGAACATATTGGCGCAGACTTGCATCATCAATATAATCAAGTAAATATTGGGCTTTGATGAGCCTATTATATTCCGTTAATGCCTGTAATATAGGGTGCCCAGATGGATAACCAGATAATTTGCGTACTAGCAGTGCCTGTGTTGTGCGTTTTTCTTGAAGGGATAGAACGATACGCTGAATATCCTGCCAGCCTTCCTCAATCACATTCATTTTTATCGGCTTTTTCAGCGTCAGGTGCGTGTTTCCGTCGTCGGTTTCAGTTACGTTAAATAGGTCATTGATCACACTGGTGAACTGAGCATACCTAGGCGCAAAACTATAACCGCATAAATCCAATAAGGCATAGTTAACATGATTAACACCATGGGTGTCGGTTGAGAGTACGTCAGGCTTAAGATCACTAGTATTAGATTGTAGTAAGTCATAAATATAATGGGACTCATGCTCATTAGAGCCAATGATACGGGCATTTAACGCACTATGGTTGGCAACTAACGTCATGGCCGTAATACCTTTGTTGGTGCCGAAGTATTTCGAGGAATAGCGAGTTTTAAAAGTCTCAAGGTGAGTTTCAAACTTTTGCCCATCGGTACTGGCGTGTAGGACATCTTCTTGGATATGATAGTGGCGGAAAATAGGGAGTGCCGCTACTGCGTTATTGATGATATCACTAGCATCTTGCAAGGTTTCAGGCCTAATATAATTAGCTTGTATAGTGCTTAGATGCTCATAACTGCGATCAGATATTTGTGCCATCCCATATACGCCGCGATGTGTCGCATTCGCAATTAGAATAGCCAATAAATCATCCTGATTGGCGTCTACTTGTTTTTGTATTGGCAGCACGTGTGCGAAGCATTGCATAAAGTTGGTTTCTTGTTCAACATAACGCAATACATCAGCAATACTGACGGGCATCATCTGTTTAAAGAAAGGGTTGTTGACAAGTGATTGGGAGCCTTTAACTGGCAGCCGCCATCGTGTGCCACTTCGGCTCTTCATGATCACGTTGCGGTTATCACCATTATCAATGTGACGAGCAACATCTTCTAGGGATGTTGTTAGGCGTATTTGTTTTGCTTGCAGTAGCCCTTGAATCGGCTGCTTTAGCTTTTCCAATGTCGATGATGCCAATAGATCAGACTGTATTGACGATGCAATTAAGTCGTCTTCTAGCGCACGATATTTAGTGACGTTTGATAAGTAAATTCGACCATTAAGCCGAGAAGTCAGTTGTCGGTAAAGCAACCATTCATATCGCTGTGGATGAACAACATCGTTGTTGAGTAACCATGGACGATGTTTTTGTTGGATAAGTGTACTATCCATTGTTTGTAATGTATTACCTGCTAATAGTTCTGTTTTTGTGGTTCTGAGCTGGGTCACTAATGCTTCTGAGCCTTTACCTGCTTGGCATTCAATACATAGAAACACGGGCCTTAATAACTGCTCTATTAACCCTTTTTGATCATCATAATATTGCCATTGATATTCTTCTACCGTGCGTTTTTGCTTTTTTAAGTACAGGCATAGCGTTTCTATATCTTGGTTATTCATTACACTTAATGCTTGTTGCCTAACCGTCGCAAATGGTTGATGATCGTCGATACTGTCATCAACAAACAGATGCAGTAATTCTGCTGCTTTGGTGACATTGTCCGCAGCGGACCTCCATGAATCAAACACTGCCTGTTGGGCAAACGCATGCGCAGCTTCTTGTTGTTTCCGGATATGATGAATAAAACCATCAGTCAGTCGCTCTAGGCATTGCCGTATGCGTTGAGTCAGAAAACACAGCAACCATAGGTGTTGCTGTGGACGCTTAAAGCGTTTTAGTTTACTGCCATAATAATCCACCATTTCACCGAAGTGTTGTTGGTTTTTAGACGATAAGGCTAAGTCCTTAACAGCATCATCAATCTGTCTTGTATAAGGCTGTAACTGATGATACACCGTCAGTTCTTTTTTTAGCTCTGTCACCATAACGCTTTTTGCACCGGCTCGAAGCTGGCTTAAGGAGAGCCCATCTTTGTCATCGATAATAGTATTTAGAAATCCGTGTAGTTCAGATGAAACATGAATACGAAGTTTATTATTTAACGCCTTCTTGACCTGTTGGATAACACGACTGATAAGCTTTTGTACGACAGTATATTTAGGGATGGCAATTCTATGCGTTGCTAGATATTCAGCGGCTGCATCAAATAGATAACGAGGCTCAAGCCAAGCTTTGCCGACGATAACAAGATGATCGTGCAACGGCGCAAAGTGCAGACTTTCTTCCCATTTCTGATAGTTTAGTAACCTCAGTATTCTTTGATAAATACGGTCACGCTGCATCTTATTTATGCTGAAAGGCCTGATCCCTTTGCCTCCTTGAACTTGCGTTGAAATAAACTGCATATCGTCAAAGATGAGGTTAAAGCTAGGTGAAAGAATGACAGGCTTAGACTTAAAATACCCTAATAACGCAATGAAATAGCATCGGTGGCTCCTTTGGCGAATGCTTTTCGACTCTGTTAACTCGATCTCGTTTGGCGTAAAATACAATCGTTGTTGTTCAAGTGATAATAGCGGCGGAGAATATAGATCAAGCTGCTCAGCTTTGGTAAGAATTGAGAGTTCGTTTTTTATAGCCATAGGAATTACGTTAAGTTTAAGGGGTTGTTAACCTCATAATTTGCCATACTTTGGAGAAGTAACCCACCTTTGTATGCCTTTAAATATAGTGAGTATGGCGGTTTATGTTACTTTAGAGGGGAAAATCCCTAGAACCCCGATCAAGAATAATTTCAATACCTCAAAATCTAAATGGTAATCATTATCATTATCATTATCGGTTAAGGTAGGGTTCTTAAATTTATTATTGTCAAAAACTCAAGATAGGCGCTTATGCGAGTATTTATGATTTCAAGTTGTTTGTTATTTAGCTGCTTAGCAAAAGCAGTTCCGACCGATCTGGATAAATTGGTTAATCGGTGGGTTCAACTTGAGCAGCAAATTAGCACACTAAACGCCAATTGGAGAGAGAGGAAACCCCTTCTAGAGCAACAGTTGCAATTGTTAAAAGCAGAAAATAAAACCTTAAGTGCAATGATGCAAGATGACACTACTCATAATGATGAAATTGACGAGCGTCGATTAGCATTATTGTCACAACAAACCGAACTAGAAAAAACTCAAAATAGGTTATCTAGTCAATTGGAAAAAGTGCAACAACTATTGATTGGAATTTATCCTCAACTTCCACCTCCGCTCCAGCAGCAATGGGAAACAGAATTGTTGGTGTTGGATTCTTTATCCGAAAACGGTGAGCGTCTGGAAAAGCAACTTTATTTATTGGATAGCATGCAAAAGTACAATCAACGCATTGTTACTCATCAAACTAGCATGACCTTTGAAAATCACATGGAAGTGCAAGTAGAACAAGTGTTTTTAGGAACTTCAAGGGGGTGGTATGTGAGTCTAGACGGGCGATTTTGGGGAAGTGGGCATAGTTCTCCTAGCGGTTGGGTTTGGCAAGCACAACCTACGAGCGTGAATGCTGATGCATTACTCGATTTTGTAACAGCCATTAAAAATGTGAATCAAGCTAAGCTTGTGAGCCTGCCAATAGTGCTAGGAAGTAAACAATATGAGAATTAAAATTACCAGTTGTTTAATTCTCATGTACGTTCTTTTGAGTAATACGGCAATTGCTCAAGATGCGGTTTCTAAAAGTTTACTTGTAGATATTCAAAACGCTCAACAACGTTTGAATAAATTAGAAGAAAACATTGCCAATGAAACTCGGAGTCTTGCTGAAGAAATCCAAAAACAGCAAAATCAAGTGCTGTCTCTTCGCCAAAAAGTAGCTGTCAAACGCAGGGTACTGGATGACCAAACCTTGGCATTATCAAAAATAGAATCGCGGGTAAATGAATGGCAACGCCAAGAAAATTACCAGCAAAATATGTTGATTGACATTGCGCAACGAAACGGTCTGTCGGGTGAACAATTAGCATCAATGACTACTGGGCTTGGAGATTCCCAAAGTTACTTGACTACATTAGCTATACAGCAACGAAACTCACTTAATTTAGATTGGACAGAGCAACGCATTTTGCTCAGTAATGGCCAATATCAAAATGCCAAAGTGTTGCAAGCAGGGCCAGTAAAATGGTTTCTATTGCCACAAAGTAAGCAAACTGGTTTGCTAGATAGTGAAAACAAAGTTCAACTAAATTTCAATGCCGATATCAGTCAACAACTACTTTCTCTTTTTGAAACTAAGCGTGGGCTTATCACCTTCGATCCTACCCTTGGCAATGTGGTCAAAAAGCAACAACAACAAGAAAGTCCTGCTCAGCACTTATTGCGCGGAGGAGTCTGGGTTATTCCTATTATTGGGTTTGGTTTTTTCGCATTAATGATTGGTATCGCTAAGAGTGTGCAATTGTATCGATTGCCAAAACTCCAACCCATGTTGGCCGAAAGAATAGAATTATTGCAGGCATCAGCTAATGCTTCAGACCAATTAAGTAACTTATCTAAAAACTTAAAAGGAGCGCAAAAACAACTCGTTGAAATTACGTTGGATTGCAGCGTCGGGGAAAAACGCGATAACAGGCTTTTAGCGTTTTTACTTGAATATAGGCAAAGGCTTCAGTCGAATTTAGGCGCAGTGGCAATTACGGCATCAGTTGCTCCCCTTATCGGTTTACTTGGCACCGTATCGGGCATGATAGAAACCTTTAAGATGATGAGTTTATTCGGCACTGGTGATCCAACTATTGTCTCTGGAGGCATATCCAAAGCACTAATTACAACTGAGTTGGGTTTGGTTGTCGCAATACCTGCATTGGTGATTCATGCCTTGTTAAATCGCTTTATCCGTAATCACAACACGCAGCTAGATGCCACAGCCATCAAACTTGGCAAAGTCTCTACACAAAACCCGCCCGCAAATGAACTTCAAGAGCAGGCGGCATAACGTGAACAGGAAACAATTATGAATCCCACTCAACAAGTTTTAGCTAACCCAATTATTTGGATGATCTTAGGCTTAGCTTTGGTCAGTTATAGCGTGTTATTGCATTTAATTTTCAGCCGCAACAGCAGTGAAGAAAGTCAAATGAAAACAACGGGCTGGTTACAGACATTACCAGCAATGCTTAGCGCACTGCCTTTACTTGGGTTATTGGGCACGATTATCGGACTATTACAAACATTTGGGCAAATGGCTGCTGGCGGTATAGACGTACAGCAATTGCTAAGTAGTTCTATCGCCGACGCTATGTTAACAACCGAAGTTGGATTACTCATGGTCATTCCTGGTTGGGTAATGTTATCCGCTTTGCAACGAAAACAGCAAAATATGCAATTGCGCATTCAGGCACAACACTCTCAGCAATTGGAACCACAATTTACGGAGTTACAAGGTGCGCAGTAAGTTAGAGCAACAACTTGCTCAGCCGCAACAAAATATTGACTTGTCGCCGCTGTTAGATGTGGTGTTCATTCTTTTGATTTTCTTTATTGTCACTACGGTCTTTGTGCGGGAAACAGGGATTGAAGTAGATAAACCGCAAGCGGTTTCCAGTGAACAACTTCAGCAGAATGTTATTTTAATTGCCATTAGTGACTCAGGTGACGTGGTATATGACAACGCTAATATTGGTGTTGCAGGCGTACTCTCGACTGTATCGCAATTACTAGGTGAGCAAAATAAATCGGTGGTCATTCAAGCTGATAAAAGCGTGCCAACCGAACTATTGGTGAAGGTGATTGATCAGGCTAAATTGGCCGGAGCAAGGCAGGTAAATATAGCAACTCAGGGATCCTAATATGATTTTTACAAGTATATTTAAGCGATTTTTTATAGCTCCTTTAGTGGCGTCTTTGTTAATCGCAGGGTTAGTTAGCCTCGCACTGAGTATTCTAAGCCAAGACGCTTCTCAACAAGCGACCTTAACCGTAAGAAAGGTAAATTTAGCGGTGTTACCTCCACCGCCTAAGCCTAAAAGCCAACAACAAAAATCGCAGGTTGATAGCGCACCAGATATACAGCTAAATGTGGATGGTGGTGGAGTCAATATGGAATTTCAAATTACTGAGGCATTGCAGGATATGGCTGTCACTGAATTGCCTGAGATAAAGGTTCAGAACAGTCAAAACAGCTTAGTAGATATACTTAATTTCGATTGGCAAGCCTTTGGATTGTCTGACTTGGATGAAACACCAAGGTTACTCACCGATCTTAAAGTTCGATTCCCTGAAAGCCTAAAACGTAAAGGAGTAAGAAGCGCAGAAGTAGAGCTGGCGGTATTGATTGACGAACATGGTGGTGTGTTACTTAAAAATATTATTCGAAACCAATACCCTGAGCTTAATACAGCGATAAAAAAACTAATTAGCCAAGCGCGATTTAGTATCCCTAAAAAAGATGGTGTTGCGGTTCAAGCAAGCTTCAATTGGCCATTGGAGTTTGCTGATTCATGAAGTTAATTCGTTACTGCTTATTACTATCTAATTGCATTATTTTGAATAACGCTTTTGGGGAAGAACTGATTAATACAGGCCAAGTACCTGTGATTTTACCTACGTTCAATAAACCTTTTTTGCAACGAGAAGCTAAAATAAGTGCACAAGAATATCCGTTAGCACAGACTCTTAAACCCTATTTAGAGAACGAAAATTATCAGCCAGCTTTAAAGTTACTAGCCGAATATAAGGAAACCAAAAGCCCAGCATTATTGTTGTTAGAAGCGCAATTAAGAATGCAACAAGAAGAGTTCAAGGAAGCGGAGAAGTTGTTAAAATTGGCATTAGAAGATATGCCTGATTTCATTCGAGCTCATTTGGCGCTAGCGAGTGTATATCAATTCTTGCATAAGTCTAAAGAAGCCCAGTTAGCATTAAGTCAAGCGATTAGTTTAGGGGCTTCTGGTGCGACACATTTTGCACAACTAGGCTACTTAAATATGCAAAATAACGATTCGCAGAGTGCTATAGCGGCCTATCAACATGCATTAATGTTAGCGCCCGAAAACATGGATATTCGTCAAGGGTTGTTGTTTGCATTAGTGCAAAGTGCCCAACATAACGCGGCACGAAATTTATTAACCGGTATGTTGCACAAACAGCCTGAAAATCATCAATTTTGGCTACAGCGAGCGAGTTTAGCGTTGCAGGCCGGTGATAAAAATATGGCCCTGAGTAGCGTGGAAGTGGCGATAAGGTTAGGAGGGGAGAGTAAACAAGCACGTAACATGGCAATGCAACTCAATATCCAATTAAAGAATTATCAAAGAGCATTAGATCTGAGTTTACTCATGTTGCAAGAACAGCAATTGGAATTTATCGAAATTGAAAAACTTCTTAGCTGGTTAGTTTCAAACGACGAATGGCACTATGTCGAAGCATTGCTTGACGGAACATCAGTACTGGGATTAACTCTTAACCAAACGCAACAAAGCCAGCTCCTGTATTTCCGTGGCCAAATTGCACGACAAAATCAAGTTTTATCGGAGGCGAAAAAGACTTGGAAACAGGCTATTAAGCTTGATCCTTCCAATGGAAACGCGTTATTAGCACTAGCTAAGTTGATGGCTTTCAATGCCGCGTTTGCCGAAGCGGATCTTTATTATCAGCGAGCAGAAAAACTACCTGAACTAGCATTGCCGGCTAAGCTGGGAAGAGCACAGCTTTATGTTGATCAACATGACTACGAGGCTGCGTTGAGTTTATTGCAGCGCACCCATTCAGAATATCCCCATCGTCACGATTTACTTAAGAACATACGAATTTTAAGTAATTTAGTGAATAGTCAACAAACTATCTAGAACAACTATTCAATAGAGAAATTATATGCAAAATAATCGTTCCTTATTTAATGCTAGCAAACTTTTGTTATTAATTATGCTTGGCCTAAGCGTTTTCCAAGCTAATGCAGATACCAATGGCGAGCTTGAAAAAACGCAGTGCGACTCGCGCAAACAGTTCACTTATAGTTGGTCGTTTATGGAAAGTTGCGATTTCACTCCAAGAGGTGGCTCGAGTAAAGGAGTAGCCGTTACGCTTGATCCTGAAACGCATCCTGGATGGTTATCGTTGCAACAAGAGGGTATCAGTAATTTTGAAAAAGATCGGCGCGCTATTTTGGCGATGTCAGGGGCCTATCGAGTCAGTTTTGATTTCTTAGAAACCGTGGGATTTACTACCGACTATACACCTAGTCGCCCATATCAATCTTGGGGGACAGAGTTTGTGTACGTCGCAGAAGATAGTGGCGATTACATTAGCTTACAACATGTAATGGTAATGTATTTCATGCAAGATGACGGTTCTGTTTCTGACCCTATGGTAATGAAACATTGGCGTCAGGATTGGCAATTCCAAAAACGTGATCTTTTTGTGTACGCTGGAAATCATCGATGGCAGCATAAAAACCTTAATGCAGACGAAGTCAAAGGGACATGGTCGCAAGCTGTTTATCAGGTGGATGATTCTCCGCGCTATGAATCTTTTGGTATCTGGCAGCATAATGATAGTTTTTCCAGTTGGTTAAGTGCGAAAACATGGCGGCCATTGCCACGTCGTGAAGGGAGCGTGCGGGATGATTATCAAGTATTAGAAGGGACCAACAGACACACTATTTTACCTAATGGTTGGGTACAAGAAGAAGAAAACCTTAAGTTAGTATTAGATTCAAATGGCAAAGTTGCTGCAAAAGTGCCGTATTTGGCAAAAGAGTTAGGCTTGGCTCGTTATGAACGCATAATTGATCATGACTTTAGTACAGGCGACGATTATTGGCAGAAATCCGCACAATTTTGGACCGATGTACGAGATGTGTGGCGCGAAACAATCAGTGCAAGTAATAGTATTGTTATTAATAAAAAAGTAGATGGTAATTTTATGTTTATGCCATTTTTCGCCAAAGCACAAAGTCTCGTTGATGGACAGGCATACAATTCAAACGTAAGTAAAACGGAAATTAAAAAAATGTTGTCGCCTTTTATTAAAGTTGAGTAGTCTACATTCATTAATTTGTTTACTTTTTAATTGGTCGTATGGGAAACAAGCAGTTTTCAGAAATAATTGGCTTGGGCGACAGCGAAGCTAAATTCAATGTTTATATTCAAAATCGTCCCAATTTCTGTTTTGAACAACAAAAGGGCTGGCGCTCGCTAGATAAGAGAGAAATCTATGCCATAGGGCAGGCCTGTGGCAATGGATGGCGTAAAGTGTTTAATGTATACGCCAAACTCTATTATGCCCTTCAAGGGGAGTTATTAGCCAAAACTAAAACACACTCAAGTTGGCAAGCTTATCGTGACGATAAATTATTGCAAAAGGGCAGTGATACAGCGCTTATATTTTGCGAACCTGAATTCGCAATAGCTAAAGGGCTGCACATTATAATGGGCCGAACCTACGCCAAGTCGCTACAGTTACCCAATACGCTCGTTTGGCTCAATCAGGAGTTTGCCATAGATACATTTAATCGAATTATCGTATGTCCATACTTCGATTATCGACAGCTTTCGAACCAAAAAATCCTATTTTTAGTTGAGTTGATTAAAACCCATTTTTCAGCTCTGTTAACAGAAAATCGTTAATCTGCATATCCACTGCCAATCGCATTAAATGGCATTTTTAATTCCAGTTCAGGTACTTGCAGACCAATCCAAGCAGGAAAAGTGTTGCTGTTTGGACCTGGGAAAATCGTATATTCATTTGCCCATGGGTAGCGGCTAATGGCACTGGTAATTTGTGGAATCAGTCGTGCGGCCTTGTCCCCTTGAATTGACAGCACTTTTTGCGGCTCAGCACCATACCAAAATCTATCTGGGGTGGGCGTTTTATATTCTCTAAGGGCAGGAAGGCCGCTTCTTACGCGCCAACCGACAACCTCGTACACAGTATATTCTGCGGCATTTTCGGTTTTTAACGCGATCCAAGTATGCACAGCAAACCAGCCTCGCCAGCTATATGCGTCAGCTGCATACACTTCAATGACAGCGCTTTTATCTATGTCTGGACGCGGAGCAATACCTGCTGATTCTCTGCTAGCTGTGCGCCAAGAGTTATTTGAACATGCACTGACTACAACTAAAATAAGCAGCGCCAAAATGTACTTCTTCATTCACTACCTTTTAAAAAACAAAAATGCCCAATTAAAAACATAGATCTACCAGGATTAACTATAATTCTATTTATCGATGCATTTCAGCCATATTCAACTTAAAAATGAGTTAACTCAGCTTTTAATTTTTATTTTGCAGTTAAACAAAGTAAATAGAATCGTGAAATGAGTGAAAATAAAGCTCCATTAGAATTGCTAATTTCAAACATCAAACGCCACCCTATTGTGTTGGTACTTACTGCGTTAGGCACACTATTGATAGTGCTATCTTCGGTAACGGATGCCAGCAAAAATTTACTAAGTCTATTTCAATCAACTGACAGAATAGAAATAAATGGTCAATGGCAGGCTAACGTAAAATATTCTTGGAATGAGGAAAGTGTGACCGAAAAATTTCACTTTTATGGAGATGCTGAATCTTTAGCAGGCACAGCTTCATTTTTACAGCGTCCAAGGGGAATTGTAGAGGGTACGGTGAAAGGGAATCGTGTTGAATTTAAGACTAAAACACAATCAATTGTGGGAAGTGGAGAAACTAATCTACTCGTTCACCATTATCAGGGGGTATATAGTCACAATGCGATTCATATTCTTATGTATAGCCAAGGAGGAAACACTCAGGGCGAACTCGCTGAATTCGATTTATTTCGAGCTTCGATAGACGAAAAGAGTGACTAAAGCTTAAAAGATTTAGTTATCTTCATTAGCTGCGCACAAAGAAAAACCAAGTAAACCCGATTATGTTTACTATCACGGTTATCCAAAAAACAAATCTGAATTCTTTCTTTTGTGTCTTATGACGCAATGATTGTTGAGCAAAAATAGCGCCTGGCCAACCCCCTGCTATGGCGAGTAAATGAAGGGTTTTTTCTGGTATTCGCCGGCCTCCTTTTTTGGATTTTGATTTATCAAATGCGTAGATGATAAAGCTGACGAAACTCATCAATAAATAGAAGTAAACAATCTCTGTCGGAATCCTACCAATAGCATTGCATCCTAAAACTACAATTAAAAATGTCAGCGCGAGATACACTGAAAATGGGCTGGTATGCTTGTTTTTAGAGGGGGTACTTCGTGATTTTAAAGGCATGTAAGTTGTTGCCACTTTGGTTAAATTAAAAGATCTACACATTATTTACACAGAAAATCCCACTGCCAAAACAGTGAGATTTTTTCTGTAAACAAATGAATGCTTTTTACATTAAGTTGTCATTCACTTTTACAGTGGTGTCGTGCTTCGCTCCAGATCTTTTATTATTTTCGCTTTCTAGAACAAAGTCCAATTGTACCAAAATGTCATCTAACTTTTTAGATGGCTGTTGATAAAGCCATTGTTTGACGGCAATAACCGATGCATCATCGAAAACGACTTTAGGATTTGAGTCGACAACTTTCACATCCGACACTGTGCCATCAAGATTGATATCAAAACTGAGAATGACAGAACCCTCGATGGCTTGCTCTGCTGCCAATGCAGGATATATCGGCTCAACTCGATAGGTGGGGTAGCTGGATGTGGCTTCTGCTTGTTTACCTGTTTTGTCTCCGGCATTAACTAAATTAATGCTTAGGGTTAGCGGTACCAATAGTAACATTGACAAAATAGATGCCCATACTTTTGATTTTTTATGGGTTTTAAGACGTAACATTCGTTCTTGCATAGCGTTTTTTGCTCCGTAATTGATAAAGGTGAGGGGGATCTTTGGGCCCGCTATATTGCACAAAAGCAACGCTTTGGCATAAGCAAGTCGCATAGATTTGGGGCGAGAAGCAAGCACACTCTGGTCACATGCCAATTCTTGTGATTGCCGAAATTGCCCATAGGCAAACCACATAATAGGATTGAACCAAAATAACAATACGATTAACTGCGCCGCACTATTCCAGAACAAATCTCCACGCCTAAGGTGGGTGAGTTCGTGCGCCATTATCATGTCACGTTGCGCTTGGTTAAAATCTTCTAAAAATTGAAGAGGTAGCACTAATTTAGTATTGAATAGCCCAAAGACAAAGGGGCTGTTTACCTTATCTGAAACATATATCTGAAAAAAATCAATGCAATCTCGTTGGCCTTTCATTTGCGATTGATTTGATATGAGAATTTGCCTAGTTCCTTGGTCTATGGCGGTTAGTTGTAACGATTTGATATAAGTTCTATGTTGCATAATTAATGTGATTAATAATCCAATTACGACACTTAGCCAAATGAATACCAGCACGTTGTGCATGCTAAGCCAATTTTGTGTAGCAGTTATACTTACCTGTTTAGCGGACAAAATGAATTGTCCGACTTTATAGTGAGACAATGTGTTTTGAACTGGGGAATGAATAGCAATCAAGCTAACTAAAATGGATAAGGGCAGCAATGTCCATTGTAGGTATTGGGCAGAGGCCCCAATAAACCGAGTCACAAAGGGTTTAGTGATTAATAGCCAAAATACAAGGAGACTCAAGAAAATAGTCTGTTCTATTAACCAGCTAATCATTGTCTTTCTCCCAGTCAGAAATTATTTTTTTAAGCTGGTCGATATCTTCTTGTTTTAGCTTTTCTTGATTGGCGAAACTGGCGATTAGTGGGGAAACTCGGCCGCCGAATATACGATCTAAAAAGTGTTTACTTTCTGTCTGTTGAAAATCTTTCTGTTCGATTAGTGGAGAGTAAAGATAACGGCGCCCATCTTTTTGAAACGAGATAGCCTGCTTTTTAACTAACCTACCCAACAAGGTTTTTACCGTTTTTTCATGCCACTCCAATTGATTATCGAGTCTATCGACAATTTCACTGGCGCTACACGGGTAACTTTGCCACAAGGCATTGAGCACTTTAAGTTCTGATTTACTGATTTCCATTTTTCACCCAAAACAGTTCGATTACAAATGTAATCGATTGACTATTAAGATTACGCTTGTAATCTTAATAGTCAAGTTTTTTAGATTAAAAAATTTTATTAGGTTAGGAAGGTCTAGTGAGTGCTTAGTTTAGGCAGGCACTTGGAAAATGTGTCCTACACCGATCGATACCGCCATGGCTAAGGATCCCAAAATCAATACTCGTATGGCCCCTTTAAGCATTGATGCACCACCGATTTTAGCCGATACGCTACCAAGAAGTACTAATGACAATAGAGAAGTAATCACAATAGAAGGAATTAGTAGGGGGCCTTTCGTGAATAACACGGTCAGCAAGGGTAATAATGCGCCAGCAGAAAAAGATAAAGCAGAAAAAAGTGCTGCTTGAAATGGGTTTCCTTGGGATTGTTCAGTAATACCTAGTTCATCTCTGGTATGACTACCGATCGCATCTTTAGCCATTAACTGTTTGGCAACTTGCGTGGCTAAATCAGACGTTAAACCACGATCTTTATATATGTTTGCTAGTTCTTGTTCTTCGGCTGCCCAATTTCTATCAATATGTTTTTGCTCTAAAGCTATTTCAGCATCTTCTATATCTGTTTGTGAACTCACCGAAACATATTCACCGGCTGCCATAGACATTGCGCCAGCCACTAATGCAGCTAATCCCACGATAAACAAATGTTCAGCAGCAACCTGAGACGCAGCAATACCGACAATTAAACTTGCAGTAGAGACTATACCGTCATTCGCGCCTAGAACGACAGCTCGTATCCAGCCAATCCGATCTGCTTTGTGCTCATGGTTATAATCCATAACGTCCTTGCTTCTGATTTTCTGCTAGTAAAGATAGGTTAATTGTAAAGACTCATAGGCAGCATACAAGTGGATAATAAACTTAACGCTGTGTTTTTTGTGAGGTTTTTAAGCAGCCATAAATAAGTGAAAAATATCCTTCGACGTTTATTTGGCGACGAATGACTGGCCAAGTAATGTTATAATCCTCTTCATTAGCTTCCCTTGTTGTTTTAGAGTTGTAGTTAGTCTGACGTCTTTTTAGTTTATCCACTTCCAAGGTCTATATTTTTGCACAAAATTCCAGTTACTACTGTTGCACTTATTGTTGTTTGCTTAGGTTCATTTATAGGGCCGTTGGGCATGGCTGCAGTTAATGTTGCCATTCCAAATTTAGCGGCAGACTTGCATGCCAATGCAAAAATGGTGAGTTGGTTACCCACCATTTTCTTGCTAAGTAGCGTAATCTTCATGTTGCCGTTCGGTAAACTTGCTGACAATTATGGGCGAAAACGTATTTATGCAACTGGGTTGAGCCTCTATGCTTTTTCTTCGCTGCTTTGTGGTTTCGGACAAGATGTAGAGTGGGTGTTGCTTTGGCGATTTGTGCAAGGCGCAGCATCCGCCATGATCTTTGGTACAGGAGTAGCAATTTTAACGTCAGTTACGCCTTCTCAAAAACGTGGAGCAGCTTTAGGGCTGGCAGCTGCATGCGTGTACATAGGTTTAACTCTAGCACCGGTCATCGGTGGGTATCTAACAGAAACCTGGAGTTGGCGAGCGGTTTTTTTATTTCCTGTCCCACTTATTACGGTGTTGTTGATTTTAATTAAGTTTGGGTTGAAAGGAGAGTGGAAAAATGACGAAGTAGCTTCATTTGACTGGCGAGGGAGCTGTATTTTTGCCATTTCAAGCACATCATTGGTGTTCGGGTTTAGTCATCTTCCTTCACTTTATGGCGTATGTTTACTGCTCCTGTCGGTGGCAACCATGGTGTTGTTTGTTATTCATCAAAGTCGCCATAAATCGCCTCTTATACGAGTGCAGATGTTCCGTGAAAGTAGGGTTTTTTCAATGTCATTGGGTACATCATTTTTGATGTATGGCAGTAATTTTCCATTGGCCTTCTTATTAAGTTTATATTTACAGGTTGTGCAGGGATATAGTCCTGCTCAAGCAGGACAAATACTACTCATTCAAGCCTTTTCTATGGTCTTTTTAGCACCTTTGTCTGGTCGCTTATCAGATAAAATTCAGCCGCGTTTCTTAGCCACCATCGGATGTGGAATTGTGGCGTGTGGATTTTTAGTGTTAAGTCAAATGACAAACAATACTGATGCAACATATATTGGTGTTTCGTTGTTACTCATTGGGATCGGTTTTGGTCTGTTTTCTTCCCCCAATAATAACGCCATTATGGGCTCAGTACAGGAGCGCGAGTTAGGTGTCGCATCAGCGTCATTAAATTTAGCCAGAATGATAGGCAATTTGTTTGGCATGAGTATCGTTAATTTGTTAGTACACTACTACCTGGGAGATAATAAAATTGTCGCGGAACAAACACCTGCATTGATGAAAACCTTATCTTTTGCTTTTCACATTTCCCTAATGAGTGTCATTTTAGCAACGATTTTGTCGGCAATTCGTGGAAAAACAGGTCAACCAGTCTCGTAATATTCTTAAATGGAAAATTTTTAAATTTAATTTACTAAGCTAGATGCTAATAATCACCCTAATTTAGCCCGTGTAAAAATTTTCCGAAAGCTAGCGTATCCCTAATAAATTCTTTATATCCTTGTCTTGTAAGGAAAATAATTTACTTTTGAGCTCAATCTGAAATTTTAATTTTCCTAAAATTAATGCTTGTTCGACTTTTGAACAGACGCTAGTATTAAATTTGGAACCCAATATTCATTCTATAAAAATGCACAATTTTTCGTATGTTTACTAGTGACACTGTAATCAGTGTGGGTCGTTGCACGCAAACCAATGATGTTCATATAAATGATCCGAGCGTTTCTCGCAACCACTTGCAACTGAGTATCAATAATCTGGACTTTATTAAAGTCAAAGATTGTGATTCGTCATACGGATCGTATTATTGGGAGGGAAGTCAATGGCTGCAATTTGATGTTGTTACGTTAAGTGCTAATGACTACATAATTGTTGGCCAAACGAAACTTCGTATAATGGAAATCATGATTGCATATCAAATTAAGAGCAGGAGCCGAGGTATATGACCAGTTTGGAGAAAGAAGAGTCTTATTATCGTCTGGTTGTATTGTTAACAACGTCCTTTATAGCACTAGTCATCATTATAGTGGGGTTTGTCCTTACTGATAAGCAGCCCGACACTAGTACAGAAATGCGTATGGCAGATATTTTATTTGACCGTAGTGGACCTTTTTATCCTTTTACAATTCAAAATGTAATGTGGGTCTTTTTCTTTATTTGTGCCGGTGAAATTTGGGTTCGTTGGCAGCGGGCAACTCAAGAAATTAATCAAATTAACCGCGGTTTGATTAGTGATGATGAAGACGCGCTTTATCGACCAAAAGATTTAGGTCCAATATATCAAGCCATTAAAGCGGACAAGGTCGGAAGCCATTTTTATCTTCAACGTTTGATCAAACGTGTCATTTTGCAATTTCAACTTTCTCGTAATACAGAACAAGCTAATAACCTGATGAATTCCTCTCTTGAGTTGATGCAGCACGAAGTCGATTTAAAGTACACCATGGTACGTTATTTGGTGTGGTTAATTCCCACATTAGGATTCATTGGTACAGTTATTGGTATAGCAATGGCACTTTCAAGTGCTGGTGATATGCCGCCGTTGTCTGATGCAGATGCCATCAAGGGATGGGTTGCGGTAATCACGATAAAGCTCGGTGTTGCATTTAACACCACATTACTCGCGCTGATAATGTCAGCCGCATTAGTATTTTGTATGCATTTGGCCCAAGGGCGAGAAGAAAAAGCCCTAAATCAAGTAGGCCAATATTGTTTAGACAGATTAGTAAACCGCTTAATAGCGGCAGATTAAATACAAGGAGATATCCCAATGAGTTTCAGACGTGGTCCAGACGGGAAACCCGTTGAAATCGAATCAAGTTTTGTGAAAAGCGATGATAGACCAACACAATCCACACCAGATGAGGGAACAAAACCACCTCAAGGTATGTTTGGTGGTAGCCAAGCAAACAAACCCAAAGAGGGGGCGACTCAGCCACCGAATGTTGATTTATTTAATCATATGAAATCATCCGGTTCATCGATGCGACCAGGTGGAGTTGCTGTATCACCTGAACCACCTACACGCCCTGCAAATATGCCAGGTGCAAGTGACGCCGCTAGCACCCCAGAAAATACCCCTCCACCATCTAATCACCAAGCTACACCTAAGCCAGTAGTTGAAGAACCTAAAACATCGATTAATTTTGGCGGTGCAGGAGCATCATCCAGTACCGGTGCCAGCGCTTCAAATGCCAGTGCGGAATCGTTTGTTTGCGGCTGGTTAGTTGTAGTAGATGGACCTGGAAAGGGCAAAAGTGTGGTTATAGGGCCAGGACAAAGTGCGATTTCTCGCTCCCCTACAGAGCGCATTACGCTGAACTTTGGTGATACCTCCATTACCTCTAAACAACAGTTACTTGTAATTTATGATGATGAAAATCGTGAGTTTATTGTAGCACCAGGTAATGGCTCAAGCTTGAATCGTGTCAATGGTCAGATCGTAGCTGGACAAACAGTTTTACAATCTGGAGATCAATTAAAAGTGGGTGCTACAACGCTTAGATTTGTCGCTTTTTGTGACCAGAACTTTAATTGGGAATAATGATGCTGCAAATCTCTGCGGGATGGGCTCAAACGGTTGGAAAGCGTGACTACCAGCAAGATGGCGTGACCAAACTAGTGTGGCCAAATGGGTTTGCACTGACGGTTCTATCTGATGGAATGGGCGGGGCTGTCCATGGTGAAGTCGCAAGCCAGGAAATATTACGTGCTTTCAATGATGCTTTTTGCGATAGCGAAGAAGAGCAAATGGATGTGCGACTACAACAAAGTTTAGATGCAACCAATCAACATTTAGCAAACTATATTACGCAAAACCCAGAATGTAATGGCATGGGCGGCACCTTGATCGCTGCGGCATTCACTGGTGAGTATCTGGATTTTCTCAGTGTCGGCGATAGTCCATTGTGGTTGTGCCGTGGTAATGCGTTGCAACGCATAAATAAAGACCACTCGAAAAAGTCTGAATTAATGCAATTAGTGGAAGAGGGCGTGATGACTGAACAAGATGTTGCTGTTCACCCCCAGCGTAATCAGTTGACCTCAGCAGTGATGGGGTACGATGTTGACATGGTTGATATTAACAGTATAGCGCTTCAAAGCGGCGATATCGTGCTGCTAGCCAGTGATGGAATTGAAAGTATTCCAGAGCAAGACATAGCCACTATGTGTCACCGTTTTTACCAATCAGACCCGCAGGTGTTGGCAGAGCACATTGTCGGTTATGTGGATAGTCTCGATAAAGACTACCAAGATAATGCCACTGTCATGGTGTTAAAAGTAGCACAAGAATCGGATTCAGAAGAATTAACAGAATAAAATGAGTAAGGAAATCGGCATGTTTTTGTCATCTAGATTAGTCGCGTTAATGCTAATAGCCATTAGTACATCGATTTTTTCCGTTTCAGCGGAATACGCCTATGAAATACAAATAGAACGCAGCAATGGTAAAATATTGAAAGCGTTAGCAAGCAAAGTAAATGACAATCAGTTTGTTACTGATGCAGAGTTGATAAGTGGTGCGAAATCGGTTTTTATCGTCGACAATTCAGTGAATCCAGCTGCCAAAATACTCGCGACAGTCATTGCCGAAGATGAAAGCAAACGTTTGGCTATTTTATCTGCAAGTAATGTGAGTGGTGAGCCGAGTGTACTTGCCAAAGAAGCTCAGCAGGTAGGTGAACAACTAATTTTGGCAACTGGCAGCGAACAGATTCCGTCAATTGTACAACGCTTAGAGCCTGTTAAAAATCTTTCACAGGGCAATATTTATGTTCACACTGCTTTGTATGGTGAAGGCCAATGGGGCGCTCCATTACTCAATAATTGTACGCAACTTGTTGGCCTAAGTGTGTTTGAAACGGCCATGTTTGCAGGTATGAAAGCACCTGAAAGTATTGCCTATGCTTTGTCTACTGAAACCCTGAAATCATTTCTTAAACAAAATAATGTGGTATTCAAAGAAGCTGATGAAGTGTGTTTATCTGATGTAGAACAAGCCAAGGCTAAAGCTGATCTTGCGGCTAAACAAGCCGAAGAAGCAGCAAAAAAAGCAGAGGAGGCGGCCAAACAAGCAGAACTTGCAGAGAAAGCAAAAGAAGAAGCAAATTTAGAAGCTAAGAAAAAACTGGAAGAAGCGCAAAAGCAAGCCGAAGAAGCAAAACTCGAAGCAGAACGTGTGCTGCAAGAAGCGAAAGACGAAGCAGCCAGAATTGCTAAAGAAAACGAAGAAAAACAAAAGAAAACGGATGAAGCGATCAAAAAGGCTGAAGAAGAACGTTTAGCTCTTGAGGAAGCAAAATCAAAAGCTGAGCAAGCGGCAGAACAAGAAGCACAAAAGCAGGCCGAATCTGAACAGCAAAAAACCTACATAATGCTTGGCGGCGGCGTGTTGTTATTGGTGATGTTGTTACTGTTCGTCATCCTAATGCGCAAACGCAAAGAAGCGATGCTGGCGCAAACCAATGAACTGCAAAACAAAGTGAAAGAAGCCACTGGCCTTGCACAAGAAAAGGATAATTTGGCCGGCAAAATCGCAGCAATGGAAAAATCATTTAACGATATTTTGTTAGATGGAGTCACTCCCAAAGGCGATACCATCAGAATCAAAATAAATGGTAAGGCCCTCGCGCAAAGCGAAGGTCAGATCATTGGTCGTGAGAGCGCACAAGTTGATTATGTGCTTGGTGAAAGTGAAATATCCAGAAAGCATTTAATGCTCAGATTGCATGAAGATAAAGTGTATGTTGAGGATATGGGTAGTCAAAACGGTAGTTGGTTAAATGAAGTTCAGTTAAATCCAGGTCAGCCCATGGAATTAAGTAATGGTATGACACTGCGCTTAAGCACCATTACGTTTACTGTTAATGTGCTATAGGACCTAATGGATAATAACTGTTAACGATGCAATCAACAGGGAATAAGGTACATGAAGCTCAAAAGTAGGGAAATCAATATCTTTAGCATGTCTGCTTTAGATTTGTTTGCTTCAGGAATGGGGGCGTTTATTCTACTCGCCGTCATTTCACTGCCTTTTTTTGGCAATGTATCACAAATACCTGCGCCTGCTCCGCAGCAGTGTCCCGAGGTGAAAGTTTGTCCGCCTCCTAGTCCACCCAAACCTGATCCCATTCCAGTACCTAAACCTGAACCTTCTGGTTTTCAAAAAATGCAAACCCTTGATTTGGTCATTGTTCTAGATATCACAGGTAGCATGGATGAAGAGATAAATGGTTTACGCGCAGAAATTGGAAATATTGCACGTATTATTGAAATGCTTTCTGATTCAGCGGCAATGAAAATTGTGACATTTGGTGATAAAAACTTTGATCGTCCAGTGACACATTTCCCACTTACATTAACCAAAGACATTAGTGTTCTAAAGTCGTATCTCAATCAAGTAAAGATGAATCTAGGTTTAGGTAAAGGCTTTAATCCTGGTGATAACGGTGAATCGGTTTACGACGGATTTGAAACTGCACTACGCACAAAATGGCGTTCTAAAGCAAAACGCAGAGTCATTTTTATTATCACTGACGATGAGCCGCATTCAGGGGAATCACGGCCATTGATGCGTAAAGTGCAAAGTTTTACTAATCAGTCATATAGTGTATCAGTGCGCTATTCGGGCGACGAAAAAGACGAAAAAGCGTTTTATCAGGAACTTGCCACCACGGGCGCTGGTACCTACTTGGATAAATCCGATGGTTCATTAACCGCAGCGTTGTTAATTGCGCTCATGCCTAAATAGTGAGAGTACAGCAACGTGCAACGAGAACTTCAACCCGGCAACCGCATTCATAGATACGTCATCGAAGAGGTGTTGGGAAGTGGAGGGTTTGGTGTAGTTTATCTTGCACAACATGCCTCGTTAGGTTATCGGGTTGTAATTAAAGAGTATTTACCCAACCAAATTGCCCATCGTGTTGATGGCGTTGTAAAACCCTTTATGACGGATTTAGCCGACATTTATGAAACCGCATTACAGCAATTTAAGCATGAATGCGAAACGCTACTGACGCTGGAACATGACAATATTGTCTACGTATACGATTGCTTTTACGATTCGGGCACCGCTTATATGGTCATGCATCAAGAAATTGGTAATACTTTGTGGGAAAGTTATGTTCAGCAAGTGGAGATACACAATCAGCCGTTTTCGTGGCAGCAAATAAGCGCTGTATTACCCGGTGTGTTGAGTGGGCTCGATTATTTACATCAACAAAATTTGGTACACAGAGATGTTAAAGCGAGCAATGTATTTTTACGTGCAGGGCCAGTTATTCATCCTATTTTAATAGACTTCGGGGCTGTGAAAGTTGCTGGTGGATATGTCAGCCAACAAGCCCAAAACACGCAATCTTATGCGGCTTTGGAGCAAGAGTATAACGTGTTTCCTATTGGTCCTTGGACCGACATCCATGCATTGGGTGTCATGATAATTGAATTGCTAACGGGGCATCGTCCAATAAAAGCGTTTGACCGTTATAAACAATCAAGCCCTGATGGGAGCGATCCCATTTTAATGCTGTTAGAACAGGTATCACACTATAGTGGTAATACCATTGCCAACGCGTTGTTTTATGCGACACAGCTACAGCCAGAACATAGATATCAGAATATTAGCGAATTTAAAGCAGCGTTGCCCTTATAAGCACGCTTGAAAAGGAATTAGAAATGTCTAACAACCGTATAATCTTTGAAAAGTCTGAACAAGCCGGAAGAGATTACAATCAGGATCGATTTGCCTGTCACCTGAGTGAACAAAATGACGATGTGTTTATTGTTGTAGCTGATGGCGTAGGTGGTACTAAACAAGGAGAGTTGGCTGCGGAAATCATTGCCAGTAAAAGCGAAGAATTCTGGCAGACCCGTAGCAATTTTGCCAACGGCGAAGCGCTGTTAAATGCATTTGCAACTCAGTGCAATTTAGCGATTCGAAAGACATGTGAGCAAGGTACGTCCACCGCAGCGACGTTGACCGCATTGTTGCAATTAAATGGCGAATTGGTCACGGCTCATGCTGGAGACTCGCGAATTTACCAATTTGATGAAAATGGCAAAGTTAATCAAACCAAAGATCACTCTTTAGCATATGCTAAGTTTTTGATGGGCGAAATTCGCGAAGATGAATTAGCCACGCATCCAAGCCAAACTCAATTGCTCAACTGTCTCGATGGTAGTGAAGCTGTACAATGTGAAATTAATCACTGGCAATTGGCTGACGGCGAATTTTTCGTTTTATGCTCTGACGGCTTTTGGGAAATTTTTAACAATGATGAAATTTTAGAGTTAATTAAAAACGATAATCGTGAATACATATTTGCTAATCGCCTTGATGATACTTTGCAAATAAAACCAGGGCAGGACAATACCACCGTGGTGTTGTGTGAATTGGATAAAAGTAAAGCGGTTATGGCGTCAGAACAGTCATCAGCAAACGCGGCGAAGACTCAGCCAACTGCGCATGTTGCAGACGTTTCTCATGCTCAGGCTGCGGCTGAAACTGCACCTCATACGCAAGCTTCACAAACCTCTGGAGTGAGTCTAAAAGTCGTACTTTTGGCAATCGTTGCGATTGCACTGTTAGTCTTGTTGTATTTTACCTATAGACACTACACCCAGCCCTGTTGTGGTCCTGAATCACAGATATTGAATGCTGATGAGTTTGAAACAACAGATGCTTCTCCAGAACAACAGCAATCGCAAGGCGAAAATAATCTCAAGGAGCTAACTGCTGAGCCGAATGTTGTTGTAGATGAGAGCACGCAACTTGCAGATGAACTGGAAAACGCCCCTGAAAATGATATATCGGACGACTCTATACTACAAAATCCAGAGGAAGACACACCGCTAAACGAGGCTTCTGATGAAATGGACGATAAAGTAGAAGAGAGTAAAAAAGCATCTAGTCGAGCTGCAAAGGAAGTGAAACAAAAAGTTGAGTCGGAAGTGAAAGATCAAGCTGACCAATTAAACAATGACGAGCAAGCTGCCACGCAAAATTTCGCCGCTAATAGTGAGGTTGCTGAAATCGTGGCTTCCGACGAACAGGGTAATCCGCAGGCCATTCCAGATCTTAATGCAAATTTGGATTCGGCTCCTGACTTAGCACTCGATATAGCTGCTGGTGAAGATCCGGTTGCTAAACTCGAAGAACGTTTAACCCAAGACGGCAGCATAGCGAAAGGCAGTAAATTAACTAAAACTGACGAAATGAAAGATCAGTATGCTGAAATCGTAACGGTACAATTAACCGTGAATAATACGCCAGTATACGGCGCTATTTTACGCTATCAAAAAACACCTTCTGGGCTTGAAATTATATCTGGTAAGGTTAGCAATTTACCTTCTGTTCCCGCTTCCCCTACGCATGATTTCGCTAGTTGTTTCGCTCAATACCAAACGGCTCAAACAAAACAGAACAACACTGTGCAAAAAGGCAAGTCAACACCAACGCTTTATATCGACTCTGCTAGCGCAGGTTATTTTTGGCTGACAGATATTGTGGTGAAAGAAACCGGACAAGCTTTTGATTTATTTTTACTGGATAGCAGTTGTGATTCGCTGCGCTTAGTGCCTAGACATGTAAGTAACTGAGGTTATTGAGTTGTGATACGGTTTGCTTTTTTATCGATTTTATTTTCTTTTGCTAGCATTGCAGCTGCAGAATATGAAGGTACTGGAAATAACTCTGGTAACGGGCTTCAAGCACCGCGTGTCGAGACCTCTTTCGAGCCGGTTAACGCACCAATAAAATCCGAATCAGCCTTGCAAACCTGGATAAGTGCGAATAAAGCGCAATTAGGTATGTCTGATGCGTCAAACATTAAAATGTTGCAAACGACCATTGAAAATAACGGCTACAGTATTTATCGAATTCAGCAGCAAGTGAATGATATTGACGTATTTGCTCATCAATCAGTACTGATTTTTTCACAAGGTCAACCAATTAGTGCTCATCTTTCGTCTACCGAACTACCCGCTAAAGACCCAGTAAATAAAGCTGAATTAGAACTAGCTGTGAAACAAGGGTTAGCGAATTTAGACGTGAAATATCAGGACCCACTTCAGATTCAACCCGTTTACTGGAAAGCCGCGAAAGAGCTAATTCCAGCCGCGGTAGTAAAAGGAAAACTGACAAAAAATGACTTGGACTATTTCTATACGTTGGTGATATCCAGTTCTGGCCAGTTGCTTAGTGCTATCCCCAATCGACTTGATTTCGATTATGGTTTGATTGATGTGGATGAAATGTGTCAAAAGGTTGGTTATAGCCTTCCAACCTCGGCAGTTGATTTACTTATCATGGCTGACAGTGGATACATTCAAACTTATCCGCCAGCCGAATCTCAAAGTACTTCTAGCACAACTAAAGAACGTAAACTGGCATCTATGTTAGACGATGCAAATGCGTACCTCAGAAGTCAATTTAACCATACTGGCATCGACAGAAATAATAACGTCACGGTACTTGCGTTTGTTGGAAATAAATTCTTTGAGGAAAGTTTAAGTTGTGCAGGCAACAATACTACCAATGCATTTTGGACAGAGTTAAGTGATACGTTAGGACTAATGCATATTCATGCCCCATTATTGCAAAATCCAGAAGTCATAATGCATGAATTAACTCACGGAATTGTTGCTTACGGAGCCGGACTTATTTATCAGCAACAATCAGGTGCATTAAATGAAGCAATAGGCGATGCTTTTGGGGTAGGTTTTGTTAGCTGGAAGAATAAACGTGTTAATGCGCCAGCTCCTTCTGATTGGAAACTAAAACTGGGTAATCAAGTTATTCGTGATTTTAGTTATCCTACTCGTGTTCAAAATATGCCAGACCACTATAGTGATCGATATACCGGAAGTGAAGACTATGGTGGAGTTCATATTAATTCTTCGATTATTAATCATGGCTTTTATCTGTTGGCAGAAGGCGGTTCGCATCGACGCTTGGGTGGTAAAAAAGTACCTAAAATAGGGATGAAAAAAGCCTTACAGATTTGGCAATACGGCGCCACCAAAATCTTAACGCAAACTTCTGATTTTGAAGATGCGCGGTACGCTTTTGCGCGATCTGCTGAAATAATATTTGGTAAATATGCGGTCGAACGCACTGCGGTGCATATGGCTTTTGATGCCATTGGCGTAAAAGGGCAATGGACTAAAAATGTCCCACCACCGAAACCAGATCCGGTTCCCGATCCTGAGCCTGACCCTAAAGTAGACCCAATCCCAGATCCAGACCCCATTCCTGATCCCGTACCAGATCCCGTACCTGATCCTAAACTGGATCCTAAAGCAGATCCGGTCCCTGAACCAAAACTAGATCCAAAAACAGAGACCACGTCAGATGTGGATAAAGATATTTTGCTTGTCGCTGTTGGTGTATTACTGTTGTTTTTGGTTATCTTAATTTTTGTAGTCAAAAGGGCGCGTCCAGGTAAACCCGAAAATCCAGCTTATGCACCATATAACGTGACACCGTCGCCATCTTCTGAAAATAATCAGCCAGAAAAAGCGCTGAAACCTAAGTTAGTAGCAGAAGGCAATTTTGGATATTTTGCAACGGATGAACAATTTTACGCGCTATCCAATAAAGACTTAACAGATAAAGGGATTACCATAGGGCGCTCCAGTTCTGCAAATATCACGCTTGCACATCCGTCAGTGTCGAGCTATCACTTACGTCTGTTTTTACATGACAAGCACTTATATGTTGAAGATCTCGGTTCGAGTTATGGCACCTTTGTTGATGGCGAAAAAATCAAAAAGCATCAAGCGACTCGATTGAATATAGGCGAAAAAATCGTCTTGTCCGATTTGGTTTGCCACATAACCAAGAGCAAGAAGCCCGTTAGTCAACACAACGATATTGCACAGGAAACTGAGCCAACACTCTCTTTAATTTCAACAAAGGGAAGTTTCCAAATAGGAAGCAAAGAAGCAAGCACGAAGGACGTAACTATCGGTCGTAATACAACTTGTGATGTGGTTATTTCCCATGACTCAATATCGGGGCGCCATGGCAGTTTCCATTTTAAAAATGGTCAATGGCACTATCAAGACACAGGTTCGTCTTACGGTTCATTTGTGAAAAAAGCGGAAAGATTAGTACAGATCGACAAAGGTACACAGTTGTTGCTTGAAGATGGCTTGATTTTATATTTGGCAGATTTGAAAGTTGAAGTGAGTATGGACAAGCCTCAAAGCAAGGTCACGCTTTGAGTCATATTGTTAGGCATTGAGAATAAATTAACATTACTAGGGTTTGAGAGTTAACGGTGACAGTTTATGGATGAAAATATATTAGCTTTACCGCAAGGCACTGAGCTAAATCATTACATCATTGAATCGGTGCTGGGGCAGGGCGGTTTTGGTGTGGTATATAAAGCAACCCATGCTCACCTTAATGAAGACGTGGTTATAAAAGAATTTTTACCTGTAGAACTTGCGAGTCGCCATGGTCAAACCGTGACGCCCCATGGTACTTCTAAACAAGATTTATACGGTGATTGTTTGCACCGATTTATGGAAGAAGGACGCACGCTAGTAAAACTGCGTCATCAAAATGTGGTGCGTTGTCGGGATCTATTCACGGCTAATGGCACAGCGTATTTAGTGATGGATTTTGAAGATGGTTTAGCTTTAGATGAGCTGATTAAAAGCTTGGAGGCTCAAGGTCAACAATACACCCAAGCGCAACTAATGCACTTTTTAGTACCCTTAGCAGATGGGTTGGCCTACATCCATGATGAAGGTGTTTTACATCGAGATATAAAACCCGGCAATGTTTTCATAAGACGAAGTGATGGCTCACCTGTGCTTATCGATTTCGGTGCAGCGAAACAAAATTTTGCAGTGGCATCACAATCACAAGCTCCCTATACCGAATTTTATGCGCCGATGGAACAAATCGAGGGAGGTGGAGAAGCAAAACCCACTATCGATATTCATGCGTTTGGCGCGCTAATGTATCGTATTGTCACTGGCATCGTCGGGGCGAAATCGGAAAGCCGAGTTTTAGCAATGGCAACCGGCAAAAATGATCCACTAGCTCCCGCAGCTTCATTAGCGAAAGGGCAATATTCCGATGATTTTCTTAGTTTGATTGATGATTGTTTAAAGTTTAAGCCTGAACTACGACCTCAATCCATGTCTGAAGTAAGATTGAGGTTATTAAACGGCGAGACGGCGGCGAAGGTTGTTCCCGATACCGCTCAACAATCATTAGCGTTGCTTGACGATCTCATTAATATGGCCGGCAGCGATAGTGTTATTTCAGATAGTGAAATGAAGTTGATTTTGACGAAAGCTCAGAGCGAGAATATCGATGCAACAGCTGCGCAAAATTATGTGATCTCTAAAGCGACTGAAAACAACTGGCAAATTGGAGATGCAGTCACCGCAGAAGATCCGCATAATGTCGTCGAATCTAGCTCAGGCAAAGATAAAGTAGAAAACAATAAAAAGCCAGAATCGCCGTATTTGCATGTACCCAAAAGAAACGTTGAAGAAAATCAAGATAATGAGGCTAGCCAAGGTAAAAAGAAGCGAACTTTAGGACAAAAGCTTTTTATTGTTTTTGTTTTTATCAGTATTTGTGTTGGTTTTGTGCGGATTGTTAATTATCAAAAAGAACAAGACAACAAAAGGCTGGTAGCCGAAGTTATTGAGCGACAAAAGCAACGGGAAGAGGCAAACAAACGTGCTGATTACAATGCTTGGACTAGAGCGAAGAGCATAAACACTGAAGTGGCTTATCAGGCATATTTAAGCGCCCAACCGAATGGACAATATCGTCAGTTAGCGCAAAATGCGATTGACGAATTGAAAAGATTGCAGCAACAAGCGCAACAACAACAAACCAATAAGAGAGCCGATGATGCCGCTTGGGCAGCCGCCAAGAAAGGCAATACAGCGATGGATTATGACAAATATCTATCAGAAAACCCCAGCGGTAGTTATCGTCAGGCGGCAGCCAACGCATTAAATGAGTTAGCTAATAAAGGGCAAAATCCAACTGATGATAATGAGCAGTTTACTCGAGGGTATAATTACGCCTATGGAAAAGAAGGCTTAAAACAATCCTATGCGCAGGCGGTTTATTGGTATCAAAAAGCAGCAGCGCAAGGCAATTCTGGTGCGATGAATAATTTAGGGCTATTACATAGCCGCGGGGATGGGGTGAAACAATCATATTCAGAAGCGGCTAAGTGGTATCGAAAAGCATCTGACCTTGGGGACGCCATAGCCGCTAATAATTTAGGTTCTTTGTATCGAGATGGTGAAGGTGTCCCGCAATCACACGCGGAAGCCAATAAACTGTTTAGGAAATCTATCGATCTTAAACATTATGGGGCGTACGTAAATCTAGGCTTTCAATACCATCGAGGCAATGGGGTGACTAAGTCATATACCGAAGCTGTGAAATATTACCGAATTGCTGCTGAACAAGGTGAAAAATACGGGCAACTAAACCTTGGAGTCATGTACGAAAACGGACACGGTGTAACCAAATCCGAATCGGAAGCGATTAAGTGGTATCGATTAGCCGCTAAACAAGGTGTTGAAAGTGCACAAAAAGCACTGGAAAGAAGAAATCTCACTTGGTAAAAATATACGTAAACTATTGAATTTTATAAATTAAAATAAGAGTTGTAACATGGAAAACATACTGGCGTTACCCATTGGAACGGAAATTAATCACTACGTAATTGAATCTGTACTGGGACAAGGCGGATTTGGTGTAGTGTATAAAGCTCACCATGCACACCTTGATGAAGAAGTCGTTATTAAGGAATTTCTGCCAGTAGAACTAGCCAGTCGTCAAGGGGAAACAGTGACACCGCATGGCACATCTAAGCAGGATGTGTATGGTGATTGTTTGCGTCGTTTTATGGAAGAAGGACGCACACTGGTGAAATTACGTCATCCTAATGTCGTGCGCTGTCGAGACTTATTTACCACCAATGGGACGGCCTATTTGGTAATGGACTTTGAAGATGGTCTAGCACTGGATGAATTGATTACCAGCTTAGAATCACAAGGGCAGCACTATTCTCAAGAACAATTGATGCACTTTTTACTACCTTTGGCTGATGGTTTGTCTTATATCCACAGTCAAGGCGTATTGCACCGCGATATTAAGCCAGCCAATATCTTTATTCGACGCAGTGATGGCTCCCCAGTTTTAATCGATTTTGGGGCGGCCAAACAAAATTTTGCGTTGGCGTCACAGTCACAAGCACCGTACACAGAATTTTATGCTCCCATGGAGCAAATTGAAGGCGGCGGGGAAGCTAAACCAACCATTGATATTCATGCATTTGGCGCATTAATTTATCGTATTGTTACGGGCACCAAAGGAACAAAAGCCGAGAGCCGCACCTTAGCATTTGCGATGGGTAAACCCGATCCACTTACCTCAGCTTCTGAACTCAAAAAAGGTGACTATTCCATGTCACTAATGAGCTTGGTAGATGACTGCTTACAGTTTAAAGCGTCAGATCGTCCGCAAACCATGGAAAAAGTAAAAGAACGATTATTGTCGATTGAGTCGAAAGATCAAATTGATGGTCCCGACGCTTCTACTTTACTGGCAAAATTAGATGATTTGATTTCCCTAGCAGGTAGCGATGGTGAAATCAGCGAAGCTGAAATGAAATTGATATTAGACAAAGCAGTGATGCTAACCATAGATCCTGCGTCTGCTCAACAATATGTTGTTGCTAAAGCGACTAAAAATGGTTGGAAAATCGAGAGTAAATCAACTCAACCTCCACCTGTGCCACCACCACCTCCTCCATCTCCGCCGCCTCCGCCGTTCCCCAAAGACGACAAAGACAGTGCGGAAAAGCCGAAACCTGCAGGTCAACCAGTTTGGCCAACAGAAGAAAAAACTGGATCTTCCGGTGGCATGAAATGGGTTTTACTTTCTTTCGTTTTTATCGCAATCGCTGTTGGTGGTTTTTATGGCTATACGGCTTACGAAGAAAAACAATTAGAACTAGCTAAACACAAGCGCTACTTAGCGCAAAAACAACGTGAACTAGATAAGCAAAAAAGAGAACAAGCGGAGCAATTAGCAAGAGAACAAGCCGAAAGAGACAAACGAAATGCTGATGATCAAGCATGGAATGCCGCTGCTAAAATTAACTCTCGTTCTTCTTATCAGAATTACCTGGATTTACAACCTGAAGGCCGTTACCGCACATCTGCGCAAAATCGAATTGATGAGTTTGACAGAATTGCACAACAACGTAAGTTTGATGATCGCGATAAAAAGGCGTGGGAAAAAGCGAAATCGGCTAATACTGCAATGGACTACGATGGCTATTTGGATGCCTATCCAGCCGGCGATTATCGAGCCAATGCGGAAGCAGCACTGCGACAACTAAGCAAAGAGGGGCTGAATCCGTCTGATGCAGTAGAACAATTTAGATTAGGAAATGATTACCGAAACGGCAAAGATGTTGAGAAATCTTATCCCCAGGCTATTTATTGGTATACACGTTCTTCTGCTCAAGGTCATGGCGGTTCAAGTAACAATTTAGGCTTTATGCATGAATATGGTTACGGCTTAAAGAAATCAAGCAAGGAAGCCGCCAAGTGGTATATGAAAGGTGCTGAACAGGGAGACGACTATGCCCAAAACAATATTGGTATTTTATATCGAGATGGAGATGGCGTAACTCAGTCTCACAGTGAAGCGGTTAAATGGTTCCGTAAATCTGTAGAACAAGATAACGCAGATGCTCTGGTAAACTTGGGATTGCAATATAGTCGTGGAGATGGGGTTCCCCAGAACAAAGCAGAGGCAGCTAGGCTCTATTTAGCAGCCGCAGAAAAAGGCGATGAATGGGGACAAAATAACCTAGGTGCTTTGTATCGAAATGGAGAAGGCGTTCAACAATCTCATACCGAAGCAATTAAATGGTTTCGTAAATCGGCTGATCAAGGGCACGCTAGTGCACAGGTCAATTTAGGTTTGCAATACGAAAGAGGTCATGGCGTAACCCAGTCTAACACCGAAGCGGTTAAATGGTATAGAAAGGCCGCTGAACAAGGAAATGTTTGGGGGCAATACGATTTAGGACTCTGTTATGAGTATGGCCGAGGGGTGAATAAATCGTTATCAACCGCAATTGAGTGGTATAAAAAAGCCGCAAGGGGTGGTCATAAGAGTTCTCAAGAAAGGCTAACAGAAAAAGGCTATACTTGGTGATCGAAGTAATAGCTTTGATTTTATTTACGTTGCGTTTAGCTAAGTAATTATAAGAAAAAATAGAATGTCAGAAAATATTTTAGCATTGCCACATGGCACGCAAATTAATCACTACATCATCGAGTCGGTGCTGGGGCAAGGTGGATTCGGTGTTGTCTACAAAGCTCATCATGCACACCTCAATGAACAGGTTGTGATTAAAGAGTTTTTGCCAGTTGAACTTGCTAGTCGTCAAGGTACCACCGTCGTTCCGCACGGTACCTCTAAACAAGATGTATACAGTGACTGTTTACGCCGTTTTATGGAAGAAGGCCGCACGTTGGTGAAGTTGCGCCATCAAAATGTAGTGCGTTGCCGTGATTTATTTACCAGTAATGGCACCGCTTATTTGGTGATGGACTTCGAAGATGGCTTGCCTCTAGATGAATTGATTAAAAGTTTAGAAGCGCAAGGACAGCGTTATACCCAAGAACAATTGCTGCATTTTTTGTTGCCTATGGCAGATGGTTTGGCATATGTGCATCAACAAGGTGTTTTACACCGGGATATTAAACCCGCCAATGTGTTTATTCGTCGTTCTGACGGCTCTCCAGTATTAATTGATTTTGGTGCGGCCAAACAAAATTTTGCATTGGCGTCTCAATCTCAAGCTCCTTATTCTGATTTTTATGCCCCAATGGAACAGATTGAAGGTACAGGTGAGGCTAAGCCCACTGTGGATATCCACGCATTTGGCGCTTTGATCTATCGCATTGTTTCGGGTACAGGAGGTGTTAAGGCGGAAAGTCGAATTTTAGCAATTGTTAGTGGTCGTCAAGATCCGTTAAAGTCTGCCGCAGAATACGCTGAGTTAGGTTACAGCACTAAGTTTTTAGCCTTGATAGACGATTGCTTGAAATTTAAACCGGATGAACGCCCGCAATCAATGCTCGAAGTCAAAACACGTTTACTCAATAGTTTAGAAATAGACGACAGTCATGTTGAAGCTTCTGAAAACCCTATGTCTCGTCTTGATGATATGCTCGAATTGGCAGGCTCTGATGGCGTCATAAATGAAACAGAAATGTCGATGCTGATAAGCAAAGGCGTAACGCTAGGTATTGAAGCTACTGCGGTACAGCAATACGTTGTGCAAGAAGCCACAAAGCAAGGCTGGCGACTTGAAACCAAATTTAGTGGCAGTACTGACACTTCTCGGGATGCGGTTGGAAATAAGGATGATGAAAAGAATCAAGATGCGTTAGCTCAAGGGCAAGATGTTCAATATCAATTAACTTGTTCGCTGGAAGAGACTGCACGACAAAACGTGGTTGATATTAATATTAATAAAATGGAATCCTGTGGCAGTTGCTTTGCTAAAGGCAATGTTAATACTAATTGTACCGAATGCAGTGGCAAAGGTGTCGTGGTAAAGCCTCAAACGTTGCGAGTGAATATTCCGCAAGGCGTCATTACCGGTGACCGAATCCGCTTGCGCGGAGAGGGCAGTGTGGCTGAATTGGGTGGAAAACCCGGAAACTTGTACGTGCAAATCGCAGTTTCTCCACATCCTGTATTTAGTGTAAACGGACAAGACTTACATGCCACAATTAAGGTATCTGAAAACGAACTAACCGAAGGGGGACAAATCACTGTTTCTGCTATCGAAGGGCAATTGAGATTAAAGGTACCTCAGGGTTATAAAACCGGGCAAGCAATTCGATTAGCCGGTAAAGGATTGCCTTTTGGTAAAGAATCCGCGAAGCGTGGCGATTTATTTTTGAGTTTACTGGCAGCTGAAACGAAATCACCTGCTAGTTCGGTGGCTACCGATGGCACGATTGTCATTGTTATAGAAGAAAATAGTTCTGCCATTAAAAATGGTGTCGCGCAGGAAAATATTGGTATCGAAACAGTTGGCAATGTCCTGTCGCCTATCGCTAATAAAGGAACTAACCTAGTCAGGCCTGTAACCCAAGTATTTTCGACTTCAGAAGATAACCAATCTGTTGTTTCATTGAATATGTATAGAGGAAATAGTAACTCCCTAAACCAAGCTGTGTTTTTAGGTACATTTGATATAGTTAATATTCCGGCTGGGTTAAAAGGGAAGCCCAAGATTGAACTTTCTCTATGCGTCCAAGACGAAGATATTTTATTAAGAGTTAAAGATTCTGACGGATCACCGCTGCGCCTTTCTAGTGAAAACCATGCTAATTTGCAGCGGGCTAACTCGCGACCTTCTCAACCTGCGCAGTCTAGTCCTACACATAAAGAAATGAATCAAACTGCTGGTGAAGCGAAGCCCAAAAAGGGCAATGGTGCAGTCGGAATATTTTTTAAAATTTTAGCTTGGGTGGTATTTGTTTTGGGCATGAAAATGTTGTTGCTAGCAATATTTAATTGACGAACGTTAAAAAGCTAAG
Source organism: Aliiglaciecola lipolytica E3 (assembly GCF_000314975.1). Lineage (GTDB taxonomy): Bacteria > Pseudomonadota > Gammaproteobacteria > Enterobacterales > Alteromonadaceae > Aliiglaciecola > Aliiglaciecola lipolytica. The sequence goes on from NZ_BAEN01000004.1 coordinate 50,390, forward strand.
ATTGCGTTGTTCGATCTCTATAAGCTACACTGATTTTATTAAAAGTAAGGTTATTGAAAGGTAGTTTTGTGACATCAACAATGGCGATACGTATTTATTCAATTAGAACTAAAGCATGTCTTTTAGGCATGTTTTTTCTATTATCAACGACTTCTTCTCATGCCTCGCAGTGGATACTTATCGATAATTTTGAAACTCCAAGTAGTGCGAATAATTGGGTTAAAGCAGATACTAAAAATGAAACGTCTCCGCTAATCCAAAATCCACAAATTAGTGAACGACGCAGCGAACAAGTAGCAGGTTCGAGCAATTTCTACTTCATTAAAAAACCAGCAGCCGATGGCATCGTAGGCAACCGCAAAGCGTTAACTTATAAGGCATTGCCGAAGATAGTTGAGGTGGGCGACATTTATACTTTTTACACACGTATAAATGTCGAGTACTTCCCCAATAATCATGCTTTTGGTGTGAGTAATTTGGGACCTAAAGGCATAGAACAAAACGACTATAATGCGTTTGAACCGACCTTAAGAGTAACGGATAAAACCGAATCTAACGGTGATAAAAATACTGGCGCATTAATGGTAAAAACCCAAAATGGATACGCTAATATTCACAATGAAGTAACCGGACAAGATGCTAAACCTTTAGAGCCAGGATCTTGGTATGAAGTCTGGTATGTGGTTAATAACGCACCGCAACGCGACGGTGGGCAAACCTATGATGTATATATCAAAGGCGGTAACGAGTTTATTCAACAACAAAAGGTGTACAGTGCTGCCACGTTCCGCATGGCGCGGGAATTACCTTTGACGCATTTCTTAATGAATTGCAATACTGGCCCAGTAGATAAACCTTATGGTAACGGGGGCTTAAAATACGATGATTTATATATGATTGAGGGCCGTAATTTACACACCCCTTTTTAATGGTTGATTTCATTAGATCTGAACCCGTGTCTACGAGTGGAGAATGAGCGTGCAAAAAGTGCCTAAGTTTAGCCAATCCCTATGCTTAACTTTGATTCTAATCCTAAGTCATTCTTTAGCGGCTGCGACAGAAACCAAATTTATTCAATATGACGGCTTTGCTATGCATCAACTTAAGCAAAGTCTTCAATCAAAAGAACCCCCGAAAATCAGATTTTTGGCCTATCAGCAGCTGTTAACAGCGGCGGATAAAATGTTAGATCAACCTGTGCCCAGTGTGATGGAAAAAACCTTCATCCCACCATCAGGTGACAAACATGACTATTTAAGTATTAGTCGTTATTGGTGGCCTGATCCTGCCAAAAAAGATGGTTTACCTTGGATACGAAAAGATGGCATCACAAACCCTGCGACCCAAACTAATGACGTGGATCGCAATAAGCTGGGAATTATGGGCAATATGGTCCAGGTGCTAAGTTTGGCTTACTATTTATCTGGGCATGAACCTTATGCAGAAAAAACCGCTACTTTGCTCAGAACATGGTTTATTTCACCTGAAACAAAAATGAACCCGCACTTAAGGTTTGCACAAAGTGTTCCGGGCAATTCAGCAGAACGTAGATCTGGCATTCTAGACGGACGATTGATCCCAAAATATGTATTAGATGCGATCCACATATTAAGCAAATCAAACCATTGGAAAAACTCCGACACCCAAAATATGAACGCTTGGTTTGATGCATATTTTAAATGGTTAACCCAAAGCCAATTAGGCAAACAGGGGGCAAAACAAACCAATAATCATGGCTCTTGGTATTATTTTCAGGTCGCCTCTTTGGCCTATTACTTAGACGAACAAGAAGTGCTGACTGACACATTTGAGCGCGTCAAAGCTAGCTACGAATATCAATTTGATGCTAATGGTAGTCAACCTCATGAGTTGGCACGTACACGATCATTTTTCTATAGCACTTTTAATTTAGAAGCCATAACCGACATTGCATTGCTGGCTGATAAGGTCAATCAGTCATTTTGGGATTATCGATCTAAAAGTGGAGCGAGTCTGAAACTAGCGATTGAGTTTTTAATGCCTGCTGCATTAGGCGAAGAATGGAAATATAAAACTAAAGGTATTGAGCCGATGTTTTTAGTTCCCGTATTAATTAAATTTGATCAAAATGCGAAGCACAAAATATCCGCAGCAGAGCTGCACCGCATTATTTCACAAGCAAAGCGACCCCAAAAATCGTCCACGAAGAAAGATAACCACACGACATTTAAATTTGCTAATAAAACTGAATTGCTATTGGCTCTATTTGAGCCTGAATACATAAGTTATTAACCCACTTATGAGATGCTAAAACCTTTTTACAGTTTCAAATACCACTGCATAATATCCATCTACTAAAAAGCTCTTAAATTCAGTGTAAACATTAAATCGTAACGTGCCGTTGTATTTCGTCATGATATTCACCGTCATTAAAACAAAGCTATCTTTGTTCTCGAGTAGCGACTCCATACCCAATTCCCATTGACTTTCAACAACTTTTTGATAATCAGGTTCTGGATAAACAGTTTTCCACCAATGCTCTTTATCTGGAATGTCTTTTAAGCTCCAACCAATAACATCAGTAAAACGACGATTTAAATAAACTAACGAGTGATTGAGTGAATGTTCATCATTTTCGATGATGACAACAGGTAAGGGAAGCATATCGAAAAACTCTGTTGGAATAGACTTAGGCAAAATAACCCCACTTATAAAAACTATGGAAATAACCCTCGACTCACTATTTAAGTATGCTCCGTGTTAAATATTAATCAATAAGAAGAAAACCTAACCACTCGCTTTATAGAACTGAATTGAATATCTCCTTGGCCCTTAATCGATAACTCTTTTAGGATAAGCAGCAGTTCCCCAAAGTGGAACAGTAGATAAACTATGTTTGTAGCTGCCAGAAGTTTCTTTAGTTGAATAGGAAAGGTACATCAGGGTTTGCGACTCAGCATCAAAAATCCGTCTAACTTTCATATTTTTGAAAAAGATACTTTTGGATTTTTTGAATACGACTTCGCCAGAATCTGATTTATCAATTTGAGCAATCATTTCAGCGGTTATTTCACCGGTTTGACGACAAGAAATTGAGCTGTCTGATGGATCTGATAAATCTAAGTTGGCTTCTATGCTAGAAATATGACAGGTCACTCCGGTCACAATCGGATCCGTCAAAGCATCTAGTTTGATATCTTTTGTGGTAAACACACCTAAAGAGACATCGCCGACTTCATTGTCGCTACAGGCGCTCATACTTAACGCAAGACCGATTAGTGTAATTAGCTTTTTCATTTAATTGTCCTTGTATTTCGAATCCTAGCAAGATTATAAAAAGGTACTAATCTCGCTCAACGATTTTTTGTTCATTGCATGTTTAGGTACACTTGCTTCTTTATCTGGATAACCAGCAATAACCAGCATATAAGGTCGTTCATCATCAGGCCGGTTGCAGATTTTGGATAAAAAAGACATAGGTTTTGGAGTATGAGTTAAGGTTACTAACCCTGCATTATGTAATGCTGTAATCAACATCCCCGTAGCAATGCCTACGGATTCGTGAACGTAATAATTTGTGTGTTTATCACCGGGAGTGACCCCGCCTTTTTTCTGGCTGAAAATAGCGATTAGCCAGGGAGCGTGTTGTAAATAGGGTTTCTCAGCATCAGTACCTAATGGTTTGAGCGCGTCCAGCCATTCTTCCCCTGCGCGACCTGCATAAAAACCTTGTTCATGTTGTTCTGCTTGCTCGCGTACTTGTTTTTTAACGTCTGCAGAGTGGATAGCAACAAAATGCCATGGTTGGTGATTGGCTCCGCTTGGCGCTGTGCCTGCTGCTTTTATACAGTTTTCGATAATGATTTTTGGAACTGCGCGGTCACTAAATTGACGAATGCTGTGGCGACGTTTTATGTTTTGATAAAAGTCTTCAGAGCGTTTTTGCATTTCATCAAGAGGGTATTCAACGTAATCAGTTAACGGTGAGGCATCATGGTGTTTCATAGTGATCCAATATTGTCGTTATATCCTCAGTATATCTGGCAATGCATTCAATCGGCAAATCAGTTCGTTGTTTCAGTAAATGAAATAGTACCAAAGTTATACATCTTAATATCACCTGTTTTATTGATCTCTGTTTCATATTCCTCTAGTTTGCTTCTACAATTTTTAAAGGTCTTCGATTAGCAGATCATTATCATCGATATTTAGTATCATTTAATGTCTGCTGTTTCAGAAAAAGAGGTTATCAAAATGCATAATGAATCTATTGTAATTGTATCTGCTAAACGTACCGCTATGGGTGGTTTTATGGGCGGTTTGTCATCGGTTGATGCGACAGAACTAGGAGCCACAGCAATCAAAGCAGCGTTAGGTAATGTGGATGCCAATACTGTAGACGACGTTATTATGGGATGCGTACTACCAGCTGGTTTAGGTCAAGCTCCTGCTAGACAAGCGATGCTCAAAGCAGGTTTACCGCTAAGTGCGGCAGCAATGACCATCAATAAAGTGTGTGGCTCAGGTATGAAAGCTGTGATGTTAGCTAATGACTTGGTGGCAGCAGGTTCGGCACAAGTCGTCATTGCTGGTGGTATGGAAAGCATGAGCAATGCTCCGTATATTTTACCGAAAGCTCGCGCCGGATATCGCATGGGGCACGGACAAGTACTTGATCATATGATGCTCGACGGTCTGGAAAACGCCTATGATGGCAAAGCAATGGGCTGTTTTGCACAAGATACCGCGGATGCCGAGTCGATCACTCGTGAGCAAATGGATGAATTTGCTTTGTCTTCTTTAACCAAAGCCAAAAACGCGATTGATAGCGGCGTATTCAAGAATGAAATTGCTGCTGTTACGGTTAAAACGCGCAAGGGCGATGTCTTGGTCGATACCGACGAAGGTCCAGGAAATGCGATGCCTGAAAAAATTCCTAATTTGCGTCCGGCATTTAAAAAAGATGGAACAGTCACTGCCGCTAATTCAAGTTCAATTTCAGACGGTGCTGCTGCGTTGATGGTTATGACTGAATCAAAAGCTAAAGAGCTTGGTTTAACACCATTGGCAAAGATCGTTGGGCACGCCACGAACTCAATTAAGCCTGAAGATTTCACCGTCGCGCCTGTGGGCGCGATGGAAAAACTGTTTGCTAAAATAGGATGGCACAAAGACGATGTGGATTTATTCGAAATTAACGAAGCATTTGCAATGGTAACCATGCTGGCAATCAGCAAACTTGGCCTTGATGGGAATAAAGTCAATATTAATGGTGGCGCGTGTGCGTTGGGCCACCCTATTGGTGCATCAGGTGCAAGATTGATCGTAACCTTAATACATGCGCTACAACAAAAAGGTTTGAAAAAAGGCGTTGCGTCTTTATGCATTGGTGGTGGGGAAGCCACCGCGCTGGCTGTAGAGATGTGTTAATAGATAGCGGTTGGTTCATTATTCTGAGATTTAATCTGCACTTTGGTTGAAGCCCAAATGACAATATGAGTGTAGATCGGAATTTTTCAGTTAAATAGTGAAACATCAATCAGTAATCTGATATGTACTGCACAGACTATGATTTTCAATTACGTGAGGTTATATGAAATTATCATCATCTATTTGGGGATTATTGTTTGGGACTATTATTACTTTGAAATGCAACGCAAGTGACATCCAAGTGAGTGTTGATGGTGGCGATATTTCTGGCGACAGCATAGGACAATTGTCAGTATTCAGAGGAATACCTTATGCGGCTCCGCCTGTTGGTGCTTTACGTTGGAAACCGCCACACCCTGTTCGGCCATGGAAAGGCGTGCACCAAGCAACAAAGTTTCCAAATCAATGTCTACAAAAATATCTTTTTGATGACATGAGATTTCGAGCTAGCGGGGTAAGTGAAGATTGTTTGTATCTAAACATCTGGACTCCTACAATTGATAAGTCTTCAGCTTTGCCTGTTTTAGTTTATTTTCATGGTGGGGGTTTTGTTGCAGGTGACGGTTCGGAATTAAGGTATGACGGTGCGGCGATGGCAAAACAGGGCATGGTTGTGGTTACTGTCAATTATCGAATGGGCATTTTTGGATTGTTTTCTCATCCAGAATTAAGTCAGGAGTCCACCTATAAAGGCTCTGGAAATTACACATTCTTAGATCAGCACGCAGCATTAAATTGGGTAGTTGAAAATATTCAGCAATTTGGTGGCGACCCTAGCCGTGTGACTATTGGTGGTGAATCTGCAGGTTCGATTTCTGTCAGTGCACTAATGGCATCGCCAATGTCTAAAGACTTAATCGCGGCGGCGATTGGCCAAAGTGGTTCTATAATTGGACCGTCTTTTCATGCAATAGAGATGAAAGAAGCTGAAAAAGAAGGACAACTAGCTAGCTTGAAGTTAGCCGAAACACTTGGTTTAGACAAAGATAAAAAATTAATTCCTCAGCTTCGCGCAATCTCAGCTCAAACCTTATTTGATACAGCATTTGAAATGGGATTTCAGCGATTTAGCGTGGCAGTTGACGGACTGTTTTTCCCGACATCGCCAGAATCCCTTTATGCCACTGGCGATATTGCCAAAGTGCCTTTATTAGCCGGGGTAAACTCTGAAGAAGGCAATTACGCCTGGTTCTTCGGTGACAAACCTGTAACAGTAGAAAATTATCACGCTATCCTAAAAGATTTATATCCACACGACTTTGACGCCGTTTTACATGCTTATCCCGCACAAACAGAAGAGCAGTTAAAGCAAACTGCACAAGATCTTTCAAGTGATCGTTTTATTAGTTTTAGTACTTGGAACTGGGCGGATAAAGTGAATTCTGCTAATGAGCAACCTGTTTATTATTACATTTACGACCACATTCGTCCGGCAAGAAAGGTATCTGAGGGCGGCACGGGAAAACACAATAATCGTGGTGCTGTTCACTCTGCCGAAATTGAATACGCGTTGGGGAATTTGGACGCTAATCCTTTATATCTATGGCAGGCTGAAGATTATGAAGTCTCACACCTGTTACACAGTTATTTTGTGCAGTTTATCAAAACCCACAACCCGAATGCCCCGGAACTTCCCGTTTGGCCAGAATTTAGCAATAATCAACTATTAAGAATTACTCAGAGCCCCGAAGCCGAATCTATGGATACGCTCACTAAGCGCTATTCTGTGCTCAGAAAAATTCAAACGAAATCAATACAGTAGCTTATAAAGTATATTGGCTTAAGCTAACAGATAAGTACGATTCAAGCGTGTTATTTTAGCGTTTCTTAAAATCGAAAATGTAATATACTCTTGTCCATTACAGTGATTAAAGGATTGCTGAATTTTGAATAAAGTCAATTGTCAGGGAAACAAATGGATACTTCTATTTTGGCTAAATTTCGCGTGTTGAAATATATTATTTGCTTTTTCGTACTCTTTTCAAATATTGCTGCAGCGCAACAAGAATCGGAAACATTACGAAACTATGTCGCATTGACTACGGGTGATAATTATTATCCTTTTGTAGATCCAAAAGCGCTTGATAATGGTTGGTCTGTTGCAATCATGAAAGCTGTTTTTCAGCAAATGGAAAAAGAGTTAAACATCGACGTTCTTCCATGGCAAAGAGGCTATAAATGGGCATATGAAGGTCGTTACGAGGGAACGTTTCCATATGTGTTTACCAACGAGAGAGCGCAAAGGTTTTTATATTCCAATCCTATTAACTCGGTTCCGGTGAGAGTTTATACGGCAAAACATAAACATATAACATCAATGGAACAATTGACTAAAGGTCGTTTATGTCTACCTCGCGGTTACAGCTTAAGTTCTGAACTTGAGTCAGTGATTAAAGAGTATCAGCTAATAATTCAAACTGCAGCCGATGCTGGAGGTTGCGTTTTACAAGTTGAAAAAGGCTGGAGTGACCTAGGATTTATTAACGGTTATATGAAAAGTGAAAATGTTAATAGGCTTTTTACGTCAATGGATAAAGTCAATGTACTTGAAATTCCAATTGCCAACATACCTTTGTATTATATCGTCTCTCGCAAAAATATAGACGCCCAGTTACACATTGAGCGGTTTAATCAGGCGCTAGATGCGATTATCGCTTCTGGCGAAAAACAAAAAATTGATCAACGATTTACCCAATTTTTCGAGCAATCAGAAAAGTAAAGGTTTCGTTTTTTAGATATTTAACAGAAATATTTCAACACATGCATCATAAACTAAAAAGGATTTTCCCGCGTGCGACGCCCCCTAAAATGTAGACTGATTTTCTTAAGTCTTGCTGTAATATGTTTTAGTGCTGGATTTTATTTTCTTCCTGAGCAGATAAATACTCAATTTGAAAAGATGGTAAGTGCTAGTTTTGCTGTCATTTATTTTGTTGTATTACCTTTACTGTATTGGTTGTTAATCATTAAAGCGGGAAATCAAAAGCCGTGGAAAATGATTTTGATTTTTTCCTTAAGTGCGGCAGTGGCGCGATTTAGTTTTGCACCACAAATCGCCGAGTATTTTGATTTTGTCATGTGGTTACGCATTCCTATCATCGTTTTGTTAATCGCACTTGAGTTCTTTTTGTTTACTCATGTTATTAAGTCTTTATGGCAGGCTCGTAAGCTCAAAGGTGATCCTAGAGTGCATATGCTGAATAAAATGGGGAATGAAGGCGATGAGAAAAAGCTACAGATGTCTCTCACCTTATCTTATGAACCCGCTAGCTGGTATTACGCGCTACCGTTTCTGTCTAGGACTCATGCAACGTCTATTGGTCGATTAAAATTGCTGTCAGGTCATTTTTGGCATCTGTTGCTCTTGTTAACTGGCCTGGTAATTTTAACGGCTATAAGTTACTTTTTGATCGCATCTTTCAGCGAACTGGTGGCAATAATTGTAGCTTCTATAATCGGTTATTCGCTTATCTCAATTTGCGCTAATTATCGTATTAGTCGTTACTTCTCTGCGTATATTCTCAATCATCATCTAGTTATCAATCATTCCTTTTTGTCCTTAATGGTTATTCCACTTGATGTGATAAAAGGCGTAGAGCAAGGTAATTGGTCAAAACATCAATTATCTGAGTCATTGGTTTTAGGAAGAGGTAAACAGGCCAATATCGAGCTGACATTTAATCAACGAGTAGGTTATTTTTCGATGATGGGCATGATTAATGAAGCCTTTGAAAAAGTGTATTTGGTTGTTGAAAATCCAGAAGGTTTTGTCAAAAAAATCAATCAATCGGATAATATTCGCACGAACTGAGCGAAACAATATTGTGCATCTGAAAAAAGATGTTCTTGTTTCGCGCTATTTCTTCGGATTTGTAAATACAAACTGGGCTTGTTTCAGTAGGATAGTTAAAACTAAGATTATTTGAGAATGCATGTCTACTGATAAAGTCGAAACTCGCCAACTAATACGCTGGATTTTTGGTCAGCTCAAACCCTACCGACGTAGAGTCATCATCGCCATTTTAGCGTTAATTGTCGGTGCGGTATCTTGGTTATTACTTGGTCAGGGCGTTAAAGTCGTGGTTGATGAGGGTTTCTTGGCTAACAATGCAGGTAAACTCAATCAAATGGTATTTGCAGTTCTGGGAATTGCTCTTGTCGGCAGTTTGGCAGCCTATGTTCGTTTTTATTTGATGATCTGGCTGGGCGAACGAGTTAGCTCAGACATTCGTAAACAGGTCTATTTTCATTTGTTGAAACTGTCCCCCGGGTTCTTCGAATCCACTCGTACCGGTGAAGTGATTTCACGATTTACGGCCGACACCACGGTATTGCAGACGGTGGTTGGTATGGGGTTGTCGATGGCTCTTAGGGCATCAATAACCTTTGTCGGCTCCATGTTGCTGATGTTGATCACCAGCCCGCTACTGACTTTATATGTTTTAATCGCTGTGCCATTGGTATTGCTACCCATTAAGTTTTTAGGTGCAAGAGTGCGCACTTATGCGCGAAATAGTCAGGATCGTGTGGCTGACATGGGCGCGTATGTAGATGAAAGCCTGCATGAAATTCAAACCGTACAAGCTTATACACACGAAGACATTGATCGCAGTTTATTTGCCCAGCGCATAGAAGCAGTTATGCAAGCTGCTAGTCATAGAATCAAGTATCGCGCGCTAATGATATCGTTGGTGATGGGGATCAGCATAAGTGCTATTACAATTGTAGCCTGGCTAGGTGCGACTGAGGTGCTGAATTCGGGGATAAGTGCAGGTGAGCTGACTGCATTTATGTTTTATGCAGTTATGGCGGGGGGCAGTGTAGCAACTATCAGCGAAGTCATTGGTGAAATACAAAAAGCAGCCGGCGCCAGTGAGCGGTTGTTGGAGTTACTCAATACTAAACCATTAATTGAGCCTCCTTCGAGTCCCGCTGTTTTACCAACTAAGCTTCGCGGTACACTAACCCTTCAGAACGTGAATTTTACGTACCCCAGTGCACCACAGAATCCCGTCATTAAAAACCTCAATCTTGAGATCAAATCCGGTGAGCGCATTGCGTTAGTGGGGCCAAGTGGGGCGGGCAAATCTACCTTATTTCAGTTACTGCTGCGTTTCTACGATATTACATCGGGCAATATTTATATTGATGATCTTGATTCCCAAAAGTTAGATCCCTCAGCGCTACGTAAACAATTTGCTCTGGTGCCACAAGAGTCAGTAATTTTTGCTAGTAACGCAATAGAGAATATTCGTTACGGACGTCCCGATGCAAGCATTGACGATGTAAAAGCTGCAGCCAAAGCGGCAAGGGCAGATAAATTTATAGACGAGCTCACAGATGGTTACTTCACCGATTTAGGCGAACGGGGAGTTAGATTATCCGGTGGCCAAAAACAACGCATTGCCATTGCCAGAGCAATACTCGCCGATCGTCCGATTTTGCTATTAGATGAAGCCACCAGTGCACTTGATGCTACCAATGAGCAGTTGGTTAAACAGGCGCTAGATAAACTAATGGAAGGCAAGACCACATTGATCATTGCCCACCGTTTATCAACGGTGGTGAATGCCGATAGAATCGTGGTTATGGACAAAGGTGAAATTGTGGCGATAGGCAATCATCAAGAGTTGATGCAAGGTAATAGCGTATATCGTCAATTCGCTGAATTGCAGTTAGTTAATTAATTGAAGACTCAGGTTTAGTTAGTATGGAATATAAAAATAATATAATAGAGGCCATCGTTGGTTCGAAAAATCCAGTCAAAATTAAGGCATTTAACGACACACTAGAACGTATTTTTCCCAATCATCAAATAAACTGCCGTGGGGTAGATGCCCCGTCTTTGGTGGCCGAACAGCCGATGACTGAAAAAGAAACCTGTGAAGGAGCAATGAATCGTGTTCACTATTGTCAGTCACATTACTCTGCAGATTTTTATGCGGCAATGGAAGGTGGCGTAGACAACTTTGAATATGGGCCAAGTACATTTGCCTTTGTAGTCGTTGCAACAAATGACAAAAAACAGGTAGGGCGAAGTGCAAACTTACCCATACCGCAATCGGTATTTGATCAGTTGCAAAAAGGCAAAGAGCTAGGTCCACTGATGGATGAATTATTTGGAACAAGTAACATTAAACAAAAAGGGGGAGCTATTGGTCTTTTGACAAATGGCTTAGAAACACGAGCTGGTAATTATACTCAAGCATTGACCTTAGCCATGGCGCCCTTTCTGCATGCTGACCGTTTTTAAATTATGGTAGGTGGAGACTCTCAGGGAATAAATTCCCTGCTACAAGTATTATTATGTGCGCTTTGTTTTTCCTGAGATTTTAAAGCTTTTAAACAACAATACGATTCCTGTAAGAGTAAACAACAGTGCCGAAATAGAAAACGTAATCAGTATCGGGTTGTTAAAGTTTTCTCGCTCGTCATAATCCATAATATGTAACATCCAAAAAAAGTCGAAAATACGCCACAAATCGCTTCGAATTGTGGTTAACGTGCCAGTTTTTGGTGAAATATATAGTGTTGTATTCCAAGTATCGTCAAATTGAACTTGCCATATTGGGCCTACATTTCGTGATGCTTCCCTTGGGGCTTTATCCAACAACGAATGTGACGCTATTTCACCGTCGCCTAAATAATGCTGCTGGGCGATTTGGATTGCCTGTACTGACGTAATTGTATCAAATGGGTCGCCGGTTAAAGCATGAAATAATTTATCTCCCTCAACAGTCTTAAACGCATAATAGGGTTCATCTAAAATTTGCGTGTAGGCAATGTTGGTAATGGGGGCGATGATGTTCAAACGAAGTGTATCTATAGAATATAAATGTTGCGAGTTGTCCGGTGTTGAGGTGAGAACTTTTGTCGCTAAATGATCGCCATGTACTTTATCTAACGGGATAACGCTCATCACAACGCCACCTAAAATCCATAATAAAATTTGTAAGGCAAGAAATAACCCTGCCCATTTGTGGATAAACCGAGAGACCCGAAAAAGCTTTTTAATCATAATCTTATGTTAATCATCTAGATATATTCCGATTTACTCACGGATGGAGTTGGGTGTCAATCTCACCCAATTTGGTGTTTATTTCATAGAATAAATTCCATGCTACAGAGTTATCGTCGCAATGTAGACAGGGGGGCTCATTGCTGATGGCGAACTTCGTTGATGATAAATAATAACTCGGCGGCGGCTTGGGCATCGGAAAGGGCACGATGATGACGAGTCATATCTATGCCAAAATGACGGGTTAAATTTGCCAACGAATATGATGGCAGTCCAGGCACCGCTTTACGCATTTCACGCACGGTACACAATTTAGGCATTCGAAAGTTTTGTTCCAAGCGTTCGAATTCGGCGCGAATAAAACCATAATCAAAATTCACGTTGTGGGCAACAAATACACAATCCGCTAAGTAGTTGCGCAGTGTCTGAGCTATTTCGACGAAAAGAGGAGCATCAGCAACCATTTCATCGTCAATGCCAGTTAGCTGAGTAATCTTTTGTGGAATATGTCGCTGTGGATTGATTAACGTTTGCCAAGTATCAATGACTTTATCCCCAACCACTTTTGCAATACCAATCTCTGTAATTCGGTGCTGATTTGCTCGCCCGCCAGTCGTCTCAATGTCCACTACAGCATAGGGTTGTTGAGGGTCTAAAAACCACTCTACTTGAGAAACACTGACATTAAATCCTGATTTTCGAAGAGAATTTATGGTTAACAATTGGTTTTTACGTAATTGATCACCAGGGGATTTAACTTCTTCAAATCTAAGGCCCTGTTCGTCTACTATCATTAAGTCTGGGTAGCCGTCACTGTAGTTTTTAAAGTCCTTGGCCATCACCCGCAGATGGTCTTTAAACCCGTCAATACTTACGTGGTCAAAAAACACTGCCAGCACCTCTAATAAAGACTTATGCCAACGAAATATGCCATTCGGTTTACCGTATTTTTCGAGCATTACTTTAGATATCTGCTTAAACGCCATCTGCGAACTTGTGATGCGATATAGACGCGTTTCTATACTTTGTTGGTAAAGTTCAAAAAAATTATTTTGACTAATTGCTTGCGGTTTGTAATCAAATTCAGTGACCAGAGCGTTGCTATCCATTTCAAATAACTCATGCCAAAAGACTAATCCAAACAATGCACGCCATAACCGATTTTCTGTACGAAAAGCTTGCTTACCTTGCTTCTGGTAATATAGCTTTACACCTTGTTCCACGCTATCCATGTACATTTCGTCTATCATGATGGTGGATGATTGCTCGCGTAACATGTCTGTGAGTACGCTTGTCCGTTTTTGTTGAAATTTACGTGCTAGAAAGTCTTGGGCGAAGGTGAGTAACATTTCTGAATCAGGTTCTTCAATTATCTTTTCTAAGCGCTCTTTTACCCACTCTTTATTGCCGAGTTTGTAGTTTTCACGAATCACTTTTTCCTGTGCTAAGGGTTCAGAAGATGATGCCAATACTTCCAAAGCCAGCGGTAAATCATGTTGTATTAGGGATTTCCCCAACTTCAGTAAAAACCGATCGTAATTGACATTGGCTAAAGTACCTTGCGGGTTAGGGAAAGACGCGAGTTGTTTTGCTAAAGCCATTTGCTGCTTTGGCAGCAAAGTGTTTACTTCTCGTCGCTTTTGCGCGTAAAAAAAAGCGCTTTTTGCCTCGTCAATAAAGTCAAATCGGGCGTTATCGCTGGTTACCCCTCGTTGCGTCGGCATGATTCCCAGATCACGCATAGAAAACTTAGATAAGTTACTGTTTAAATCACCAAAAAACAGAAATAAAAAATAATTGATATGGAGGTCGTGTCCTCTACGTAATATCAACTGGGGATCTAAAAAAGCTGAAAAATCTTCAAACTGACAATAGTCTTCGACTAATTGTAAATAGTCGGCTTTGCTTTGCGAACTTTTAAATGCAACGCCTGCATTTTTTAGTGCTTGTGCTAGTTCTGCTTTGGTTAATGTCGCAATTAGTTCAGTTAAATGTTGATCTGTCACTTCGTTGTAAAAACCCTGTGCTAGTAGTTCCTCTATGTGAATTTGATGATGATTTATTTCGTCGTAGAGTAATGAAGCTCGTTTAATGATTGACGACTTTCTATTTAGTCCTCTGACATATAAACATTGTGCATCTTCACAAAGAGTATGAAATTTACCTATAAAAGCGCTATCTTCATTAGAGAGTAAATGTGCACAAGGGCCTGAAATGAACGCAAGAAACTCTTGAAAGTGAGTTAAATAATATTTACTTGGTAGTTCTTTCATCGATCAATTAAAACGTTTGACTGGACACAATTACAGTGTATTTTAAAAACAACTGTATATCTAGTCAGTATTTTGAATGTTTCAATCTTTTTATCGGACTTGTGCGTAACCAAATATAAATTAATCACTTTTAGGAGAGAACATGAGTCTCACCATAGCAAGCAAATTCGAATGTCCGTACTGTATGACATACAACGACTTAGAAATTGATGAAGTGAATGATATTGGTCAACAGCAAATTGTGGATTGTCAGATTTGTTGTCAGCCAATTGAATTACAAATTATTGATAACGGTTTTGGTATTGAAGTGATTGCTAAGCGAGATGACGAGTAGTGGAGGCGGAGGGTAAACACAGTAATAGTTACAAAGTGTGTAAATTGTGAACAGTTATGTTGACAATAGTGCCAGTGCTTAACTAGTTTAAAAGTCGATTAAATTCTTGTCTGCAGGCTTTTTCTGGTATACTCCCGCGAAATTTTAAACCGATAACTTCTTGGTAAAACAAATGACTGTCATGCGACAGCCTGCTCAGCGAATGAAAGCTGAAAGAGGGCTATTTTCCTATCCTAAATATTGGGCCGAATGCTTCGGACCAGCACCGTTTTTACCTATGTCTCGCCAAGAAATGGAGCAATTAGGTTGGGATAGTTGTGACATTATCATCGTCACCGGGGATGCTTACGTAGATCATCCTAGTTTCGGTATGGCGGTTATCGGAAGGGTGCTTGAATCTCAAGGATTTCGTGTTGGTATCATCGCGCAACCTGATTGGACAAGTAAAAAAGATTTTATGCAGTTGGGCGAACCAAATCTGTTTTTTGGGGTAACTGCCGGCAACATGGATTCGATGATCAATCGATATACCGCTGATCGCAAGTTACGTCACGATGATGCATATACGCCAAATAACGAAGGTGGAAAGCGTCCAGACAGAGCTGTAACTGTTTATACCCAGCGCTGTAAAGAAGCCTATAAAAAACCCGTTATTATCGGTGGTATTGAAGCCAGTTTAAGACGAATTGCCCATTACGATTATTGGTCAGATAAAGTTAAACGTTCGGTTTTATTTGATTCTAAAGCTGACATGTTGATGTTCGGAAATGCGGAAAGACCGTTACTTGAAATCGCCCATCGATTTGCTGCTGGTGAGACGATTGCAGAGATGCAAGATGTGCGCGGAACAGCGGTTATTCGTAAAGAGCCATTACCTGAGTGGCAGGGCGTCGATTCAACACATGTTGATGTGATTGGCAAAATTGACCCTATTCCTAGCCCCTATGAATATATTGAGGATAAATGTGCAGTTGCTGAAGGCGAGCAACAACAAGTGCTAGAAGATGCGCAAAAAGCCAAGCCAGTTGTAGTGCAACCATTTACCTCTAAAACTCAGCGCAGAAAACCTTGGGAAAAGACCTATGTAATGCTTCCACCTTATGATGTGGTGCGGGCAGAAAAGACCCATTACGCGCATACCTCACGCATATTGCATCAAGAAACTAATCCCGGATGCGCCAGAGCGTTGGCTCAGCGTCACGGCGATCGTATTATTTGGATAAATCCGCCGGCATTTCCATTAGAAACTGAAGAAATGGATGCGGTTTTTGATTTACCTTACGCACGTATTCCTCATCCGAGTTATGGTAAAGCTAAAATTCCAGCATACGACATGATTAAAACCTCGGTAAATATCATGCGAGGTTGTTTTGGTGGCTGTACATTCTGTTCTATTACTGAACATGAAGGTCGGGTTATTCAAAGCCGTTCAGAAGAATCAATCATTCGTGAAATCGAACAAATTCGCGATAAAGTACCCGGTTTTACAGGTGTTATTTCAGATTTAGGTGGGCCAACGGCTAACATGTATAAGCTGCGCTGTAAGAGCGCAAAAGCTGAACAAACCTGTCGTCGATTGTCGTGTGTATGGCCGGATATCTGTGGGCACTTAGATACTGACCAAACTCCTACCGTTGAGCTATACAAAAAAGCGCGAAAAGTAGAAGGGGTCAAAAAAGTATTGATTGCTTCTGGCGTGCGATATGATTTGGCAATAGAAGATCCAAACTATGTACGTGAGCTTGTGACTCATCATGTTGGTGGCTATTTAAAAATTGCTCCTGAACATACCGAAAAAGCACCACTAGATAAAATGATGAAACCGGGAATGGGAACTTACGACCGGTTTAAAGAAATGTTCGATAAATACACCAAAGAAGCGGGTAAAATTCAGTACTTAATTCCGTACTTTATCTCTGCGCATCCGGGTACAGAAGACATGGATATGGTGAGTTTGGCGATGTGGTTAAAAGAGCACAATTTCAAACTTGATCAGGTACAAAATTTTTATCCATCCCCTATGGCTAATGCGACGACTATGTATCACACGGGTAAAAACCCGATACATAAAGTGAATCACAAAAGCGAACAGGTAACGGTACCAAAAGGCGAAATTCATCGTAGATTGCATCGTGCGTTTTTGCGATATCATGATCCTGCCAATTGGCCCGTGATCCGTAAAGCCTTAAAAGAAATGGGGAAAGCCCATTTAATTGGCAATGGTCCTAAACACCTAGTCCCTGCTGAAAGCAAAGAAGAATTAAGTGGTAAAGCACATAAAGAATATGCCAAGCGTTCGCGCAATAAAGCATTTGCTAAAGGCAAAGGTAAGCCTAAAGCCCAGCAAGGCTTAACACGTTTTAGCGACAATCAACCGCATAATAAGGCGGCAAATAAATCCAACAAGAAGCGTTAGCCCTTGTAGCACGGAATTCATCCCGTGGAAGGTTTTAAATTGTTGCGGGACTAAAGCCCCACCTACAGGTGTGTTGTAGCACGGAATTTATTCCGTGGAAGGTTTAAAATTGTTGCGGGACTAAAGTCCCACCTACAGTTGTGTTGTAGCACGGAATTCATCCCGTGGAAGGTTTAAAATTGTTGCGGGACTAAAGCCCCACCTACAGGTGTGTTGTAGCACGGAATTTATTCTGTGGAAGGTTTAAAATTGTTGCGGGAATAAAGTCCCACCTATAGTTGTGTTGTAGCACGGGATTCATCCCCTGGAAGGTTTGAAATTGTTGCGGGACTAAAGTCCCACCTACAGGTGTGTTGTAGCACGGGATTTATCCCGTGGAAAATCTCAAATTCTTGAGGGACTAATCACTTAGACTTTTTGATTATTATCTAAGGCCGTGAAAAAAATATCACTGTCTTGGCGAATGCGTCGCACTTTGTCATCTGACATTTTATTCAAGGTGGAATAGGGCATACCCAGCCTAGGATTTTTTTGCAATGCTTCTTTATTGCGCTCTAAAAAATCCCAATAGAGATAATTAAAAGGGCACGCTTGCGCCCCGTTTTTTTCTTTGACGTTATAATGACAATGTTGGCAATAGTTTGACATCTTGTTGATGTAGCTCCCGCTAGCAGCGTAGGGTTTGCTTGCTAATAACCCACCATCTGCATACAAAATCATGCCACTTACATTTGGCATTTCTACCCATTCGTATGCATCTGCATAAACAATCAAATACCATTCATTAACTTCATCAGGGTGAACACCTGATAGCAACAGAAAGTTGCCTAGCACCATTAAACGCTGGATGTGGTGCGCATAGGCATTGTCTCGGGTTTCAGTAATGCATTGCTGAAGACAGTTCATGTTTGTGTCTGCTGTCCAGAAAAATTCAGGCAATCTGCGTTTAGCATTGAGCGCGTTTTCAACTTTGTAGTCCGGCATTTTAAGCCAATAGATTCCACGGACATATTCTCGCCAACCTAGGATTTGACGAATAAAACCTTCTACAGAATTCAATGGGGCATTACCATTTCGATAGGCATTTTCTGCCTCTTCAATCACTTCTTTTGGTAGTAGTAAGCCACAATTTAAATAAAAACTTATGTGCGAATGAAACAGCCAAGGCTTTCCTTGTACCATAGCGTCTTGGTATTGACCAAAGTTTTCTAATCGCTGCGCAACAAACGACTTTAACACCTGCAATGCTTGCTCTCGCGTACATGCAAAATGGAAATGTTCTAAATTGCCAAAATGATCTGCAAATTGATGTGCAACTAAATCCAACACTTCTTGTGTAATGGCATCCGGTTCAAATTGCGTATGTACGGGAATGGATAACTCGTTATCCATAGCGCGTCGATTTGCGCTATCATAATTCCACTTTCCCCCGGTGGGTTCTTGCCCCTCCATTAAGGTGAAAGTAGAGCGACGAATTTGTCGATAAAAATACTCCATTCGAAGTTGTTTTTTACCCTGTGCCCAATCTGCAAAATCATCAATAGAGCTTAAAAATCGGTCATCGTCTAAAATATTAACTGGGATATTGAATTTTTGCCGCCAACTCTTGAAATCTTCAAGTACCCGAAATTCACCTGGAAAAGTGAGCTCAATTTTATCTACTCGACTAATTTCCACGGCACGTTTTACTTCCTTGAAAAGTGATCCCTGATTGTCTTTGTCGTCGTATTTAATATATCGAACGTTAAAGCCCTCATTTTCAAGCTTCGCGGCAAAGTGGCGCATGGCGGAGAACAGAAAAGCGATTTTCTTTTTGTGATGCTTAACATAACTGGCTTCTGACTTTACTTCTGCCATCAATATCAGATCATTTTTTTTGTCACAGTCCCTAAGACTTGCTAACGAAATACTGAGTTGATCTGCTAACACCAATCTAAGAGCGCTCGCCATTATTTTTTCCAACCACTATGCATTTTTAACGGCTTCGTATGCGTCTAACGCCTGCTGGCGAGATTCTTTTAAGTCGACTAACGGATGAGGATAGTCCTGCCCTAGACGAATGTTTGCTTCGATTAACACGTCCTCTGGTGCATCCCAAGGCTTATGGATGTATTTATTCGGTAAGTTCTGTAGTTCAGGGCAATATCGGCGAACATATTCGCCTTCGCTATCAAACTTTTCACCTTGCGTGACAGGATTAAATATTCTAAAAAATGGTGATGCATCGGCGCCGGAACCAGCAACCCACTGCCAACTTGCGCTATTGGCGGCTAAATCCGCATCTAATAAACAGTCCCAGAACCAGCTTTCGCCATGATGCCAGTGGGTTTTTAGATTCTTAACCAAGTATGAGCCAACAATCATTCGTACTCGATTGTGCATGTAACCGGTTTGCCACAACTCTCGCATACCTGCATCGACTATCGGCACGCCCGTTTGACCCCGTTGCCACGCTTCTAAATCATTGTTACGACCTCGCCAGTGGTACTGATTGAACTTAGGGTTGAAGTTTTCACTTGGTAAAGTAGGAAAGTGGTATAACAAATAGTAACTAAATTCCCGCCATCCAATTTCGCTTAAAAAGCAGTCCATATCAGCGTTAGCCATACTGCCATTAAATTTATGCAGGGTGGCATACCAAATTTGATGAGGTGAAATTTCACCAAAGTGCAAATGAGGAGATAAGTGAGATGTGCCGTTCAAGCTTGGTACATCACGAGCTTGTTTATAGTCGTTTATAGATTGGTTAAGAAATTCGCTCAACGCGATGCCTGCACCTTCTTCGCCAGGCTGCCAATGCGCTTGCATTTGTTCATACCATGGAATATCAGGCATTAAATTAAGACTATCTATTCCTTCATCCAAGGCGCTTTCATAAACATAACTTGCCTGAATAGGGGCGGATGTGACAGAACGAGGAGAGGGGGCTTGTAAACATCCTTTACGATAAAATGGCGTAAACACTTTATAGGGGGAACCGCTTTGATTCATGATTGTCCACGGTTCCCACAATAGGCTGCCATTAAAGCTTTCAACCTGAATATTGCGCTGCTTGAGTTGCTCTTTAAGTTCTTTGTCTCGATGTATTTGCCAAGGTTCGTAACACCGATTCCAGACAACATGAGTCGCGCCAGTTTGTTCGATGATATTGTTTAAAACGTCGATAGGGTTGCCACGCATGACGTGTAGCTTTTCTGACAATGACGCGTTTAGGCTTAACAGCGATTGGTGTAACCACCATTTACTGGCTGCACCGGGAGAAAAACTCTGTGCATTATGCTCATCAAGAATATAAACGGGTATCACATCCCCGTTTGCACAGGCCGCACACAAGGCAGGATTGTCGCGTAAACGCAGATCTTGACGAAACCACATAATACTTTTTGCTTTGCTCAATGCAGGGTGTCCTTTTGATTTATTCTAAAGTCAGTTTTTACTTATCTTTGCAAGATTTGGATCTATTTCAACACGCATAATAATTTGTAGAACAGTCCGCATTCAATTACCGTAATCTGTAATCAGATAAAGAATAGATGGGCTGGTAAATGAATCAATTTTCTAAAGAGTACTTGGTCGTGGCGCAAAATGCCTCCGGACGAAACATGAATGTGCCTCTGTATCGCTTTAAGGGCAACCAACCTGGACCTAAAGTCTATATGCAAAGTTCAATTCATGGCGCTGAAGTACAGGGGAATGTTGTGATTTATCACTTGATTCAATTGCTTAAAAATATTGATATTTGTGGTGAGATTACTCTTGTACCGAACTGTAATCCAGTTGGTACTAATATCAAAGCAGGCGAGTACACGTTAGGCCGATTTGATCCCATTAATGGCACCAATTGGAATAGAGGGTATTATTTTGATCACAATTTAGTGACCGAGTTTGTGGATACTGTCACTGACGACGAGTCATTAGCTTCCATCAAATCTCGATTTCGGCAGGCAATAAAACATAAAATTGATGAAAAACTGACAGATACTTGGGGTTTGGGCCTCGCTCAACAGCTTAATCTCAAATTACAACAGCTGGCATTTGATGCAGATATCGTGATCGATTTACATAACGGCCCAGTATCTACGCGTCATATCTATGTGCCCGAATATGCTAAAGCGTCTGCATCTTTGTTTAATATTCCCCACGTCATTTTGATTCCCAATAAATTTGCAGGAGCACTAGATGAAGCCACATTTTGTCACTGGTGGAGCCTACAAGATTTATTAACTGAAAAGCGAACATGTGAAGTGAATTTTGCAGTTGAGGCCTTTACATTAGAGATGGGTTCTCAAGAAGTTATTAGCTTTGATGAAGGCTTGTATGACGCGCAAAGTATTATGGCCTATTTGAATGCAAAGGGCAGTTTGCAGAAAGCAGACTATAAACCCAAAGACATGACTAGAGTGGCAGTAACACTTAACAACTATAAAATTTTATATACCCATCAAGGTGGCATTGTGGATTATTTAGCAAAACCGGGAGAGCTAATTAAACAAGGAGAACTCTTGGCGAAAGTACTCAATGTCGATGAGTTAGATAATTCGCGAGCGACTGAAACGATTTTTGCACCCTGTGACCTGATTCCGATTTTACATTTTCCTTCTGCATCGGTACTTAGTGGCACACAGTTGTATAAGTGCTTTACCCATTATTTCCAGCTCACCTAAGTTTCTTTTGCCTACTCTAAATTGCTGGATCTCAATAGATATTCTGGCATACTCAAACGTGGGCGAGCTAATGCTCTGTTTGTTAAGCCTTCAGTACAAGGAAGTATCATGTCGTTAAATCAAACTTCAGAAAATAGTTTATATGCAGCACCTAAATCAGATTTAGGCAATATAGAAAGCCATGAAGCATTAGATCAAAAACCATTTTATGTGGTTGCTAAAACAAAACTCATCATTTTGTCTGTGTTTACCCTAAACCTTTATTTGGTTTTTTGGTTTTTCCGCAATTGGCGGTTACAAAAAGTCAATGCTGATTATCCTTGTATCCCTATTTTGCGTGCTATTTTTAATATCTTTTTTATTCACGCATTATATGCGCAGGTACAGGATGCCCTCGAATCCAAGAAGATTGAACGCAATGTCTCAGGGGGGATGGCCAGTTTATATGTGATTACTGTGATTATAAATGCGCTTACCAACAGGTGGGAACCGTCAGTTGACCAGCTAACCATTTACATAATAGTTTTCGTCGCTATTTTAGTATTGCAATTGTTACCGATTTGGTATGTCCAAGACCGCATTAATCAGGTGTGTGATGATCCAGAAGGTCATCAAAACGCATCCTTTAGTATTTTCAATTGGTGCTTTATTTTGCTCGGAACGGCTTTTTGGGGACTGATGTTGTTCGGTATATTTGCACCTCTAATTCTCAATTAAAAAGAGCCAACTAATTGAAAATTGACAACCAAATTAACTTGGAAACAGCAGAAGGTATTGATATTCAGTTGACGCCAGCTGGTATCGGCGTTCGCACTCTCGCATTTGTTTACGACCTTTTAATCCGTGTTGTCATTGTCGCTGCAGCGGCGATTGCTTTGTCATTTGCTGGAAAAATGGGGATCGGATTAATACTTATTGTTGTTTTCTTAGTGGAATGGTTTTATCCCGTCGTGTTCGAAATTACCAAAGGACAAACTCCAGGTAAAAAATCTTTTGGTCTCACTGTCGTTTATGACAACGGGTTGCCAGTAAACTTGGCAGGCTCGCTAATCCGCAACCTATTTAGGGCGGCAGACTTTTTACCTGCGTTTTATCTGTTAGGTGGAGTTTGCATGTTATTGTCATCGCACAATAAACGTGTTGGAGACTATATCGGTGGCACAATGGTGGTTTATAAAGAAGCCCCAATTAGAATGAGCTATTTTAGTTTCGATAAGCAACAAAAAGTAGACATTAAGCTTGATGAAGAGACGCAAAAGTCGGTCATAGCGTTTGCGGAGCGCAGTAAAACCTTGAGTCCACAGCGTCAACAAGAGTTAGCCGATATCATGTCACCCATTACCCAAGTTACGGGGCCTGAAGCGATTAGCCACCTTAAATCAATCGCCGCAAATTTGGTGGGTAAAACATGAAACAACATGACTTTATTCAAATGCGCCAAAAAAGCTGGGATGTGTTCGCTGAGGCAGTCAAAGAACCACATAAATTGCATGAATATGATATCGATTTACCGCATGCATTTAGACAGTTAACGCATGATTTAGCAGTAGCGAAAAGTCGTTTATACAGCCCGGCTTTAATTTCTCGGTTAAACGATTTACTGCTACAAGGTCAACAATGTTTGTACAAGCCTGGTAACCGTATTTGGGCCCCATTTTGGCAATTTGTTAAATATGATTTTCCTGCGCATTTATTGCTTATTCGTCCGTATGTGATTTGGGCACACATTCTCTTTTACGGGTTTGCCTTAATTACATTCACGGCGACTATGATTGAACCTGATTTTGTGCGTAATGTGATGCCGAACGCGCAGGTTACTCAGTTAGAACAAATGTATGATCCTGCGTCGCGAATAGATGAAAATACCGGAAATTTTCGCAATGAACGAGATTCTGACAGCGACTTTCTTATGTTTGGTTTTTACATCAAAAATAACATATCAATCGCTTTTCAATGTTTCGTGGGTGGCTTTTTGTTGGGCTTTGGTACGCTCTATTATTTGCTGTTTAACGCCATCTTTTTTGGTGCGGTCAGCGCGCACATTGTGAATGTCGGCTTTTCTAGCACGTTTTTCTCTTTTGTTATCACGCATGGATCATTTGAATTAACTGCTATTGTGCTTTCAGCTGCTGCCGGTGGAGTGGTGGGGATGCATGTCATTCGTCCCGGCGCATTGTCTAGAGCGGCCGCGTTAAAAAGGGCTGGTAAAATAACCTTCCCTATTATTTTTGGTGCATTTTTAATGTTAGTCGTTGCTGCATTTATTGAAGCATTTTGGTCTAGCAGCACTACGTTACCCAATGCCGTCAAATACACGGTAGGTGCGATTTGTTGGGTGTGGATATTGATTTATATTTTTCCCCGCGGCAGTCGAGATACTAAGGTGTTACCGTGAATCTTGATAATCTAAGTATCGAAATACGCCCCAGAAGTAGTTGGAAAGCATTCGATCTTGGCTGTCGAATGGCACTGCGCTGGTGGAAGTCACTTATGGGATTTTGGCTGGCAGTTACGTTACCTATATTTGTCATCGCTTGTAGCATTGATATCGTATGGGGGGTAGTCGCATTTTGGTGGCTCAAGCCGCTCTACGAGCGGGGCTTACTACACATTTTGAGCCGAAGGGTGTTCGCTGAGAATGTCACGGCTAAAGATGCGATTAAAGCGTGGCCGGGATTATTAAAGAAACAGTGGTTTGCCAGTATCACTTGGCGCAGAATTTCGCCTACCAGAGGGTTTGATTTAGCCATTCAGCAGTTAGAAGGCCTAGAAGGGGCAGAGCGCAGCAAACGTTTATCCATATTACATCGCACTACCGACGATAACACTGCTTGGTGGACGATCGTTTGTATGGTCTGGGAACTGATCATTATTCTGGGATTAGTTGCACTGATTAGTTTTGTAATCCCTTCAGGGGTTGAGTTTGATTATTGGCAAGCAATTAACAGTGATAGTTGGGGAGTTGAGTTAACCTACAACCTATTTACTTTTTTAGCATATTTGTTGGTTGCACCGTTTTATATTGCTGGCAGTTTCGCGGCTTATTTAAATCGTCGAATTATGCTTGAAGGATGGGATATAGAAATTGGTTTTAAGCGCGCAGTAAGTAGAGTCTCTAAGCCGCTAACGGGGGCAGTCACAAGTTGTATTTTGATAATGTGTTGTTTCGCACTTGTTACTGAATCGTGGGCGGATGAGAACCTTCCCGAAACACCGCCAGCGCAAACGATAGAAACTGATAGCGCCATATTTGTTGATACAGACCCTGCCGGACAAAAAAATATTGAATTTGAAAGTGAAGCGCAGATTAAGGCGATACTGGATGTGCCGCCGTTTAATGGACAAAAAACCGAAACTGATTATCGTTGGGTTGGTTGGGGAGACGAAGAGAAAGAAAAGGAACAATCATCCGATAGTTTACCTGATTGGTTGTCGAGTGCGATTATATTTGTTGCCAATATTGCAGAAGGTTTAATGTGGTTGGTCTTTGGATCATTGTTATTGCTGTTATTGTATTTATCTAGAGACCACATTAAAGCCTTGTTTAATCGACCGGCATCACCTCAAGATGCTCAAGAGCTCGATCTGACCGTGTTTAGTCAAAGTTATGATGGCGATAGTTTGCCTGATGATGTGCCATCAGAACTAGACCGCTTACTGGAGGCAAAAGCATATCGTAAATTGATGTCTTTGATGTTGATTACTAGCCTCTTGGAAATCAGCAAAGAACAAGCATTGCCTTTAACTAAATCAATGACGGAAAGAGAGTGTCTGGAGGTCATCAAAAAATCCATTGAGGGCGATCGACGTGAGTTTATGCAACAGCTAATTGACACTTGGATCCATTTAGCGTGGGCACATACTTGGCCACAAAAGTCGACAATGCAGATGTTGTGTGAAAAGTGGAAAACACTGTTCAATCAAACGGTGCCTGTTACATGAATAATCATAATTTACGCCCCGTTGAGAGTCGACAAACTTGGACAGTGCGCATTTTATTCGCCCTAATTCTGTTGATTGCCGGTGTCTACTTGTATAAAGGGTTTGAGTCATTCGAAAAAGTAACCCATTTGGGTTTGAGTGAAGAAGCACGGAACCAACCCTACCTTGCAGCGAAAATGTTTTTGCAAGAAAAGGGAGCACAGGTCGCGTTACTAGAAGATTATCGTGTGTTGTATAACGACACAAATACATCTATTTATCCACAAAATGACGACTCGATAGTGTTAACTGAAGGCGAGATTGCATTGTCAGACTCGTTAGCCAGTAAAATTCTTGATTGGGTGCATTCTGGCGGTCATTTGGTCGTTGCGCTTAATGCTACTGAAGGTACAGAAGGTTTTCGGGCCAACGCTTTAGTGCAAAGATTAAACGTTGGGGTTAAGTGGCGTAATGATGAAACATTCATAGAACGCTATCCCACTGAAATCATAAATCCAGATGAACTCCCTATGATGGTAAATTTGGAAAGCAGTTACCATCTGGATTTGCCTGAAAATCCTGACATTTTTTACACAGCAGGAGATGATTACGGTGCTACATTTGCACAGATGGACATGGGCGAAGGACTGATTACCCTGCTCACTGATGCCTATATTTGGAATAACTACCAAATTGGGCAAGAGGATAATGTTGTATTACTTGAACAATTAGTGAGTGGCTCACCTAACGTTTATATTTTTTCTACGCGTGAATTACCGCACTGGTTTACATTACTTTATGATTTTGCTCCCTATTTTATTTGGTTTGGCGGCGTATTGTTGGTATTCGCAATGTGGCATTGGGCGTTGCGTTTTGGACCGATACAAAATGTAGATGAACATAAGTACACCCCTTTTTCATTGCACATCAAAGCGGCCGGTGAGTTTTACTGGCGTCTTAAACGTCAAACAGAGTTAACAGAAGAGATTCGTCACTCGATTATTGTGGCGCTGCACAAAAAACGACCGGCCACCAAAAGTGCCAATAAAGACAAGCTGCTCGAACAATTGTCACAAATAAGCGGATGGCCTATCGACACCATCAATTCGCTTATGTTTAGTCAGACCCTCGTTAATGAAACGCAATTTACTCAACGGATAGCGAGTCTACAGACTCTCAGGAAAATGTTATGAATGACGCTGAATTAGAAACCAATCAAACATCGCCGGAGCTGCCGAATAGCACGGTGACTGACGCGCAAGCGGAATCACTTATCGATAGTGATACATTGCATAAAGCAAGTACACAAATTAGCGCATTGAAAAACAATGTACAGCGTTTGTTAATTGGTCAGAATGACGTCGTCGAGCAGGTTATTATTGCATTTCTCGCCGGTGGACACGTGTTGCTAGAAGGGGTGCCAGGTTTAGGGAAAACATTACTTATCCGAGCTTTGGCGAAAAGCATCGACTTAGATTATAAACGGGTGCAATTTACGCCCGATTTGATGCCAGCCGATGTAACTGGCCACTCAATGTTAGATATGGCAAGCGGTCAATTTTCGTTGCGCAAAGGCCCAGCATTTACCCATCTGCTGTTGGCTGATGAGATAAACAGAGCGCCAGCTAAAACGCAGGCCGCTTTGTTAGAAGTGATGCAGGAATATCAAATCACAATCGATGGTAAAAGTATGCCGCTGGAAACGCCATTTATGGTTCTCGCCACGCAAAACCCTATCGACAATGAAGGTACTTATCCTTTACCAGAAGCTGAACTTGACCGCTTCATGTTAAAAGTGTTGGTCAGCTATCCAGAACATCAAGATGAAATAAAGCTAACAAAACTGAATACTGAAAATCAGACAGGCATTGTGAATGCGTCGATACAAAGTGTGTTGAGCAAACAAGATGTGCTTGAGCTTAAAGCGTTGGTTAGCAAAGTATTGATAGACGACAACGTGGTGGATTATGCGGTTGGATTGGTCAGAGCTACACGAGAATGGGATGGTATAGTGCATGGTGCCGGGATTCGAGCCAGTATTGCATTGGTGCAAGCGGCAAAAGTTAAAGCATTATGCGAGGGACAAAGCTTTGTCACACCGGACCATATCAAAGCCATGTTATTGCCTGTTTTGCGTCATCGCATAATACTGTCCGCTGAGCGCGAAATATCTGGATCTTCCGCTGAACAGGTGTTGTCTGAAATCATTCAACAGGTAGCTGCACCTAGACAATGAGAAGAATTAGGTTAGCCCCCTCCACTCGATTGCTAAGTTGGACAGCGGCACTTACCGTTATAGGCTTAGTGATACCGATTGGTATTTACGCCAATGGCTTGGGTCAGTTTGCTGGTATTCCACTGGGTTTAGCGTTGATTGTTGCACTTTTGGTTGGTTATGATTTGCTGATTAGTCGACATCCTCCTCAAGTGGCAGTAAAACGAGAAATCCCCGCCAACTTGTCTGTGCACGTTGCACAACCGGTAAGTATTGCATTGGCAAATCGTGGTCATTTTGCTTTGTCGTTACAGTGTAGTGAAATGGTGCCAGAGCATTGGTTATGTTCTGATAATTATCATGGCTGCAGTTTGCAACCAGGACAAATCGCCGAGTTCAGTTATACAGTTACTCCAACTAAGCGTGGTCCTTCACAAATTTCAGCAACAGAAATTAAAGTTGCGTCTAAATTAGGCTTTTGGCTATATGTTTACTGGATTGAACATGTCAGCGATCACAAAGTATTCCCCAATTTTACCGCAATAAGTGATTTGTCTGGGTTGAAGGGGAGTGTGAATTTGGCTCAAGCTGGATTGAAGAAGTTCAACATGCGTGGCAGTGGTATGGATTTCTTACAACTGCGAGATTATCGCGAAGGCGAAAGCATTAAACAAATCGATTGGCGAGCGACGAGTCGTTTCAACAAGCTAATTTCCAGAGAATACCAAGAAGAAAAAAACCAACACCTAATCGTTATGCTCGATTCTGGCAGACGTATGCGGGTCCAAGATGATCAACTGAGCTATTTTGATCATGCTTTAAATTCACTCATCATGTTGTCGTATACTGCTTTGAAAAATGGCGACAATGTCAGTTTACAAAGTTTTGGTAGTGAATCACGCTGGTTGAGTCATATTCGGGGTGCTCAAAATGTTAGTAAAGTGATGCAACACTTTTATGATCTGTACCCGCAAAAAATAGCAAGTGATTACCTTAGTGCCGCTCAAGAGTTATTAGTGAAACAGCCTAAACGTGCGCTGATTTTGCTTGTCAGTTGCTTACGTGATGAAGACTTTGACGATTTACTCAAAGCAGTACAATTACTTAAGGCAAAACATTTAGTTGCCGTGATCAGCATAGAAGAGCCAATCTATAAACAGATAGAATCTCAACCTGTTGAAACGTTTGAAGAAGCGATTACCTATGCCTCCGCCCATAAAATCAAAAAATCCATTGATAGAAATGTTCAGCGTTTAAAACAAAAAGGGGTGATATGTATCAATGCTCCTGCTTCGCATTTAACGCCGAATGTATTAAATACTTATTTGAGCGTGAAAAAAGCGGGATTGTTATAATTAACCCCAATTCCTTATTCAGGATTGAGGTAAATCGCTAAATCACTGACGAGTACTTTAGAGCTTGTTGATTTTTAATATGCGCATCAAAACTCATGCAAATATTTCGAATTAACAATCGCGCTTTCTCACTCACTTTGATTTTTGTTGAATTGATGTCAACTAGTTGGTCTTGAACAAACGGCAATAATGAATACAAACTGTGTTGGAAATAGGTGTCAAAGTCGATATCAAACAAGGCTTCTACTTGACCTTTGTCGACCTGCAAATTACACATTAATTGACTGATTACATAGCCGCGTATTTGGTCGTCGAGCGAGGTTTTCACCCCTTTGTGAACTGCGTTATTGCTGTTATTTAATGCTTGATAATAATCTGATAAATTTTTATGGTTTTGGCTGAAACAATTGCCAATATGACTAATTGCAGATAAGCCTAAGCCTAAAAGATCACAATCTGCATGAGTAGTATATCCTTGAAAATTTCTATGCAGCTTTTGCTGTTGTTGTGCAATGGCTAATTCGTCGTTAGGTTTTGCGAAATGATCCATTCCCACCATCAAATAACCTGCAGAGAGCAAGCGTTCTATCGCGAGTTGCATTAAAGCAAGTTTTTCAGTTGCGTTAGGTAGCCATTCATCACGTAATTTTCGTTGTGCTGGAAAACGCTCTGGTAAATGTGCGTAACTGAACAACGAAATTCGCTGCACATTCATGGCAATTGCTGCGTCAAGCGTGCGAGCAAAGCGATCAGGTGTTTGATGTGGTAGACCATAGATTAGATCTAAATTCACCGACCTGAACCCTAGTTTATGAGCACGTTCGACTAATTGCTTAATTAACTCGGTCGATTGAACGCGATTGATGGCGATTTGTACTTGTGGATCAATATCTTGTACACCAATACTGAGTCGATTAAAGCCGATATTGGCTAAATGTTCGATGTAATCTTGAGATACGTTTCTGGGATCGATTTCGATCCCTATTTCTGCATTTTCAGCTAGATTAAAATGGCTTTTTAACACTGCTAATAAATTCGATAGTTGTTGCTTGCTTAAAAAACTTGGAGTGCCTCCCCCTAAATGAATTTGCTGCACTAAGTGCTTCTTAAATAGGTTTTTTCGCTGTGCTATTTCTGCAATCAAAAAAGTTAGGTATTCCTCCGCTTTTTCTGTATGGCGAGTGACTATTTTATTGCATCCGCAGTAATAGCATAGGCTTTGACAGAAAGGGATATGCAGATACAGCGAAAGGTCTGTATTAGGGGAGGTTTTTACCGCTTTAATCAAATCATCATTAAAAAAGGATTCGTTAAATGATAATGCTGTCGGATAAGAGGTATAGCGGGGACCATTAATATTGTATTTTCTAAGCAACTTAGGATCGAAGAAGCGTGTTGAATTCATGTTACATTTGCCATTGATAAAACCTGTTTGCAGTTTAAACAAATGGGTAAATGAGTTATTGATCTCGCGCAATACTTTGCTGGGTTATTCGTGAAATGGCAAAAGTAAGGAAAAAACTAGCAGGCATAAAAAAATGGCAGGGGTGAAGTGCTGCCATTTTTATATTAAGATTTTGACGTTGAGTTAGCTTAATCGCGATAACCAAAAAACTTGTGTTCAATGATTTCGTCAGCCACTTTTTGCGGTACACAATCTTCCCATTCACCACGTCCAGATGGTAGCTGTTTTAGCAAGTCACGGGAGTAGATTGAAAACAAATTGTTGTCGCTACACTCAATACCTGCCAAGAAGCCATTTTCAAGTAAATGACGATACAAAAACCGTAGATGTTCAGGTACTTTTACTAACGTGAAGTCATTGAGTTGACCATTGTCATCTAACTCAGGATAAATAAACATTTTGGTATTGTCAGGGAACAATTTACCAAAGCCTTCCATAATGCCGCCTTCTACGCCTTTGTAGCTAGCTTCATCGAATATTTGTTTAATATTGACCATGCCGACCACGATACCTATTTGCAATTTGGTATATTGGCGGAAATAAGCGCGTAGTGAGAAATATCGAGTGTAATCCGATACCATGACGTTATAGCCTAACGAATTGAGTAGTTGTACTCGCGCGACTATATCTTTTTCAGGCATTTGCGCATCATTACCTTTCATATCATTCAATGATATTTCAGCAATCACGGCGGTATTTTCTTTACTTACATCTTTGAGCTCGTAAAACGATGTTTGGCCTTGTTCAATCATATCAACATTGAGTTTAGTGACTGGCCTAAACGAACCACGAATGGTCAATATATTCTTTTTGTAAAGTAATTCAGCAGGAATCGCTACGCTACCATCAGGTTTGAACATTACTGCGCGTGTTTTCCAACTACGGATTAAGTGTAAGTTCTTAGCGCGATTGTCTACATCGAGGAAATAAGGACCTCTAAAGTCGATAAAATCAATTTCAACTCGATTCGGTTTCATGCCATCGGTAAGAGAGTCAATGATTTTTTTAGGATCTTCGAAATAAAAGTAGGCTGCATAAATTAGATTTACACCGATAACACCTAGGGCTTGTTGTTGGGCTTCAGCATTGTCGTCAAACATACGAACATGCACTTTAATATCAGATGGCTCAGCCCCTGGATACATTTGAATACGAATGCCCAACCAAGCGTGGCATTCATTTTTGCGACCAAAACTTTTGGCAGCCACAGTGGCAGCATAGGCAAAATAACGTGAACTTTTTGAACGTAGTTCACCTACTCGATCAACCACCAGATCAAATTCTTGTTCCATCATGGCTTGAACACGCGCTTGACTCACATAACGCCCATCGGCTTGCACACCATATATTGCGTCTGAAAAGACCATATCGTATGCAGACATGGTTTTAGCAATGGTTCCAGCAGCCGCACCGGCTATAAAAAATTGTCTGGCTACTTCTTGTCCAGCACCAATTTCAACAATAGTGCCATATTTCTTTTCGTCGAGATTGATTCGTAACGCTTTTTGACTGGTTGACCTAGAGCTGACTTGTTTGTCCATGAATTTTCCTCAACTGATGTACCCAGGTTGTGAATTTTAGAATATCCGTAAAAGGAGTAACAGAGAAAATTTGTATTAAATGCGCCTACTTACGCAAATTGATTGTATGGAATTAATCAAAAAGTGTCTTGAAAATAGCAAATTTAAGAATCTGACATAAACTTATGTAGAATTATTTAAGGACGCCACCATTATGAAAACAGTTAAATTGCTACTAATAATGAGTTTGTCTTATGCCTTAATTGCATGCAGTCCACAACAGGCACAGTCGTCAAGTCAAACAACTGAAAAACAACTCGCTGCTAATTCAGAAGAAACACAGGATAACGCAGTGGATTTACCTTCTTGCTCTTACAGCTTAGGTTTTGATGTCTGGGAACCCTATCAATATGTCAATGTTGATGGAGACATTAAAGGACTAGATATCGAAATTGTCACCGAAGTGCTAAAAGAAATGGGCTGTAACGTCACTTTCGTCAGAGGTACTTGGGTATCCTTGTTGGAAGATTTACGCGAAGGCAATGTAGATTTGTTACTCGGCGCTTCAAAAACGCCTGCACGCGAAGACTTCGCGTATTTTAGTGATCCCTATCGCACAGAAGAATTCTCTTTGTATATTCGTAAAGACGATTCAACGCGGGCAGGTTATGCAGATATTGATGAGTTTATTTCAAATGGCAGTAAAATTGGCGTTGTAGGTGATTATTACTACGGCCCGGAGATTTCCATTTTACAAGATAGTAAAGCAACTTCTACGAATTTTGTCAGTGGTATTATGGGCGAACTCAATATTGCGCGATTGCTCGATATGGATATTGACGGTTATTTAGAAGACAGTTTCGTGGGTGCGTCAATGTTACGCAGAAAAGCATTAGACAATTACATTGTTGCCCATGGGTTTACCGTAACCACGGGAGATATTTACGTCATGTTTAGCCAAGCCAGCGTATCAGAAGAAGAGGTACAGCAATTCAATTTGTATTTAGATGCGCTTAAGGAAATGGATAGCTACAAAAAAACGTTGCAGAAATATAGTCAGTAATTCGCTTTAGGATGAATTGAAATGCACTTACCCACGCATCTTTTTTATCGATGAACTAAAGAGTTCTGTGCATTTTACGTTCGCTTTTGGTATAAGTGAATAATTGAAAAGGGCAGGTGAATCTAAGCAGTGGGAGAATAATGGAAATTCATTTAGATGAATCAGCTGTAGAGCTAATTCAATTATCGCTGGCTCCAGTGTTTTTAATTGTAGGCATGGGGCAGATGCTTAATGTTGTGACTGGACGATTGGCTCGAATTATCGACAGAGCGCGTTATTGGGAACGGATAGGAGAGATCGACGTCAGCAAGATAAACGACCGGGCAAAAGGTGAATTGAAGTCGTTACGCAGAAGAATGCGATTTGCCAATTGGGCGGTAACCTTTATTACTGCTGCCGCAGTTACAGTGTGTCTGGACGTTATTTTATTATTGTTAAATGGTCTGATAACGGTAAATTTAGATGTGACGATAATCACCATGTTTATTTTTGGATTACTACTGATTACCGGCGGATTAATTTCGTTCTTTTTAGAAGTCAGTATCGCCAATGCGTCTTTAAAGATCGCAGCGTATGATGAAATGTAACAGCAGACCCAGTTAATAACTGGGTCTGTTTTTAATGACCTTCCAATTCTTCATCTATTACTTCTAACCCTTCAGCACGAACTACGGGGTAACCTAAGTTCATCCAACCGAATATGCCTTCATATAATACGGCTGTGTTGTTGTAGCCAGCGTCATTAAATTTTTCCATCACATATTCAGCAGCAGCGCGAGGGCAGGAACAATAACCAACAATTAACACATCCTTTGGCATGTCTCCCACTCGACTTTCAATATCAGAATAGTATGGAAATGGTACTGAGCCTGCTAGATGAGCTCGTTGCCAAACAGAAGTTACCCGAGTATCTATCAATACCATACGTTTATTGGCTTGCATAGCTGCATGTAAATCTTTAGAGGAAACGTATTTTCCCTGATCTAATTCGAATTTTGCATTTTCTCCTTCCGGGTTAATGACATATTGGTCTGGGGTAGGGATTGCTTGCAATGCGACCTTGGTTATTTTCGCTGCGCTGGCTTTACTGCGAATAAATGCAGTGACATTATCAATGTCTTCCTCAGATAGAGTTTCAGCAAACGGCAACATTGGAGTGCCATCTCGGCCTTGCTCGATTGCATAACGGATAAACTCGTCTTTATTGTGGGCTAGAAAAGATGGATTGAATAAAGCTGGAGCGGTGATACCTTCTCCATTTTCGCCGTGACAGGTTGTGCAATATTGTTGATAAATTTTTGCGCCTTTAGGTACATCGCCGTGAACGGGGTTTTCACTCAGTTTTACTCGCTGCGCGCCAGATTGCCAAAACAGCCAGTAAGTTAAGTCCCATGTTTCATCGAGTGTCATTGGGCCGCCAACTTCATCTAAATAACCACCCATAGCTGTGCCATGACGGCCATATGACATGGGGCGCAAAATCGAGTGAGGAACACCCGATTCAAACAGGCTTTTACTGCGCAGCGATGGCGCGTGATCATTTTTGTGGCCTTCGCGGTTGTCGCCGTGGCACAAAGCACAATACTTTTGATAATTGTTTGCTGCTACTTTGGCTTGTTCTTCTGTTAATTCTCGTGGGGGATCTTGTTTTTCATACTGACTTTTCGCCAACGCAGCTTGCGCGAATCCAGGCGTAACCATCACTAACCAAAATAACCATTTGTAGTTTTTCATAACTACTCTCCATGTACATAGGCCTTGGATCTTCCATTGCCCCAGAAATAGTGTTTTGTTTATTTAACGCCTTTTACTGTCGGTTTTCAATCAAATGCTCTTAGCTTTCTTAAGCATAATAAGTTTATTTTGTTCAGTAAGCTTAATCATTCAGTTCGTCAAAGCGATGACAGCTTATGATTTTAAAGCTAAGCCAAAGAAAACAACCACAGATAATATATTTGATGAAGTATGCGTTATGCTACATAATGTATCTCATCGTATCGTATCGTATCGTATCGTATTGTATTGTATTTATTTGGTTGGTCTGCATGGGCATCGTAAAAATTTCCGAAGGACTTCACGAAGAAGTCAGAAAAAATAGTGCTGTAATGGAGCGTTCAATTAATTCTCAAGCGGAATTTTGGATCAAAATAGGTCGTTTAGCCGAACAAAACCCCACCTTGACCTATGAGCAAATTCTCGAACGTGAAATGCGCCAGAAAAATGTTACCACTGTGAAGTTAGTCAATGAGTGACATAAAGATTAAATCTCAAGAAGAAATTTCGCTTATGCGCGAGTCTGGGCAGTTACTTGCGAAGGTGTTTGGCGCTCTGGATGAGGTTGTTCAACTAGGTATCACTACCATGGAAATCAATGATTTTGTGGAAGATTACATAGTGATAACGCTAAACGCTAGACCTGCCAGTAAAGGACAATACGGCTACCAATATGTGTTGAACTCTTCTATCAACGAAGTTGTTTGTCATGGTGTACCTTCGCATCACAAAAAGTTAAGAAATGGCGATATAGTCAATATCGATATTACTTTGGAGAAGAATGGATACATTGCTGATAGTAGCAAAATGTATGAAATTGGCAGCTGTTCGCCGATCGCAAAAAAGTTGGTGGCGGTGACTTATGAAGCGATGTGGAAAGGTATTGCTTGCATCAAACCAGGAGCAACCACCGGGGATATTGGTCATGCCATACAATCATATTCTGAACTAAATGGATTCAGTGTTGTTAGAGAGTATTGTGGTCATGGTATTGGACAGGAAATGCATGAAGCACCTCAAATTTTGCATTTTGGAGCACCTAATAGTGGCATTACACTAGAACCTGGAATGACCTTTACGGTTGAACCAATGATTAATCAAGGTAGCTACAAAACCAAGCAAAAAAAAGATGGTTGGACTGTTATAACTAGAGACAAAAAACTTTCCGCGCAATGGGAACATACAATTCTGGTGACCAGCGATGGCTACGAAGTGTTAACGCTGCGGCCGGAAGAAAAGTGCTTAGATGGGTCTTAACCTTAAACATGGTTTGGCCCGCTAGATTTTTGAGTTAGAATGTCTGGCTGTAGTAACAGAATAATTAAAAACTAAATCACATAGCATTAGGGAAGTACAAATGTGGAAAGCAACAAAAACACTTACGTTACTAATATGTCTTATTTTAACTGCGTGTTCGTCACCCTATACAATTTCCACCAAAAAACCACTTATCGATAAAGATGATGAGCTAATGTTGTTAGCAGGCTACAAAAAAGCTTATTTTAAATTAGATACTAAAGACTCACTGAGCGGTTTTATGGGTGAGAATCAACGCTATATCGATCAAAAAACGGTGCTTGATATTGTCGCTAACGACGGCATCCTTTCCTTGGAAATGCCGGTTACTATTAGCAAAGAATTTGATTGCTACAGGTTAGATATTCAGACAAGTAAAAAAAACAGTTCTAGTGAATCTGATACTCAAACCTATTATTTGAAGATCAGTAAAGGCAATGTTGAAGATTTATACATAATGAACTTACTTGAGTCCTGTTATGTGGATGAGTCAGATGATGAATATAAATATAATTATTCTCCATTTACCCTGAAAAACGATACGGTCACATTTTTTATTTTTGAAGATGATGAGATGGCTAGTTTGACTAAAGCTTGGTATCAAGGATTAAACTTTGTGCAACGGTTTTGGTTTGATGTAAGCGAAAACCCAACTGATGACAGCAAAGTACGCGCTAAAAAACCTATTATTTTCGAAAATAGCAGAGGACTCAATGCCATGATGGAGTATGTCTATTATCATCAATTTGAAGGTGATAAGTTCGTGGTGCAATTAGGCGAAGCCTCTGAACAAGACAAAGAGTTATTTAGTCGCTACGACCGAGCGTTAAAAAGAAAAGAAAATAAAGGCTAAGCTTCTGCATTAGCAAATGGATTCGTTTCGCTCTAAATTCAATATATTTTGCGTTTAGAGCGTATTTTCAAATACTAAGTGTTTATAATACGCCCTTTCGTTTTTAAGGTAGTATCCGTAGTATGTCATTTTTATTGAATATCATCCGTAATTTCCTTGGCTATATCATTGTTCTAGTAGACTTTATTACTCGCCCCTCTAAACAAAAACGCAGCGCGCAAGCACAACAACAAGTGGAGCAAGAACTTCAATCCATGGCGTTGTATCAATTTTTTGCCTGCCCGTTTTGTATTAAAACTCGCCGTGCACTGCATCGATTGAATCTTCCAATGCAAACTCGCAATGCTAAAAAGGGCAGTGAGTATCGTACTGAGTTAGCTCAGCAGGGCGGCAAAAGTAAAGTACCCTGTTTACGCATTAGCGAAGATAACAAAGATGTTTGGATGTATGAAAGCTCAGACATTATAAAATATTTAGAACAGCGTTTTGGAACTGTTAACTAAAATTTAAAAGTGCAACTTTTCGATTTGCTGTTGGTATGTGATAGCGTGTTGAGTTGACAATGAATGGGCACTAGTTAATCGTTTTAATTCAATACTATCACCTTGGTTAAAAGTCAAAAATGCCTTTAAAGTGGGAAGAAATGCTTGTAAAAAAGCCTCAATTTTTGAGGTTTCAATGTGTAGATGTTGTATATGTAATCGACCAGTTTTTCTATCTATCTTGGCATCCATGCGTCCAGCAAAATTATCAGCCCATAACAATGGTAAGCTGAAATAGCCATACTTGCGTTTAGTTTGTGGTAAATAGCATTCAATCTGATAATCAAAACCAAACAACTGTAGTATTCGTTTTCGTTGAATTAATAAATTGTCAAAAGGTGACAAAATTTTCACTTGTGAGCGCTTAATTTGGCTTCTTAACAAGTTATTACTGTTAGGTAGAGCGTAATAATATTGTCCTTCACATTTCAACAGTCGCAATTCATTATTCTCAAGCATCTCTGTGCATTGTCGTGCTACTTTTGCTTTAATACCTTTGCGTAGGTAGGTGATTTCTGACAAAGTTGCTAATCCGTTGGCTTGTAAACATCGGGTAATTAAATAACGAAAAAACTCCTCATCTGTGGGAGGGATTGTGTTTGTGTCTGCAGGTAAGGCCCTTTCTGTAAGATCATATACTTTTTGAAAACCACGTCGTTCGATTGTCATTACTTTGCCTTCCATAAACAGCTGTTCCAGAGCCTTTTTGGCGGGTTTCCAATCCCACCAACCCGAAGATTTTTCTCCACCACTACGCTCGAAATCTTTGGCTCGCAAAGGACCTTCATAGCTAATTCGCTGAAGAATTTCATGATTAAGTTTTACATCTTTTGTATGCCAATGCTTGTCGCCTCCCGCAAAGGCTTGTTTTCTAGGTAATGAAAAACGGTAATCTTCGATAGGTAAATAGGCTGCAGCATGCGACCAATATTCAAATATTTGTTTATCTTTCATTAATAGAGCGAGCATGTCTACTGAGTAATCATTCACACGACTCCAAAAGCTGTGGTGGTGTGCGCGTTCTACAACCGAGATGGTATCGATTTGTACATAACTCAGTTGTTGCAGGGCACTTAAAACGCCTTTTGTCCCGTAGCCGAAGGGGTTTACTTTATGTAACCCTTGACTCACGATCGCTAATTTTCGCGCTTCACTCAGGCTGATATGTTGGGCATCCATCTATATCACGTGTTGTCTAAATTGAGGGGGTAGTATAGTACTGTAAAAGCGACGCACTCAAGTGTCAGTTTCCAGCTAATCGGTTACTGGTGTGGTCACTAATTACTTAACTGTCTAGTGTCATAGGAGCGGAGTAGAATGGGGGAAGATTGTCGAAGATGGCATTTTCCGTCCGACTTTTTTACACTTATTTTAAACTTGTTTTGCATGGTAAATTATTAACCTAAT
Source organism: Aliiglaciecola lipolytica E3 (assembly GCF_000314975.1). GTDB lineage: Bacteria > Pseudomonadota > Gammaproteobacteria > Enterobacterales > Alteromonadaceae > Aliiglaciecola > Aliiglaciecola lipolytica. Next base: position 89,914 of record NZ_BAEN01000004.1, read on the forward strand.
TAATCAGTACGTTAACTATTTGGCTCGAATAATGCTGCCTTTAATATTCTATATGCAAGTTATTTGTATGTCCTTGCATCAATTCTTTCGACAAGGTACCTCAAGTTAAATGATGTTTTGATATCTTGCCTTTTTACAAAGGTAGAAATCTATGAACAACCTATTTAAACCAAGTTATTTAATGTCAGTTCTGACATGTTTCATTCTAATATCTAATTCAGTTTTTGCCGTAATAATCAGAGACAATGAGCCTATAGCACAGGGCACGTTTGTGGGTATCGAGTTCACTGCACCAGAAGATCCGCCTTCGCCAATAACCGATTTGCATTTTGAATTGCCATTTGACGCGTCTCTGGGCCCCTCGTTTGGCTCACCAAACATTTTTAGCTATGACTGGGATCATGTTGTTTTTGCCGACACAGTGTATAACAGTGCTGGCGAGCAAATAGAGGTAACAGGTGCTTCTCAAGGTCTAATCGATCGTGACGAACACGGTGGCCTTTTAGATGCTTTTGATGTGTTTGCATTTTGCTTAGATTTTGGCAGCGAAATAATGCCGGGCGAAACCATTACGCTTATCATCGACGCATTATTTGAAGATGCTGAAATGATATTTGAAAACTATGAAGATTTATTAGCATCCTTGAGTTGGTCTTTGGCCGACGGCACTTTTGTCTCTGGTAGCGGCATCAAAGGAAATGTATTCCCACCAGGAGACATTGAACTTTTGCAAGGCGGGTTGAAAGATGGAAAAGGTGGTTTCATGCCTATTAAAGTAGATGAAAATGACACTGTAAGACGCACTTTTGACGTGAGTTCTCCAGCCACAATCCATCTTTTTTCAGTCGCTTTATTGGTTACGTTGTTATTTGGTTTACAAAACAAAGCCATTTAATACAGGTAACATGTTTAGGAGTTTAAAAAGGCAAAGTACGAGTCAAAATAGGAGTCTGTGAATAGCAGGCTTCTATTTTTAACTTTATATGAACCCCCTTAAATACATTCCTCAGCTATACTTCTAGTACATCAAAGATGTGTTAAAACTATAGTCGCCTTAAACAACAAAAAGTCTCAATACTAGTGTTTATGCTTATCCGAATTTTCGTCACTGGCTATACTTTTTTTGATCCTTTTGGCATGTATTTACTTAGCATTAAGTAGAGGTAGTTCACATGAATTTTCTAATAACAGGTGGTAGCGGTTTAATCGGCACTCACTTGATTGCCCAACTTAGCGATAAACATAGCATTACAGTATTAACTCGCCATCCCGAAAGTGCGGCTAAAAAACTGGGTAAATCGCCAAATTATATTACTAGCCTAAATCAGTTAGCGACTTTAGATGATTATGACGTGGTGATAAATTTGGCGGGTGAACCTATAATTAATAAACGCTGGTCGACAAAACAAAAAGCTAAAATAGAAAAAAGCCGATGGGGAACGACAGCGAAATTAGGGGAATTATTTGCAGCAAGTAAAAATCCTCCAGCACTGCTTATCAGTGGCTCAGCGATAGGTTTTTATGGCCGCCAAGATAAACAAAAAATTGATGAAAGTTTTGATATTCCAAACCAGGAATATAGCCATGCACTATGTGCTATGTGGGAAAAGTTAGCGCTCGAAATAGCGAATGATAAAACCCGTGTTTGTGTGCTTCGCACAGGTATTGTTTTATCTTCAAAGGGCGGGGCACTAGATAAAATGACATTGCCCTTCAAAATGGGATTAGGTGGTCCTATCGGCTCGGGAGATCATTATATGTCGTGGATCCATATCGACGATATGGTTGGCGGCATTTTGCATCTAATAGACAATGCAAATTGCACTGGAATTTATAACTTCACAGCACCTAACCCAGTAACCAATAAAGAATTTTCAAAAGCATTGGCGAATGCACTGAATCGACCCTGTTTACTTACGACTCCAAAGATTGCCTTGAAACTCGCTATGGGTGAGATGGCAGACTTACTAATTTATGGGCAACGCGTTGTTCCCAAAAAATTGCTCAACAGTGGTTTTTTATTTGTTTTTCCCACAATTGAGGATGCGTTTTCGGATTTGTATTAACACTTTGATGCGTACGCACAGTCGATGAATGCTGATTCCCCATTTTTTGGGTAGAGTCCTTAATTTAAATTAATGCAGATTTTGATTTGTATTTAGTTGTTATTGATAAAATTGCATTAAACCTAAATCAATAAAAAATTGGTTTAAATAATTTTAGTCAATTGAAAGGCAACAGGGGTAAGAGTGAATGGAAAAATCTTTGTATATTTACCATTTTGGCAAGCATACAAAGCTATAATTAAGGTATAGGAATTACTTATCTAGCCATCCAACCACCATCTACTAAAAGTGTATGCCCGTTTACGTAATCCGAGGCAGACGATGCTAAAAATATTGCTGCACCTGCTAAATCTTCAGGCTCTCCCCATCGACCTGCAGGGATCCTAGCTGATATTGCTTCATTGCGCTCTTTGTCAGCTCTTAATGCGGATGTATTGTCAGTCGCAAAATATCCTGGAGCGATAGCGTTTATATTGAGTCCTTTTGCGGCCCATTCATTTGCGAGTGCTTTGGTTAATTGCATTACAGCCCCTTTAGACGCGCTATAAGCAGGAACCGTAATACCGCCAGAAAAACTGAGTAAAGATGCAATATTAATGATTTTTCCACTACCGTTGGCCAACATATGTTTACCTATCCCTCTTGATAGACGAAACACACCATTAATATTTGCCTCCATTATTAAGTCCCAATCTTCGTCAGAAAAATCTTCGGCAGGAGCTCTTCTTATTGTTCCTGCGTTGTTCACTAATATATCGACTTTACCAAAAGCTGCGATTGCATCATCCACAAGTTGCTTAACTTGCTCGGGTTTATCTTGCTCACATCCAAGTGCGATGACTTTACTTGTGCCAAGCTTTTCGATTTCTGCCATTGTGTCTGCTACATTTTCTTTTTTTGAAGCTACCGCAATAATATCAGCGCCGGCTTTTGCTAAACCAAGTGCAATAGCCTGTCCTAAACCTCTACTAGCTCCAGTAATCAAAGCAACCTTACCGCTTAAATCAAACATATTACTCATCAAACTAACTCCAATTAAAAAATTTCACTTACAGTGAGGTGATCCATATCGCTAAACTCTTGATTTTCACCTCCCATCGACCTACGAAATGTATGCGTATTTGTGCTAAAACCAAAGCATGTATGAAAAGGGGGTGAGCTCTTTTTTATAGGCGATAATTCCAACTTAAGCAATTTAACTCAATGCAGGTTGCATACTTCTAGTACGCATCTGTAAATAACTCAGTACCCACATTCCAAAGCCACCTAAAAATAACATTGCAGAGGCGTAACCAATCTCATTAAAGTTTGCACCCGAAGCTAACATCGCGCCGCCAACCATTGGTCCAATCGCATTAGCTGTGTTAAATGCACATTGCACCAATGCTCCTATCATGGCATGACCTTTTGGCGAAACGTCGAGTAACATTGACTGAATAACTGCGGCCAAGCCAACACTTGCTCCCAACAAAAATACGGTAATGTACAACCACCAAATATTACTAGCAGCAAACACATACATTACAGAGATCCCCACACTGCACAGCAAAGCAATACCTGTGGTACTTATTGGAGAATTATCAGCCAATTTGCTGATGACTAGGTTACCAATCGTCGTACCTACACCAAACATCATCATGGCAATAGAAATGGTCACAACAGGTGTTTGTGTGACATTTATAATGGTATCGGCAAGGTAAGTATAAATGCAGAAAACGCCTCCAAAACCCACAAAAATAATGCCTGATATAGACCAAACTAACTTATTTTTAAGCACACTAAACTCTTCTCGTAAGCGAGAAGGCTCTTTTACCGGACAGCTTGGAACTAACCAATATATTAGGACCAAAGTCATCATTGCTAACACCGCGACTATGGCCATGCAGACTCGCCAACTCATTGACTGTCCAACTAAGGTTGCTAAGGGCACACCCACAATCGTTGCAATGGTGAGACCAGCAAACACTTTCGACATATAGCTGGCACGTTTTCCTTTAGGAGCCATGCTAGCAGCAATTAGTAATGCAGTACCGAAATAAGCCCCATGAGGCAATCCAGACAATATTCGATAAATGACCAATTCCGATAACGTCGATGCTATTGCGCTTAATCCATTGCCAACACACATCATAGCAGCGAATATAATTAACGAAGTCCGCCGGTTGGTTTTGTTAGTTAACAACATAAACAGAGGCGCCCCAATAACTACACCTATGGCATAACCACTGATCACATTTCCCGCTTGCGAAGGGGTGACGCTATACGAGTCGGCAATCAACGGCAGCATGGACATTGATGAAAACTCAGTTAACCCCAATACAAAAGCGCCAAGCGCCATTATAAGTAGGGGCCAAACCGTCGAGCCGTGCTCAGTTTGAGATGCAGACATATAAAACCTTAAAAGATGAGAGCAAACGAAATCACGTAATCGGAAAACAAAGTTATCCGTTAATGCTAAAAACAAACGGAGAACCAAAATTAATTTAATTGTTGTAGGGGATCTAGAATTAATGAAAGGCTGATTTAGTAAAACTAATAAGCCGTTAATGTCGAAATACTTTCTTATTATTTGATACTTGGATTATACCGTGCGTTAGCTATTAAATTCTACGTTTTAACGACTAACTGGCGTTTTTACTGTTGTCCAGCGATAATTTATAAACTCAATTTCATCATAATCGATCACCATTCACTCGGTGTTTACAAAGCTTGGGAAATGTTAACAACAGCAGACATAGCTTAACTGCCCGTTTTACCGATTTTCATAGGTAAAAGTGTCTTCCACTTCTTCACGAATCTGCTTTAGCTCTCGATTTGCCAAATACGCATTTCATAATTTAAGTGACAAATACTAATGATAACCCAACATTTTAATAGCAATTAATTTAACTTGTTTGAGTAAAAATCCACTATAGAAGTTAGGTAATAATATTTGGCGCGAATTGTCTATTTTTTATTCAATTTAAATATTCAGAATATTCAAAAAGTTACTCGTTTCATACTCTATTGAGACTGAGGGTTAGTTGTAAATTAGTAATTATCACCTAACATTTAATAAGGTCAAATAGGAGAGATCTTATGAAAAGGAAGTCAATTTCATGCTTATCCGTATTTATATTGCTCTTAACATTACTTGCGAGTTGCTCCACTAAAAAAGGAGTAAACCAAGTCTCAATCGATTCATCTTTAGGTCGATCATTTAGTCATTGTGAACAAACATTTTTAACACTAAATTCATCAGGGTTAGCGCTTGATAATGCCCATATTGTTTGGTCTATCGAGTCTGACAGTGAGAATATCGATGCTAGGATAAATGGTACGGGTCAGGAAGCGTCTTTTGCCGCTATGCCTGGCTCATACACTATCAGTGCAGAAGTCGCGGACAGCGAATTATCCACTTCTATACAAGTTATTGTCGAAATGGGAGATTGTCTCGGTCAACCTTTTACGTATAACCGCAATGCGACCGAAACTGAGGTACAGTCATTAATACAACGCGATGATTCTGGAAATCTCATTCTAGCGTTATCAATTGATTATTTAACTGTTCCTGATATGTATGAACAGCAAGTGGATGAATTCCAGAAACGTTTATTAAAAGCTATCTCATCAGGCTTTACCATTCAAAAAATAGGTCAGCAAAAACCAATAGAAACACGCATTGTTATAGGTAGATACAATTTATTCGGTCAGCAGCTTCCTTGGGTGTCTCAATGGGAATTTAGCTTATTACCAATAGATGAATTGGAAGATGGTGCTTACATTGTTAATTTAGACCTTGCTCCGGCAATTGCAGAAAACCTGCTTCCAGAAGCTCATTCTACAGGTCTATTCGACACCCCAATAACTGAAACTATTTATTTAGGTAAATCCTATATAGCAACCAATACCTTTACACGTTGTGCACTTGATGATGACGGAGTAAATCGATGTGTTTTTGGTATCAGTCTGTCAAATGAGATGCCGAACTTCGAATATAACAATGCAATGAATTTTATCACCATGGTTTTTTCGGGCAATCCACAACAATGCACTCCTATTACAAGCCCTCATCGCAATGCCATGAGCAGTATTATGCTGCAATGCGATATGCCGTCTTGGGGGACCACTGTTGAAATGCGAATATCGCAAAACATAATTACAGATTTGAGTGGTAGCTTTAGTAACAGGTTTGTCTTCAATCACAATTTTGCCACCTTTAACAATATCGGTACGTCTGTTAAGCCCGTATGGACAAATTACTAGAAAGGAACTGCTCTAAAGGAGGACTTCAAGATGCTAACTAAATTTACGTTTACTTTATTGTTTTGGTTGTTGATTTCTGCTCAATCTTTCGCACAGAGTTTTGAGGAAGTAGCGCTAGAAGTAGAGACCAATATTCTTTTCAATTTTGGTACAAACGACAGCAATGATATTTTGTCTAATCAGAATGGAGGACAATATCTTAGAAGTATTGGACATAGCTCATATTCACCTTTACTCGAAGTTCAAAGGAAGATAATAGGAAATTCTTGGATTGGAAGTATCAAAATTAGTGGCCCGGTAATCACAGCACTTAGATTATCTCAGGATGAATGTAACGAACGCGATATCGCGGCATCAGGTATGCCATGCACCATGCCTGATGCAGATAAAATAGACAGAGTTGAATTGAATTGGTTAGGAAACAATTCAAGTGTGTCCGTAATTAAAGCAGACGAAATAAACGGCCCTGTGACATCTGGTTCTGCTATCACGCAATTTTTACAAATCGACGAAACCGAAGATGGATCTATTTTTTCACTCGCCAATCCTGGTGCAGAATTAACATTTATTAGTGGCCCAGCTTCTGTTCATGATGAGGCATTTCCTTGGCGGTCCCAGTCGCAGATTCCGCAAAATGAAAATACTGGCTTTTTGTTGGATCAGATCCAAGTCACTCCAGTTTCTGGAATGCGTCGTGGCCGGCAAAACCCTATTACCATTCAAATCTATGATCAAATCATAGGCGTACTGTTAGGTGGTTTAGAAGCAAACAGTGAAGACTCCATACATTTCATTGTGGAAAGTTCAACAAACCCACAAACGCTTGCAGTGTGGATGCCAAACGCGGCGGTTTCAGTACACGATATTGAGGCTTTTGCTAGGTGTGGCAGAAAGCCAACTCGAGGTGATGGCGGATTTCAAGTAACTAAACAATCGGCGAACTCAGGTGAACCTATGTTTTTGGATTTACCTGTGTGCAGTGATGGATGGCACATTGTGATTTCATCCACCGGTACAACCAATCACATTGTGAATATAATCGCAGGTGAGCATTATAATCAGGCCAATAGAGACCTGCAAATAATGCGAGTGGGAATCGAAAACACACCTGCATCGAATACCGAACGAGATATTATTAAAAACACGATAAGGCAAGCTGTTTGGCGTTTTTACGGCGCTACGGGCGGTAGCTTCTTGATTAGAAATATTCAATATACAGAGAACAGTTGCTCTAATGTACATATCTGTATACGAAATAGACCAAGACCAGGTCTTGGCGGTTGCACGACCCCTTCTGCTGCTGCCAACCTTTCTCAAGGGAATTTGCATATTTGTTGGAATCTACAAAATCTAGCACCTGGTGCATCAGATAATCCTTCCATTACTGTAGCACGAACAATAGTTCATGAAATGGGCCATGCTTTTGCGCATTTACCAGATGAATACTGGAGCTCTAACGATTTTGCTAAAATTTGTGGCGTATCTGGGGTGCAAATTAGACGATGCTCACATAGTACTATGGGGTATCAGTGGACAGCAAGGAACTCTCTCTGTACAGATTCGACCCATGCGCAAGTTCCAGAATTTTTTATTCAGCTTCCGTCCGAGACAACTTTAACTCCTCCAGCTAATAGTTTTGCCACAGGGCCTTTCAATGTAGCCGGACCAAATACCATTACTGAATGTTTTAATGGTGAAGTGAATCAGGCCGGTTATCATGCGAATGCTGCATGGACGACACTGTTTGGAAACGGCGTAGCGACTAAACCACACCCTAATCGCTCTGCAAACAATTTTGATTACGTTGTTTTTGCTAATAGCGGCTTAACTGATTTAGGTAACAATGGTACTTATTGAGCAAGGTTGCTTGCTGGAAAGGGGGACGTCACATTTATTGTTTTCAAAAACAAAGCTTCTACTTTTTATGAGGTAGTCTGTTTTTATATTCATTTAAATAATTTTAACGAATCACTTAGAGTATTAGGTTGCTAACACTATCGATGGACAGCAAACGATTTGCTTGTTTAGCAACCACTTGTGGTCAGGCTATAGAATACGGGTTCACTGATATTAGTGGCATCGACATTATACAATAAACTGCAACTGTCAAAGGTAGCATAGCCTTGTGGGACAATATAAACAGAGCTGCCACCAGGCAAATCATAAACGCCCCAGTCGGCGGTAATCGTATCGTTAGCATTGAGCATTATTTCATAGGAGCCTTGTAGTACTTTGACAATATTGGTGCCCACGGGCGTAAGATGTCCCAATGTGGTGCTAACGTTGGTGTTGCCTAAAGAAACTGAGCCAGGATTCAACTTTTCTTGTTTCGCTAAAACCGCTTTCGTAAACGTTAGAGTGTTAGCCGATTTTAAAGCCGCTTGCAGGTTGCTCATTTGTGCAGATATTGCATCACCTTGTAAATTAATAAACCGAGGAGCTGCAACCACCGACAAAATACCAAGAATAACTATCACAATAATCAATTCAATTAACGTAAAACCGCGGTGTAAATTTTGTAGCATGAAAATGTACTCAAGAGGTTAGTGGCTGAATTCGTAAGTGGAGCAGTATAATAAGGTAGCTGAAAGCTGTTATTTAAACTAGTAATACCTTCATGTTCTCGGCAATGCAATTGATTTCTCTTCCCCGTTTATGGGTAGAGCCAGCCTGAATGCGGGGGAGGAGATGGTGGCCGACCCTGACTCGAACCGAAATGTGGTATGAAATTTAGGCCACTAACAATCAATTAATTTCTATCATAGAAAATTTAGAGCGTAAGGGACAATTTTCTTATTAATTTAATATACGAGTAGCTCTGATATTGAACGAGCTAAACTTGATGTTATTGTGGCTTATTTCAGTCAGATATGAGCAAACAAGAGGCAGTCAAATTTGTTTAATGCTAATCAGTTAGCGCTACAATAAGCACGATTAATTAACTCTTTATTGCACCAGAATACGTCAACGTAAATGCTCATAATTGATATGACTCTGTGATAAAGTGACTAGGTAGTGTAATGTCCAACAATCTTGGTGTTTACATTACTTTCCCCGAATTGATTGAGGCCAGCCATATATTTTGATACGCTTTCGTTCATGAATAAGACACTTCTTAATACAATTTTTTCTAATTGGTGGCGCTCACTCTGAGCGGCACGGAATTCGTACATTCTTTTGCTGCTGGAAGGTAGCTAAGTATGTATGTTCTTTATATCTCCAGTAGCACAATTTATTCATTCGGAGATATTTCATGAACAATCAAACAAACACTAAACGATAAACCATCCTAACTGGCGACAGAGCGACTGGTCCTCTTCATCTAGGCCATTATGTTGGTTCGCTGAAGAAACGTGTATCTTTACAAAATGAACACGATCAAACAATCCTCGACGCTGATATTCAGGGACTGATTGACAATGCACATAAGCCATCAAAGGTGTCATCCAACATATTAAATGTAGTGGATGACTACTTAGCTGTTGGAATAGACCCTCTGAAAACTAATATTTGCTTGCAATCGCAACTACCTGCTCTTGCTGAGTTAACAATGTACTATAGTAACTTAGTAACCATTTCAAGACTTGAGCGCAATCCAACAGTAAAGAGTGAGATAAAAAGCAAAGGCTTTAATCGCTCTGTTCCTTCATTTACCATTTTTATTGCTCGTGACCATGGCATGCTATGAATTTCTAATTCATAGTTTTTACCTGAGAATATTAGTTCTACAATGTCTTGCACGTAGCCCTTATTGACCTCTTTAGGACAGATCTGAGGGCACCAGACTATCGAAGCAATTTTCAACTTTACAATTTCTGTATTTTCTGCCGAAACAGCTGACAAAGGCTGTAAACTAAAAGCCAATACGATGAACGTGATAAACTTAAACTTCCATTTACTTATTATTATTTTCATAGCTGGTCTTCTATCCTTAATCCAACAAAATTACCTTTCTAGCCTGACAAGACGCGTTTAACTAATGGTTCGCAGCGCTAAAATAATTCTCACAAATTTTTTGCTTTAGTTTTAATTTGTTTCAATTGCATTTTAGTTATCCAGTAAATCGTAGTAAGTACGACCAAAACGACGGGCAGTAATAAGAGCTCTATTCGTTGTATAGACTCAGGTAAGTGTTTAGCTTGGCCAAGAAAGAATGCTGCTGTCGACATTAGAAGTGGGAAAAACATGCGCCATAAATGTCTAACTAATCTGCTATTTCCGCTTAATCCACCACGTATTAGAAAACGACAATCACCGAAACAGCATAAAACCATAACACTGCCGAAAACTATATAAGCTTCAATGCCAAAGCCACCTAGCTCTTTGCTCTCTGTCTGGGTGATTAAATAAGAATACCAACCAAAGCCAATCGTAATCAGAATGACAAAAGTAAACAGCAGCTTATCATATGCATTAGTTTGTTTAGGCGCTTGCCAAATCGTGTTTATTGAAGACAATACAAAGTAGCAAAGTACTAGGCCATTTAGCATCGAAAGCGGTATTTCTCTTATAATCGCTATATATGTACCAGTAAGCCCAAGCGCTAACATTGCTAGGACATAAACTCGACCTAAGTACTTATGTGCCATCTGTCCTTTTTTTGCAACAATCACTGAGTACCCAGCTAACAGAGCGATAGCACCCGCACATATATGAAACACTAAAAAAAACGATAAAAACATGGGGAGATTCCTCTAGTATTAACTGGCTTTTTCAAGCTGTTCATTAACTAAATGTGGGTCACATTTAAACCCTGCCACTAAAAGATAAATCGGCACAATAAGTTGAGTTAGAGCGATAGGCGCTTGAATTAACGTTGGAATGGATAATTCAAAAAAGGTATGGCCAACTGCAATCAACTGAAGTATTACGGAGAAAACCGCGAAACTGGCAAGGTAAGTTGGCAGCAGTTTTTCTCTTAAAACCAAGCCATAGAAAAACAACAAGCTTAAACTTGATATAAATATTGAAAAAAAGTGCGCCTCATTTCTTCCTGTCGCCAGTAGCTTTTTCAGTGACTCGAATATCTCACTACTTGAACCCGCATCTAAATAACCACCTGTTAAAAATACTACGTATTCAGACAGTTTTGCGTATTCAACTGTAGAAAGCGCTATTCCTACTGCAGCCAAGGCAATAAGGATAATAAACATGCCGCTTTGTCTACTCACTCTGTCTTTTGGCAGTAGCAAACCAAATACTAAATTAAGTGAACTAATAATAAGCGCCACAAGAGTTGCAATACCTAGTATATAGATGAGTTCTTGAGTACCTACTGAGCCCTCATATCTTAAAATTGGTTTTAAAAAATAGAAATTTAAAACTATTCCCAAGATCATTTGCACAAGCATCAAACATGCTAATAATCTCGCGATGGATTTGTTACTGTTGTTAAGTAGTGACATAAAATGCTCCTTTGTTGGTAATTAGGAGCGATCATACCCACTTCCACTAATGGCTTGGGTAACATAGTGTAACAATTGCAATGAAAGGTTTGTGTTTGACTCTATCATGAAAGAATATGTCGTAAACAATACACAAGTAGCTACTATGACAAAGATATTAATAATTGATGACGATGAAGAGTTAACGGAAAGTTTAGCTGCTTTCTTCAACAATCATCAATGTGAGCTCGTCGTAGCCAATGATCCGCTTTTAGCGATGGCTCTAATAGAAAAAGAAGCACCACTATTACTGCTGTTAGATGTAATGATGCCAAAAATAGATGGCTTTACTTTATGTGAACAGATCCGAAAAAAATACACTTTACCTATCATTATGTTAACTGCTAGAGGTAAGTTAGAAGATAAAGTACATGGCTTCGAAATTGGTGTTGATGATTACTTACCCAAGCCTTTTGAACCATTAGAGCTGTTAGCCAGAGTACAAGCCTTACTTCGACGAACAAGGAGTAAAAAGCAAGAAACCGAAATACAAGAACACATTCAGTTTGCTAGCCTTGATATTTTTCCCGCACAGCAATTAGTTAAAGTGAGCGGTGAAGAGATCAGCTTGTCCGGCATGGAATTTCACTTGCTTTATACGCTGGCGACCAACCCTGGTAAGGTTTATAACCGAGAACAAATTACGGGTGCCTTAAAAGGTGTAGAAGTTGACTTATATGGTCGCGCTGTCGATATATTGCTCAGTCGACTAAGACAAAAACTGAATGATTCTGCCGCAGCTCCCATGTTTATAAAAACCATCAGGGGCATTGGTTACACATTTATTGGGAAGCGGTTGTGAAACTCCCAAACTTGAACTTATACACGCGCTTCTTTTTGCTGTTTGCCATCACGACACTGCTACTAATTGTTCTGGTTGTACTGGGGAGTTTTTCCATGTCTGAACAAAAGGCACAGCAAATTGTTTTAGACAGACATGAAGCGCTGCATGAGATGATGGCTAAATTAGTTGCAGGGGCAATCGATATTGAGCATTTAAAGACAGAAGCTAAAAAGAATCGTGTGGCGATACAAATTACCAGAGGTGAAAAGGTTTGGTTAACCGGAGATCCGCTACCAACACCTGAAAAGCTAATGAATAATGCAACACCTCTCGGCAAGCTGTTTTTTACAAAAGTAGGCACGAAGTATTTTGTGTTTACCACATCAAATAACACAACCATCGCGGTCACCTCGCAAATAGCTAACCTTATCGTTTACCCAAACTGGCTGGTGTTTTGGCCTTGGCTTGGTGTGCTATTAGTATTGTTTGTTAATTATAAGTTGTTGAATAAGCAATTAAGTCCAATCCAAAGCGCCATAGACAGCGCCACTCAAATTAGCCAAGGCAACCTTAAACACCGCATTCAAACTCACCCGGCCAATGACTTGGGAAAACTCACCAATGGATTAAATACTATGGCTGAAAATTTAGAAGAACTTTTTGCTTCAAAGAATGAATTATTACTGTCCGTTAGCCATGAATTAAGATCTCCTATGGCAAGAATGAAGGTGTTGTTAGCACTTTTAAATAAAGACCAAACTGTGTCAAAACTCAATCGCGAAATAAACAAAATGGATGCCATTGTAGAGCAACTACTAGAAAGTGAACGGCTGCGAGATTCACACAAACTATTAAATTTAGAGCCATATTACTTTCCCAATGTGATAGCAGACATCACTAATAGTTTTGATGGCATAGACAACTTAACACTAGAAGGCTCAATTCCAGAGATAGTCATTGATATTGATTTAGGCCGCTTTAAGTTTTTAGTGCGAAATTTAATTGAAAATGCGCTAACCCATTCCACCGACTCAAGCCCTGTACTTATTGCCTGTAAAAAGAGTTCAAATCAACTAATAATCTCGGTAAGAGATTTTGGCTCAGGAATGGATGAACAGTTTTTGTCTAAGGTGTTTGAGCCCTTTTCTCAAGCAGAAAACGTAAACAACCGCAGCAATAAAGGTGTTGGTTTAGGGTTATTTTTATGCAAACGTATCGCATTAGCTCATGGCGGCGATTTAACAGTAAAAAGTGAGCTTGGCAAAGGTAGTACGTTTATTTTTAAGTTACCAATCGCTGCTTAATGTTAAACAGGGCTCTTCATCATTAACGGGGGAGGAGATGGTGGTGGCCCGACCCTGACTTGAACAGGGGACCTGCCGATTATGAGTCGGATGCTCTAACCAACTGAGCTATCGGGCCATTTGCAGATGTTCTGAACTAGGTTTTTCAAAACGGTGCGCAGTATAAGCAGTTTTAACGGCGTTGTCATTACTTTGTAAGGTGGAATTTTCCGTTTGCTTAAAAAATGCGCGTTTCAGCTGTGAAACTGTGAATAGGTAGTGTTTTAACTACCTATTCATTTCGTTTTTCGTGGTCTAGTAAGGCAAGGGTATGGCGTTGCCATTTAGCATTGCTGCCCCGTCTTTCAAAGAAAAATGCATTTTTAATTTATCGTCTTCTTCGGTTATGAAGCCTTGTGCCTTTAAACCTTCAATCATGTTAGGTACTTGTTGCGCGGCTATGAGTTCAATTTCTTCAGGAGACATGCCAGCGGTTTGTGGATTAAGTTGCAATTGGCTGATCATGTAACGTGAGAAAAAGAGATTGGCTACGCCTTTGTCTAATTCAAGTTTTGTATCAGAAACAGTGTGCTCCAACCAAAATTTTGGATCTTCTGGTGTGGTAGGTAACGCATCAATTCCGATTAGTTGATTATTGCTGTAAGCAACGAATTTACCTTCAGGTAGTGTAGCTGAAAAGTCGCTGATGTTAATTTGTGGTTGGCTTTTTAATAGCGACAATAAGTTCTGTTGGAAAAAGACCATGGATTGCTGCTTCATTTCATTTTCATTGAGCTTTGACAATGACTTAGCAAACTCTTGATATGCTTTTAAAAAGACGAGGCTAATTCGATTTGTTTCTATATTTAACTTGAAGTCTGAAACGTCGTAATTCATGGCTGAAACATTTTCGACAGTCATTTTTTGAGAAATGTTCACCAACTCTTCTTTTTCGTCAATGTTGGTATCAACTTCAAACGAAAGCTTGTTTAAATCTATACTTTGCTGAGTACCGTTGGCGGTTAATATTTCCAATTTATCCATGGTTAGTAATGCACTGGAGTCAAACATTTCACCATTCATCGCAGCAATGAACTCGCCTTCAGAAGTCATTGACAAATAAACGTCTCCAACTTCGAATTTACCTTCGTCAGAAGTGAATTGGAAAGTTTCAATCTTTCCTTCATATGAAAACTCATCACTAGATTGTTTACCTTCGCCTTCATATCCAGAAAAAACAACATTTTGGTTTGTACTTTGATCATTGACAGTAAAAGGTACGATACGGTCTTCCAAATCAGCCGCGCCGAATAGTCCACTGTTGATAGACAATTCATAGAAATTTGTTTCTTCTGGCCATTCCAATTTGCTTCTCAAAACGTCGCCAGCATAAACTACGTCCCAGTTGATCAGTCCAATATCGACACCATCGGTAAAAATTACCGGTCCATGATGAGATACGAATTCAAGCAACACTTCAGGTTCACTTTCGCTCCATGGCGAGTCGTCGCCTTGGCCTAACGATGCTAACGCAAACTTTACTTTAACAAGCCCATTCGAACTGAACCAACCCTCATTAAGTTCCACTACTTCAGCGCTATACCCATTTAAATTATTCAACTGAGTTATATATTGATCGATATTGCTACTAACTTGGGTGCTGATATATTTGGGTAAAATGAGAATTGTCGCTAGAACTATGGCGAGAACGAGGTAGCGTTTTTTCATTGTGTAAAACTTCCTTGAGAACCGATAAACATACAGTTTGAGCGGCCAATCTATTTTGAATTTAGTAGGAAAAATTCCTACCCTTGGAGAAATGGATTATGACACAGAGCTTTAACCAATAAAACTCACTGAAAAAGCAAAGTTATTCGCTTGTATTTTTTCTCAAATGCTTAAAATGTTTATATAATGTTAATTAATTCTTTAGGGAAATTCCCTGATGTACTTTGCAAAAACTGTGAAATCTGCTTGAAAGTCAATAAAATAGGGGTGCAACCTCGAAAAAACTTTGTTACATTCAAATCACAGCTGCAGAATTAAAACTATATAAATGGCATCTAGCCAAAGCGGAGACTTTATGACTGAAAAACCTTTCTTGGTAAGTGGTAGAAATACCATCATCCATAAGATAAGAAAATTAGACTTGCTTATTTTAAATGGCGAAGACAATCCGCCAGTTCTGGTTACTCATAAAGCACTAAAATTATTCACAGGTAAAGTACCTGAAAACAAACGCGAAGCTAAGATGCAAGACATGGAGTTAGTTGATGTCACATTGACGGATGTGTTTGGTGATGAGAAAACGTTGATTTTTGTTCAAACGTTAAACGGTAAAGAATATAAAATTGATTATAGTAAGTTAGATACGCCATTGTTTATAAAAATCCATCAAGACAACGCATTTTAATTGCAAATTAACTAAGTGGTTCAATTGAGCCACTTTGTTATTCCTTCCTGATTAAGTTTCACCTTCAACGCATTTTACATTTCTTAGTCTTTTTTCTATTTAGCAACCCAATTTAAATTCTAGACACATTAAGGTGTTTGTAACAAAGCGTGTGCAATTTACGGTAGCAGGCAGTATTTCACGACCATCTATCGCAGTAATTTATCTGCTTATCTCTTTATCTCAACTTTCTGTAACTTGGCGATATTTTCTGTGCAGCTTGAGTTTTTGCACTTAGGGTTAATGACAAATCTGCTTTAGTTCTGGAAGGGTATTATTGGCTAGATAGGAGTAGATTAAAGCCGAAATGAATTCCGTTTTGGCATTTAATTAAGTTAATCAAAGGTGGAACCAAAAATGAAATTATTTAATAGCGTGAATAATAAAAAAATAGGTGGCTGTAGCGTTTGTGTTAGGTGCATTCGCTACTCATAGTGCGAATGCTGCAACTTCTTTTACTCCTACTCAGGAAGCGTCTTTAGTTAAAATTTGCAAAGCATTAAAAAGTGACAGCCGAATCAAGTTGAACAATGCCATTAAGTCGAGCAATTTAAGTTATAAGTTGGTAGCAAATGGGTTGATGTGCAATGGCAAATCAGCGCTCGAATTTGCAGTGATGCATGAAGCACAAAAAACCGCTGGTTTGTTAGCCCGTAAGGCCAATATTAATTATGACGAAATGTTAGCCAAGCGCTAATTTGAAAATGTTATTCAACGGGCTAAAGCCCGCCCTACAGATTGTAGTCTGGAATTCATTCCACAGAGAGGTTCACGGGTGACCAGTTGTAGTCTGGAATTTATTCCAGAGAGCGGTTCACGGGTGACCAGTTGTAGTCTGGAATTTATTCCAGAGAGCGGTTCACGGGTGACCAGTTGTAGTCTGGAATTTATTCCAGAGAGCGGTTCACGGGTGACCAGTTGTAGTCTGGAATTTATTCCAGAAGGGGAGCTTCATAGGCTTACGGGCTAAAGCCCGCCCTACAGCTTGTAGACTGGCTATACCCAGTACGAATGTCTCGAAATTTCAAACCAACAAAGGAGGACGTTAATCCCAGCAGAGCGTGCTTTCATCACAAACACCTGAAAATGGGGTGATAGAAAGCTAAAATTTTAAACGTCGGAGTAGTGACCCGATGAATACATGCTTTAAAAACCCTATTTTAAAACATGTATTGTTTCCTGGATTAGATTGAGGCTGCTTGTTGCAAAACACAGCCTCTTTTTTTGTATGGCTAATTTATTATCCGTACTCTCCAATAGTTAATGGTAGCTATATAAACGTGAATCTACCGAGGTAAATAAAGCTTCCCCAATGTACGCCGATAAAAACAGCAGTGATGTTGATCATAAAGCGACTTTATCGCAGGTGACTTGAATGTACGTCAGTTGAATACAAGTAAATAATTAACCAAAGATAAAAGTAAGGTTTATACTTGGTATTATTGACAAGAACTGCTATCTATTAACATACGCAAGTTGACAAGCGAATGAATTTTCTACCTTTTGTTGATTATTTTTACCGATTCGTTTTAGAACCATATTCCAATAATGACTTTTCGTTTGAGTAGAGAATTTTAAAAGATATGTTTTCAGTGTTGATATGTGACGATTCTATGGTCGCCCGCAAACAGGTCTCGAAATGTCTCCCCCAAGATTGGGATGTTGCTGTGCATTTTGCTAAACATGGTCGTGAAGCAATCACTGCTATTGAAGAAGGCAAAGGACAACTTATGTTCTTAGACTTGAATATGCCTGTGATGGACGGTTACGAGACTTTAAAAGCTATTCATCAACGTCAACTCAACTCAAAAGTTATTGTTATCTCCGGAGATATTCAACCTACAGCACATGAACGCGTAAAAGCGCTCGGCGCTATCGAATTTATTGAAAAGCCAGTTAATCCAGAGCTTATTCACGATGTACTAGTGAAACACAATATTATTGGTGCTGAGCAAGAGGAAGAGCAGATTGAAGCGTCCGCTTTGCCTGCGGATATACGTGATTGTTATCAAGAGATCACCAATATCGCCATGGGGCAAGCGGGTGATCATTTGGCCCGTATGCTCAAGGTGTTCGTAAAATTGCCTATCCCAAACGTTAATCTTATCGAAGTCTCAGAATTACATATGATGCTGCAAGATATTGAAGATAAAGATACGGTATCTGGAATATGTCAGGGCTTTTTGGGCGCAGGAGTGTCAGGTGAAGCGTTATTCATATTGAGTGATTCAAGTTTTGGTGATGTAGCTAAAATAATGGATATCACCGAAGAAGTGGACGACCAAGTTCAGCTCGAATTGTTGATGGATGCTGCGAATATCTTAATTGGCACTTGTTTACGTGGATTCGCAAGTCAGTTGGATTTGAACTTTAGTCAGGGACATCCAGTCGTGTTAGGACAACATCGAAGTGTATCTGAACTAATTTCTAATAATAAAACT
>NZ_BAEN01000003.1 GCF_000314975.1 Aliiglaciecola lipolytica E3
TAACGCATACAATAACGGGAAAAACCGAGTGCTTTGGCACGAAGTGCCAGCGAGGATTTTTCCCAATGAGCGAAGCGAATGTTTTTGATTGTTTTGTTAGGTTTACATGTAAAAATTACCACGAAACAATAAAGACAGCTACGCCATCGCCTTTATATTCAGGTCTTTCTTTGATCTTAGCCGCTAAAGCCAATATTAAATCTTGCTCAGAAGGTTTTCCAGAAATTGAAAGATCGATAATATTGCCTCGAGAATTCTCCTTTTTTAAATGCGCCATCAGCTCATCAAATGTATAAACTTTGCCCTTTATTGAAAGCTGATTGCTGTCAACGTATTTGGCATAACTTGAAATATTTACCTTTTCTGCAGCTAAACCAAAACCAACTAATACAAAAGTAATTAAAAAAATAAGAAGTCTAAACATGATACTCGTGCACCTAACGCCTCACTAAGAGGCAAAAAATAGTTGGTTAAAATAAGCGACGAAGGAGCAAAAACCAACTGTTTTTTGTCCTTTTGAGTGACTTGTTATGAATTGTTTTTAACCACACTACAAATGCTGCTAACCTTTATGTCTTCTAGTTTTATAAAACGGTCAACTGAAGATCCTACAATGGGGTAATACATTTTCATTGCAAAAGCATTTTGGTTGAAATTTAGAATTTTATCTTTAATTTCTTCTCCAACATTAACGTAGGGTGAAGAGCTTTGAACTACTTTTACAGTTAGCTCGTTGTTTTCTAAATTATAAGTGCTTAAGTAGTAACTAGCGCTAAGTTCTTTATTTTTATCAAAGCTATAGCTAATAGTGCATTTCTCTCCTGAAGCAGTAAACGCAACATGACTAAACCAATAGTCACCTTGACCATCATAGAGCAATTCCCAAGCGCCAACTAAGTCTTCGTTTTCAACTTCTGATGCACATGAATAAAGAAATATAGAAATGATTAATACGAATAGTCTCAAAATTAGCTCCGAGCTAAAGATTCATAACGTCCAAAGCAACGGAAATGCGAGCGCTTTTGGCGCAGCCAGCGAGTATTTTCCGATGCCTTTGCTTGTTATTGCGCAACCCTTTGGACTAGCGCGGCTTTGCCGCCACCACCTGTTTGCACAACAACATGATTAAAAATATTACTCGTAGACTAAACCAACCTAGAACAAAACAACAACTGCTTTTTGACTGTTACATTGAACTGTTGCTGAGAAAAGTGGCGTGACCGGTGAGAAGAGCAACAAGTGGTCAACGACCTAGGACGATTATTAAAAAAGGAATTTGCTAAATCGAAGAAGGTAATTGAAACGCTACCTTGCTTAATTTGAAGTAGAAAAAGACAAAGCGCTATAACGTTTCAAATAAGCGGCGCAGTCTTGCTGGCTATGCTTGGCGAAGAATGAGCCCCAGCAAGCGAGAATGCGTCCGGCGACGAAGGAGCGTACTTGATTTGCTTTGTTAGACGGCGCAATAAACATGCTGTAAACATCCTTTGTCTGTTGAATAACAGTATCACCTAATACAACCACCAGATAATAACCACAATATTTTCCTTGTTAAAAGATAGCCTGAAACAGCTACACAGTTCAAATAACCTTAGCTGAAGAACAGATTATTGTTGTGAAAACCACCTTGAAGAAAAAAGAAACGATGTTGCCATTTCATGCGGATTCAAAACAACGATGCACCTTAAACTAGCGCCTTCTAACGTCCGAATTTGCTGCACAAACTTGCTGGCTATACTAGGCGAGGCACGAGCCGCAGCCAGTGAGTTTGGGTCAGCAATATTCGTTTGTATGGATAATTCATCCCTAAATTCACCAGTAATCTTTTTCGAAGATGGGTAAAGTGAGGCCCAGACTTTGGCTGCAACCAAAGTTGGCTGTGCAGTAGTTCGGCGATTGAATGGCTCCTCAATTGAGAGACCGATAACAAACTCGAACGCTACACGGTACTCCAAGCAACATACTCGAATAGTCGACTGGGCCCCGAGCTCGCATTTAGCAAACCAGAGTTAGCTTATTATGAATAAAACTGTAGTGCAAAACATAAACGTAGGTGTAGATACCGGTAAGGATTTCCTAGATATTCATATTCGTCCATTGAATGAATATTTCAAAGTTAATAATGATAAGAAGGGCGTTTCAGAGGCAATAAAACGCCTAAATAAATTGAACGTCGAACGCATAGTAATTGAATCAACGGGACGGTACGAAGCTGAGTTTGTTACTGCCTGTGCAAAAGCTAACATGCCTTTTAGCGTCGTTAATCCAGTTCATGTGAAACGCTTTGCTGGTGCTATAGGCCGAAGAGCAAAAACGGATAAACTTGATGCCGCTTTAATAGCGCAGTTTGGTGAAGTAATAAAACCAAAATTATCGTCGCTAAAGCCAGAGAATATGCAGAAAATGGCTGATATTGTACGGCGCAGAAATCAATTGATAGAGATGCAAACTAAAGAAAAGAATCGCCTTCAGATTATGCCAAAAACGGTTCAGCCGAGTATCAAAGCGATATTAGTTGTACTGAAAAAGCACATTGAAAAGATGAATGATGAGTTAGCTGAGCTTATAGAAAGTTGCCCAGACTATAGCGCGAAAAGTGAACTTGTGCAGAGCATGCCTGGTATAGGAAAAATATCGGCAGCAGCGCTAATAAGCTACCTGCCTGAATTAGGATTAATGAACAGTAAACAAGTCGCTGCTCTCGTGGGTGTTGCACCAATGAACAAAGAAAGTGGAAGGTACAAAGGCAAACAAGTTACACAGGGAGGGCGTCACCAAGTCCGCACAGTTCTTTTTATGGCTATGATGTCTGCTATGCAATGTAATCTGAAATTTAAAGCGTTTTATGAACGTTTAGTCGAGGCTGGAAAGCCGAAAAAGGTTGCGATAATAGCCTGTGTGAGAAAGATGGTAGTGATACTAAATTCAATGGTAAGAGATGGCGTCATGTGGGAAGAAAAAGCAGTTTGATTTATCTATTGACGCCATAGTCGTTTGTTATGGGCACTTATCGCCGTGCTCATCGAACGGATACTTTTGCATTTCTTTGCAACTACTGCCATAACAATTCACGATAAACTCGATACATCGATTACCACCTTTGTACAAGTAGGTAAAACCTTTAACATCTCTATTTTTTGATTGCCTTTGAGTTAACTGCTCGACTGGAAGATCATTATTTTTGAGATATGAAACAACCACTTGCCGAGCTTCCATTTGCATTTCGTCAGTAAGAATTGAATCTTCTCGCGAACAACTAGAAAGAACAATAATCAGCGCTATTAATAAAATATTCGAGTGCATTCTACTGTGCCTATAACGCCGCCTTAAGCGGTGTGTAATTGTTGGCTAAAGTGTGAAGCGAAGCGGAACCGAGCCAACTGTTACGAATCCGATTCAAGGCCTTGTTAGTTTGCGAAGTTCTCATAAGTCCCAAGCCAATCTTTGTGCTCAGGATATTTTTGCTTATAAGCCTTCAAATCGGTTTTAGGAGCGTACTTAAAATACAAACCGAAATAGTCAACTAAGTAATCTTCTCCTTTACCCATTCGCCAAAACATATCTGTTGGGTGGTAATCAGGAAACTTCAACCATGGTGGTTCAGGTGGATTACTTTTTAATTCATTCTCGTAACGTTCTTTGAGCATCTTTTCCCATGAGGCTTTATGCTCAAGATACTTATTCCATTGCTCGTCAGTTAAGTCAGCTGGTTTATCATTTGCCATTGTCACCACTGATATAAAAATCAAATTAAAAAATAATGCTCGAAACATACTCATAGAAAACTAACGTCCGAATTTGCTGCACAAACTTACTGGCTATACTTGGCGAGGTACGAGCCTCAGCCAGTGAGTTTGGGTCAGCAATATTTGTTTGTTATTGCGCCAACATCTTCACTATCGCGGCTGTGCCGCTACAAGCCTTTAACACAACAACTTCGTTTAAAATTATTACCTTAGACTAAACCAATCCGCCAGAAAACTACAACTTTTAATAAACCATACAGTGAACTGATTTAGACAAAACTGCTGAGCGATTGAAGAACTCTAAATTCAATAAACTGATGGCCGATTGCGGAAAAGAGCAGTAGTTAAGTCGGAGAAATATGGAAGTAATCTGCCTTTTCGCTAAACAGCAAATTAAAAGGCTTACGCGCTATAACGCTTTGAATATAGGGATTTTAGGAGCGCCTTGGCCGAAGGCCAGCGAGTAAAATTCCCAGTGAGTTTACGAACGACATTATTCATTTGTTAGATTGCCTGTTTACAGTATTGATCGGTGTAAAAAGTAATCTGAGCTTCAAACTCTGAAAGCAATTTGTGCTGCAATTTTTCTGCAAGATTCGTAGCAACCTTTGAATCAATTTTATCAAAATCGTAAGCGGAAGCAGAATAGCAACTGGCATTAAGAAAATTCTGAACAGCTATTTGGTAATTGTCATCGTTCTCATATATAGCGTGCACGTGTACCTTCATCTTTTCAGGAAGCATCCTCTCTCCGCCTTCCTGAATTTTTGCAAGTGTGTTTTCTTCCGCAAATTCGTCTAACACTTGTATCAACTCTGACTTATTCGAATTAGAAACTGAAAAGTACATAGTTCCATGTGGGTCGTGATGTATCCGATAACACGAAACTAAATTGAGAATCGATATAAGTAAAATGAATTTCAAAAACTTCATAGGCAATCTAACGCTTACAATAACAGGAAAAACCGAGTGCTTTGGCACGAAGTGCCAGCGAGGATTTTTCCCAGTGAGCGAAGCGAATGATGTTTATTGTTTTGTTATACGCCATTAGTCGCTACCTCCGCCATCTCCGGCTGAGTCATATGCACCTAGCCTACCAGCGCCACCACCAAAAGCCTTTGTTTTTTCGTATGCGATATCGTGACTTTTATTTACACGCCAAAATATTATCGCGCCTAAAATTGGAATTAACCAAACCAGAATTGTTTGAACCGACTTCTGGAACGTATCAAGGTCGTCTCTCTTGATAAGGAACACAGATACCGAAAAGCTTGCTAAAACGTATAAACCAATTGCACAGTAAAAATAAACTTCTGTCATTTCAAATTCCTTTTTTGGCGT
>NZ_BAEN01000002.1 GCF_000314975.1 Aliiglaciecola lipolytica E3
TAACGTCCAAAGCAACGGAAATGCGAGCGCTTTTGGCGCAGCCAGCGAGTATTTTCCGATGCCTTTGCTTGTTATTGCGCAACCCTTTGGACTAGCGCGGCTTTGCCGCCACCACCTGTTTGCACAACAACATGATTAAAAATATTACTCGTAGACTAAACCAACCTAGAACAAAACAACAACTGCTTTTTGACTGTTACATTGAACTGTTGCTGAGAAAAGTGGCGTGACCGGTGAGAAGAGCAACAAGTGGTCAACGACCTAGGACGATTATTAAAAAAGGAATTTGCTAAATCGAAGAAGGTAATTGAAACGCTACCTTGCTTAATTTGAAGTAGAAAAAGACAAAGCGCTATAACAATATTATTAGGTAAGAAATTTCCTTAAAACCAACAAGGAAAAATTCCTTAATTTAACGTAGTTCATTTTTACCACACTGGATAACTGTCTGTACAGGTTAAAAATATTGGCATATTTTTTTCGTACCATTGTAAAAGTACAGTTTATTTCTAATAACTTGCGGTTAGACGGAGTAGGGGACTATTCTGTTGGTTTATACAGTGCTTTTACAAGGAACGTAAAACCAATGAAGTCACCTTTTTTAGTAATGCTTAAGGATGAAATGTATAAACGTCATTATGCGAAACGAACGATTGAAACTTACTTAACTTGGATCAGTAGTTTTATTATTTTCCATAAAAAGCGTCACCCGGCACAGTTACATAATATGGAAGTTGAGCTGTTCTTATCTCATTTGGTTTTGGAATTAGATGTAGCAGTCTCTACTCAAAAAATTGCGTTGAATGCGCTAACATTTTTGTATGCCGAAATATTAGATAATCCTTTATCACTAAAACTCAAATATGTACGAAGTACACGACAACAAAAGTTACCGGTGGTGTTAACACAACCGGAAATACGTAGTTTACTTAATTGTATTAATGCTAATTATAAATTACCTGCTTCACTTCTATATGGAAGCGGCTTGCGATTAATGGAATGTATACGATTAAGGGTGCAGGATATCGATTTTGATTATAAGTCTATTCGTATTTGGAACAGCAAGGGTGGTAAACATCGTATTGTTACATTGGCTGATAGTCTAATTTCTGATTTACATAAGCAGATAATAATGGCTGAGCATTATCTGGCCGCAGATATTGTTAACCCTGATTTTTCAGGTGTATGGATGCCTAACAGGCTGAGGGTTAAATACAAATCGGCAAGTAGAGATTTGGGGTGGCAATATCTTTTTCCATCTAGCCGATTGTCAATTGATCCAGAAACAAAAAAGATGCGTCGTCACCATATTGATGAAACAGGTCTGCAAAAAGCAATTAGAATCGCCAGTAAAAAGGCTTCTATCCCAAAAAAAGTGACGCCTCACACGCTTCGTCATACGTTTGCAACGCATTTATTGCAGTCAGGAGCAGACATTAGAACAGTACAAGATCAACTAGGTCATGCTGATTTACGTACTACGCAAATTTATACGCATATACTTCAAAGGGGAGGGAACTCAGTTATCAGTCCGCTTTCAAACTTGTTTTAACTTTATTTTGGTAGAATTTTACTGTGCTAGCAATTTCTCTAACTGCTTGGTTTCAATGTAAGTGAAAACGTCACGCCAACTCAAAATACCAACTGCTTGATTATCTGAGGTGACTACGGGAATGCATGATACACGGTGTTTATTAAACGTTTGTATTGCGCTGAAAAGTCCGTTATTGGGATGTAAAGTAACTAACTTTCTACTCATAATTTGATGCACTCGTTTGTTTAAACTTGCCACATCTTTTATCGATTCCATTGCTGTATCTATATTTGGGCTAATTGCTTTGAGAAAGTCTCTATCAGATAAAATTCCCACCAGTTTTTTGTTTTCAATTACCAATAAATGATGAAATTTATGATTTTCAAATAGTTGTTTAACATGTGCCAATGTATTGTCCATTTGCACGCTCACTATTTCCTTTGTCATTATTTTTTCTATTTTCATTAGGCCGGAAGAATCCCTGTAAACACCAGTATCAGCATAAACTATAAACGACAGGTTGTTTAGTTTGCTAGGTATAGCTTTTCTAATTTCAGAATAGGAGGGATATGAGTTTGTTAGAAAATAAAAAACCCAGCGCTTGGCTGGGTTTTGAAAAGATAACTAATCTCTGGTTATTTACGCATTTTTTGAATTAAGCGTATCTGTGCAAGAGCTTCTGCAAGTTGCGCAGCGGCTTCCGCATAATCGAAATCGGCACCGCCGTTTGCAATATGCTCTTCAGCTGAACGTTTTGCTTCTAACGCAGATTGTTCATCTAAATCTTCTGCACGAACAGCAGTATCTGCCAAAACAGTCACTGTGTTAGGTTGAACTTCTAACATGCCACCGGCTATGTAGATAATTTCCTCTTCACCGTGCTGTTTAACCAAACGAACCATGCCAGGATTTAACGCAGTAATTAAAGGTGCATGTCCAGGATGAATACCTAGCTCACCTTCACTACCGGTAATCTGAATAGTTTCTACCAGACCAGAAAATATCTTGTCTTCGGCGCTTACCACATCCAGATGTACTGTCATTGCCATGGGACCTCCTAAATAGGTTTATGAAAAAACAAAGGGAAAGACACAAGTTACTGCGTCTTATTTACCTTTCGCTTTTTCAGCGGCTTCGTCAATTGAGCCAACCATGTAGAAAGCTTGCTCTGGTAAGTGATCATACTCACCTGCAAGGATCCCTTTAAAGCCACTGATAGTATCTTTCAAAGATACATATTTACCTGGAGAACCGGTAAATACTTCAGCAACGAAGAATGGCTGTGACAAGAAACGTTGGATCTTACGAGCACGAGATACTGAAAGTTTGTCTTCTTCTGACAATTCGTCCATACCTAGAATCGCAATGATATCTTTCAATTCTTTATAACGCTGAAGAACCGACTGAACTCCACGTGCTGTGTCATAGTGCTCTTGACCAATAACCTGTGGATCAAGCTGACGAGACGTTGAATCTAGTGGATCTACCGCAGGGTAAATACCCAAAGAAGCGATATCACGAGACAATACAACTGTTGCATCTAAGTGAGCAAAGGTTGTTGCTGGACTTGGGTCAGTCAAATCATCCGCAGGTACGTATACCGCTTGGATTGATGTAATTGAACCAGTCTTAGTTGAGGCGATACGCTCTTGTAGTACACCCATTTCTTCAGCCAATGTAGGCTGATAACCTACTGCTGATGGCATACGACCTAGTAGTGCAGATACTTCTGTACCAGCTAGGGTATAACGATAGATGTTATCTACGAAGAAAAGTACGTCACGACCTTCGTCACGGAATTTTTCAGCCATAGTCAAACCGGTCAATGCTACACGCAAACGGTTTCCAGGTGGCTCATTCATTTGTCCGTAAACTAGTGATACTTTGTCTAGTACGTTAGATTCGTTCATTTCGTGATAGAAATCGTTACCTTCACGAGTACGCTCACCAACACCTGCGAATACTGAGTATCCACTGTGCTCGATTGCGATGTTACGAATCAATTCCATCATGTTTACTGTTTTACCTACACCAGCACCACCAAACAAACCAACTTTACCACCTTTTGCAAATGGGCAAACCAAGTCGATTACTTTGATACCAGTTTCTAGTAGTTCAACAGAACTAGATTGTTCTTCGTAGCTAGGCGCTGCACGGTGAATAGACATACGCTCTTCTTCACCAATAGGGCCTGCTTCGTCGATTGGATTACCTAAAACGTCCATAATACGGCCCAATGTTTTGGTACCAACTGGAACGTTAATAGGTTCACCTGTGTTTTCTACAGCAAGTCCACGGCTTAGACCGTCTGTGGTTCCCAATGCGATACTACGTACCACACCGCCACCAAGTTGCTGTTGCACTTCTAAGGTTAATCCCTGCAAATTACCTTCGGTAATTTTCAGTGCGTCATAGATAGTTGGAACGGCATCTTGTGGAAATTCAATATCCACAACCGCGCCAATGATTTGGACGACCTTACCTTGACTCATGTTTAGTCCTCATTAATTTTTAAACCTTTGCCTACACCGCTGCCGCGCCGCTAACTATTTCACTAATTTCTTGTGTAATAGCTGCTTGACGAGCTTTGTTGTATACCAATTGCAAATCATCGATTAGATCGCCTGCGTTATCGGTAGCGGCTTTCATCGCTACCATTCGCGCGGCTTGCTCTGACGCAGAGTTTTCTACTACGCCTTGGTACACCTGAGATTCGATATAACGAACCATTAATTTTTCCAAAATTGGTTTTGGATCTGGTTCGTAAATGTAATCCCAACGATGCTTTAATTCTTTTTCATCAGACTTAGGCAAAGGTAACAATTGATCGATTCTGGGCTCTTGTGTCATGGTATTTACGAAGTCGTTGTAGACCAAAAATAAACGGTCAATTTCTCCTTCGTTGTACGCATTTAACATTACACGTACCAAACCAATCACATCTTGAACACTTGGCGAATCACCTATGCCAGATTCAGCAGCAAGTACTTTGCCCCCGAATCGGCCGAAAAATGCACATGCTTTTGCACCCAATGCAGCGAAGCTCACTTCAACGTCTTGTTGTTGCCACTTTTTGACGTCAATGCTCACTTTCTTGAACTCATTTGAGTTCAAACCACCACAAAGGCCACGGTCGGTTGAAATCACGATATAACCAACACGTTTAACCTCACGCTCTTCCAAATATGGATGGCGATATTCAAGGTTACCGTGGGCCACGTGACCAATCACATTACGCATGCTTTCGGCATATGGACGGCTGGATTCCATACGGTCTTGCGCCTTTTTCATTTTAGACGCGGCAACCATTTCCATAGCACTGGTGATCTTCTGAGTATTCTTAATACTCCCGATCTTACCTTTTATCTCTTTACCGCTGGCCATGACTTATCTCCGATTTCTCAACGTTAGGGTAGCAGTGATGCTACCCAATTGATTACCAAGTTTGTGTCGCTTTGAATTTATCCAAAGCTTCACTCAACTGGGCTTCAATCTCACCGTTGTAGTTACCAGTGTCGTTAAGTGTTTTCATAAGCTCAGCATATTCAGCATTCATAAAAGAATGAAGTGAAGATTCAAAATCTAGTACTTTATTCAATTCAATGCCTTTCAGATAGCCTTTTTCAACAGCAAACAAAGACACACCCATATCGCCCACTGAAAGTGGTGCATATTGGTTCTGCTTCATTAATTCTGTTACGCGCTCACCATGTTCTAGTTGCTCACGAGTCGCTTCATCAAGGTCAGATGCGAACTGCGAGAACGCCGCCAATTCACGATACTGAGCCAAGGCTAGACGAATACCGCCACCGAGTTTCTTGATGATTTTAGTTTGCGCAGCACCACCAACACGAGATACCGAAATACCGGCGTTTACCGCTGGGCGAATACCCGCGTTAAACAAATCAGATTCTAAGAAGATCTGACCGTCGGTAATTGATATTACGTTGGTAGGTACGAATGCTGATACGTCACCGGCTTGCGTTTCAATGATAGGCAATGCAGTCAATGAACCTGTTTGGCCTTTAACTTTACCATCTGTGAATTTCTCTACATAAACTTCGTTTACACGAGCAGCACGCTCAAGAAGACGAGAGTGTAGATAGAAAACATCACCAGGATAAGCTTCACGACCTGGCGGACGACGAAGTAGCAATGAAATTTGACGATACGCTACAGCTTGCTTAGACAAATCATCGTATACGATAAGTGCGTCTTCACCGCGGTCACGGAAAAACTCACCCATTGTACAACCAGAATATGGTGCTAAGTATTGTAATGCTGCAGATTCAGACGCAGAAGCGGCAACAACAATGGTGTGATCCATTGCACCGTGCTCTTCTAACTTACGTACTACGTTAGCAATAGTAGATGCCTTTTGGCCTACCGCTACGTATACACAGCTTACGCCAGTACCTTTTTGATTGATGATGGCATCGATTGCCAAAGCAGTTTTACCTGTTTGACGGTCACCGATAACCAATTCACGTTGTCCACGACCAACTGGGATCATGGCATCAACCGATTTATAACCAGTTTGGATTGGCTGGTCTACTGATTGACGTTCGATAACGCCTGGTGCAATTTTCTCAACTGGTTCAAAACCTTCTGCATCAATTGCGCCTTTACCATCAATAGGCTCGCCCAAAGTGTTAACTACGCGACCTAAAAGGGCACGGCCAACAGGCACTTCCAAAATACGACCTGTAGATTGGACTTTCATACCTTCACGTAGGTCCGCATAAGGACCCATTACTACCGCACCTACAGAATCTCGTTCTAGGTTTAACGCGATAGCATAACGATTACCAGGAAGCTCAATCATTTCACCTTGCATAACATCGGCAAGGCCATGGACACGAATGATACCGTCGGTAACACCAACTATTGTACCTTCGTTGCGAGCTTCACTTTTTACATCAAACTGTTCAATTCGTTTTTTGATCAGTTCTGCAATTTCAGTGGAATTCAGTTGCATGCTCTATTTCCCCGCTATGATTGTAAAACGTCTGATAGACGGTGTAGTTTTGATCTAACCGAACCATCAATTACTGTGTCACCGGCTTTAATAATGACTCCGGCCACAATGTCAGCATCGACGTTACAATTCAGCTTAACTTTTCGTGCAAGACGTGTCTCAAGAGACGCGCTGATTTCAGATAGTTGTTTTTCGCTTAATTCAACAGCAGAGGTAACCTCTACATCTATTTCTTTGTCAAATTCCGCTTTATATTGAGTAAACAACAATGCAATATCAGGTAGCGCTTTTAAGCGTCCATTCTCAGCCAAAACACCAATAAGGTTCTGACCCGCTTCGTCGAGTTGTTCACCGCACACGCTGTTGAACAATTCAGCTAGTTTTTCAGCAGCCATAGCGCTCGATAAGATGTCATCCATCTGTTCGTTATCCGCTACTTCACCTGCAAACATCAGCATTTCTTGCCAGTGTGTGACAGCTTGCTTCTCAACCGCATAGTCGAAAGCTGCTTTAGCATAAGGGCGAGCAACAGTTGTCGATTCAGACATAGCTCATGTGCCCCTTATAGCTCTGCGACAAGTTTTTCAACTATGTCACTTTGTGCAGCGGCGTCGATTTCTCTCGCCAAGATTTTTTCAGCACCAGCAACAGCTAACACTGCGACTTGCTTACGAAGATCTTCTTTCACACGGTTGCGCTCTGCTTCAATTTCGGTTTGTCCTTGCGCGATAATTTTTTCACGCTCAACATGGCCACGTTGCGTTTCTTCATCAATAATTTGATTAGCACGCTTTTTAGCTTGTTCGATAATTTCAGCTGCTTGAGTTTTCGCTTCTTTCAATTGCTCAGTTGCTTTTTGTTGCGCCAGCTCAAGGTCTTTTTCACCTCGTTCTGAAGCCGCTAAGCCGTCAGCAATTTTTTGTTGGCGATCTTCTATAGCGCCCATAATAGGGGGCCATACATACTTCATGCAGAACCACACGAAGAATATAAATGCTATTAATTCGCCAATTAGAGTGAAATTGATATTCAAGTCCGCTCCTCCTAAGTTCGTTGATTACAATTGTTGTGCTTAAACAGCAAACTTCGCGCTTTCAACAAACAACAAGAATAGTGCGATAGCCACACCAATCATCGCGATAGCATCGATAAGACCCGCTACGATGAACATTTTTACTTGTAGAGTAGGCGCTAGTTCTGGTTGACGAGCAGCTGACTCTAGAAATTTACCACCCAAGATACCAAAGCCAATAGCTGGCCCTAGTGCACATAGACCAATCAAAATACCAACAGCGATATATAGATTACCCAAGATTTCCATAGATTTTCACCTTTGTGTTTTAAGTTAAAGTTTAAAAAAAATTAGTAGTTAGAAATTAGTGTTCTTCACTTGCCAGACTCAAATACACGATGGTTAACATCATGAATATGAACGCTTGCAACGGAATGACCAACAAGTGGAATGCAGCCCATATGAAATGCAACGGCAATTGCCATAGCCCCATAGTTCCTGCAATCAGAATAAATATCAGCTCACCTGCGTAGAGGTTACCAAACAAACGCAATGATAAAGACAAGGGTTTGGCTAATAACGAGACTAGTTCAAGTATGAAGTTGAACCAGTACAACCACGGCGTGTTAAACGGATGAGCATACAGCTCCTTCATAAAGCCGCCGAATCCTTTGATTTTGATGGAATAAAAAATCATCAAAACAAACACGCCAATGGATAATGCAAAGGTCATGTTTACGTCTGTGGTAGGTACCACTTTCATATATGTGTGTGATTGTCCTGAGGCGATCGTTTCCCATGATTCGCCAGCAATTAAAGAGGCCAATGTAGGTAAGAAATCAACTGGGATAAGATCCATCAAGTTCATTAGCAATACCCACACGAAAATAGTGAGCGCTAATGGCGCAATAAGAGGACTTTTACCGTGATAGGTACTTTTGACTGTATCAGCAACGAATTCGACAATAATTTCAACTAAAGCCTGCCACTTTCCAGGGACACCAACAGTTGCTTTTTTCGCTGCTGCACGAAAACTTAAAATAAACACCAATCCAAGAACCACAGACCATGCCAGCGTGTCGACATGAAGAGTCATAAACCCTTCTCCGACAGATGCATTGGTCAAGTGGTGCTGAATATAACCGCTAATGGTTTGTTCGCCACCCGATCCTGCCATTTTTCCATCCAAATTGTATAAAGTTAAAAATTCTGGGTAAACATCTCGTCAAACATCGTTTACTGGTTTAACGCGATGTAAAAAACTAATTATCGGCCATTGTGCCATCGTGGTTATCAGATAAGTGACTAATAACGCTAAAAATTCAATTTCAGACCATTTAAACGCTAAAGAAAATAAAATAATGGTCAAAAAGAATTTTATTTTGCTGCCTCTGTTAAAACTCCGTACTACCAGTTTATTTTGCCTGGCACCGGCGTATCTAAACGCGTAGTGAGCGAACACCAAAGCCGGAAGTAGACAGGTAATACCACCATAAAAAGCAGAAATACCGCTATTTTGACCCTTAAGAATCGCAAATAATATAGAGCAGACAATGGCAACAATACTTTGAAAAAACAGTACTTTCCGAGCCAACTGTCGACCTTCGCTGGTCAAGCTAGTTGCCAAATTATCCCTCAGTGCGTTTATACCTAAACAAAAAGCGCCAAAAGTATACTGTTTTATCGCAAATATTCAACCATTAAGCGTGTTTTGTTGTGTAATTTGTATTAATACATAGTTAACTACAATGTAGCCATTTAATTGTCTTCATTTCAGCAGCTATTTAACCACCATTATGGGGTTAAATCCCCAAAACTATGTAGCATGGGATTTATCCCATAGATATGCTCAAACAACTTCTCGGGGCTAAAGCCCCCACTACAATAAAACATGTAGCATGGGATTTATCCCATGGATATGTTCAAACAACTTCTCGGGGCTAGAGCCCCCACTACAATTTAATTCTATTTGTGGATTATTTGATATGACTTAAGATCCCATCCAATTCATCCAAGCTCGAAAAATTAATTGTCAACTTTCCTTTACCCTTTGCATTGTGAGCAATACTAACAGGCGCGCCTAAATTATCCGATAACTGACTTTCTAAACGTTGCACGTCTGGATCAACTTTAGGTTCAGCTTTTGGTTTTGGAGGCTCAAGTAATTTGCGTACAAGATTTTCTGTATCGCGAACGGTTAGTCCTTTGCCCGACACGGTTTGTGCTGCATCGGTTTGCACATCACCTTGCAAAGCAAGTAATGCACGAGCATGACCCATTTCAATGTCGCCATGCTCTAATAATAATTTTACGTCATCGTTAAGATTATTCAGACGCAGAAGATTGGTAACGGTTGTTCTGGATTTTCCGACCGCTTCAGCGACTTCTTGATGAGTAAGTTCAAATTCGGTCATTAATCTATCTAGAGCTTGTGCTTCTTCCATTGCATTGAGATCTTCACGCTGAATATTCTCAATCAAAGCAATTGCAACAGCGGCTTCGTCAGGCACGTTCTTGATTATGCAGGGCACTACATCAAGCTTGGCTAACTGTGATGCTCGCCAACGGCGTTCACCCGCTATAATTTCGAACTTATCCTCACTCACTTTACGTACCACGATAGGCTGAATGACGCCTTGTGAACGAATTGAGGAAGCTAGATCATCTAATGCTTCAGGTGACATATCTTTACGAGGTTGATATTTGCCAGCTTGCAAAAACTCTATAGGCAGTTTTTGCAATTCACTGCTACGTTCTGAAATATCCGACTCTTGTTTTGCACTACTAGTGGCTAGTAATGCATCCAATCCTCTGCCTAAGCCTCTTTTTTTCGACGACATGTCTACCATTAACCTTTTTCTTAACTCGCTTCTTTAAGGGTTTTATTACGACGACGCAGTATCTCACCTGCCAGTGCTAAATATGCCTTCGCACCCGTAGAAGATTTATCGTAATACATTGCTGGCGCACCAAAACTCGGCGCTTCTGCCAGTCTCACATTGCGGGGAATAACTGTGCGATAAACCTGTTCACCAAAATGTCTTTTTAATTGTTCAGATACATCGTTTGCTAGTCTATTTCGAGGGTCATACATAGTTCGTAGAACCCCTTCGATTTTAAGATCTGGATTGACCACAGAAGCTAACTTTTTAATTGTGTCCATCAACGCCGTAAGGCCTTCTAGCGCATAATATTCACATTGCATTGGAACTAGCACTGAATCAGCTGCTGCCATCGCATTTACCGTTAATTGACTTAAGGACGGCGGACAATCTATAAAAATATAATCGTAGTAGTCTCGCACGGGTTCCAACGCTCTACGCAGTCGAAGTTCGCGGGCAAACACTTCCATTAATTTAATTTCAGCAGCTGTCACGTCACTATTACCGGCAATGAGATCGTATTTACCAGACGTTTCTGTGATCACCACGTCTTGGACAGGCTTATCTTCAATTAGCAGTTCATAACAGGTGGAATCGACCTCGTATTTGTCAATACCGCTTCCCATCGTTGCGTTACCTTGAGGATCTAAGTCTATTAGCAGTACTTTTCGTTTCGTAGCCGCCATCGACGCTGCAACATTAACTGCTGTAGTCGTTTTTCCAACACCACCTTTTTGGTTAGCTATTGCTATGACTTTCGCCAACTTATCCGTCCGTTTATCTTTAATTTCAGGTATTGAATTGAGTAGTAGGCACTAACTAACTTTTTTGATTTTAATCAAATGACGTTCGCCTTCAAGTACCGGTATATCTAGTTTAATAGATTCTATCACTTCAAATCCATCAGGTAGAAGTGCTATTTCCTGTTCTGGAAATTGACCTTTTAACGCAAGAAATTCACCTTGTGAATCTACCAGATGTTGGCACCAGTGCAACATATCTTTTATCGACGCAAACGCTCGACTCAATACCCCATCAAGTTGGATATCGCTAGAATACTGCTCTACACGGGATTGAACCGGTTCAATATTTTTTAAGCCTAATTCGAATGACGCTTGTTTCATAAAGCGAACACGCTTACCTAAACTATCTAACAACACAAAATGTTTATCAGGATGCATAATTGAAAGTGGTATTCCAGGTAATCCAGGACCCGTCCCTACATCAATGTAGTGAGCGCGATCTAGATAGGGTGCAACCACAATTGAATCGACAATGTGTTTAATTAGCATTTGTTGAGGATCACGGACAGACGTTAGATTGTATGCCTTATTCCATTTGTGGATCATCAGCACGAAATCAATCAAACTTTGTCTTTGCTGTTCATTAATTTCTAACGTTAAAGACGATACAGCTTTATCAAATGCCGACAATAAGTCGTTTTTTAGATCATCCATCAGGCGCTTTGCAGATTGTTACTATGATCTTTACGTAACAGTCCCTGTTTTTTCAAATGCACTAACAACAACGAAATAGCAGCAGGCGTAATACCTGAAATTCGCGTGGCTTTTCCTATCGTTTCAGGACGGGTTTCGGTTAATTTCGCAACCACTTCATTTGATAAACCAGAAATGGTGCTGTAATCGAAATCCATGGGCAGAAGGGTATTTTCATGCCGTAAACTTTTTGCGATTTCATCTTTTTGACGTTCAATATACCCAGCATACTTGATTTGAATTTCTACTTGTTCCGCTGCTTGTGGATTGACAAGTGCAGGGCCAAGACCTTCAATTTTCATAAGTTTCTGATATGTCATTTCAGGACGACGAATAAGGTCTTCCAACGAATGTTCGCGGCTTACCGGATTTTTAAGCAGCGGATTTAGCGTCTCCACTGCCGGATGATTTGGGTGGATCCAAGTGCTTTTAAGACGTTGTTTTTCTTGCTCGATCGCTTCCATTTTTTGATTAAAAGCAGCCCAGCGATCATCGTCTACCAAGCCAATTTCACGGCCTTTTGCAGTTAATCGAACATCTGCATTGTCTTCACGCAATAGCAATCTGTATTCAGCACGGCTGGTAAACATTCGGTAAGGTTCTTTCGTTCCCATAGTGGCTAAATCATCAATTAATACGCCAGCATAAGCTTCATCACGACGTAAAATTAATGAATCTTTTTCTTGAACCTGCAGCGCCGCGTTGGCTCCTGCAAGAAGTCCTTGTGCACCAGCTTCTTCATAGCCTGTTGTACCGTTAATTTGACCGGCAAAAAACAGACCCTGTATAAATTTGGTTTCCAATGATTGTTTCAAATCTCTGGGATCAAAGAAATCGTACTCAATGGCATAGCCTGGACGAATAATATGTGCGTTTTCAAATCCCTTAATTGATCGAACCAGATCAAACTGCACATCAAACGGTAAGCTAGTTGAGATCCCATTTGGATAAATCTCAATACTATTTAAGCCTTCCGGTTCAACGAAGATTTGATGGGAGTTTTTATCCGCAAAACGATTAATTTTGTCTTCAATGGAAGGACAATATCTTGGTCCTATTCCCTCAATGACCCCGGTATACATGGGGGAACGATCTAAACCTGATCGGATGATATCATGGGTTTTTTCATTGGTATGAGTGATATAACACGAGATTTGACGTGGATGATCTTCCACTTTGCCCATAAACGAAACGACCGGCAATGGTGTATCACCTGGCTGTTCCTGCATCGCATCATAGTTCAATGTGCGCGAATCTAGTCGTGCAGGTGTGCCTGTTTTTAAGCGATCAACTCTAAATGGCAGTGCACGTAGACGTTCTGCTAAGGCGATCGAAGGTGGATCGCCAGCTCTACCGCCTTTGTAATTTTGTAATCCAATATGAATGGTGCCACCCAAAAATGTACCTACAGTGAGAACAACTGTTTTGGCTTTAAATTTAAGTCCCATTTGGGTAACCACACCAGTGACTCGGTCGTTTTCAACAATTAAATCATCACAAGATTGTTGGAAGATTGTAAGGTTTTCTTGGTGTTCCAAAATAGAGCGAATAGCTAAACGATATAACGAACGATCTGCTTGAGCGCGAGTGGCTCTAACTGCAGGTCCTTTACTGGAATTTAAAGTACGAAATTGAATACCGGCTTTATCGGTAGCCAATGCCATAGCTCCACCTAGCGCATCGATTTCTTTAACTAAGTGACCTTTACCAATCCCACCAATCGCAGGATTACATGACATTTGACCTAATGTTTCAATATTGTGGGTGAGCAAAAGAGTTTTTACACCCATACGCGCAGCAGCAAGAGCAGCTTCAGTGCCTGCATGGCCTCCACCGACCACAATCACATCAAAATCTTGTTGGTAAAACATAAGTGCCTCGAAGTTTGCGTATATTTCAAATTACAGCATAGATCAGTAAATTGATCGCCGTTTGAAAATGGGCGCGTATTTTATACTTATTTGATCAAAATGGAAATGCTTATAATTCGTTCAAAGGTAGAAAAATTAAGGTTTGTGTATTTATTTTAATATTGGATCTATGCCGATCTTTGGATCGTTAATCTTTATGATCTATTTAACTTGTTAGTTTATTTTTATTATTATTAAGCAAGAAAAGATCTGTATATAAGCCATTTTTATTTATATAAATCAATTTGTTACAGACGATCAAAAGATGTGATCAAGAGTTGATCAAATGCGTATAAGATGTGGATAAATAGCGATCTTATCCACAGGCGAGATCTTCTAATATTCTGTCCAGTTGATAACCTCAGGATATACAGCAGTTATACATAAAGTTATACACAAGCAAAATTTGTATTATGGAACTGATCTTATCGACGTGTTTAAGCACTTTCTCGGGGCTAAAGTCCCCAATACAATGCAACGATGTAGCATGGGATTTATCCCATGGGTATGTTCAATTATCCTCTCGGGACTAAAGTCCCCACTACAATGCAACGATGTAGCATGGGATTTATCCCATGGATGTGTTCAATTACCCTCTCGGGACTAAAGTCCCCACTACAATGCAACGGTGTATCATGGGATTTATCCCATGGATGTGTTCAATTACCTTCTCGAGACAAAAGTCCCCACTACAATGCAACGGTGTAGCATGGGATTTATCCCATGGATGTGTTCAATTATCCTCTCGGGGCTAAAGCCCCCACTACGATGCGACGGTGTAGCATGGGATTTATCCCATGGATGTGTTCAATTACCTTCTCGAGACAAAAGTCCCCACTACAATGCAACTATGCAGCAAGGGATATATCCAATGGAAAATAAAAAATTGCTAAGTGGTACGACTATACGAATAAATGATTAATGTTTATACATAGTGAAAATTTGAATTCATAAACAATTGTCACAGATACTAATCTGTATTGTTTAGCTCTGTGAATTCTAAATATGCCAAAAATACCACGCGACAAATCAAATGATTACAGCCTTGAAATGGCCAAAACCCGACGAGCGTTTTTGACTCAAAAAACCGGTCAATCTTTACAACAGGTTGGTCATTTTTCTCTGCAACCGGAATCCTTGCCTGGAAATATTGAAAATTTTATTGGTGTAGCACAAGTACCAATTGGTTTAGCTGGTCCCATGTTGATTGACGGATTAGAAGCAAATGGTGAATTTTATGTTCCAATGGCAACAACCGAAGGTACGTTAGTTGCCAGTTATAATCGAGGTATGCGACTGACCAATGAAGCTGGTGGTATTAAAACCACTGTGATTGATGATGCGATGCAACGTGCTCCACTATTTTCTTTTTGTGATGCTCGGGCTGCGTTAGCATTTGGTCAATGGGTCACTGATAATTTCGAACAGATAAAAGCAAAAGCAGAAGAGACCACTTCAGTAGGTAAGTTGCGAGATATTGAACAGTATGCCGTATCTAAAATACGTTGGTTACGTTTTAACTATACCTGTGGTGATGCTGCTGGTCAGAATATGGTAAGTAAAGCGACTCGTCATGCCTGCCAGTGGATATTGGATCAGAAAATTGAAGGTCTTGACCATTTCGCATTATCTGCAAATTTAGATACTGATAAAAAACATTCGTTTGTTAATTCATTGCACACCAGAGGAAAACGCGTTGTTGCAGAGGTGGTTATCCCAGCAGCTCTTATGAAGTCAATTATGCACTGTACTCCAGAAGAGTTATATAAGCAGCGACAGTTTTCGAATATGGGTGCATTCATGGCTGGAAGTGTTAGTAATGGAGCACATTTT
This sequence comes from Aliiglaciecola lipolytica E3, assembly GCF_000314975.1. Classification (GTDB taxonomy): domain Bacteria; phylum Pseudomonadota; class Gammaproteobacteria; order Enterobacterales; family Alteromonadaceae; genus Aliiglaciecola; species Aliiglaciecola lipolytica. Next base: position 15,646 of record NZ_BAEN01000002.1, read on the forward strand.
GCCAATGGCATAACTGCAGTATTTATTGCCTGTGGCCAGGATGTCGCTAATGTCGCTGAATCATCAGCCGGCTATTCATTTAGTGAAATAACTGCCGATGGCGATTATTATTTTTCAGTGACAATTCCGTCATTAGTTGTAGCAACCTACGGTGGTGGCACAGGTTTAGCAACGCAAAGAGAATGTTTAGAAACATTAGGTTGTTATGGTAAAGGGGGAGTGAATAAATTCGCAGAAATTGTTGCGGCAACAGTATTGTGTGGGGAATTATCGCTTGGTGCAGCAGTTGTGGCTGATGAGTGGGTGTCTAGTCACGATCAATACGGACGTAATCGACCATAGTATTTTAGGTAATCGAATTTAACTACATTGCATGGTTTTCATCCCATGGGCGTGTTTAAACAATCTTCTCGGGACTAAAGCCCCAACTACATGTAGCATGGAATTTATTCCATGGAGATGTTCAACCATCCGCTCGGGGCTAAAGCCCCGACTACAGTTTTTGTGTATTTCCCAAAATAAATTTTTAAGTCTTTTAAACCTTTTGTTTGCTTGTTGCGACTCAATTACCAAGCACAATCAAACACGAGAATCCTATGCTAAAAATTAATCGTTCCAAAATACTAACGTTGCTATCCGCTATCGCCTTATTAGCCAGTTTTAATATATCTGCTAAAAACATTAACCAAACTATAGATGTTACAAGCGGTGGAGACTTATATCTTCGCACTGATGTAGGGCGCTTGATAATTGATACTCATAGTCGTGATCAGGTTATTCTTGAAGTAGAAATCAAAGGTGATGACGCAGATAAATTTGAAGTAACTCAAGACACAAGCGGCAATAAAGTAACTATCTTAGGGAAAATGGAAAGCAATAAAAGATGGGGCTGGAATAGGGATATCAAAGCAGAGTTTAGATTAACGGTTCCGGAAGAGTTTAATTTGGAATTACACACCTCAGGTGGGTCTATCGAAATTGAAGATTTGAAAGGTAATGTTGATGCGCATACATCGGGCGGTCATATTGATGTCGGTAATATTACCGGTGACGTTGAACTAAAAACGTCAGGCGGATCGATTGAAACTAAAGAAATTCATGGTGAACTCGATGCGCATACCTCAGGTGGCAGTATCCGCGTAACTATGACCAAACAACCGAGCAAAGATGCAGAACTATCTACTTCAGGCGGTTCAATAACTGCCTATCTTCTCGATGATATTGAGATTGATATTGATGCCTCAACAAGCGGTGGCAGAGTACGCAGCGAATTTGACGTAGATGGAAAAATCAAAAAACAGTCTATTCGTGGGCAAATTAACGGCGGTGGACCAAGACTAGAATTACATACTAGTGGTGGCAGCGTTTCTATTAAAAAATTATAAATTCCTTCTAAAAAATACAATTCCGGGGCTTAAACCCCGGTTTTTTTTCAAAATTCTACCTATTTGTTCAAATATCCCATCCAATCTTTATCTCGCTACTAAAAACAAGTAAACCAGTTAGTTATTTTTTAATTAATAAGGACATAATTAGGTTTAGTCGCTAGCTCTGTAATCGCTAAAATAAGCCTTAGCGCAGGCTGATGGATCTATTAATGGTGGTCATGCATCTATTGCATACCCTGCAGCATTACTCGGAATTCATTATGTACATGAGGTTATGGCAAATTCTTTAATTAGCGAATACCTTAAAAAGTTAGTTCAAGAAGAAATTATTCCGACCTTAGACACGGTGCCTGGCGTTGACTTCAATCAATATTTTGATTTGATAGAATCGCGTTTTGCTAATCCAGAAGTACGAGATACAGTATCAAGATTAAGACAGGACGCGTCTAATCGTTTACCAAAATTTATCTTGCCGATAATTCAAGCCAATCTTCAGCAAGGAAATGATTGTAAGGGGCTCGCATTAGTCATTGCACTATGGTGTCGTCTTTGTGCCGCTGGTGGCGATCCCAATAGTGGTATTGTGATAGAAGATCAGCCATCTGCATTTTTGCAAATGAATGATATATTTGGGACACTTGGTGACAAAGAAGTGTTTGTTCAACATTTTTTAAATTGGTTGAAAATGCTTTGGGACGAAGGTACTTCTAGCACTCTAAAACAGTATTTGTATTAATTATTCAATGGATGGCAATAGCATGGCGTTACTGGATTCTTTACTCTCTCAAAATTCAATAGATTTAGTGATTTTTGATTGCGATGGAGTGTTGATAGATAGTGAAGTATTGAGTAAGCGGGTGTTGTTGTCCATGCTCGAGGATTTGGGAGTAAATATCACGGATGAATACTTTGATAATTACTTTCTAGGGCAAAATTATAAATCTGTTAAAGCCAAGGTTTTCGCAGATTATTCAGTGGCTTTATCTGATCAGTTTCGACAAGATTATTTAGACGCACTTTTACAGGTATTTGCAAAAGAATTAACTACTACAACAGATTTAAAGAAGATGTTAGCTCAACTGCAAACGCCTTGTTGTGTAGCTACTAGTAGTAGTCCACAAAGGGTTAAGTTTGCATTGCAAACCATAGGATTAACAGATTATTTTGGTGATCGCGTTTTCACTTCAACGGAAGTAAAAAATGGCAAACCAGCTCCTGATTTGTTCTTGCATGCCGCAGCGAAATTCAATGTTAAGCCTCAAAACTGCTTAGTTATTGAAGATTCTCAGGCTGGTATTCAGGGTGGGTTAGCAGCCAAGATGCAAGTCATCAAATACGCAGGTGCAAGTCATTTAAAGGACAAAGGCATATCGCAATTGGATGTTGCGAATAATATAAAAACCATTTTCGATTGGCAGCAGTTATTCGAACTGGTTCCTTCTTTAAATTCAGCTGAACAGGTCACGAGGTAACAATGGTTAAATTAACAAATGCTGAAATGCGAAAATTGGATGAGGCTGCCAGAGCTGGATGGTTATATTATGTTGCCGGGAATACGCAGGATGAAATCGCTAAAAAGCTGAATGTATCAAGACAATCTGCTCAGCGTATGGTGGCATTGTCGGTTAGTAAAGGACTGATTAAAGTTAGATTAGACCATCCAATTGCGAAATGTATGGATCTTAGCGTTAAACTCAAAGATCGATTTGGACTACATTCTTGTGAAGTTGTACCAAGTGATAAAGCTGAATCCACCTTAGGACTAGCACAAGCCGGTGCAAATGAAATAGAACGGCATCTTAAATACAGTGAACCTAAAGTGTTAGCCATTGGCACTGGACGCGTTCTGCGCGCTTGTGTAGACGAGTTATCATCAATGGATTGTGAGCAACACAAAATTGTTGCCTTACTGGGCAATATGGCACTCGATGGCTCAGCATCTGCTTACGATGTAGTCGTGAGAATGGCGGAGCATATTAAAGCCAAACACTATCCAATGCCGTTACCCGTTTTACCGCGTAGTAAAGAGGAAAAAGAACAGCTGCAATCCCAATACAATATTGCCTGTAATTTAAACTTAGCTGCTAATGCCGATGTGACCTTCGTTGGCGTGGGTAACCTAGGGGTTAATTCACCTCTATTGTTAGATGGTTTTATCACAAAAGAAGAATCTGAAGAGCTACAACAAAAAGGTGCAGTTGGCGAAATTATCAGTTGGGTATTTGACCGCAACGGTAAGTTATTAGACTGTGCTGTAAACGACAGAGTCGCGAGTACACCATTAGCAGTAGATTCTGACAAACCAGTTATCGCCATTGCCGCAGGTCAAGATAAGGTTGATGCGATACTAGGTGCGCTTAGGTCAAAGATGATTAATGGCCTAATTACCAATGAATTCACAGCAGAGAAATTACTCAGTTTAGATTGATAACTGTTTATTTCACCTGATTAGGCTGATAACCGCTACTTACATTCATAGCCTCGGGTGCCTGAGGAACTATCTCTTTGCGTCGGCTAGGGCCTGAAAATTTAACTTTGTAAGTATCGTATTCTTTAATTGATTCGAAACAATATTTACCTAACGCATTTTCTAGCTCAGCTAAGTTATGATTCGTGATCATGATGCAGTTTTTGTTATTAACCAAACGCTGGCGCAGTAAATTCCCTAACCAACTCTGGGTGTTCTTTTTGAGCATACTTTCATTCACACACACTTCATCAAGAATTAAAAGATCAACATCTAATAACTCTTTTTGAATTTCTCTAAACTGTTCAGCAACATTATCGGTAGCATTGTAGTCATAAGAAAAGAAGCGCATTTCTAATAAACTAGATAATTGACGATATAAAACAGAAATTTCATATTGGTCAATTAATTGATGGGCAATCGCACCAGCAATATGGGACTTTCCACGACCATAGTCACCGTAAAAAATCATCATATGTGAACCGCTTGAACGCCAACTAGGATCGTCATGGGCAGCAATAAAAGACTGCGCGATACTTACCGCTTCAATAACATCATCGCTATCTTCAACAAGGGTTTGAAAGGTCCATTTTGGATTTAAGTCAGAACGCCCGTGAATTTCCTGAATACGCCTTAGTTTCGATTCTTGTTGTAACTTCTTAACGTCTTCGTTGGCTAAGCGCTCGTATTGTGCTCGTGTTTCTTTGTAGTCAGTATAGGTGTCAGGCACATTAGATTTGCCCAATGCTTTCGCGAGTTGATCTATTTTTTGCTTAATACTGTCCACGTTTTTTGCTCTACTATGATTGTTTTTTTACTGTGCTATTTTTTACTATACTTAGCCACAAGTTGTTTAGCATTGTCGTCAGCTTCGACACCCGCCTTGGGCGTCACCCACTGATTTCCGACTTTCTGTACATTTTTAACGCCACTGGCTACTCGTTTTTGTTTAATTTGAAATACAAACTTTTGTGTCCACTGGTATTGACTAAATTGTAGCTCCGGGCGACCCATCCAATAGGCAATGAATTCGCCAAGTTCATTATGACTGTAATCTTTATCGATTATCCCGATTAATGAAGCCAAGTCTTCAAAAACGGTTTTGTGTGGCTTCCATGTTGCCGTCATTCCACTCCATTGTAAATGAAGGCTAGGGTAGTCGTCTTGTTTAATATTAATTAATGGTAAACGTACGCGTTGTTGATTAAAGCTTTTGTCCAAAGAAGCGTCTGGCTCTATCTCAATCAGCTGTAGCTTAACCAGTTCTTTTATTAACGCGTTAATTTGCCTACCTAAGGTAAATTCTTTGGTCTTACTATTTAAAAGCGCTATCAATTGTTTGTAATTGAGCGGGGCAGTAAGCCCTGTTTGTTCATCTGCTATAGGACGCAAGCCCAGCAAATAAAGCACTCTAGCTTCATTGCTGAGTTCTTGAGTAAGCGCTGCTTGTTCGGATGAATTCATGATTTTTAATTAACGTGATTGCAAAAATGCATTCAGCCATTCTACTGCAGGGTCTTCAGGAATTGGATGGTGTAGCACGTCTATGTGTAAAGGTTGGTGAAGTTGTTTTGCTCCGCACTTTTGCAATAATTGCTGCATTTTTTCAGCCCCATAACAATAGGTGTCATAACTACTATCGCCTAATCCAACGACTAGAAACTCGACATCATTAAGTTGTTGCGACTTAAGCTGTTTTGCAAAAGGTAGGATATTATCGGGAAGATCTCCTGCTCCATGGGTACTGGTACAAATTAACCACGTATTTTGTAATGATAGGGCTGTAAATTCGGGTTCTAAGTGAATGCTTGCGCTATCGCCATTGGCTTCCAACGTCTCTTTTAAGGCATCGGCGACATATTCACTTGCGCCTAACACTGTGCCAACAATGATTTCATAATTTGCCATAACTTAGCCCCTTATTTGCCAATACAAAATGAAGAAAAAATTCGCCCGAGTAAATCATCGGAACTAAATTCACCGGTAACTTCATTCAATGCTTGTTGAGTGAGACGCAATTCTTCGGCTAAAATTTCCCCTGCCATGTTTTCATGTAATTGTTGATGCCCGATCTCTAAATGCTCTGAAGCACGCTCAATGGCATCAATATGTCGACGTCTAGCGATAAATTGACCTTCAGCGTTTTGTTCAAAGCCCATACATTCTTTTAGGTGCTCGGCCAATGCGTCTACACCTTTATTCAAACTAGCCGAAAGACGAAACACGGGAGTGGTTCCATGCTGTTCGAAACCGATGCTTTCGCCGGATAAATCGACTTTGTTACGAACTAGAGTCAGCCCCATGTTTTTTGGCAATTTTTGCATAAACTCAGGCCAAATTTTGTAGGGATCGTTTTCTGTGCTGTCACAACTATCGAGCATGAATAATACTCTATCGGCTTTTTGTATTTCCTGCCAAGCGCGCTCAATGCCTATTTTTTCAACTCTATCGGAACTCTCGCGTAAACCAGCTGTGTCAATGATATGCAGTGGCATACCATCTAAGTGGATGTGTTCTTTGAGGACGTCACGCGTTGTGCCCGCTATTTCGGTTACAATGGCTGCGTCACGACCAGCGAGCGCATTGAGTAAACTTGATTTACCCGCATTGGGTTTACCGGCGATTACAACCTGCATGCCTTCTCTTAATAAACTGCCTTGTTTAGCCTGTTGTCTGACCTTTTGAATTTGTTCTATTATCTCAGTTAGGTCTTTAGCTACTTTTCCATCGGTTAGAAAATCAATCTCTTCATCAGGAAAATCGATAGCCGCTTCTACGTACATTCTAAGATGAATAACCCTTTCAACTAGTTGGTTGATCAGTGTTGAAAATTCGCCCTGTAACGAACGCATAGCGCTTTTGGCAGCCTGGATAGAACTTGCATCAATTAGATCTGCTATGGCTTCAGCTTGCGCTAGGTCGAGCTTATCATTCAAGAATGCACGTTCGCTGAATTCGCCTGGTCTTGCCATGCGTATCTTTGGAATCAACAATATGCGTTTAATCAATAGATCTAAAATGATTTGGCCGCCATGCCCCTGTAGTTCTAATACATCTTCGCCTGTAAAAGAATGAGGATTCTGAAAAAACAGCGCTATACCCTGATCTAGTATCTGCTGATGTTCGTCCATAAAAGGCATATATTCTGCTTTTCTGGGCGTTAAGGTTCTCCCCAGAACTTCTGTTGCGACGGTTTTCGCTAGTGGTCCTGAAACGCGAACGATGCCAACACCACCTCGACCTGGCGCGGTAGCTTGAGCAACAATAGTGTCATGCTGTGCTTGCAAAAGAATTACCGACCTTAATTAATCGCGGAAGTTATTAAATTGTAAGGGTTGACCCATATCTTCGGCTTTTAGCAATGCCATCACCGCTTGTAAATCGTCACGCTTTTTACCGTTAACACGCAACTGATCACCTTGAATGCTGGCTTGAACTTTCATTTTGTTATCTTTGATTAACTTAACAATTTTCTTTGCAATAGGTTGTTCAATACCTTGTTTAAATTTAATGCTTCGACGATGGGTTTTGCCACTTCTCACAGTATCTTGTGGATCCATCGCATTGGTATCCAAATTGCGTTTGGAGCAGGCATTACGCAGCATATCGGTTAACTGCTGTAATTGAAATTCACCTTCGGCCGTCAAAACTACAGATTCATCTTTAAATTCTATGGAAGCTTCAACACCACGAAAATCAAAGCGTGTGCTGAGTTCCCGATTAGCGTTATCTACTGCATTGCGTACTTCGTTCATTTCAATTTCTGAAACAATGTCAAAAGAAGGCATTTGTTACTCCTATATGTGTAATATGGCTATATTGTAAACCCGTAAACTTAGACAAAAAAGCCCGCAGAGGCGGGCTTTCCAATTAAACTTAGTGCCAACTAAGAATTATTTTGCTTTTAGTCCACGTTTTTCCATAGACGCATAAATTATCTTAGCTTGTATTAGCGTAATGACGTTACTGATTAACCAGTATAAAACCAATCCAGCTGGGAAGATGAAGAAGAATAAACTCATTGCCACAGGCATCCATTGCATAATTTTTTGTTGCATAGGATCTTGAATGGTCATGGGTTGTAGTTTCTGTAACAGATACATACTTAACCCAGTTAATACAGGCAGTACAAAGTAAGGGTCTTTCACCGATAAATCCGTGATCCAGAAGATAAAATCAGCGTGTCTTAATTCGACACTTTCTAATAGTACCCAATAAAGCGCTAGGAAAATGGGCATTTGCAGTAAAAGAGGGAAACAGCCACCCATTGGGTTTACTTTTTCTTTTTTGTACATCTCCATCATGGCTTGTGACATTTTTTGTCTGTCATCACCATGACGCTCTTTTAGTTGCGCCATTTTTGGAGCCAAATTACGCATTTTGGCCATGGATTCATATTGTTTCTTGGTCAATGGATACATTGCGCCTTTAACAATAATGGTAATTACTACAATGGCTAATCCCCAGTTGATTACGATACTTTGAATAAATTGAAGTAATGCAAACAAAGGTTGAGATATCCACCACAGAACACCGTAATCAACGGTTAGATCTAGTCCTCTGGCTAATTTTGCCAATGAATCTTGATCTTTAGGGCCCATGTATAGGTTGCTGGTAATGGTTGCAGTTTCACCCGGGGCAACATCTACAGGTGCACCTTTAAAGCCGATAGCGGCATAGCGTGATTGAACTACAGAGGTGTATAGCTGGTTAGTGTCTTCTTGCGGTGGAACCCAAGCCGATACGAAGTAGTGCTCAAGCATGCCAGCCCAGCCACCGACAGTGGTTTTGTTTAGTTTCTCATCTTCCATATCATCAAATGAGAATTTTGAATAACGGTCTTCTTCGGTTGAAAATGCGCCACCGCGATAGGTAGGCATAAACATGCTGCTTTCTTCGCCTTCAATGGCTTGTTTTAATTGACCATATTGTTGGTATTGTTTCGGCTGTGAACTGCCATTGGCAATTTCGTATTCTACTTTTACATTATGCTGTCCAGGTGTAAAAACGAAACGTTTGGTAATTGCTACACCATCAGCTGACGTCCATTTAAGAGGAACGACCAACTCTTGGTTTTGCATTTCGTATTCTTGTTGTTCGACAACATATGCTGGACGACCTTTACGAGTGTCTATTGCGTCTCTACCAACTAAGCCACTTTGTGCAATGTAAAGTGTGTTAGCGTCTGGACGTAACAGGCTATAAGAGTCATCTGAACCTTGTGTAACTGGGAACTTGCGCAAATTCGCTGAAACAACGTCACCGCCACGAGTATCAATCAATACGTCTAGTGTATCTGATACAACATGAATAACAGTGTTAGCCTGTTTGTTTACAGGATTAACTTCTTCAACAATTGATGATTCTGGTACGTCGCCACTATCCTGAGCTCTTATTGAAGGAGGCAAATCAGCGCTGGGAGTGGATAAAGGAGCGGGGTCAACAATTTGGGCAGGTTTAACTGGCTGTGGGCCATAGTCTTTTTGCCATTCTTGCCATAATAGAAAACTGACCAATGCTAGGCCAATTATCAAAAAACTGCGTTGGGATTCCATATGATACTCTTTAACTACATGTTCAATTTTGCGGAGGATTAACACCGCTTTTAGCTTTCCACAAACAAACTAGTCTGCTTGTGAACGTATTTATTACATCTAATTTTTTTTCAGGGCGAAATAGTATAGGCAAATGGAGCAAATGATAAGTTCATTCGTGTTTTTTTGCCTTATTTTCTGGCACATGGTCAATACCACCTGGATGAAGTGGATGACATTTGCTTATTCTCTTAATTGTTAGCCAACTTCCGACCCAAAATCCGCGTTTTGTAATTGCTTCTACTCCATACTGAGAACAAGATGGATGAAAGCGACAATTCTGTCCCAGCATGGGAGAAATCCAACGTTGATATTGTTTTATCAGCCAGACTGGGATTGCGCGCAGCGGTTTGCGAGCTTTTTCCATAATTTTCCTAACAACAAGGTTATTTGTTGATTCGTCATTGTGTCTAAACCACTTTTACCAACAACCACTATATCAGTGTTTGGTAACTGTTGTTGATGCAGACGAAAACTTTCTCTGATAAGACGTTTAATGCGATTTCTATCGTGGGCTTTTTTAACCCGTTTTTTGGATATAGTTATCCCTAGACGTGGATGTTCTAGCTGATTAAAACGACCTAATACAGTAAGTTGAGGTGAAACAGAGGGAATTGCTTTTTGAAATACTTTTTCAAAGTGAGTGGGAGTTAAAAGTCTTAGCTCCCGAGAAAACGAATTTTCACTCACTTTGAGAAATTAGGCTGATAAACGAGCACGGCCTTTAGCACGACGATTAGCAAGGACTTTACGTCCATTCTTTGTCGCCATACGGGCACGAAAACCGTGTGAACGCTTACGCTTTAAGTTACTTGGTTGAAATGTTCTTTTCATGACCTAGTCCCGATACATAAAGGTTAAAACAAAATGAACATCAATAGACGTTAAACCATTGCGCTCAAAAAGGACGCTGAATTCTAGAGATCATTATAGCGCTTGTCAATCTATGATCGCCCAGATCATGAAAATAATTGCTTATAAATAAATGATCAAATGGTTAGCTGTTGATAAGTTAATAATAGTTGACAATGTTATCCACAATAGTGTTGTTAATTTGCTGTAAAGTGCGCATTTAATAGGCAATTTTTATCCACTCAATATTATTACAAAAGTAAGGTTATATGCAGTTTGTTTTTCATAATATAATAAAATAACACTATAAAACAATTAGTTAACCTTGTTTTGTTAGAGTCTTTGGAATTTATATTAAAATCAGTATTGCACTTGGTAGTAGGTTTGCGAGATAATTCACAACCCCCAACAGAAAGGGGCTGGAATAAGAGCAATAATTGGACAATACCCTTTCGGCGTGTGCTTTCAATTATCAAATGATTTTAACTTTTAGCGGGCTGTAAACGGCCTCGTGACGGACTTCTTTTAATGTCTTTATGGAATAGATGCCTAGATCGACTTCAGCACGATCTTTCTACACAAGAGTTTAGTATGTGGATAAGACCGCTTAAAGTTGCGGAAGATAATCTTTATGTCACGTTGTCAGCACCAAATAGATTTGTACTTGATTGGGTCCGCGATAAATACCACAGCCGTATTACGCAATTATTAGAAGAGTTCTGCGGTTCTGATGCACCTAATTTGTTATTAGAGGTGACTGCTAGACAAACGAGTGCGTTTTCAGGTAATAGCGCAAACGTAAATGGTGCTGTTGGAAATCCTGTTACCAATAACCATGAAGCAAAAGCAAGTAGTTCAGAATTAAAAGATGCCAATACTGATAACATAAGTATTCGACCCGCATCTCACTTCTCTTCTGAGCAAAAATCGAATAGTGCCAACAATTCCATTCAATCGCATAAAAGTAATATTAATGTCACTTACAAATTCGATAATTTTGTAGAAGGTAAATCTAACCAATTAGCTCGAGCTGCAGCTACACAAGTGGCGAATAACCCAGGTGGGGCTTATAACCCACTTTTTATCTACGGTGGTACAGGGTTGGGTAAGACCCATTTATTACACGCTGTAGGAAATGGCATTATTGAAAAGAAGAAAAATGCCACGGTGGTTTATATGCATTCTGAGCGTTTTGTGCAAGATATGGTAAAAGCACTACAGAATAATGCGATTGAAGCATTTAAACGTTACTACCGTTCTGTTGATGCATTGCTAATTGATGATATCCAATTTTTTGCTAATAAAGAGCGTTCTCAGGAAGAGTTTTTTCATACCTTTAATGCACTGTTAGAAGGTAATCAACAAATCATCTTAACATCAGACCGCTACCCTAAAGAGATTGATGGAGTAGAAGATAGGTTAAAGTCGCGTTTTGGTTGGGGATTAACGATTGCAATAGAACCGCCAGAGTTGGAAACGAGAGTGGCGATTCTGAATCGTAAAGCATTAGAGAACAAAATTAATTTACCTGACGAGGTAGCATTTTTTATCGCAAAACGATTACGTTCTAATGTGCGTGAGCTTGAAGGTGCGTTGAACAGAGTCATTGCGAATGCCAATTTTACCGGTCGCGCCATTACCATTGATTTTGTCCGTGAAGCTTTGCGCGATTTGTTAGCTTTACAGGAAAAGTTAGTTACGATTGATAATATTCAAAAGACTGTCGCTGAATATTATAAAATTAAGATTGCTGATATTTTGTCGAAAAGGCGGAGTAGAAGTGTTGCCAGACCTCGCCAAGTGGCTATGGCTTTGGCTAAAGAATTAACCAATCATAGTTTGCCAGAAATTGGTGACGCTTTTGGTGGAAGAGATCATACAACTGTTTTGCATGCATGCAGAAAAATAGTACAGCTAAGAGACGAAAGTCATGATATAAAAGAAGACTATCAAAACCTGATTCGCACACTTTCTTCTTAAAATAAAAAAAGAGTTTATAAATGAAATTCACCATCAGCCGGGAAAATTTTCTTCAACCTCTTCAATTAGTCTCTGGTGCTGTTGAGAGACGACATACTTTACCTATTTTATCCAATGTCTTGATCAAAGTTAGTGAGAGTTCACTCTGGCTGACGGGTACGGATCTTGAAGTCGAACTTATTTCTAATGTCACATTAACGGGTGAATTCGAAGAAGGTGAGATTACCGTTCCAGCCAAAAAACTTTTTGATATTTGTCGCGGACTCGGTGATGAAAGTGAAATTAAATTCGAAGTAGATGGCAATAAAGCGCTTATACGTTCAGGACGCAGTCGCTATTCTTTATCTACACTTTCAGCCAGTGACTATCCGAATTTAGAAGATTGGGAAGGGGAAACTGAGTTCGAAATTTCTCAAGCGGATTTAAAACACTTAATCGAAAGTACTCAGTTTTCCATGGCACAACAAGATGTCCGTTATTATTTAAACGGGATGAGTTTAGAAACGGAAGAAAATATCATTCGTACAGTAGCGACAGATGGTCATAGACTCGCTTTGTGTAGACTCAAATATACGGCCTCAGCTCTTCCTAGTCGACAGGTAATAATTCCTCGTAAAGGTGTACTCGAAATCAGTCGCTTGATTGAAGCAAATGACAACCTAGTAAAAATCCAACTAGGTTCAAACCATATTAGAATTTTTTCAACTGACTTTATTTTTACGAGTAAGTTAGTGGATGGACGTTTTCCTGATTATCGTCGTGTGTTACCTAAAGATGGCGATAAGGTAATTGAAGCTAGTAAAGATCTTTTAAAACATGCGTTTTCTCGTGCGTCTATTTTATCAAATGAAAAGTTCCGAGGCGTACGTTTAAATCTTTCTCAAAATGAACTAAAAATCACAGCGAATAATCCTGAGCAAGAAGAAGCAGAAGAGATTGTTGATGTGTCATATGAGGGAGAAGGGGAATTAGAGATTGGTTTTAACGTCGCGTATCTTATTGACGTGTTTAATGCATTGGGTTCTGAAAACGTTAAAATTTCTCTAGCTGATTCTAACAGTAGTGCGTTGATTGAAGACGCTGCAGATGATTCTGCATTGTATGTAATTATGCCGATGAGACTTTAGAACGTATTAAAGGAATCCTCAGTTTATGAAGCTGGACAAAGTCCAGATTCAACATTTTCGAAATTTGCAAAATGTTGATATTTCACCTTCCTCTAGTTTGAATTTTATTTTCGGTCAAAATGGTAGTGGGAAGTCTTCGTTTTTAGAAGCTCTCCATTACCTAGGTTTTGGCCGTTCGTTTAGAACACTAAAACATAAAAATGTTATCCAGTACGAGAAAGATGGCTTTAGTATTTTTTGTGTCGCGTCAGATAATCAAAAATCTCTTAAGTTAGGCATGGCTAGAAAGACTGATGATTCTTTGTTAGTTAGCGTAAATGGTAACAAATCAAATAAGATGTCTGAATTGGTAAGTCATGTACCTATTCAGATATTTACCCCTCAGAGTTCAGATTTAATTTTAGGCAGTCCGTCTTTAAGGCGAAGGTTTTTAGATTGGGGATTGTTTCACGTGGAACCTTCATTCATTCAAACATCCCAAGAATTCCAAAAATTAGTGAAACAGAAGAATGCTTTGCTTAGAAAATATCAGCAGGGAACTAACGTTGAATATAACACTCAGATGCAATTCTGGGACAAACAAATAGTAAAGACAGGAAACCACCTTACGAATTTGAGAAAAGGCTATCTAGATAGCATTTTGGAGCATATAAATAGCAATTTAATGCAATTTCTACCTGAGTTTTTGGTAGAAATCTCGTATCATAGGGGTTGGGAAAAAGACTCTAGTCTAGAAGAGTCAATGTTAAAAAAATACGAAAGAGATTGTCGAAACGGTTACTTGAGTGTTGGGCCACATAAAGCGGATTTAAAATTAAAGTGTAAGGGAGTTGATGTTTCTGAAACCTTATCACGTGGACAATTAAGAATGTTAGTCGCAGCACTTCAACTTGCCCAGATACAACATCTATCAGGTAAAACGCAAAAGTCTTGTGTGTTCTTGTTAGATGATGTGGGTGCCGAATTAGATGAAACAAAACGAGAATCTTTTATTGATAGATTGTTAGAAAACGAAACACAACTTTTTATATCCGCAATTGAAAAGTCTCAATTGTTGTTTATAGAGAAATACAAAAACAAGAAAATGTTTCACGTGGAACATGGCCATATGAGAGAGGAGAACTAATCAAATGGCAGGAGAGAATAACTACGATTCGTCGAGTATTAAAGTACTTAAAGGATTGGACGCAGTAAGAAAAAGACCCGGTATGTATATCGGTGATACGGATGACGGTACCGGCCTTCATCACATGGTATTTGAGGTGGTTGATAATTCCATTGATGAAGCTTTAGCTGGTCATTGTTCAGAAATAAACGTAAAAATTCATACTGATGGTTCTGTCTCTGTATCAGATGATGGTCGTGGTATTCCTACAGAAATACATGAAGAAGAGGGAGTGTCGGCAGCTGAAGTTATCATGACAGTTCTTCATGCGGGAGGAAAGTTTGATGACAACTCTTATAAAGTTTCAGGTGGATTGCACGGAGTAGGTGTTTCAGTAGTTAACGCTTTATCTAAAAAGCTACAACTGAAAATACGTCGTCAAGGCAAAGTGTATGAACAAGAATACGTTCATGGTGTGCCACAAGAACCGCTAAAAGCAGTGGGAGAATCCGAGACTAACGGTACCACAATTCGATTCTGGCCTAGTGAAGAAACGTTTACTGATGTCGAGTACCACTATGATATTTTAGCGAAAAGATTAAGGGAACTAAGCTTCCTTAACTCTGGTGTATCAATCATCCTAACCGACGACAGAGATGCTAAAAAAGACCACTTTAAATATGACGGTGGGATACAAGCTTTCGTAGAATATCTTAACCGTGCAAAAACAGCAGTTCATTCAAAAATATTCAACTTCACCACTGAGCGCGAAGACGGAATTTCCGTTGAAGTTGCAATGCAGTGGAATGACAGTTTTAACGAAAATGTATTTTGTTTTACCAACAATATTCCACAAAGAGATGGCGGAAGCCACCTAGCAGGTTTTCGTGCTGCGCTGACTCGTACACTAAATAACTATATGGAAAAAGAAGGTCTAAACAAAAAGGCTAAGACCAACGCAAGTGGTGATGATGCTCGAGAAGGGTTAACTGCAGTTATTTCTGTAAAAGTGCCTGATCCAAAATTCTCCTCTCAAACTAAAGACAAACTCGTTTCTTCGGAAGTTAAGCCTGCGGTTGAAACGGCTATGGGTGAAGCTCTTACTGATTTCTTATTAGAAAATCCGACGGAAAGTAAAATTATCGTTGGCAAAATTATCGATGCAGCTAGAGCTAGAGAAGCAGCGCGTAAAGCGAGAGAAATGACTCGTCGAAAAGGGGCATTAGATTTAGCTGGCTTACCAGGTAAATTAGCAGACTGTCAGGAAAAAGATCCAGCTAACTCTGAACTCTACATAGTGGAGGGTGATTCGGCAGGTGGTTCAGCTAAGCAAGGTCGTAACCGTAAGAACCAAGCAATACTGCCTTTAAAAGGTAAAATATTAAACGTTGAAAAAGCACGTTTCGACAAAATGCTATCTTCGCAAGAAGTTGCAACGTTAATAACTGCACTAGGCTGCGGTATCGGTCGTGATGAGTATGATCCTGAAAAGCTTCGTTATCACAAAATTATAATCATGACCGATGCTGATGTGGATGGAAGCCATATCCGAACGCTGCTTTTAACTTTCTTTTATCGTCAAATGCCAGAGATATTAGAACGCGGTTACATCTATATTGCACAACCTCCTTTGTATAAAGCGAAGAAGGGGAAACAAGAGCAATACTTAAAAGACGATGATGCGTTAACAAATTATCTAACCTCTATAGCATTAGATGATGCTTCTATTCATGTTAATTCTGAAGCTCCTGGTATTTCAGGTGTCGCTTTAGAAAACTTAGTTAAGCAATATCATGTTGCGGTTAAAATGATTAACAGAATAAGCCGATTATATCCTAAGGTTCTTATTAACCAATTGATTTATAGCGATATTTTAGAAGTTTCTGATATGTCAAATACAGATAAGTTGGAAGCTTTTGGTAAAACTTTTGTCGAGTATCTGACAGATGTAGAATCTGATGGTGCGACTTACAGATTTAGTATTAAAGACGACGTTGAACGCAGTAGTCACTATATTTCGATTATTCTGCGTCAGCACGGTATTGATACTGAATACAAGTTTGACCATGACTTTGTTGATTCTACTGAATACGCGAAAATTAAAGAGCTTAATAAAGCTATTAACGGCATCATGGAAGAAGGCGCTTATGTTAAGCGTGGTGAAAAAACGAAACCTGTTGACGATTTCGTGAGTGCTCTAGAATGGTTAATGTCAGAATCTAAACGTGGTCAATATATACAACGTTACAAAGGATTGGGCGAAATGAATCCTGGTCAACTATGGGAAACTACAATGGACCCTGCTAATCGTCGTATGCTTCAAGTTACGATTGAAGATGCAATCGGTGCAGACTTATTGTTTACCACCTTAATGGGTGACCAAGTTGAGCCAAGAAGAAACTTCATCGAAGAAAATGCACTGCGAGTTGCAAACTTAGACGTTTAGTCACTCAGTATTTTCAATGACAAAACAAACCCCGAACGTTGAATAACGTGCGGGGTTTTTTATTGCCTATCACATACTGAAACTGAATTTTTAAGGAAATAGACTTCAGTCTAGTTCGCACGAATTAAGAAGAAAATTCAGATAAACTAACTAAAGGCTAGATCATCGGTTAAAAAATAATAAGGCTGAAAAACTAAGATAGGGGATAGGGAAGAAATTAGATAAATTACCCACCAGTAGCCGATTGCTCCCGATGGGTGATTTAGAATTTAACTGGATTTTTCTATATAAACGACTGGTAATTGTTCATTAGTGAAGTCAATGAAGAAGTCATAGGCTCCAGTTTCTTGCGGTGTAAACTGAAAATTACCGCCAGGGTTTTCACAAGACGATCTTGCGGTTTTCCCCACAGTTAACACTTTCCCAGCGGTTCCCGTTGCGCTACCACAATCATATCCCGGCGCATAACTTTGGTCTGCAAATTTGAAATCGTAGGGTTGACCATCAGCGATTAACTTAACCGTGGCTTTGTATAGTTTCCCATTCACTTTCTCAATGCGGTAATTTTCGTCAGCTTCCCACCAAGTAAAAACTCCGCGTAAATAAAAGCTCTGGTAATCCTTTTCCATGATTTGCTCAACAAATGTGGTCGAGCAACCAGACATAACTATGCTGATTAAAAAAATGAAGGTGAATCTGCTTTTCATATTAATATATTTAACCTCAAAATCGGTTATTCGTATTTAAGTAGTGAAATGTCAGCGACTTTAAGAAACAACTGACGTAACTTTAACAACAATGCGAGTCGATTGTTCTTAACTGCTTCATCTTCAGCCATCACCATAACGTTATCGAAAAACGCATCGATACTGTCGGCAAATTGAGATAAGCACAGCAATACAGCCTCATAATCAGCTTTTTCAAGCAAAGGTGTCACTTCCGCTTGTATACGCTGTATTTCGCTGGCTAGGCGCTTCTCAGGCTCTTCCGTTAACAAACTAGTGTTAATTTCAAAGTCTTCAGATACCCCATTCTTATCTAATATATTAGCAACCCGCTTATTGGCGGCTGCTAACGCTTGCGCAGAAGGTAATAACTTAAACTGTTTTACACCGTTAATTCGAGCATCAAAATCCGCCGGTGAAGTAGGGCGACGAGACAATACTGCTTGTATGACATCAACTTCAACGCCTTGTTCCTGATACCAGGTTCTAAAACGCCCTAAAATAAAATCGATGACTTGTTCTTGTGTGTCTGAATTACTAATTTTATCTTCTAGTAACGTGAATGTATCACCAACGAGTTTTGCTAAATCAACTGGAAGTTTTAACTCAACTGTAATTCGTAATATACCAATCGCAGCACGTCGAAGGGCAAACGGATCTTTGTCGCCTTTTGGCAATTGACCAATACCGAAAATACCTACTAAAGTATCTAACTTGTCGGCTAATGCTACAGCACAACTGACCAAAGACTCGGGCAATTGGTCTCCTGCAAACCTTGGCATATATTGTTCGTTTAGTGCATTGGCAACGACGTCATCTTCGCCATCATTTTTAGCGTAGTGCATACCCATGACACCCTGAACATCTGGGAATTCCATTACCATTTCTGTCATTAGGTCAGTTTTAGATAATAGTCCAGCTCGGGCAGCTTGCTTTTCGTTAGTGCCAATCTGTGCAGCTATTTTCTCGGCAAGTTTAGATATTCTTCGAGATTTATCCGCTAGCGTACCTAGTTGCTTTTGAAAAAGTACACTTTCAAGACTGTTGATTCGGCTTTCTAATGAACTCTTTTTATCGGTTTCAAAGAAGAATCGTGCATCGGCTAGTCGAGGACGAATCACTTTCTCGTTACCTTGGATAACCTGTGTAGGATCTTTACTTTCTATATTTGATACGAACAAGAAACGTGACTTAAGGTCACCGTTTTTATCTAGCATAGGGAAGTATTTCTGATCTCCCTTCATCGTATAAATTAGGGCTTCTTTAGGTACTTCTAAAAATTCATCTTCAAAGTTAGCAACAAGTACTACTGGCCATTCCACCAATGCCGTTACTTCATCTAACAAATCTTGTTCTAATTCCACAACGCCATCTTCTTTACTTGCAGCATCTTGGAGTTGTTGTTTAATTATCTCTTGTCGAGCAGTGTAATCGGCAACGACGTAATGTTTTTCCAATTGTGCTAAATAATCGTCAGCGTGCTGCAATTCAAAACTGGCTTGACCGTGAAATCTATGCCCCATAATCGTTCTGGAAGAAGATAATCCTAAAACTGAACCTTGCAATAATTGGTCGCCATAAAGTAAGCACAGAGTGTGCACAGGGCGTATAAACTGAATTCTAGAGTTACCCCAACGCATCGCTTTTGGAATAGGTAGTTTTTTTAATGCAGTTTCAACGATATCTTCCAGTAAGCTTTCCAATGATTGGCCGCTAACGCTGGCAACGTGTAACAACCATTCACCCTTGTCGGTAGCTAAACGTGTAGCTTGGTCTACGCTAATACCATTTGAACGTGCCCATCCTTCTGCTGCTTTTGTGGGATTTCCTTCAGCATCAAAAGCGGCTGACACAGCAGGTCCACGCTTTTCTACTTCTTTATCTAGTTGTTTTTCGTCTACAGCTTGTACCTTTACCGCTAGGCGTCGAGGTGATGCGTACCATTGAATATTGTCAAAGGCTAAATCAGCAGACTCTAAACCGGCTTGCATATTATCTGCAAATGCTTGAGCTAAGGTTTTGAGCGCTTTAGGTGGTAACTCTTCGGTACCAAGTTCGATTAGTAGATTTTCTTTGCGCATCTTAGTTACCTCCTTTTACTGCGACATCTTTACACATAGGAAAACCAAGTTTTTCGCGGCTTTGATAATAAGCTTCTGCTACTGCTTTTGCTAACGTCCGTACACGCAGAATATAGCGTTGTCTTTCTGTTACCGAAATTGCATGGCGAGCATCTAACATGTTAAACGCGTGAGAAGCCTTCATTACCTGTTCGTACGCAGGTAGGGGTAAGCCAGCTTCAATCATGCGCTCACTATCTTTTTCACACTGATCAAATGTAGCAAATAACGCTTTAACATCAGCATGTTCGAAGTTATAAGCTGATTGTTCTACTTCGTTTTGGTGGAAAACATCGCCGTACGTCACTTTCCCCATTGGGCCATCGGTCCAAGTTAAATCGTAGATACTATCTACGCCTTGAATATACATAGCCAAACGTTCCAGACCGTAAGTAATTTCACCTGTTACGGGTGTACATTCCAAACCGCCAACTTGTTGGAAGTAAGTGAACTGTGTAACTTCCATTCCGTTTAACCAGATTTCCCAACCAAGACCCCAAGCACCTAAGGTTGGCGACTCCCAGTTGTCTTCAACAAACCGGATATCATGCACTAAAGGATCAAAGCCGAGCTCTTTAAGTGACTCTAAATAAAGCTCTTGAATATTATCCGGTGATGGCTTTAGCATTACTTGAAATTGATAATAATGCTGTAGTCGATTTGGGTTTTCTCCATATCGACCATCGGTAGGGCGGCGACATGGTTGTACATATGCGCTACTGATTGGCTCGGGACCTAAAGAACGCAAGAATGTCATGGGATGAAAGGTACCTGCACCCACTTCCATGTCTAGTGGCTGAATTATTACACAGCCTTGTCTGGCCCAAAAATCCTGTAAAGCTAGGATGAGCCCTTGAAACGTCTTGATATCAAACTTTTGCATGTACTATCACTACACAAATTGGGTTATTAAAAAATGCCCGCCAGTATACCTTTTGTCTTACATTGAATGTAGGCTAAATCTGCTTATATTATAAGAAACCTGCAGGTTATTACTCAATTTGTTGTGATTTTGGCTGAATAAGGGAAAATAGTGGAATTAAAACGATGTGCTTGGGTTGGAAAAGATCCTATATATCAAAAATATCATGATGAAGTTTGGGGTAAGCCGGTAAAAGATTCTCAGGAGCTATTTGCTAAATTATGTTTAGACGGGCAACAAGCTGGCCTGAGTTGGATTACGATCCTTAAAAAACAACAGAATTACGAATCCGCATTTAAAGGATTTGATCCCCAAAAAATTGCGTTGTTTACAGAATCCGATGTAGAACGGTTGATGCAAGATAAAGGTATAATACGCAACAGACTAAAAATACAAGCCATTATCAAAAATGCTAAAGCGTATTTACTGATGGAACAAGAGGGTATTCAGTTTAATGATTTTATTTGGAGTTTCGTTGACCATAAAATCATTAACAATCATTGGACTTCAACGACACAGGTACCGACTTCAACACACGAATCTGATGCAATGGCAAAAGCCCTCAAAAAGAGGGGCTTTAGTTTTGTTGGAACTACGATTTGTTATGCTTTTATGCAAGCTGTTGGCTTGGTAAACGATCATACAACCGACTGCCATTGCTACGAAGCTTCGGGAAAAAATTCGAATGAATCAGCTTAACTAAAGTTAAGTGTTTTTATTAATGCCATCTCTTTTAAGATGGCACTTTCTAACATTGATTCTTTCTCTTCACGGATGCGATCCTGCTTAGCTCTTACATCGGGTGCTAAATCTTTCCTTTCTTGATGAGTGGGCAG
This sequence comes from Aliiglaciecola lipolytica E3, assembly GCF_000314975.1. GTDB lineage: Bacteria > Pseudomonadota > Gammaproteobacteria > Enterobacterales > Alteromonadaceae > Aliiglaciecola > Aliiglaciecola lipolytica. Next base: position 37,208 of record NZ_BAEN01000002.1, read on the forward strand.
CTCTCTAACTGCTATAAACAAGTTATACAAATTTGGATAGTCGCGTTTACAATTAGGCGGCGATTCAACTGGAACGCTATCTAATAAATTGACCAATCTAATCGCACCTTCAGATAAATTGCATTGTTGCTGTTCAACGGCCATTGCAATGGTGTGAACACTTTCCATAATTCTAACAATGCGCGCTTGTCTAGCATCTTGTTGTGCTCGTTTCTGCTTTTGAAGTTGAAACAATAATTTTCCGGCATAAAACGCCAGCGCAGCGATGATTAACACCGCAATTGTTATCAATGAAAATGCTAAAACCGACAACCTTATAGTCTCCTATTTAAATTTTTCGATATTGATAGACTCGAAAACGTCAAAAGGATCATCTTCATTAGTTTTGGCTTGGTCTTTGTTTTCTTCTTCGTTACCGATACCTAAAAGCTCACATAATTCCTTATGCCTAGCTAACTTTAAGTCAACAAATCGCTGGTCATCGCTAGTTAATACTATGTCATTATCGAGCATATCTAACAGCTCGTTTAAGCGATGATTGTTTTCAAGTTCTGCCAGTTCTTGAGCAGGTGAGAAATATTTTGGTTTATTCGGTTTTGCCTTTGTCTTGACGTCTTTTGTTTCGACGACCAATTGAATGGGCTTTTTACTGCCTATACGAGGATCGTTCTGTTTCGATTGATTGGGATTTTTTTCATTTAATTGCACAGCACTATGCCGGCTGCCTGATGGGTTACCTTTGTGCTTTTTGGGTTTAGTATTATTTGGATCTTTCGGTTTTCTCGGAGCCCAACTTTCTTTGGGTACACCTATGCGTCCGACTTTACGCGATTTTTTAACTCTAGCCATGAATGCTTGCCATTTAAAAACGATTCCTTATTTTAGCGCATTTTCAACGCTGCATATACTCAATTCAACGATGTTTAACTTTGCTTATTAAATGAGATATAGATTTGTATAGGGAGGCGAAAATATAGCGTTTTGATTTTTGTTAGAGCGGATAAGAAAAAAGGTAACAGAAACCTGTTACCTTTTAGATATAGAGTGCCGTTTGACACTTCTCCCGTTATGCGTTCATCCTAAAACGATGGTGCTATCCTTGGCTATCACTTCACTTTTTATTTTTATTAACGAAGCTTTTATATTGTTTTGGGTCTTCCTGACACTTTATAGTCAATCCATTTAATCCCAAGATGGTATTTCAATGAACAGTTTTTATTATTATTGTTAACCGTTCTAACTTCCCTGACAAACCCGAAGATTTGCGCTTCCTTTTTTTATCTGCGCAAAGAATACACCAAAAATGATATTTTACAACTTATTTACATTCAAAACCCAAAAAAGTGAACCTTCTAGTCAGAAGTGTTCATTTTTTGTTCGGTTTTGGTTGTTTTTTGTATGCCTAGTGAAGGCCACCTAAGTATTGTGAGAGGGTTTCAATATCGTCATCAGTCAATTTAGATGCTATATCTCTCATCATGCCATTCAAATCGTTAGCGCGGGTACCTGATCTAAATTTTTCTAATTGCGATTTTAAATAGGCCGCTTTCTGTGCACTAATATCAGGGAAGCCAGCCAATCCCATGCCGTTTCCTCGCGGACCATGACACGCTATACATGCTGTAATACCACGATCTAGGTCTCCACCACGATATAAATTACCGCCTTTCTCAACCACGTCTTCTGGGGTTGTTCCAGGTTTAGCATCTTGGCTAGCTAGGTAAGCTGCAAGGTCTTGCATTTCTTGTTCATTCAGCAATGCGGCCTGTGAGCTCATGACTGGATCATAGCGGCCTTCAGCACCAGCGGTTTCTCCGCCAAGCTTCAATTCTTTTAATTGTTTGACTGTATATTGCGCATGTTGGCCCGCTAAGGACGGATACATATCCAAAGCGCTATTTCCATCTGCTCCATGACAAGCGATACAACCTTTGCTCGTGATTAACTCTTTACCTGTTTCGGCATTTCCTTGTGCTAAAACTGAAGCAGAAAAACCTACGGTCAAACACACCAATAAACCCAATTTTTTCATAGTGACTCTCAAACATCTTATGCATTGGTTAATATAATAGCGGTATTTTACACATTTAATGGCGCGATAAAATCATTTCCCGAATAATTGTGGGGATATTTCAGTGTTTTACGCTAATAATTTCAGTTAAATGGTATACTGTGCCCGAAAAACCTTCCTAATCACAATATTCTAAAGAGAGTTCGAGTGAGTCATTACAGCCAGGCTAAATTTATTACTAGCGCCCCAGATATACGTCATCTTCAGCAAGACGATGGTTGCGAAGTAGCTTTCGCAGGTCGATCAAATGCTGGTAAATCGAGTGCGCTTAATCGTCTAACCCGTCAAAAGAGTTTAGCGAGAACAAGTAAAACTCCAGGTCGAACCCAATTAATTAATGTTTTTGAAATAGAAGAAGGGCGTAGGTTAATTGATTTGCCGGGCTATGGATTTGCCAAAGTACCAATGGAGATGAAATTAAAGTGGCAAAAAGCACTGGGCGAATACCTTCAAGAACGAAAAAGTCTTGGTGGGTTAGTCGTATTGATGGATATACGACATCCTTTTAAAGATTTAGATCAACAACTCATTTATTGGGCGGTTGAGCGCAACTTGCCGGTGTTGGCCTTATTGACTAAAGCTGACAAGCTTAAGTCAGGTAAACGAAAAGCCCAATTATTAATGGCTAGAGAAGCTGCTATGGCATTTTGTGGCGACGTTACCGTACATGTCTTTTCATCATTAAATGGATTAGGGCTGGATAACGTTGAGCGAGTATTGGATCAGTGGCTGGGATATACACAGGAAGATAATGATTTAATTTAATCTTGTTATTTAGCTTGATGGATAAAAAAAGCCCCTTCACATGAAGGGGCACAGGATAGAGAGAAAACACATAAAAACCGTATATTCAGAGTGCCCAATTTTGAGAAAGTTCATCCAATTCTAAAAAAATAATTATTTTTTTTATATACCATTAAACACGCACCTAAATAAAACAAACTCAATCACCCGTTAAAAATTTAAATTTCGCAACTCAACTTCATACTGACGATTAAATCGCTAATTAGAAAGCCGGCCTTTTTGTATATAAGCTGGCTTGAAATCTGGGGTGTCGTTTTACAATAGGCATAAAAAAACCCCAGCAAATTGCTGGGGTCGAAAGCAAAGGTATATCTAACTAAAGAAGTTAACCTCTGTACCCTACAGAGACCATTCTAGCTATGGATATGAAAAAATCAAATATTTTCGTAATATAATTACAGAAAATATCTAGTTTAAGTGATTTTTTGACTTCGATTAATGCGCTTCATCCCAGTTGTCACCTTCACCAGCCTCAACGATTAAAGGGACCGAGAGCGAACAAGCCCCTTCCATTAATGAAATGATTGATTTCTTGTGTTCTTCCAGTTTTTGTTCTTTTATTTCAAAAACTAATTCATCATGGACTTGCATGATCATTTGAATATCGTCGTTTTCTAAGCTTTCAATCCAATCGTCTACTTTCAGCATTGCCTTTTTAATAATGTCTGCGGCCGTGCCTTGCATCGGAGCATTAATTGCCGCTCTTTCTGCCCCCTGACGACGCATACCGTTGCTAGCGTTGATATCAGGCAGATATAAACGACGCCCAAATACGGTTGAAACGTAACCATCTTCTTTCGCTGCGACTCGCGTTTGTTCCATGTACTTCAATACACCCGGATAGCGTTCAAAATAGAGATTCATATACTTCTGTGCATCTTGCCGCGGAATATTTAGCTGACGAGCTAATCCAAAAGCAGACATGCCATAAATCAAACCAAAGTTTATGGCTTTTGCACTTCTTCTTTGTTCAGCGGATACATCCTCTAGGGCAACGCCAAATACTTCAGCTGCAGTTGCTTTATGCACATCTTTACCGGAAGAGAAGGCGTCAAGTAGACCCTTATCTTCGGATAGGTGCGCCATTATTCGTAACTCAATTTGTGAATAGTCGGCCGCCACAATCTTGTAGCCCTTTCTAGCTACAAACGCTTTTCTAACTTTGCGACCTTCTTCATTTCTGATCGGAATGTTTTGTAAATTTGGATCCGTTGACGATAATCTACCTGTGGCTGCTATGGCTTGATGATAACTTGTATGTACTCTACCTGTACGCGGATTTATCATTTTCGGTAGCTTGTCAGTGTAGGTATTTTTTAACTTGGTTAACCCTCTGTATTCCATCAGCAGTTTAGGCAAGGGATAATTCAATGCTAATTCCTGCAGCACTTCTTCAGCAGTTGAAGGAGCGCCTTTAGGGGTTTTTTTCAATACCGGAAGGTCAAGCTTATTAAATAGTATTTCTTGCAATTGCTTAGTTGATCCCAGATTGAACTCCTCACCAGCTAAATCATGTACTTCTTTTTCCAATTGCATAATTCTAGAGGCTAAGTCTTGGCTTTGTTGTAGAAGAGTTTGACTATCGATTAATACACCGCGTTGTTCCATTTTTGACAATACCGATGCCAATGGCACTTCAATCTCTTGTAAAACATCCTTGAGTGATTCATGTTCACATAATTGTGGCCAAAGTTTTTGATGCAAACGTAATGTTATATCTGCATCTTCGGCAGCGTAAGGCGAAGCTTTCTCAAGAGGAATTTGATTGAACGTAAGCTGTTTAGCGCCTTTTCCGGCAATCTCTTCGAAGCTGATAGTATTATGTTCTAAATAATATTTGGACAGGCTGTCCATATCGTGGCGAGTCACAACGCTATTTAATACGTATGATTCGAGCATGGTATCAAATGCGATTCCACGTAATGTAATACCGTAATTAGCCAACACATTCTTATCGTATTTAAGATGCTGGCCTACTTTTTTGTGTGACTCGCTTTCTAAGAGAGTTTTGAATTTGTTCAAAACGGTTGATCTATCCAACTGTTCAGGCGCATCAAGGTAATCATGGGCTAGCGGAAGGTAAGCCGCTTCGCCCGCTTCTACTGAAAACGACATTCCCACTAATTCGGCTTCCATATAATTTAAACTGGTCGTTTCAGTATCAAAAGCGAAAAGCTCAGCCTCTTCTAATTTTTTCAACCACGAATTCAAATCCTCTTCATTTAAAATAGTAGTATATGCAGTATCCTTTACCATTGGCGGCGTTTTCACATCGCTAGAATCTACTTTGGCTTGGCTCACTGCTGTTTTAGTCGGTGCGCTGAGAATGTTCCCGCCGTCATTTGCTTCGGCTAACCAACGTTTAAATTCATATTCACGGAAAAGTTCTATTAGTTCGTCATTGCTTGGTTCTGTGGGCGTTAATTCAGTTGGTCCAAACTCTAATTCAACATCAAGTTTTATGGTGGCTAATTCATATGACAAGCGTGCTTGAGTTTCAAACTCACGCATTTTGTCAGCCATCTTTTTCGCGCCTCTAAATTCGAGTGCAGCGATCTTATCTAAGTTGTTGTATATATCATTAATGCTGCCAATGCCTTGAAGTAATCCCAACGCGCTTTTATCTCCCACACCAGGTACGCCAGGAATGTTGTCAACTTTGTCACCTTTTAACGCTAAAAAGTCGATAATTAGGTTAGCCGGTATTCCGAACTTTTCCACTACACCTTCTTCATCCATGATGTGGTTATTCATGGTGTTGATCAAAGTAACGTGTTGGTTCACTAGTTGAGCCATATCTTTATCGCCCGTACTAATGAGAGTTGGTATACCTTGATCAGTCGCTTGTTGTGCTAACGTGCCGATAACATCATCAGCTTCTACACCTTCTTCTACGATAAGTGGTAAACCCATCGCTTTAATAATGGCATGTAAAGGCGCAATTTGGCTGCGAAGTTCATCTGGCATGGGAGGACGATTAGCTTTGTACTCAGGATAAATATCGTCCCGGAAGGTTTTGCCTTTTGCATCAAAAATTACCGCCATATGGGTAGGAGAGTATTGCTGCATAAGGCTTCGCAACATGTTGACCACGCCATAAATTGCACCTGTGTCTTGACCTTTTGAATTGGTAAGTGGTGGCATGCCGTGAAACGCTCTAAAAAGGTAAGAAGAGCCATCAACTAGGATAAAAGGGTTATTTGGAACCGAAGCCATGTGATTTCCATTTTAAAATTAACTGGGAAAGGCGTCAGAATGCCACATAACAAAGCCTTCATCTACCATGAAAGTTGTGGATAACTATGTAGACAAAAACCAATAGGCACGAATAAACGCATCGAAAAAATTTCTTTTCAATGTGTTCAAAGCCTTACAGGCTGTACTTTTTAGTTAGTAAGGAGAAAGAGTACCCTTTAACTTATTTTTTTTATTATCTTGTGGATAACTTTTATTCTAGTGCGTTGTTCTATTTGCGTACAACTTGATTTTAGCTACTTACATATCGCAAAAACAAAGACACGATAATATTCACTAGACTGCTCATTTTAGGTCCATTTAACTAGGCAAATCGGCTGATTTTTATCAGCTGAAAATCGAGCAGGGCGGTAATGTACCACATTCGTCTAATTAGTGAAGTGCTCAGCTTAAACTATTTTAGTATCAAAACTCTCTCGTTGAATTGTACTTTTGCATAAGTCTTTAGTTTAGGGGGCTATAGGCTAGTTTGTCGCCATCCAAAATATAAACTATTTTTAAAAATAATTAAAAAAAGTAACGTGTATGTAAGTGCTTACTTATGAATGGTGCATGGCTGTTTTATACACTGAATTTAAACGAACTAATACAGGGTTACTTCGACGATATGGAATAAACCCATATCCGATGCAAACCTAAATTAGACTTACATTTTGTTTTGTAAGCCGTTGCTTTTTTTCATAAGGGTGACAAAATCAGGAAAAACAATATATTAATTACAATAAGTGCTTTAGATTTATGTGTATGCAGATAATAATTGGTACTTTAAAAACCTAAAAAACCAAGACTTGATCTTGATAGAGATAAAATAATAATGAACTTGACTTGCCAGTGCGACCTGCGAAATTCTAATTGGAGAGTTTTGCGATGATGCAATACCGCACTATCATTCGTATTTTAGGTTTACTGGTTGCTATGTTTAGTTCAACCATGTTGTTTCCAGCCAGCGTCTCATTAATTTATGAAGACGGGAGTGGTCTCCCCTTCATTCTTGCCTTTTTCTTAATCTTATTTACGGGTCTAGCCATTTGGTATCCCAATCGGCGTCATCGAAAAGACTTACGTGCAAAAGAAGGCTTTTTGATTGTTGTGCTTTTTTGGGCTGTTTTGGCAAGTTTTGGTTCGTTGCCGTTTTTGTTGCTTGAACAGCCACAAATGTCCGTTCCAGATGCATTCTTTGAATCCTTTTCAGGGTTAACTACTACCGGTGCAACAGTTATAGAGGGCATTGAATACTTACCCAAATCGGTCCAATTTTATCGCCAGCAACTACAGTGGCTGGGAGGTATGGGGATCATTGTACTTGCGGTAGCCATTTTGCCAATATTGGGAGTAGGGGGAATGCAGCTTTATCGTGCTGAAACGCCTGGCCCTGTTAAAGATTCGAAAATGACACCAAGGATAGCCGATACGGCTAAACACTTATGGTATATATATTTGTCGTTAACAATCGCATGTACCTTGGCATACTGGGTGGCGGGAATGGATTGGTTCGATGCCATATGTCACGCCTTTTCAACTATCGCGATTGGCGGTTTTTCCACTTACGATGCGAGTATTGGTCATTTTGATAGTCCCATTATCAATCTGATTTGTGTGGTCTTTTTATGGATAGCGGCGTTGAATTTTGCACTCCATTATGCCGCAGCAAGTGGAAGATCGTTAAGAGGATACTTTTACGACCCCGAATTTAGAGCTTTTTTCTTTATCCAATTCGTTTTAATCATTGTTTGTTTTTTAGTTTTAGTTAATCACCAAATATTTGGTACTGCTGAGACGGCTTTTAATCAAGCAATATTCCAAGCTGTATCTATTAGTACTACTGCGGGCTTTGCGACGACAGATTTCGCAAATTGGCCGGTCTTTCTACCCATTCTTTTAATCTTTGCCAGTTTCATTGGTGGTTGCGCGGGATCTACCGGGGGAGGATTAAAGGTCATCCGTGTCTTTCTCCTTTACTTGCAGGGTAAACGAGAAGTTGAACGTTTGATTCATCCTAAAGCCGTCTATTCGGTGAAATTAGGTGACCGACTTATGCCTGAACGCGTGGTTGAGGCTGTTTGGGGGTTCTTCTCTGCTTATGCGATGATTTTTGTGGTGATTATGATTGGTTTGATAGCAACAGGAATGGACAACCTTACGGCCTTTTCAGCCACGGCTGCCACATTAAATAATCTGGGTCCAGGATTGGGAACGGTAGCAGGCACTTTTGCGGATGTATCTGATGGTGGAAAGTGGTTGTTAATTATTGCTATGTTGTTTGGACGTCTTGAGGTGTTTTCTTTACTTGTATTGTTTTCACCCACTTTCTGGCGCAGTTAATATTAAAAATTAACTACGCCATGTTAGATAAGTTGAAAATTGATTATCAAAAAAGTTATTTAATTAAATCTTGTAGACCTTGAGTTAACAATTCTTTGGTTTGTTTGCCTTCTTCGGTATCTAAATACGCCTTAGCTTGCTCTATATACGCCATAATCATCTCAGGCTTTAGCCCTAACGCTTCAAATTGCTTTTTGACATCGTTGATGGCTTTTACTGATTCACTATATTCAGCCGCTTTATCTAACAATGAACCCAATCCATCGGTACTTTTCAAATTACTCACATCTGGAGCTTCATTAATTAGTTCATTAATACCCGGCATCGCCTCAGATAGCTGATTAAATTTATCGGCTGTTAAGTTGCCTTTAACATAGTTGAATAGTGAGCCTAATCCACCTTCGGCTTGTGAAGAGTCAACGTTTAAGTTCTCGATAATGCTGCCAACCATATCTGCAGTATTAGGGGTCTCATCTTCAGCTTCCTGACTGAACCCAAGCATGCTTTTCAGAGAGTCGAACCAGCCCTCGGCGTGAGATTGAGCTGAAAACGTTAGGGTTGCAACGGTAAGTAAGATAGTAATGTTTTTCATTTAAAAGTCTCTGTAAGGGAAGGTGAGAAAAGAATTCTCAGTAGATTTAATCAATCAAATTAACACAAAACAATAATGTGCGGTATGCCACTATTGTTTAATTACCCAAAGAAAAATGCACTGGGTTGGAACAGCTTTTCGACATCAGAAATGAATTTTTTATCCACTAAAAATAAAATAACGTGATCATTAGCTTCTATTTGCGTGGTGCTGTGGGCAATAATGACTTCATCCGCTCTTACAACCGCTCCAATGGTGGTACCTGGAGGCAGTTTGATGTCACTGATCTTCTTACCGATAACTTTCGAAGTGTTTTCGTCTCCATGGGCAATGGCTTCGATGGCTTCAGCAGCCCCTCTTCGTAACGAATAGACGTTGACAATATCACCGCGTCGAATGTGGGTGAGTAGTGCTGAAATGGTTGCTTGTTGCGGGGAGAAAGCAATATCAATTTCGCCACCTTGCACTAAATCAACGTAAGCACTGCGTTGGATCAGTACCATTGCTTTTTGTGCACCAAGACGTTTGGCCAACATGGCTGACATAATATTCGCTTCATCATCATTGGTTACGGCAATAAACGCATCGACTTGTTGCACATTTTCTTCTGTTAACAGCTCATGGTCAGACGCGTCACCACAAAATACGATGGTTTTATCTAAGTGTGCGGATAAATATTTTGCGCGCTCTTGGGAGTACTCAATTAACTTCACGTTATGGTTGTGTTCAAGACGTTTTGCTAACCCAGCACCTATTAAACCACCACCGGCTATCATGATTCGTTTGTAACTAGATTCGAGTTTTTGTAGTTCGCTCATAACTGCACGAATGTGTTTTGTCGCGGCAATAAAAAACACTTCATCATCAGCCTCAATCACGGTGGAGGCGAGTGGTCTTATTGGCCTACCACGGCGATAGATAGCAGCCACTCGAGTATCAACGTTAGGCATATGCTCGCGAAGCGTGGACAGCGCATGCCCTACCAATAATCCGCCATAATAGGCTTTAACAGCTACTAAGCTGGCTTTACCGTCGGCGAATTCGACTACTTGCAATGCTCCTGGATAATCGATTAAGCGTTTAATCGCTTTGGTCACTAGCTGCTCTGGTGCAATTAGATGATCGACCGGAATGTCTTGATGATGAAAGAGTTTATCTTGATGAATTATATATTGTTCAGAACGAACGCGGGCTATTTTAGTCGGCGTATTAAATAACGAATGGGCTACCTGGCAAGCCATCATATTGCTTTCATCGCTATTCGTGACCGCAATTAACATATCTGCGTCTTCAGCGCCTGCCTTCGCCAATACATCGGGATGTGAGCCGACCCCGTGGACTACTTGTAAATCGAGTCGATCTTGTAAAGAGCGCAGGGTTTCTTGATCCGAGTCGATCACGGTGATTTCATTTTTTTCACCCACCAAGTTTTCGGCTAATGTTCCACCGACCTGACCTGCACCTAATATAATTATTTTCATGTTGAGTTAATTTCGAAACAATTTACTTTGTATTTTAAGACTTTAGCAGTCTCGCATAATAGAAACCATCCATTTGTTTTTCTCCGGGTAGTATTTGTCTACCGGGATTCGCATTTTCCGTCTCATTGCATACCGGAATTAACGAAGCATCTGGATTATTCTGAAGAAACGCGTTTATTTGCAAATAGTTTTCTTCAGGTAAAATGGAACAAGTAGCATATAACAAAGTACCACCGGGTTTTAAAATTCGCCACATTGTATCGAGAATTTGTCTTTGCAATGTCACAAGCGTATCAATATCCGCATTTTTACGCAGCCATTTGATATCGGGATGACGACGAATCACCCCGGTAGCTGAGCAGGGTGCATCTAGCAAAATACGATCAAATAAAACACCATCCCACCAGCTTTCGGTTTGAGTTGCATCGGCGGCTACTAAGTCCGCTTTTAAATTCAGACGGCTTAGATTTTCGCGCACTCTATCTAAGCGGGAATCGTCAATATCTAATGCGATACATTTACTTAGATTAGGTTGACGTTCCAAAATGTGACAGGTTTTACCGCCAGGTGCTGCACAACAATCTAAAACAAGATCTCCTTCTTGTGCATTTAAATAGGCTGCTGCCAGTTGCGCTGCACCATCTTGTACGGCAAACATGCCTTGTTGGTATCCCGGTAACTGGGTGATGTCTTGGCTTTTTTGTAGTATTAGACCGTCACTGTGTTCGCTACTTAGTTCACAAGCCACTCCTTGCTCGTCAAGTAACGCTAGGTACTTATCTTTATCTATCACCTGACGATTTACCCGCAACCATATTGGTGGGCGCTGTTGCATTTCTTCACATAATGCTTCTAATTGATCAGGATACGCCGCTTGGAGACGTTTAAATAACCATTTAGGTAATCCTGACCGGACCTGAGGTTCTTTGATGTCTTGTTTATCCAGTTCTTGGCGAATAAAGTTGCGCAATAACGCATTGACCAGGCCCTTAAGGGGCTCAACTTTAAGTTGACGTGTTGCTGCTACCGTTTCAGACACGGCGGCGTGGGTAGATACGCGAGTAAAAGCTAGCTGGTAAAATCCGAGCATAATCAGGTGTTCAGCTACTTTATATTTGTTTTTCAGAGGTTTATCTAAAAGTATCCGCAGCCAACTTTGCAATACTGGTAGGTGACGTAAAACCCCGTACACCATTTCTTGTAGCCAGGCTTTGTCTTTATCAGAATAATTCTCTTGTATTTTGGGGAGGCATTCACGGGCTGACTGGCCATTTTCTAAAATCTGAAATAGCACCTTTGCCGCATCTGGTCTGAGAAATTTACTCGATTTCCGAGGAGAAGTGCTAATCGAAGAATCATTCACGATAATTTTTGACCTACAACAAACCACTCTTGCCTAGCGTTTAATATATCCGCTACCGTCATCGGTTTTTTTCCTGGAATTTGTAATTTGGTGAGCAACAGGTTGTCTTCGCTTGTGGTTATCTCGATGCCATTTTTGGTGGCAGAGACAATTGTCCCTGGAGCTTTGGATTCATTTGCTTTAACTACTTTGGCTTCCCAAAGCTTTATCGCGATGGATTGTTCTGAGCTTTCGGGTGTAATTTCAAAATAGGTGACTGGCCACGGGTTAAAAGCGCGGGTATTTCTTTCTAGCTGCTGCGCAGAGACATTCCAATCAATACAGGCTTCTTGTTTACTCAGCTTTTGTGCATAGTTCGCCAGTTCGTTATTTTGAACTTCTGGTTCAACTTGCTCTATTTTATCTAGACATTCGAGCAATGCAGTGGGGCCAATTTTTGCGAGTTTTTCATACAAGGTGGCGCTAGTATCTGTTGCTTCGATAGGAATAAATTGTTTGTGCAACATAGCTCCTGTATCCAAGCCTTTGTCCATCTGCATAATCGTTACGCCGGTGTGACTATCTCCTGCCCAAATCGCGCGTTGAATTGGGGCGGCTCCACGCCAACGAGGAAGCAAAGAACCATGCACATTTAAGCAGCCCAGTCTGGGAGTATCCAATACAACTTGCGGTAAAATTAAGCCGTATGCAACTACAATCATGATATCAGGCTTTAAATCCGCCAGAGTTTGTTGTGCTTCTTGAGATTTTAACGATTCGGGCTGTAAAACATGCAAATTATGCTCTATTGCCAATTGCTTTACTGCACTGGCTTGAAGCTTTTTTCCTCGTCCAGCTGGCCGATCCGGCTGGCTATAGACTGCAATGATATTATGATCAGAATCGATGAGGGCTTGTAAGTGTTGTGCTGCGAAATCGGGCGTACCGGCGAACACAATATTAAGATTTTTGCTCAATGCTACTTTCCTGTCATCAGGAGGCGCGAGCGGCTAATCGCGCTTCTTTTTCTAATTTACTGCGAATCCGTTTTCTTTTTAGGGGAGAAAGGTAATCGACAAACAGTTTGCCTTTAAGGTGATCAAGTTCATGTTGAATGCATATGGCTAACAAACCGTCTGCTTCAAGTGTGTATTCATTGCCTTCAACATCGAGAGCTTTAACGATAATATGCTCAGCGCGCTCTACTTTTGCGTAACTATTCGGGACAGACAGACAACCTTCTTCGCTGATGGTTTGCCCATCCATTTCGATGATTTCAGGATTAATAAATACTCTCGGTGTATTTTGATCTTCTGAAATATCCATCACCACAACACGCTTATGCACATTTACTTGGGTCGCGGCAAGCCCGATACCGTTTTCTTCGCGCATAGTATCGAACATATCGTCTACTAACTTTTTAATTTCACCGTCAACATTGTCTACAGGCTTTGCTACTGTTCTCAATCGTTCGTCAGGGAATTTTAATACTTTTAAAATGGCCATCTTGTTCTTCAGCTACACTATACTTTGGTGACTTTTAGTACATTTTATAAAAAACTGTACCTAGGGTCAGTATTAATTACTATACGGTTCAATAAAATACGCTATTGAATCATTAAAGGCGCTATTCTAGCCTAAATAGAATTAAAGTTCGATCAAGCAATATATGTTTAGGTCGATACTACAAACACAATATGCTGCGTTATGAGGTTGGTATGGGCAAACGATTGAGTAAACTTCTGGTAATTCTAATGTTTTTGCCATTAGCGACTATTGCAGATGTAATCAATATAAAACAAACAGCTCCGCAAGTTTATGTTGTCAAAAAAGGCGATACGCTTTGGGACATTTCAAGCATGTACTTAAGCAAGCCCTGGTTATGGCCTGAGTTGTGGCGTAACAATGTGCATATTAATAATCCTCATCTAATTTATCCTGGTGATGAATTACGCTTGCGATATAACGAACAGGGTGAACCTGTTTTAGATATTGTGAGAGACACACAAAAACCGCAAATCAAACTTTCTCCACAAGGTAGAAAAGAACTTAAAACAGTACAACCAATTGATACTTTGCCGTGGACTATTATTCAGCCCTATATTGAAAGCAGCAGGATAATGGATGAAGAGGAGTATGAACTCTTACCATACTTATTAGGTAACCAAGATGGTAACGCATCATTTGCTTCTGGAGATTTAGTGCTAAGCAAAGCAGACCAAGATACCCCTGAACTTTACAATATAGTGAGAAAGCAAAACGAATTGCGTGATCAATACGATAATTTACTGGGTTTTCAGATTCGTCATGTTGCTGATGCCACGCCATTAGAAAGTGACGTGGAAGGCCAACATCTAGTTAAAGTGGAAGATGCAAATTTTGAAGCAAGGCGTGGCGACAAGTTATTGCCTAGTGAAGAATGGCAAACTGGCAGCATGAAGCTAAAAGCTGCTACTCGCCAAAAAGGTCAGATTATTAGCAGTTTAGAACAGCATCAGTTGCTTGGAAAATATGATGTGGTAATTCTTGATTTGGGCAGTCGAAAGGTTAAGCCTGGTACGGTATTAGGAATTTATGTGCAAGGGCCAAATATCCAAGACAGTATTGACCCTAAATATACAGGTGAGAATAACTTTGTCGAAAACTTGTTTGATGGTAGCGATGAGCTTCGGCAGCCCGCTATTAAAGTAGGTGAAGTAGTTGTTTTTAAGGTATTCAAAAAAGCCAGTTATGGTTTGATTACGCGCTCAACTAAAACGATTCGTGAAGGAGCATTGGTAGCTAAACCATAACATGAAATTGTACAAAAATAAGGACAGACTATGGCACAGGATGTGCGCAACTCTGAACAAAATGACGCTATCGACAATACGGCCTGCCATTCCCAAGACGAATTGCGGCAGTGGTTTATTCTAGATCAAATTCCAGACTTCGGAATAGGCAGATTAAATAAGCTTCAAACACACTTCAATATTTCTCCGAGCAACCTTTTAAACTGTAACTCATCAGAGTTGAAAGATTTGGGTTTTAATGCCGCTCAGGTCAACGCAATTGTTAAACCCGATATGCGACAAATCGAAAAAGAGTTTGCATGGCTTGATGCCGATCAAAAGCATTTTGCTGTCTATCCGGGTCATCCAGATTTTCCAGAATTGTTGTCCGAAATCGCAAGACCTCCGTTATTACTTTTTGGTTGGGGAAATAAAGACTTACTAAAATCTACACAGATTGCCGTAGTAGGTAGTCGCAATCCAAGTCAATATGGTAAAAATTGCGGGTTTGAACTAGCACAACAACTGGCTCAACAAGGGGTTAGTATTACCAGTGGATTAGCTATGGGAGTTGATGCTAATGCGCATCAGGGCGCTTTGAGTGCTGGTGGTAGGACAATAGCTGTGTTGGGCAGTGGCTTAAATAATCTTTATCCCAAACGAAATATTCCATTGGCACACCAAATCATTCAAAACCAAGGATTAATTTTGTCTGAGTTCAGAGCTCATACAAAACCTTTAGCGCATAATTTTCCACGTCGAAATCGTATAGTCAGTGGCTTGTCTCTCGGCGTGCTAGTCATTGAAGCTGCAATTCGCAGTGGTTCACTCATTACAGCTAAATATGCGCTAGAGCAAAATCGAGAAGTATTTGCGATTCCCGGGAATATAAATAACCCACTCAATGAAGGTGCTCATTTATTGATCAAACAAGGAGCGAAACTCGTATCAAATTTAGAAGATATATTAGAAGAATTTCAGAACGTTAATTCTTGTGTTCTAAAGGATTCTTCTAAAAAGTGCGAAAAAAGTGTCATTCAATGCTTGGCAACCGACAAATTGTTAGATAGTGTAGACCATGACGTTACTGCGTTAGACGTCGTTATACAACGTAGCAAAATGCCGATTGAAGTCGTGTTGGCGCAATTATTAGAATATGAGTTGCGTGGTTTAGTAGCTCCAGTTTCTGGGGGTTACATCAAATTGAGGGGCAAATAATATGTTCGATATCCTCATGTATCTGTTTGAAAATTTCATTCATAGTGAAACTGAAATTCGCGTTGATCAAGATGAGCTAACAGATGAGCTCGTGCGCGCGGGGTTCCATCATGATGAAATCTATAAAGCGTTATCGTGGTTAGAGAAGTTGGCAGCTCTGCAAGAAACGGATATTAATCCGTATTTTGTAAAATCTGGCGGTGCTCTAGTAAACCGCATTTATACTCAAGAAGAAGAAATGCGCTTGGATGTGCAGTGTCGTGGATTTTTGATGTTTCTTGAGCAAATAAATGTACTGGATTCAGCAACCAGAGAAATGGTTGTGGATAGAGTGATGGAGATAGATTCTAAAGAGTTCTGTCTTGAAGACCTAAAATGGGTCGTGCTCATGGTTCTCTTTAACGTTCCCGGAAAAGAAAACGCTTACGCCCAAATGGAAGATTTACTATTTGACGAGCCCGAAGGCCCGTTGCATTAAATTTCAGGTAATTAAAACAGTGGCGATAGGCCACTACCAAACTACACAAAAGGCATGATCGACAATGTCTAAAATCGATCACTCTCTTTTTGACGCAAATGAACATGCACTGGATGGGGAATTTGGTGCATGTCCAGATTGTGGCGCTAAACTCCTAATAAAGCGCAGTAAAAATGGCGCGTTCTTAGGTTGTAGCCGTTACCCACAGTGCGAATTCGCAAAACCACTTCACGACAATACCACCGTTGAATTGAAACAAATTGATGGCTCCCAATGTCCAGATTGCGGATTGGCATTATCCATTAAAAAAGGCCGATTTGGTCTCTTCATTGGCTGTACCGGATATCCTGATTGTCATCATATTGAAGCGATTAAACAACAGAAGGATATCCATGTTGCATGTCCATCCTGTCACGCAGGAAAGTTGCTTAAACGAACAAATAAATACGGTAAAAGCTTTTACGCATGCGATGGTTATCCAAAATGTAAATATGTGTTAAATGCTCCACCAGTTGAAAAAACCTGCCCCAAATGTCAATGGTCAGTTTTAATTGAAAAGAAAAATGATCATGGAAGTTACTACCAGTGTCCACAAAAAAACTGTGGAGAAAAGGTGTCAGCTCAGGAAAATTAAACCCAAACCAATTACGCCGCTTTTCACAATATCGCTTTTGCATTACACTCCTCGTTTAAATTTTTAGTATGTTTAGTCGAATGGACATTAGCCAAAATCCACAACTTTTTAAGCAACAATTTTTAGACGGGGAAGTTTTTGCGTATCCCACCGAAGCAGTTTATGGATTGGGATGCGACCCAACCAATGAGGCAGCTGTGATGAAATTGTTAGCGCTCAAAAATCGAAGTCTTGAAAAAGGTTTGATAGTGATAGCGAATAGTAAGAAACAGTTAACTAAGTTCGTTGACTTTTCGCGAGTTGAGCCTGAAATACTTAAACAAGTTGATGATTCATGGCCAGGTCCTAATACTTGGCTATTGCCTAAAAAGCAGGGTACTCCTGATTTTATAACCGGTGGCTCCGAGCTAATAGCTGTGCGAGTTAGCAGCCATCCACTTGTTGTAGACATATGCAGACTATTAGATAGTGCCGTTATTTCGACGAGTGCAAATAAAAGCGGCGAAGAGCCTGCCAAAAATTGCCAACAAGTATTTTCACAATTTGGAGAGTCTTTATTGTGTTTACATGGCTCGGTTGGTACGCAGAAAAATCCCAGTCAAATTCGTAATGGCTTAACCGGCGAAACAGTAAGAGCAAGTTAAATATGACCATAAATAATGGGCCTGATATCGAGTCCGTCAAAAACTTTTTACTGAAATTACAAGATGAAATTTGTCATACATTGGAACTAATGGATGGTAAAAAGCAGTTCAAGCAAGATAACTGGCAAAGAGAAGAAGGCGGAGGCGGGCGCACCAGAGTTTTGACTAATGGTCATGTTATTGAGCAGGGTGGAGTCAATTTTTCTCATGTATTTGGAACGCAACTACCGGCTTCTGCTACCGCTGCTAGGCCAGAATTAATTGGCAGAAGTTTTCAAGCGATGGGCGTATCACTAGTTATCCATCCTAAAAATCCCTATGTACCTACATCGCATGCAAATGTGAGATTCTTTTTAGCTGAAAAGGAAGGCGAAGATCCGGTCTGGTGGTTCGGAGGTGGATTTGATTTAACGCCTTTTTATCCGTTTATGGAAGATGTACAGCATTGGCACACAGTCGCAAAACAAGCATGTTTACCTTTTGGCGAAGATAAATATGAAAAATATAAAACTTGGTGCGACGATTATTTCTATTTGAAACATAGAAATGAAACTCGAGGTGTTGGCGGTCTATTTTTTGATGATTTGAATGAGCTTGGATTTGAGCGATCATTTGAATTTATGCAAGCGGTGGGTAACGGATATTTAGATGCCTATGTACCTATTGTGGAAAGACGTAAAGACCAAGCTTTTTCGGAACGTGAAAGACAGTTTCAACTATATCGACGAGGTAGGTACGTTGAGTTTAATTTAGTGTACGACAGAGGCACTTTATTTGGTTTGCAAACAGGTGGACGAACAGAGTCTATTTTGATGTCGATGCCTCCGCTCGCTCGTTGGGAATATAATTTCCAGGCTAAGTCGAATACACCTGAGGCTAGACTTACTGAAGAGTTTTTAAAACCAAGAGATTGGTTAGGTGAATTGGAAAAAGGGAAGTAACTCATTTTGCAAATAGATAAATATGCAGTTTTTGGCGATCCAATCGAGCAAAGTCGTTCTCCATTGATCCACCAAACTTTCGCTAAACAACGTAATGAACGTATTGATTATCAAAAGATTTTAGGACAAAAAGGAAACTTTTCTGCCAGTTTAGATGATTTTTTCGCCGATCCTAATGCTAAAGGTTGCAATATTACTAGCCCATTTAAGCAAGATGCTTTGCAGTGGGTAACTGAATTATCTCCAGCTGCGGTCGATGCTGGAGCAATTAATACGATTATTCGCCTTGATGAAAACCGTTTCAGAGGTGAAACTACAGATGGTGCAGGACTAGTGCTTGATCTAAAACATCAAGATTTCTGTATTTCCAATTCTCGTATTCTTTTAATCGGTGCTGGTGGCGCAGCAAGAGGAGTAATTCTTCCTCTTCTTGAGCAAGGTGCTAAGCAGATTACAATTGTTAATCGAACGAAAGCCAAGGCGGAGGACCTTGCCAATTGGTTTGATAATAGTAATGTACTTGCTACGGACTTTTTGCAAATGGCAAGTGAGTCGTCACAACCTTATGATTTAATTGTCAATTGCACGTCTGCGAGTTTAAGCGGGCAGTTACCAGATTTATCTGATGACGTTTTATCAAAAGCAAGTATGGTTTATGACATGGTGTACTTATCAGCTCCAACGGCTTTTTTAGAGCACGCCTCACGTTTAGGTGTGGTTAATACAAGTGATGGGTTAGGGATGTTAGTTGGACAGGCAGCACATAGTTTCAATTTTTGGCGAGGTTACATGCCAGACATCGAGCCTGTTATGCAACAAATAAGAAGTATGTTGTGAATCAAGCCATTCAAATATTAGATGGATTCGATTATGACTCACAACATCAGGCTTTAAAGGTTGTTGCAATTAATAGTGGTGCATTGATAAATTGTTGGATTATTGATGTGTTGCAAGATGAAGCAGCGGAATTCTACCAGCTTCATCAGTTTGAAATAGAAGAGCAATTAACCTCACTCATCAGCCAAGAAAAATGGAATGCACGAGGCGAGATAGTTTTAACTAAAGTTGATTTAACCTTTTAACTCTAAAAACTATCATCGTATAGACTGCGCAAGTTATAATCCTTCCGCTATATATTCATTCTTAGTAACTAAGTAATTTTCCGCAGAAATCTTTAAGAATGAAATTTCATCTTCCGTTAGCTTGCGCGCCTGCTTAGCTGGGCTGCCGACATATAAATAACCACTTTTTAAGGTTTTGTTAGGTGGTACCAAACATCCAGCACCGACAAAGACGTCATCTTCTACTACTGCACCGTCCATTATAATTGCGCCCATACCTACTAGAATGCGATCGCCTAAAGTACAACCATGAAGCATACATTTATGGCCTACAGTGACATCATCTCCAATAATTAACGGGTAGCCATCAGAATTGCTTACGCTGCTGCGTGTTACGTGGAGTACCGTTGCGTCTTGTATATTGGTTCGATGGCCAATACGAATACTGTTCACATCTCCTCTAGCTGCAACTAATGGCCATATACTTACATCATCTCCACAAATGATATCGCCTACCAAGATGCTTGAACTATCAACATAACAACTTTCTCCAAATTGGGGATGTATTCCCTTAAAAGGTGAAACTGATTTTTTCATTTCGGTATTTGCCTGTTTGAATTTATTGTTAAAGAATTTCTAATATTAGCATTTTAAAAGCGTAAATTGTTCTAACTAACTTTCTCTAAATCTCCTTATTTCAGATAACTTTTAGTCTGATTGTGTCAAATAAGCAGCAATTCGTTTTAAAAATAATCAAACGGAAGCAATTTTGAAATTATTTTAAATATTGGCTTGATCTTCAAAACAGGGTCTGTAGAATGCGCGCCTCGCTTCGGGACAATCACTAAAGAATGTCTCTTGCTCATCTCCTTTATTGAAGATGCAAAGCTAGCTGAAAGGCAAGTGTGAAGCGGGATGGCAACAAATTGGTAGTTTGAAATAATTTACAAAAAACCAAACAAAAATGTTGACATCAAAACCGGAGAGTGTAGAATGCGCCTCCCGCTTGAGAGAGACCTAACGGACTCCTTCGGCAGACAAGATTCCAGGTAGCGTCACATGACAGCGACCTGATGTAGAAAACCTTCGGGAACTTCTACATCAAACGTTCTTTAACAATTTGCAACAAGACAATCTGTGTGGGCACTCATTATAAGAGTGCTTACCAAAAAAAGTTCATATTTCGAAAATTTAATTGAAGAGTTTGATCATGGCTCAGATTGAACGCTGGCGGCAGGCCTAACACATGCAAGTCGAACGGTAGCAGGAAGTGCTTGCACTTC